>NZ_JACVWU010000017.1 GCF_014596915.1 Streptomyces sp. TRM68416
GCTAGTTGCTCTGCCGGCCGCAGTGGTGCCCTGGTGTTCTGCGGCCGGTGCGGCGAAATCGGGCGCAGGAGAGTCGACTTCGCATGTCATCGGCGGCCGTTCAGCCATGGCGGAGATTTGATTCGTTGGGCGGCGGAGCCTGGCGGGTGTCGAGGCGCCGGGATTGGTCATGGGCACTGAACGGGCCTGTGGCAGGGGATATGGCCGTGAGAGGTGTTGACTGCCGTGGCGCGGAGGTAGCTCTGGACGAGGCGATGCATCGCGCGGCGGATCTTGTACTGCTGAGACATGAAGGGGACTTCCTAGGAACGCTCGGGGCGGGAAGAGGCGGGGGCCGGGACGTGGCGCCGGCCCCGAATGGTGGGATTGATCAAGGACGAGTGATTGCGCCCATTCGTGCATCCGTGTCGAACAGCTCACGCTCCCGTGGGTGCAGAAGATGTTGAGTAATGAATGATCGGCCCGCCACCTTCCACAGGTCGCGACCCTTGGTGAGCGCGGAGACGGCCTGGGTCTCGACGCCGGTGAGCCCCAACAGGGCTGCTGTGGAGGCGAGTTGGTCGGGTTCCTGGCGGTAGATGATCCGTGTGGAGCAGTCGGTGAGTAGGCCCTCGGCCAGGGCCCGGCCGCGGGAGCCGGCGTCACCGGCGGCCAGCAGGTCGCTGAGGCGGTGGATGACCATGAGGTTCGCGATGCCCAGGCCGCGGGAGAGCTTCCACTGGCTTTGCATTCGCTCCAGCAGCGCGACGTGCCGCATGACGCGCCAGGCCTCGTCGTAGATCACCCAGCGCCGTCCTCCGGCGGGGGCGGCGAGTGCGGACTCCATCCAGGCGGAGGCGCAGGTCATGGCCAGGACGAGCGCGGTGTCGTCGCCCGCTCCGCCGGGGCGGGACAGGTCGATGGACAGCATTGGCGCGCTCGGGTCGAAGGCCACGGTGCTCGGCGCGTCGAACATGCCGGCCAGGTCGCCGTGCACGAGTCGGCGCAGGGCGTGGGCGAGGTCCTCGGCGGCATGTCCGAGGCGGCCGGACAGCTCGCCGAGCGCGGCGTCGAGCCGCGCGGGGCAGCCGAGGACGTAGGCGACCTCGCCCAGCAGCGGGGTGGTGCCGTTGGCCTCGGCGTGGGCGACGACCTGGTCGAGCGCTACGTCAAGGGCGGTGTGTTCCATGGGATGCAGTTCGCGCCCAAGGACCGTCTTCGCGAGCGAGCCGAGCAGCAGCAGGCGCCGCTTGCGGACCTCGCTCGTCCAGTCTTCCTCGCTGACGCCGTACGGGCGGGCGGGCGCGTCCAGGGGGTTCAGGCGTCCTGGCAGCCCGGGGCCGAGCGCGATGGTCTGCCCGCCCAGCTCATGGGCGACGACGGTCCACTCGCCCTTCGGGTCGCACGGTACGTAGATCCGGTAGCCGAAGGCCACGGCGCGCACCGCGAGGGACTTGGCCAGGGCGGACTTGCCCATGCCGATGATCCCGGCCAGCAGGATGTTGGGGTTGGTGAAGGCGTCGAGGCGCCCGTACAGAGCGAACGGGTCGTAAGTGAACGCCGCTTCGGCGTGGACGTCACGGCCGATGTAGATGCCCTGCGCGCCAAGACCGCCCTCCGCGAGAAAGGGGTAGGCCCCCGATGCGATGGCTGTGGTCATCCGGTGGGCGGGGAGTTTGAGACGGCCGCCGCGGGCCGAGGCCGGACCGGGTCGGCCAGCGGCCGGGTAGGTGGCCCGCAGCTCGGGGTCGAGACCGGGCGCGGTCGGGCGGGCTTCGGGACGGGCGGCGTGCCGGGCCTGGTCGCGGGCGGCGGCGAACTGATGACGGGCGGCGCGCGCCGTACGGCGGTCGCTCTTGCGCGGGACGAACAGCGGGCTGGCGCTGGCGCGGGTAGTCCGAGAGGCCATGGGGATGGTGCTCCTGATGGTCAGTGGGGGGTGAGGCCGGTGAAGGGGTCGCGCAGATCGGCCGGGGTGTGGTCACGGCGGACGCGGGTGGCGGTGGCCAGGTGGCGCCGGCACACGGTGAGTTCGGGCACTCTCTCGGGCCGCCGGGCCCGGCACGCCTCCCGGGTGGGGAGGCAGCCGGTGCCGGGGTGCGGGGCGGCGTGGAAGGCGGCGTGGAGGTGCTCGGCTGCCTGCCACAGCCGGATCCGGCACGCCCGCAGATGGTCTCCCTCCGCCCTGGCCACCGGGGTGGTGCGGGCGGTGTGGGCGTCGAGCAACCCGTACAGCGCGACGACATGGGCGTGCAGGGAGTCGAGTTCGGCACGGCCGGCGGCGATGGGGGCGACCGGCATGTTGATCGCCTGGTGGAAGTCGAGCGCGGCGGTGGCGAACGGGACGAAGTCCGGAGCCAGTTCGGGCAGGGGCTCGGTCGGCATGGGGGTGCCCTTCGGTAGAGCGCGAGAGGATGGTGCGGGTGCGCTACGGGCGGGCGAGGGGCAGGGCGGAGTTGGTGAAGGCCTCGGCCTGCTGCCAAGTCAGGAGGCGCAGGTCGATGAGGGCGGCGACGGCGGCGGTCTCGATCGCGGCGCAGGCGGCGTTTAGCTGCTCGTCGGTGTCGGCGCTCACGGTGAGTAGGCCGGTGAGGGCGACGTCGGCGTGTCCGGCGATCAGCTGGCGCTCGCGCTGCTTGATGTCGGCGTATTCGACCGAGTCCTCCTCGGAGTCGACCTGCCCCTTGCGCTGCCGCTCGGCGGCGTCCGCGATCACGGTGGCCTTGCGGCGCTGAACGTCCTTGAGCGCGGAGTCCAGGCCCTTGGGCTCGTAGGTGAGCGACAGCGTGCGGCGTACGCCGGAGGTGAACAGGAGCTGGTGCAGGAAGCCGGGTGAGGTTTCGATGCGGGGCCAGTTCTCGACCCAGAACGTGGCGTGGTGGGCCGAGTCGGTCTGGATCCGGTCGGCCTTCTCGACCAGGACGACGGGGCCAGCGGCAGCGGGCTCGGCCTGCGCGCGGCCCGAGGCCGACCTCTGGTCCAAAGCGGCTGACGCCTTCGGGTCGTACGCCGTACGGATCACGGCGGCGATCTCGGATGCGTCCAGCCAGCCGCTGGGCGCCAGCCCGGAGTTGCGGGCGGCCTGATCGAAGGTGGCCGCGAGCTGGGCCAGGACGGCGAAGCCACCGGTGAGTCCGCCGCCGGCCTGGTTGATCAGACGCCGGGCAGCCTTGAGGCCGAGGGCGAGCGCGACGTAGGCCTCATGCGGGGCCGCGGCCGGGCCGGCGTCGGCCAGCAGGTCGCGGTAGATGGGGCCAGCGAGGTGCGTCTGGGCGTTGCCGTGCTCGTGCCAGTAGCGGTTGAGCGCGTCGCCGGAGTCGGGCACCGTGCGCTCCAGGACCTGGACACGGGCGATGTGCCCGGTGCGCGCGAGAGCCGCCAGCGTGCGCCCCCAGCCCGCCACGTTGCTGGCCTGGGTGGCCGGGTCGAGCAGAGCGAAGGCACGCGAGGAGACCTTGACGACCGCGGTGAGCGTGCCGTGGTGCGGATCGTGCACGGCACCGAAGCGGCCGTGCGGGGCGGTGACCATCCGCAGGGATGCCGCCGTGCCCGGGAGATGCAGCAGGCCCTCGCGGCGCGGACGGGTGGACGGCCGGGCGAGCCAGACCAGCTGGCCCCGGAAGCGACGCAGCGCGTACCCCACGGCGACGGGCGCCCAATCGGCGAGGGACCGTCCGCGATGGCGGACGAACACCGCAGCCAGAATGACCACCCACAGCGGGATCAGCTTGAGCGCCCCGGGGACGCCGGAGGTCAGCAGTACCGCGAGCAGCAGCAGCCCGGCGAGGGTGACGACGATCAGCTGA
The DNA here is from genome assembly GCF_014596915.1 of Streptomyces sp. TRM68416. Lineage (GTDB taxonomy): Bacteria > Actinomycetota > Actinomycetes > Streptomycetales > Streptomycetaceae > Streptomyces. Next base: position 3,786 of record NZ_JACVWU010000017.1, read on the forward strand.
GGAGCCGACAGGCCGAGCAGTACGCCGCGCCGCGAGCGATGCGGAAACTTCACGGTGGCCGGACCGTCGGGCTGAGAGGTGTCGGAAAGCATGGCGAAGCCGTCCTTGGAACGTGGAGAGCAAGAAGAAGGAGGGGGAGGAGACGGGGCGGGCGGTGCCGGAGGCGACCGGTGCCGCCCGCCCCGTCAGGCGAGGTCTACGACCCCGATCCACCCGGCGGCTCGGGGTAGACCCACCGCTGCGGCGTGGCACCGCCCTGCGGAGACGGTCCGCTCCCCGGCCCGGGACGCCGGGGTGCCGGCGGATCCAGGTGCGTGATGCGCGGCGGCGCCACCGCAGCGCCCTGGGGCGTCGGCCCTGTCGAGACCGGCGTCGCGTCGGCCGCCGCCCCCTCGCCGGGACGCTGGATCAACGCCTGCCCGCGGTCACCGTCGGTCGGAGGCCGCCGGATCAGAGCCCGGCCCTTGTCACCCGTCGCGTTCGGGTCCTCACCGAATCGGAAGTGGGTCTGCTTCGGCTGGTCGCCGTCGGCGGAACCGCCGGTCGGGTCGATGCCGGAGGCGACACCGCCCCAGCCCTGGCCCGGAACCTTCGCAGGACCCTGCGGAGCCCGCATGCCCGTACCGGCCTGCATCGCCAGCTGGCCCGCGGTCTTCGCCGCACCGGCAGCCACCGCGACACCGGCGACGCCCGTACGGTGCAGGTCGTCCTGGCCGCCGCCGTCGGCCGCCCAGTGCACGAACTTGTACGTGGCGTAGGGGCACAGCATCACCAGGACCATGACGACGATACCCGCCATGGCGTCGGACAGGGCGGCGAGTCCGTCGGAGGCGTCGCTCTTGCCCATGGCCGAGACGCCCAGCAGGAACACGATCGTCATCAGCAGCTTGCTGACGATCAGAGTCGCGGTCGCCTCGATCCACCCGCGCCGCCAGCGTCGCGCGACTTCCCAGCCACCGCCCGCGCCGGCGAACACCGCCAGCGTCACCAGGACCAGAATGCCGACCTTCCGGGCGACCATCACCGCCCAGTACAGGAACGCGCCGATGGCGCACCCGAGGCCGACCATGGCTGGGATGGTCCAGCCCAACGCGTACATCGGGCCCAGGTTGTTGACCTCGATGATGCGACGGATGGCGTCGTCGACCGAAGTGTTCGCCGCCTTGAACAGCCCGGCGGTCAGCGCGTCGACGACGGTCAGCGCGACGGTTGTGCAGGCGATCGCAGCGAACGCGAACAGGACGCCCGCCACCGTCCCAGTCACCGCCTGCGCGAGGGCGCGCTCGTCACGCCGCCAGGCGGCCCGCATCAGCTGCAGACAGAACGTGCCGACGGTCAGGACGAGACCGATGGGCAGCAGCAGCTCGTAGTTGTCGCGGAACCACTCGGCGTTGAGATCGACGGCCGTGGTCTTGTCGACCGCCGTCGAGGCCAGGTCCGCGGCGGACTGGGCCAGCTCGCCCATCGACTTGGCGATCCAGGCACCGATGCCATCGGTGATCGCCTCGCCGGTCGAACCGACGACCCCGCCGACGGTGTCGCACACCGCGCTCATCAGGGGAAGGTCACAAGCCCCCATGGGGGCACCTCCTTTCGGGAATCGGGGGTGTCAGGGCGCGACGTTCGGCAGCACGCCGACCAGGGCACAGGCCTCATCGGGGCGGCACTGGACGGCGAGCGTGGTGGAGCGGGACTCGGCCCCGGACCCGGAGCCCTTCCAAGCGATGGACTGCTTGCCGGTGACCGTGACGGCGTAGACGTACGCCTCGGTGATCGCACCGGGGTCCTCGGCCAGGGCGGTCTTGAACGCCTGCGGGAAGTGGCCCTCGCCGACCTTGGCGGTCGCGCGCTGCTGGTTGTCGTGCATCCGCGACCACAGCACCGGGCTGGGAATCTGGTCGGAGACGGAGCCCCAGTCGGCGTACTTCTTCTCGCCGGTCATCCACCGCTTAAGGCCGGCGACGTGCTCGGCACGCGAAAAGGACCGGGTGTCGTACGTCCACAGGACCTTGGTGGCCGCCTTGGCGAAGACGATCGGATCGCTCGTCCTGGGCGGCGCTGCGACAGCCTCGCCCTCATCGGCGGTCGCCTCCGGCGAAGCGGCCGGCGGCGTGGATGTCGGGCTCGGGGAGGGCTGCGCGGAGGCGAGGCTCTCCGCACGGGTCAGATACGCGACGAGACCGGCGACGGCCAGCAGCACGACGAGCACGAGGCCGCCCATCAGGGCACGTCGCAGGACCGAGGAGGGCGCCCCCGTAGGTGCGCTCCTGGGCGGCGAGGGAATGTTTCTTCGGCATCAGTGGACCTGCGTTCCCATTGCCGAGAAGAACGCGACGATGCCGTTGGCCGCGCCGAGCAGCAGCGCGCACCCGGCGGCGATGACCGTGCCCTTCTTCCCGTTCGCCTCGGCCTGGTGACCGCCGCTGTGGTGACCCCACGCCCAGACCATGGCGGAGATGGCCAGGGCGCCGACCACCGCGATGATCCCGAAGAGGTTGATCGAGGAGACGACGTTCTTCAGCACGCTGAGGCCGGGGAGACCGCCCTCCTTCGGTGTGATGCCGGGGCTGTACGCCAGATACTGGGCGTGCTGCATGAGCTTCACTTGGAACTCCAGTGCGATTTTGGGCGCGCGAGGGCCCGAGAGGAGATGGAGCGAGGGGAGGGGGAGAAAGGGGCCGGTCAGACGACCCGGCGGGCGGCGACGATGTCTGCGCGCCAGTCGGCGAGGGTCGAGATCTTGACCACGTCGCCGGTCTTGGGGGCCTGCAGAATCAAGCCCTGGCCAATGAACATCCCGACGTGTTCGGGTGCCGCGGCCGTGCCGCGGGTGAACAGGAGGTCCCCCGGCTTGAGGGCGTCGACGCTGACTGCCTTGCCCTCCTTGACCTGCGTGTACGTGGTTCGGGAGATCGAGACACCGCCGGCCTTGTACGACGCCTGCATCAGAGACGAGCAGTCCCACCGGCCCATCGGGTCCCGGCCGTGCGGATCTGAGCAGTTGCCGCCCCACTGATACGGCGTACCGAGCTGACCAAGACCCCAACGGATCGCTGTACGCACCGACTTGGGCGCGCTGGCCGGGACCTCGTAGCCCTCGGGTATGGAGCCCGCGGGAGTCGGGCCGAAGGAGGCCCCGTCCCCGCCGGTGCCGCACGCGGCAGCCGCCGAGGAGGACGTCTGCTCGGCCACACTGCCGGTGTCGCCGCCCTTGCCGGAACCTTCGTCCTGGCCGCGCGACTTGGCGATGCCCTTCTGCAGGGCCGTGGCCAGCGGCTCCCACTTCGCGTACGCGTCGGGATAGCCGCTCTTCTGAACCGCCTGTGCGGCCTGGGCGACGGTCATCGACTGCCAGCCCGAGACCTTGAGTAGGCCCTCGTAGAACTTCGTCGAGGCGTGCACCGGATCGCGAACCTCGGCAGCCGTACCCCAACCCTGGCTGGGGCGCTGCTGGAAGAGGCCGAGCGAATCGCGATCCCCGTAATCCAGGTTCCGCAGCCCCGACTCCTGCAGCGCCGTGGCCAGGGCAACGATCTGCCCCCGGACCGGCACGTTCATCGCGATGCCAGTGGCCTGGATCGTCTCGGCGTTCGCTATCTGCTCCACGGGTTGAGAAAGCCCCGAAACAGACACGGACCCCTTGCCGTCGCCCTTGAGGATGGACTTCACCAGCTTCGCGACCTCCGCACTGTCCACAGCCCGTGTGCCGTCCGCGGAACAGGCGGCCTGAGCACTGCTGGAACCTGCGAGAGCGGCAGCGAACGGCGCTATCAACAACGTCGGGCCGAGCGCCACGGCCCCTGCTATGGCGATGGCCTTCTTCACGGACGCGGGCTGCACATGGAACGGCGGGACAGGGAATCTGAGCCCGGGGAGGGGCGCGCCTGGGCATGCTGCATCGGCAGCCTCTTTCTCGTAGGCAGCGCGGCGCAGGCGTTCTCGTCGAAAAGGCCACCGGCACCGCGCTGGTTAATTCGCAATCCTTGAGGGGAGGCAGGGAAACCAGGGCCGGGAGCTGCTAACTTCCGGCCGCTGGCCCCTTACTGGAAAGCGGCAGCCAGCCGCGCTCGTAATCTCACTCGCCACATGGGAAGTCCCCTTCGCTGATCAGGAAGGCAGTCGGTGGGGTGTCAGGCGCGCTGTCCTTTGGACGGAACGGCACGCGTCGACACAGCTCAGCAGGGCCGGAACCAGGTCCCGTCCTGCGAACACGGCGAGACTGTAGGGACGGAATCCGGCCGCACCAAACGGCCCGTAATTCGGGCGGTTTCGGGGCGCTGAGCTGAGATCTGCCTCATTGGGTGCGGCCGGAATTCGGAGTTAACCTCCAGCGCATTGCTCGCCACGGCGGTTGCCCTCGCAGTTCCGCGGAGCGACCCACGCCGACGTGCGCAGCCCTCCGCGAGCGGAGAAACAGGCGCATGACCGCCCCCTGAAAGAGAGAACCGTGCAATGCCGTACACCCTTCACCGAGGCGACGCGCTGACCGCCCTCGCGGGCATCCCCGACACCAGCGTCGATGCCGTCATCACCGACCCGCCCTACAACAGCGGTGGCCGAACAAGCAGCGAGCGCACAGGCCGCTCAGCGCGCGCGAAGTACACCTCGGCGGATGCCGAGCACGACCTCGCCAACTTCCCCGGCGAGAACCGAGACCAGCGCTCGTACGGCTTCTGGCTCACCCTCCTGCTCACCGAGTCCTATCGCGCGACCGTCGAGTCCGGCACCGCGCTTGTCTTCACAGACTGGCGGCAGTTGCCGACGACGACGGACGCGCTCCAGGCTGCCGACTGGACCTGGCGGGGGATCGCCTCGTGGCACAAGCCGGTCTCCCGGCCACAGAAGGGCCGACTCAAGCAGTCCTGCGAGTACATCGTGTGGGGCACCAAGGGGCCGGTGGATCCCAACCGTAACCCCGTCTATCTGCCAGGCCTTTATACGGCGAGCCAGCCCCAGAAGGGCCGCGTGCACATCACTCAAAAACCCGTGGAAGTGATGCAGGAGCTGGTGAAGATCTGCCCGCCAGGAGGAACGGTCCTCGACCCATTCGCAGGCTCCGGTTCTACAGGAGTCGCCGCCCTGCGGGAGGGACGAGAGTTCATAGGTATTGAACTCTCCGAGCACTATGCTGGCATCGCTGAGGAGCGCCTGCGGGCTGCCCTGACGCAAGATGACTTCGAACCCGCTGGGCCCGAGGAGTGAGAGCGAGAGGCTCCGGCGCCGGGGCGGGGGCACAGAAGAGGGCGGTTGCATCACCGTAAACCGGCTATGCAACCGCCCTTGTGCGTGAGGGGAGTCAGGATGCCTCGACGCTCTGTTGGATCAGGGCAACTGACCGTGCGAGGTCCGCACGCGATCCGATCCGTAGCTCCACGCCGTCCCGGATACCGAGACATCCCAGCCCCCGAATGTCTCGCGAGAAACCGTCGTGCAGTTCGACCGAGTCCGGATTCAGTCTCAGGTTCACCACAAGCACTCGGTTGCGCGGCTGAACGCGTACGGTGGCAACGTTCTTGATCCGTCGGTACGCGATGTAGTGGACCTGGGTCTCCTTCTGCACGTCGCTGTGGGACAGAAGCACTTCGTCCAGATCCCGGCAGAGGTCCCTCAGATCCTGCGGCGCCTCGTCGAGGTACTGCTGAACCGACTTGGGAGCAGGCGAGCCCGAAGATCGAGGGGCGTCGAGCATCGTCCGCCCTGAAGAAGGGGCGACGCCGGCCTTCGCGGCAACGAGCTGCAGCGTGAGGACGTCGTCGAAGATTCGGTACGTTACCAGGTCGATCCTGCGACCGATCATCTCGATCGCCACGATGTCATGGCGCGTGAAGGCCCCGGCGACGCAGACGATCCGGGGATTGGACCAGTCGATCTCGGCAGCGGCCTCAGCGCCGATTTTGTTCTTGACCACACTCTCGAACTCATGGTGGTGGTCATGGAGCCACGACAGATAGGAGAGCCCCTGGTTGATGACGTTCTGGTCGCGGGAGCGCTTGTACTCCACGATGACCGGTGTCCCGCTCTCGTCCAAGCCGAGGGAGTCGATCCGGCCACTGTGACGACCGGTGCGGTACTCGGTCACAAGGAAGCGGATGCCGAGCATGGCCTCCATGTTGGCTTCGATCAGCGCCTGCAGTTCGCGTTCGACCCCCACGGACGCCCCGGATATCTCTGTGGCTCGCCCGCCTCGCAGCCTGAAGACCTTCAGGTTGCTCATGTCTCTCCCCAACTCCACCTTGATCACTGAGTACGGACAATCGCGGTGAAGAGCGGGTTATTCCCCGGACTCCGATTCAGCCGTACGGGCTGAGCCGGTCAAGGTTGAACCTTCGACGCCGTGGGATCGAGTGGCAGCAGCCGGGCCGGCTACTCCCGCTGCCGACAAGACGTGAACGGTAGGTGTGGCCGTCTTTGCTATCTGTCCTTGGCGAACTCGACGAAGACGGCCCACGCTGCGGGCTGGATGGCCAGGATTCCGCGGCTGCGGGCCTTGGTGTCCCGGACCATCACCAATTCCGGTTTGTTGTCGGCCACTTCCACACAGTTCTCCGTGCCCGTGTAGGAGCTGGTACGCCAATTCGGGGTCGCAGGGGACATGGTGCTCTCCTAGTCGTTCGGCATCTGATCAAAATGTCGGGTAGCGGTGAGGACGAGGTCACGGAGGGCGGTGCCGTAGACCGCGGACTGCTTCAACAGGGCGAAGGCCTTGGCATACAGGTCGATCTCTCGTGGCTGGGTGACGGAGAACTCCGCCGAGTAGGTCTCCACCAGAACGAGCTTGTCGTCGAACATGGAGAAGCCGTGACCGAGCCAGATCTCGGTGGCTGCGGCACGGGGGACGATGCCGAGGCTCACGCGGGGCAGTCCCATCAGGGCCAGGAGGCGGTCGAGTTGAGCCTTCATGACCTCTGGCCCGCCTACGTTGGAGTACAGGGCCTGTTCGCCGAGGAGCACGTTGTAGATCCGGTTGCCCTCGTAGAGGTACCGCTGCCGTTCGAGACGCTTGCCGACGGCGACCTCGGTGTCGTTGGGATACTCCAGGAAACTGACGGCCTGCTGGAAGATCTCGGCGGCGTAGTCCGCCGTCTGGAAGGTCCCCCAGATCATGTTGGGGTGCCAGATGCGGAACACCTTGGTCTTGGCATAGACGGGCAGGGACTTCTTCTGCCTGGTCTCGGCGCCCGTCTGGACCTGCCGGCGCCACTCAAGCCACAGCTCGTCGATGTGGCGGACTGTGGCGATCAGGTCGTCGATGTGTTGCTCGTGCCGGGTCGCCGTGCACCAGGCCCTGATGTCCTGCTCGCTGGCGTTCTGCTTACCGTGCTCAAGGCGAGAGACCTTGGACTCTTGCCAGTTGAGGGCGCGCGCCAGGGCCCGGCCGCTGGTGAATCCGGCATCCTTCCGGAAGCCGCGCAGCCGGGCACCCAGTGCCTCGCGCGTTTCTTGTGCTTGGTTGCTCACGGATGGTTCAGGGCTTGTACTCGCGGTGCGGGATGGCCAGGTCCCACAGCAGATCTCGGACGCGGACGCACTCAGCAACGGCCTTGGCGGCCTCGACCAGCTCGGAGCCGAGCACGCGGCCGTCGGTGTCGAGGTGCCCCACGGCCAGGAGGCGACCGTCGAACAACCACCAGTCGTTGCCGCCGACGGGGAAGACCAGTTCGTCGGGAAGCCGGTGACGCGGCAGCCATCGGATCTCCTCGCCGGCCTCCTCGTTGTGGGGAGTAGCGGCGTACTCCCACTGGATGTAGGGAGAGTGGGGCTCGGTCACAACGCGCACGCGACGGACGGTCTTGCCCTCTCCGGTGACACGCTTGATGAGCTGCGCCCACGGCTCCATGTACGAGTAGTCGACCGGCGCTCCCCGAAGCCAGCACTCAAACGGCCCGTCCTCATCCGGGACCGAGTAGTCGTCCCTCAGCTCCAGATGGAAGGCGTCCTTCGTGAAGGTCTCAAAGAGCCGGTTGCGCTTGGCGCTGGAGATCAACTCCACGCGGTTCCTCCAGTAGGGCGGTGATCGAGGCCTTCGGGACCTCGACCACGGTCTCGTAGTCCGGAATCTCCATCTGGGACAACGCCTCGGGGTCAGTGACCTCCAGGCCCTGGACGACGTACGTGCCGCCGGGCGTGAGGACCATGACCGGGTCCTCGATCCGCCTGAACTCGCCGGCTGTCAGTCCGTCCTCCTTCAGGAACTCGAACAGCTCCGTCGGTACTTCGACTGCCGTCTGCCCCTCGCGAATGTCGAGTTGCATCAGCAGGTCGTTAGCGAAGGTCTTCCAGCCTTGGACGAGGTACGTATCCCGGTCCGTGGCGTACAGGGTCGGGCAGTCTCCCACGGTGGAGTTCTTACCAAGGAACCGTAGCTGCATGGCGCTCTCCTGTCTGCTGCCTTGCGCTGATTTGCGTGACACCTCGATGGTCGAGAGCCTGTTCGGGGTCGTCAATCGACTTGCTGCAAACTCGCGCAATCTTCTTGGGAGTTGAAAGACGGTAGTCCTACGGTCGTTCTCGAACCTGAGCAACCAAGGAAGCCGCGCCATGCGGCACCGAGGGGAGATGCGTGGTGGCTACCGTGACCAACGAACCCGAGGCTTCAACCGTCGACGCGGAGTCGATCGCGGACAGCACCGACGCCGCCCTTCGGATGCAGCTCGGGACCTCGACCCGCGAGGACATCAATGCCCGAACGGCCGTCGTCATCAAGCATTTGAACCACCTTCTCGCCCAGGATCTCGGCGCCGACGGGGATCCCGAGGTCAGGGACCTGTTCAGACAGGCCTACCGGCTACTGGAGCTGACGGGCCGCCCGACGAAGGAAACCGCGGCCTTAAACGCCTTCTTCTATATGCGCGACGTGGCCAACGTGGCCCGGCGTCTGCTGTGGATCTACACCGAGCCGAGCCACCATGCGACCTGATCACCCCATGCTGCTTCACCGTTCGTCCGGGCTCAGCAGCACTAACGGTAAGCCCCAGCCAGGCTTCTGGTGCGAGTGGCGTCACACCGACGGAGAGCGGATCCGGTCTGCATCGCAGCCAACTCCGGAGTCGGCCGTGCGATGGGCCCGCCTCACTATCCGCATCATCGCCTCGGCCGTCGGGCCGTTACCCCATTGACCGTCTGGTCGACCGGAGCGATCCCTTGTGGGAAGACGCCGTGTCGGCCCTTCAGAAGGGCACGGACTTCACGCTGCCGCTGGTGGCGGAGCCGTTCTCCTTTGCATGGCACGCCCGCCCTGCGCTGTTCGTAGCTGTCGTCGGCGGCAAGCCGCTGCCACACCGAACAACCGGGGGCATGCCATGGGGCTGAGACCAGAGGAATTGTGGGGGCGCTTCGACTGGCAGGACGGCAGCTGCTTCAAGTGCGAGCAGACCGGTGTCCCGGTAGCAGAAGTCGGCGACATCGCGGTGGCCGACGTGGTCTTCCCGCTCGTCGCCTGCCAGCGGTGTGTGTTCCGGCTCGAACAGCTCCACTGGACGATGAGTGAACGAGCCGTCCGTCGCCGAGGCGCCGTCACATCCGGGGATGAGTTGCGTCCCCCCTGGCCAGTGGTCGTCTCCAATGCCGTTCCCGAGACCGCCCGCCCATGTCGCGTAGAGGACGGCCAGGCCCTGAAGCGGCCATATGCCCCCGCCCCTGCTGCTCGAACTGGAGGTTCCCCCACCTCAGAAGGACAGGTCGCAGCAGGGGCGGGATCCAGTCTCAAGAGAAGAGGTAAAGGATGCACCGGCTGATCGTTAGCCCGTTCCTGGACGGCTACCTGGCTGTTCGTCCGGGGAGTACCGTGTGCGTGCGCCTGCCAGCCTCGCATTACGAGGACCTACGGCAATATGCCCGAGTCGACGACCGCGTGCCCGATTGGCTGGCGGCCACCGCGACCGAAGCCTGGGACCTCGACCTGGACGGCCAGAGCTGCCAGGAGGCACTCCTGGTGCGCGAACCGACCGAGCTCGCCTTCGCCCGGGCGAGTTGGGAGATCAATCTCTACTGCAACTTCGGTTGCAAGCACTGCTACCTCGGCGAACGCCCCCTCGCCGGCCTGGGGTGGGACGACAAGGTCAAGCTGATCGACATCTTCCGCGACTCCGGGGTTCTCTGGCTCCAGATCACGGGCGGGGAACCGACAGTCGATCCCGACTTCGAGGGCGTCTACCGGTACGCGTACCGCCAGGGCATGATGCTCACGGTCTTGACGAACGCCTCGCGCCTGTGGAAACCCGAGCTGCTGCGGCTGTTCCGGGACTGCCCGCCATACCGCGTCGTTGTCACCATGTACGGCGCCACGGAGGACTCCTTCGACGAGCTCACCCAGCGCAAGGGTGCCTGGAAGAACTTCCGAAAGGGCATGGCTGCAGCCCGCAATGCCGACCTGCCCCTGCGAGTGTCCGTCGTAGTCACAGAGGACAATGCCCACGAGGTCGACGCTATGGCGGCCCTGGTTGAGAGCTGGGGCCTCGACTACCACGTCTACACCAACATGCAGCCGACCTTCTCCGGCACGGGCGAGCCGCTGCTTGTCCAATCCACCGAGCACCTGCGTAAGCGCCCGGTCTTCCAGGGCTGCAACGCGGGCGTGACCTTCTTCCACGCTGACCCGCACGCCAGGGTCTCGATCTGGATCGGACGCGATGACCAGATCGACCTCATGGCTGAAGGCATCGATGGCCTTCGCCGACTCGGAGCGATCTCCGATCGGCTCATGCTTCGCACCGGTGGCTGTCCGGGCTGCTCGCTCTCCGGTACCTGCCGGGTGTGCCGACCGCTCGCCAAGCTCTACCAGGAGGCGAAGGCACCACTGAACACCTACTGCCAGCACGGAGACACCAAGGAGATGGTGCCCTCATGAGTCCTGTTCCCGTCGAGATCCTGACCCGCCGTCCGCCGGCCATTCGCCCGGTCCTTGCCACCGGCCTCGTTGCCACTACCGCCGTTGTCATCGAGGTCGACGCCGACGCCCTGATGGAGGGCAGCGCCTGCTCGTGCGCAGCCGGCGACGACAACCCGAACTGACCCCCTTCGGTCACCTGCCCTCAGGCCCTGGCGCATCCGCGTCGGGGTCTGAGACCTGAGCACGAGATGAGTACCCTGAAGCAATGCGATTCCGCTGGGACTGGCTACGTCCAGTGGTGCTGGCGCCCTACGTGCCGACGATCGGGCCGGTCCATCCGTCCGTACTGACCGAGGATCTGTTCACGGACACCCTGACCGCGGCTTCCACCGATCGGTGGTTCCTTCGCTACGACAAGGACATCCGTTGGTCCGACAGCAAGGCCGAAACCGTCCTCGTCGAGAGCATTGTCCATCGGCCCGGCGAGACGTTGATCCCCGCGCTGTCCCGGCGAGGTGCTGGCATGATCAAGGTCCACCTTTACGGCATCGAACCAAGCAGCGTGCTCGCCGCCACCGAACTCGCACAGAAGCTGGCCGCCGACCACGGTGCCAGCAAGTTGCGCATCGTACGGTTCCTCGGTCCCGAGTCTCCGAGCGGCCGCGGTACGCGCATCCAACTGAAGGACTTCAGGACGACCCTCTGCATCCCTCCGGACGGCCCAGTGCGCTCCAACGATGAATGGCCAGCGGGCGTACGAGATACCTTCGCCGACTTCGCCGAACAGATGGCATCCGACGGCTTCGTCTTCCTCTCTGGGCAGATGCGGGCCGGAACGGTCGGCCCAGTCCTGACCGCCGTCTCGGACAGCAGAGTGGCCGGCGCTATCGGCCCAATGGAGATCCGTCGCGACGCGATTGGCACCCCGCAACTGATGCCGCAGTACTTCGGTGTCCTCCCAGAGCACCGCGGTGAAGGCCTGGGAAGGCTGATGTGGCGGGCGGCTATGCACTGGGGCCAGACCAATGGGGCGGCATATCAGCTCCTCCAAACGGAGGTCGGTGGCCCGTCGGATCGCCTCTGTCGGTCCGAAGGACTGACCTCGCTCGGTTTCATCCACTGGCAGTCCGCTTGAACTTACTGCTGTGCAACCGAGCCCCGGGCGTCGCCGACCGGGCCCGGTCATCGTCGGTGGAGATCCGAGCGTGACGCGGCCGCTTTCGTTGGGTGCGGCCGGAAAAGTTGTGTATACCTCCCGTGAGTGTGACGAGGAGGAATGGATGGATCGCCAGTACGTGGGGGTCGCTGATGCGGCCACATATCTCGACATGACCGAGCGTTGGATGTATCGAAGAGTCCCAACGGCATGGCATCCCCAGGTACTACTTCGGCGGTAAGTTGAAGTTCAAGATCGTAGATCTTGACCGATGGGCACAGCAGCAGAGGGTTGCGTAAAGGGCCGGGCGAAAGCCCGGCCCTTTCGTGTTCACAGGCCGTCGTTGAGGATCCGAGCGGCTCGGCCGATCGACGCCGGCATGAGGTGGCGGTAGATCTTGAAGGTCATGTTGATGTTCTTGTGCCCCATCCACTCCGCCACGTCCGTGATGGGTATGCCCCTGGAGAGACAGTTGGACGCGAAGTAATGGCGCAGAGAGTAGGTCGTCAGCTTCCTCGTGATGCCGGCCCTCTTCTTCGCAATGTTCCACTGGTATTCGAGCGTGGTGTGTGCCCAATGGGCGGACCGCTGGGTCCGGAGAAGGTACCCGTCCGCAGACACGCCGTGGTCCTTCTCGTACCGCAGGAGTGACTCGCGCACCGTCCAGGGCATCGGAGTTTCGCGAAATTCTCCCGGCTTGCGATGCTTGAGGCGTGACCGCTCGCGCGTCTTTCCCTCGATCTGTTCGGTGATTCGGTAGACGTCGTCCGCGACCATCCGTTCCGTGTTGGCTGCGTAGGCTTCTCCATTGCGGAGACCACAACCGGACATCAGGTCGATGATGACGACGAGGCCGTCGTTGGCGACCGCCTTGAGGGCATGGATCTCGTCCAGCGCCGGAATGGTGATCTTCCGAGGGATGTACTCGGGCGGTATCACTCCGTCGAAAGGGTCCTCGGTGATGCCTCCCCGGCGACGCGCGTCGAGAAGGATCTTCTTGAGCGTGTCGAAGGAGTTCTGCTGCGCGGCCAGGCCGACGGAACGTTCCTCCATCGACATGATGAAGTCTTCGACGACGGTCGACGCGAAGGTATTTATCCGGCGGGATTCCAGAACCGGAAGAATATGGCTGTTCAGGACCTGATTGACCGTGCGGACACTGCCGGAAGCGTAGTGTCGCTGTCGGGTGAGCCACGTGGAGGCGTACGGCCCGAAGCGTTGCTTTCCGATCTCGCGTTTGAGGTCCGCCTGCTGACGCGGGGTGTTGCTCTTCTCGTTGTAGACCTTGGTGAGCCTCTCGATCGCAGATTGCTGCGTCGAATACCCCGTCTCCTCGCGCTGGCGGCCTGTTGCATCGCGGTAGCGAATGGCGTAAGGGTGGGGGCATCGGGTCTGGCGGGAACAGGCGCAGACCTTGAAGCAACTGCCCATCCCACGGGTGAGTTGGGTCGCCAACGTGCACGTCTCCTGACTCATGCTGGGAGTTTGCTGACCAACGAGCCCTCAGCATGGTCCTGACCTGCGGCCGCACCAAATTACGAGACGTTGATGAGCATCCTCATGGGTACCTCCGGTGTGGCTGTCGGATCGGCGGAGCAGTCGGCGGTGGTCGACGGGAACGCTGCTGTCGGCAGTATCGACCTTGCGGCACCGAAGGTCACGTGCGGGCGCAGGAACGCTGATCAGCGGGGTGGGAAGGGGACCAGTGCGAGGTCCCACTGGTCAGCCGCGTGACGCAGTGCCGCGGCGTCCGTCCTGATCTCCACGGCGAACTGGTAGACGTCGGCTCCGTCGTCCCCCCGCTGCCACGGGGGTGCCGCCTCCAGCGAGAGATGAACGCGAATCACCGCGGCCCCGCCCGCGCTTCGGTCGGCGAGGCTGAACGCCACGACCGGTTCGACGAACCACGTGTCCGGCGACAGCACGCCGTCGGCATCGGCTTCGGTCACGGCCACCGTGCCCGCGGCCACCGCGCGCAGCCACGCGGACACCCGGCGAGCCTCATGGGTGAGCAAACACGGATCGGCGAAGGACCAGCTTCCCCCGGGGGTTGTCACCCTGCCCTCGACGACCAGCCAGTTGTCGTCGTACGAGTCGCCCCGGACCGTGGCGAACTGATACCGCACAGGGCGGAGACCGACGCTGCCGTCGAGATCCTTCAGGAGCACCGGGCCAGGATGTCATATACCGGCTACGGCGTTGTTGTTATGGTGCGGGCCGAGGAGGTGGGACGTTCCGTGGCAGCACCTGGTTCTGCGCGAGGGGGCGCGGCATCGGCTCGGCGTTCTCCGGGGCGGCCCCCGGTGCCGTTGGAGCGCATCGTCGCCACGGCGCTCCGGATCGTCGACGAGGAGGGCGCGGACGCCCTCTCGATGCGGACGCTGGCCCAGCGTCTGGGCTCGGGCACGGCGACGCTGTACCGGCACTTCGACAACCGGGCGGCGCTGGTCGCTCATGTCGTGGACCGCATGTTCGGCGTCGTGGAGCCGAACGGCGACGAGCTCCTCGCGATGGGCTGGCAGCGGGCGCTGCGGACGGTCGCGCACACCATGTTCGACGCCCTGGCCCGGCACCGGAACGCGGCGCGGCTGATGGGCGAGGGGATTCCTCTGGGGCCGAACGCGATGGCGCTGCGGGAGCGCTGTGTCGCGGTGTTGCTCCACGGTGGTTTCCCGCCGCGGGTGGCCGCGTATGCGTACGCGACCCTGGCCCGCTACGTCCTCGGGTTCGCCGTGCAGGCCGACGGGCACGGCGGTGCGGGACAGGCCGACGACGCGCAGCCGGCGGCCGTCTTCGGGAGTCTGGACGCGGATCTCTTCCCGGCCACCGTCACGGTGGCCGGGGCGATGCCGGTTCCGATCGAGGACGAGTTCTCCTTCGGCCTCGAACTCCTTCTCAGCGGGCTCGCCCACCTGCGCGACGAGGGCTGACCGGGCGATCCGGTCTCAGGCGGGGGAGCCGGCGGGCCGGACGCTGCGCAGCAGCCGTGCCCCGGACTCCTGGAGCTGTTCCTTCACCCTGTCGAGGCCGGTGGTGAGCAGCGCGTGATCGCGTTTGCGCCAGATGCCGGCGACCATCACGGCCTCGATGTCGGCGATGTCGGCGTGCAGGACCGTGGCGACCGGGTCGTGCGCCGGCCACAGGTTGAGTGCCCGGGCGTCGACGGCGAGCAGGTCGGCCTGCATGCCCACCTCGATCCGGCCCACCCGGTCGGCCAGTCCCAGTGCCCTCGCCCCCCCCGACCGTGGCCCAGGAAAGTGCCTGTCTGGCGGTGACCGAGGGCGAGTCGGCGTACAGGCCGGTCGTCCGCCGGTGCCGGTCGTGGTCCAGGCCGCGCTGATGGGCCAGGGCGATCCGGGCGGCGGTGAGGAGCTTGCCGGGTACGGCGGTGTCGGTGTCGGTGCCCAGGGAGGGCGCCGAGTCCAGACGCAGCAGGGACCCGGTGACGGGTGCGCCGTGTCCCTGGCCCAGTTCGTTCTCCGGGGTGGTGGTGAAGGTGGCGCCCGCTTCGACGAGCGTCGCGATCCAGTCGTCGGGCAGGCCGGAACCGTGCACGACGTTGGTCAGGGGGCCGAACAGTCCGGCGGAGCGCACGGCTTGCCAGCCGGGTGCGGGCTCCCCGCCGCTCTGGTGCATCGAGACGAGGAGACCGCGTTCTGCGCCGGCTCGGAAATCGGCCACCGCGGTGTCGGGCGAGGAGTACTGCGGTCCCTGGAGCGCCATGCCCAGGGTGAGGAGGCCATGGCCGCGGACGGGGCCGTCGAGCAGCCGGTCGATCTCGGCGAGCGGGTGCGGTGTGTCCGGAGAGCGGTAGGGCGTGCCGTGCAGGAACACGGCGCGGATACCGGCCTCGACCAGTCCCTCGACGGCCGCGTCGGCGTGTTCGGGCGACAGGGCGTTGTGGCACCAGTCGCCGAGGGTGGTGGTGCCGCAGTTGAGCTGGTTCAGTGCGCCGGCGAGAGTGCCGATGCGCATGTCGGCCGGGGTGTAGTGGCCGACGCACTCGCCGTGGAGGTGGGTGAGGTACTCCATCAGCGTCCAGTCGGCGCCCACCGAGCGCAGGGCGGTCTGCCAGGTGTGCAGGTGGGCGTTGACCAGGCCGGGGATGACGATACGACCGGAGAGGTCGACGGCTTCGGCGTCGGGTGCCTCGATGTTCTCGTGGACGGCGGCGATGCGGTCGCCGTCGACGAGGATGTCGAGGCGCTCGGCGTCGGGCCGGTCCGCCGCCATGGTGACGACCTGCGCCCCGCGCAGCAGTACGCGGCTCATACGGCGGTCCCCCGATCGGTGCGGAGGCGGTTCTGCCGGTACATGGTGCGGCTCCTTGCCTACGGTGTCATGGCACGCATGGCGGTGCGCGTGCTGGTGAGGAAGTCCGACGTGGCGATGTGCCCGATGTAGCCGTCGGGACGGATGAGCAGCAGCGTGTCGCCGGTCAGGCCGTAGGCACGCCGCAGTGTGCCGCGGGGGTCGGAGAAGGGGCGGCCGTCGGCGGCGGACGCTCCGACGGTGAGCCGCTTCAGCTGCGCGCCCGCCGCCGGCCAGGCGAGCTGTTCGAGGTCCCGGGCGGCATCGGGGCCGTAGGCGAGGGCGGTGAAGTGGGGTCCGCGCAGGACGTCGAAGAGCCGGGTCGCGGTTCCGTCGGCGCCGAGCAGTCGGGCGTCGGGGGCGCGGTCGCCCGCGCGCAGGGTCCCGGTGCGCGTGCCGTCGGCGGGGGCGAGCGGGCCGCCGTAGTAGGTGAGGGTGAGCTGTTGCTCGTCCCTGCCCCGCTTCATGCTCGTCGGGTCGAGCCTGGCGATGCCGCCCCACTTGTCCGTGGACAGGCCCAGGACCCCGGCGGCGATCGGCTGCCGCTCGGCCTCGTAGGTGTCCAGCAGCGCCGCGTCCGCCCCGGCGAGGACCTGGCCGAGCTTCCAGCCGAGGTTGTACCCGTCCTGTATGCCGGTGTTCAGGCCCTGGGCGCCGGCCGGTGTGTGGACGTGCGCGGCGTCACCGGCGAGGAAGACCCGCCCTCGGCCGTAGCTTTCCGCCAGGCGGATGTTGGGCCGGAACACCGACGTCCAGCGGATGTCGTGCAGTTGAATGCGCCGGTTGTGGGTGTGGGCGTGGATCCGCCGGAGGATGTCGTCCTTCTGCGAGGGCGCTTCCTCGTCCGGCGTGAGGCGGATCATCCACTGGAACATGTCGCTGTCGGGCAGCGGACAGGCGCCGATGAACCGGCCGCCCCGGCCGGGCCACATGTGCCATCGGTCCCGTGCCAGACCGGTCACGGAGGCGTCGACGACGAGCATCCGGTCGCTCTCGTCCGTCGTCCCGACGAAACCGACGCCGAGCTGCTTGCGTACCGCACTGGAACCGCCGTCGGCGCCCACGACGTAGCGGGCGGCGATCTCCTGCGTGCCGTCCGTGCCGGACACCTTGGTGACGACCGTGTCCTCGTGCTGCGTCAGCTCGGTCAGTTCCCTGCCGAACTCGATCTCGCAGCCGAGCTCGCCGAGCCGGGCGTGCAGGGCGCGGTCCGTGCGGAACTGAGGGATCAGCCAGGTGTTCGGATAAGGGACGTCCGGGGTCGCCTCCTTGTGGGGGAACATTCGCCACGGCACCGCGAGGGGCCCGGCACGGAGCGCGAGCTTGGGGTAGGTGCTGCCGCCGGCCAGCACGTCGGGCAGGACGCCGAGGTCTTCCAGGACTTCGAGGCTGCGGGGCTGGACGCCCTTGGCGCGGGAGCCGCGGAAGGCGTGGGGCGACCTGTCGACGATGCGTACGTCGAGGCCGCGGCGTACGAGGTCGATGGCCAGGGCGGAGCCCGAGGGGCCCGCCCCGATGACCAGGACGTCGATGACCGGTGGGTTGTTCACGAGTCGGGCCTTTCGCTGCGTGCGGCCACGAACGGGACGAGCTGGTCGGCGACGCCGCGGGGCCGTTCGAACGGGGCCATGTGGCCGCATTCGGGGATGACGTGATGGTGCCGGGGCTTCAGCAGGGCGCGTGCCGGGGCGAAGTGGGCCAGGGGCATGACGCTGTCCTCCTCGCCCCACAGGAGCAGGGTCGGAATGCCCAGCGTCCCCGTCGGCCGGAAGAGGTCGTCCCGGCCGGAGACGGGCAGGTGCTGCAGCGTGTCGAAGACCGCGTGCAGCGAGCCCTCGAAGCGGAAGGCGTCGAGGACCATCTCGGTCAGTTCCGCACCGCGTTCGGGGTCGCGGACGTTGTGCCCGAGGTGCCGCTGGAGTATCCGTCGGCCGCGCCGCCGGGCCACGAGGCCGGCCAGCAGATCGCTGCGCAGCAGCCGGTGCGGGGAGGTCGGCCGCGGTTTCGCCAGACCGGCGGGTCCGGCGACGGTGAGCGTGGACATCGACGAGCGGTGCCGGGCTGCGCAGGCCATGGCGACGAGCGCCCCCATGGAGGTGCCGACGAGATGCAGTGGGCGTGCCGTCAGACCGAGCCGGTCCGTCAGCTCGGCCAGCTGCCGTACGAACAGGTTCTCGTCGTATCGCGCCCGCACGCGGTCCGAATAGCCGCGGCCGTACGCGCTGAAGGCCGGCGTCCGCAGTCCGCGGGCGTTCAGCTCGGCGACGAGGCCGTCCCAGTAGAACAGCGGGATGGTCAGCCCGCCGGCCATCACGACCGTATCCCCGTCTTCCGGGCCCTTCAGTTCGTAGTGTGTGACGCCGTCGGACAGCTCGACGAAACTGCCGCGCAGGGCTTGCCGCGAGCCGGGGGTGAGCCGGCGGTCCTCGCCCGGGGCGACGAAGTACTTCATGGAACGGGCCTCCTCGGCCTCAGTGCGTGGGGGTGTCGGCGCGGGAGCCGAGGAAGTCCGCGATCGCCTTCGCGACCCACTCGGGCTCTTCTTCGGGCAGCAGGTGACCGCCGTGCGGATGCACCAGCTCCGCGGCACCGGGGATGTCGCGGGCAAAGTGCTGGCCGTCCAGACGCGCGCTGCGCAGGACGAGCGTGGGCACCGTGATACGGGGGATCTGCGCGCTTCGGTCGGGCTGGTCGGTGTTGCAGAAGTCGACGAAGGCCGAGCGGTTCCCGGGCCGGTTCATGAGCTGATGGGCCCGGTCGACCAGGGCGTCGTCCACGATCGTGGAGCGCGGGTCGACGGCCGAGCGCAGACTGCGCTCGATGGCGCCGCGCGGCATCACCCGCCGCAACACAGGGCGCAGCAGCGGATTGCGGGTCAGGCGCATGCTCGCGGGCACCGCCTTCTCCGGGTATCCGGTGGCGTTGACCAGCAGCAGGCCGGTCAGCCGGTCCGGCTGGTCCAGTGCGAGGTTGCAGGCGATGTTGCCGCCCAGGGAACTGCCCGCCATCGCGTAACGCGGCACCTTCAGCGCCTCCACGAAGCGCGCCACGGTCACGGCGTAGGCCGGGATGCGGTAGTCGCGGTCCGTGCGCGGGCCGGGCAGGCCGAACCCCGGCAGGTCGGGGCGGATCACGTCGTACGACCGCGACAGCAGGTCCGCCGCACCGTCGAAGTGCTGAAGCGACGAGGCGCTGCCGTGGAGCAGAAGGAGTGCCGGGCCGTGACCGGCGCGTTTGTAGTGGATGCGCAGCCCCTCCACCGCGACGAACCGGGAATCGGGTTGCGGCTGAGACCAGATGCCCATAATGGCTACACTGTTGCCGATAAGGTGGCCGTGTCAAGTGCAAGCCTTCGAAGGGCAAGGGCAAGGGCAAGGGCAAGGGCGACGGCGACCGCGACCGTTAAGAACAAAACAGGGACAGCCGGAGTGACCCGTGCCACATTCCCCAGCACGCCGGTTACAGCCGAGTGGCCGGAGTGTTTCCGAAAGGGACGGTCATGAACACGGACACCCAGCAGGTCGAGGCCCGCGCTCGGGTCTCGGCCGGTCCCCGGCCGGGTGCGGACGAATCGCATCTGCCCAACCGACGGATCTGGCTCGGCCGGGTCCTCGGCCCGGTACTCGCGTTCGCGACGTACTTCCTCCTCCCTCAGGACGCAGCACTGTCCACCCCGGCCAGAACCACGGCCTCCGTGGTTGTGCTGGTCGCCGTGTGGTGGATGACCGAGGCGATGCCGCTCGCGGTGACCTCACTCGTGCCGATCGTGGCGTTCCCCCTGCTCGGCGTCCTGGAGATCGGGGACGCGACCGCTCCCTACGCGCACCCCACGGTCTTCCTCTTCCTGGGCGGCTTCGTCATCGCGCTGGCCATGCAGAAGTGGAACCTGCACAAGCGGATAGCCCTGCTGACCATGCGGGCCATCGGCACCAAGCCCCGGCAACTGGTGCTGGGGGTCATGGTGGCCACGGCGTTCCTCAGCATGTGGGTGTCCAACACCGCCACCACCTTGATGATGCTGCCCATCGGCACCAGCGTGCTGGCCCTGGTGATCGCCAAGCGCACCGGCGCCGGCAACACCGACAACGACGAGAACGCCGAGAACACCGACGACGCGGTCGGCGCCGGGGAAGGCGGGGGCGCCTCCGGGGCGGACGCCGGTATCGGCGGCCCCGTCTCCGAGCTGGCCGCCGACAAGGACACGCAGAACTTCGCCACCGGGCTGATGCTGGCCATCGCCTTCGCCGCCACCATCGGCGGTCTCGCCACCCTCATCGGCAGCCCGCCCAACCTGATCCTGTCCGGGTTCGTCGAGCAGAACTACGACATCACCATCGCGTTCGCGGACTGGATGAAGGTCGGCGTGCCCCTCTCCGCGGTCTTCCTGGTCATCGCCTGGCTGCTGCTGACCCGGGTGATCTACCCGACGCGGCTCACCGACGTCGTCGGCGGCAAGGAGGTCATCCAGGAGGAGATCGACAAGCTGGGGCGGATGTCGCGGGGCGAGTGGAACGTGCTGGCCGTCTTCACCACGGCCGCCCTGCTGTGGGTCTTCAAGGAGCCGCTCACCGACTGGTCCGGGCTGACCTCGGTCCTCCCCTTCATGGGCAGGCTGACGGACGAGGCCGTCGCCATCGCCGCCGTCATCGCGCTGTTCCTCATCCCCGCGGCGCGCAGCACGCGAGAGCGGGGCATGACGATGACCATGGACTGGCGTACCGCGCAGTCCGGCATCCCGTGGGGCGTGCTGCTGCTCTTCGGCGGTGGCCTGAGCCTGGCCAAGGCCGTGCAGGAGACCAAGCTGAGCGACTGGATCGGCACGAAGATGAGCGGTCTGGGCAGTCTGCCGACCGTTCTGCTGATCGGCACCGTCTGCCTGATCATCCTGATGCTCACCGAACTCACCAGCAACACCGCCACCGCGTCGACGTTCCTGCCGGTCCTCGGCGGCGTCGCCGTCGGTATCGGTCTCGACCCGCTGCTGCTGCTCGCGCCCGCCGCGCTGGCCGCCACCTGCAGCTTCATGCTGCCGGTCGGGACGCCGCCGAACGCCATCGTCTTCGGGTCGGGCCATGTGACCATGCCGCAGATGATCCGGGCCGGACTGTGGCTGAACCTCGTCGGCGTCGTGCTGATCACCGCCATGGTGATGCTGCTCGGCGGCTGGGCCCTGGGCATCAGCTTCTGAACCACCCGGGCGGCGCGTTGCCGGCGCCGGGCCATCCGGCGCCGGCAGGGCCGTGACCTGGAACCACCGGTGACGTGCTGCTGCCCTTCGACGGCCTGACCGAGACCGAGGGAGCCTCGCTGCGCACCGCCCGCCGCGCGAGCGCACCGCCCGCCCCGCGGGCGCACCGGTCCGGGCCGCACCCTCGTCTTCCGGCCCCGCGAACAATTCCGGCTCCCGGCTCACGGCGGATTCCCTGCTCGCCACCCGCCCCTGTAATCAACTCCTTCTGCTCCATTGACATCTCACACAGAAGGCCTAACTTTGGGAGCGCTCCCATCACAGCCTTGCAACTGGAAGGAGTCCCCCCACATGCGCACAGAAAGTCCGTTAACCGGGCGTTCGCGGGCGTCCCTCCGCCGGCCTCTCCAGGCGCTCGTCATGGTGTTCGCCGTGGTCGTCGGCGCCCTCGCCTGGTCGACCCCCGCCCAGGCTCACGGCACCGTCGTCGGCCCCGCCACTCGCGCGTACCAGTGCTGGAAGACGTGGGGCAACAACCACACGAACCCGGCCATGCAAACCCAAGATCCCATGTGTTGGCAGGCCTTCCAGGCCAACTCCGACACCATGTGGAACTGGATGAGCGCGCTCCGCGACGGCCTCGGAGGCCAGTTCCAGGCACGGACCCCCGACGGCACGCTCTGCAGCAACAACCTCTCGAGGAACGCCAGCCTGGACAGGCCCGGACCGTGGAAGACCACCACCATCGGCAACAACTTCTCGATCCACCTGTACGACCAGGCGTCCCACGGGGCCGACTACTTCAGGGTCTACGTGAGCAAGCAGGGCTTCAACCCCAAGACCCAGACCCTGGGCTGGGGCAACCTCGACTTCATCACGCAGACCGGCCGCTTCGCCCCGGCACAGAACATCACGTTCCCCGTCCAGACCTCCGGCTACACCGGACACCACATCGTGTTCGTGATCTGGCAGGCCTCGCACCTCGACCAGACCTACATGTGGTGCAGCGACGTGGACTTCGGCTGAGCCGCAAAGCACCGCACACGGCACCGGCCTCGGCCGGGCGCCGGTAACCCGCCGCCCGGCCGACCGCGCCCCGTCGGGGCAGGGACCCCATGTGGTCACCCTGCCCCGGCGGGGCCTCCTGCGTTCCTCACCTGACTCTGCCGAAGATCTTGGAGGTCGGTCATCGCGCGACCGAGACAGGACCGAACGCTCGATTCAGTAGCCGAACACCTGGGTCCAGGTCCAGTCGTCGTCGACAACGCCGAGGCCCATGGTGGTGAGGGAGCAGTTGAGGATGTTCTGCCGGTGGCCCGGGGAGTTCATCCACGACTCCATGACGGCCTCGGGGGTGGGCTGCCCCTGAGCGATGTTCTCGGCCCCGGGCGACGGGTGTCCCTGGGCGGTGGCCCGGTCGGCGAAGGTGCTGCCGTTCAGGCCGGTGTGGTCGAAGTAGTCGTTCTGCGACATGTCCTCGCTGTGCAGTTGGGCGGCACGCGCGAGACGGTCGTCGGATGTCACGGGCCCGCATCCGGCCTTCTCCCGCTCCGCGTTGACGAGGGCCAGCACCTGCGCGGCCGGGGCGGCCGCGGGGGCGGCGGCCGGGGACGCGGACAGCTGGGGCCTGGACGGCGTCGGCTCCGCGCTCGTGCGCGACGGTGTCGGCGTGGGTTTCGGGGACGTAGCACTGGGCTTGGGGGAGGAGGACGCGCTGGGTGACGGCGACGGGGACGGTGAGGCGGAGGGGGTGGGGGACGCGGAGGAGGATGCCGGGGCCGGTGCCTCGGGCTGTGTGCCGGCGGCGGACCGGACCGTGTCGCCCTCCCCGTCCGGCTGCAGGCTCAAGGTCGCGACGGTGCCTCCTGCGATCAGTGCGGCGACCGCGGCGGCGACGCCGGCGGCGCGGCGGCGCTGCCGTATTCGCCTCCGCGCGCGGTGGCCGTGTCGCCCGCGGGAGCGTGCGGCGCGCGCCGGTGCGAGTACGGCAGTGGGGTCATCCGAGCCGGACTCCGGGTGGGCGAGGGCGTCGTCGTGCTCCGCGGTGGCGGTGGCGGTGGAGTGGCCGTGGTCCGGGTGCGCCGACATGCCGAAGGCGACGGTCGCCTCGGCCGCGGTCTCGGAGCCCTGGAAGGCCGTCAGTCCGGCGAGGCCGGTCAGCGCGGCGGCCACGGGCACCAGCCCCAGGCCCACCAGCAGTCCCTCGGCCGGGACGAGGTCGGCCCGGTGGCCGGAGCACCGTACGCACTCCCGGGCGTGGCGGGCGATGCGCTTGCGCCACAGCGGCGACGGGCGACCGTCCCAGTTCCCGATCACCTGGCCGAGGTCGGCGCACAGCGGAGTCGCGGACAGCGCACGTACCACCAGACGGGCGGTCTCCAACTGGGCCTTCATCCGCTGCACCCGTACGGCCGTGTGCTCCGGCGGCAGCTCCAGCGCCGCGGCCACCTCCGTCCGGCTCAGCTCGCCGACGGCCTCCAGCCACCACAGCGACAGCAGCATCCGGTCGTCGCCGTCCAGCCAGCGTGTGGCCTGCGCCACCTCGCGCCGCTGGCCCTCCAGCCCGAGGCGCACGATCGTCAGATCCACGAAGTCCGCACCGGGGTCGGCCACGTCGTAGGCGTCCTGGAGGTCCCCTCCCGCCGGCGCCACCTGCTGTTTGTAGTGGTGGGTGCGGATCTGGTTCATCGTGATGGCCACCAGCCAGGACCGGAAGCTGCCCGGGTGATGCAGCGAGCCGAGTCCGCGCAGCGCGCGCAGCATGGTCTCCTGTACGACGTCGTCGACGTCGGCGTGCCCGTTCAGCGCCCGCCCCACGATGTTGTACACCAGCGGCAGGTACGCGCCCACCAACTCGTCCTGCGCCCACAGAGCGCCGCGCTGGGCCGCCTCGACCACCGCGTACTCGTGTTCTCCCATTGCTGCCATGCCTGACCACGTCCCCTTCCGGTCCGCGCATTCTTTCGCCCGGTACTAGGGGAGACCGCAGGCCGGGGGTGCCATAACAGAAATCGGCCCGGCGGGACGAGACGCGGCGGGCCGAACGGCCCTTCGGGCGGGGCCCTGGGGGACCTGGTGCCGTCCGTGCCGCCGAATGACCATGGAAGGGGGAGAGGGGGCCGACGGCAGGAGGAGGACGCGATGAACCACACCGCGGAATGGAAGGTGCGCCTCTACCTCTTCGAGGAGGAGGGAACGACGAAGGCGCGCGTGGTGCTGGACACCGGGAACGCGTCGCTGACCGGTCAGGGGACGGCGCACCGCAACCCCGCCGACCGGGACGTGCCGGAGATCGGCGACGAACTGGCGGCGGGCAGGGCCCTGCACGACCTCGCCGGGCAACTGGTGGAGGCCGCCACGCAGGACATCGAGGGCATGGAGGCCCCCGTGCGCGAGCAGGCGCCCCGGCAGGCGGTCGGCTGGGCCGTCTGACACATCCGACGGCCGCCGCGGCGGCCGCAGCAGTGCGAGGAAGCGGGTGGTGATCATGCGGGCCCGACTCGGTGATCGGCTCGTTGTCGAAAGCCCGACCACGGGTGCCACCAGGCGGGACGGCGAGATCGTCGGACTGCGCCACGAGGACGGCACCCCTCCCTACGACGTGCGCTGGTCCGACACGCACGAGGTGACGCTCGTGTTCCCCGGCCCCGACGCGCACATCCGTCATCCGGCGCACCGGAAGGGAGTCCCGCAGGCCGGCTGAGCCGTGCGGCTCGGTGGCCGGCGGACCGGAGCGCAGCGCCGCGGCCCCTCGATCGAACGAGGGGCCGCGGCGGTGTCATGTCCGGTGCCCTCGTTTCTTCTCCCTCCGCTGCCCAAATCGCCCTGTGACAAGCGGACTTGCTTCGTCCGGACGGGAGCGGGACACTGTTAACGCAAGTATGACTGCGTTAGTGAGAGGGTGAGGTACATGCTCCTCCCCGAGGGTTTCTGGATGTCGTTCACGCTCGTCGTACTGGTCGGCATGGCCGCCACGGCGGTCGCGGCGGTACAGGTCTCGGTCCTCGCGTCCGGTCGCACCCCGGCCCACCGGCCCGGGCCCGCCCGGCAGGCGAGCGCGCCGCCCGTCCCCGTGGTGCCCCTGCGCGCGGAGTACCGTGCGCCCGCGCCCGCCCCGCAGCGGCGAGCGAGCTGATCCGCCTCCCCAGGAGGTCGAACGGCCGGGGCCTGCGTTACGTTGGCACGATGCCGGCCCGAACCCAGCCCCACGCGCGCAGACCCGGCGGCCGCAGTGCCCGGGTGCGCGCCGCGGTGCTGGCCGCGACGGTGGAGGTGCTGCTCGACGGCGGCCTCGACGCGCTGTCGATCGGTGAGGTGGCCCGGCGCGCGGGCGTGCACGAGACGTCGATCTACCGGCGCTGGGGGACCAGGGCCAACCTGGCCCTCGACGCCGTACTGGACCGCACGGAGACGGAACTGCCGGTCCCGGACACCGGCGCCCTGCCCACGGACCTGGGCGCGCTGCTGCGCCACACCGCCGCGTTCGCCCGCACGCCGCTCGGCGAACTGCTGCTGCGGATGGCCGTGCGCGAGGACATGGCCGAGTACGAAGGAGCCCGCGAGCGGTTCTGGGACCACCGCTTCGCCGCCGGGGCCGCCGTCCTCGACCGCGCCGAACAGCGGGGCGAACTACGCCCCGGCATCGACCGCCGACTCGCCCTCGAAGCCCTGCTGGGGCCCGTCCACATGCGCCTCCTGCTCACCCGCGAACCCCTCGACGACGCCTTTCTCGACGGGGTCGTGGACCTGGTGGTCTCGGGGGTCGGCGCGGGCGGGCGTCCGTAACGGGCGCCCGTGCCCTGAGAGACGCCGTGCCGCGTGGCTGTGCCGCCGCCGGGCCCGCTTGCGGCATCATGCGCGCGAGGTCGCGATGCTGAGCGCGTTCGCCGCGACGACGGCCCCGATGGCGGCCCACTCCGCCCCGCCGAGGCCCTGGCCGAGGACGACGAGGCCGACGAGTGCGGCGAGGACGGGGTTGACGCTCATGAACAGGCCGAAGACCCGGGCCGGCACATGGCGCAGGGTGAACAGGTCCGCAAGGTAGGGGACGGCCGAGGAGAGGACCCCGGCGGCGACGGCGCAGCCGACGGCCGCGAGCGTGGGCGGCTGCCGTACGACGAGGACGACACCGACCGGCAGGAACAGCAGCGCGGACAGCGCCGCCGCGGCCCCCGCACCCTGCGCGCCGGGGATGCGCCGCCCGACGGTCCGGTTCAGCAGGATGTACGACGCCCAGCAGGCGGCGGCCACCAGTCCCAGGGCCATGCCGAGGTAGTCGGCGGAGGGCCGCGGCCGCATCAGTACGACGACACCGGCCGTGGCGAGCAGCGCGCACAGGGCGTCCACCCGCCGCCGCGAGCCGGCCAGGGCGATGGCCAGCGGGCCCAGGAACTCCAGGGTCACCGCCAGCCCCAGGCCGACCCGGTCGACGGCGGTGTACAGCGACAGGTTCATCGTGCCGAAGACCACGGCCAGCAGCACCACCGGCCACCACTGGTGCCGGGTGAAGCTCCTCAGCCGCGGCCGGCCGACGGCGAGCAGGACGGCGGCGGCGACGTACTGGCGTACCGCCACGACACCGATCGGGCCGAGCACGGGGAAGGCGAGCGAGCCCACCGCGGCACCGGTCTGGTTGGCCAGGCCGCTGCCGACCATGGTGGCCACGCCCGCGAGGCCGGCACGGGCCGACTCCGGTCGGGGGAGGGGGACTTGAGGGGCGGAGGCAGGTGCGGTTCGGACGCGCATGCAGGCATCGTGCTGCCGCCGAACGCATGCGCAAAATGCGTGCGCCGATCGATCTATACGCTTGAGTCATGGATGTGGAGCTCCGCCAGTTGCGCTGCCTCGTCGCGATCGTCGACGAGGGCAGCTTCACCGACGCCGCCCTCGCGCTCGGCGTCTCGCAGGCCGCCGTGTCGCGCACCCTCGCCTCGCTCGAACGGGCCCTGGGAGTAAGGCTGTTGCGGCGCACCTCCCGCGAGGTGACCCCGACGGGCACCGGACTGCGGGTGCTGGCGCATGCCCGGCGGGTGCTCGGCGAGGTCGACGACCTGGTCCGCGAGGCCACCTCCGGACACGGGCACCTGCGGATCGGCTACGCCTGGGCCGCCCTCGGCCGGCGCACCTCGGCCCTGCAGCGCCGCTGGGCCGCCGCCCAGCCCGGGACGGACCTCCAGCTCGTGCGCGTCAACTCGCCGACGGCGGGGCTCGCGGAGGGCGCCTGCGACCTGTCCGTGGTCCGCCGGCCGCTGGACGACCGCCGGTTCGACTCGGCCATCGTCGGCCTGGAACGCCGCCTGTGCGCGGTGGCCGCCGACGACCCGCTGGCCCGGCGGCGCTCGGTCCGCCTCGCCGACCTCACCGGACGCACCCTGCTCGTCGACCGCCGCACCGGCACCACCACGGCGGAACTGTGGCCGCCGGACGCCCGCCCCGCGACCGAGGAGATCCACGACGTCGACGACTGGCTCACCGTGATCGCCACCGGCCGCTGCGTCGGCATGACCGCCGAGGCGACCGCCCACCAGTACCCGCGCCCCGGAGTGGTGTACCGGCCGGTGCGCGACGCCGAACCCGTCGCCGTACGCCTCGGCTGGTGGCGCGACGACCCGCACCCGGCGACGCAGACGGCCGTCGAACTGCTCACGACGCTGTACCGCAACGGCTGACGGAGCGGCCCGGCGTACCGCAACGGCTGTCCGACCGGCCTGGCGTGCCGCAACGGCTGACGGATCGGCCTGGCGTGCCGCAACGGCTGACGGATCGGCCTGGCGTGCCGCAACGGCTGACGGATCGGCCTGGCGTGCCGCAACAGCTGTCCGACCGGCCTGGCGTATCGCAACGGCTGTCCGACCGGCCCGGCCGGATCAGCTGTTCTGCCGCCCCCACTCGGGCCCCACGAGCTCCCACTCGCGCCCCCACTGCGCCACGCAGCGCCGCTTCAGCTGCCAGCGGGCCACCGCGCCGACACCGAAGGCCGTGCCCGCGAGGGCGAGTGCGGCGGCCGCGCCCAGGACGGCGGCCTCGACGGCGGCCTCCGTGCGGCTGGGGGGCTCGGTGACGAGGCCGTCCCGGCGGTCGAGCCAGACGTCGACCTCGGCGCCGGCCTTCAGACCCCGGGTGACCAGCGTGCGGTCCGTGCGTGTGGTGCCGTCGGCGGCCGTCCAGCGGACCTCGGCCAGCCCCTGCTGGCGTGCCGCGCCGACCGCGGACGTTGCGGGCGGGACGTCCGCGAGCAGAACGGCCTGGGCGCGGTGGCGTTCGACGCGCTGCCGCGCGAACACCTCGTCGGCCGCGTGTGCCGTCACCAGGCCCGCGACGCTGCCGCCCACGGCGACGACCGCCCAGACGAGCAGCACGATCCAGGCCTCGATGATGTCGTCGCGGCGGCGCAGCGGATTGCTCCGCCACCGCCACATCCGCTTCTTCGTGCACACGGTGCCGTCCATCGGTCCGTATCTCCTCGTCGTCGTCCTCGCTCACCCGACGGTGACAGCCGCCGACCGCTCGCCATATGGGCCGGTCAGGCGGGATCGGGGGTCCTGTCGGGACCAACCCGACGCTCCAAAGGGGCCGTTCAGCCCTCCCGTCGGCACGGTTCGGCCGCCGGGTCCCGCCCGGACGCCGCGGACCCTCGGGCCCTGGCCGGGGACCATCGGCCCCTCACCGTGGCGGGGACGGGTGCCCACGCTCGAAGGACAGAACCCATTCGGCGAGAGGAGGGCATCATGCGCAGCACATCCCTTGACGCCGTGGCCCTGGAGACCTGCGTTGCGGCGGCCGTCGCCGCTCCCTCGCTCTACAACTCCCAGCCCTGGCGCTTCCGCCTCGACCCCGAGACGGTCACCTTCCACGTCCGTGCCGCCCCGGCCCACGGTCTGCGGTTCACGGACCCGGAGGGCCGCGCCCTGCACATCTCGGTCGGCGCATGTGTCCTCAACCTCCGGGTCGCCCTGGAGCACTTCGGCTGGGCACCCGTCATCCGGCTGCTGCCCTCCCCGCGGGACCCCACGCTCCTGGCCACGGTGAACCCGACCGAGAGCGGGGCGTGGGAGACGGAGACGGCCGACGGCGAGCTGTACGCGGCCCTCTGGCGCAGGCGGAGCAGCCGCCTGCCCTTCTCGGACGATCCGCTGCCCCTGTGGCTGCGCGCCGAACTGGCGGCGGCGGCCGAGGCGGAGGGCGCGTCCCTGGTCTTCCCCCAGGCGGCGGAGACGGCCCGGCTGCTCGAACTCACCGCCCTGGGCGAGCGGCGCAACCACGCCGACCCCGACCGCGCGGCGGAGAGCCGCCGATGGGTGCGCGAGGACCCGTACTCGGCCTCCGACACGGGCGTGCCCCTGGAGGCGCTCGGCCCGCAGGACGCCAGGGAGAGGCTGCCCATGCGCGACTTCACCGCGCAACGCCATCCGGAGCGGCTGCCCGCCCGCTCCTTCGAGAAGGCCCCGGTCATCGCCCTGCTGACCACCGAGCACGACCGCCGCGCCGACTGGCTGCGTGCCGGGCAGGCCCTGGAACGCGTCCTGCTGGTCGCGACGGCCCGTGGACTGCGCACGTCCCTGCTGCACCAGGCCCTGGAATGGCCCGACCTGCGCGCATCCCTCAGCCCCACGCCCGACCACACCGGCCACGCCCAGATCCTCGTCCGCCTCGGCCACGGCCCCCAGGGCCCGGCGACACCGCGCCGCCCCGCCCCACGCCTGCTCGACTGAGGCAGCCGGCCCGCAGGGCTGCCGCCCCGTGGGTCGGCAGCTCCAACGAACGCGGTCGCCGGAAACGATGGCGGCGGCTGCCTGCCCGATGCCGCGGGCGGCTCCGCCGGTCTCGGGCGGCGCCTCCACGTTGCCCGGATCGGGCAGGCGCGGCGGTTGCCTACCTCCGCAGGGCCGGCCCCTCCACGCTGCTCGGCCGGCGTGTTGCCCGGGTAGGTTGGGTGGGGGCGGGTGGTTGCCCGCCGGGGGGTGGTGGTCTGGAGGGGTGGGGGTCCGGTGTAGGGCTGTCGGCGTGTTGCTCGGGTCGGTCGGGTACGGCCGGTGGCTGACGGACCGGGATTGGTGGTCCGCAGGGGTGGGGGCCGGCGTAGGGCCGTCGGCGTGTTGCCCGCGTCGGTCGGGTGGGGGCGGGTGGTTGTCCGCCCGGGGTTGGTGGTCCGCAGGGGTGGGCGTCCGGCGTAGGGCCGTCGGCGTGCTGCCCGGGTCGGTCGGGTACGGCCGGTGGCTGTCCGACCGGTACCGCCCTGCCGTGCGCGGCCGGTGATTCGTAGGGGCAGGCACCGCGTCGCGTGATCCCTAGGGGCAGGCACTGCGTCGCGTGATCCCTAGGGGCAGGCCCCGCGTCGCGTGGATCAGCCCGCTGTCACGGACGCGGTGGCCCGGGCCGACGTCGTGGACAGGGAGTTCGGCAGACTGGCGTACAGCTCGAAGACGCCCGCGAGACCGGTCAGGCGGAGCAGGCGCAGGAAGTGCGGGCTCGCCGTGACCACGCGCACCCGGCCGTGCCGGGCGAGGGCGCGGGTCCGGACCCGGCACAGGACGGCCAGGCCGCTGCAGTCGACGAAGGACACGTCACGCAGGTCGAGCACCAGATCGGGGCAGGGGCCCGCGGTCAGTGCGTCGAGCCGAGCGGTCAGCAGGGATGCCGCCCACAGATCGAGCTCGCCGTGCAGTTCCACGACGGTGGTCTCCGCCACGACGCGTTCCGTGAGGGGCGGCGTCGCCGGGGTGAGGTTTTCGCGCATGGTCCGAGCCAAGTGGGTGCGCCCGGCGCGGCGGAAGGGCCGGTCGGCCCCGCCCGGGGATCCGGTCGGGTCCTTGGGCCCGCCCCGGCGAATCGACCCCGACCGGCGCCCACGGGGGGACCGACCGGCCCAAGCGGCGCCTCCCGCACCCGAACACCCTTGAGGGGCGGGGGACCACCCGCATCCGTCGGGGGGACCGACCGGAGGAGGCGACGGGCCATGACCGAACAGGTCTCGTCGACGGCGGCCGAGAGCATGCCCATGAGCGACCTCGGACGCCGTCTCGCGCTGCGGCGCGCACGACTCGGCCTCACTCGGCGCGAGGTCGCCGCGCGGGCCGGCATGGCCTCCAGCTATCTGCGCTACCTGGAGGAGCAGACGGTCGCCGCCCCGGGCATCGGGGCGCTGATCCGGCTGGCCGAGGCCCTGCAGACCACCGTCACGGAACTGACCGGGGGAGAGGCCGAACGACCGCCCGGACCGGGCCGGGCCGCTCCGCACCCCGAGTTCAGCGAACTCTCCCCGGCCGAGTGCCGTGCGCTGCTTGCCACGCACGGCGTGGGGCGCCTCGCCGTCCCCACCGAGACCGGACCCGTCGTCGTCCCCGTCAACTACACCGTCCTCGACGACACGATCGTCTTCCGCACCCGCCTCGGCACGACACCGGCGCAGGCCTCCGGCTGCCAGGTCGCCTTCGAGGTCGACCGCATCGACGACGCCTTCAGCAGCGGCTGGAGCGTCCTCGTCCGCGGCTACGCCCGGACCGTCACCGACCCCGACGAGGCGCGCCGGCTCGACGAGCGGGCGTACAGCGCCCCCTGGGCGGGCGGTCGCCGCGCCCTGTGGGTGCGGATCGAGCCCCGGACCGTCAGTGGACGCCGCATCGCCGTCTGACAAGGGCTGTCTGCGGGCGAGCCCGGGACTGATGGCCCTTCGAACGGCACCGGCGATCACGAACGATAGAGAAAGAGCACATACGGCTCCTATCGGGAAAGACGGACTGGCCATGTACCGCAACGACGGATTCCGCGAACTCCATCGGCAGGAGTGCCTGCGGCTGCTGGCCAAGGCGCCGGTCGGCCGCATCGTCCACACCCGGCACGCGCTGCCGGCCGTTCTGCCGGTCAACTTCCGCCTGGAGGACGACGGAGCCGTGCTGCTGCGCACCGCGGCCGACTCGGAGATGGTGCGCGCCGTCGACGGCGCCGTGGTGGCCTTCGAGGCCGACGAGGTCGACTCCGTCGCGCACTCCGGGTGGAGCGTCGTCGTCACCGGCCCCGCCACGGTCGTCACCGACCCCGCCGAGAACGCCCGCCTGGAACGCACCGGGCCGCGCTCCTGGGTGCCCTCGCCGAACGAGGTCTTCATCCGCATAGAGCCGGCCCTGGTGACCGGCCGCGAGCTGGTCGGCGGACGCACGCTGTACGGCGTCGACCTGACCTCCTGAACAGCAGGCCGCCTGGGGCCGTATGGCCCGCCCAAGGGTTCGCCCGGCCCCTGTCGCAGGCTCCCGCACGCGACGAGTATCGGGAGCACAGAGAGGAAGGGAGAGCAGCCATGACTGCCCAGCACGTGGTCGTCGGAGTGGACGGCACCCTGATAGCCGTACGCGCCCTCGACTGGGCGTCGGACGAGGCCGCGCGGCGCGACGCGGTCCTGCGTGTCGTGTACGCCGTACCCGACCGGGACGAGGCCGGACCGGTCCTCGCCTCCGCCGTCGCCCGCGTCCACGCGCGCCACCCCGGCCTGCGGGTGACGTCGAAGCCCGTGACCGGCGGTGCCGCCTCCGGCATCGCGCGGGAGAGCGAGGGCGCCGCCCTCACCGTCGTGGGCACCCGCGGCTTCGGACCGGTCACCGGTCTGCTGGCCCGCTCGGTGAGCCTCGGGCTGGCCGCGCACGTGTCGAGCCCGCTGCTCGTCGTCCGCGGCGACCACCCGTGCGACGGCGCGCGCCCGGTCCTGCTCGGCCTGGAGAGCGACGCCGACGCCGACGCGGCCGCCTACGCCTTCGAGGAAGCCGAACGCCGGGGCGTCGGACTGCGCGTCGTGCACTCCTGGACCCACCGGTTCGTCACCCCCGAACTGCCCTCGCTGATCCCCGCCACCAGCCCCGGACAGCGGGCGCAGGCCCGGCACGGCCGGGCCGAGGACGCGGTGCCCCGGTTCAGCCTGGCCGACCTCCAAGAACGCCACCCCGCGGTCGACGTCGAGGCCCGCACGGTCCGCACCGGCCCGGCCCGCGCCCTGCTGGAGGCCACGCGCGAGGCGGCCGTCGTCGTGATCGGCACGCACCGCCGCCCGGGCCGGTTCGGGCCGCAGCTCGGCCCCGTCGGACACACGCTGGTGCACCGCGGGCACTGCCCCGTGGTGCTGGTGCCGACGCCCCGGTGAGACCGGGGGCCGGCGCCACCGGGGCCGCGGTCAGGCGGCGGTGAGCCGGACCCCGGTGACCAGGTCCGGACGGATACGGATCGCGTAGTCCATCGTCCGCTCCACCCACGGGTGCAGCAGCCTCGTGTAGCGGGCCAGTTCGGCCGCGTCGGTCACCAGATGGGCGTATCCCGTCACGACCACGCTCCACCCGAGGTGGGTGTGCGGATCGATGACGTCGGCCTCGTAGGCCACGACGACCCCCGGCCCGTCGGCGTGCCGGGTGCGCGAGGTCAGCGCCGCCCCCTCATGGGTACGGATGACGATGTCGCCGCCGTCCAGGACATGGTTGACCGGGCGGATCGTCGGCAGCGCATGCTGGGTGAAGACGATCCGCCCGAAGGACACACTGCCCAGCAGCCGCAGGGCCTCCGCGCTGTCGAGCTCGATGCTCCGGCGCGGACCTGGAGCGGTCGGTGGGCCGTTGTCGTAGGGCATGGCGGGCTTCCGTACGGGTCGTGGCGGGTGAACCTTCGTCGCCTCTGCGTTCGACAGATCATTCGAACCGGACAGCGGTCGGCCGGGCTAGGGCCGAACGGCCCTGGCCCGAGTCCGACCGACCCGTTTCGCCCGCTCAGGAAGCGGCCGGCCCTCCGCGCCACGGGGGAGGCGTGGCCGCCCTGCGCGCCGTGTCACCTCGGTGCACCGCGCGATCGGCCTGGCCGCGCAGCCGGTCCTGCAGCCGGTCCGCGAGCTCGTGCGCGCTCGCCTCCCGGGCGTGTACGACCACCAGCTCGCCGCCCACCCGGACCTCGGCCGCGGCCGACCACGGCAGCTCTACGTGGAGCGCCGCGGCCCGGGTGACACGCACCTCGCCGCCTTCCACCTGAATCCCGGGACGGTCGAGGGCCGCCTCGACCTTCGCCCGGACGTACGCGAGAGCTTCCTCGTCCACATCGCCCGCCGCACGTACGCGGATCCCGGTGTCTCTGGCCGTCATGTGCCCCACTCCCTCTGTCGGTCCGGTTCAGGTCCGGTTCAGGTCCGGTTCCGGTCTGGTTCCGGTCCGGTTCTCTTGGTCCGGCGGATCTCCACCTTCCTGCGGTTCACGACCGCGCCCCAGGGCCGGCCGGCCCCGGTGCACCGGGCCGAGCGCCCCCTCGCGCCTGCGGGGTACCCGTCGGCCGAGGACGGAATCAGGGCCGACCGGCCCTGGTCCTTGGGCCCTCGACCGGACGAAGATCGCAGCAAGGACAGCACACCGTGGACGGCACACCCGGCGCGGCGAACAGGACGAGGAGCATCCGATGGCGGACGGCGCACTGCCGGGCCCCGAGAACCCGATCCGGGTCTTCCTGCTGGACGACCACGAGGTGGTCCGGCGGGGAGTGCACGACATGCTGAACGACGAACCGGACATCTCGGTGGTGGGCGAGGCCGCCACCGTGGAGCAGGCCCTGGTCCGCGTGCCCGCCCTGCGCCCGCAGGTCGCGGTGCTCGACGTCCGCCTGCCCGACGGCGACGGCGTCAGCGTCTGCCGGGAGCTGCGGTCGCGGATGCCGGAACTGGCCTGTCTGATGCTGACCTCGTTCGACGACGAGGAGGCACTGCTGGACTCGATCATGGCCGGGGCCTCCGGGTACGTACTGAAGCAGATCCAGGGCTCGGACCTGGTGTCGGCCGTGCGCACGGTCGCCGCCGGGCAGTCCCTGCTCGACCCGAGCGCCACCACCAAGCTGATGGCGCGGCTGCGCCACGAGCAGCAGCAGGAGGAGGAACCGGAGCCGCTGCCGGGCCTGACCGGCCGCGAGCGGGAGATCCTCACCCTGATCGGGGAGGGCCTGACCAACCGGCAGATCGGACAGCGGCTCTTCCTCGCAGAGAAGACCGTGAAGAACCACATCTCCCGGCTGCTGGCCAAGCTCGGCGTGGAGCGGCGCATCCAGGCCGCCGTCATCGCCACCCAGGCCCAGGACCGACTGCGGCAACAGGAGGGGCGTTAGTCCCGGCCGCCGCCCCCGTACGGCCCCTGCCGGGGCCGCGCCGCCGCCAGCAGGCTGGAACCGAGACAGAACACCCCAGGGGAGGACGACGGACATGAGCGTGCGCGTGGGCATCAACGGCTTCGGCCGGATCGGACGCAACTACCTGCGCTGCGTGCTGGAGCGCGCGGAGACCGCCGCCGGCACACCGGTCGAGGTGGTGGCGGTCAATGACGTCACCTCGCCGGCGGCGCTGGCCCATCTGCTGGCACACGACTCGACCTACGGCCGCCTCGGCCGGCCCGTGGAGCACGACGAGACCTCGATCACCGTGGACGGCCACCGCGTCGTCGTCACCGCCGAACGCGACCCGGCCGCCCTGGCCTGGGGCGACCTCGGCGTCGACATCGTCATCGAGTCCACCGGCCGCTTCCGCACCCGGGAGCAGGCCGGAGCACACCTGAAGGCCGGCGCCCGCAAGGTGCTGCTGTCCGTGCCCGGCAAGGGCGTGGACGCCACCGTCGTGATGGGCGTCAACGAGGGCACCTACGACCCGGAGAACGACCACGTCGTCTCCAACGCCTCCTGCACCACCAACTGCGTGGCCCCCATGGTCAAGGTCCTCGACGAGCACTTCGGCATCGTCAAGGGGCTGATGACCACCATCCACGGCTACACCAACGACCAGGTGGTCCTCGACGGCCCGCACAAGGACCTGCGCCGCGGCCGCAGCGCCGCCGTCAACATCATCCCCACGTCCACCGGCGCCGCCCGCGCCGTCGGCCTGGTGCTGCCGGAGCTGGCCGGCACCCTGGACGGGATCGCCGTACGCGTGCCCGTGGAGGACGGCTCGCTGACCGACCTGAGCGTGGTCCTGGACCGGTCCGTGACGGCCGACGAGGTCAACGCGGCCTACCGGGAGGCGGCCGACGGCCCGCTCAAGGGCATCCTGCGGGTCTCCGACGCCCCGATCGTCTCCCGCGACATCGTGGGCGACCCGGCCTCCTGCGTCCTGGACGCCCCGCTGACCCAGGCCCACGGCGACCTGGTGAAGGTCTTCGGCTGGTACGACAACGAGTGGGGCTACACCCACCGGCTGCTCGATCTCACCGAGTACGTGGCCGCCCGCCTGCCGCGCCGCTGACCGGCGGAACCGCCGCCCGCCCGGCCGCCGAGCCGCCGCCCCGCGGGGCCCCGGTCGGTTGCCGGGCCGGGCGCCATGTCGTCCCGCGCCCCGGACCGTTACCGTGGCACATGACCGCCCAGTGCGGCGACAGGTCGAGGGGACGTGGAGGAAACACCGGTGGAGAGCCAGGAGCAGGCGGGGCAGGCCCGCGTGCGGCTGCCGCAGCTGAAGCTGGACGAGCTGCTGGAGGAGCTGCAGGCCCGCCTTGACGCGGCCCGGGGCACACGCGACCGGGTGCACAGCCTGTTGGAGGCGGTGCTCTCGGTCGGCCGGGAACTCGACCTCGAACAGGTGCTGCACAGCATCGTCGAGGCCGCGGCCGTACTCGTCGACGCGCAGTACGCCGCACTCGGCGTGATCGGACCGGACGGCAAGCGGCTGTCCGCGTTCCACACGGTCGGCGTCAGCGAGGAGCAGATCGCCAGGATCGGACCCTTCCCGGAGGGCCACGGCATCCTGGGCGAGCTCATCCGACACCCCGAGCCGCTGCGCCTCGCGAAACTGTCGGAGCACCCCGCGTCCTACGGCTTCCCGGCCCACCACCCGCCGATGAACACCTTCCTCGGCGTCCCGATCCGGGTGCGCGACCAGGTCTTCGGCAACCTGTACCTGACCGAGAAGGGCGGCGGGGCACAGTTCGACGAGGAGGACGAGTCGGTCCTGTCGACGCTGGCCGTGGCGGCCGGTGTCGCCATCGACAACGCCCGCCTGTACGAGGAGTCCCGGCTGCGCGAGCGCTGGCTGCGGGCCAACGCCGAGATCACCCACAGCCTGATGTCCGGTGCCGAGCGCGGAGAGGCGCTCGGGCTGATCGCCCGGCGCGCCAAGGAGATCGCCGGCGCGGTGCTCGCCGTGGTCGCCATGCCGGTGGAGGACACCGACTCGCTGCGGGTGGAGCTGGCCGTCGGGCAGCGTGCGGAGGAGCACCGCGGGCTCGTCCTGCCGGTCGGGGAGAGCCTGATCGGGCAGGCGTTCACCGCCGGCGAGCCCGTCACCAGCGCCGATGTCGTCAAGGACGAGCGTGTGGCGAACCCCGAACCCCGGTTCAGCGGGCTCGGGCCGGCCGTCGCGGTGCCCATCGGGACCGGAGACGTGGTCCGCGGTGTCGTCCTGCTGGCTCGTGAGACCGGCAGGCCGGTGTTCTCCGAGAAGGAGACCGAGCCGCTGCAGGGCTTCGCCGCGCAGGCCGCCATCGCGATGGAGCTCGCCGAGCGGCGCCGGGACGCCGAGGAGATCGCGGTGCTCCAGGACCGCGACCGGATCGCCCGCGACCTGCACGACCTGGCGATCCAGCGGCTGTTCGCGACCGGCATGACGCTGCAGAGCGCGGGCCGCTTCATCGAGCACCCCCAGGCCGGGGACCGGGTGGCGCGGGCCGTGGACGACCTCGACGAGACCATCAAGATCATCCGGTCGACGATCTTCGGGCTGCGGGCCCGTGAGGGCGCCACCGGTTCGGGGCTGCGGGCCCGTGTCGTACGCGTGGCCGGGGAGGCCGCCCCGGTGCTCGGATTCGCCCCCAGCGTGAAGATGGAGGGCCTGGTCGACACGGAGGTCCCCCGGGACATCGCCGACCACGTGGTCGCCGTGCTCTCCGAAGCCCTCACCAACATCGCCCGACACGCCCGGGCCGGCCGCGCCGACATCGTCCTGGAGACCGACGGCCGTGAGGTGCGCCTGACGGTCAGCGACGACGGCGTGGGCATCCCGGCGGAGGGCCGCCGCAGCGGCCTGCGCAACATGGCCGAACGAGCCCAGCAACTGGGCGGCGACCTGACCCTGAGCACCCCGGAAGCGGGCGGCACCCGGCTGTTGTGGCGGGTACCGGTGCCGGGGGGCGCGGGCTGACGGGGGGCGCGGGCTGACGGGGGGCGCTGCCTTGGGGCGGCCGTCTGGCGTGCGGGCGGATTCCGGGTGGCAGTGGGGCTTGGGTGTTGTGGCGGGCGCCGGTGTCGACGAGCGCTGAGCGGCCGGCCGGCAGTGCCGTGCTGTGTCGTAGTTCGCCTGCGGGCCCGTCGTGGCGGGTCGCGCAGTTCCCCGCGCCCCTTTGGGGCGCTGCCGAACCGCAGTCGAACTCGCCAGGTCCGCTTGGCTCACGGTCTGGGCTGGGCGGTCTTGCGTGGTGGTCGGATCTGGTTGTTGGGGCGGGTGCCGGTGTCGGCGGGCGCAAGCCGGCGGGAGGGTATCGCTTGGGGCCGGTTGGTCCCTTGTACGGGCCCTTCGGATCTGTCCAGCCGGGGCGGGCGCGTGCCAGGCTGGCGTCGAGCCCACGAGCGGTAACGGCGGTTGGGGATCGCCAGGTGAGGCTCCTCGGGAGGCAGGGACGGCCCTCCTTGCCCACGCCGGGCCCGCACCGCCACCGCCGCGCTGGGGACGCGTGGTGGGTAGGCGGACAGCGGGCCCGGCACTCTCCGGCGTACGACGCGCCCGGCGCCCAGCGCATGACCGCCCCGGCGCCCCGGCGTACGGCCGGCTCGGCATCCTTCGGCTCGCGCCGGCCCGGGGGACAGGCCACCCCAGCGCACGGTCGGCTCCGCACCGCCTGTCGCACGACGGACTCACGGGCAGCAGCCCGCCGCCGTCACCGCCTGTAGCCGCGGATGCGGTAGCGCAGGCCGGAGGTCGAGGTCTGCCAGTCGTGGTCCTCGGTGAGCTGCCACTCCGGGCCCGGAGTCGGGGCGTAGGTGTCGCCCTCGACCTTCGAGTCGACCTCGGTCACCGACAGCAGCGTGGCGTGGGCCATGGCGGCACGGTAGATCTCCCCGCCGCCGATCACCCACACGGCGGTCGGCGCCGACGGGCGGGCCGCGAGGTCGAGGGCCTCGGTGACGGACCCGGCGCGTTCCGCGCCCTCCGCCGCCCACTGCGGATCGCGTGTCAGGACGATGTTGCGCCGGCCGGACAGCGGGCGGAAGCGGGCGGGCAGGGAGTCCCAGGTGCGGCGTCCCATCACCACGGGATGCCCCCACGTGGTCGCCTTGAAGTGGGCCATGTCCTCGGGCAGCCGCCACGGAATCGCGTTGTCCGCGCCGATCACACCGTCGAGGCTCTGCGCCCAGATCAGCCCGACGTTCACACCGCCACCGGGGCCTTGATCGCCGGGTGGTGACGGTAGCCGACCACTTCCACGTCGGAGTAGGCGTAGTCGAACAGCGAGTCGGCCCGGCGCAGCCGCAGCTCGGGGAAGTCGTACGGGGTGCGCGAGAGCTGCTCGGTCACCTGCTCCACATGGTTGTCGTAGATGTGGCAGTCGCCGCCGGTCCAGATGAAGTCACCCGGCTCCAGGCCGACCTGCTGCGCCACCATGTGCGTGAGCAGGGCGTAGCTGGCGATGTTGAACGGGACGCCGAGGAACAGGTCAGCGCTGCGCTGGTACAGCTGGCAGGAGAGCCGGCCGTCGGCGACGTAGAACTGGAAGAAGGCGTGGCACGGTGCGAGGGCCATCTTGTCCAGCTCGGCGACGTTCCAGGCGGAGACGATCATCCGGCGGGAGTCCGGGTCGCGGCGCAGCGTGTCGAGGACCTGGGTGATCTGGTCGATGTGGCCGCCGTCGGGTGTGGGCCAGGAGCGCCACTGGGTGCCGTAGACCGGGCCAAGCTCGCCGTACGGGTCGGCCCACTCGTCCCAGATGGTGACGCCGTGCTTATGGAGCCAATTGACGTTTGAATCGCCGCGCAGGAACCACAGCAGCTCGTACACGATGGACTTCAGGTGCACCTTCTTGGTGGTGACCAGCGGGAATCCCTGCGCGAGGTCGTAGCGCAGTTGGTGCCCGAAGACACTTCGGGTGCCGGTGCCCGTCCGGTCGGCCTTGGCCGTCCCGGAGGTGAGCACACGTCGCAACAGGTCTTCGTACTGGGTGTCCGCCACGGTCGACGAGTCTACTGCGCACCTGCGCGGCGAAGATCCGCGGGCTCACCCGTGCGGCACGACCGCGACCGGGCAGTGCACGTGATGCATCACCGCGTGGGCCACCGGCCCGGTGTGCGTGCCGAGCTTCGCGGGGCGGATCCTGCGGCCGACGGCGAGCAGTCCGGCGTCCTGGGCGGCGTCGAGCAGCTGCTGTGCCGGACGCCCCTCCTCCACCACCGTCGTGACCTGCACCGTGGGGTACTTCTCCCGCCACGGCGCGAGCACCGCGTCGAGCGCCCGCTCGGCGGCCCGCTGTACGTCCCGGCGCGCCTTGGCCTCCAGCGCGGTCGGCATGTACGGCAGCCGCCACGCGTGCACCACCTTCAGCGGTGCGGCCCGCAGCCGCGCGCTCTCGAAGGCGAACGCGAACAGGTCCTCGCACCTGTGCGCCGGGTCCACCCCCACCACGACCGGCCGGTACGGCGAACGGGTCGACGGCCGTCCGTTCTCGTCCGGCAGATGCTCGTCCTCCGACGCCTGCCCGGCCCGGACGAGGACGACGGGCCGCGCCACATGGGCCACCGTCGCCAGCGCCACGGAACCGGCCATGAACCCGCCGATCCCGCTGAACGCCCGGCTGCCCAGGACCAGCAGCTCGGATTCCTCGCCCGCCGCGACCAGGGCGTCGGGCGCGGACCGGGGGACCTGGTCGGCGCTCAGATACACCTGCGGGTACCGCTCATTGAGCCGGTCCATCGCGCCGCGCAGGATCCGCCGCGCCCAGTAGCGCGGCGCCTCCAGCTCGGGCAGCTCCGACTCGGCGGGCGACACACCGCCCTCCCAGGCGTGCACCAACCGCAGTGGCAGGTCGCGCCGGAGCGCCTCACGGGCCGCCCAGTCGGCGGCAGCGAGGCTCTCACGCGAACCGTCCAGCCCCACGACGACGGGATGACGCATGGTCGACACCTCCCCGGGCCGGTTCCCGCACTCCGCTGTGCGGGCTCCTCCCCTTCAGCGTCCCCGCCCGAGCGGTGCCCGGGCAGA
Organism: Streptomyces sp. TRM68416; assembly: GCF_014596915.1. Taxonomy (GTDB): domain Bacteria; phylum Actinomycetota; class Actinomycetes; order Streptomycetales; family Streptomycetaceae; genus Streptomyces. The sequence goes on from NZ_JACVWU010000017.1 coordinate 45,439, forward strand.
GGCCACAGCGGCCCTCACTCCGGGCCGAACGACCCTTTCCGGCTGCCGGGTACGGGGTGCGGGGCCGGCTGGTGCGCGGTGGCCGTCCGGCGTACCGCGGTGCAGGTGAAGATCGGCGCGGGGGCCGCGACCGCGGCGAGCAGCGGCACGCCGATGGCGGAGGAGTCGTAGGCGCCGTACAGGGAGCACATCACCAGGGGGTGCGAGTCACCAGAGGCGGTACGAAGCGCCCGGACCGCCCGCCGCCCCGACGGCGCCGGTCCGCTGCGGTGGCGTCAACGGGGCCATGACTGCGAGCGTCGCCCCGCTGGCCGCTGGCCGCTGCCCGCTGCCCGCTGTCCGCTGTCCGCCGTCCACTGCCGCCTGTCTGCCAGTCCGCCGTCCGTGCCGAGCGCGGCTGCCATGGCCAGGTAGGCGAGGGTGCCCAGTGGGCGGCAGCCCGGGACCGACCGGTCCGCAAGGCGGGCCGTTCGGCCCAGGGGGCGCGGCCGGGTGCGCCGCCTAGCGTTCCGAGGCATGGAGAACGAGGACAAGGCGCGTCCGCCGCAGCGGCGCGCCGCAGAGGGCTGGCCCCTGGCCGCGCGCAGGTTGCTGACCCGCCGCGAGGTCTCGGCCGACGGCCGCGCCGTGTTCGGCGAGGGCGACGGCAAGTGGGAGGGCTTCTACCGGGACCGCTGGGCGCACGACAAGGTGGTGCGCTCCACGCACGGGGTCAACTGCACCGGTTCGTGCTCCTGGATGGTCTACGTCAAGGACGGCATCATCACCTGGGAGCACCAGGCGACCGACTACCCGTCGATCGGCACCGACTGCCCCGAGTACGAGCCCCGCGGCTGCCCGCGCGGCGCCTCCTTCTCCTGGTACACCTACTCGCCCAGCCGGGTGCGCTACCCGTACGTGCGGGGCGAGCTGCTGAAGCTGTGGCGCGAGGCGCGCCGCCGCCTGGGCGACCCCGTGGCGGCCTGGGCCGAGATCACCGGCGACCCGGCCAAGGCCCGCGCCTACAAGCGGGCCCGCGGCAAGGGCGGTCTGGTCCGCGCCGACTGGGACGAGGTGGCCGAGCTGGTCGCCGCCGCCCATGTGCACACCATCAAGGCCTACGGTCCCGACCGCGTCGCCGGCTTCTCGCCGATCCCGGCGATGTCCATGGCCTCCTTCGCCGCCGGCGCCCGCTTCATGTCGCTGATCGGCGGCACACTGCTGTCCTTCTACGACTGGTACGCCGACCTGCCCATCGCCTCGCCGCAGGTCTTCGGCGACCAGACGGACGTACCCGAGGCTGCCGACTGGTGGAACGCCGGCTACCTGGTGATGTGGGGCTCCAACATCCCCGTCACCCGCACCCCGGACGCGCACTTCCTCACCGAGACCCGCTACAACGGCACCAAGGTCGTCGCGGTCAGCCCCGACTACGCCGACAACGTCAAGTTCGCCGACGAGTGGCTCGCTCCGCACCCCGGCACGGACGGGGCGCTGGCCATGGCCATGGGCCACGTGATCCTGCGCGAGTTCCTCGTCGACCGCGAAGTGCCCTACTTCCAGAAGTACTTGAGGACGTTCACGGACGCGCCGTTCCTCGTGGCACTGCGCGAGCACGACCACGGTCTCGTTCCCGACGGGTTCCTCACGGCCGCCGACCTCGGCCGCGACGAGGAGACCGAAGAGAACGCAGCCTTCAAGACCGTGCTGCTGGACCGGGCGACCGGCGAACCGGTCGTCCCCGGCGGCTCGCTCGGCTTCCGCTGGGGGGAGGCCGGGCGGGGCCGCTGGAACCTCGACCTGGGCGACGTGGTACCCGAGTTGAGCCTGATCGACCGCGCCGAGGACACTGTCGAGATCGCCCTGCCCCGCTTCGACGAGGGCGCCACCGAGGGCGGCTCGACCATGGTCCGGGGCGTGCCCGTGCGCAGGATCGGCGGACGGCTCGTCACCACCGTCTTCGACCTGATGCTCGCCCAGTACGGCATCCAGCGGCCCGGCCTGCCGGGCGTCTGGCCCACCTCGTACGAGGACGCCGCCCAGCCGTACACCCCGGCCTGGCAGGAGACGATCACCTCCGTCCCCGCCGAGCAGGCCGCCCGCATCGCCCGCGAGTTCGCCCGCAACGCCGAGCGCACCGAGGGCCGTTCGATGATCGCGATGGGCGCGGGCACGAACCACTGGTTCCACTCCGACACCATCTACCGAGCGTTCCTGGCCTTGACCACCATGACCGGCTGCCAGGGCGTCAACGGCGGTGGCTGGGCCCACTACGTCGGCCAGGAGAAGATCCGACCGATCACCGGACTGCAGCACCTGGCCTTCGCCTTCGACTGGCAGCGGCCCACCCGGCACATGGCCGGCACCTCGTACTGGTACCTGAACACCGACCAGTGGCGCTACGAGGCCTTCGGCCCCGACGAGTTGGCCTCCCCGCTGGGGCAGGGCCGGTTCGCGGGCAAGGGCTTCGCCGACTGCCTCGCCCAGGCCGTCCGGCTGGGCTGGACGCCGGGCCACCCCGGCTTCAACCGCAACCCGCTGGACCTGACGGACGAGGCGAGGTCTCAAGGGCGTGAGGTCCCCGAGCACATCGTGGACGAACTCAAGGCCGGACGGCTGAAGTTCGCCGCCGAGGACCCCGACGACCCCGCCAACTTCCCGCGCGTGCTCACCGTCTGGCGGGCCAACCTGCTCGGCTCCTCCGGCAAGGGCAACGAATACTTCCTGCGCCACCTGCTCGGCACCGACAGCGCCGTGCGCAGCGAGGAGGCCCCGCCCGACGCCCGCCCGAAGGACGTGGTGTGGCGGGAGGAGGCCCCCGAGGGCAAGCTCGACCTGCTGGTCACCATGGACTTCCGGATGACCTCCACCGGCCTGCTCGCCGACGTGGTCCTGCCGGCCGCGACCTGGTACGAGAAGGACGACCTGTCCAGCACCGACATGCACCCCTTCGTGCACGCCTTCACCCCGGCCATCGCCCCGCCCTGGCAGGCACGCAGCGACTACGACACCTTTCTGACGATCGCCGACACATTCAGCGCCCTGGCCGCCGACCACCTCGGCACCCGCACCGACGTCCTCGCCGTGCCCCTGCTGCACGACACCCTCGACGAACTCGCCCAGCCCGGCGGCGTCGTGAAGGACTGGAAGACGGGGGAGTGCGAGCCGGTCCCCGGCAGGACCATGCCGAAGCTCGTCGTCATCGAGCGCGACTACGCCGCCGTAGCCGACAAGATCCGTGCCGTCGGCCCGCTCCTGGACACCCTCGGCACCACCACCAAGGGCATCACCGTCCACCCCGACCGCGAGATCGACGAACTGCGCCGCCGCTGCGGCACGGTCCGCGACGGAGTCGCCGCCGGCCGGCCCTCGCTGGCCACCGCCACCGAGATGTGCGAGGCGATCCTCGCCCTGTCCGGCACCACCAACGGCCGCCTCGCCACCGAGGGGTTCCGCGAACTGCAGGCGCAGACCGGCAGCGAAGGACTGGTCGAACTCGCCGCCGAGCGCGAGGCCGAGCGGATCACCTTCGCCGACACCCGCACCCAGCCCCGCGCGGTCATGACGTCGTACGAGTGGTCGGGCAGTGAGACCGGCGGCCGCCGCTACTCGCCGTTCGTCATCAACACCGAGCACAAGAAGCCCTGGCACACCCTCACCGGCCGCCAGCACTTCTTCGTCAGCCACGACTGGATCGCCGAACTCGGCGAGCAACTCCCCGTCTACCGGCCGCCGCTGGACGCCCGCCGCCACTACGGCGACGAGCATCTCAACGACGGACAGGCCGAGGTGACGGTCCGTTACCTCACCCCGCACTCCAAGTGGTCCATCCACTCCGAGTACCAGGACAACGCCTACATGCTCGCCCTCTCCCGTGGCGGCCCCGTGATCTGGATGTCCGCCCCCGACGCCGAGAAGATCGGCGTCAAGGACAACGAGTGGATCGAGGCGTACAACCGCAACGGCGTGGTGGCGGCCCGGGCCGTCGTCACCCACCGCATGCCCGAGGGAACCGTGTACATGTACCACGCCAAGGACCGCACGGTGAACGTCCCCAAGACCGAGGTCAGCGGCAGGCGCGGCGGCATCCACAACTCCCTGACCCGGCTGCTGCTCAAGCCCACCCATCTCGCGGGCGGCTACGCCCAGTTCACCTACGCCTTCAACTACTACGGCCCCACCGGCAACCAGCGCGACGAGGTCACCGTCATCCGCCGTCGCTCGCAGGACGTGGAGTACTGACATGCGCGTCATGGCACAGATCGCGATGGTGATGAACCTCGACAAGTGCATCGGCTGCCACACCTGCTCGGTCACCTGCAAGCAGACGTGGTCCAACCGGCCCGGCGTCGAGTACGCCTGGTTCAACAACGTCGAGACCAAGCCCGGGGTGGGCTACCCGCGCCGCTACGAGGACCAGGAGCAGTGGAAGGGCGGCTGGATGCTCGACAAGCGGGGCCGCCTGGTCCTGCGCTCCGGCGGCCGCGTCAAGCGCCTGCTGTCGCTGTTCTCCAACCCCGACCTGCCGGCCATCGAGGACTACTACGAGCCGGTCACCTACGACTACGACACCCTCGTCAACGCCCCCGCCGGCCAGGACATCCCGGTCGCCCGCCCCCGCTCCGTCCTCACCGGCAAACCCACCGCCATCACCTGGGGCGCCAACTGGGAGGACAGCCTGGGCGGCGCACCCGAGCACGCGGGCGGCGACCCCAACCTGACCGGCGAGTGGGCCGAGAAGGTGAAGTTCGAGTTCGAGCAGACCTTCCTCTTCCACCTGCCCCGCCTGTGCGAGCACTGCCTCAACCCGGCCTGCGTCTCCGCCTGCCCGTCAGGCGCGATGTACAAGCGGGTCGAGGACGGCATCGTCCTCGTCGACCAGGACCGCTGCCGCGGCTGGCGGATGTGCGTGACGGCCTGCCCGTACAAGAAGGTCTACGTCAACCACGCCACCGGCAAGGCCGAGAAGTGCACCTTCTGCTTCCCGCGCATCGAGGCCGGCCAGCCCACCGTCTGCTCCGAGACCTGCGTCGGCCGCCTGCGCTACCTCGGCCTGCTCCTCTACGACGCCGACCGCGTCGGCGAGGCCGCCGCCACCCCCGACGAGAAGGACCTGCTGGACGCCCAGCGGGGCGTCTTCCTCGACCCGCACGACCCCGAAGTGGCCGCCGCCGCCCGGGAGTCGGGCATCCCCGAGGACTGGCTGGCCGCGGCCCGCCGCTCCCCGGTGTACGACCTGGTCTCCCGGTACCGGGTGGCGCTGCCGCTGCACCCGGAGTACCGCACGCTGCCCATGGTCTGGTACGTGCCCCCGCTCTCGCCCGTCCTGGACGCGGTGAGCGAGGCGGGCGGCAACCAGGACGACCCCGACCACGTGTTCGCCGCCGTCACCCGGCTGCGCATCCCGCTGGACTACCTGGCCAACCTGTTCACCGCCGGGGACACCGACGTCGTGGCGGGCGTCCTGATGAAACTCACCGCCCTGCGCTCGTACATGCGCGAACGCACCCTCGGGGAGAGCGGCGACGAGAGCGCGCTCAAGGCCGTAGGACTCACCCCGCGCCAGGCGGAGGACATGCACCGGCTGCTCGCCGTCGCCAAGTACGAGGACCGGTACGTCGTTCCGGCCGCGCACAAGGAGGACGCGGCCGCCCTGACCGCGATGGAGAACCGCTGCCCGGTCGAAGCGCCCGGCAACGACCGGCGGGTCCCGCTCGGCATCCCCACCCTGCGCCGCACCTCGACAGGAGACGCCCGATGAGCCCCCTGCCTACCACCGTCCCGGCGATCGTGCGCACCCGCGTCCGGGCCGCCGTCCGCCGCCGCGTGGTGGCGGACCCGGTCGAGGCCGAACGTCGCAGCCTGCTGCTGCGCCTGATGTCCCTGACGCTCCAGTACCCCGACCCGGAACTCGTCGCCGCGCGCCCGGCCGTGGCCGCCGCCGTAGCAGCCCTCCCGGAGTCACCGGCCGCCACTGAACTCACCACCTTCACCGACTGGTTCACCCACGAGGACCCCGACGTGCTCGCCCGCCACTACGTCGAGATGTTCGACCTGCGCCGCAAGAGCAGCCTCTACCTCACCTACTACCTGCACGGCGACACCCGCCGCCGCGGCATGGCCCTGCTCGCGCTGGCCCAGCGCTACCGGGCCGCGGGCTGGGAGACCGACGGCGGCGAACTCCCCGACCACCTCCCGGTCGCCCTGGAGTTCGCGGCCCTGTCCGGGCCGGGCGGCGGCGAGGCACCCCTGCGCCAGCACCGACGCGGCCTGCAGCTGATCCACCGCGCGCTGACCGACGCGGACTCGCCCTACCGGCACGTCCTGGCCGCGCTGCTCACCCTGCTGCCGCCGCCGACCGAGGACGACCTGAAGGCGGTCGCCGAACTGGCCGCGCAGGGCCCGCCCAACGAGGACGTCGGCCTCGACCCGTACACGACCCCCACGCCCCTTGAGGACAGTCACCGATGAACGCATCCGGCACCGACCTCCTCCTGTGGGTCGCCATCCCCTACATCTGCCTCGCCGTGTTCGCCATCGGCCACGTCTGGCGCTACCGGCACGACCAGTTCGGCTGGACCACCCACACCAGCCAACTCCTCGAACACCGCTGGCTGCGCTGGGGCAGCCCGCTGTTCCACCTCGGCGCCTTCATGGTGATCGCCGGGCACGTGGTCGGCCTGGCCATCCCCGCCTCCTGGACCGAGGCCGCAGGCATCGACGAGCACACCTACCACACCACCGCCGTCTGGGCCGGCTCCGTCGCGGGCATCGCCATGGTCACCGGCCTCGGCATGCTCTGCGCCCGCCGCCTGCTCACCCGCCGGATCCGGCTCGGCACCGACCGCAGCGACAAGCTCCTCTTCCCGCTCCTGTCGGCCACCGTCGTCCTCGGCATCGCCGCGACGGCCGCCCACAACGTCTTCGGCGACGGCTACGACTACCGCGACACCGTCTCCGTCTGGTTCCGCGGCCTGTTCACCCTCCAGCCCGAACCCGAGGCGATCAGCGGCGCACCCCTGCTCTTCCAACTCCACGCCCTCACCGCCTGCCTGCTCTTCGCGGCCTGGCCGTTCACCCGCCTCGTCCACGTCTGGAGCGCGCCGATCGGCTACCTGGTCCGGCCCTACGTCGTCTACCGGCGTCGCAGCACCGTCCCCACGGCCCCCGGCCAGAGGACCGTTCGGCCCTACCGGGGCGAGGGAGCCGACCGCTTCACTGCCTCCGACAGGTCATGACGAGGACAGGAAGAGGACCAGGCATGTCAGCCGTGTACGGCGCATACGGCCTATATGGCAGGACGGAGCGACACCGGTGATCGTGGTGGTGGGGCACGGTGATCTGACCGTGCCCACGCTGGAGTTGGTGCAGGCCGAGCTCAAGGACCGCCTGGGACGCCTCACCGAGGACGTCGGCGGCCTGGTGCGCGCCGGGGCGGGACTGCCCCTGACATTCGGGCGCGCGGCACGTGCGGCGGGCCGCCGACTGGTGGTCCTTCTACCCACCGTACGCTCGGTCCCCGCCGTCCTCCCGGAACCCGACCGCTCGGCCACCGCCGAACTCCTCATGCTCGCCGAGCACGTACGCCTGCTCGGCTTCGACCCCACCGACCGCGACGCCTGCATCACCGCCGACGAACGCCTCGTCGCCACCGGCCGCAAGATCCTCGCCGTCTGGGACGGCTCCCCAACAGACGGCAGAGACGCCACAGCCCACCTGGTCGCCTACGCCCGGGCCCGGGGCATCCCGGTCGAGGTGGTGTGGCCGTACGGTGCCGAGCGCACATGGCGGCAGCCTGGGTGAGGCTGGCTGCGGCTTCGGGTACCGCGCGCCCGCCCACGAGGGCGCCGACTCTGCCGCCGTGCTGACCCAACTCGCCGCCGACTCGAAGGACGATCCGGATAATCCGCGCGGATGCGGGGAGCACCACCACGCGGCCAAGCCGCAGCTCGCAATCGTGTTCGCCGCTTCCTCGCTGGGACCAACCCCGCGGGCGCGGGCAGCACTGACCGGGACGGCGCGGACATGGTCGCTGTACGGGACCAACCCCGCGGGCGCGGGGAGCACGACGGCCCCTTCAACGTCCTCCAGACCGTGCAGGGACCAACCCCGCGGGCGCGGGGAGCACCGCGCCGGGCCGAAGAAGCCCGCGCAGTGCAAGGGACCAACCCCGCGGGCGCGGGGAGCACGACTTGGGGTCGCCGTTGGCGGGCCAGATGTAGGGACCAACCCCGCGGGCGCGGGGAGCACACCGGGTTCATGTTCTCCCGTTCGCGGACGTCGGGACCAACCCCGCGGGCGCGGGGAGCACATGAGCGCGGCCGCCCGTCCGGGCATGACGATGGGACCAACCCCGCGGGCGCGGGGAGCACGCCTCCAGGCCCCGCCCCGTCATCTCCCGCTCGGGACCAACCCCGCGGGCGCGGGGAGCACAAGATCGCAGATGGGCGTGCGGCGAGCAAGCCGGGACCAACCCCGCGGGCGCGGGGAGCACACCGGGGAGCGCGCGGAACTCTTCCAGGCCGCGGGACCAACCCCGCGGGCGCGGGGAGCACGACTGCACGACGGCCTTCGCAGTGGGGGTGCGGGGACCAACCCCGCGGGCGCGGGGAGCACAGTTGAAGCGGCGCAAGGAGCAGGGCGAGCCGGGGACCAACCCCGCGGGCGCGGGGAGCACCGCACCACCGTCCAGAACATCGAGGCAGGCAAGGGACCAACCCCGCGGGCGCGGGGAGCACTCAAGGATCTCCCCCCGGGTGATCTTGGTCCGGGGACCAACCCCGCGGGCGCGGGGAGCACCTCACTCGGGACAACGGCGTCTATCCCGAGCCGGGACCAACCCCGCGGGCGCGGGGAGCACATCGTCAAACTGCCGTCCTGCCCCCGCGTCGGGGGACCAACCCCGCGGGCGCGGGGAGCACTCCCGCACCGCGAACACGGCTTGGTGCTCGTCGGGACCAACCCCGCGGGCGCGGGGAGCACAACACCCGCGATAACGGCGTCTACCCGGAGCCGGGACCAACCCCGCGGGCGCGGGGAGCACCCGCCCGCACGCGCGGCGTAAGCGTCCGCGATGGGACCAACCCCGCGGGCGCGGGGAGCACTGGAGACGCGGATGGGGCATGAGCTGGCCGGCGGGACCAACCCCGCGGGCGCGGGGAGCACTGGCCGAACCCGCAGCAGGCGGCGTCGTGGCGGGGACCAACCCCGCGGGCGCGGGGAGCACATCGCACCGTCGCGGCGGCTGGTGTACCGGTCGGGACCAACCCCGCGGGCGCGGGGAGCACACTCGGTGGCTTGCGCGTTTACGACTGGCAGGTGCCGTTCGGAAGTACTTTCACTGAGTCGGTCATTTCACTCATAGGGTGTGAATTGTTGATCGTTGGTCGTCGGCTTGGGGCTGGCCGGGGGGCATCGTACGCGGCTAGGCCCGTTGTTGCGTGGGGCTGGGCGGATTCCGGGTTCGGGGTGTTCGGTTTTCTTGAAGGGGGAGTTGTCGGGCGGTATCTGCCTGTATGTATCAGGGATGGTGCGTGGGGGAGAGTGCGCGTCGGGGCTGGGGGATCGGCTCAAGGGGCCGGTGCGGACGGTGTGGGCGAAGCACGACCGGGACAGCGACGGTTGGTTGCCGTTGTGGCGGCACATGGAGGACAGCGCCGCGGTGGCGGGGCTGTTGTGGGATCGGTGGCTGCCGGCGAACGTACGGTCTTTGATATCCGAAGCGTTGCCCGGCGGTGAGGGGGATGCCCGGCGGTTGGCGGTGTGGCTGGCGGGTGTGCACGACATAGGGAAGGCAACGCCGGCGTTCGCGTGTCAGGTCGACCGACTCGCCGATGTCATGCGTGCACACGGTCTGGAGATGAAGACGCGCCGTCAGTTCGGCCCCGACCGGCGGCTGGCTCCGCATGGCCTGGCCGGGCAGGTGCTGCTGGCGCAGTGGCTGGAGGAGCAACACGGCTGGACGGGACGGCAGTCGGCCCAGTTCGCGGTGGTGGTGGGCGGGCATCACGGTGTGCCGCCGGATCACGGGCAGCTCAAGAGCCTGGACGACCGCCCGCAGTTGTTGCGCACTGCCGGGGCGAGTCGGGGGCTGTGGCGGCAGGTGCAGGCGGAGCTGTTGGAGGCGTGCGCCGCCGAGTTCGGCGTACGGGATCGACTCGCCGTGTGGCGGGCGGTGAAGCTGCCGCAGTCGGTGCAGGTGCTGCTGTCGGCGCTGGTGATTGTCTCCGACTGGATTGCCAGCAACCCCGACCTGTTTCCGTATTTCCCGCAGGCGGCGCATCGCACGGGTGCCGAACGAGTGGCAGCCGCGTGGCAAGGGCTTCGTCTGCCCGAGCCTTGGAGGGCACAGGAGCCGTCCGAGGATGTGCAGGAGTTGTTCGGTGCGCGGTTCGACCTGCCGCCGGGGGCCGTCGTACGGCCGGTGCAGGAGGCTGCGGTGCGATTGGGGCGCACGATGTCCGCCCCGGGGCTGGTGGTGATCGAGGCGCCGATGGGCGAGGGGAAGACGGAGGCCGCGCTGGCGGTGGCCGAGGTCCTGGCCGCGCGGTCGGGCGCCGGCGGGGTGTTCTTCGCGCTGCCGACCATGGCCACGGGCAATGCGATGTTTCCGCGGCTGCTGCACTGGCTGAAGCGACTTCCTGCCGAGGAGGGCACGCGGCTGTCGGCGCTGCTGGCGCATTCCAAAGCAGCGCTCAACGACGAATACGCGGATCTGATGCGCCACAGCGCGCAGCGGATTGCCGCCGTCGAGGTGGATGAGGAAGAACGCCCTTGGCGGCCTGCGGATGACCAGCGCATCGCACCGGCCGAACTCGTGGCACATGCGTGGCTGCGGGGGCGTAAGAAGGCGATGCTGTCGTCGTTCGTCGCGGGCACGGTCGACCAGTTGCTGTTCGCCGGGCTGAAGAGCCGGCATCTTGCGCTGAGGCACCTGGCGGTCGCGGGCAAGGTCGTGGTGATCGACGAAGCGCACGCCTACGACACCTACATGAGTGCCTATCTGGACCGGGTGCTGTCGTGGCTGGGGGCGTACCGGGTGCCGGTGGTGGTGCTGTCGGCGACGCTGCCCGCCGGGCGGAGGAAGCAGCTGGCCGAGGCCTACGCGGGAGCCCGAGGCGGCGACGGCGCCGGGGAGTTCGAGGTGGTGGCCCGGGCCGATGCCTATCCGCTGCTGACCGCTGTGCCACCGGGCGGTACGCCCGTCATCGAGTGCCCGCAGGCGTCGGCGCGCGGAACGTCGGTTCATCTCGAGCGCCTCGATGACGACTTCGGTGTCCTGGCGGACCGGCTGGTCACCGAGCTGGAGGGCGGGGGGTGCGCGCTGGTGGTGCGGAACACCGTCAACCGGGTTCTGGAGACGGCGCGGGTCCTGCGCGAGCGGTTCGGCGACGCTGCCGTGACGGTCGCGCATTCCCGCTTCATCGACGTGGACCGGGCGGCGAAGGACGCCGGGCTGCTCGCCCGGTTCGGACCGCCGGGCAAGAGCGCGGAGGAGCGTCCGCGCGGGCCCCATGTCGTGGTGGCCAGCCAGGTGGCGGAGCAGTCCTTGGACGTCGACTTCGATCTGCTGGTGAGCGATCTGTGTCCGGTCGACTTGTTGCTGCAGCGTATGGGGCGTCTGCACCGGCATCGGCGGGGCGAGGGGCAGTCGGATCGTCCGCGGCGGCTGCGGACGGCGCGTTGCCTGGTGACCGGTGTCGACTGGGCGGGCCGGGTGCCAGTGCCGGTGCGGGGTTCGGTCGCCGTGTACGGCGCCTATGGGCTGCTGCGCTCGGCCGCCGTCCTGATGGAGCACCTCGACGGTCCTCGTCGGCCGGTGCGGCTGCCGCAGGACATCAGCCCGCTGGTGCAGGGCGCGTACGCGGAGGGGCCGGCCGGTCCCGCCGACTGGGCCGAGGCGATGGAGGCGGCTCTGCAGCGGCATGAGGAGCACCGCAAGGACCAGGCCGAACGGGCCGGTGCGTTCCGCCTGGACGAGGTGGGCCGGCCGGGGCGCCCGCTCATCGGCTGGGTGGCGGCCGGCGTGGGGGACGCGGACGACACCCGCACGGGCCGGGCCCAGGTCCGCGACAGCGAAGAGAGCTTGGAGGTCGTGGTCGTGCAGCGGCGGGCCGACGGTTCGCTGGCCACCGTGGACTGGATCGCGCCGGACAAGGCGGGCTTGGACCTGCCCCAGGAACGGCCTCCCGCCCCCGCGGCGGCCAGAGCTGCCGCCGCCTGCGGGCTGCGGCTGCCGAGCCAGTTCTCCTACGCGGACGTGATGGACCGCGCCATCGCCGAGCTGGAGGAACTCTACGTTCCGGCCTGGCAGGTGAAGGACAGTCATTGGCTGGCCGGGCAGCTGATTCTCGCACTGGACGCCGATTGTCAGACCCGTCTGGCAGGGTTCTCACTCCGGTACAGCCCCTCCGACGGACTGGAGGTGTCGCGTGTCTGACGCCGGTGAAAGCCCTGCGACAAGCTCCTTATCGTTCGACCTGACGGCGCAGCCGTGGATCCCGGTCCTGCGGCAGGACGGCACGCCGGACGAGCTGTCCCTGCGGGACGTGTTCGCCCGGGCCGACAGCCTGCGCCGCATCGTCGGCGACGTGCCCACCCAGGAGTTCGCCCTGCTGCGGCTGCTGCTGGCAGTGGCGCACGATGCCCTGGACGGGCCGCGCAACACTGAGGACTGGGCGGAACTGTGGGCGGACGACGACTGCTTCGCGCCGGTGCCGGTGTACCTCGATACGCACAGTGAGCGATTCGACCTGCTGCACCCGCGTACACCGTTCTTCCAGGTGGCGGACCTGCACACTGCGCGCGACGAGGTGTTCTCCCTGAACCGGATCGTCGCCGACGTCCCCAACGGGGAGCCGTTCTTCACCTCCCGGATGCCTGCCGTCGACCGGCTCGGCTTCGCCGAGGCCGCCCGCTGGGTGGTGCATGCCCACGCCTATGACACCTCCGGCATCAAAACCGGTGCCGTCGGCGACGGCCGAGCCAAGAACAACAAGGTGTACCCACTCGGAGTGGGCTGGGCGGGCACCCTGGGCGGGGTCTTCGTCGAGGGCGACACCCTGCGCGAGACGTTGCTGCTCAATCTTGTCGCCGCGGACACCACTGGGCTGCGCATCGACGGCGACGACCGGCCCGCCTGGCGCCGCGAGCCGTGCGGGCCCACAGCCACCGCGAACAGGCACCCCTCGGGCGTACGAGACCTCTACACCTGGCAGACCCGGCGGCTGCGTCTCCACTGCGACGCGGCAGGGGCGCACGGTGTCGTTCTCGGCTACGGCGATCCGCTCGCCGCGCACAACCTGCACACACGTGAGCCCATGACCGCGTGGCGGCGCAGCAAGGCACAGGAGAAGAAGCGCGGCGAGGCCCTGGTCTACCTGCCCCGGGAGCACGACCCCTCGCGTGCCGTGTGGCGAGGGCTGTCCTCGCTGATCGCCGAACGGGAGGCGGGCGGCCAGGGCGCCGAGGCCGCGCCTGTGCTGCGCCCCGGGATCCTGGAGTGGGTGGCCCGGCTGGTCACCGAGGGCTGGCTGCCCCGCGGGTTCCTGATCCGTACGCGGGTGGTCGGCGCGGTGTACGGCACCCAGCAGTCCGTGATCGACGAGATCGTTGACGACCACCTCGCCATGGCCGTCCTGCTGCTGCACCGTCAGGACCGTGAGTGCGCGCAGCAGGCGATGGACGCGGTGGGGGACGCGGAGCACGCCGTCACTGCTCTGGGAGACCTGGCCACCGACCTGGCGCGGGCGGCCGGCATGCCGACGGAAGGGCCCCGTGCCCGGGCCCGAGAACGCGGCTTCGCCGCACTGGACGACCCGTACCGCATCTGGCTGTGCACGCTGACCGACGCCGCGGACCCCGACGAGCAGCGCACGCTCTGGCGACGCCAGACCTACCGCATCATCGACCGGCTCGGTGACGCATTGCTGGCCGAGGCCGGGGAGGCTGCGTGGGAGGGCCGGGTCGTGGACACGGCCAAGGGCAAGGTGTGGTTCAACTCCGCCTACGCCGAAGGATGGTTCCGGCGTCGACTCGGCGACGCGCTCGCTCTCCCGGACTCTTCCGGCACCGAGTCCGACGCGAAGCCGGCTCTTGCCGCCGACTCCTGCGTCGTAGCCACCGCAGACGTACCCGCAGAAAGGGCACACGCGTGACCACCTTCACCGCCGTCTCTCTCTCCGAACGCGTCCGGGAGATCACCGCGGAGAACATCAACGACCTGCAGCGGGGCTACCTGGCCGACCAGCCGCGCGCGGTGGCGGCACTGGCCCGGCTGCGCCGCGGCGCTGGCAAGGAGATCCAGCAGCTCCCCGACCTGTGGGGCCTGATCGACACCGGCCCGCTGCACAACCCGTCGCACGACGGCGGCCGACCTCCGCGCGAAGAGGACCTGACGCGTGCCGAGGATGCCGTACACGTCGCTCTGACCTTGTGGGCCCTGCACCAGCAGTCGCGCGGAACCGAGATGCACCGCCCCGACCACATGGACGCACCCGCCGGTCTCGGTGCCGCCGTCCGTCGGCTCATGCCCAGGGGCGACATCGACGAGACGATCCTCAAACGGCTCGTCCGGGCGGGCCATGCGCCGGATCTTCCCGCACTCGCTCAGCGGCTGCGGGAGATCGTGCTGCTGCTGCGCCGCGAGGACATCGCCCTCGACTACGGCCTGCTCGCCCGGCAGTTGTGCCACTGGCAGCAGCCCGGCGGCCGCGATGACGTACGCCGAGCGTGGGGTCGCTCATTCCACGCCTACCGCCCGCCCAAGGACCCCGTCCCCGATGCCGGTGACCGGGCCGGATCCGCCCCCGACGCCGACCTGTCCTCCGACTCCGACACGACCAAGGACGCCTCGTGAACCGCATCTTCCTCGACGTGCACGCCCTGCAGACGGTGCCGCCCAGCAACCTCAACCGCGATGACACCGGCGCCCCGAAGTCGGCCGTCTACGGCGGGGTTCCCCGGGCCCGGGTCTCCAGCCAGGCATGGAAGCGCGTCACCCGTGAGTACTTCGGCAAAGAGAAGTTGCTCGACCCGAGCGAACTGGGCGTCAGGACCAAGAAGGTTGCCGAACTCCTCGCTGCCCGCATCACGGATCTCGATACGTCGGTGGGGAAGGCCGAGGCGCTGCGGCTTGCGGCCGAGGTGATCGAGACGGCGACCGGCTCGAGGATAGAGGTTCCGGAGCGTAAGACGCGTAAGGCGAAGGCCGATGCGGGTGAGACGGAGGAGGAGGCGGCGCCCCAGTCCAAGTACCTGATGTTCCTGAGCGCCCGGCAGCTCGACGGCCTCGCCGCGCTCGCCGTCGAAGGGGCCGCCGACATCACGGCGTACTTGAAGGACAAGGACGTCAAGGCGCGCGCCAAGCAGATCGCAGACACCCGCCACTCCGTCGACATCGCCTTGTTCGGGCGCATGGTTGCCGACTCCACCGACTTCAACGTCGATGCCGCTGCCCAGGTCGCCCACGCCATCAGCGTGCACCGGGTGGACAACGAGTCCGACTACTACACGGCCGTCGACGACGAGAACACCGACGCGGAGAGCGGCGCGGGAATGATCGGAACGGTCGACTTCAACTCCGCGACCCTCTACCGCTACGCCGCCGTCAGCGTGCACCAGCTCGCCGCCAATCTCGGCGAAGGACTGCGTGAGGACGAGGCCGTCAACACCCCCGTGCGCCGCGCCGTCGAGGCATTCGTGCATGCCTTCGTCGCGTCACTGCCCAAGGGAAAGATCAACACGTTTGGGCACCACACTCTGCCGGAGGTCGTCGTCGTCAAGCTCCGCACCACTCGCCCCATCAGCTTTGTCGCGGCGTTCGAGGAGCCGGTGAGCGCCGAGTCGGGCGGTGGCCATCTGCGCGCGGCCTCCGCCCGCCTGGCCGAGTACATCCCGGAAGTCGAACGCGCCTACGGCGATGAACAGTCCACCCTGACCTGGGTACTGCGTGTGGGAGCCGCCACCGACAAGCTCGCCGGCGTCGGCCAGGAGGCGCTCAGCCTGTCCGCGCTTGTCAAGACGGTCGGCCAGGCCGTGGCCGAGCGCATGGACAAGCCCGCATGAGCGTGCTGACCCTGCGGCTGGCGGGCCCCTTGCAAGCGTGGGGGGCCTCGGCCCGGTTCGCCCGTCGCACCACCGAGTCCGCTCCGACCAAGAGCGGCGTGATCGGCATGCTCGCCGCGGCCCGGGGCATGGACCGCGGCGACGATGACGCACTGGCCCGCCTTGCCGTGCTCCGTTTCGGGGTCCGCATCGACCAACCCGGCACCCGGGTACGCGATTTCCAGACCGCCCACCACGCCGAAACCGGCAAGTCGATGCCCTTGTCCGAGCGCTACTACCTCGCCGACGCGGTCTTCGTCGCCGCGGTCGAGGGCGAGGACGCTCTCCTCGACGAACTCGACGCAGCCCTGCGCAACCCCGTCCATGCGCCCTATCTCGGCCGACGATCCTGCCCGCCGGCCCACCCCATCCGGCTCGGCCTGCACCGCGGGGCCGGTCTCGCCGAGGTGCTCCAGGCGGAGCCCTGGCAGGCCGGCGCCTGGTACCGCAGGCAGGGCCGCGGCGACACGACCGTGTCCTTGACCGTGCTGCGCGAGGCCCGTCCCGACGAACCCGTTGCCAACCTGCAGCGTGACCAGCCCCTCAGCTTCGCCGCCGCACACCGCCGCCACGCCCTGCGCACCGTCGTCACCACCACCGTAGGAGTGCCGAACCCCAGTGCCAGGACCGCCTCGACGCCCAAGCCCGTGCCCACGCACGATCCGTTCGCAGCCTTGGAGGAGGAGAGCGTCTGATGTACCTGTCCCGCTTCCGTATCAACACCGCGCGCCCCGGCGCCCGGCGTCTGCTCTCCTCCCCTCAGTCCCTGCATGCGGCCGTCATGGTGTCCTTTCCCCGCCTGCTCCCCACAGCCACCGCCGGTCCCGGCACACCGGCCGAGGGCCCACGGGTGTTGTGGCGCCTGGATCACAACGCGTCCGCCGAGGTCTTCCTGTACGTGGTCAGCCCCGACCGTCCCGACCTGACCCACCTCGTCGAGCAAGCCGGCTGGCCGGCTGCCGCGGCGGCCGACCCGGACAACCCCGGCTGGCAGACCCGGCCCTACGCCCCCTTCCTCGACCGGCTCGAGCAAGGCAGCACCTGGGCGTTCCGGCTCACCGCCAACCCGGTGCACCACATCCGCCGCAAGGACGACGAACCGATCAAACGGACCGCGCACCTCACCCCGGTGCACCAGATGGCGTGGCTCCTCGAACGGCAGGAACGCTGCGGATTCCGCGTCTGCGAAAAGCCCGACAGCAAGCGACTCCTGCCCAGCGGCACCACGCACAAGAAGTCCGCCCACCACGGCGACCGCTACGAACTCATCGTCCGCGATCAGCGCAACCTGTCCTTCGCCAAGCCCCGCCAGGACAACGCGCCAGGACGGCGGCGACCGGTCACCCTGGTCGCCGTCACCTTTGACGGCCGCCTCCAGATCACCGACCCCGACCTGCTGCGCCGCACGCTCGTCCAGGGTCTGGGCAAGGCGAAGGCCTACGGCTGCGGGCTGATGACTCTCGCCCCGCTCCCCAGCGGCAGTGAGCGCACCCCGTGACGACCCTCGGCCGACGCGCCGCGCTCACGCCACGCCAGCTCACCCGCACCGGCGAGCGCCTCTCCTTCGTCTACCTCGAACGCTGCACCGTCCACCGGGACGCCAACGCCATCACCGCCGAGGACGCGGACGGCACCACCCATATCCCCTCCGCCACCATCGGCACCCTCCTTCTGGGCCCCGGCACGCGCATCACCCACCAGGCGATGAGCGTCCTTGGCGAGAGCGGGGCAGCTGTCGCCTGGGTCGGGGAACACGGAGTGCGCTATTACGCTGCCGGCCGCGCCCTGAGCCGTTCCTCTGCCCTCGCCGAGGCCCAAGCCCTGAAATGGGCCAACCCCCGCACTCGCCTCGCCGTCGCACGCGCCATGTACCGCCTGCGCTTTCCCGACGAGGACCCCGCCGGACTCACCCGGCAAGAACTCCTCGGCCGCGAAGGCCGCCGTGTCAAGGACTGCTACCGCGAACACGCAGCCCGCACCGGCATCACCTGGCGGGGCCGCAAATACACCCCAGGCGACTTCGCCAGTGGCGATCCTGTCAACCAGGCCGTCACCGCCGCAGCACAGTGCATGTACGGCATCGCCCACGCGGTCGTAGCCTCCCTCGGCTGCAGCCCCGCACTCGGCTTCGTCCACTCGGGCCACGAGCTCTCCTTCGTTCTGGACATCGCCGACCTCTACAAGACCGAGGTCGGAATCCCCCTGGCCTTCGACATCGCCGCGGAAGACGAAGAGGACGTCGGCGCCCGCACCCGCCGCGCCCTGCGCGACCACATCAACGCAACATCCTTGCTGGACCGCTGCGTCGACGACATCAAGAACCTCCTCACCCCCGGCGCTACGGACACGGCCACCTCCCCAGTCGACGAAGTCGACCGAGTAACGCTCCACACCGACCGCGGCCAGCAGGTTGCCTCCGGACACAACTACGCGGATGCGGACGACGAGGAAGCGGTGCCCTGGTGACCGTGATCGTCCTCACCAACTGCCCGCCCGGACTTCGCGGGTTTCTCACCCGTTGGCTCCTGGAAATCTCCGCGGGCGTCTTCATCGGCAACCCCTCGGCCCGCATCCGGGACACCCTCTGGAACGAAGTCCAGCAATACGCAGGACAGGGCCGCGCGCTCCTGGCCCACACCACCAACAATGAACAGGGCTTCACCTTCCGCACCCACGACCACGGCTGGCACCCCATCGACCACGAGGGCCTGACCCTCATCCGCCGCCCGAACCCCAGCACAAAGCCCGCCAACAACACCCCCAAACCTGGCTGGAGCAAGGCCGCGAAACGCCGCCGTTTTGGCAGGGGGTGAGACTTCAGATATCGGAGGCCTGTGGTGGCGATGTCTCGCCTGGCGGGGGTTCCCCTGCGTGGAACCGTCTTGGGCAAGAGAGAACTTGAGGCACGGGCTGAGGCTCTGGTCTCCTTTCCGGATTAAGCGGAGGCGGCCAGAATCGAGGGGACACAGCCGCGGAGCTGCACGTGTCTTCCGAGCCGTGACACCCGACATACGTGCTGGACGGCAGACAGATCAGAATGCTGGGGGACTTCTGGCGAGTCATCGGCGAAGCGATCAACGGTCCGGGGGCTACTTCGGTCGAAACCACGACGCCTTCGCTGATTGCCTCAGCGGTGGCTTCGGGGCGCCCGACGACGATGACTACGTGGTTGAGTGGCGCGACCACCAGGTGTCTCGCCGGCATCTCGGCTATCCGGAGACAGCTCGCCAGCTTGAGATCCGGTTGTCACGCTGTCACCCCACGAACCGGCCCTCGGCCAGCACCGATCTTGCCGCAGCAAGGAAAGAGCGCGGGACCACTGTCTTCGATTGGCCGATCGAGATTTTCAACGATCGCGCACCTGGCGTTCTGCGACTCCGGTGATTGGTCATAGGGACGCCTTGTGCAGCACACGGAGCAGGAGCCGCGTCGTGTGAGAATCGCGCGGTGGAGTGCGACGTGTGTGGGCGTTCGATGCTGCGGTGGCCGTTGGAGCCGCACCGGTGGGCGGAGGAGACCTGGTCCTGCTGCTGGTGCTTTGCAGCGACCCACGTGGGCGGGGAGTGGTTCGAACTGTCCCGCCCGCCGTACGCGCCTCCAGACAGACGTTGGGAGGCTGCGATCGCAGAGGGGTTGGCTCCCGACTCTGTTCACGCCTTCGGCTCGTTCGAGACGACGCTGTGCGGAATCGAGTTCCCAGGCATGTCCCCGTCCGACTACATCTGGCTGCCGGACCGTCCGAGCTCCTGCAGTGGCTGCAGGAAAGCCGCGCTCGTCATCGACGAGCGTTGGCCGCGCGAACTGCGGGATGAGCACGCGCGGACCAGCGTTGTGAAGCAGCTGCCCAAGTAGGCGCGCTTCCAACTTCAGGTGACAGTCGATCAGCGCCATGTCACGGACATCTGGTAGACCCTGGCTATGACGTTCTTGGCGGTGGTTGGCTTTGTTCACGGGTAGCGGCTCTGGCTCAGGTTCTGTGACGCGGCCACGTTGAGTGAGCGGATGACCTCGCGGTTGACCGTTCCCGATGGCGAGAACGAACCCCGGGTCAGTCTCCCGCCTCGGCTACAGACCTCTTGCTGAGGAACTGCTTCGCTGCCTCAACCGCTTCTCCGTTGAGTTCCTCGACGGAGACTCCCCAGCTCTCCTCCCAGCCGTCTAGGTTGTGCGCGCAGTGCACAAGGGGTTCTAGCTCTTCGGGGTAGCCGAGGTCATAGGCGATGTCTGCCCAGATGAGGTGAGTGCCGGCGGCGGGATCCAGGGATCCGTCGGCGATCTGACCGGCGATCCAGTAGGCCATCGCCCACTTTGAGGCCCGGGGGTCCGCAGGTGGGTGGAAGAGCAGTCCCAGCTCCTCAAGTACTTGGTCGAAGAGCTCTGGCGCTTCGGGCTCTTCGCTCCGGAGGAGTCCAGCCAGCATGGCCAGGGATGGGCTCTCGACCCCAGCCATCAGCGCGTCCAGACCTGCCTGAATGAGCCTGTCCGACCCGACATGCCTGCCAAATGCCCTCTCACGCGCGATGTGTCTGAACTGATCGAGGGCGTCGTCGCTGGTCATCACGGTCTTCTCCGTCGGCATCTTGAAGGGGAAGGCTTGCACATCCGCCGACGCCGCTGCCATCGAGATCCTCCCGTCGTCGTTGATCAGGACATGAGGACGCGCTTCCGCAGGAGGGCGAAGCCTGCGCGGCCGAGCATCTGGCGCTTGAGCATCTTGATCCGGTTGACGTGCCCTTCCACGACGCCCGAGTTCCAGGGCAGAGTCAGGCCGGCGATGACTGCGTCGCGGTCGCCGAACCGGCGGTGCACGATCTCGGCGATCCTCGCCAGCGTCCAGCACTGGTCACTCCAGCCGCCCAGTCCGCCACGGACTCTTCGTCCAGTCGGGTTCTGCCGATCAGGTCCGCCTCGGTCCGCGTCAGGACCCCCGCCCGGACCGCCCAGGCGAGGACAAGGTCCGGGTGACCCCAGGGAGGCCGCGGTGGAGCGGACCGGAACTCGTGTACGACCGGCTTGGGCGCGTCAAGAGCTTCGGACAGCGCGGCCAAACCGCGGCGCTGGGTGGCCCATTTGAGCCGTACGAGGACACGCGGCCGAGACAGGTCGACCGTGGCCGGCGCTTCCGGGAAACCGGACAGCACTTCGGCGTGGACGTCACAGGGGGTCGCCGGGGTAGCGCACCGTCAGCCAGCGGCACACGCCCGCGAGCGTCGGCAGTGCCATCCCGGCGCACGCGAGCGTCCAGGTGGCCCCCTGTTCCCGAGAGCGCCGCACCAGAGTCGCCCATCTGGCGTCCCTGGTCGCGAGCGGGCAGCTGCCCTGCAGCAGACGGCGCCGCGGCTCGTCCAAGGGCACTGGCCGGTCCGGAGGACCGGCGTAACCGCGGCAGTCGGGAGACGACGGAAAGCCGGAGACGGGACGGGCAGCCGAAGGCGGAGGACCTGGCCGGTCAGGGGCACAGGAAAACCGGTGACGATTCCTTGCAGGGCAGGGCGCGGATGCTCGATGCCCTGCACCGAGAACAACATCAGCGCCCTGCGTCAGCCGAGATCCTGCGGAAGGAGCTGCGTGTCGGGGCCGCCCGATCGAGAGAACTCGCCGCGCTGGTGAGAGGGAACCGTGCAGGCGAGTAGCAGCCTTCTAGCCGACGTCCCGGTGTCGGAAGCTCGCCAGGCCGGTTGCTGTCAGGGTGGCGGCGAGCAGGGTGAGCAGGGTTGGTGCGGTGAGGGTCAGGTCGGCTGCGGGTAGGTGGGGGAGGTGTTCGTAGGGGGAGAGGTTCCGTAGCCAGTGGGGCAGGTCGAGGGCCTGGCCCAGCAGGCCGATGACGAAGCAGGCGGTGAGGGCGGCCCAGGCGGCGGCCGCCCCGCGCGGGACGAGGCCGAACAGGGTGGTCGTGACTCCCGCGAGCAGCCAGAGCGCCGGTGTGTGGACGAGCGCGGCGCCGACGAGGCGGGGCACCTGGGTCGGATCGCCGCTGCTGATGCCGTAGGCGAGTCCTGTGCCGAGGCCCGCGGCGGTGAGGACCACGACGCTGCCGGCCAGGGTCACGGTCAGGTGGGAGGCCACCCAGCGGGTTCGGGAGAGCGGTGTGGCGAGCAGGGGTTCGGCGCGCAGGCCGGTCTCCTCGCCGCGCAGTCGCAGCGCGGACTGGACCGTGTAGCCGGCGCTGATGAGGGCCACGACGAGCAGCGACTGGGCGAGGTAGGAGTCGGTGAGGCCGGCGCCGCCGTATCCCGTCATGAGGTCCTCCAGGGCCTCGTTGTCGGCGACGAAGTCCTCGACGTCGTCGGCGACCCAGCCGTAGGCGAGACCGGTCAGGAACACGCCGCAGCTCCAGCCGATCAGGCTGCCGCGCTGCAGGCGCAGGGCCAGTCCGAGGGGCCGGCCGAGGCGTGGTGCCGCCCGGGGCGGGCCCGCCCCGGGCGGCACCAGGCCCGCGCCGACGTCCCGCCGGTCCGACAGCGCGTGGGCGACGGCGACGGCAGCGACGGTGAACACGGCCGGCACGAGCAGAGGCCACCAGCGTTCGCCCGCGAAGGGCCGCGTCTTCTGGACCCAGCCGATGGGGGAGAGCCAGGACGCCGTCCCGTCTCCGATGTCCCCGACGGCCCGCAGCACGAAGGCCGTGCCCAGCACGGCACCGGTGCAGCCGTGCACGACCCGGGTGTTCTCCGAGATCTGGGCGGCGACCAGGGTGATCGCGGCGAAGACCAGCCCGAGGGCGCAGAAGGAGACGCCGAGGAGGACCGAACCCTCGACGGGCAGGTCCAGGGCCAGGAGGCCGAGCGAGACGGCGGCGCCGACGAGGACGTTCATGCCGGACACGACCAGCAGGGTGGCCGAGGCGTTCGCGTGCCGGCCGACCGGGAGGGCGCCGATCAGCTCGGCGCGGCCGGCCTCCTCCTCGGCGCGGGTCTGCCGGCCGGTCATGAACGTGCTCATCAGCGCGACCACGACGAGGCCGAGCGTGCCCACCTGGAAGGCCACCTGGCCGCCCAGGGTGTCGAGTCCCTGGGCCGGACCGTTGAAGGCGATGGCCGCCGCGTTGTCCGCACTGGCCTCGGCCGCCACGTCCAGATCGTGCTGGGTGGGGTAGAGCCCCTTCACGCTCGCCGCCGTCAGCAGCACCAGCAGCGGGACGGCGGTGGTCCAGATCAGCACGCGGAGCCGGTCCCGGCGCAGGATGAGCCGGACGAGCGTGGCGGTGCCGGTCAGCTCGGCCGAACGGATCATCGCCGCGCTCCCTCGGCCTCGTTGCCGTAGTGGCGCAGGAACAGCTCCTCCAGCGTGGGGGGTTGGCTGGTGAGGGTGCGGATGCCGAAGTCGCTCAGTCGGCGGACGGCCTCGTCCAGGCGGTCGGTGTCCACGTCGAAGCGGGCCCGGTGGTTCTCGACGCGCAGATCGTGCACGCCGGGGAGGTCACCGAGCCCGCTCGGCGTCTGCACGGTCTCCACGTCGATCGAGGTGCGCGTCAGATGCCGTAGCCCGGCGAGCGTGCCGCTCTCCACCGTGCGGCCCGCGCGGATGATGCTCACCCGGTCGCACAGGGCCTCCACCTCGGCCAGGATGTGGCTGGACAGCAGCACCGTGCGGCCCTGCGCCTTCGCCTCGCCGATGCAGTCCTGGAAGACGTTCTCCATCAGCGGGTCGAGCCCCGAGGTCGGCTCGTCCAGGAGCAGCAGGTCGGCCCGGGACGCCAGCGCCGCGACCAGGCCCACCTTCTGCCGGTTGCCCTTGGAGTAGGTGCGCGCCTTCTTCGTCGGGTCCAGCTCGAACCGCTCGAGCAGCTCGTCGCGCCGGACCGGGTCGAGGTCGCCGCGCAGCCGCCCGAAGACGTCGATGATCTCGCCGCCGGTGAGCTTGGGCCACAGGCTGACGTCCCCCGGCACGTAGGCGATACGCCGGTGCAGGGCGACGGCGTCCCGCCAGGGATCACCGCCCAGCAGCCGGACCTCGCCCGCGTCGGGCCGCAGCAGCCCGAGCAGGACCCGGACGGTCGTGGTCTTGCCCGCCCCGTTGGGTCCGAGGAAGCCGTGCACCTCTCCCCGGGCCACGGTCAGGTCGAGGCCGTCGAGCGCACGCGTGCGGCCGAAGGTCTTCACCAGCTGGGACACCAGCACGGCGGCAGGTCCGTCGCCGCCGGTCCCGGCACGGCGCGGTGGCGCCTCGGGCACTGAATCCGGGTGCATCAGCCACTCCCGTCTCGGCTTTCCTACGACGCTGTCGCACACCGGCACGGTGCGTGCAGGGGCCGAAAGTCCCCGAGCGCCGCCGCACGGTGGTCCCCGTCCGGCACCTGAAGGGGCGTGAACCAGGGCCTGAACAGGCGGAACCGATGCCGTACGGCCCATGCTAGAGGGCCGTACGGCACTTGGGTTGTGCGGGCCGGTGGTGTTGTCTGGAAGGGTCGGAGGAGGCTGCCATGCAATCCGAGATCTCCACCAGGCCTGCGTCCCGCCGGCTGCGGCGCCCCGTCGCGATGGCCGCCGCCGTGCTGCTCGTGTCGTCCGTGGCGACCGCGTGCGGCAGCGGCTCGGGTGGTACCCCCGGCACGACTCCTGGAACCGGCAGGCCGAGCCCGTCGAGTCCGTCGAGCCCCGACGGCACCAACGGCGGCACGACCGGAGGCGGCTCCACGGCACCGGGCCAGGGCGACACGACCGCACCCGGCCAGGGCGGCACCACCGCACCCGGCACCCCCGCCCCGTCGGCCGAGCCGAGCGGGCCCGGACCCGGTGGCGGACCCCGCCAGGTCCGTACGGCGGTGTACTTCCTGCGCGGGGAGAAGGTCTCACCCGCTCCGCGCACGGTGACGGCGCCCGGCACCGCGGCCGGCGCGCTGCGCGCCCTGCTGGCCGGGCCGAACAGCTACGAGCGCGGCTTCAAGCGCACCACCGCCATTCCTTCGGGCACGACGCTGAACTCCGTCGACGTGCGGAACAAGGTGGCCACCGTGGACCTGTCCGGACGCTACGACGACGGCGGCGGAAGCCTGTCGATGCGGGCCCGGCTCGCCCAGGTGGTGTTCACCGCGACCCGCTTCCCCAGCATCGAGAAGGTGCGGTTCGAGCTGGACGGCAAGCCGGTGACGTCCTTCGGCGGCGAGGGCATCGTCCTCGACCGGCCCGTGGGCCGCGCCGACTTCGAGGATCTCTCACCCCTCGTCCTGGTCGAGTCGCCGCTGATCGGCGACACGATCCGCACGCCCGTGCGGGTGTGGGGGAGCGCCAACACCTTCGAGGCGACGCTCCGGCTGAAGATCACCGACGCCGCCGGGCGCACGGCCGCGAGCGTGTACGCCACGGCGACCTCCGGAACCGGCACGCGCGGCACGTTCGACGTGACCATCCCCTACAAGGCGACCCGCTCGGGGCCCGGCACGCTCACGGCGTGGTGGGACTCGCCCGAGGACGGACGGAAGGTCGTCGAGGACGTCGTACCCCTGAACGTCGAGCGATGAGCCCCGGCAGGAGCAGAGGTGAGCTCCCGCCAGGACCAGAGGCGAGCCCCGGAAGGACCAGCGGTGGGCCGACGTCACGCGTCCAGCTTGAGGGTGAACCACGTCGTCTTGCCCTCGTCCGTGGGCTGCACCCCCCAGCTGTGGGCCAGCGTGCGGACGAGGCACAGGCCGCGGCCGGACTCCTCGTTCTGGGTGGCCTGCCGGGGCTGGGGGAGATGCGGACTGCGGTCGCTGACCTCGACCGTGAGGTCGTCGGCGGTGCGGCGGGCGTGCAGACCGAGGGGGCCCTCCGCGTGCTGGACGGCGTTGGTCAGGATCTCGGAGACCAGCAGCAGCGCGTCGTCGGCCAGCGCGGTGCAGTCCCAGTCGGCGAGGGCCTTGCCGAGCAGCACCCGGCCCTCGGGCACGGCCGACGGAACGGCGGGGAACTCGGCGGCGAAGGTGTCCAGCGGCGGCGCGGGGAGCCGGGCCAGGAGCAGGGTGACGTCGTCGTTGTGACTCTCGGGATCGGGCACCAGACCGGCCAGCAGATGGTCGGCTGCCGATTCCAGACAGGTCCCCTCGGTGAAGAAATCCCCCAGGAGTGAGGTGAGCTGGTGCAGTCGGCTCTCGATGTCGCTGTCCGGCGTCTCGATCAGGCCGTCGGTGTACAGCACCAGACTCGCGCCGGGCGGGACGGACGTGCAGGACTGCTGGTAGACGATGCCGCCGACACCGAGCGGAGCGTTGACCGGGACGGGCAGTTGCCGCACCCCCTCGCCGGGCACGGCGACCAGCGTCGGCAGGTGCCCGGCGGAGCAGACGGTGACCGTACCGGCGTCCGGCGCTATGACGAGATAGCAGCAGGTGACCAGTTGGTCGGGGACGTCGAGGTCGGCCACGCAGGCGTCCAGGGCCTGCATGAGCCGGCGCGGCTGGATGCCCGTCTTGGCGAGCGCGTGCGCCGCCGAGCGCAACTGGCCCATGACGGCGGCCGCTTCCAGGCCGCGCCCCATCACGTCACCGATCAGCACCCCCACCCGTCCGGCGCCGAGCGGAACGAGGTCGAACCAGTCGCCGCCCACCCCGGCGCCCTGCGTCGCGGGCCGGTACCGGCTGGCGGTGGCCAGGCCGGGAATGGCCGGCGGGGTACCCATCAGACTGCGCTGCAGGGTGAGGGCGATGCGCCGCTGCTGCTCGTACAGGGCGGTGAGTTCGGCCTCCGCCCGCTTGCGCTCGCTGATGTCCCGCACGATGGCGCACGCCCCGACGACCGTGCCGTCCGTGTCCCGGGTCGGCCACAGCGTGACGTCGACGTCCAGCAGCGCACCCGACTTGGTCAGGCGCAGTGTCTCGAAGCGCTCGACCTTCTCGCCCAGCCGCAGTCGGCGCAGCAGCGCCATGATCTCGTCCTTGCACTGCTCGGGGGCGAGGAGTGACACGTGTCTGCCGATGGCCTCCTCGGCGGTGTAGCCGTAGAACCGCTGGGCCGCCGCGTTCCAGTAGGTGATGCGTCCGTCGAGGGTCTTGGCGAGGATCGCGTCCTGGGAGGACTCGACGAGCGCGGCGAGTTCGTTGATGCGCCGCTCGGCGGCCTTGCGGTCGCTGACGTCCCGGACGGCGGCCGAGACGAGCAGGCCGTTCGGGGTCTGCAGGGGGCTGAGGCTGATCTCGACGGGGAACTCGGTGCCGTCCTTGCGCAGGCCGTGCAGCTCCAGTCCGGCACCCATCGGGCGCACCTGGCGGTTGGCGGCGTAGCCGGCGCGGTGGCGGGTGTGGTGGCCCTGGAAGCGCTGCGGGACGAGCAACTCGACCGGATGGTCGAGCAGTTCCTCGCGCCGGTAGCCGAACAGGGCCTCGGTCTGCGCGTTGACGAGTTTGATGATGCCGGCATCGTCGACGATGACCATGGCGTCCGGCGCGGCCTCCAGGAGGCTGCGGAATCGTTCCTCGCCGGTCGCGTCCGCGGTCCGCATCGGCTGCGTCGCGACGATCTCGGTCATAGGCTCAACCCCCCACGGTGGTGGGGTCATATCAGCGTCTTCGCGCCGCCTTCGCGAGTGATTGTCATTTACTCTCCGTATGCTGCTCAAAACTGACCGTTGTCAGATCGCGGTCTGGGCGGATCGCAGCGTTCCGGGGACGGTATGCGAAAGCCCGCCCCCGCGGTATGCCCAGTGGGCCCCGGGAACAGGGCCACTCGGCTCATGCCTCGCGCGCACCCGTCGCCCACGCTGAGGACAGGAGACGTACGCCCGCCACGACGGCCGCGCCCGCCGGCACGCGAGGAGACGCACCATGACCACCGCCACCATCCCCCGGCCCACCAGGACGCTGTCCGCGGAGTACCGCGGGCGCCTGATGAGCCTGGCGCACGAGGCGCGCTACCCGGCGGGCACCCGCCTGTTCGACGAGGGCGGCCGGGCCGGGCTCTTCTGGATCGTCCGGTCCGGGGGCGTGGCCCTCGACGTGCGCGTCCCCGGCCGCCGGCCGGTCGCCCTGGAGACGCTGGGCCGCGGTGAACTGCTCGGCTGGTCCTGGCTGTCCCCCTCGTACCGGTGGCAGTTCGGCGCGCAGACGGTGGGACCGGTGCACGCCCACGAGTTCCACGCCGCGGCCGTACGCCGGATGTGCGCGGAGGACCCCGCGATGGGCCACGCGATCGCGCTGTGGGTCGCCGAGGCCGAGGCCCGGCGCCTGACGGCCGCCCGCGACCGCCTCCTGGACCTGGACACCCCCTACGGCGGCGGGGCGCGGGGCTGACCCCCCGCCCCGGGCGTCGACCGGACCGGAACCCCGCCGGAGGACACCATGGACGGCACCCCCAGCACCGTGGACGACGTGATGACCCGCAGGGTCGTGGCCGTCCGGCGCGCAGCCGCGTTCAAGGACATCGTCAAGACCATGCGGCGGTGGCACGTCAGCGGCGTCCCCGTGGTGGACGACGACAACCGCGTGGTGGGCGTGGTCTCCCAGGCCGATCTGCTGCTGAAGGAGGAGGTCCACGACGCCGGCCCCGACCGCTCGTCCCGGCCCGTCCGCCCCGAGGACGTGGCCAAGGCCGCCGCCCGCAGGGCCGCGGACCTGATGACGGCACCGGCCGTCACCGCCCACCCGCACGACACGCTGGCGGCGGCCGCCCGGGCCATGGCCCGCCACGGGGTCAAGCGGCTGCCCGTGGTCGACGAGCACGGCGTCCTGGCCGGCATCGTCAGCCGGGCCGACCTGCTCAACGTCTTCCTGCGCGACGACGACTCCATCGCCCGCGAAGTGCGCGACGAGGTCGTCGCGTTCCTCTTCCCCGAAGCGCCGGACGCCGTCCGGGTGCAGGTCCGCGACGGGGTCGTACGACTCACCGGGCGCGTGCCCAGCACGGCCCTCGTCCCCGTCGCCGCCCGCCTGACGCGGGCCGTGGAAGGCGTGGTGGGCGTGGACTGCGAACTGCTGGGCCCACGCCGCCGTCCCGTCCTGGACCCGGACCTCGCCGACGACGGCGCGGGCCGTTGACCCGGACCCGATCCGGACCGACAGGGGGTGCCGGCGATGAGGAGGACGACGGTGCGCGGCTGGCGCTGGCGGCACAACACCCTGCGCCGCCCCAGCGACCGCGCTGAGGCCTGGATCGTCCTGGCCACCTGGATCCTGGCCCTGGTGGGCGGCCTGGGCACGGCCCAGCTGACCGGTGACCGGGTGGCCGACGGCCTCGCCGAGCGACGTGACCGGGCCCAGCCGGTCTCCGCCGTGCTCGTCGAGGACGCGCCGACGGTCCCGGTCACGACGGGGGAGGGCTTCAGCAACAGCACGGTCTGGGCGAAGGTGCGCTGGACGGACGCCGACGGCGCCCCGCACACGGGCCGGGCGCAGGTCGATCCCGGCAGCGAGGCGGGCACCTCGGTCACGGTCTGGACCGGCACCACGGGCACTCTGGTCGCCCCGCCCCCCACCGCCATGGAGGCGGAGTTCCAGTCGGTCCTCGCGGGCACCCTGGCCGGGCTGACCGCCGCCGGCACCCTGGTCGGCTGCGGCCGGCTCGCACGGTTCGGCCTGGACCGGCGGCGACTGCACGCATGGGAGACGGAGTGGGCCCGGGTCGGCCCGCAGTGGCGCAAGCGGATGTACGGCTGACGGGGCAAAAGGTCCGGAGCATGCGGCAGGGGCCTGTCGGGTCCCGGGCGTGTGGCAGGCGCCGCGCCTGTCGGGTCACGGGCATGCGGCAGGCGCCTGTCGGGCCCCAGGTATGCGGCAGGGGTCTGTCGGGGTCCGGGGGCGTGCGCGGCAGGGGCCTGTCGGGTCCCGCGCGGGACCGGTCGGCCCAGGCGCGCCCCCGCCCCGCGGCGCGACGCTGGAAGCGGGAAGAACGAAGAGGAGGGTGACATGAGCGGCATGATCGAGCGGTTGCCCGGCTGGCCGATGCTCCCCGACCTGTTCGGCTGGGTCGAGGGCGGGTTCCCGGCCGCCCACACCGCCCCGGGGATACACGGCATCCGCACCGAGGAACGCCTGGCGGACGGAGCGTACGTGCTGCGGGCCGAGCTGCCCGGCATCGACCCCGCGAAGGATGTCGAGATCACGATCACGGAAGGTCTGCTCACACTGCGCGCCGAGCGCACCGAGGAGACCAAGGAGAGGCACCACACCGAGTTCCGCTACGGCACCTTCGCCCGCTCGGTCCGGCTGCCCGCCGGCGCCACGGGCGAGGAGGCCACCGCGGAGTACAAGGACGGTGTCCTGACGATCACGGTTCCGGTGCCGGAGAAGAAGGCGGGCACCCGGACCGTCCCCGTGCGGTCCGTCTGAGCGCCGTCGCGCGCCGCGCCGCACGCCGTGTGCGCGACCGGGGTCGGCTCCCGGTCACGCACACGTTTCTCTCTGCCCGCTTTCACGGACGACGGCGCGGGCCCTCACTGGAAGACGGCATGGATCGCGCACTCCGGCGCGGCGTGGGGGGCGACGAGGATCTCGTCGCCCTCGCGCAGGCCGAGATCGGGCGCGGGGGCAGGCCGCCTCCCGGGCGGACAGTCCGCGCGCTCCGGTGCCGAACGCGCCGAACACCTCGTCCGGGCGCAGCCGCTGGACCGGCACGGACGGGGCACCCGGCGCAACCGCCGCCGCACGGGCGGAGTCCGTCGGGGCGTCGGCGACGAGGTGGCCTGGCACGGGACCCCCAGGCCGTACGACGCCTCGTCCTCCCAGGCTCGGCGGCGGTGAGCGGGCCGGCCACGGCCCCCCGGGCCCGGGGGGCCGGGCGGACCGGCCCACCCGGCTACGACGGGACCGTTCGGCCCCTGGCGCGGCCCCGTCGGCGGCAGGACGGTGGAAGACATGATCGAGCGCGCGAGCCCGGCGGACCGGGCCTTCTTGGCGATGGACACCGGGGAGGTGCCCGAGCAGTTCGGTGTCGTGCTGCTGCTCGGCGAGGGCGCGGACGGCCCGGTCACCCTCGAACACGTCCTCAAGCTGATCGCCGAGCGCGTACCGGCGGTGCCGCGCCTGCGCCGGCGGCTGGTGGCCGCGCCCTTCGGCTGCGGCGGGCCGGTCTGGGCCGACGATCCCTCGTTCGACGTCCGCCAGCACGTCCGCACGGTGCGCTGCACCCCGCCGGGCGACGCACAGGCACTGCTGGACACGGCCCTGTCGGTGATCATGCACCCGATGCCCCGCACCGCGCCGATGTGGTCGGCGACCCTGGTCACGGACGTTGCCGGAAGCGCGGGCGCCCTGGTGCTCGTCCTGCACCACGCCCTCGCCGACGGAGTCGGCGGCCTCGCCGTACTGACCCGACTCGTCGACGCGCCGCGGCAGGCACCCGAGGCCGCCTTCCCCCGCCCGGCACCCGGCAGGGCCGCACTGGCCCGCGACGCGCTGCACAGCCGTCTCACGGCGCCGCGCCGCGCCCGGGCCGCGTGGCGTCTGCTGCGCGCCTCGACGGGCGCCGGCGGAGGACTGCGCCCCCCACGGGCCGCCCCGACCTCCCTGAACCGGCGCACGGGACCGCGCCGCCGCCTCGGCGCGGTCCACACCGACCTCGCCGCGCTGCGAAACGCCGCCCACTCGCACGGCGCCAGCGTCAACGACGCCGTCCTGGTCGCCGTCGCGGCCGCCCTGCGCCGAGTGCTCCGGGGCAGGGGCGAGTTCCCCGACGCGTTCGTCGTCACCGTGCCCGTGTCCGGCCGCCGGCCGGAAGCGGAGAGTGCCCTGGGCAACATGGTCAGCCCGATGCTGGTCTCCGTGCCGGCCGTCGGCACCGTCCCCGACCGGCTGCGCCGGGTGTCGGCGCAGGTCCGCGCGCACCGGGCGGCCGCCACCGGGCCGGCCCCCATCGCGCTGCTGGGCTGGCTGTTCCGGCCGCTGGCACGGCTGGGCGGCTACCGCTGGTACATGAACCACCAGCACCGGTTCCACACCCTGGTCACCCATGTGCACGGCCCCGCCGAGCAGGTCGCCTTCGGCGGCGTCCCGGTCGTCTCCGCCGTCCCGGTCACCGTCGGCGACGGCGGCAACATCCCCGTGCACTTCGAGGTCCTCTCCTACGCCGGCACCCTCACTCTCGCCGCCACGGCCGACCCCGACCACTTCCCCGAGCTCGCCGAACTGACCGAGGCCCTCTCCGCCGAGCTGGACCTGATCGTCCGGTACCGCGGCGCCGGCGGTTCGTGACCCCCGGCCCCCCCGACGGGGACGTTCGGCCCAGTGCCCGCCGCGCGCCCCGGGCGGACGGTCGGAACAGGACCCACGGGACCCCACGGGAAGGGGATGCCATGTCCGGCGAGACCGTCCGCAAGCAGACTCCGCCTCGGGTACCGCCCAACCTGGACGACTACGACAAGACGTACGAGGCCTTCTCCTGGGCCCGGGCCCGCACCAAGCTCTACGGGCTGCCCGGCGGACGGGGACTGAACATCGCGTACGAGGCCGTCGACCGGCACGTCGCGTCCGGCCACGGAGAGGCCGTCGCCCTGCGCTGCGTGGGCCGCGACGACTCGGTGACCACCGTGACGTACCGCGAACTGGCCCGCTCCACCGCCCGGTTCGCCCACGTGCTGCGCACCCTCGGGGTCGGACGCGGTGATCGCGTCGTCACCCTGCTGGGACGCTGCCCCGAGCTGTACACCGTGGTCCTGGGCACGCTGAAGAACACCAGCGTCCTGTGCCCGCTGTTCTCCGCCTTCGGACCGGACCCCGTCGCCCAGCGGCTGCGGCTCAGCAACGCCCGGGTCCTGGTCACCACCGCCGAGCTGTACCGCAGGAAGGTCGCGGCCCGGCGGGCGGAGTTCGACGACCTCGAACACGTGCTGATCGTCGGGGAAGGCGCCGAGGAGCTCCCCGGCACGGTCGCCCTCGACGCGCTCACGGCGTATGCGTCCGACACCTTCACCATCCCGCCGACCTCCCCGGACGACATGGCCCTGCTGCACTTCACCAGCGGCACCACGGGCACCCCCAAGGGCGCCGTCCACGTCCACGGAGCGGCCGTCGCCCACTACGCGACCGCGCACTACGCCCTCGACCTGCACCCGGACGACGTGTACTGGTGCACCGCCGACCCCGGCTGGGTCACCGGCATGTCCTACGGGATCGTCGCCCCGCTCATGCACGGCATCACGCTCGTCGTTGACGAGGGCGACTACGACGCCCGCCGCTGGTACCGGATCCTCGCCGAGCAGCGGGTCAGCGTCTGGTACACGGCGCCGACGGCGCTGCGGATGCTGATGCGGACCACACCGCGGACCGGACCGTACGACCTGCCCGCCTCCTTCGACCTGAGCGCGCTGCGCTTCATCGCCTCCGTCGGCGAGCCGCTCAACCCGGAAGCCGTCCTGTGGGGCCGTGACGTCCTGGGGCTGCCCGTGCACGACAACTGGTGGCAGACCGAGACCGGCGCCATCATGATCGCCAACTTCGCGGCCTGCGACATTCGCCCCGGCTCGATGGGGCGCCCGCTGCCCGGGGTGGAGGCCGCCGTGCTGCGGCGGGGCGAGGACGGCCGCGCCGAGGTCGTCGACGGCCGGGTGACCCTCCTCCAGGAGCCGGACGCCGAGGGCGAGCTGGCGCTGCGGCCGGGCTGGCCGTCCATGTTCCGCGGCTATCTGAACGACGAGGAGCGCTCCCGGGCGGCGTTCGCCGGGGGCTGGTACCTCACCGGTGACCTGGTGCGGCGCGACGCGGACGGCTGGTACTGGTTCGTCGGACGCGCGGACGACGTCATCAAGTCCGCCGGACACCTCATCGGGCCCTTCGAGGTGGAGAGCGCCCTGATGGAACACCCGGCCGTCGCCGAGGCCGGCGTGATCGGACGGCCCGACCCCGTCGCCGGGAACATCGTCAAGGCGTTCGTGTCCCTGCGGCCCGGCTTCGAGCCGACCACCGCCACCCGGCAGGAGCTGCTGGCCTTCGCCCGTCGCCGGCTCGGCCCGGCCGTCGCGCCCCGCGAGATCGCGTTCGACCAGCACCTGCCGCACACCCGCAGCGGCAAGGTCATGCGCCGCCTGCTGCGGGCCCGCGAACTCGGCCTGCCCGAGGGCGACATCTCCACCCTGGAGGGAACGGAGGGATCCGCATGAGCGCCACCCGCGCCGCACGCAAGTCCGCCGCCGGCCGGCAAGCGGTGCACGAACTCGCCCTGTTCGGCGCCATGCTGCGCATCCGCCGCTTCGAGGAGCGCTGCGTGGAGCTGTACAGCGCCGCCCGCATCCGCGGCTTCATGCACCTCTACATCGGCGAGGAGGCCGTCGCCGTCGGCGTCAACGAGGCGCTCACCGACGACGACGCGGTCGTCTCGACGTACCGCGAACACGGGCACGCACTCGCCCGCGGCGTCCCCGCCGACGCGATCATGGCGGAGATGTTCGGCAAGGAGACCGGCTGCAGCCGCGGCCGGGGCGGCTCCATGCACCTGTTCGACGCGAGCCGACGCTTCTACGGCGGCAACGCCATCGTCGGCGGCGGCCTCCCACTCGCCGCGGGACTCGCCCTCGCCGACCGCATGACCGGCAAAGACCGTGTCACCTGCTGCTTCTTCGGCGACGGGGCCTTCGCCGAGGGCGAGTTCCACGAGACGGCCAACCTGGCCGCCCTGTGGAGGCTGCCCCTGCTGTTCGTCTGCGAGAACAACCTGTACGCGATGGGCACCGCCCTGGAGCGCCACCAGGCCCAGACCGACCTGGCGATGCGCGCCGCCTCCTACGGCATGGTCTCCTGGGCCGTCGACGGCATGGACGTCCTGGCCGTCGAGGACGCCGCCCGGCGCGCCGCCGAGGGCATCCGCGCCGGCACCGGACCGCACTTCCTGGAGATGCGCACCTACCGCTTCCGCGCCCACTCCATGTACGACTCCGACCGCTACCGCGAGAAGGCCGAGATCGAGCGGTGGAAGGAACGCGACCCGATCGACCGGTTCGCCCAGCGGCTGCGCGAGCACGCCTCACTGACCGACAAGGCCCTCGCCGAGCTGGAGAAGCGGGTCGGCGCCGAGATCGACGCGGCCGTCGAGACCGCCGAACAGGCTCCCGAGGAGCCCGTCGCCGACCTGCTGCGATTCGTCACGAGCCCCGTGGGGGAGGCGAGCTGACCATGGCCACCACCGGAGATCCCGCAGAACGCAAGACGACCTACCGGGAAGCCCTGCGCGACGCCCTGCGCGAGGCGCTCGCCGCCGACGGGCGGGTCTTCCTGATGGGCGAGGACGTGGGCCGCTACGGCGGCTGCTTCGGCGTCAGCCTCGGCCTGCTGGAGGAGTTCGGCCCCGAGCGGATCCGTGACGCGCCGCTGTCGGAGTCCGCGTTCGTGGGCGCCGGCATCGGCGCCGCCCTGGCGGGCATGCGGCCGATCGTCGAGATCATGACGGTCAACTTCAGCCTGCTCGCCCTCGACCAGATCCTCAACAACGCCGCCACCCTGCTGCACATGTCGGGCGGACAGCTGGCGGTCCCGATCGTCATCCGGATGACCACCGGCGCCGGACGACAGCTCGCCGCCCAGCACTCCCACAGCCTGGAGGGCTGGTACGCGCACATCCCCGGCGTCCGGGTGGTGGCCCCGGCGACCATCGCCGACGCCCGCCACATGCTGGCCCCGGCGCTCGCCGACCCCGACCCGGTGCTGATCTTCGAGCACGGCGGCCTGTACAACGCCTCCGGCGACCTGGCAGCCGACGCGGGCCCGGTCGACCTCGACCACGCCGCGATCCGCCGCCCCGGCACGGACGTCACGCTGATCGCCTACGGCGGTTCGCTGCCCAAGGCGATGGCCGCCGCCGACGAACTGGGCAGCGGCGGCATCAGCGCCGAAGTCGTCGACCTGCGCACCCTGCGCCCCCTCGACGACGCCACCATCGGCGGCTCGGTCGCCCGCACGCACCGCGCCGTCGTCGTCGACGAGGGCTGGCGCAGCGGCAGCCTGGCCGCGGAGATCTCCGCCCGCCTGACCGAGCAGCACTTCTACGACCTCGACGCCCCCGTCGAGCGCGTGTGCAGCGCCGAGGTGCCGATGCCGTACGCGCGGCGGCTGGAGGAGGCCGCGCTGCCGCAGGTCGCCGGGATCGTCGCGGCCGCCCGGCGCACGGTCGGCGCGCTGCCCGCGGTCGGAGAGGCGGGCTGAGATGGCCGAGTTCACGATGCCGTCCCTCGGCGCCGACATGGACGAAGGGCTCCTGGTGGAGTGGCTCGTCCACCCCGGCGACCAGGTGAGCAAGGGTGACGTGGTCGCGGTCGTGGAGACCGACAAGGCGGCCATCGAGGTCGAGTGCTTCGAGTCGGGCACCGTGGGGGACCTGCTCGTCGAGCCCGGGACACGGGTGCCGGTGGGGACGCCGCTCGCGGTGATCGAGGCGGCGGGGGCCGCGGGGGTGGCCGTGACGCACGGGGGCGTGGCCTCCGGGACGGCGACGGCGCCGGTCACGGCTGAGCCGGTCGTGGCTGAGCGGATTGCGGCTGCGCCGGTGGCGGCTGAGCCGGTCGTGGCTGAGCCGGGGACAGGTACCTGGCCCCAGCCCCGCACCCAGCCCGCGCACGAACCTGAAGCCGCACCCGAACCGCGGCGCAAGCCCCGGAACCGGCCCGAGCCCGCGCACGAACCCGAAGCCGCACCCGAACCGCGACGCAAGCCCCGGAACCGGCCCGAGCCCGCACACGAACCGCAAGCCGCCCCCGAACCACAACCGGAGTTCGAGCCGCGCCCCGAGCACGAAGGCGCTCCCGTTCCCGAGCCCGCACGCATGGAGGCCCCCGAGCTCGTCGCGACCCCCGCGAGGGCACCGCGCGCGAAGCGCAGCGCCGCGGAGAAGCCGGTCGCGGGCGCCGGTCCGCTGGTACGGCACCTGGCGGCGGAACGTGGCATCGACCTGACGTCGGTGAACGGCACCGGACGCGGCGGCCGGATCACCCGCGCCGACATCGAGCACGCCGTAGCGGCGCCCGGGCGGCCGAGGGTGCGGGTCACCCCGTACGCACGGCGGCTCGCGCGTGAACTCGGCGTCGACACCGCGGCCTTGCGCGGCAGCGGGGACGGCGGCGCCGTCCGGGCGGCCGACGTGCGGGCCGCGGCGCGTGCCCGCTCCGCGCCCGAGCCACCGCCGGTCGAGCAGGCGTCCCCGCCGGTCGAGCGTGCGCCCTTGCCGGACGGCATCGAGGCACCGCAGGAACCGCAGGACCGGACACGGACACCCCTGTCGCGTGAGCCCCGCAAGGACACGCGGGCCGCCGCCATGCGCCGTGCCATCGCCGAGCTCATGAGCCGCTCCAAGAAGGAGATCCCGCACTACTACCTGTCCACCACCATCGACCTCACCGCGGCCATGGAGTCGCTGCACCGGCGCAACCGCGGTCTGCCGCTCGCCGAACGGCTCGTGCCGGCCGCCCTGTTGCTCAAGGCGGCGGCCACGGCGGCGCGGGACGTGCCGCAGCTCAACGGCTTCTGGGAGAAGGGCGCCTTCACGCCCGGCACCGGCGTGCACCTCGGCGTCGCCGTGTCGCTGCGGGACGGCGGGCTGCTGATGCCGGTGATCCACGACGCCGACACCCTCGCCCCCGTGGAACTGATGGCCGCCCTCAAGGACCTGGTCCGGCGCGCCCGCCTCGGCCGGCTGCGCGGCAGCGAACTGGCCGGCGCCACTCTCACCGTGACCAACCTGGGCGACCAGGGCGTGGAATCCGTCCTGGGCGTCATCCATCCGCCCCAGGTGGCCCTCGTCGGCTTCGGCGCCGTCGTCGAACGGCCCTGGGCCGTGGGCGGCTTGCTCGGCGTACGCCCGGTGGTGACCGCCACCCTGTCCGCCGACCACCGGGCCACCGACGGCGCCGTCGGGGCGCGCTACCTCACGGCGATCGACCGACTGCTGCAGAAACCGGAGGAGTTGTGAACCAGATGAAGCCCCTCACCAGCGCCGAGGCGCGGACCGCGATCGAGGAGTCCATCCTCAAGATCATCCCCGACGCCGACTTCACCCGGGTCGGACCGCACGACAAGTTCCGCGACGTCCTGGAACTCGACTCGCTCGATTTCCTCAGCCTGGTGGAGCTGCTGGTGGAACGCACCGGCATCCCCATCGACGAGGACGACTACCCCCGGCTCACCACCTTTGCCGACACCGTGGAGTTCCTGGTCGACCGGTCCGGCTAGCCGGACCGGACAGCACCGCGGCGGCCCCTCTTCACGGGGCCGCCGCCAATGGTGCTCACAGCGTCGTCAGCCGGTCCTCGACCTGGACCACGTCCGGGATCCGGGCCACCGCCTCGGTCAGCCGGGGAACCAGCTCCGCGTCGAGCGAGCCGGCCAGGGTCACGGTGCCGTTGCGGACCTCCACACGGACCTGCGCCGGGTCGACACCCAACTCCTCCCGCACCACGTGCTCGACGATCTCGGTCCGGATGGCCTCGTCGTCCCGGACGAGCGCCTGCAGCAGCTCGCTGCGGCTGACGACGCCCACGAGCCTGTCGTGGTGGTCGGTCACGAAGATCTGCCGGATCCTGGACCGCGAAGCACGCGCCGCGTCGACCACGGCGGTCCACGGGTGGACGGTGAGCGCCGGCGCCGACATCAGGGTGGCCGCGGTATCGCCCGCGTCCGCGGCGTGCCGGTGACGGCCGTGCACCTTGGCGAACAGGCCGGGACGGTCTGCCGGGGCGGCGAGCGAGGCGGCCCGGGCCAGCAGGTCGGACTCCGCGACGACACCGACGACCCGCTGCGAGTCGTCCACCACGGGCACCGCTCCGGTCTGCCGGCGGGCCAGCATCCGGGCGATGTCCAGGAACGGCGTGTCGGCGGAGAGCCCGGCGACGGACCGCTTCATGACGTCCCGCACCCGCAGTTCGGCGGACGCGGCCGTCCGGACGCGGGTGTGGGTCTTCGCTGAATGGGTGTGTCCGACCGCCTCGGCACCGGAGGGCTGTTCCGCCGCCGCCCGTACCGACTGGGAGGCCATGGCCTGCAGATAGCGCACCATCAGGGTCTGGCGGAACTCCTCGGCCGGCTTTTGGGCGTAGGCCGGCACCGCACGGCGTGCCTCCGTCGCCGATGTGGCGGCTTCCCGCGCGAATCGGTCGTCCATGGCAACCTCCCACGGTGTGCGCGGACAGGGGTCCTACCTTCACCATCGCGCCGACGCGCCCCACCGACACAGGGCCGCCCGGCCCCTTCCGCAGGTCGGAACGGCCCCTGTGGGGCCGGGGGGCCGCCGCATAGCGTGAAGTGAGACCGCTACGGACACGCACGACGGGCGCCCACGAGGGACGCCGCAGTCGGTCCAGGAGGCCCCCATGCCCGGGTTCCGCGAGTTCCTCACGCGCTTCCGGCCGGCCGGTTCACCCGGTCCCGCGGTCGGCGGAGCCGTCCCCGCCGACCGCTCGGCCGAACTCGCGGCCGAGCTGGAACCCCCGCTCACCGCCCTGGACGACACCGCGGCGCAGGCGGAGGAGATCCGCCGCACCGCCGCCCACGAGGCCGCCGAGCGCCGCCGGGCCGCCGCGGAGCGGGCCGAACAGACCGTGCGCACCGCGCGGGCGCGCGCCCTGCAGGTCAGGCACGAGACCGCGGCCCGGCTCCGCGCCGAGGCCGAGGCCGAGACGGCCCGCACCGACGCCGCCGCCGAGGCTGCCGTACGGGATCTGCGCGCGCGGGCCCGTGCGCGCACCCCCGAGCTGGCGGCGCGCCTGGTGGACCGGGTGGCCCGCGAACTGGCCGCGCTCCCGGACACGCCACCGGCCGGACCGCACAGGGAGGCACCATGGGCGCGGGATGGGTCGCCGGAGTGACCCGGGCCAAGGCCATGGCCGCCGGCCGCGCCGGGACGGACACGGCGCGAGCCCTGGCGAGCGCACCGAACCTGCCCGAGGCGCTGCGCGCCCTGACGGGCACCCCCTACCGGCGCGGACTCGACACACGGGCCGGGGCGGCCGAGGCCCAGCGGTCCGTCGCCGACGCCCTGGTGTGGCAGCTGCGGGTCCTCGCCGGCTGGCAGCCGCAGAGCGGGGCACGCGCCGTACGGCTCCTCGCGGCCGGGTTCGAGATCGAGAACACCCGGGACCTGCTGCGTTCCCCGACCGGCGGGCCGCCGCCCGCGCCGTACCGGCTGGGAGCGCTCGCCACCGTCTGGCCCCGCCTCTCCGCGGCCGGGAGCGCGGCCGACGTACGGGCCGTGCTCGCCACGTCCGTGTGGGGCGATCCCGGCGGCGACACCTGCGGCGAGGTGATCACCGCCATGCGCCTGTCGGCCGCGGCCCGCACCGCCGCGCACCTGCCGCCCGCGGCCCGCTGGGCGGCCGGGGAGGCCGCGCTGCTGGTGGCCCGCGAGGTCCACCTGACCGGCCGCCGGCTCACCGCCCCGGCCGCGCGGGACGCCGCCCGGCTGCTCGGCAGGGCCGCCGTGCGGGCGGCGACCTTCGCGCAGTACCGCGAGCACCTGGCGCCGGCGGCCCGCTGGGCGCTGGCGGACGTCGAAGGGCCCGAGGACCTGTGGCGCGCGGAGGCCCGCTGGTGGCCGGCGGTCGACCGGGACGCGCAGTCCCTGCTGTCCGGCGCCCGGTTCGCGCTGCCCGCCGTCGTCGGCGCGGTCGCGGCGCTGAGCGTCGACGCCTGGCGGGTGCGGGCCGCACTCGGATGCGCCGCCCACGGCGGCCGGGCACGGGAGGCCTTCGATGAACTCCTGGGCTGACACCCTGGCACCCGTACGCATGCAACGGGTCGCCGTCGTCGCCCCGCGCGACGCGCTCAGGGACACCCTGGTACGCGTCGCCGACACGGGCTGCGTCGAACTCGACCGCCCCGACGGCACGGGCCGCGCCACGCCCGGACCGGCCGCCCGGCGGCTTCAGTCGCTGGGCCCGGCCCCCGACCACCCCCTGCTGTCCGCCACGCCACCCGACCTCGACGCCCTGTGCCGGGCGGGCCGGGCCGACCTCCTGGCCGGCGAGGCCCAACTGGAGACCTACCGGGAGGCGGCGGTACGCCACGGAACCGTGGCCGCGCTCGCCGGCTGGTGCCCCGCCACCGACGTCGTCCGGCTCCGCGCCCGCCTGACGGACGTCGGAGGCGCCCTCGTGCCGCTGCGCAAACCGCGGGGCACCGACCCGCCGACCCAGCTGTACGACACCGGCACCGTACGGCGCTCCGCGGTACCGCTGGTCCGTACCTACGGCACCGTGCCCTACCCCGACCTCGACCCCAGCGTGCCCGCGGGCATCGCCTACGTCGTCATGTTCGGGATGATGTTCGGCGACGCCGGCCACGGCCTGCTGCTCCTCCTCGCCGCCCTGCTGCTGCGCTCCGGCCGCCCCGCCCGCCTGGCCGCACTGCGCCCCCTGTGGCCCTTCCTGGCCGGAGCGGGCGCAACGAGCACGCTCGCCGGGATCGCCTACGGGGAGTTCTTCGGCCCCACCGGCGTGCTCCCCGTCCTCTGGCTGGACCCCCTCGACCAGCCCATGCGGCTGCTGGGCAGCGCGATCGCCCTCGGCGCGGTCCTGCTCGCCGCCGCCTACACGGCCGGCATCGTCAACCGCTGGCGCGAGGGCGGCCCGGGACGGGCGCTGTACGCGGCCTCCGGGGTCGCCGGAGCCGCCGTCTTCCTCGGCCTCGCCGTACTCGCGGCCGGCCTCGCCCTGCACACGCCCGCCGCGGCGGCGACCGGCGCACTGATCGCCGCCGCCGGGCTCGCACTGGCCGGCACCGGCATGTACACGGCGTCCGGGGGCGGCGCCTCGGGCGTCCTCCAGACCGGGGTCCAGCTCTTCGACGTGCTGGTCCGCATCGGCTCCAACGCCATCTCCTTCACCCGCCTCGCCGCGTTCGGGCTCACCCACGCCGCGCTGGGCGGCATCGTCTGGCAGGGCACCACGGCCCTGGGCGGCGGCGGCCCGGTGGCACTGACCGGCGCCGTCCTCGTCTTCGTCCTCGGCAACGCCCTCACCTTCGCCCTGGAGGCGCTGGTGGCCGGCGTACAGGCCCTGCGACTTGAGTTCTACGAGCTGTTCTCCCGCGTCTTCGACGCCGAAGGGCGGCCGTTCACCCCCTGGCACGTGCCCACGCAGAACCCTCTCGAATGTGTGCTGACACCCCACAGCACGGAGGTGACATCATGATCGCTTGGCTGATCGCGCTGCCCCTGCTGATCGCCGGCTTCGCCGCCACCCACCGGCTCTTGCGCCGCCGGGGCCGGGCCGTGCTGCGGACGGTGTGCGCCGCCAACGCGGCCCTGTTCGCGGCCGCCCTCGCCCTCCTGATCGTCGCGCTGAGCGGCGGATCGGCGTCCGCGCAGGCGGCCACCGCGGCGGCGGAGAGCTCCGGATCCAACGGGGCGGCCCTCATCGGCGCCGCCATCGCCGTCGCCGGGGCCTCCCTCGGCGCGGCGATCGCCGTCGCCTACACCGGCGCCGCGGCGCTGGCCGCACTGAGCGAACGCCCCGAACTGTTCGGCCGGGCCATGGTCATCGTCGGCCTCGCCGAGGGCATCGCCATCTACGGCCTCGTCGTCGCCATCATCCTGATCGGAGAGGCCTAGCCATGGCCCGCGTCGCGGCGATCGGGGAACGGCCCCGCGTCATCGGGCTCGCCTCGGCCGGCGTGCGGGTGTTCCCCGCGGAGGACGAGGGGGCGGTGCGTGCGGCCTTCGACCGGCTCCCGGCGGACGTGGGCCTGGTCGTCCTCACCCCGGCGGCCGCCGCCGCGCTCGGCCCGGACACGCTCGACGGACAGGAACCCCTGGTGGCGGTGATGCCGCCATGACCACCTCACCGACCGAACTCGCTCCCGTACGGGCCCGGCTGCTGAAGGACGCCGAGGCCGACGCCCGCGCCCTGCTGGCCGCTGCCGACGAGGACGCCGCCACCCTGCTCCGGAACGCCGAGACCCAGGCCGCCGACATCTTCGCCGAGGCCCGCAGCCAGGGCGCCGCCGACGCCGAGGCCGTACGCCGTGCCCTGCGCACCCGCGCCCGCCGGGCCGCCCGCGCCCGGGAGCTCGCCGCCCGCCGGGAGTGCTGGCAGGAACTGCGCCGCCAGGTCGTGCACGGCGTCGAGGCCCTGCACGACACCGACGCCTACCCGGCCCTGGAAGCACGGCTGACCACACACGCACGACACCTGCTCGGGCCCGACGCCCGGATCACCACCGCCCCCGGCGGAGGCGTACGTGGCGAGGCCCCCGGCCGCAGGGCCGACCTCAGCCTCACCAGCCTCGCCCTCGGCGCCCTGGACGACCTCGGTTCGGAGGCGGAGGAGCTATGGACACCCTGACTCGT
The DNA here is from genome assembly GCF_014596915.1 of Streptomyces sp. TRM68416. GTDB lineage: Bacteria > Actinomycetota > Actinomycetes > Streptomycetales > Streptomycetaceae > Streptomyces. The sequence goes on from NZ_JACVWU010000017.1 coordinate 88,686, forward strand.
ACCCCGCCCGGCGCCGGCCGTGTCCTGTGGGTCGCCGGTCCGCTGGTGGGGGCTGCGGGCGGCCGGGGCGTGGTCGGGTTCGCCCTCGGCGGGTTGGAGGGCCTTGGTTCGGAGGTGGGGGAGCTGTGGGCACGCTGACACGCACGCCGCCCGGTGCCGGACGCATTCTGCGGGTCGCCGGTCCGCTCGTCGAGGCCGCGCAGGTGCGTGGCGCGGCCATGTACGACCTTGTCGCGCTCGGCGCGGCCGGGCTGCCGGGGGAGATCGTCGCGATCCGGGACGGCGTCGTCACCGTCCAGGCGTACGAATACACCGGCGGTCTCGCACCGGGCATGCCGGCCCGCCCCCTGGGCAGGCCCCTGTCCGCGGCCCTCGGCCCCGGCCTGCTGGGCGGGATCTACGACGGCCTGCTGCGCCCGCTGGACGCCGCGGGGGAGTGGCTGTCGCCCGGCGCGCTGGACGAACGGGCCCACGGACCGCGGCCCGCACGGGAATTCGCGCCCCACGTCACGGAAGGAGACCGCGTCCAGCCCGGAGACGCTCTCGGTGAGATCCGCGACGCGGGACCGCTCCCGCTGCGGGTACTGGTGCCGCCCGGCTGCACGGGACCTGTGCGGGACCTCGCCCCGCCCGGCCGCCATCCGGAGGACGCCGTCCTCGCGACCGTGGCCGGCACCCCGGTCCGGATGACCACCCACTGGCCCGTACGCACCCCCCGCCCGGTCCGCGAACGCCAGGACACCGTGCGGCCCCTGCACACCGGCCAGCGCGCCATCGACCTGCTCTTCCCCGTCGCCCGCGGCAGCACCGTCGCCGTACCCGGCGGCTTCGGCACCGGCAAGACGATGCTGCTCCAGCAGATCGCCAAGTGGTGCGACGCCGACGTCATCGTCTACGTCGGCTGCGGCGAACGCGGCAACGAGATGGCCGACGTCATCGACGAGTTCGGCGCCCTGACCGACCCGCGCACCGGCGGCCGCCTCGCCGAGCGGACCGTGATCGTCGCCAACACCTCCAACATGCCGATGATGGCCCGCGAGGCCAGCATCTACACCGGCATCACCGTCGCCGAGTACTTCCGCGACATGGGCCTGGACGTCGTCGTCATCGCCGACTCCACCTCCCGCTGGGCCGAGGCGCTGCGGGAGTTCGCCTCCCGCACCGGCGCCCTGCCCGCCGAGGAGGGCTACCCCGCCGGGCTGGCCTCCGCCGTCGCCGCGTTCTACGAACGCGCCGGCACGGTCACCACCCTCGGCGGACGCAGCGGCTCCGTCACGGTCATCGGCGCGGTGTCGCCACCCGGCGGTGACATGGCCGAACCGGTCACCGCCCACACCCAGCGCTTCGTGCGCTGCCTGTGGACCCTCGACCGGGACCTCGCCTACGCCCGCCACTACCCGGCCGTCTCCTGGGCCGAGTCGTTCTCCCGCGACGCCGAGGCGCTCGGCGCCCACCTCGCCGCCACCGACGACCCCGGCCTGCCCGCCCGCCGGGCCCGGGTGGCCGGTCTGCTCGCCGAGGCCGACCGGCTCGCGGACCTGGTCGACCTGCTCGGCATCACCGCGCTGCCCGACCAGGAACGCATCAGCGTCCTCGGCGGCCGGCTCGTACGCGAAGGAGTACTCCAGCAGAGCGCCCTGTCCGCACGGGACGCCTACAGCGGCACGGAGAAGACCGCCGCGCTGGCCGAGGCGGTGCTGGCGGTCGTCGACCGCTGCCGCGAACTGGCCGGTACGGGCGTGCCGGCGGCCCGCATCGAGGAGGTGGACTTCTCACCCGTCCTGCGCGCTCGCGAGGAGGCGGGCCCGCACGACGCGGCGACGGTGGACACACTGCGCGAGACCTTGCTCGCCCGGCTCCGGGAGGTGACATGAACACAGGCGTGGAGTACACCTCGGTGCGCGAACTGCGCGGCCCGCTGGCCGTCGTCGACAAGGTCGAGGGCGTCGGCTGGGACGAGTTCGTCCGGCTCACCCCCGACGAGGGCGAGCCGCGCCACGGACTCGTCCTGGAGGTCGACCGCGACACGGCCGTCGTACAGGTGCTGGAGGACACCGCCGGCCTGGACCCGGCCCGCCTGCGCGCCGCCTTCACCGGGACCCCCCTGCACATTCCCGTGGGGTCCGGCTGGCTGGGCCGGGTGTGCAACGGGCGCGGCGAGCCCCTCGACGGAGGCCCGCCCGTCTTCGGCACGACCACCTCCGCGGTCGGCGGCAACCCCGTCAACCCGGTACGCCGCGAGCCGCCCGCCGATCCGGTCCTCACCGGCGTCAGCGCCGTCGACGCCCTCACCACCCTCGTACGCGGCCAGAAACTGCCCGTGTTCTCCGCGGCGGGCCTGCCGCACCTGGAACTCGCCGCACAGATCGCCGCCCAGTCGACGGCCGGCGGAGAGCCGTTCTGCGTGGTCTTCGCCGCGATGGGAGTGACCCACGCCGACGCGGCCTTCGTCCGCGACGCCCTGGAGGAGCGCTCCGCGGCCGGGGAACTGGTGCTGCTGCTCAACACCGCCGACGACCCCGTGATCGAGCGCATCCTGACCCCGCGCATCGCCCTGACCGTCGCCGAGCGGCTCGCCTTCGCCGAGGGCCGGCACGTCCTCGTGGTGATGACCGACATGACCAGCTACGCCGAGGCGCTGCGCGAGGTGTCCGCCGCCCGCGGCGAGATCCCGGCCCGCCGCGCCTACCCCGGCTACCTCTACAGCGACCTGGCGTCCCTGTACGAGCGCTGCGGCCGCATCCGCGGCCTGCCGGGGTCCGTCACCGTGCTGCCGGTGCTCACCATGCCCGCCGGTGACGTCACCCACCCCGTGCCGGACCTCACCGGATACATCACCGAGGGCCAGATCGTGCTCTCCCGCCGGACGCACGCCCAGGGCGTCTACCCGCCGGTCGACGCGCTGTCCTCGCTGTCCCGCCTGATGCGCAAGGGCGCGGGACCCGGCCGCACCCGCGAGGACCACCTCGACGTCGCGGCCCAGCTGCTCTCCGCCCTGGCCCGCGCCCGCCAGGTCGGCGAACTCGCCGACCTCGTCGGCCGGGCGGCGCTCAGCCCCGCCGACCGCGCCTACCTGGACTTCGAGGAGGCGTTCAGTCGCGGACTGGTGGACCAGCGGCGCGACGAGACGCGCACGCTGGAACAGACACTGGAGCGGGCCTGGCAGGTGCTGCTCACCCTGCCGCGCAGCCAACTGTCCATGCTGCCCGCCCGCTTCCTCGACGCCCGCCCGTCACCGGACGGCAGGTGATCCCATGGCGGAACTCCGGGTACCGCCCGGCCGGGCCGGACGGATGCGACTGCGCCGCAGCCTCGACGTCGCCCGCCGCGGCGCCGACCTGCTCGACCAGAAACTGGCCGTCCTGCGCGCGCGCCACGAGGAAGTCCGGCACGCCGAGGCCGTCGCCCGGGACCACTGGCACGAGCGGCTGCGGGAGGCCGAGACCTGGCTGCGGCGCGGGCTGCTGCTCGGCGGCGAGGACGCCCTGGACCCACCGAACTCCAGCCGCCCGGCCGAGCTGGACATCGAGTGGACGGCCACGATGGGCGTACGCCACCCCGCCACCGCCACCTGCCGGGTACCGGGACGGGAGTCGGGCGACCCGGCCCCCGCGAACACCGCCCTGGTCCACGCCGAGGCCGCCTACGCCACCGCCCTGTGCGCCGCCGCCGAGTACGCAGCGGCCCGGGCCGCGGCCCACGCCGTGGGCGACGAGGTCCTGCGCACCCGGCAGCGGGTACGGGCACTGCGCCGCCACTGGGTACCGCGCCTGGAGACGGCCCTGGCCCGCGCGGACGCCGCCCTGGAACAGAGCGAGCACGAGGACGCCGTACGCAGGCGGTGGGCCGCGCGGACCCACGACTGACGACCCGGGGGCGCCCGTCCGAACGTGCCACTGCGCTCCACCGCGCGGAGCCCCGGCCACACCGGGCCGCGAGGCCCTCTGAGCGCCATCCGTATGCTCCCGGCCATGAGATTCTTCCGGACCCGCGGCCGAAGCGACGCCCGACGGATGGCGGGAACGCCGCTGGCCGAGGCCAAAGCCCTCTACGAAGCCGGGCGTTACGCCGAGGCGGAGGCCGAGGCGCGGGCCGTGGCCCGGTCACGGTCACGCGACGACGAGTACGCGGCCGTCGCCCTGAACATCGCCGCGCTCGCCGCGGGCGCCCAGGGCCGCCACGCCGAGTCGCTCGCCACCTACGACGAAGCGCTGCCCGCCTTCGGGCGGATATTCGGCGCCGGACACTGGCTGACCCTGAAGCTGCGCTCGGACCGCGCCCAGCAGATGGTCTCGCTCGGCCGGTACGCCGAGTGCGAGGCGGAGTGTGCGGCCGTCGCCGAGGCCGCGGGCCGCGGTACCGGCCCGGAGATGGCGCTCCTGGCCGCGGCCGCCCGCAATGGGCTGGTCTTCGCCCTCAACGGGCAGGGGCGCCACCGGGAGGCGGAAGCACTCGCCCGCGAGGCCCTGGCCGCCCATCGCGCCGAGGACCGGACGTCCCTCGTGCTGCGGCTCGGCCTGGCGCGCAGCCTCAACGGCCAAGCCCGCCACGAGGACGCCCTCACCGAGGCGCAGGGCGCCGACGAGCTGTACCGCGCCCTGCCCGAACACCAGCGCCGTCCGGATACGGGCGCCGTCGAAGTGGCCCTTGCCACCGCCCTGTTGGGGTTGGGCCGCACTCCCGACGCCCGTCGCCGGGCCGCGGCCGCTCACGACGCCTGCCTGGCCTCCTTCGGCCCCCGCCACCGCCGTACCGCCGAAGCCCGCACGCTGCTCGAACGCATCGACGGCACCTGACACGGGGCACAGGGGTCAGTGCCCGGCGCCCGCCGGCGTGCGGGAGAGGTGGGCGGTGAACCAGTCGCGGGCCAGTTCGGCGACCGTGGTCAGGGCGCCGGGCTCCTCGAAGAGGTGGGTCGCGCCGGGGACGACGGCGATCCGGTGCGGGCAGCGCAGGCGGTCGGCCGCCAGCCGGTTGAGGCTGAGGACCTGCGTGTCGCGCGAGCCGACGACGAGCAGGGTCGGGGCCCGCACCTGCGACAGGGCGGCCGGTGCCGCGAGGTCGGGGCGACCGCCGCGGGAGACTACGGCGCGGATGTCGGCGCCCGGGAAGGCGGCGGCCTCCAGGGCGGCGGCCGCGCCCGTGCTGGCCCCGAAGTAGGCGACCGGCAGGCCGGTCTCCCGGCCCAGCCAGAGGGCGGCGGTGTGCAGCCGCCGGGCGAGCAGGCCGATGTCGAAGACGTTCGCCCGGTCGCTCTCCTCGGCCTCGGTGAGCAGATCGAGCAGCAGCGTGCCGAGACCGGCCCGGTTGAGGACGTCGGCGACCCGGCGGTTGCGCGGACTGTGCCGGCTGCTGCCGCTGCCGTGCGCGAAGGCGACCACCGCCGGTGCCCCCTCGGGCAGCACGAGCCGCGCGGCGAGCCGGACGTGGCCGACGGGCACCGTGGTGTGCTCGTTGCGCGTCGCGGACTCCGACGTTCCCGCGGTCCGGGCCGCCCGCGCCAGGAGCGCGGTCACCTCCCCGTCGCCGACCTGCTCGAAGTCGTCGTACCAGGCGCCGACCGCGCCCAGAAGACGCACCGGCAGCAGACAGACCACCTGGTCGGCGACCGCGCGCAGCCGGTCGACGGTGCTGTGCGGACCGACCGGGACGGCCAGCACGACCCGGGCCGCGCCCCGGTCCCGCACGATCCGGCAGGCGGCCTCCGCGGTGGCGCCGGTGGCCAGGCCGTCGTCCACCACCACCGCCGTACGGCCGGTCAGCGGCAGCGGCTCGCGACCGGAGCGGTAGCGGCGCAGGCGCCGGTCGAGCTCGGCCCGCTGGGCCTCCTCCACGGCCGCCTGCTCGCCCGCGCCCAGCCGGACGCCGGCGAGCACGTCGTCGTTGAGGACGCGTACCCCGCCCTCCCCGACGGCGCCGAAGCCCAGCTCCGGCTGCCAGGGCAGTCCCAGCTTGCGCACCACGAGCACGTCCAGGGGAGCGCCGAGGGCGCGGGCCACCTCGTGCGCCACGGGCACCCCGCCCCGCGGCAGGCCCAGCACCACCACGTCCCCGGACCGCAGGTGGTGCAGGCGCCGGGCCAGCCGGCGCCCCGCGTCCGCACGGTTCTCGAAGCGCATGGCCGCCTCCTCGCGCGCGCATCGCACCGCCGTGACGGCGGAACGTCTCTCCTTCCATTGCACCGCTTCACGGGGCGGCGCGGCAGGGCCCTCCGGGGGGCTGTTCAGGCCCGTGAGCGGGGCCCTTCGGCCCATGGCAGGGACGCCACGACCCCGCACGCTGGAGGGACGGAAAGGGCGTTGGCGGAAGGCGGCACGCAAAGGCGGGAAGGACCCACCCGCTTCTCGCGGATCCTGATTGCGCGGTGCGCGGCCCGAAGCCGCTTCTCCGCGTCCGGAGTGGGGGTCCTTCCCGTCACCTCCAGCACACCACACCCACCGCGCGGCCACCAGGGCCGATCGGCCCGACCTCGGAGGAGGGCAATGTCATGACCACCGTGGCGAGCGACCCGGAGGGCGGCACACCGACGCGGTCCCGTCCCGCACTGCTGACCTTCCTCGGCGGCGTGGGAACGGTCACCGGCAGCAAGTTCCTCGTCGAGAGCGACCACGCGCGCGTACTCGTCGACTGCGGCCTCTTCCAGGGCCTGGCCGACCTGCGCCGGCGCAACTGGCGCAAACTGCCCTGCGACGCCGAGGACATCGAGACGGTGGTCATCACCCATGCCCACCTCGACCACTGCGGCTATCTGCCGCGGCTCACCCGCCACGGCTTCCGCGGCAGGATCGTCACCACCGAGTACACCGCACGGCTGATGGAGATCGTGCTGCTGGACAGCGCCAAGCTCCAGACGGAGGCGGCCCGGCACGCCAACGAGCACGGCTGGTCCAAGCACCGCCCCGCGCTGCCGCTGTACGACGACTCGGACGTGGACCGCACCCTGAAGCTCCTGCAGCCCGTGCCTACCGGCACCCCGGTGGACATCGCCACCGGCACCCGGCTCACCCTGCACCCCGCCGGACACATCCTCGGCTCCTCCTGGGTGCACCTCACCCTGGAGGACGGCCACACCCTCGCCGTCAGCGGGGACCTCGGCCGCCCCGGGCACCCCCTGCTGAGCCCTCCGGAGCCGTTCTCCGGGGCGGACGTGCTGCTGATGGAGTCGACCTACGGCAACCGGCGGCACGAGGAGGCGGCGGGCCGCGCGCACTTCGCCGACGCGGTGACCCGCACCCTCGCCCGCGGAGGCACCGTCGTCATCCCCGCGTTCGCCCTCGACCGCACCGAGGTCGTCCTGCACGAACTCGCCGAACTGCGCCGTACCGGCCGGCTCCCGGCGGCGGTGCCGGTCTACGTGGACAGCCCGATGGCGCTCGCCGCCCTCGACGTGTACCGGGACGCCCTGCTCACCCGGGCGCCCGAGCTGCGGCCCGAGATCGCGCTGGCCGGCACCGACGCGCTGAGCCCCGAACCGTTCCGCCTGATCCGGTCGATCCAGGAGTCCGTGGACCTCAGCCGTACCGGCGGGCCCGCCGTCATCGTCTCGGCCTCCGGCATGGCCACCGGCGGCCGCGTCCTGCACCACCTGCGGCGGCTGCTGCCCGACCCGCGCAACGCCGTCGTCGTGGTGGGCTTCGCGGCGCAGGGCACGCGCGCCCGCGACCTCGTCGACGGCGCCAAGGCGCTCAAGATGTTCGGAGAGTACGTACCGGTGCGCGCCCGGGTCGCCGACGTACCGCACTTCTCGGCACACGCCGACGCCGGTCAGGTCATCGAGTGGCTGCGCGGGGCACCGCCGCCGCACACCACCTACCTCGTGCACGGCGAGCCCGAAGCGGCCGAGGCACTGCGCGACCGCATCGACCGGACCCTGGGCTGGACGGCGGTGGTGCCGCGCTCCGGGGAGCGGGTGCTGGTGCGCTGAGCCTCAGTAGTGCCTCAGTAGGACCTCAGTAGGGCATGGGCCGCCCGGAGGGCGTGCGCAGGTCCTGGGGCTCGGGACGACGGACGGGCCGGGGCTGCCTGGTCTCCTGAATGCGCTTCATGACCGTCGCCTCCCGGCACGTCGTCCGCGGTTCGTCCCGCGCGTACCGGCAAGCCTTGTCCTCGCCCGGCCGCCGTGCCATGAGGCCATCGACCCCCGATCATGGGCCGGGCCGTACCGGCCGAGGGGGGCCGACCGGCCCACCCCGCCCGGGCAAGGGCCGGGCCGGCCCTGCGTTCGGGCCGCACGGCTCATGCGGCCGAAGCCCCGACGGGGTTCGCTGGAGGTGAGGAGGAACAGCCACCGACCGGAGGGGGAGAGGACCGTGGGTACGAGTCTCACACCGGAGTTCTGGGAGCGGTTCGCGCTCCTGCTGTTCGCGGCGATGGGGGTGACCTTCGCCCTCGCCGCACTGTTCGACGCGCTCGCGCTGCGCCACCAGGTCCGTCGCGCGCAGCGGACTCCGGCCGTGCCGGCACGGGCCCCGCACCGGCCCGAGACCGTGGACCACCGTACGTCCGTCAACTGCTGAGGCACCGCACCCGGCCGGGTCGCACGTCGCCCCGGACGGCCTCCTCGTGGCTCCCCGCCGTCGGCGCGGCGGGGGGCCTTCATGTCGTTGGGGGAGCCTTCATGTCGTTGGTTGTGGGCCGCCGTGTCCTCACATCCTCCGCAGTTCCCCGGCGATCTCGGCCGCCCAGGTGTCGATGGCGTCCCAGTCGCGGTGGTCGCCGTAGCGGCCGCCCAGCAGACGGAACCTGATGCGGCCGCCGAGCGGCAGGTGGGACGCGCGGATGACGCCGGAGAACAGCCGGTGGTCCCGGTACGACAGTCCGGGCGGCAGGCTGCGGAGGATGACCGGGGCCTCCAGCGGGCCCATCCGCTTCCACGGTCCGCGCAGGGCGGCGGGCATGCCCACACTGAAGATCCATACGGGCCGGGAGCGCAGCAGCTCCGTGTTGTCCCGCAGGAACTCCTGCGCCGGGTCGAGCCAGCGCTGACCGTGGACGGCGCTGCCGAGCACGAACGCGTCGTAGGCGCCCGCGTCGGCGACGGCCTCCAACGGCCGTACCTCGGCCTTTGTCCCGGCCCGCTCCAGGGCCGCGGCGAGTCGTTCGGCGACGCCCCGGGTGGAGCCGTGCGCGGTCGCGTAGCCGACCAGCACCTGCATGACACTCACCTCGCCAACGCGTGCCCGGCGGTTGTGCGTTCGGGGGCGGGCACCGTCACCACGGGCACCGTGGCGTGCCGCAGACAGGCGCGGCTCACCGAGCCGACGGCGGGCACCACTCCCTGGTCGTGGGGTGTGCGCCCCAGGGCGAGCAGCAGCGCACCGCGCGCGTGCTGGAGCAGCACGCGCGCGGGCGGCCCCTCCGCCACGACCGCGCGCACGTCGGCGCCGGTACGCGGACCGATGGCCTCCGCGACGGCGGACGCCAAGAGCCCCGCGGCCCGCAGCCGCTCCTCGGCGACCGTCGGCCGACCGGACGCCGGCGCGTAGGGCGCCAGCCCGGCGGCGGACGGCTGCCATGCGTGCACGGCGACGACCGGCGTCCCCAAGGTGCGTGCCTGCCCGGCCGCCCAGCGCAGCGCGGCCACGGACGCCTCGGACCCGTCGACGCCCACGACAATCCCGTCGGCGTGGTCGGTCATGGTTTCCTCCCCTGACGGCCTCTCCTTCCAGGCTCCCGGGGACCGGGCGCGCGGGGCGTGGGCCGAGCGGCTCCGTGCCCGTGCCGTTCGGCCCCTGCCACGCGACAGCCACCGAGCAACCCCGGCCCGCCAGCACTCCGGCCCGCCCTACGGCACCGAGCCACCGTCTCCGGCCCCGGCCCGCCGACGACGCCTCCGGCCGGTCACCGGCACCCCGCCCGGCCGGCTGCCACGTGCGCGCCTCACACCGTCGGTGCACCAGGGGGCCCGTGGAGCACGCCTTTGTGCGCCACTCACGCCCGGGACCTTCAGCGTCGCGTCACGGTGGGTTCGGTTCCTCGGCTGTCGGGCCCGTAGCCGGTGCTGCTCGGGTCGGCTTCGTGGTCCGTGGAGCGCTGCCGCATGTGGTGCCCGCAGCGTGAGGCCTTCGGCATGGCGTCGTGGCCGACGTGGCGCCTCGCCCGGGGCTCGCGCCTGTGCCGCCGGGCCCGCTTCGCGTCCTGCCGCGCTCCCCGGTGTGGCGCTCGCGGCCCGAGAGGCCTTCGGCGGCGTGTCGTGCCTCGGCTGCGGAGCCCGTGGATGGTGTCGCCGGGGGTGTGTGATGGTCCTGGGCGCTGTGGGCGCTGTGGGCGCTGTGGGCGCTGTGGGCGCTGTGGGCGCTGCGGGCGCTGCCGGTGCTGTCGGCGGTGGCACCTCGTGGCCACGACCCGCGGCTTCGCGTGGTGGTTGGTTCGTCGCCCCGGCTACGGAGCCCGCCCGAGAGTGCCGGGCCCGCCCGAGAGTGCCGGGATCGCCCGGTTCCGGGCCCGCCCGGTGGTCTGCCGCGCTCCCGGGGGGGGGATGCCCGGCCCCACCCCCGCCGCGCCGCGTGGTCGGTACGGCGCCCCCTCGCATCCCACCAGGCCGCCCCGCGGACGGTGCAGCGCCCCCGACACCACCCCGCCCTCAGAACAGCGCCCCCGGCCAGCTCGCCCAGACCGCGGTGATGACACCCACGTCCAGCAGTACGCCGAGGGTGAGCCACGGGTTGAACCACAGGGCCTTCAGCAGCAGACCGGCAGAGGCCGCGATGAGTGCCGCGGCCGCCCAGCCGCTGCTCTGCACGGCGGCGGCCGAGCCGGCGATGACGTAGAGCATGGCGGTGACGGCGGCCATGCCGATGGCGGCGCGGTCGACGACACGCGCGCGGGGCACGCCGGCTGCGGCGAGGGCCCACGAGTGGCGCGGGTTGAAGGGCTGTTCGGTGGTGTCGTGGGGGAGCCAGACCGTGAGATGGACCAGTCCGTGCACGAACAGGAAGGCGGAGACCAGGGCGACGGTCATGGCAGGGACTCCGGTTCGGCGCCGCCCTGGTCGAGCCGGAATGGTGGATACACGTCGGTGAGGAGGGCGGCGTAGGCGATCGCGCGCAGCGCCCACCGGTTGAGGCCGATCACCAGGTCGAAGATGTCACGCGGGTAGCGCCCGGTGAAGGCCAGGGCGATGCCGGCGAACAGGGTGAGCAGCCCGATCAGCCCGCCGGAGAACCAGGCCACGCGTCCGCCGCCGAGCAGGAAGGCCAGGACCAGGTAGTGGGGGATCGCCAGCAGCCACCACTTCACCAGGACCAGCCCCCGGGAGAGCTCCTCGGGGTACGCGATGTCCCAGCGCGTCGGGTAGTCGGGCACGTCCGCCAGAGTGAAGGGCGGATAGCGGTCGGTGCCGAGCGCGCCGTACGCGTAGTACGCCACTCGCCAACTCCAGCGCATCACGCCGGCGTTGTAGTCGAACAGCGCACGCGGGTACCGGCCGGTGAACAGGATGGCGAAGAACGCCACCACGCTCACCACGACGAACCCCACCCACAGGAAGGCGAGGACGACGAAGTGGGGCAGGGCGAGCAGCCACTTCACCAGCCACAGCCAGCGCGACAGCCCCGTGTCGAGGCGCGCGGTCAGCCGCGCGGGATGGGCAGGGGGCCGTGCTGCGGGACGGGTCGGGTGCATTGCTTCCGTAGCCATGGATCGCTCCTTCCGGATCCGGCCGCTGCTCTCTGAGCAGGCCGGGTGAAGTCGACTCCGGTGCTGAAGGGGTGCGGGGAACTGCGCCACCGGCCACGACGGCGCCGCAGACGAACCACACCCCGACGCGGCACTTCCAGCGCGCTCAGCGGAAGGTGCGGTGGTCGTCGTGGCCGCCCATGTACCGCTTCTCGATGACCACTTCGCGCTCGCCGGGACGCCGGATGGTGCCCGGCGTGGACATGAAGGCCATCAGGCCGAGGATGCCGACGATCATCAGGACCAGGCCGACGATGATCGAGTCGTAGCCGAACACCAGGCTCGCGCCCACGACAACCGCACCGATGAGGATGAGAGGAGGCATTGCAGACCTCCAGGGTCCGCCCGGCCCCGCGCCGGGCCTTGTCGAAACGGGGAGCCGGGCAGGTCGTGGCAACCGCCACGGCCGATCCCCGGGCTCACCTCCAGCGTCCCGCCCGCGCGCGGGCGCCCGTAGGGGCCGAACGGCCCCCGACCCCGGCCGATCCACCCCCTGCGGTCGCCCGCCCGGCCGTGCGACGGTGGAAGGGAGCACCGCGCCGCGACGACCGCGGCGCAGCCCGACGGAAGGCGGTGGGTGGGATGGAGCTGCCCCTGGTCGTGGGCGTCGACGGATCACCCGGCAGCCTCCAGGCGGTCGACTGGGCCGTGGACGAGGCAGCCCGGCACGGTGTGGCCCTGCGCCTGGTCTACGCGTCGCTGTGGGAGCGCTACGAGGCCTCCACCCCGGACGGCGCGTCCGACGAGCTGACGCCGGAGGAGATCGTCGCGACGGCCGCGGACCGTGCCCGCCGCCGCGACCCCGAGGCCAAGGTCTCCGTCGACGTGATCCCCGACGAGGCGACCCACGCGCTGCTCGGCGAGGCCCACCACGCCTTCGCCGTGGTCACGGGATCACGCGGCCGGGGCGAGCTCGCCGGACTGCTCCTCGGCTCCGTCGGACTGACCGTCGCCGCCCGCGCCCACGGACCGGTGATCGTCGTCCGCGGTGACAAGGCCGGCCTGGCGGGCACCCACGAGCGGATCCTGCTCGGCGCCGCCGACCCGGCCGTCGCCGGGGAGGCGACCCGGTTCGCCTTCCGCGAGGCCGAGGCACGCGACTGCGTCCTGGACGTCGTACGCGCCTGGCGCCGTCCCGCGCACGCGACCCCCGAGCACCCCCTGCTGACCGGGGACCCCGCGCTCGCCCACGAGGAGCAGGCCTCCGCCCTGCTCGACGCCGTCCTGCACGACCCCGCGGCCGACCACCCGGGGGTGCGGGTGCGCCGTGCCACCGTGGAGGGGCCGGCCCGCAGGGTGCTGCTGAACCGGTCGGCGGCCGCGGACCTCGTGATCATCGGGGCGCGGCACCGGTCCGGCCACTTCGGCCTCCACCTGGGCCGGGTGGGCCACACCCTGCTGCACCACGCGCAATGTCCCGTCGCCGTCGTCCCCCAGCCGGAGTGACCATGGAACACCCTTCCGCCCTTGCCCCGCAGTGGAACGACGTCCGAGCCGTCGTCTTCGACACGGACGGAGTGATCACCGACTCGGCCAAGGTGCACGCGGCGGCCTGGAAGGAGGCGTTCGACGCCTACCTGCGCGCGCATCCGCCGGCGGATCCCGAGCAGCGCCGGCCGTTCGACGCGAGGGACGACTACCTGCGCCACGTGGACGGCAAGTCCCGCCTCGACGGCGCCGCCGCCTTCCTCGCCTCGCGCCGCATCGACGCCCCGGACGAGACCGTGCGCGAGGTCGCCGCCGACAAGGAGCGGCTGTTCACCGAACGGCTGCGCGCGCACGGCATCGAGGCGTACCCCGGCACGGTGCGCCTGGTGCGGGCGCTGCGCCGGGCGGGCATCCCCGTCGCGGCGGCCTCCGCCTCCCGGCACGCCGGTGAACTGCTCACCCGGGCCGGGGTGCGCGACCTGTTCGACGTCCTCGTGGACGGCGGCGAGGCGGCCCGGCTCGGGCTGCCGGGCAAACCGAAGCCCGACCTGTTCCTCACCGCGGCCGACCGGCTCGGCGTCCCCGCCGACCGCGCCGCCGTCGTGGAGGACGCCGTGGCGGGCGTGGAAGCGGGCCGCAACGGCGGCTTCGCCCTCGTCGTGGGAGTGGACCGCACCGCCGCGGGGGACTCGGCCGGCAGGCTGCGCCGGCACGGTGCCGACCTCGTGGTGACAGATCTCGCCGAACTGCTGAGTGGGGAGTCGACGTGACGGGATGGACCTGGGAGTACGAGGGCTACGAGCCCGCGGACGAACGGCTGCGCGAGTCCCTGTGCACCTTGGGCAACGGCTACTTCGCCACCCGCGGGGCGATCCCGGAGTGCGCCGCCGACGACATCCACTACCCGGGCACCTACGTCGCGGGCTGCTACAACCGGCTCACCTCCGACGTGTCGGGGCGGCAGGTCGAGAACGAGGACATGGTCAACGTTCCGAACTGGCTGCCGCTGCGCTTCCGCCTGCGCGGCGGGCCCTGGCTCACCCCCGACGGCGTGCCGGTGCTCGGCCACCGCCTGGAACTGCGCCTGGCCTCCGGCATGCTGGAGCGCCGCACCCGCTACGACCTGGGCGAGGGACGGTCCCTGACCGTACGTCAGCAGCGGATCGTGCACATGGCCGACCCCCATCTGGCCGCGCTGCGCACCGAGTTCACCGCCGAGGGCTTCTCCGGCGACCTGGAGGTGGAGGCCTGCCTCGACGGCGGCGTCACCAACTCCGGCGTCCCCCGCTACCGCGACCTGGACGGCTGCCACCTGACCCACGTGCACGCCGGCACCGCCACCCCGGAGACCGTCTGGCTGCGCTGCCGCACCCGCACCTCCGACATCCGGATCGGCATGGCCGCCCGGCTCACCTCCGACGCGCCGGTCACCGTACGCAACAAGAACCCGCGCACCACCCAGCACACCGTGCTCGCCCTGGCCGAGGGCCGCACCCGCACCGTCGACAAGATCGTCGCCCTGCACACCTCCCGCGACCCGGCCATCAGCGACCCGCTGTACGCCGCGATCGACCGCGTCGGCCGCGCCCCCGGCTTCGAGGAGCTGCTCGAATCCCACCTCACGGCCTGGGACCAGCTCTGGCGGCGGGCCGCCCTCGACGTCGCCGGGGAGGCGGGCCGCATCCTGCGCCTGCACCTGTTCCACGTGCTGCAGACCCTCTCCCCGCACACCGCCGACCTCGACGTCGGCGTGCCCGCCCGCGGCCTGCACGGCGAGGCCTACCGCGGCCACGTCTTCTGGGACGAACTGTTCGTGCTGCCCTACCTCAACCTGCACTTCCCCGAGGTCTCCCGGGCCCTGCTGCGCTACCGCCACCGCCGCCTGGAACAGGCCTGCACCTCGGCCCTGGCCTCCGGCCGCAAGGGCGCCCTCTACCCCTGGCAGAGCGGCAGCGACGGCCGCGAGGAGACCCAGCAGCTGCACCTCAACCCCAACTCGGGCCGCTGGCTGCCCGACCACTCCCACCTCCAGTACCACGTGGGCTCGGCGATCGCCTACAACGTGTGGCAGTACTACGAGGCCAGCGGCGACGCGGAGTTCCTGCACACCAAGGGCGCCGAGATGCTGCTCCAGATCGCCCGCTTCTGGGCCGACGCCGCCGTCTACGACGACACCCTCGAACGGCACCGCATCAAGGGCGTGGTCGGCCCCGACGAGTACCACGACGCCTACCCGGGCGCGAGCAGCCCCGGCCTCGACGACAACGCCTACACCAACGTCACCGCCGCCTGGGTGCTCACCCGCACCCTGGACCTGATCCGCGCGCTGCCCGAGCCCCGGCGCCGCGAACTCGTCGAGCGCACCGGCCTCGACGGCGGCGAACTGGAGCAGTGGGAGGACGTCTCCCGCACCCTGTACGTGCCCTTCCACGCCGGCGTCATCAGCCAGTTCGAGGGCTACGAAGAACTCGCCGAACTCCCCTGGGAGGAGTACCGCCAGCGCTACGGCGACATCCGCCGCCTGGACCGGATCCTGGAGGCCGAGGGCGACACCGTCAACCGCTACCAGGCCTCCAAACAGGCCGACGTCCTGATGCTCGGCTACCTCTTCGCCCCGGCCGAACTCCAAGGCATCTTCCGCCGGCTGGGCCTCAAGCTCGACGAGGACACCTGGCACCGCACGGTCGACTACTACCTGCACCGCACCAGCCACGGCTCCACCCTCAGCGGCCTGGTCCACGGCTGGGTGCTGGCCCGCGCCCGCCGGGCCGAGGCGTGGAAGTTCTGCCAGGAGGCCCTCCAGGGCGACATCGCGGACGTCCAGGGCGGCACCACCGGCGAGGGCATCCACCTCGGCGCCATGGCCGGCACCCTCGACCTGGTCCAGCGCGGACTGACCGGACTGGAGACCCGCGACGGCGCCCTGTGGCTCGACCCGGTGCCGCTGCCGGAACTCTCCTCCTACGGCTTCGCCGTGCGCTACCAGGGCCACTGGGGCGTGGAGCTGCGCCTGGAGCGCGGCCGGCTGGAGCTCGCGGTCCCCTCCTCCGACGCCTCCCCGATCGACATACGGCTGCCGGACCGCGCCGTCTCCGTCCAGCCGGGGGAGACGGTGCGCCTGAAGCTCGCGGACTGAGCCAGGGACGTATGGCCCCCGGCGGTGACCCCAAGGCCCCTCCCGGCAGCCCGGGCGGGGCGCGAAGCTGGCCTTCCGGAACGGTTCCGAGGGACCGCGCTCGTCCTGCCCCCGAGGGGAGGTGCGCCCCATGCCGGCGCAACCGCTCGACTCCAGCACCGTCGTCGACCTGGTGACCGCGGCCACGGCCGCCCCGTCCCTGCACAACGCGCAGCCCTGGCGGTTCCGCCACCGCTCCGGCAGCGACACCCTCGCCCTGCGCGCCGACCTCGGCCGGGCCATGCCCCGCACCGACCCCGACAACCGCGGGCTCCACATCGGCTGCGGCGCCGCCCTGCTGAACCTGCGGGTCGCCGCCGCCCACCACGGCCTGCACGCCGAGGCCGCGCTGCTGCCCGACCCGGCCGACCCCGGCCTGCTCGCCGTCGTGCGGCTGACCGGCGCCGCCCGGGCGGACACCGAGCCGGCCCGGCTGTTCCCGGCCGTCGCCCGACGGCACACCAGCCGCCATCCGTTCGAGGAGCGGGAGCTTCCGGCCGGCCTCCAGGACAAGCTGGGCGAGGCCGCCCGCGCCGAGGGCGCCGAGCTGTGGTTCCCCGACCGGTGGCACCTGGAGTCCCTGCTCGGCGACATCCTCGACGCCGAGGGCCGCGACAGCCTGGACCCCGAACGACTCCAGGACATCCACCGCTGGACCCTGGTCGGACCGGCCGAGGCCGCCACGGCCGTCGAAGGGATCCCGGAGTACGCCTTCGGCCCCCGCAAGCGCGGCGGCCGCGCCCCCGTACGGGACTTCGCGGGCCGGCGCCCGATGCCCGGCCGACCCTCGGCCGTGTTCGAGACCACCCCGAACCTGGCCCTGCTGGGCACCGCCCACGACCACCCGGCCGACTGGCTGCGCGCCGGCCAGGCGATGGAACGCGTCCTGCTCACGGCCACCCTCGCCGGCCTGGCCACCTCCCTCACCTCCCATGCCCTGGAGGAACAGGACCTACGGGAGACCGTCCGCGACCCGGGGTCGTCGATGGGCTTCGTCCAGATGGTCCTGCGCCTCGGCTACGGCCCCATGGGGACGGCGACACCCCGCCGCCCCGTCCGGGAGGTACTGGAGATCGTGTGAGTCAGTTCAGCGCGGTGGGGGCGGGCCTGCCGTAGAACGTGATCGGCGGCCAGCCCCGGGACACCGCGAAATCACTGAGCAGCTCGGCGATCTCCTGCGGGGTGATCCCGGCGCCGGCCGGCGGTGTCTCGGCTACCTCGACACTGAACTTGACGTACAGCTCGGTGCCCGTGTCGGTGTGCGAGATCCGGGACATCCCGCTGAACAGCGTGTCCGGAGGGAAGACGGCCGACGCGGCCTCCGCCTCCGTCTGCGCCTCCGCGGCCTGGGCCGGCTGCGCCGACGCCGCGCTGCCGAGCACCGCTCCCGCGGCCGTCGTCCCCGAGTAACCGATCAGGGAACGTCTCGAAATGCTGGACAAGGTGACCCCCTCCTCGACGGCCACACGGGTGTCTCCCAGGGCCGCCGCATGATCGTATGCATGTTCGGCACCCGCCCGGAGCTGAACGACTGCGTCCGCTCCTGACCCGGCACGACTCCGGTCGGCCCGCCGGTCACGGCTCGCCCGGAGGGCGGCAAGTCCGCGATCGGTTCGCCGGGGCCGGGCCCGTCCTGGCCTCGGGGTGGTCCTCCCGCAGACGGGCACCTGGACACGGCTGACTGTGGTCAGCGTCAGCAGTCCGGCGGTGACTGTCCCACGCGCCCTCCCTGAGCAAGCCGTCCGTCCCCCGGCGCACCGGCAGATCGGCCAGGGCGCCGCGCAGCTCGGCCTGGCGAGCCTCCCTGGGCGCGGTGGCGATCAGGAACCAGCCGATCAGGGCGGGCCACAGACCGGACAGGTCCCCGGCGAACAGCACCGGGAAGAACCCGGCGGCCACCATGAACCACCCGAGCACGCGGCCGGCGCCCGGCCCCCCCGGGGGCGCTGTCACAGAACGGCGCGCAGCAGCCGCCCGCCGTCCAGCAGGGCGGCGGGTACGGCGGTGAGGACAGCCGGCACGAGGTGGATCAGGGCCGGTCAGGGGGGCGCCTCGACCGCGAACGCGGAAGTGCCGGTTTCCGAGCGCCACCCCGGCCGCCGCGCAGGTCACCGGTACCACGCCTGCGATCCGCAGCTCGCTGTGCCGCCGGGGCGACGCCGCCGGGCAGCCACAGCGCGATGCCGTCCACCGTCACGCCGCTGCGCCGGGCCGTGATCGCGTGCGCCAGCAGGGAAGTGCGGCACACGAGCGCCCTGAGCGGCGCGAGCACCCCGTACAGCCCGGCGCCATGACGGGGACGGGAGTCCGGGAAGCGTCCGGCCGCGGGACGCGCGTCAGGCGGGCTCGTCCAGGCAGCGGGCGGCCAGATCCTTCACCCGGGCCTTCTCGGCCCGCAGCCGCCGCCCCTCGGCGTGCCAGCAACGACGCGCCCGCCGCCGCCAGATCGGCGGTTCACGGCGCGCCCAGTTCCGCAGCGCGATCACCGCGCACGTGTCCTCGACGACCAGCACCATCACGTCCGGCAGCCGCAGCGCGGCCTCCACCCCCACCGTCCGCTCCGCGCACGGCAGATGCAGCACGCTCGGGGAACGTCGGGACGAACGACGCGAAGGGAGCGCGCCCATGATGACCACCTCCGGAAGTCCTGCCGGGGACTGCGGCCCCGCGCGGCAGCGATGTGACTGCCAGGCTGCCCGCCCGGCCGCCCGCCCCGACAGGGGCCGATCGGTCCTGCGCACGGCCGACCGGACCTGGTGGGGGCCCGTCCTCGGTGCACCGCCGGGCGGGCGTGCCGATGGTCTGCCAGGCCTCCTGTCGTTGTCGTCGCAGGCCGTCTGCCGTGTGAGGCGATGGCTGTGCAGCGAGTCGGCCGAGGGGTGTGCGGGAGTGTGCTCGCCGGACGCGGTGCGACCGGCCCCGTCAGCCCCGGGAGCCGGTGACCAGCCGGCGCCGCAGCGACAGGGACGCCACGGTCAGCAGTACGGCGGCGAAGGCGGCGAGGACCGTCAGCTCGCGCAGGATCGCGGTCACGTCCCCGTCCCGGGAGAGCAGCGTCGTCCAGGCGTCGACCGCCCAGGCCTGGGGCACCGCGTGGCCGACCGTGCGCAGCCAGTCGGGGACCAGGGCCAGCGGCCACATGCAGCCGCCCAGCATGCCGAGCCCGATGCCGAGGGCCGGGCCCGCCGCGTGCACCTGCTCCGGCGTACGGAACAGGGCCCCGGCCAGTACCCCGGCACCGGTGCCGACCAGCGCCCACACGGCGACCAGGACCCCGGCGGCCAGCGGGTCGCCCCACGCCACGTCGAAGGCCAGCGCGCCGATGCCGACGATCAGCAGGGACTGCAGCACGGCCAGCAGCAGATAGGCGACCGTCTCGCCGAACACCAGCGTGCGCGCGCCGACCATCGCCGCGAGCGCCCGCGCGTACACGCCCGTCCGGCGGGTCTGCACGATGGCGGCGCCGCCCGCGAGGGCGTTGATGAACACGAACAGCACCAGCATGGTGGGCGTGCTGTAGCTGTAGCCGAGCGGCAGGAAGTCGCTCTGGCCGTTGACGGTCTCGGCGCGCACGGCGATCGGGGCGGCGGCCCGCTCGGCGCCGCGGGCGAGCGCCAGGTTGTCGTCGAAGGAACCGCCGGTGACGTCACCGGCGAAGCGGGCGGCCTGGATGCCCGCCGCGTGGTCGGCCACGACGGCCGACACCGAGGTCACGGCGGAGTGCCCGGCGCTGCCCGAGGGCTCCACCAGCACCCGCACGGTCACCGTACGGCCGTCCCGTACGTCGGTGTCGAGACCGTCCGGCACCACGACGACCGCGTCCAGTTCGGCGCGGCGCAGCGCGGTGCGCGCGTCGTCCTCCGTGGCGTAGGTACGGGCCCGCAGCCCGGGCGCCTCCCTCAGCTCCGACGTCAACTCCTGTGCCACCGGGCCGGATCGGGCGGCTGGCACGAGGCCGATCCGGAACTGGTCGAAACCGCTCACGGTCACCCCGATGACGACGATGATGGCGACCGGCAGCAGCACCATGAAGAACAGCGCGGTGCGGTCGCGCAGCATCCGCGCGAGGGTCGCCCGGGTCACGGCGAGCGCGGTCATGGCGTCCTCCTCAGCCGAATCAGCAGGGCGGTCACCGCGGCCACGACGACCGAGAACGCGGCGATGCCGAGCAGCGGGGCGCCCACGGCGTCCCAGCCGCGCACCCCGGTGCCCAGATCGGTGAACCCGCGCAGCGCCCAGCCGTTGGGGGTGAACAGGGCGAGCGTGCGGATCGCCGGCGTGGTACCGGAGGCGAACACGAAGTTCCCGCCGAGCAGGACGAGCGCGAAGACCAGGATCGAGGCGAGCCCCTGCGCCTGCTGCTCGGTCCGTACCAGCGCGATGACCAGCGCCGTCAGACACACCACGCACACCGCCATCGCCACGCTGAGCGCCGCCACCCCGAACGGGTCGGCCCAGTCGGCGTCGAAGGCCAGCCACGACACGACCGTCACCGTGGCGAGGCCCGCCAGGCTGTAGACGAACGTCGACACCGACTTGCCGATCAGCAGCGCGCTCCGTGCGACCGGCGCCGCGGCGATCCGGTCGAGGGTGCCCTGCTGCTGTTCGACGAAGTAGCTGCGGGCGCCGAATCCGACGCTGAACAGCACGAAGAACATGCCCATGCTGGGCCCGAAGTAGCTGATCACCTTCAGCGGGTCGTCCGGCAGCCCCTCGGCCCGTACCTCTTCGGGCAGCCGCAACAGGGCGGCCCTGGCGGCCAGTTCGGGGACGTCCGTCTCCGCGGCCCCCGCGGCGACCGCGGTGGCGACCGACAGCCGGTCGGCGTTGACCTGCGCGACGTAGGACTCGGTGACCGCGCGGGCCAGCTGCGCCTGGAGGCCGTAGTCGACGCTGTCCAGGACGGTGACGGCGTTCGCGGCACCGCCGTGCAGCGACCGGGTGAACCCCTGGGGCACCACGATCGCGGCGTGCACGTCGCCCGCGTCCACCGCCCGCCGCGCCGCGGCCTCGGTGTCGTAGGAGCGCACCTGGACGGTGTCGTCGAGCTCCGGGCCGGTGAGGACCTGGACGAGCCCGGTGGCGGCCGGGCCGCCGTCCAGGTCGACGACGCCGAGGTTCGCGCGGAACTCGTCGTTGTTGTTGAACGCCAGGGCCATCAGGGCGGAGATCAGCACGGGCGCGAGGAACACGATCACCCAGGCCGACCGGTCGCGCAGCCGCTGCCGCAGGTCCTTGGCGGCGATGGCGAGTACGACACGCACGGCCGCTCACTCCCTCAGCGCGGTGCCGGTCAGATGCAGGAACACCGCCTCCAGGTCGGGTTCGTCGATCTCCACGCTGCGGATGTCGACGTCCAGGTCGTGGGCGAGGTCCAGCAGGTCCGGCAGCAGGCTGCGGGCGTCCTTGACGACCAGTTCGACCACGTCGCCGTCGTCACCGCCGCGGGCGGCGCCCTCGACCCGGGCCAGCCGGCGGCAGGCCTCCGTGTAGGCGGCGAGGCCGCCGACGGCGGTCAGCCGGATCCGGTCGCGTTCGGCGACCAGCCGCACCAGCTCGCGCGGGGTGCCCTCGGCGACCAGCCGGCCCCGGTCGATGATGCCGACCCGGTCGCACAGCCGCTCGGCCTCCTCCATGTAGTGCGTGGTGTAGAGGACGGCCATGCCCTCCTCGCCGAACCGGGTGACGCTCTCCAGGATCGCGTGCCGGCTCTGCGGATCGACGCCGACGGTCGGCTCGTCCAGCACCAGCAGCGTCGGCGCGTGGACGAGTCCGGCACCGATGTTCAGCCGCCGGCGCATGCCGCCCGACAAGGACTCCACGCGGTCACCGGCCCGGGAGCCCAGGTCGATCAGGTCCAGGACCTCGTCGACGCGGCGCTCCAGCCTGCGGCGCGGCAGCCGGTACAGGCGGCCGAAGAAGCGGAGGTTCTCGCGCACGCTCAGATCCGGATACAGCGCCACGTCCTGCGGGACGAAGCCGATCAGCTGCTTGGCCGGCCCGGCGGAGGTGCCCACCGGGCGGCCCGCCACGCGCACGGTCCCGGCGTCGGGGCGCAGCAGTCCGCACACCATCCGGATCGTCGTCGTCTTCCCCGCGCCGTTCGGCCCGAGCAGCCCGTACGTCTCTCCCGGCGCGATGCGCAGACTGACCTCGTCGACGGCGGTGCGCTCGCCGAACCGCCGGACCAGACGGTCGCACGCGAGCACGGGTTCGTTCATGGCGTCACCTCACGGTGCCAGGGAGAAGTAGCTCTCCTCTTCTTGCGTGAAATGCAGGCGCAGCACGGTGTGCAGCCCGTAGAGGCAGGCCCGCAGGTCGTCGAGCTGCTCGGGGGCCAGGTTCCCGTCGGGCCCGGCCAGCGCGAGGTGGGTCTCGACGCGGCGGGCGAGGCGGTCGATCTCGACGTGGGCGCGGCTCATCGTGGCCGTGGCCTCGGGGCCGCCGAGCGTGGGGGCCAGCGCAGGGTAGAGCTGGTGCTCCTCGGCGTGCTCGTGCGGCAGCAGACGCTCGGCGAGCAGGCGGTGCACCTCGCGCACCGACGCCAGCGCCTCGGGCCCGGGGTCCGCCGACAGCCGGTCGGCGGCCGAGCGCACCGCCTCCAGCACCTCCTGCAGATCGTCGTGCTCCGCGGCGAACCGGCGGATGAGGGCCTCGGTGGACTGCGGGAGCACCGGTCGTGCGGACCGGTCGCCGCCCAGTGCGCGCAGGGCGTTGAGGATCACCACGACGTCGATGCCCTCCTGGAGCAGGGCGCCGGCGGCCGGCGGCAGCAGACCGAACGCGGCGGCCGCCATCGCCGCCAGCGACATCAGCATGCCGCCCAGCGCGCTCTGCACCGCGATGCGCCGGGACCGTACGGCGATGGCGACGGCGTCGGCCAGACGGTCCACCCGGTCGCAGGTCAGCACGATGTCGGCGGCCTCGGAGGAGGCGGTGGAGCCGCGGGCGCCCATCGCCACCCCGACGTCGGCGGCGGCCAGCGCGGGCGCGTCGTTGACGCCGTCGCCCACCATCACGGTGACCGCACGGTCGCGTTCGGCGCGGACCGCGGCGACCTTGTCCGCCGGGGAGAGACCCGCCCGTACCTCGTCCAGGCCGAGCACGGCCCCGGCTTCGCGGGCCGGTGCCGCGCGGTCGCCGGTGAGCATCACGATCCGCTCGATGCCCGCCGCGCGCAGCCGCCGCAGCGTGCGCGGCGCGTCGTGGCGCAGCGGATCGCGCAGCAGCACGGCCCCGACCGGGCGGCCGTCCACGCCGAGCCAGGCGATCGCCGCTCCGTCCAGCGCAGCCCGGTTGTCCGCCGCGCGCGCCCAGGCGGGCAGCTCGACGCCGGGTGCCAGGCGGCCCACGGTCATCCGGCGGCCCGCGACGGTGCCCGCGGCACCGCGGCCGGGCTCCTCGGACACGTCCGTGGGCAGCGACAGGCGCAGGCCCCGCTCGCGGGCCGCGTCGAGGAGGGCCCGCGCCAGCACGTGCGGCGAGTACCGGTCGAGCGAGGCGGCCAGCCGCAGCACCTGCGTCGGCTGCCAGCCGGGGGCCGCGATCACGTCGAGCACCCGGGGGCGGCCCACGGTGAGCGTGCCGGTCTTGTCCAGCAGCAGCGTGCGGGCCCGCCCGAGGTTCTCCAGCGCGCCGCCGTCCCGGACCACCACACCGCGCCGCGAGGCCCGCGACAGACCGGAGACGACGGCCACCGGGGCCGCCAGCAGCAGCGGACAGGGCGTGGCGACGACCAGCACCGCCACCGCCCGTACGGCGGAACCGGTGACCAGCCAGGCGAGTCCCGCGGCGGCCACGGCGAGCGGCAGGAACCAGGCCGCGTACCGGTCGGCCAGCCGCACCACCGGCGCGGACTGTGCGCCCGCCTCCCGGGCCAGCCGGACGATCCCCGCGTACGTGCTGTCCTGCTCGGTCGCCGAGGCGCGCAGGGCGAACGCGCCGCCCGCGTTGACCACCCCGCTGCGCACGCCCTCGCCCGGCGCGCGGTGCACGGTCAGCGGCTCCCCGGTCAGCACCGACTCGTCGAGCACGGCCGGGTCCTCGGCCACGGTTCCGTCGACCGGGACGACCTCGCCGGGCCCGACGACGAGCAGGTCGCCGACGGCCACCTCGGCCAGGGGCACCACGCGCACGTCGTCGCCGGCGCGGCGCCGGGCGGTACGGGGCGCGTGCTCCAGCAGGGCACGCAGGTCGCGCGAGGCACGCCGCTGTGCGGCCGCCTCCAGGGTGCGGCCGGTGGCGAGCATGAGCGCGATCAGCGAACCGGCCAGGTACTCGCCCACGGCGAGCGTGCCGCCGAGCGCCAGGACCGCGATCAGGTCCACGCCCGCCCGGCCGTGCCGCAGCGCGCCCAGCACCCAGCCCACGGCGGGCCCTACGGCGGCGACGGTCCCCAGCGCCCAGCACAGATCGGCGGCCCCGGGGGCGCCGGCCAGCCGGAAGGCACCGCCGGCCGCCAGGGCGACGACGGTGCCGGCCAGCAGCAGCGACTCCGGCGGCGGCAGCCTGGAGAACACCGCGGCGCACTGCCGCAGCGGTCTCCTCGGCCGCACGCGGTCCGTGGACACGGCGGGCTCAGCCGTTCGGGACGACGGCGACCGGGCACGGCACGTGGTGCAGGGCCGCGTGGGCGACCGGGCCGAGCTTCCAGGTCAGGCGGGACGGCTGACGCCTGCGGCCCACGACGGCGAGGCAGGCGTGGGCGGAGGCGGTCAGCAGGACCTGCGCGGCGGGTCCTGCGGCGGTGTGCTTGATGACGGGCACGTCCGGGAACTTCTCCCGCCACGGGGCCAGGGTCTCGGCGAGCCGGGCGCGGGCCTGGCCCTCGATGTCCTCCGCCGTCGACGTGACCAGCGTGGACAGGGGCACCGCCGTCACCGCCCGCAGCCGGTGTCCGTGGGCCGCGGCCGTGGTGAAGGCGAACTCCAGCAACGGATCGGCGTCCGGGCCGGTGTGCTGCAGGCCGACGACGACCTCGTTCTTGTCCGCCGTCGCGGGGTGCTCCCAGCCCGCCTCGACGGCCGGATCACCGGCCCGCACGGCGACGGCCGGGCACGGCGCGAGCCCCAGCACGTGCAGACTGATGGAACCGAGCAGGAAGCTCGCCACCGAGCCGTGTCCGCGCGAGCCCAGGACGAGCAGCGAGGCGCCCTCGGCCCGGTCCAGCAGCGCCTGCCCGGCGGGTGCCGAGACCAGCTCGGTGCTCAGGTCGAGGTCGGCGTGCCGGTGCAGCAGCTCGGCCGAGACGCGGGTCAGGACCTCCTGCCCGTAGCGCTGCTTGTTGTGCGCCTCCTGGGCGATCGGCACGTCCAGCGGCTGCGTGGTCCAGGAGTGCAGCATCAGGAGCGGCAGATGCCGCTCCACGGCCTCGCGGGCGGCCCACCATGCGGCGGTCACGCTCGCGGGCGAACCGTCGAGCCCGACGACGACGGGTCCGGTCATGACACACCTCCGGTAACGGCGCGGCGGACTGCCGCGCGAGTGCTCCCCTGCTTCAAGACTCGGCGCGCGCCACCCCCGGGGGCGAGGGCCGGACGGGGCGTCCCCCGGGCCGGACGGCCCTGTGCGGGACTCGCCGGACGGGGAGAGGGTGGAAGCCGGGCCCTGCGGAAACCCGTGTGCCCGACAGAGCCCGCAGAAGGGAGACCGGCGATGAACGGTCCTGTTGTCGTGGGAGTGGACGGCTCCGAGTCCAGCCTGACCGCCGTGGAGACCGCGGCGCGCGAGGCCGCGCTGCGCGGAGTGGGGCTCCGCCTGGTGCACGCCTTCGGCTGGCCGTCGGTACACGTGCCGCCCGGGGTGCCACCCTGGAGTCCGGCCCGCGCGGGCGTGCGCGAGCTGATCGACGGCACGCTCACGGAGGCCGAACGCCGGGCGCGCACGGTCGCACCCCATGTGGAGATCGCCCGCGAGGTCGTCGTGGGCGAGCCGGTGATGGTGCTGGAACTGGAGACACGGACCGCGTCCCTGGCCGTCGTCGGCAGCCGGGGCCTGAGCCGCTTCGGCAGCCTGCTGCTCGGCTCCACCGCCGCGCACCTGGCCGCCCACGCCCGCTGTCCGGTCCTGGTCGTGCGTGGCAGGCCCGAGCCGGCCGGACCGGTCCTGCTGGCCGTGGACGGATCGCCGCAGGCCGCACCGGCCGTCGAGTTCGCCTTCGCGCAGGCCTCCCTGCACGGCACCGACCTGGTCGCACTGCACGCCTGGAACACCCGCACCGAACGCGCCTACCAGGCGCCCGGCGATCCGCCCTTCGTCACCTACGACGAGGACCGGCTGCGCGACGAGGAGGAGCGGGTGCTCGCCGAGGCGCTCGGCGGGCTGCGGGAGAAGTACCCGGACGTCGTGGTGCGGCGCGAGCTGGCGCGCGGCCGGATCCGGCACACGCTGATCGAGGCCACCGCCGACGCCGGGCTCGTCGTGGTCGGGGCCCGCGGCCGGGGCGGCTTCACCGGGCTGCTGCTCGGCTCGGTCAGCCAGGCCGTCCTGCACCACGCGCACTGCCCGGTCGCCGTCGTACGCGCCGGAGGCGAGTGACCATGGACGCACTGGCGACCACACAAGTCGCGGGGGAGGACGTCCACCAGCTGACCCCCGCCCAGGTGGCGGACCGGCTCGGCGTCGACCCGGCGGCCGGGCTCAGCACCCACGAGAGCGTCGAACGGGCGGCCGAACACGGGCCCAACCGGCTGGCCGAACCGGCCCGCCGCCCGGAGTGGCTGAAGTTCCTCGACCAGTTCCGCAACTGGCTGATCGGCATCCTGCTGCTCGCCGCGGTGGTCGCAGCGGCGATCGGCGACCTCAAGGACGCGCTGGTCATCACCGTCGTCCTGCAGATCAACGCCGTGCTCGGCTACCTCCAGGAGCGGCGCGCCGAACGCAGCCTTGAGGCGCTGCGCCGGATGCTGGTGCCCACCGCCCGGGTCCGCCGCGACGGCACGGAACGCGAGGTCGAGGCGTCCGCCCTGGTCCCGGGGGACGTGGTGCTGCTGGAGGCGGGCGACCGGGTGCCGGCCGACGGGCGTCTCGTCGTCGCGGAGTCGGTGGAGGTCGCCGAGGCCGCCCTGACCGGCGAGTCCCAGCCGGTCGCCAAGAGCACCGCGCCCACCGGCCCGGTGCCGCTCGCCGAGCGCACCGGCATGCTGTACATGAACACCGCCCTGACCCGGGGCCGCGCCGAGATGGTCGTCACGGCCACCGGCATGCGCACCGAACTCGGCGCCATCGCCGAGGCGTTGCGCACCGGCGCGGAACCGCCCAGCCCCCTCCAGGTCCAGCTGGACAGCCTCGGCCGCCGACTGGCCCTGCTCAGCGGCGTCGCCATCGTCGCGTACGCGCTGATCGCCCTGCTGCGCGGCGAGGGCCTCGGAGACCTCGCGCTGCGCGCCGTCGCCCTCGCGGTCGCCGCCATTCCCGAGGGCCTGCCCGCCGTCCTGGCCCTCACCCTCGCGCTCGGCGTCTACCGAATGGCCCGCCGCGGCGCCATCGTCAAGCGCCTGGCCTCCGTCGAGTCACTGGGCTCGGCCACCGTCGTGTGCAGCGACAAGACCGGCACCCTGACCCTGAACGAGATGACCGTCCGCTCCCTGTGGACCGCCGGCCGCCGCTACGACGTCACCGGCGAGGGCTACGGCGTCCAGGGCGCCGTCCGCGACGCCATGGGCACCGACCGCGCCGACGAACTGCGCGACGCCGTCCTGCCGTTCGCCCTGTGCAACGACGCGCACCTGACCGACGACGGCTTCGTCGGCGACCCGACGGAGGCGGCCCTGGTCGTGCTGGCCGCGAAGACAGGCATGGACGCCGACGGGCTGCGCGCCGAGCTGCCGCGCACCGCCGAACTGCCCTTCGACGCCACCACGAAGTACATGGCCACCTTCCACACCGAGCCCGACGGCCGCACCCGCGTCCACGTCAAGGGCGCGGTCGACGTCCTGCTCGACCGCTGCACCGAGGTGCTCACCGAGGACGGTGTGCGGGAGTTCGACGCCGGGCTGCGGGACGAGGTCCTCGCCGTGACCGGGCAGCTGGGCGGGGCGGGACTGCGGGTCCTGGGCGCCGCCACCGCCGTACTCGACGGGCCGCCCGACCCGGCCGAGCTGCCCGGGCTCACCCTCGTGTCGGTGGCCGGGATCGCCGATCCGCCGCGTCCGCAGGCCCGGGACGCGATGGCGCTGTGCCGGTCCGCCGGCATCGCCGTGAAGATGATCACCGGGGACCATGCCGCCACCGCCGCCGCCATCGCGCACGAGCTGGACATCACCGGCGAGGTGGTGACGGGCGCCGAACTGGAGGCGATGACCGAGGAGGAACTCGCCGGGCGCATCGACGGCATCGGCGTCTTCGCCCGGGTCGCCCCCGAGCACAAGGTCACCATCGTGCAGGCGCTCAACCGCCGCGGCCACATCGTCGCCATGACCGGCGACGGCGTGAACGACGCCGCCGCGCTGCGGGCCGCCCACATCGGCGTGGCCATGGGACGCACCGGCACGGACGTGGCCAAGGAGGCCGCCGACGTGGTGCTCACCGACGACGACTTCTCCACGATCGTGCGGGCCGTCCGCGAGGGACGGGCCATCTACGACAACATCGTCAAGTTCGTGCGCTTCCAGCTGTCCACCAACGTCGGCGCGATCCTGACCCTGCTGGGCGCCTCCCTGGTCGGCCTGCCCGCCCCCCTGACGGCGGCCCAGCTCCTCTGGATCAACATCATCATGGACGGGCCGCCCGCGATGGCCCTGGCCGTCGACCCCGCCCGCGACGACGTGATGCGGCACCCGCCGCGCGACCCCCGGGAACGCATCCTGAGCATGCGCCGCCTGCTGGCCATCACCCGGGCCGGCGCGGTCATGGCCCTGGGCACCGTGGGTCTGCTGGCCCTGGCCCGCGAGCGCATCGACACGGACACCGCGCTGACCATGGCGTTCACCACGTTCGTGCTGTTCCAGCTCTTCAACTCGCTGTGCGCCCGCGCCGACGACGGCCCCCTGCTCGGCCGCCACCAGCTGCGCAACCGCACCCTGTGGCTGTGCCTGGCCGGCGTCCTGGCCATCCAGGTCGTCGCCGTCCACCTGCCCTGGGCGCGCAGCGTCTTCGGCACGGTCCCGCTCGACGCGGCCCAGTGGGCGCTGTGCGTGGGCACGGCCTCGCTGGTGCTGGTGGCGGAGCTGGTGGTCCGGGCGGTCCGGGGGCGCCGGTGAGGGCGACCCGGCCCGGCGGTGAGGCCGAACCCGCCCGGCGGCCGGTGCCGTACCGCTCAGCGGGCGGTGCGGCACCGGAGTCGGGCTGCGGACCCTGCCTGGTGGCGAGGCGGACCCACCCCGGCGGGTGCCACCCCGCCCGGCGGCAGGTGTGGCCCCGCCCGGCGGCGGGTGCCGTACCGCTCAGCGGGCGGTGCGGCCGCCGGTGTCGGGCTGCTGCTCCGGCTGTTCCAGATGGGTCGCGAGCACGGCCGCCTGCACCCGGCGTTGCACACCGAGCTTGGACAGCAGCCGGGAGATGTGGTTCTTGACCGTCTTCTCCGACAGGTACAGCCGCTTGCCGATCTCCCGGTTGGTCAGCCCGTCGCCGATCAGCGCGAGGATCTCCCGCTCGCGCGGCGACAGGCCGGCCAGCTCGGGGGCCTCGGCAGGCTGCTCGGCGGGCTCCGTGCGCAGGGACTTCATCAGGCGGGCGGTCGTCGCGGGGTCCAGCATCGACTGGCCGGAGGCGACCGTGCGCACCGCCGAGACCAGGTCCGAGCCGCGGATCTGCTTCAGGACATACCCCGACGCCCCGGCCATGATGGCGTCCAGCAGGGCATCGTCGTCGTCGAACGAGGTCAGCATCAGCACCGCCAGCTCCGGCATCCGGCTGCGCAGCTCCCGGCAGACGGAGATCCCGTCCCCGTCGGGCAGGCGCACGTCGAGGACGGCCACGTGCGGCCGTACGGCGGGGGCGCGGACAAGGGCGTGCGCGACGTTCTCGGCGTCGCCGACCACCGAGATGTCCGGCTCGGCGTCCAGCAGGTCGGACAGGCCGCGCCGGACCACCTCGTGATCGTCCAGCAGGAAGACGCGGATCGGATCCTGCGCCGTGAATGTGCGTGACTCGGTCATCTCGACCCCTTCGTCCCCGGTGACGTGGACGGACTGCGGGCCGCCCACAGCCGATCGTCACCCGCCGGGGCCGAAGGTACCAGGGCCGACCGGCCCGGGTCGCTACGGCGAGACTCCGTCCCGGCGCACGGACCATATGCGGCGGAGCGGTTGTGCTTGCCCTCCGCGACGAGGCGGGTCCGGCCGGCCCCGCAGGGCTTGCCGCATGCAGTTGTAACAAATGTGGTTACGATTGGGGTCGAGTGTCATGGGAGGTGGGGTCCGGCATGAGTGCCAACAGCAGACTGACCATCGCGGCGCACGCCCTGACATGGATCGGGTTGTATCAGCGGCGTGGCCACGAGGTCGCCACCTCCGAGCAGATCGCGACGAGCGTCAACACCAACCCCGTGGTGATTCGCCGCCTGCTGGGTGAGCTGCGCAAGGCCGGCCTGGCCGATTCACGGCGAGGTGCGGGGGCGGGCTGGATGCTCGCGCGGGACCTGGCGGCGATTACTCTGCTCGACGTCTATCGGGCGATCGAAGCGGGGCCGGTCTTCGCCCTGTATCGCGCGACGCCGGACCCCGAGTGCGTGGTGGGCCACGGCATCGGGCCGGTGATGACCGCCGTGTACGACGGTGTGGAGGCCGCCCTGTGCGGGGAGCTGGCCAAGACCACGCTGGAGGACGTACTGCGGGACATCTTGAAAGCCGCCTGACCTCGGACCGCACGCTTTCCCTGGCCGAGGGGAGCCGCAGTCCACACCCATTGATGTAACCAAATTCGTTACGACGAAGAGATGGAGAAGACAAGGGCGATGGCAACAGACACTCAGATCTCGCGGACCGTGGCCGAGAAGTTCGTGGAGCGCCTCGGCCGGCAGGACCGCGACGGCATCCAGGAACTGTTCTCCGAGGAGATCGACTGGTATGTCCCCGACAGCACCGCGCTGCCCTGGACCGGGCGCCGGACACGCCGGGAGCAGGTCGCGCCGTACTTCACCACGATGTGGTCGCACTTGGCGGAAGGCCGGAGCAAGGTTGTGCTGGAGCGCTTCATCGTCGACGGTGGTGACGTGGTGCTGCTGGCGGTCTTCACGCACACCGCCGCACCCACCGGCAAGGAGTTCACCACACCGGTGGCCCTGCACCTGGCGATCGAGGACGGCCGGATCACCCGCCTGCACGTGTACGAGGACACGCTGGCCGTCGCCGAGGCGTTCGACGCCGGCTGAGCGGAGGGACTTCAGGGCCCCTGTGGACTGAGCATCGGCAACACGGAAGTTGGAACGAACCATGAACGAAAACGCCCTCCACGCGCAGCGCGAGGCAACAGCCGTCCCGTACTTCCGCCTGCCGCCGATCCGGCACTCCTCGAACTGGCTCTGAGCTGTGTCAGCCCTCGCGGCGCAGTGCGGCCGGTGTCGTGCCGAGGTGGGAGCGGATCACTCGGGTCAGGTGTTCCTGGTGGGAGAAGCCGCAGGCGGCCGCCACCTGGGCGATGGGCATGGATCCGGCGCGCAGGAGGCGGGCGGCCCGCTCCACGCGCAGCCGCACGAGGTACCGGTGCGGAGGGCACCCCGTGCGGGCCCTGAAACGCCGGGCGAACTGGCTGACACCGAGCCCCGCGGCCGAGGCGAGGTCCTCCAGCGACAGCGGCTCGGAGAGCCCGGCGTCCATGAGTTCCCGAACGGCCGCGAACTGCCGGTCGCTCAGGCCTGCTTGCCGCTGTTTCGGCTCGGCGACGGAGTGCCGAACGCTGTGGCGGCGGGCCAGTTGGGCCGCGGTCATGAGCGCGAGCTGATCCGCATAGGTGCTCGCGCTGGGCTCCCAGCGCCGTACCACACCATCGAGCGCCAGAACGAGCTGCTCCAGCAGCGGATCCGTGGTGCCGAACTCCTCCTTCAGCCGCACCGGCCGACCGTCCTCCGCCGTCTCTGCCGTCGCCTGGAGGGCCGCGTCCGCCAGATAGACGTGCACCGTGTTCAGATGACCGCCGAGTTCCACGTCCAGCTCCGTGGCGGCCGGATGCAGGAACAGCCCACCGGGCGGAACCTGCCGTGCGGCCGTCAACCCCCGGCGTCCCCTCCGGACCCTGACCGGGCCGTCCAGATGCAGGATCACCAGGTGGCTGTCGGCGCCCTGAAAAGCGTCCCGGTACGGCAGTTCCCGTTGCGTCGATACGTACAACTGCTCCCAGCCAAGTCCCGTGCTGGTGCGGACCGGACGCACCCCGGGGCGCGTCAGGATGCCGTGGGTGTCACCGAGGCCCAGCTCGCTCATGAGGCCCTCCTTCGGGGCACAGTCGTGCTGCCCTCCGGCACGGCCGGGCAAGCACGGCACGGGCCGCGGCCCGACGCCGCTTTTGTGCAAGGCGATGCCGAGATTATGCAGGAACGGCGGGCGCACGGGCCCGAATACTGCGGTAGACCCACAGGCCTCGCAGCATGGAGAGCGGCTTCATGAGGAGTTTCGTGCACACCACCGGCCCCAGCCGGGTGGTGTTCGGCGCGGGCACGGTTCCGCGGGTCAGCGAGGAGGTCGAGCGTCTCGGCGGGACCCGGGTACTGCTCCTCTCCGGCGGATCCCCGGCCCTGCGCAAGGACGTCGAACGGCTCCGCGCAGCGCTGGGCGACGTGGCGGTGGCCGAGTTCGACGGCGCGGCCATGCACACCCCCGTCGAGGTGACCGAGCGGGCCCTGCGCCTGCTGCGCGACCGGGACGTGGACTGCCTGGTGGCCATCGGTGGAGGCTCGACGACCGGCCTCGCGAAGGCGCTGGCCGTACGCACTGACCTGCCCCAGGTCATCGTGCCGACCACCTACGCCGGCTCCGAGGTCACCCCCGTGCTCGGGGAGACGGCGGACGGCCGGAAGGTCACCCGGTCCTCGCCGGCGATCCTGCCGGAAACGGTCGTGTACGACGTGGAGCTCACCCTCGGGCTGCCGCTCCCGATGTCGGTGACCAGCGGCGTCAACGCACTGGCCCACGCCGTGGAAGCCCTCTACTCACCGGACGCCACTCCGGTCACCGACGCCATGGCCCTGGAGGCCGTCGCGGCCATAGCCCGTGCCCTCCCCGCCCTCCACGACGACCCCTCCGACATCGAGGCCCGGGCGGAACTGCTGCAGGCGGCCTGGCTGGCGGGCACCTGCCTCGGTGCCGTCGGCATGGGGCTGCACCACAAGCTCTGCCACACCCTGGGCGGCACCTTCGGTCTGCCGCACGCCGAGACCCACACCGTGGTCCTTCCGCACGCCATGGCGTACAACGCGCCCGCCGTACCGGAGGCGATGGACCGTATCGCGCGCGCCTTGGGCGCCCCCGATGCGCCCACCGGTGTCTTCGACCTGATCCGCAGGGTCGGCGGCCCGACGTCGCTACGCGATCTCGGCATGGCGGCGGCCGATCTGGACCGCGCGGCGGAACTGGCCACCGCACAGCCGTATCCGAACCCGCGCGAGCTTACCCGCGGCGGTCTCGCGGACCTGCTGGGAGACGCCTGGCACGGCCACCGCCCGCAGGCAGCGGCCGCCTCCGCACCCGACCTGCGCCCGCTGACCGACGAGGTCGTGGCGAGCTTCGGCGGCTGCACGAACCCGCGCCTGAAACAGCTGCTCACCGATCTCGCGCGCACCCTGCACGCCTACACCATCCGCAACGACCTCACCCCGCGGGAGTGGCAGCGGGCCATCGACTTCCTCACCGCGGCCGGCCACATCACCACCGACACCCGGCAGGAGTTCATCCTGCTCTCCGACACCCTCGGTGTGTCCAGCGTGGTCGACGCCCTCGCCAACTCCCGTAACCCTGACACCACTTCCTCCGCCATCCTCGGCCCCTTCTACGTGGCAGGGCCGCCCTCCGCCGGACACGGCAGCGACATCGCCGGAGAGTTCACGGGCACACCGATGTGGGCGGACATCCAGGTGACCGACCAGGAAGGGCAGCCGGTCGCCGGTGCCGTGGTGGACGTGTGGCAGTCCAACGAGGACGGCTTCTACGACGTCCAACTGCCCGACCTGGACGGGCCGGTGCTGCGCGCCCGGTTCACCACGGATGCCGACGGACGGTTCACGTTCTGGTCGATCCTCCCCTCGGAATACCCGATCCCGGACGACGGACCGGTCGGCAGGATGCTCTCCGCCGTGGGCCGCCACCCCTACCGCGCCCCGCACGTGCACTTCCTGATCAACGCCACCGGCCACCAGCCGCTGATCACCCAGTTGTTCGTCCGGGGCGGGGCCTACCTCGACGGAGCCCCCGGGCGGCGGGATGCGGTCTTCGGCGTCAAGGACGACCTGATCACCGACTTCGTCCGGCGAACCGGCCCGACGCCCGACGGCCGGCCCGTCGACGGTGAGTGGCGCCTGCTCGAGTTCACCTTCCGCATCGCGCGCCTCGGCGACTGAGCACGCCTCGGACGCCGCACAGCACGCAGTCCCCCTGACGTGTTTCACACAGCTTCCCGGAGTCAGCCAGCATGAGCACGCCTGAGAAGTACGACACCGACGTCCTGGTCATCGGCAGCGGACCCGCCGGCGGCACCGCGGCCCTGCTGCTGGCGACCTACGGTGTGCGCACCCACCTGGTCACCAAGTACGGATGGCTGGCCGACACACCACGCGCCCACATCACCAACCAGCGTGCCATGGAGGTCTTCCGTGATCTCGGGATCGAGCAGGAGGCACTGGACAAGGGCACACCGAGCCGCCTGATGGGCGACACCGTCTTCGCCACCTCACTCCTGGGCGACGAGATCGGCCGCATCCGCACCTGGGGCACCGGCGACGAAAGCCTCACCGAGTACGCCTCGCAGAGCCCCTGCGGGATGATCGACCTCCCGCAGACCTACCTGGAGCCCATCCTTCTGGCCAACGCCGCCAAGCGCGGAGCCGTGGTCCGGCTCAACACCGAGCTCGTCGACTTCGAGCAGGACGCGGACGGAGTGACCGCGCGCCTGCGCGACCGGCCGAGCGGCACTGAACACACCGTCCGCGCCCGTTACATGATCGGCGCCGACGGCGGTCGCAGCATCGTCGCGGACAAGCTCGGTCTGCCGATGGAAGGGCAGATGGGCAAGGCCGGCAGCATGAACATCGTCTTCCGGGCCGACCTCACGCAGTATGTCGAGCACCGGCCCAGCGTCCTGTACTGGATCATGCGCCCGGGCGCCGATGTCGGCGGGATCGGGATGGGCCTGCTGCGGATGGTGCGGCCCTGGAACGAGTGGCTCATCGTCTGGGGCTACGACATCGACAACCCCCCGCCGAAGGTCACCGACGAAGCGGCGGCAGCGATCGTCCGTGACCTCGTGGGCGACGACGAACTCGACGTACAGATCGACAGCGCCTCCCTGTGGACGGTCAACCACGCGTATGCGACCCGGCTGCACGCCGGACGCGTCTTCTGCGCGGGGGACGCCGTCCACCGGCACCCGCCGTCCAACGGCCTCGGCTCCAACACATCCGTCCAGGACTCCTACAACCTGGCATGGAAGCTGGCGGCCGTTCTCCAGGGACATGCCGGGCCCGAGCTGCTGGACACCTACTCCGACGAGCGTGCCCCGGTCGCGAAGCAGATCGTCGAACGCGCGAACCTCTCCCGGGACCAGTTCCTGCCCCTGTTCGAGGCGCTCGGCGTCGTCGGCGGAGACGAGGAGGGCATCACCAAGGCCCTGCACGCGGCACGGCAACCGGACGTCGAGGGGGCGCAGAAGCGGCGGGCCATCCGCGAGGCGATCGAGCTGAAGCACTACGAGTTCAACGCCCACGGCGTCGAGCACAACCAGCGCTATCAGTCGGCCGCCGTCATCCCCGACGGCACCACGGAGACGATGTCCCGCGACGGCGAACTCTTCGGACACCCGACCTCCCGCCCCGGCGCGAAGCTGCCGCACGCCTGGCTCGTCGATCCGAACGGCAGGCGGATCTCGACGCTCGACCTCGTCGGCAAAGGCAGGTTCTCCGTCCTGACCGGCCTGGCCGGCACCCCATGGGCCGACGCCGCCGACACCCTGGCCAAGGAACTGGCCCTGGACCTGCGCGGCGTCGTCATCGACCGCGACGCGCACGACGCGTACGGCGAGTGGAGCCGCCGCGCGCAGATCGAGGAGGAGGGTGTGCTGCTGATCCGCCCCGACGGGTACGTGGCCTGGCGCCGGCCGAGCGGAGCCGCCGACACCACCGAGGCGACCCGGCTGCTGCGGGAAGCACTGACCACGGTGCTCTGCCGGCCTGCTCGGGCTCGCTGACCCGTGAACAGGCCGAGCAGGCACCGCAGGCCGGCACGTCCGCCACCTCGCCGCACATCTGGTGGGCGAGTTCCGATGATGCGCGCGGACACATCATCGGAACTGCTGCAGCCAGAGGCTGCTCACCGTGGACAGCCCGCTCGGCACTGCGGGACGGCGGCCTCTGCCATGGCCCCGTCCTCCTCGGCCTCCCGGGCCCAGCGGATCACGGCCGGCAGATCGGGGCAGGCGGTCAGGCGGGGGTGACCTCGACCGGCAGCCTCTTGATGCCGTTGACGAAGTTGGAGCGTACGCGCGGGACTTCGCCGGTCAGACGGATGTCGGCGATCCTCGGGATGAGCTCCTCGAACATGATGCGGATCTCGGTGCGGGCGAGCAGGTTGCCCAGGCACAGGTGCGGGCTGCCCTTGCCGAAGGTCACGTGGTCGTTGTCGGTGCGGGTGACGTCGAAGTCGTACGGGTTGCCGAAGACCTCCTCGTCGCGGTTGCCGGAGGCGTACCACATGACGACCTTGTCGCCCTCCTTGATGCGTTTGCCGCCGAGTTCGACGTCACGGGTCGCCGTGCGGCGGAAGTGGTAGACGGGGGAGGCCCAGCGCAGGAACTCCTCCACCGCCGCCGGGATCAGGGACGGGTCCTCCTGAAGCCGGGCCAGCTGCTCGGGGTGCTGGAGCAGGGCCAGCATGGAGTGGGTGATGGTGTGGCGGGTGGTCTCGTTGCCGGCCACGACGAGGAGCAGGAAGTAGTTGTCGAAGTCCTGCGGCGAGAGCGGCACGCCGTCCTTCGGGACGGTGTTCACCAGCCTGGAGACCAGGTCGGTGCCGTCGCCGCCGCGCCGCTGTCGGGCCAGCTCACGGCCGTACTCGAAGACCTCCAGCGAGGCGGGGGAGCGGAAGGGCAGGTGGCGGTACTGCTCGCTCTCCGCGCTGTGCAGCAGGACGTCGGCGTAGTCGGGGTCGGTGTTGCCGATGATGCGGTTGCCCCAGTCGATGAGCTGCTGGTTGTCCTCCGGCGGTACGTCGAGGAGGCGGGCGAGGACGTTGATGGGGAAGTCGGCGGAGACCTCCTTGACGAAGTCGAAGGTCCCCTTGGCGAGGGCCGCGTCCAGCGTGGTGGCGGTCAGGCCGCGCAGGAAGTCGGTGTAGCTGCCGATGACGCTCGCGCCGAACTGGCGCTGGAGCAGACTGCGCAGGGCGCGGTGTCGTATGCCGTCCAGTTCGAGGATGGAGGCACGTGTCTTGATCTGGTCGTCGTCGACTTCTTCGAGGTTGACGAACTTCATCGAGGTGAAGGTCTCGGCGTCGCGGTCGACGCGGGCGATGTCGGCATGCCGGGTCACCGCCCAGAAGCCGGAGTTGGGGGCCTCCTCGGGCTGCCAGTGCACCGGGTCCTGGTGGCGCAGGGTGTGGAACATCCGCCACGGGGTGATGCCGTCTGTGAAGTTGTCCAGGTCGGCGAGGTTGACGTCCGCCAGCGGCATCGGCTCGTGCACGGCGGCGGTCGGGGTCTCGGTCGTCATCGCATGGCTCCCAGTCGTCACAGGTGGTAGGCGTACTCGGTGAACTCCCAGTCGGTGACGTGCCGTTGGAAGCGTTCGATCTCGTTGCGCTTGTAGGAGATGAAGGAGTCGGTGAAGTCCTTGCCGAGGACGTCGGTCAGTTCCGTGTCCGCTTCCAGAGCGTCCAGCGCGGCCGGCAGGCTCATGGGCAGCACGGCCGCCCTGGCGGTGTCGTAGCCGTACCCCTCCAAGGGGGCGGGGGGCTCCTCGCCGGTCAGAACCCCGAGCAGCGCGGCGGCGACCGTGCCCGCGATCAGCAGGTACGGGTTGGCACTGGCGTCACCGAGGCGCAGTTCGAACCGGGCTGCGGAGCCGCGCTCGGGCGGGATGCGGACCATGGCGCTGCGGTTGTCCAGGCCCCAGTCGATCAGCCAGGGCGCGAGGGTGTCCGGGCCGAAACGCTTGTAGGAGTTCACCGTCGGGTTGGCCAGTGCGGCCAGGGCCGGGGCGTGGGCAAGGATGCCGGCGACGGCGTGGCGGGCAGTGGCGGACAGCCCGTACGGCCCGGCGGGATCGTCGAAGGCGTTGCCGGCGCCTTCCTCGTCGGCGCTGTCGCATGACAGGTGGAGGTGGAAACCGGAGCCGCCGGCGTCGTTGAACGGCTTGGCCATGAAGCTGGCGAGTCTCCCCTCCTTCCGGGCCAGCTCCTTGATCGCGGCCTTGAAGCGGAAGGCGCGGTCCGCGGCGGACAGGGCGTCGGAGTGGGTGAGGTTGATCTCGAACTGGCCGCCGTCGAACTCGTGGTTTCCGCTGGACACGCCGATGTTCATGTCCCGCAGCAGACGCAGCGTGCGCAGCAGGTGGTTGTCGCCGTCGGCGCGCAGACCTGCCGTGTAGACGACGCCGGAGGCGCCCGAGTAGCGCTTCCATCCGCTCGGGGAGGCCGGGTCCTCGTCGCAGAGGAAGTATTCGAGCTCGGGGCCGACCACCGGTCGCAGGCCGTGTTCGGCACACCGGGCGAGGACGGTGCGCAGCAGATCGCGGGGTGACTCCGGTGCGGGCAGGCCGGTGGCCGGGTCGGTGACGTCGGCGAGGCAGGAGGCGACGCCCGGTTCCCAGGGGAGGGGGACCAGGGTGTCCAGGTCCGGTCGCACGGTGATGTCGGGCAGGCCGGCGTCGAGACCGCCGGAGACGGGGACCACGTCGCCCTGCGGGCTGGTGTGGTAGACGGCCCGGCAGAAGGCCAGGCCGTGGTCGCACGCCGACGGCAGGTGCTCCAGCAGGATGTCGCGTGCACGGTCGGTGCCGATGAGGTCGGGATAGGTCACGCGCACCATGTCGATGCCCTCGGCGGCGAGCCGCTGCATGTGCTGACGGAGGCTGGGGGTTGGGGCTGCGCTCACCGATGTCTCCTCGGGCGCTAGGGGTGTGGAACGTGAGGGGAGGCAGAGGGCCGGTACGGGTGGGGGCGCGGCGTACGGCGGCTTGTTTGAGGCCAAACGGTATGAGCGCTGGGGGCGCCCCGCAAGAGGGGTAGGAGAAAAAATTATCCGCATGGATAGGTATTGACCAGGGGCAGGCGGCTTCCTATGTTGTTTGAAGCCAAATGAGTACGGGTCCGGTCAGCCGCCGGACCCTTGGCCGGGGCCCGGTCGACCACGGCCGGGCCCCTCTTCCTCCCCTCACCCCCGCCCCGACGCCCTCACTTCAGGAGGACCGGCCATGAAGGTCGTCGTCGACATGAACAAGTGCCAGGACCACGGCCAGTGCGTCTTCGCCACCCCCGAAGTCTTCTCCATGGACGACAGCGGCCACCTGGCCTACGTCCCCGACCCCGACGACGCGCTGCGCGACGAGGTCGAGGAAGCCGCCGACGTGTGTCCGCTCCAGGCCATCCGTCTCGAGGGCTGACGATGAACGCACGCATCGTCGTGGCCGGAGCCTCCATGGCCGGCCTGCGCGCGGCCGAGCAACTGCGGGCCGCCGGCTGGACCGGAGCCATCACACTCGTCGGTGACGAGCCGCACATGCCCTACAACCGCCCGCCCCTGTCCAAGGAGGTCCTGGCCGGCAAGGCCGCCTTCGAGTCGCTCTCCTTCCGCCCGCGGGCGAGCGTGGCCGACGCGCAGTGGCGGCTGGGCACCAAGGTCGTCGCCGCGCGGCTCGCGGAGAACATCGTCGAGCTCGACGACGGCGAGGCACTCTCGTACGACGGTCTGGTCGTCGCCACCGGAATGCGGCCCCGGCGCCTGCGCTGCCCCGGCCCGCCCGCCGGCCGGCACACGGTCCGCACCATCGACGACGCGCAGGGCCTGCGGCAGGCCCTGACCCGGCCCGGAACCCGGGTGGTCGTCGTCGGAGGCGGCTTCATCGGCTGCGAGGTCGCGGCCACCGCCGTAGCCCTGGGCGCCCGCGAGGTGACCGTCGTCGACCCGCTGCCCCTGCCGATGGTCGGCCCCCTCGGCGAACTCCTCGCCAAGGCCTTGCTGAGGCGCCACGAAGAGCGCGGTGTGCGCTTCGCCCTCGGCACGGGCGTGACCGGCTTCACCGGCGACGACCACGTCACCGGCGTCGCCCTCGCCGACGGCACCGTCCTGCCCGCCGACGTGGTGGTCGAGTCGGTCGGCTCGGTCGCCAACACCGAATGGCTGGCCGGCAACGGCCTCGACCTGAGCGACGGCGTGCTCACCGACGAGCACCTGCGCGCCGGCGGACGGCCCGACGTGGTGGCCGTCGGCGACGTCGCCCGCTTCCCCAACGCCCGCTACGACGGCGTACCGCGCCGTGTGGAGCACTGGTGCATCCCCACGGACACCGCCAAGCACGCCGCGAAGACCCTCGTAGCCCACCTGACCGGCGCCGACCACGACCTGTCCCCGTTCGCGCCGCTGCCCACCTTCTGGAGCGACCAGCACGACTTCCGTCTGCAGTCCTTCGGGGCACCGGTACTCGGCAAGGAGGACGTGCGCGTACTCGAAGGCGACCTGGACGGTGACGTCGTCGTCGGCTACCACGCCGGCGGCCGGCTGGCCGGTGTCGTCGCCCTGGGCGGTCAGGCCGCGGCGGCCGCCGCCTCCCGCTACCGCGCCGAACTGCTCCAGCAGCCCGCCCTCACCACCCAAGGACTTTGCTGACATGACCACCGTCCGTGGATTCTTCTTCCCCAAGACGGCGAGCGGAGCCTCGTCGCTGGTCCCCTCACCGCCCTGGCGGTACTCCGGTGACCTGCTCACCGTCGAGTACCGCACCGACCCGGCACGGGTGCGGGAACTGCTGCCCGAACCGCTGGAGTTGGCGGACGAGGACCCCGGCGCGGTCGCGCTGATCTGGGCCGACTGGCAGTCCTGCTCGGCGTCCGGCGCCGAGCTGCTCGACCCGGTCCTCTCCCAGTACAAGGAGGCCTTCGCGGTCGTCCGCTGCAAGTACCGGGGACAGACCTACTCGCGCTGCGTCTACATCTGGGTCGACAAGGACTTCGCCGTCGCGCGCGGCCTGCACCAGGGCTACCCGAAGAAGCTCGGCTCGATCCACCAGACCCGCCCGCACCCGTACGGCCCCTCGCCGCGCATCGAGGCGGGGGCCCGTTTCGGTGCCACGCTCGCCGCCGCCGACCGGCGCCTGGCCCACACCGTGGTCACCCTGCGCGAGCCGTCGGAGACGAACGGCTTCGTCAACGCCCACCCGATGGCCCATCACCGCTGGCTGCCCTCCATCGAGAAGGGCAAGGGCCTCGCCCTGGACGAGCTGATCGAGTCGGGCGCCGCGTCCTTCGAGGCGGGACAGGCCTGGCGCGGCGACGCCGAGCTGGAGCTGTTCGAGGCGCCCACCGAAGAACTGGCCCGCCTGGAGATCCGTGAGCCGATCGCCGCCTACTACCGCCAGGTCGGCGTCGTCTGGGACGGCGGCCGACTGCTGGAATCCGGCACCTCCGGCGCCGAGTAGACCCCACCACGTCGTGAGACCGGAGGAACAGAGCATGAGCGAACACACCATCACCGTGGCCGGGGTCGCCGTCGACACCCGGCACTGGATCGGCGGCGAGCGCGTCGCCTCCACCCAGACGTTCGAGGACGTCTCGCCCATCGACGGCGACACGATCGGCCACATCTCCCGGGGCACGGCCATGGAGGCGGCCGCCGCCGTGGCCGCCGCGAAGGCCGCCTTCCCCGCCTGGGCGGCCACCTCCCGCGCGGAACGCGCCCGCATCCTGCACGCGATCGCCGACGGGGTCGAGAAGCGGATCGAAGAACTCGCCATCGTCGAGACCACCGACAACGGCGCCCTGCTGCGCTCCCACCGCCGCGGCGTGATGCCGCGGGTCGCCCACAACTTCCGCTTCTTCGCCGACTGGCTGCTGACGCTGGAGCACGAGGACTTCGAGACGCGCGGCCACACCAACCACGTCACCTGGGACCCGGCCGGCCCCTGCCTCCTGATCACGCCGTGGAACGCCCCGCTGATGCTGGCCACCTGGAAGGTCGCCCCGGCGCTGGCCGCCGGGAACACGGTGGTGCTGAAGCCCGCCGAGTGGTCGCCGCTGACCGCCTCCCTGCTGGCCGACATCGCCGCCGAGGCCGGGCTCCCGGCCGGTGTCCTCAACGTCGTCCAGGGCCACGGCTCCGAGATCGGCGACGCGCTGACCTCGCACCCGGACGTGCGCCGCATCAGCTTCACCGGCTCGGTGCCCACGGCCAGGCGCATCGCGGAATCGGCGGCCGCGAACCTCACGCCCCTGAGTCTCGAACTGGGCGGCAATTCACCGCTGTTGGTGTTCGCCGACGCGGACCTGGACCTCGCCGTCGACCTGGCGGTGGAGCAGTACGACAACGCCGGCCAGGTGTGCCTGGCGGGCACCCGGCTGCTGGTCGAAGAGTCGGTTGCCGAGGAGTTCACGCGCCGGTTCGTCGAGAAGGCGAGCGCGCTGAAGCAGGGCGACCCGCGCGACGAGGCCACCGACATCGGGCCCAACATCCACCCCCGCCAGCTGGAGAAGATCGACGGCTTCGTGCAGCGGGCCGTGGCGGCCGGGGCCCGCGCGGTGATCGGCGGGCACCGGGGGGACGGCCAGTACTACGCGCCCACCCTGCTCACCGATGTCGACCAGGATGCGGAGATCGTGCAGGAGGAGGTCTTCGGCCCGGTCCTGACGCTGCAGACCTTCGCCGACGAGGACGAGGCCGTCCGGCTGGCCAACGGCACCCGCTTCGCTCTGGCCGCCACCGTCGCCACCGGCGACCCCGAGCGCGCCGAACGCGTCACCGCACGGCTCGTCGCGGGCACGGTCTGGGTCAACTGCTTCTTCGTCCGCGACCTCCAGGCCCCCTTCGGTGGCTCCCGCCAGTCCGGGGTGGGCCGCGAGGGCGGCACCTGGAGCTTCGACTTCTACTGCGACCTCAAGAACACCGTGACCGCACCGAACGGATGGACCCACCATGGGTGAGATCGTCGGGGCGGGCCTCCTCGCCCACGTCCCCACCATCGTGCTGCCCGAGGAGACCCGGCTGGAACTCAACGAGGGCAAGGAGATCACCCTCGTCACGGGCCTGAACCAGCTCCGGAAGGACGTCTTCGAGCGGGACGACTACGACACCGTCGTGGTCCTCGACTCGCACTGGGCGACCACGGTCGAGTTCGTGGTCACCGCACAGACGCGGCGGGCGGGCCTGTTCACCTCCGAGGAGCTGCCGCGCGGGATGTGCCGGATGCCGTACGACTTCCCCGGAGATCCCGAACTGGCCCGCAACATCGAGAACTTCGCGGACAAGCACGCCACCTGGATCACCGCGATCGACGACGAGTACCTGCCGATCTACTACGCCACCGTCAACCTCTGGAAGTTCCTCGGCGAGGGCCTGCCCGACAAGCGGTGGGTGACCATCGGGGTCTGCCAGACCGGCGACATGGAGGACCACCTGCGGCTCGGCCGCGCCCTGGCGGACGGTATCGCCGCCACCCCGGGGCGGCGCGTGCTGCTGATCGCCTCCGGAGCCCTGTCGCACACGTTCTGGCCGCTCAGGGAACTGCGCGAGCACGAGGCCAGCGACCCGGTGCACATCTTCACACCCGAGGCGCGCGAGGCCGACCACGAGCGGATCGCCTGGTTCAAGGAGGGCCGCCACGATCGGGTCCTGGACACCATGGACGAGTTCTGGAAGTACAGGCCGGAGGCGAAGTTCTTCCACTACCTGATGATGGCCGGCGCCCTCGGCGAGCGTGCCTGCGTCGCCAGGGCCCGTCAGTACGGCGAGTACGAGAACTCGATCGGCACCGGCCAGGTCCACCTCTGGTTCGACCGCCCCGAGGGCGGCTGGACCGCATCCCCCACCCCCGTACAGGAGTCCGCCCATGCCTGAGTACCGCCGCATCCTGCTCGACGGCGCCGCAGTCCAGGTCACCGTCGACGGCGACGAGCTGGTCGCCGGGGACGGGCGCCGCGTCAGGACCGAGGACGCCCGGCACCTGCCTCCGGTCGTCCCCTCCAAGGTGATCGCCGTCCACCTCAACCACCGCAGCCGT
Organism: Streptomyces sp. TRM68416; assembly: GCF_014596915.1. Taxonomy (GTDB): domain Bacteria; phylum Actinomycetota; class Actinomycetes; order Streptomycetales; family Streptomycetaceae; genus Streptomyces. Next base: position 133,307 of record NZ_JACVWU010000017.1, read on the forward strand.
GTCGAGGAGTTCCGGATCGACCTCCCCGACACCCCCACCTACTTCCACAAGCCGACCTCGGCCCTCAACTCCCACCAGGGCGCCGTCGTCCGCCCCGAGGGCTGCAAGTGGCTCAACTACGAGGGCGAGGTCGCCATCGTCATCGGGAGGACCGCGCGCAACATCTCCCCGGCCGAAGCGGGCGAGTACATCGCCGGCTACACCGTCGCCAACGACTACGGACTGCACGACTTCCGCGACACCGACGCCGGCTCCATGCTCCGCGTCAAGGGCTCCGACACCCTCTGCCCGCTCGGCCCCGGCCTGGTCACCGACTGGGACTTCCACGGCAAGAGTCTGCGCACCTACGTCAACGGCGAGGTCGTCCAGGACGGTTCGACCGACGAGATGAAGTGGGACATGCACTACCTCGTCGCCGACATCGCCCGCACCATCACCCTCCACCCCGGCGACGTACTCCTGTCCGGTACCCCCGCCAACTCCCGCCCCGTCCGGCCCGGTGACGTCGTCGAGGTCGAGGTGGAGGGCCTCGGGCGGCTCACCAACCACATCGTCACCGGCCCGACCCCCGTCCGTGCCGACGTCGGCGCCCAGCCCACCGAGTCGGAGGAGGTGCTGTCCACCGCGCTCGGCGGCGACTGGGAGTTCCGCGGCATCCGCCCGCCGAAGAGGTGACGCCCTGCGGCGGCCTGCCGGTCCCGGCGTACGGGTAGGGTCGCGCTCATGAGCGATTCCTCCGAGAAGCCCCCGGCCAGGCCCCGCAAGCGGGTGGACTACGGGACCGGCCGTGAGGCCCTGCTCAACGCGGCCGTGCGCGTGGTGGCCCGGGGCGGGCTGCGCAAGCTCACCTATCGCGCCGTCGCGGAGGAGGCGGGTGTCACGCACGGGCTCGTGGTGCACCACTTCGGTTCCCGGGACGCACTCATCGAGGCAGCCCTCGAACACGCGGTGCGCACCAGCGCGAGTACGAGTTCCCTGGAACCGGGCACGGGCGACATCGCCGACTTCGCGGCGGGGCTGGCGGACATGGTCACCCGCGAGCCGGCCCTGCAGACGTTCCAGTACGAGCTCATGCTCGAGTCCCGGCGCAGGCCCGAGCTGCTGCCGCAGATCCGCGCGCTGTACGACGAGTACTTCCAGGCCACGGAAAGGGAGCTGTCCCGCAGCCTGCCCGAAGGCACCAGCCCTGCCCTGACCCGGCTTGTGTTCGCCGCCCTGGAAGGCCTCGTACTGCATCAGCTGGTCCTCGACGAGCCGGACGTCACCGAGGCCGCGCTGAAGGAGCTGCGGTCATTGCTGACCCGGAAGCCCGGAGCGGCCGAGTAGCCGCCCATGTCGTTGTCCCTGCCGTAACAGCAGATCAGGACGAGTCCCCGTCGCCCGGCGACGGGGACTCGCCTGTTTCCGGCGGCGTAAAGAGTTGATTACCCGCCCGCGAAGTATTGACGAAATTATCCGAGTGGATAATTCTCGCGGTGTAGGCCCACTGGCCGCCTCCCCTTCGCCACTCCCGGCTTCCCTCCGCCTCGCGCCCGATACGAGGAGTGCCTCGCCATGACCGTCACCACCGCCGGACCCGCGTCCGCCGCCGAGGACCTGCTGCCCTTCCGTGACCCCGGCTTCCGTGCGGACCCGTACCCGTACTATGCGCGGCTGCGGCAGGAGCACCCGGTCTACCGGCATCCGCTCGGCCTGTACGTCGTCTCCCGCTACGAGGACGTCGCCCGGCTGATCCGCAACCCCACCCTGAGCGTGCAGCAGCTCGACTTCGGTCCGGCCGCCCCGATCCACCACACCATGCTCGGCAAGGACGCCCCCGACCACACACGGCTGCGGCGGATCACCAACCGCTGGTTCACGCCCAGGGCCGTCGAGGAGTGGTCCAAGGTGATGCGCGCCTCCGTGGAGGCCGTGCTCGACGAGGTCGAGAAGGGGGACGGCACCCTGGACGCTGCCGAGGGCCTCTCCCTGAAGTGCACCTTCGAGACGACCTGCCACATCTTCGGCATCGAGCCGACCGAGATGGACACCATCCAGCACAAGACCTACGAGATCGGGCTGAGCCTCGGCCCCGGCGGCAACGACGAGGAGGCCCGCGCCACCACGGAGGCGTTCGCCTGGTTCGCCGAGCACATCCGCCGGCTGGTGGCCGACAAGCGCGCCCACCCCGGTGAGGGGCTGATCGACGCCTTCATCGCCGCGCAGGACGAGGGCAGGATGACCGAGGAAGAAGTCGTCTACACGATCTTCCTGTTCTTCGCCGTGGGCCACCTCGACGTCAAGCACCTGATCAACCACGGCATCTGGCTGATGGCGCGGCGGCCCGAGATCTTCGCCGCCTATCGCGACGAGCCGGAGGCGCGGCCGGGCATCATCAACGAGATCCTGCGCATCGACACGCCCGAGTCGATGGTGGTGCGCCTGACCACGCAGGACACGGTCATCGGCGACACCACCGTGCCGGCCGGTGAGGCGCTGGCCCTGCTCATCGCCTCCGCCAACCGCGACCCCGAGGTCTTCGTCGACCCCGACACCTTCGACCACACCCGCCCGGTCGCCGCCGGCCAGCACCTGGCGTTCGGCTCCGGCATGCACGGCTGCGCCGGCCAGGTCCTGGCCCGCGCCGAGGCCGACACCGTCTTCGGCTCGATCGTCAACCGGTTCTCCGGTGTCGAGTTGGCGGGCGAGCCCGCCTACGCCCATACCGAGTTCCTGCGCACGATCACGCGCCTCCCCGTCCGTTTCCTCTGATCCCCCGACCCCTTTCGAGAGGCAGGACCCGTCATGAAGGTCGAAGTCGATCTCAACAAGTGCCAGGACCACGGCCAGTGCGTGTACGCGGCCCCCGACCTGTTCGCCCTGGACGACGAGGGGCGCCTGTCCCTGCGGTCGCGGGCGACCGACGTCTACGTGGCCGACGTGGACGAGGAGAGCGCCGAGGAACTGCACGAGGCCGCCGAGGTCTGTCCACTGCAGGCCATCACGGTGCACGAGTAGAGACGGGAACCCCGTCCGCCGCCTGAATCACGGTCCTGTAAAGACCTCCGCGTCCGCAAAGGATCTCACTGCAACCCCTTGCCAAACGGATAGTTCAAGCCCACGATGAGGCAACTCGTTTGGCCTAAAACAAAACTCCGCCCCTCCCCGTTCCCCGGCAGGTGATTCGAGTGGACAGTCGGACCGCGGTCGCCACGCAGACCGCTCATGACGCATCCATGGCAGGCAGACTCAAGCCCAACTCCCTCGGTGTCCTCGGCATCCTCTTCTTCGTCCTCTCCGCCCAGGCGCCGCTGACCGGCATCGCCGGTGCCGTGCCCATCGCCATCGCCATCGGCAATGGCGCCGGCGCTCCGGCCGCCTATCTCGCGGCCGGCGTCATCGTCCTGCTGTTCTCCGTGGGCTTCGTCGCCATGGGCCGCCACGTCGTGGACGCCGGCGCCTTCTACACGTACATCGGCAAAGGGCTCGGCCGCTCGACCGGCTCCGGCAGCGCCGCCGTCGCACTCTTCGCCTACTGCGCCGTCCAGGCGTGCATGTACGGGCTGTACGGAAGCATCATGAGCGGCCTTGTCGAGTACCACACCGGGGCCCACGTCGCGTGGTGGGTCTGGGCCCTCGTCACCATGGCGATCGTGCAGGTGCTCGGCGCCTCCGGCATCGAGATGGGCGCCAGGATCCTCGCCGTCTTCGTGCTGGCCGAGTTCAGCATCCTGATCGTCTTCGCCCTCGTGACCCTCTTCAAGGGCGGCGGCCCCGAGGGGCTCGGCCTCACGGACAGCTTCTCGCCGTCCGCCGCGCTCCAGGGCGCGCCCGGCGTGGCGCTGATGTTCGCCGTGGCGTCGATGTTCGGCTTCGAGGCCACCGCCATCTACGGCGAGGAGGCCCGCGCACCCCACAAGACCGTCCCCCGGGCCACCTACCTGTCCGTCGCGGTGATCACCGGCTTCTTCGCCTTCACCTCGTGGATGCTGGTCTCCGCGCACGGCGCCTCCCGGGCCACGGTCGAGGCGGGCAGGGCGCTGGAGGGCGGTGACGGCGCGGCGTTCGTCTTCGCACCGATCGCCGGCCTGTTCGGCGGCTGGGTCAACGACGTGCTGCCGATCCTGCTGGCCACCTCCCTGTTCGCCGGCCTCCTGGCCTTCCACAACTCCGCCAACCGCTACCTGTTCTCGCTCGGCCGCGAAGGGCTTCTGCCACACGGACTGACCGCCGTCAACCGGCGTCACTCGCCCTGGGTGGCAGGCGCCGTCCAGACCGCGATCGCGGTGCTGCTCGTGATGCCCTTCGCGGTCCTGGGCAAGGACCCGGTGCTGACCCTCTTCTCCTGGTTCAGCGGGGTCGCCGTCCTCGGCATCATGCTGCTGTACTTCCTGACCTCGGTCTCGGTCGTCGTCTTCTTCCGCCGCTCGGGCGCCGACACCCGCCCCTGGAACACCCTGATCGCCCCCGTCCTGGGCGCGCTCGGCATCGCCGGAGCCATCTGGCTCATCATCGCCAACTTCACGACCCTCATCGGCGGCGACCGGACCACCGCCCTGTGGCTCCAGGCCACCGTTCCCGTGGTGCTGGTCCTCGGCGTCGTCGCCGCCCGGCTGACGCGGTCCAGGGCAGCGACCACCGACTGAGCACCGCGATCCCTCACCGATACGGCCGGAGCCGCGCCCCGGCCGTATCGGGCCTTGTCGAACCATGTGAGCCGTTTGTGACCGAACGAAACGGAGAGGGAGAGCGCGTGCTGAACGCCACCCATGAGGAACTGCTGCGCCGCGCCAAGGGACTCGATCTGCCCACGCAGCACCACATCGACGGCAAGGACGAGGCCGGTGACGGTGGATCGTTCGCCGTGGTCTCCCCGCGCGACGGCCAGACCCTGGTCCGGGTCGCCGACGCGGGGGAGGCGGAGGTCGATCTCGCCGTCGCGGCGGCGCGCCGCGCCTTCGACACGGGGCCGTGGCCGCACCTGGCGCCCGCCGAGCGGGGCCGGGTCCTGCTCAGGATCGCCGAGTTGCTGGAGGAGCGGCGCGAGGAACTGGCCCTGACCGTGAGCCTGGAGATGGGCAAACCCATCACGGACGCGTACGCCATCGAGCTGCGCGCCGCGATCAACACCTTCCGCTGGTACGGGCAGCTCGCCGACAAGCTCACCGACGAGTCCCCCCACACCGCCCCGGACTCACTCGCCCTGATCACCCGGGAGCCGACCGGTGTCGTCGGCGCCGTCGTGCCGTGGAACTTCCCGCTCACGTTGGCGAGCTGGAAAGTCGCTCCCGCGCTCGCCGCCGGCTGCACGGTCGTCCTGAAGCCGTCGGAGTGCTCTCCGCTGTCCGCCCTCCTCCTCGGCCGCGTCGCCACCGACGCCGGACTGCCCCCGGGTGTCCTCAACGTCGTGACCGGTGACGGGCCCGTGGCCGGCCGGGCACTCGGCCTCCACCCCGACGTCGACGTCCTGGCCTTCACCGGATCCACCGCCGTCGGCCGCCACTTCCTGCGCTACGCCGCCGACTCCAACCTCAAGCGGGTCTGGCTCGAACTCGGCGGCAAGTCACCGAACATCGTGCTGCCCGACGCCCCGGACCTGGAGAAGGCGGCGGCGACCGCGGCCTGGGGCATCTTCTTCAACCAGGGCGAGATGTGCACCGCGCCCTCCCGGCTGCTGGTCCACTCCTCCGTAGCCGACCAGGTCACGGAGGCCGTGGTGGCGCGGGCGCGCGAACTGCGGGTGGGCGACCCGCTCGATCCGGGCACCGAGATGGGCGCGCTGGTCGGCGACAGCCACCTCGGCAGGGTCCTGGAGCATGTCGCCTCCGGCCTGGACGAGGGCGCCCGGCTGCGCGTGGGCGGGGGCCGGGCCCTGGCCGAGACAGGCGGCAGCTACCTGCGGCCCACCGTGTTCGACCGGGTCGACCCCGGCATGCGGCTGGCCCGCGAAGAGATCTTCGGGCCCGTCCTGTCCGTCCTCGCCTTCGACGACCTCGACGAGGCGGTACGGCTCGCCAACGCCACCGAGTACGGCCTCGCCGCCGGCCTGTGGACCTCCGACCTGTCCACCGCCCACAAGGTCTCGCGTGCGCTGAAGGCCGGCACGGTCTGGGTCAACTGCTACGAGGAGGGCGACCTGACCGTCCCCTTCGGCGGCATGAAGCAGTCGGGCAACGGCCGCGACAAGTCCGCCCACGCCATCGAGAAGTACACCGAACTGAAGACCACCTGGATCCAGCTGTGACCCGTACGCACCCGCGACCCCTGATCGCGATTCCGGCCCGGTTCGCCGCCACCACGTCCGCGCTCCGCTACGCCGCCGAGGTCAACGCCCGCGCGCTGGTCGAGGCCGTGTGGCGGGCCGGGGGCGAGCCGGTGAGCATCCACCCCGCCGACCCGGCCGGAGCCGACGTGGCCGAGCGGCTCGCCCGCTTCGACGGTGTGCTCCTCCCGGGCGGCGGGGACCTGGCACCGCACCGCTACGGCGCCACCGACACCCATGACAGCGTCTATGACGTCGACGACCTCCAGGACGTGTTCGACCTCGAAGTGGCCCGGCGGGTCCTGGACTCGGGACTGCCCCTGCTCGCGATCTGCCGCGGGCTGCAGGTGGTGAACGTCGCCCTCGGCGGCACCCTGGAACAGGACATGGGCGGCGCGGACCGCGAACACCGGCACATCGTGCACCCGGTCGCGATCCAGCGCGGCACCCTGCTCGAACAGGCCGTCGGTGCAGAGAAGACGGAGGCCTCCTGCTACCACCACCAGCGCGTCGACCGCATCGGCGTCGGGCTCAAGGCCACCGCGCGGGCCGCCGACGGCACGGTGGAAGGGCTCGAACTGCCCGGACACCCGGGGTGGTGCACGGCGGTGCAATGGCACCCCGAGGACACCGCGGACCGGGACCCGGCCCAGCAGGGCCTGTTCGACGCACTGGTCCGGGCCGCCCACGACAGACACTGAACACGACAGACACCGAACACGACAGACATTGAAAAGGACATGGCTCTCTTCGGCCCCAGGCGACAGGCACCCCGCCTCGCCCCCGAACTCGACGACGTTCCGCTGGGCCGGGTGCTGAGAGGCATCGCCGCCGCCCGCGGCCCCGGGCCGCAGGACCTCGCCATCGCCCAAATGGAGCGGCTCCTGCGGGAGACCGGCGACGACTGGGACCGCCGCTGCCACCGTGTCGGCGTCCTCGCGCATGCCGCGCCCGCGCTGGCCCGGGGCTGGCGCGAGCGCCGGCCCCGCGACCCGGACGCCCTGGCGCTGGCCGCATGGTCGGAACTGGCGACCGATCCGCGGGGGACCCTGGCGCTCTGCCGGGTCGCCGCCGATGCCCGCCCCGCTGATCCGACCCCGTGGGTGGGTGCGCTGGCGGCGCTGCGGCTCCTGGGGCGGCCTAGTTCTGAACTGTCCCCCGTCTGGCAGGAGATACGCGCGCGTGATCCATGGCACCGGGAGGCGTACCTGCAGATCCTGGGCTACCTCTCCCCGGAGGAGCAGGGCAGCCAGACCGCGCTGCGGGACTTCCTCGACGATGCCGTCGCGGTCATGCCGTGGGACGCGCCGACGGTATGCCTTCCGCTGACGGCGGCTGTGCGGCAGTACCACCGCGAACGGAGCGGCGGAGGAGTCCAGGCGCTGGGGGTGAGCCGGTACTGGTCGCAGCCGCACACCGCACGGCTGTTGGACCAGGCCACCGCCTACTGGCCGCAACCCGGCCACCTGCGTCACGCGGCCGCCGTCGCGGACCTGGGAACCCTCGCCTACGCCCTGATCCGGGCGGGCCGCGGCGGTGATGCCGGCCCGGTCTTCTCCGCGGCCAGCGGGCTGGTGACGCCTTGGCCCTGGAGCTACGAGGGCGACCCGGTGGAGTGCTGGACCACCTACGCCGGCCGGGTGTAGGCGCGCGGGCGGCCCTCCAGCCGCCCGGCGACGCATGCGGAGTGGGGGCAGGACCGTTGCGCGGCCCGGCCCCCGAGCACTCCGTCGCGTCAGCCGCGCTCCGCGGCCTCGACGATGTTGGTCAGCAGCATGGCGCGGGTCATCGGCCCGACTCCGCCGACCGGCGGTGCGAGCGAGCCCGCGACCTGGCCGACGTCCGGGTGGACGTCGCCGAGGATGCCCTCGACGGTCCGGGTGATGCCCACGGACAGGACGGTGGCGCCCGGCTTGATCCAGTCGGGCTCGACCAGATGGGCCACGCCGGCCGCGGCCACCACCACGTCGGCGACGCGAGCGTGGGAGGCGGTGTCCTGGGTGGCCTCGTGGCACAGGGTCACCGTGGCGTGCTCGGTGCTGCGGGTCAGCATCAGGCCGAGCGGGCGGCCCACGGTGAGCCCACAGCCGATGACGCAGAACTGCTGTCCGGTGATGGGCACGTGATGGCGCCGCAGCAGGTCGATGATGCCGCGCGGGGTGCAGGGCAGCGGCCCCGGCATGCCCAGCACGAGTCGGCCCAGGTTGACCGGGTGGAGCCCGTCGGCGTCCTTGGCCGGGTCGATGAGCTCCAGCACGGCGTGCATGTCGATGTGGGGCGGCAGCGGCAGCTGGACGATGAAACCGGTGCAGGCCGGGTCGGCGTTGAGCTTGAGCACGGCGGCCTCGACATCGGCCTGGGTCGCCGTGCCGGGCAGCTCCACCCGGATCGACGCGATGCCGACCTCGGCGCAGTCGCGGTGCTTGCCGCCGACGTAGGAGCGGCTGGCGGGGTCGTCGCCGACCAGGATGGTGGCAAGGCCGGGAGCGATGCCCCGGCTCTTGAGCAGCCTCACCCGCTCGGCGAGTTCACGTTTGGTCTCGGCTGCCGCGGCCTTCCCGTCCAGCAGCGTCGCGGTGGTCATGTCGTACGAGTCCTCTCGGTGCGGTCGTCAGGCGAAGACGACGGTGCGGGAGCCGGTGAGGACGACGCGGTCCTCCGCGTGCAGCCGGACCGCCCGGGCCAGCACGATCCGCTCGACGTCCCGGCCGATCGCGACCAGCTCGGGCGCGGTGTGGCGGTGTCCGACGCGGACGACGTCCTGCTCGATGATCGGGCCCTCGTCCAGGTCGGCGGTGACGAAGTGCGCGGTGGCGCCGATGAGTTTGACGCCCCGGTCGTGGGCCTGGTGGTAGGGCTTGGCGCCCTTGAAGCCCGGCAGGAACGAGTGGTGGATGTTGATGACTCTCCCGGACAGCTTGCGGCACAGGTCGTCGGAGAGGACCTGCATGTAGCGGGCGAGCACCACGAAGTCGACCTGGTGCTCGGCCACCAGCCGCAGCAGCTCGGCCTCCGCCTCGGGCTTGGTGTCGCGGGTGACGGGGAGGTGGACGAAGGGGATGCCGTACCGTTTCGCGACCGGTGCCAGGTCGGGGTGGTTGGAGACGATCAGCGGGATGTCGACGGGCAGTTCGCCCAGGTCCCAGCGGTAGAGCAGGTCGACGAGGCAGTGGTCGAACTTCGACACCATCAGCAGCACCCGGCGGCGCTGCTCCTCGGGCCGGACGGTCAGCACCGGGTCGAAGCGGGCCAGCCGCAGCGCGAGTGCGTCCCGCAGGCTCTCGGTGCCGGCCTCGGATGTCTCCAGGCTCACACGGATGGTGAAGATGCCGGTGGCGGGATCGGAGAACTGGGCGCTCTCCAGGATGTTGCCCCCGGCCTCCGCGACGCCCGCGGCGAGAGCGTGGACGATGCCCGGCTGGTCGGGGCAGCGGAGCGTGAGAATGTGGCGTTGCACGTCAGGATCTCCGTCGGGTCAGGCCCGCACGCGGGCGCGCTCGGGGTCGTACACGGGCGTGGGCCGGACCGTGGCGTCGGCCTTGGAGCCGTCGGCGGCGACGGCGGTCAGCGCGGTACCGGACTTCACGGCGTCGCGGTGCACCCGGGCCAGGCCGAGGGTGACTCCGTCGAGGGCGGGGGAGGGCACCGCCATCGTCACGTAGCCGATGTCCCGGCCGTCCAGCTCCAGCCGGGCGCCCTCGGCGGCCTCCGGCGCCGCGTCCACGACGACGCTGACGACCCGGCCGGTGACGGCGTCTTTCTTCGCCAGCAGTGCGTCCCGGCCCTGGAAGGGGCCCTTGTCGAAGTCGAGCGCCCAGCCCATCCGGCACTCGAACGGGGTGACCGTGTGGTCGTACTCCAGCTCACCCATGATCATCCCGGCCTCGGTGCGGCAGGTCAGCAGGGCGAGGGCACCGAAGGCCCTGATCCCGAGGTCGGCTCCGGCCTCGAAGACCGCGTCCCACAGCTCCAGCGCGCGCTCCCGCGGGACCTGGATCTCGTAGCCGAGCTCGGCGGTGAACCCGAGCCGGCTGACCTGTGCGGGAACGCCCGCGACGAGGGCGTCGCGCAGGAAGGTGTAGTAGGGGAGCGCTGCGTTGGACACATCCACGTGGGTGAGGCGCTGCAGGACGTCGCGGCTGTGCGGGCCCTGCAGGGTCAGGACGGCGGACTCGTCGCGGCGTTCGGTGACCGTGGTCCCGGCGGGGGCGTGCGCGGCCAGCGACTGCTGGGTGGCCGGGTTGCCGCCGGTGACGACGACGTGGTCGGGCGCGAGGACGGCCACGGTCACGTCGTCCAGCATCATCCCGTCGTCGTCGACCACGACCCCGTAGGCGATGCGTCCGGCGCCCAGCCCCTTGACGCTGCGCGAGAAGACGGCGTCGACGGCGGCGACCGCCGCCACGCCTTCGACATGCCACTTGTAGAGCATCGAGTACTCGGAGGCGCCGACGGCGGTGCGGACCGCCTCGTACTCCTCGGCCGGATCACCGATGGCCAGCGGTACGGCGTTGCCGTAGACGTCGATCCACTCCTCGACCCGGTCCGCGTAACGGGGAGCGAACGGGGTGGTGCTCAGTCCTTCGGGGACGGCCATGGGGACTCCAAGGGAGAGAGGTGACGTGCGCTGCAGCGAGAATCTATCCATCTGGATAACTTGTCAATGGGATAGATTGGCCTGTGCGGGGCGTGCAGGCAGAGGGAGGGCGAGCGACCGCCATGGCGGAGACGGACTGCGAGGCCGACCAGGAGGCCCGGCCCGGTTACGGGGAAGGGCGGGAGGCGCTCCTGACGGCGGCCGTCAGGGTGGTGGCCCGGGGCGGTCTGCGCAAGCTGACCTACCGTGCCGTCGCCGCCGAAGCCGGTGTCACGCACGGGCTGGTCGCCCACCACTTCGGATCGCGTGACGCCCTGCTCGAAGAGGCGCTGCGGTGGTGTGTCACCCGCAGCATCGAGACGTCCTCGCTGGTGCCCGCCAGTGGAAGGCTGGAGGACTTCGCCGCGACCCTGGCCGACTTCATCGCGGCAGACCCGGACGTCCAGGCCTTCCAGTACGAGCTGAAGCTCGAGTCCCGTCGGCGGCCGGAGCTGCGCCACCACGTGGACGTGCTCTACGACGCGTACCGCGACGCCGTCCGAGAGGCCCTGGCCTGCTTCGACGTGTCACAGGAGATGACGGAGATCGTCTTCGCGGCCCTGGACGGCCTGGTCTTCCACCAGGTCACGTCCGGCGCGCCGGACCGCACCAAGGAGAGCGTCGACGCCCTGCGCCGGCTCCTCGCGGCCCATCGCGCACAGGCGGCGGGCCGCGAGCAATTCGAGCCGTAGTGCTCCCGGTGCTTTCGTCCGGGACTGCTGCGGCTCAGGCCTTACGGCGGCCGCTGCGGCGCGGCGCCGGGGCGGCGCCGCCCAACAGGTCGCGGCGGCGCTCCTCGCCGTTCTCCTCCACCTGCAGCACCACCTGGCGCAGTCCTGCGGCGACAGTCCGGCAGTCCGCGTCGCTGAGCTGCCCGGTGACGAAGGCTTCCTCCTCGTTGAACGCCGGAAAGAGGCGCTGCATCAGCTCCTCCCCTTCGTCGGTCAGACTCAGGAGCACCAGCCTTCCGTCGGTGGGATGGTCCGCTCGCCGCACGAGTCCTCGGCGTTCCAGCGTCCGGGCAACCCCCGTGAGCGTGCCCTTGGAGATCCCGGCCTCCTCGGCAACGTGTCGCGTCTCCGACTCGCCCCAGATCCAGACGACCCAGAGCACCACGAAGGCGGTCCAGGTCAGGTCGACGCCGCGCAGCACGGAGTTCTCCAGGTGCTGCCGTACAGCCGAGGCGGCGCGATAGATGTTGGCGACAACGGCCATCTGGTCATGCCGGACGGGGATACCGCCGAGCCTGGCCGCCGCCAGTTTCTCGGCTTCGGCGATAGAACGATGGCCGGGCACGAGCACGCTCCTTCGGGCCGCCTGCGCAGGCATGAGGCATGAGTATTGTTCGGAGCCAAATCATACGTGCCTCGTTGCCCTCGACCCCATGAGCGCGGCCCCTCCGGGCTCGGACGCTGCGCAGGCGCACCCCACGCGGACGACTTCGGTCGCCCGGCGCCGCCGAAGCGGCAGAGGACGGCGTACGCACGCCCGGCCCTCACGGGCCGCAGCAGCATGCGGGACGCGCGCTCGCGGTCCCCGGCACCAGGCCCGGCCGTCAGACGCGTCCGTCCAGTTCGAACCGTACGTCCACGACTCCCTCGACCGCGCGGGCCAGTCGCGCCGCGACCGGTACGAGGGAGGTGTCCCGGACGCGGCCGCCCAGCGTCACGACGCCGTCGTGGACCGAGACCCGGACGGCGGATTCCGGAGCCGGGAAGAGGTAGGCCACGACCTCCCGGCGGATCTCCTCGGCGATCTCCTCGTCCTTGCGCAGGAACACCTTCAGCAGGTCGGCGCGGCTGACCACGCCCTCCAGCCGGTCCGTGTCACCGACGACCGGCAGCCGCTTGACCCGGCTGCGGGCCATGATCCGGGCGGCCTGGGCGAGTGTGGCGTCCGCCCGGACGGTGACGGCGGGGGAGGTCATCAGCTCGCCGGCGGTGATCGAGCCGGCCTTGGCCAGGTCGGTCAGGCGGCGCAGCTGGGTGTACCGGTCGGGGTCGCTGTCCCGGAACTCCTCCTTGGGCAGCAGGTCGGCCTCGGAGACCACTCCGAGGACCCGACGGCCGCCGTCCACCACGGGCAGGGCGCTGACCTTGCGCTCCTGAAGGATGCGCACCACGTCCTTGAAGGCGGTGTCGCGGCCGACGACCGCGACATCGCGGGTCATCACGTCGCTCACGACGTGCGGGGTTCCGTGCACGGTGACTCCTCGGGGCGTTTCGGTCAACGGGTGCCGCTGCCGTAGGGCGCGTACAGGTCCAGCAGCCGGGTACGGGCCGCCTGGAGCCGGTGGGCCACGACCTCGCCCACCCAGCGCGCCAGGGCGCGGCCGAACTCGGCGTCCTCCTGGCACAGCGCGCGCACGCGGTCGGCGTCGAACTCGTAGGCCCGCAGCGGTGTCGCGGCCTCGGCGCCCAGATGCCACACGTGCGGGGTGAACAGCCAGGACCAGCCGACCAGTTCGTTGTGGCCGAGGGAGTCGATGACGGCGGGCCGGCGGCCGGGCACGCGCATGTCGAGGTCGACCGTGCCGGTGCGGATGATCCAGAAGCGGTCGGCGCGACCGCCCTCCTCGAACAGCCGCGTCCCGGCGGGGAACGACACCTCACGGGCGATGTCCATCAGCCGCTGCCGGTCCTCGGCGGGCAGCGCCTTCGGCATGCTCGTCGTGACGGGAGCGTTCATGGCGGGCCTCCACTCAGGCGTACGGAGCTACCACCTCCAGGGTGGGCGGGGGCCCGGGGCCGGACCATGGGCCACCCGGCCCTGTGGAGCAGCCCTTCGGCACACAGTGCGCCGGGACCGTCCCGCGCTTCCATGGGCGCAGGAGAGCGTCGGGCCGCAGGAAGGCGGGAAGACCATGCGCATCATCGTCAGTCTGGGCGGCAACGCCCTGCCACGCCGGGGGAGCTCCCTCAGAGTGGCGACCGCTCTCGCGCCCCTCGCCCACGAGCACGACCTCGTGATCACCCACGGCAACGGACCCCGGTCGGCCATGCCCACCCCGCCGGACCTGTGCTGCGCCCAGGCGCAGGGCGTGCACGGCACGCAGCTGGTCCGCGCGCTGCGGGACGTGCTGCCCGGACGCCGGGTCGTCTCCCTGCTCACCCACACCCAAGTCGCCCCCGACGACCCCGCGTTCACCCGGCCCGCTGCCCGGCGCCGGCTGCCCGCGCCCGACCCCGAGCTGATCCTGGAGGTCGACACCGTCCGCGTCCTGCTCGACGTGGGCACCCTGGTCGTGTGCGGCGGCGGGGGAGGCATCCCCGTCGTGGCCGATCCGGTCACCGGGGCGCTGCACGGCGTGGACGCCGTCGTGGACAAGGACCTCGCCGCGGCCCGGCTCGCCGAGGACGTCAAGGCCGACTTCCTGCTGATCCTCACCGACGTGCCCAACGTCTACGCCGATCACGGCACCGCGCACCAACGGCCCGTCCTCGACGCCACCCCCTCGGAACTGCGCGCGGCCCACTACGCGGAGGACTCCATGGGCCCCAAGGCCGAGGCCGCCGCCCGCTTCGTCGAACACACCGGCGGCCTCGCCGCGATCGGTGCCCTGGACGCGGCCCACGAGATCGTCCACGGCCGCTCGGGCACGTTGGTCCGCCCGGACTTGGCGTTCTCCTGAGCGGTCGTTGCTGTGTCCGGCATCGGGTCCGGTGCGCCGCCATGGCTGTCGTGCACGCCGGTGGCTCGGCCGTGATCGGTGCCCTGGACGCGGCCCGTGAGGATGCCCTGGACGCGGCCCATGAGGTCGTCCACGGTCGTACGGGCACCCTGGTCCGCCCGGACCCGGGACCCCACCCGAGCAGCCGTCACCGCCCCCGGCACCACGTCCGGTACGCCGCCACCGCCGTCGGCAGGGTCGGGAAGATCAGGTGTCGGCCCACCGCTTCCGCCAGCCCGTAGGCCTCCAGGTCGTTCAGCAGGTCCTGCTTGACCCGGGCCAGGGCGAACACAATCCCGCGCCTCGCCAGCTCGCGGCGGACGTCGTCCACCGCGTCCAGCGCGGTGATGTCGACCTCGACGTTGGCCTCGGTGTTCAGCACGAACCACCGCACCGGGCCGCTCTGCTCGTCGACGGCGGCAAGCGCCCGGCGGCGGAAGTCCTGGGCGTTGGCGAAGAACAGCGGGGAGTCGTAGCGGTAGACGAGGAGGCCCGGCACCGTGCGGGCCTGCGGGTAGTCGTCCACGTCGTGCATGCCGGCCACGCCGGGCACCAGGCCCTCGACGGCGTCGTGCGGGCGGGCCACCCGGCTGAGCAGCTCCGCCACCGACAGGCCCACGGCGACCAGCACCCCGTAGAGCAGGCCCAGGGTGAGGACACCGGCGAGGCAGCCCAGCGCCAGCAGGAGTTCGCGCCGCCGGAAGGAGGCCAGCCGGGCGAAGCCGGTCAGGTCGACCATGCGGACGGCCGCGTACACGACGAGCGCGCCCAGCACCGCCCAGGGCATCCGGGTCAGCAGCGGGCTGAGGAACAGCAGGACGGACAGCACCGCCGCGCCCGCCACCAGGGAGTACACCTGGCCGCGTGCGCCCGCCGAGGAGGCGAGCGCGGTACGGCTGGCGCTGCTGCTCACGGGGAAGCCGTGGAGGAGGCCGGCGCCCAGGTTGGCCGCGCCCAGGGCGAGGAACTCCTGGTCGGCGTCGAGGCCCCGGCCGTCGTCGCGACCGGCGAAGGCCCGCCCGGTCAGGACACAGTCCGTGTACGCGACGAGCAGCACACCGAGCGCGGGCAGCACCAGGTAGGGCACCGCGGTCAGGTCGGGAGCGCCGAAGGCGGGCAGCCCCGCCGGGACCTCGCCGACCACCGCGATGCCGTGCCGCTCGTCCAGGCCGAAGGCCGCCACCGCGCCGGTGCCCAGCACCACGGCCAGCAACGGCCCCGGAACCGCCCGCGGCAGCCGCGCCACCGCGAACAGCAGCACCAGCGTTCCCGCCGAGAACAGCGTCGTCGCCGGGTGCGCGTCCGCCAGGTTCCCCGCGAACGACCACAGCCGGGGGAAGAACGCCGAGCCCGACGCGGCCACCCCCGTCAGCTTCGGCAGCTGGTCCACGATCATGATCGCCGCCACGCCCGCCAGATAGCCGATGAGCACCGGCCGGGACAGCAGATCGGCGACGAATCCCAGGCGCAGCGCCCGGGCCGCCAGACACAGCAGGCCGACCGTCACCGCGAGGGTGGCGGCCAGCACGGCGTAGCGGCCCGGGTCCCCGGCGGCCAGCGGGGCCACGACCGCCGCCGTCATCAGCGCCGTCGTCGACTCCGGACCGACCGACAGCAGCCGGGAGGACCCCAGCAGCGCGTACAGCCCGAGCGCGGGCAGGATCGCCCACAGTCCGGCCACCGGGGACAGCCCGGCCACACCCGCGTACGCCATCACCTGCGGCACGAGGTACGCCGCGACCGTGAACCCCGCCGGGACGTCGCCGCGCAGCCAGCCGCGGCGGTAGCCGCCGAGCGCGGCGAGCCCCGGCGCCAGGCGGCGCCACCCCCGGGGAACGTGCCCGCCCGAGCCGTGGTGCATCGGTATTCCCTTCGCCGGCTGCCTGGCCGCCTTCAGGTTCCACCCCCGCGCCCGCCACCGGCGCGGTCCGACCGGACCCGCGGAAGGGGCCGTTCAGCCCAACGGCGGCCGACCTTCGGCATCCGGCGGCCACCCCGCCGGCGCCACGAGAGTGGGCCATGTAAACACGACCGCATCCGCTGGAAGGGACACGACCATGGCCGTGCACGAACACCCTCACCGGAGCCACGGGTTCCACCTGCCCTCGCTCCGCAGGAACCGTACGGCGTCCCCCACCGCCGCCACCGCGCAGGACACCGCCGTCACCGCCACCGCGGCCGGCTATGCACTGGCGTCGCTGCGGCTGCTGACCGGGTTCGTCTTCCTGTGGGCGTTCCTCGACAAGACCTTCGGCTTCGGCTACGCCACCCAGTCCGGCAACGGCTGGATCGACGGCGGCTCGCCGACCGAGGGCTTCCTGAGCCGGGTGGCCGTCGGCCCGATGGAGTCCACCTTCCACGCGTGGGCCGGGGACGCCTGGGCGGACTGGCTGTTCATGCTGGGCCTGCTCGGCATCGGCCTCGCCCTCGTCGCGGGCGTCGGCCTGCGCCTGGCCGCCGTCGCCGGCACCGCCATGATGGCGCTGATGTGGATCGCCGAGTGGCCGCCGGCCAAGCACCTGTCGGACGGCTCGGCCAGCATGTCGACCAACCCGTTCGCCGACTACCACCTGATCTACGCCGTCGTCCTGATCGCCCTCGCGGCCACCGGCGCCGGCGCCGTCTGGGGACTGGGCAAGGTCTGGGCCCGGCTCCCCTTCGTCAGCCGGAACCCCTGGCTGCGCTGACCGCTGACCGCGGGAGGCACGGCGGGCCCCACCGAGGGCCCGCCGCGCGCGGTGCGGGGGCGCATCGAGGCCCGTCGCGCACGGTTGCGGTGCGCATCGCGAGCCCGCCGCGCACGGTTGCAGGGCGCAGCGCGACCCCGCCGCGCGGTGCAGGGCCCATTGGTCCCGGCCGGGGACCTGCGGCCCCTCCGTGAGATCCCCTTTCCCGGCCGAAGCTGAAGACAGAACCACTGATCAGGAGGCATCACCATGGTCCGCACTGTTGTCACAGGTCTCGACGGATCGGCCGAGAGCCGGGCGGCCGCCGAGTGGGCGGCCCGTGAGGCGAAGCTGCTCGACCGGCCGCTGAAGATCGTCCACGTGTGGGAGCCGGTGCCGGAACCCATGGCCCAGGCTCCGCTGCTGGGCGCCGAGACGCACCAGCACTGGACGGAACGCGTCCCACGCGAGGCCGCCGAGGGACTGAGACTGCGCCACCCCGGCGTCGAGGTGACCACGCAGCAGCTCAGCGGCAGCCCCGCCGACGCCCTCGCCGAGGCGGCCGAGGACGCCGAGCTGCTCGTCCTCGGCTCCCGCGGACTGAGCGGCATCGGCGGCTTCATGATCGGCTCCGTCGGCCTCTCCGTCGTGGCGCACACCACCCGGCCCGTCGTCCTGGTCCGGGCCGGCGAGCAGGCCGCCGACGAGCACGAGAGCGACCCCGCCGGCATCCCGTCGGCCGCCACCCCCTACCGGCCCGTCCTGCTCGGCCTGGACGTCGCCCACCCCGACGACACCGTCATCGAGTTCGCCTTCGAGGCGGCCGCCCGGCGCCGCACCTCCCTGCGCGTCGTGCACGGCTGGAACCTGCCGCAGTACTACGTCTACGGCCTGACCGCCGACGCCCGGCTGCACGACGAGATCGCCCGCCAGCAGGCCGCCACCCTGGCAGAGGCGCTGCGGCCCTGGCGGCAGAAGTACCCGGACGTCGAGGTCACCGAGGAGACCCCGTTCGGCAACCCCGGCGTCCGCCTCATCGACGCGGCCGCCGAGGCCTCCCTCGTGGTGGTCGGCCGCCGCATCCGCCGGAGCACCCTGGGCACCCACATCGGCCCGGTCGTCCACGCCCTGCTGCACCACGCCACCGCCCCCGTCGCGGTCGTCGCCCACAACTGATCCACATCACCAAGGAGTTGACCCCCATGAAGGCAGCGGTCGTCCGAGCCTTCGGCGAACCCCTCGTCATCGAGGAGCGACCCGACCCGGAGCCGGGACCCGGACAGGTCCGGGTCCGCGTCGAGGCCTCCGGACTGTGCCACACCGACATCCACGCCGCCCACGGCGACTGGCCCGTCAAGCCCAGCCCGCCGTTCGTCCCCGGCCACGAGGGCGTCGGTCTCGTCGAGAAGCTCGGGGACGGCGTCACCCACCTGACCGTCGGCCAGCGGGTCGCCGTGCCCTGGCTCGGCAAGGCCTGCGGCCGCTGCGCGCACTGCCTGTCCGGCTGGGAGACGCTGTGCGAGCAGCAGATCAACTCCGGCTACGGCTGCGACGGCGGCTACGCCGAGAAGATGCTCGCCTGGGCCGACTTCGCCCAGCCGGTCCCCGAGGGCGTCAGCGCCGTCGACGCCGCCCCGCTGACCTGCGCCGGCGTCACCACCTACAAGGCCCTGAAGGTCGCCGACGTCAAGCCCACGCAGCTCGTGGCGGTCTCCGGCGTCGGCGGGCTCGGCCATCTGGCCGTGCAGTACGCCAAGATCGCCGGGGCGACCGTCGCCGCGATCGACGTCACCGACGACAAGCTCGAACTCGCCGCCGAACTCGGCGCCGACCTCGTCATCGACGCCCGCAAGGAGGACGTCGCCGAGGTCCTCAAGGGCCACGGCGGCGCCCACGCGGCCATCGCCCTGGCCGTCAACGAGGACGCCTTCGCCGCCGTCAACTCCGGTCTGCGGCGCGGCGGAAAGCTCGTCATGGTCGCCCTGCCCGCGCACGGCTCGATCCAGGTTCCGATCTTCGACACCGTGCTCAACGGCACTTCCGTCATCGGCTCCATCGTCGGCACCCGGCAGGACCTCGCCGAGGTCTTCCAACTGCACGCGGCCGGCCGCACCGAGGTCATCTGCGAGACCCGCCCGCTGGACTCCGTCAACGAGTCCATCGACGACGTCCTGCACGGCCGGATCAAGGCCCGGATCGTCTTCGACCTCGGAGCGGGACGGTGAACGCCGTGGAGCGGCGCCCCCTCGTCGTGGGCGTCGACGGCTCCGAACCCAGCCTGCGCGCCGTGGACTGGGCCGCCGACGAGGCCGTGGTGCGCGGCGTCCCGCTCCGGCTGGTCCACGCCTGCCTGTGGTCGCGCTACGAGGGCACCGCCCTCGCCCGGGACCTCGGCCGGCGCGGAGAGCCCACCCCGCAGGACATCGTCGGCGCCGCCACCGAGCGAGCCCGCACCCGGCAGCCGGGTCTCGAGGTGTCCTCCGAAGTGGTGTTCGAGGAGCCCGAGTACGCCCTCGTGCACGCGGGCCGCCAGGCATCCGCGCTGATCGTGGGCACCAGGGGCCGCAGCGGCATCGCCGAACTCCTGCTCGGCTCGGTCAGTCTGGCCGTCGCCGCCCAGGCCGACTGCCCGGTGATCGTGCTGCGCGGCAGCCACGACAACCGGGCCACGCCCCCGGTCCACGGCCGGGTGCTCGTGGGCGTCGGCGAGGACGCCGCCGCCGTGGGCTTCGCCGCCGCCGAGGCCCGCCGCCGCGGGGTCCCGCTGGAGGCCGTACGCGTCTGGCGGTGCCCCGCGCACGAGAGCAGCGACCACCCCCTGCTGGCCGACGCCCCCGCCCTGCTGCACGAGGAGCAGGCCCAGAAGGCCCTGGACGAGGCCCTGCACGGTCTGCCGCCGGACCTGGAGGTCCACCGGCGCACCGTCGAGGGCCATGCCCGCCGGGTGCTCGTCGACCTCTCGACCCGCGCCGATCTGCTGGTGGTCGGGGCCAGGCGGCGCGAGGGGCACTTCGGGCTCCAGCTCGGCCGGGTCGCCCACGCGGCCCTGCACCACTCCGCCTGCCCGGTCGCCGTGGTGCCGCAGCCGGCGTGAGCGCCTTACAGGCCCGCCGCGTGATCCCTGACGTACCTCTGGAGATCGCGCGGCGGGCGTTCGTACCCGGTCGAGGGCGGCCGCTCCGGAAGTTCAAGCACCGGTGGCGGCACGTCCTGGTACGGCACCGACTCCAGCAGGTGGGCGATCATGTTCACCCGGGCGCGCCGCTTGTCGTCGCTCTCGACGACGTACCAGGGCGCCTCCGTGATGTCGGTGTGCACCAGCATCTCGTCCTTGGCCCGGGAGTACTCCTCCCACCGGGTGATCGACTCCAGGTCCATCGGCGACAGCTTCCAGCGCCGCAGCGGATCCTCAAGACGGCGCCGGAAACGGTCCTGCTGCTCCGCGTCGCTGACCGAGAACCAGTACTTGCGCAGCAGGATCCCGTCCTCCACCAGCATGCGTTCGAAGATGGGGCATTGCCGCAGGAAGAGTTGGTACTCCGCCTTGGTGCAGAAACCCATCACATGCTCGACGCCGGCCCGGTTGTACCAACTGCGGTCGAACAGCACGATCTCGCCGGCGGCCGGAAGATGCTCCACGTACCGCTGGAAGTACCACTGGCTGCGCTGCCGCTCGGTCGGTTTGGGCAGGGCCGCGATCCGCGCCACGCGCGGATTGAGATGCTCGGTGACCCGTTTGATGGTGCCGCCCTTGCCCGCCGCGTCCCGCCCCTCGAAGATGACGACGAGACGGGCGCCCTCGGCACGCACCCATTCCTGAAGCTTCACCAACTCCGTCTGAAGACGCAGAAGTTCCTTCTCGTACGTCTTGCGCGGCAGTTTCTCCGCCTTGTTGCCGGCCATGCCGCCTCCCACCGCCCGTCGACCCTGTCACCGACCCGGGAGACTCACCCCATGTCCAAGGTCGAACACCAGAACAGCACCGTACTGACCGACGACGAGCTGCGCACCCTGGACGCCCACTGGCGCGCGGCCAACTACCTCGCCGCCGGACAGATCTACCTGCTGGCCAACCCGCTGCTGCGCGAGCCGCTCCGGGCCGAGCACATCAAGCCGAGGCTGCTCGGCCACTGGGGCACCTCGCCCGGTCTGAACCTCGTGTACACCCACCTCAACCGGGTCATCAAGGCCCGCGACCTGGACGCGCTGTGCATCTGGGGACCCGGCCACGGCGGCCCGTCGGTTCTGGCCAATTCCTGGCTGGAGGGAAGCTACAGCCGGACCTACCCCGACGTGGGCCGCGACGCGGCGGGCATGGGGCGGCTGTTCAAGCAGTTCTCCTTCCCCGGCGGCGTCCCGAGCCATGTGGCCCCGGAGACCCCGGGCTCGATCCACGAGGGCGGCGAACTCGGCTACGCCCTCTCCCACGCGTACGGCGCCGCCTTCGACAACCCCGGCCTGCTCGTCGCGTGCGTGATCGGCGACGGCGAGGCCGAGACCGGGCCGCTGGCCGCCTCCTGGCACTCCAACAAGTTCCTCGACCCGGTGCACGACGGCGCCGTCCTGCCGATCCTGCACCTCAACGGCTACAAGATCGCCAACCCGACCGTGCTGTCCCGGCTGCCCGAGCCCGAACTCGACGAGCTGCTGCGCGGCTACGGCCATGAACCCCTGCATGTCACCGGCGACGACCCGGCCACCGTCCACCGGGCCATGGCGCAGGCCTTCGACACCGCCCTGGAACGCATCGCCCAGGCGCAGCGCACCGCCCGCGAGGAGGGCGCGGACGAGCGCCCCCGCTGGCCCGTCATCGTGCTGCGCACCCCCAAGGGCTGGACCGGCCCCGCGGAGGTCGACGGTGTGCCCGTCGAGGGGACCTGGCGCGCCCACCAGGTCCCCCTCGCCGGCGTCCGCGAGAACCCCGAGCACCTGCGCCAGCTGGAGGAGTGGCTGCGCTCCTACCGGCCCGAGGAACTCTTCGACGCCGACGGCCGGCCCGTCGCCGACGTCCTCGCCTGCCTGCCCGAGGGCGCCCGCCGGCTGGGGGCCACCCCGCACGCCAACGGCGGCCTGCTCGTGCGCGAGCTGCCGATCGACCCGCTGGAGCGGTTCGCGGTGCCCGTCGACAAGCCCGGCACCACCCTCCACGAACCCACCAGGATCCTCGGCGACCTCCTCGCCCAGGTCATGAAGGACACCGCCGAGCGCCGCGACTTCCGGGTCGTCGGCCCCGACGAGACCGCCTCCAACCGCCTCCAGGCCGTCTTCGACGGCAGCGGCAAGGCCTGGCAGGCCGAGATCCTCCCCGTCGACGAACACCTCGACCGGCACGGCCGGGTCCTGGAGATCCTCTCCGAACACACCTGCCAGGGCTGGCTGGAGGGCTACCTGCTGACCGGCCGGCACGGCCTCTTCTCCTGCTACGAGGCGTTCGTGCACATCGTCGACTCGATGGTCAACCAGCACATCAAATGGCTCAAGACCTCGCGCGAGCTGCCCTGGCGCGCCCCCATCCCCTCCCTCAACTACCTGCTCACCTCGCACGTGTGGCGCCAGGACCACAACGGCTTCTCCCACCAGGACCCCGGCTTCGTCGACCACGTCCTCAACAAGAGCCCCGAGGTCGTCCGCGTCTACCTGCCGCCGGACGCCAACACCCTGCTGTCGGTGGCCGAACACGCCCTGAACAGCCGCGACTACGTCAACGTCGTCGTCGCCGGCAAGCAGCCCTGCTTCGACTGGCTGTCCATCGACGCCGCCCGCGCCCACTGCGCCCGCGGCGCCGGCATCTGGGAGTGGGCCGGCAACGAGAACGGCGGCGAACCCGACGTGGTCCTCGGCTGCGCCGGCGACGTACCCACCCAGGAAGTCCTGGCCGCCGCCCAGTTGCTCCGCCGCCACCTGCCCGAGCTGGCCGTCCGCGTGGTCAACGTCGTCGACATCGCCCGCCTGATGCCGCGCGAGGAACACCCGCACGGCATGACCGACTTCGAGTACGACGGCCTGTTCACCGCCGACAAGCCGGTGATCTTCGCCTACCACGGTTACCCCTGGCTGATCCACCGCCTCGCCTACCGGCGCACCGGCCACAACCACCTCCATGTGCGCGGCTACAAGGAGTCGGGGACCACGACGACACCGTTCGACATGGTCGTGCGCAACGACCTCGACCGGTACCGGCTGGTCATGGACGTCATCGACCGGGTCCCCGGGCTCGCGGTGCGGGCGGCCGGCGTACGGCAGGAGATGGCCGACGCACGGACCCGGCACCAGGCGTGGATCCGGGAGTACGGCACCGATCTGCCGGAGATCGCGGAGTGGACCTGGAACGCCTGAGCGGACCGGGCGGACCACATGCCCCCGGCCCCGGCCGGCTCAAGCGGGGCGCCACGTCCGCGGACGGTCCGCCGTGAGCCTGCGGTAGTGGCTGGGTGACATTCCCGTGCACCTGCGGAAGGCGCGGGTGAACTGGGACGGATCGGGAAACCCCCATCGGCTCGCGATCGAACCGATGGGGACCCTCCGCAGCCGGGGGTCGGCCAGGTCCCGCCGGCACAGGTCCATGCGGCGGCTCGTGATGTAGGCGCAGACGGAGGTGCCGTGCCGCTGGAAGAGCCGGTGCAGATGGCGCACGGAGATCTGGTGGGCCGCCGCCACGGCGGCGGGCGTCAGCTCGCGGTCCCGCAGGTGCCGTTCGACGAAAGACGTGATGCGCAGGTACAGGACGTCCTGCGAGGTCCGGGCGGCGGAGGGCAGGTCGCTGTCGAGATGGTGGGCGAGCGTCGCCGCCGCCAGGTCGAGCAGCACATGGCCGAGCCGGGCCGCGTCGTGCGGGGAGCAGGAGCCGTGTTCGTCGGCCAGGGTCGTGAGGAAGCCGGCGAGGAGACGCCCCGCACCGCGGGTCCCGGGCAGGGGGCGGGCCAGGAGCCCGGCGAGCCTGCTGTCGGGCAGCGGGAGCAGTTGCTTGGGGAACTGCAACAGAATCGATTCGGACCGCGTCCACGGCCCGGCCTCGGCATAGCAGTCGAACGGTCGTGAGCTGTCGTAGAAGATGAGGTCTCCGGGTGCGAGGCGGGCTGTCCTGCGTGCCTGGTTGATGCCCTGGGGCCCGCCCCGGCGGATGAGGCCCACCTGGTACTGCTCGGGATCCGACTGCCGGATCATCCTGGGCGTGCGCTGGGACAGCAGTGCTCCGTAGGACAGGCGCGTCAGTTGCGCGGGTCCCAGGAGCAGCGCCTCCATGCGCCCGCCGAACGTGGCAGGATCCACCACTTTGATTCTCGTCGTGACCAGCGTCTGAGCCGCCGCGTCCTCAAACGCCTCGGCGCGCTCGTGGGCGGGCAGGACGGCGCTGTCGAAGACCGTTTCCATCACATGTCCCGAGGTCGCGGTGCCGGACACACAGAAGTGTCGGCTCGCGCTCGGCTGAGCGGCCAGCGGTCATTGCGTCAACCTCGGTCCGGCCGCGGTGACGAGGGTCACGCGGGTGTGGCACGCAGCGCCAAGGGCCGGGCACGCAGGGCCAACGACAGCGCCACGACGGCGCGGCAGGCTTCTTCCCTGCGACACCGGCTCACCCACGTGAGCCGGCACGGGGCGCGCCGACCACGCGTCCGCCACCTCGTCAGGGGGACAGACATGCCACACAGGAAGATCGTCGGACTGTCACTGGGGCTCGCCATGCTGCCGGGCATCGCCTTCGTGGCGGCCCCGGCGTCCGCGGCGCAGGAGGCGCCGGCCACGGCCAGGTCCGCCACGGTCCGCCCGGCCGGGCCGGACGCGGCCGCGCAGGACTGGTTCCTGCTGCGCAACCGCGGAATCAGCAAGTGCCTGGCCAACCACCACCCCACCGTCTTCGCCCACCGCTGCGTCAGCTCCTACACCGACCAGCACTGGGGCCTGCGCGACGGCAACATGCTGATCAACCGCAAGAGCCAGGCCTGCCTCGCGATGCACGCCGACGGCCGGGTGTTCACCTTCCGCTGCACCAACTCCTACCGGGACCAGCGCTGGATCTTCACAGGCGTCGGAGGCGGCGCCTACCTGATCGAGAACGCGCAGCACCGCGGCAAGTGCGTCGCGGCACACAGCGACGGCAAGGTCTTCGGCTTCCGGTGCACCAGGTCGTACACGGACCAGCACTGGTACTAGAGGCAGACCTACGCGTTCCACCGAGCGGCGCCGCAGGAACCGAGCGGCGCCGCTTCGGCGTGCCGTCCGCGCGCAGGCCGTCCCGGCACTGAGGGCCGACCGGCCCACCAGCCCCGCCCGGACAGCCCATGGGGCCGCCGTCCGTTCCGCTGGATCCTCGAAGTGACGAGAAGACGCGAAGGAGATCCGCGATGACGGACGACGTGCTCACCCGGCCCCCGGTCCACGCCCTGCTCGCGGACGGCACCATGGTGTGCATCCGCCCGGCGCGGCGCTCGGACCACGAACAACTCCACGGTCTGTACGAGGAGATGTCGCCGGAGAACCTGCGGCTGCGGTTCTTCGCCGCCAGCCGCCGGTCGGCCGCGCTGGCCGCCGACCGGGCCTGCGGGCCGGCGCGTCCCGGCTACCGGGCGCTGGTGGCCGAGATCGCGGACCGGATCATCGGCCTAGCCGAGTACGGCGTCACCGACTCGCAGGACACCGCCGAGTACGGCGTCACGGACGCGGAGCACACCGCCGAGATCTCCATCGCGGTCGCCGACGGCCTGCACCACCGCGGCGTCGGCACCCTCCTCGTCGAGCACCTGGTGTCGGCCGCCCGCGCCGAGGGCATCACGGCCTTCACCGCCGACGCGCTCAGTGAGAACCACGAGGTGCTGCGGCTCTTCGCCGACCTCGGCCTGCGCACCGCCCGCCGCTTCGACGGCCCCGAGGTGCGCTGCACCATCGCCCTCGACGAGAGCGACACCTACCTGACGGCCGTGGAGGAACGCGGCCGCGCCGCCGACGTCGCCAGCCTCCGCCCGCTGCTGCGGCCCGACACGGTCGCCGTCGTCGGCGCCGGACGCAAGGCGGGCTCCGTGGGCCGGGCGATCCTGCACCAACTGCACGCCGGCGACTACACCGGCCGCCTGTTCGCGGTGAACCCCGGCGCCCACGCCATCCTCGGAGTGCCGTCCTACCCGTCGGTCAGCGCCCTGCCCGCCACCCCCGACCTCGCCGTCCTGGCGGTGCCCGCGGCCGCGCTCGCGGACACCGCCGAGGAGTGCGGCAAGGCCGGCGTCCGCGCCCTCCTCGTCGTCTCCTCCGGCCTGGACGCCGCCCAGTCCGACGCCCTGCTCACCGCCTGCCGCGCCCACGGCATGCGCATGGTCGGCCCCAACTGCCTCGGCATCAGCAACACCGACCCGGCCCTGCGCCTCGACGCCACCTTCGCCGCCCGCCATCCGCGCCCCGGCACCGCGGGCATCGCCGTCCAGTCCGGCGGCGTCGGCATCGCCCTGCTCGACGGCCTGTCCCGGCTCGGCATCGGCGTCTCCTCCTTCGCCTCCCTCGGCGACAAGTACGACGTCAGCGGCAACGACATGCTCCAGTGGTGGGAGAGCGACGGCCGCACCGACCTCGCCCTGCTGCACCTGGAGTCCTTCGGCAACCCGCGCGCCTTCTCCCGTACCGCCCGCCGCGTCACCCGCCGCATGCCGGTGCTGACCGTCGACGCGGGCCGCACCGACGCCGGCCGCCGGGCCGCCGCCTCCCACACCGCGGCCGCCGCCACCCGCACCATGACCCGCGGAGCGCTGTTCACCCAGGCCGGCATCACCGCCACCCACTCCTGCGGCGAACTCCTCGAAACCGCCGCCCTGATGCACTCCCAGCCGCTGCCCGCCGGATCCCGGGTCGCCGTGGTCACCAACGCGGGCGGCGCCGGCGTCCTCGCCGCCGACGCCTGCGCCGAGGCCGGGCTCACCCTCCCCGCGCCCACCCCCGAACTCGTCGACGACCTGCTCGCCGTACTCCCCGCGGGCGCCGCCGTCGGCAACCCCGTCGACGCGACCGCCGCGGTGACGGAGGAACAGCTCACAGCCTGCGTGGACCGGATCATGAGGTACGGCGGGATCGACGCCGTCCTCGTGGCCCTGGTGCCCACCGCGGTCGCCGCGGCGACCGGCGACGACCTGATCCGGGCACTCACCCACGCCGCCCCCGGATCGCGCCCCAAGCCGGTCGCCGCGGTACGGCTCGAACAGGGCCTGCCCGTCGAACTGCTGCCCGCGGAGGGCGGCGGCACCGTCCCGGCGTACGCCGAACCCCAGGCCGCGGCCCGCGCCCTGGCCCACGCCGCCCGCCGCGCCGCCTGGCTCGCCCGGCCCGCCGGGACCGTCCCCGTCCTGGACGACGTCGACACCGCACGCGCCCACGCCGTGGTCGACACCTACCTCGAGGAGAACCCGGACGGCGGCTGGCTCGCCCCGCGCGTGTGCGCCGAGCTCCTCGACTGCTACGGCATCCCGCAACTGCCCTGGGCCTGGGCCGACACCGAGGACGACGCCGTCCTCGCCGCCGACCGGCTGCGCGGCGCCGACGGCCGGGTCGTCATGAAGGGCCACTGGCCCGGACTGCTGCACAAGAGCGCCCAGCACGCCGTCCACCTCGACCTGCGGGGCGACCACCAGGTCCGCGCCGCCTTCCGCGACCTGGAGACCCGGTTCGCCGGACTGCTCACCGGCGTGGTCCTCCAGCCGCTCGCCCCGCGCGGCACGGAACTGTTCGCCGGTGTCGTCCAGGACGAGGTCTTCGGACCGCTGGTGCTCTTCGGCCTCGGCGGCACCGCCACCGAGGTCCTCTCCGACCACGCCGCCCGGCTGGCCCCGCTCACCGACCACGACGTACACGACCTGATCACGGCCCCGCGCTGCGCCCCCCTGCTGTTCGGCGCGCACGGCGGCGGCCCGGTCGACCTCACCGGCCTCGAACGCCTGCTGCTGCGGCTGTCCCGCATGGCGAGCGACCTGCCGCAGCTCGCCGAGGCCGACTTCAACCCCGTTCTCGCGACACCGGGCGGAGTCACTGTGCTCGATGCGCGCGTACGCCTGCTGCCCCGCAGGCCCCAGGACCCGTATCTGCGCAGGCTCCGCTAGGAGGGACAGACATGAAGCACAACAAGGTGGGCTCCGTGATGACCACGGAGGTCGTCCGCGCCGAGTACGGCACTCCGTTCAAGGAAGTGGCCCGGCTGCTCGGTGACCACCACATCAGCGGACTGCCGGTGGTCGACGAGGACGAACAGGTCATCGGCGTCATCTCCGAGACGGACCTGCTGCTGCGGCAGGCCGCTACCCCCGACCCCTACGAGCCGCGCAAGCGCTCCTGGTTCGCCGGCCTGACCCGGGCTGGCCGGACCCGGGCCGCCAAGGTCAGGGCCCGCACCGCCGGCCAGCTGATGACCGAACCGCCCATCACCGTGCACGCCGACGACACCATCGTCGAGGCCGCCCGGATCATGGCGCAGAACCGCGTCGAACGCCTGCCCGTCCTCGACGAGGAGAACCGGCTCGTCGGCATCGTCACCCGCCGCGACCTGCTGCAGGTCTTCCTGCGGCCCGACGCGGAGATCCGCGCCGAGGTCGTCGACGAGGTGCTGGTGCGGGCGCTGTGGCTGACCCCGCGCGCGGTGGACGTCTCGGTCACCGAGGGCGTCGTCACGCTCACGGGACAGATGGAACGCAAGAGCGAGACGGAGATCGCCGTCTCCATGACCCGGCAGATCGACGGTGTGGTCGCCGTCGTCGACCGGCTCACCCACCGGCTGGACGACTCCCGGCTCCAGCCCGACGAGCAGGCCCTGCACGGCGTGGCCGACGACTGGCTGCGCAGGCTGTGACAGGCCCCTGAAAGGAGGCGTCCGCCATGACCGCCAAGGTACTGGTCGCCTACGGGAGCACCAACGGATCGACCGCACAGATCGCCGAGGCCGTGGCCGCGGTCCTGCGCAAGGAGGGCTGCACCGCCGAGGCGCTGCCCGCCGCAGCCGTCGTCCGGCTCACGGACTACGACGCCGTCGTGGTGGGCGGCGGCCTGTACGCCGGCCGCTGGCACCGGGACGCCCGCCGCTTCCTGCGCCGCCACGGCACCGCCCTGGCCGGACGTCCGCTGTACGTGTTCAGCAGCGGCCCGCTCGACCCCTCGGCCTCGGAACGGGACATCCCGCCCGTTCCCGGGCTGCGGCGGGCCATGGACCGGCTGAACGCACGCGGGCACGCGACCTTCGGCGGCTGCCTGGAGGAGGGCGCGAAGGGCCGGATCGCCCGGATGATCGTGCGCAACGGAAAGGGCGGCGACTTCCGGGACTTCGGCCGGATCGAGGAATGGGCGGCCCAGGTCGCCGAGGAAGTGGCGGGGAAGCAGGACTGACCCCGCCGTCACGAAGGGTGGATGCCTGATGTCCCTGCCGTACGCGAACGCCGGCCGCGCGGCTCACCATCTGACCCGCGCGGCCGTGCTCGCGCCCTCGCCGCACAACAGCCAGCCCTGGTTCTTCGCCGAGGAGGGCCGCGACCAGGGCTTCGAGATCCATCTGGACCGGGGCCGGCGGATGATCCTCACCGACCCGGCGGGCCGCGAGGCGGTCATCGCCTGCGGCGCCGCCCTGTTCAACGTACGGATCGCCGTACGGCACCTCGGCTTCCGCCCGGCCGTCACGCTCCTGCCGGACTCCCGCGACTCCGGCTTCCTGGCCCAGGTGGGCTACGCCGCCCATGCCGCGGCCACCGCCGACGAGGCCCGTCTGGCCCGCGCGATACCCCTGCGCCACACCCACCGCGGCCCGTTCGGCACCGAACCGCTGCCCGACACGCTCCTCGCCGAACTGCGCGGCCACGCCCGGGCGGAGGGCGCCGACCTCCAGATCATCGACGAACCCGAAGGGCTCGACTTCCTCGCCGGAATGGTCCGCGCCGCGGAGAACGTGCACCGCGCGGACTACGGGCACACCGCCGAACTGGCCCGGTCCGTGGGCCCCTACGGGGTCCCCGTGGACGCCTGCCGGCACCACCCGGACCGGACGTTCCTGCCCAGCCGCGACTACCTGGGCCTCGCCCGGCGGATCTCCCTGCCGGCCCGGCGCAGGTGGCGCGCATCGGGCACCGCCGTCGTCCTGACCACCCTGCGCGACGACCGCGCCGACTGGCTGCGCGCAGGCCAGGCCCTCCAGCGGATGCTGCTGCACGCGGCCACCTGCGAGGTCATGGCCGCCTTCCACACCCAGCCCCTCGAACTGCCCGAACTGCGCACCGAGTTGCGCACCCACCTGGCCGCCCACCGCTTCCCGCAGGTGATCCTGCGCCTCGGCCGCACGACCGAGTCATGGCAGGCGCCCCGCCGTTCACCGGCCGAGGTGCTGGTGGGAGGGCGGGTGCTGGCGGGGCGGTGACGCGGACTGGCCTGCAAGGGGCGTTCCAGGGCCGTGGCGTCGGAGGAGGTGTCGTGCGCCTCGATCACCGGCAGGAGCCGGCGGCGGGCGCACGCGATCCGCAGGGCTGCTCCCTGCGGGTAGCCGCCGCGTCTGCTGAGGGCCACGCCTACGACCAACTGCGCGGATGGCTGCGCAAGCGAGGCATCCGGCATCGCATCCCCCGCAAGGGCATCGGGTCCTGCACCCGGCTCGGCCGACACCGCCGGACGATCGAGCCCACGAAGTCCTGGCCGGGAGGCTGCCGTCGACTGCACCACCCTTCCCCCGACCCATCAGGCCCGTTGCCGTCCGGGGTGGCGTCAGCCCAGGCTCGGCGGAGTCCAGTCGGCGTGCCGCAGGACGGCCCGGACGGTCACGCCGGACGGGGCCAGCCGGAGTGCCGTATTGCGCAGGGACACGGCAAGAGGGTGCGAGAGTTGCTGGCCCATCCGGCCGGCCCGGCGTGCCGCCCGGGCCACTGCCTGGCTGCGCAGGCGGCGTTCGGCGTCGTAGCGGGTCAGCGCTGACTCGACCGTGGGCCCGGTGGCGAGCGCGGCGGCCGGCGTGGCCGCATCCTCCAGGGCCTGGCAGGCGCCCTGGCCGAGGTTCGGGGTCATGGCGTGTGCCGCGTCCCCGAGCAGCGCGACCCGGCCGTCGGTGAAGGCGGGCAGGTGCGTCGCCAACTCGCGGATGTCGTGATGCAGGACCGTGTCCGGGCGGGTCGCGTCCAGCAGCGCGGGGATCGGATCGTGCCAGCCGCCGAACCGACGGCGCATCGCGGCAAGAGCGTCCGTATACCGCGTACCGGGCGGCGAGTTGAGCACCGCGTGCCACTCGGCCCGACCATCGGTGAAGGCGATGTGGCCGAACTCGGCGCCCCTGCCCCAGGTCAGTTCGAAGTCGGTGCGCAACGGCACCGGACGCTCGGTGACGGCACGCAGGACCGTCGATCCGCTGTGGACCGGGCCCGGGTGGCCGGGGAACAACTGGCCGCGCAGTCGACTGTCGACCCCGTCGGCCGCCACGACCAGGTCGGGCGTCGAGGACACCCTCCCCGACCGGCACTCGCACCCGGCCGGGCTCCGAGCGGTCGACGGACATCACCTCGGCCCCGATGACCAGACACTCGGCAGGGAGCGCCTCGCGCAGCAGGCGGTGCAGCACCGCCCGGGGGATGCCGACGATCGGCGTGCCCAACCTGCGCTCCAGTACGGTCCCGTTCATCCGGGCCAGCCATCCACCGCCGGGCGTGCGGGTGCCCCCGGTGTACTGGGGGCGAGCGGCCGCGCGTACCGCTGCGCCGACGCCCAGGACGTCCAGGGCGCGGATGCCGTTGGCGTGCAGGGAGATGCCCGCGCCCACGTCAGCCAGGACCCGAGCACGCTCGACGACCGTCACCTCCCAGCCGATCCGACGCAGGCCGATCGCCGCGGCCAGCCCGCCGATGCCGCCTCCGACCACCACCGCACTGCCGCCCATGCCCAGCCCCTCTCCAGCCGCCCCGCCGCACGGTTTCTACAGATGTAGAAGGAGGGTAGCCCCGGCTTCTGCAGGTGTAGAAATGGGGGGTGCCCGACGACCGACGTACCGTCCTTGCCGACACGGCCATCACAGTGCTCGCCGAGACCGGAATGCGAGGCCTGACCCACCGCGCGGTGGACCGGGCGGCGGGCCTGCCGCCCGGCACCACCTCCGCCTACTACCGCACCCGCCAGGCGCTGCTCACCGCACTCGTCCGACGCCTGGTCGCCCTCGACCAGGCGGAACTTGAGGAGGTCGGGAGCCGGACACCGGTACCGCGGAGCGCCGAAGAACTGGTGGCCGGGATCGCCGCCTTCCTCGCGCAACGGCTCACGGGGGAGGGGCGGCGACGTTCCCTCGCGCGCTACGCGTGCGCCATCGAGAGCGTCCATCACCCCGAACTGCGGGAGATCCTCGTGCCGCGGGAGAACGTCGGGCGACGGGTCGTACACGCCTTCCTGACCGCGCAAGGCGTCGCGGACGCCGAGACCCGTACCGTCACACTGCTGACGTGCATGGACGGACTGGTCTTCGACCGTCTGGTGAGCGGCGGAAGCGTGTCCGACACAGAGATCCGTGGACTGGTGGCGGCGGCGCTGCGATGACCCGCCACGAGGCGGGAAACGACCTACGACAGCGTGGGGTACCTGTCACCCGCACCAGCGCTCACTTGCTCTCCTCCGCAGTGGCTGCCGCGCTCTCGGGCAGTTCCCGGACGCGCCGCACTCCGGACGCGAGAACCCACAGGACACTCAGGACCGCGCTGACCGTGCCGACCCACAGGGCGGGCCGCAGGCCGAGGACCGTGCCGAGCGCGCCGGCCAGTACCGCGCCGATCGGGCGCACTCCGAAGTTGGCGGTCTGCACCACGCCCATCACGCGGGAGCGCAGCGTGGGCGGGATGACGGCGATCAGATAACTGTTGGTGGAAGAGTCCAGGACCGCGCCCCCGCAGCCGGCGCCGAAGTGCGCAGCGGCCAGCGTCGCGATCACG
Organism: Streptomyces sp. TRM68416; assembly: GCF_014596915.1. Taxonomy (GTDB): domain Bacteria; phylum Actinomycetota; class Actinomycetes; order Streptomycetales; family Streptomycetaceae; genus Streptomyces. Next base: position 166,419 of record NZ_JACVWU010000017.1, read on the forward strand.
AACGGTGCCGGGCCGTCGGCCAGGGGGACCAGCACCATGGGCAGGCTGAGGCCCAGGAAGCCGGTCACGACGGCCGGGCCGATGCCGATCCGCCGGACCACGCGCGGCGCGGCATAGGCACCGGCCGGCCCGCCGAGCCCGTACACGGCGAATACCGCTCCTGTCGCGGCGGGGCGACAGCGCGCCGACCGTCGAGCTGCCGTTCACGCACCCCCACACGCACACGCCACGCTGCGCTGCCGCATCGGCACGTGATCGAACCCGTCTGCGGGCGCGGCACGGACCGCGGAGTCAGTGCTGCAGTCGCAGCCGGAGCCAGAGCAGCAGTGCCTCGTCGGGGTCCTTGAGGTCGATGCCGAACAGCTCACCCGCGCGCTTGATGCGATAGCGCAGGGTGTTGGGGTGCACGTACATCTCGGCCGCCGCCCGCGCGCTGTCGCCCAGGCAGCGCAGGTAGGCGTAGACGGTGCTCGTGTACTCCGTGCCGTTGAGCGCGTCGTGCTCCCGCATCGCCTCCAGCCCCACCGGCCGCACCTCGTCGAAGGCGTCCAGATCCGCACGCAGCCGCAGGAAGAAGGACTCCGCGCGCACTTCCTGGAAGTCCGCGACGGCGTGGTCCTGGCCGCGGTGGGCCAGCACGCCCAGCGCGGTGTCCGCCTCCTGGCGTGAGCGCTGCACTGCCGACAGGGTGGCCGCATGGCCGCCGATCCCGGCCCGCAGGCGCACCCCCAGCATGACCCGGATGCGCTCCAGGACGCTGCTCGCCAGTGCGCCGCCCACCGCACCGGCCGTGGACGGGTCGGCGGGCAGCAGTGTGTAGACCACCCCGTCGAGTTGAACGGTGCTCGCCCTGAAGTGCTGGACCTGCGCGTACCCGGTGATCAGTTCGATGATGTGGGCCATCTCGGGTTCGCTGACGTCGCTCTCCGTCTCGGCGTGCTCGAAGGCGGCCACGACGAAGCCGGGGCCGGGGGAGCCGAGGGCACCGGTGTGGGGGAGGTCCTCGCCCAGGAGGGCGCCGCGCAGTGCCTGTTCACGGGCTCTGCGAGCCAGGTCACGGGAGTTGCGGTGCCGCAGCAGACGCAGGGCCGCGAGGTCCGCGGCGTCCTGGAGTGTCCGTTCCCCCTCCGGCCCCAGGCTGTCGTCGGCGTCGATGACCCAGAGGGACCCCAGCACGACGCGGCCGGCCAGGATGCCGACGGCGACGCGGGGCAGGGTGCCGTGCCCGGTGAACCGTACGGGGCAGGGCCGTTGCCGTAGACGTGGGTCGGCGTGCACGGCCCGGAAAGCCTGGGGGACCTCCCGGCCGAGAATCCCCTGGCGCCGTGCCTCGTCCGTGGGCTGACCGGAGATGGTGGAGTAGGCGATGATCCGGTAACGATCGTCCATGATCGCCACCGCGCCGTGCAGCTGGGCGGCGGTCGCGTTGGCGAGGTCGAACAGGTCGTCCCACTCCCCGTCGCCGCCCGCCGGGCCGTGTCCGGACCGAGTGGCGAGAACCGCGGAGAGAAGACCGTCGAGGTGGCGCCAGTTGACTTCGTCGTCCGCCGCGAGCAGAGCGATGCCCTGCTCGCGCGCGAGCGAGCGCAGCCCGGCCGGGTCCTTGCCGTGAAGTTTGACGACCAGGGCGGTGTACCCGGCCTCGGCGGCCACGGTGAGGGCAGCTTCCGCTTCCGGGGAGTCGGGGCCTGCACCGATGGCGAACAGCATCGTCCGCGGGACCGCGCCGATGGGGTGGGGCGGGTCGAGGATCTCCAGCTCGTCCACCGGGACATCGAGGCCGAAGGGGGCCTCCAGCGGCGTCAGCAGGGTGTCGCCCACCGCGTCCAGCAAAGAGGTGAGGGTCGCCGAGGCCGACGCTTCCGCTCGGGACATGCTCACTCCTGCCGGGCGTTCGCCTTTGTGTAATTCCCTCATTCAACTCCCCGCTCTTGAGTGAACTCAACATGGCAGCGGTGAAGTCCCGGAGACAGACTCGAAGGAACCGCAGCCCGCCCCGCGATGACCGTCGTCGCCGTCCTTCTCGTCTTCGTCGGCCATGCCGCCATGCGGTGCTCGGCGCCTGCGTCCGTCGCACCGCGGCAGCGCCGGGCCGCGCGTCTCCGTGGCGCGGCGTCTGCCGTACGGCGGGTCGCGGGTCGCGGGTCGCCGAGGATCTCAGGAGAGTCGACATGAAGAAACTGGCTCGGCTGCGCGCCGCGCTTCCCGCCCGCCGAGAGGCCGGGGAAGCGGACGGCGGCGGCCCCGTCGGCACCCCGCAGTGGCTGCGTGACGGACTGGCGGCGCTGGTCGGCGCGGAGCAGGTGCTCTCCCGTCCCACCGATCTCGCACGGTACGCCTCCGACGCGAGCCCGTACCGCTATGTGCCCCGCGTGGTCGTGACGGCCCGTCACGCGACGGATGTCGCGGCCGTCCTGGGCTTCGCCTCCCGTCACGGCCTGCCGGTGACCTTCCGTGCCGCGGGAACCAGCCTGAACGGACAGTCCCAGGGGGCGGGCATCCTGGTCGACGTGCGTCGACACTTCGCCGGAGCCGTGGTCGAGGAGGACGGCCGGGTGCTGCGCTCCCGTCCCGGAACCGTGATCGCGCGGGCCAACGCGCAACTCGCCCGGCACGGCCGGATGCTCGGCCCGGACCCGGCCAGCAGCGCCGCCGCCACCGTCGGCGGTGTCGTCGCCAACAACGCCAGCGGCATGTCGTGCGGAGTGGTGCACAACGCGTATCACACGGTGCGATCCCTGCGTGTCGTGCTCGCCTCGGGCACCGTCGTCGACACCGCCGCTCCCGACGCCGACGAACGCCTCGCGAGCGCGGAGCCCGCCCTGGTGCGCGAACTCATGGCCATCAAGAAGGAACTTGAGGCCGATCCGGAGCTGTGCGACCGCATCAGGTCCAAGTTCTCCATCAAGAACACCAACGGCTATCGCCTGGACGCCTTTCTGAACGCCGACACCCCCGCGGCGATCCTGCGCGGGCTCATGGTCGGCTCCCAGGGCACCCTCGGCTTCCTCGACGAGATCGTGTTCGACACCGTGCCCTTCGGCCGCCACCACGCCACCGCGCTGCTGCGCCTGCCGGGTCTGAACGAGGCAGCCGCCCTCGTCCCGGCCCTGGTCGAGGCCGGTGCCCATGCCGTCGAACTCCTCGACGCCCCCTCGCTGCGCTCCACCTCCACCGTGTCGGGAGCGCCCGGCTGGCTCGCCGAACTCGCCGAGGACGCGGAGGACGCCGCCCTGCTGGTGGAGTTCCGGGCCGCCGACCTCGACGACCTCCAAGCCCGGCAGGAGCGCGCCGAGGCGGTGCTCGCGGCCTCACCCGTCCCCGTGGTGGGGGAGTTCACCCGGGACGCGGCCACCGCCGGCGCGTACTGGCGGGTCCGCAAGGGCCTGCTCACCGCCGTCGGCAGCACCCGCCCGCCGGGCACCGTGCTGCTCGTGGAGGACGTCTGCGTCCCCCCGCACCGGGTCGCCGACGCCGCCCGCGACCTGTTCCAGCTCCTGCAGTCCCACGGCTTCGCCTCACCCATCGCCGGGCACGCCTCCGCCGGGAACCTGCACTTCCCGCTCATGCTCGACCCCTCCTCGCCCGAGGCCGTCAGCCGCTACCGCACCTGCATGCAGGATCTCGCCGACCTGGTGCTGAACACCTACGGAGGCGCGCTCAAGGGCGAACACGGCACCGGACGCAACATGACGCCGTTCGTGGTCCAGGAGTGGGGCGGCGTCGCCGTCGGACTCATGTGGCGGCTCAAGATCGCCCTCGATCCGCACGGCATCCTCAACCCGGGCGTGATCCTGGACGACGACCCGGACGCCAACGTCCGCAACCTCAAGACCCTGCCCGCGGTCGACGCGGCCCTGGACCCGTGCATCGAGTGCGGCTTCTGCGAACCGGCCTGCCCCAGCCGCGATCTGACCACCACTCCCCGCCAACGCATCGTGCTCCAGCGGGAGATGGCCCGTCACCGCGCCGACTCCCCGCTCGTGCTCTCCCTCACCCAGGACTACGCCTACGACGCTGTGGACACCTGCGCCGGGGATGCGAGCTGCGCGGTGAGCTGTCCCGTCGACATCGACACCGGTGCCGCGATGAAGAAGCTGCGGCATGCCCAGCACGGCCCCTTCGCCGAGCGCGCCGCCACCTGGGCCGCACGGCACTTCGCGGCTTTGGAGGGGGGCGCCCGACTCGCCGTCGGCGTCGCCCGGCGCACCGCCGACGTCGTCGGTGACGCGCCGCTGCGTGCCGTCACGTCCGCGGCTCGTGCCGTCCTCGGCACCGAGCAGTTCCCCGCCTGGCTGCCGGAGGTGCCGGAAGCCGCCCCGAAAGGTCTGCCCGCCACGCGGCGGGCCGGGGCGCACGCCGTCTACGTGCCCGCCTGCGTCAACCGCATCTTCGGCGTGCCCGCGGGCCAGAGTGGCCCGACGGTGGTCCAGGCCCTCGTCACGCTCGCGGAGCGGGCCGGCAAACCGATGTGGATCCCCGCGGACGTGGCGGGCACCTGCTGCGGCACCATCTGGCACAGCAAGGGGTACGAGGGCGGGCACGACGCCATGGCGGCGGTGCTCGTGGAGCGGCTGTGGCGATGGAGCGACGAAGGGCGGCTGCCGATCGTCATGGACGCCTCCTCCTGCTCACTCGGTGCCCTGCGCGACGTGGTGCCCCGCCTGAGCCCCGCCGACCGGCACCGCCACAGCGGGCTGACCATCCACGACGCCGTCGACTGGGCCCAGCGGGAGCTGCTGCCGCATCTCACGGTCACCGCACGGGTCCCCACGGCTGTGGTTCACACCACCTGCTCGATGCATCAGACCGACCACGGATCGGCGTTGAAGACCGTGGCGCAGGCGGTCGCCGACACCGTCGGCCAGCCGATCGACGAGTCCTGCTGCGGGTTCGCCGGCGACCGCGGCTTCCTGCACCGGGAACTGACGGAGAGTGCCGGCGCACCCGAGGCGCACGAGGTCAGGCAGCTCGACGCACAAGCCCATCTCAGCGCGAACCGCACCTGCGAGATCGGCCTCCACCACGCCAGCGGCGAGGCCTACACCTCGGTCATCCAGCAGCTGGAGCGAGCCACCCGGCCGCCCGTGACGCGCTGACACCGACGCGGCGAGCAGCATTCTCTGCCGGGGACGGACAGGGAAGCCCAGGGAAGCCCGCAGCGGCGCCCCCCTGGCGGTACGCACGCTGAGGTCCGCCGCGTCGCCTCGGTGAAGGGCCGGGCATCGACCAGGACGGAGGCCGTGGGCGCAGGCGTCGAGGTGAAGGACGCCGGGCCGCCGGTCATCGGAAGGCCGACCGCCGATGCCGTTCGGTACGGCCACCCGGAGCGCCGTCTGCGGCGGCGCCCGCAAGTGCCCGGCGGCACAGCCTCCGAGCAGGGACGGACATCCCCTCGGGGGCGTCACCGGCCGGAGCGGATTCCCTCGACGCGCAGGGCCAGTGTCGGGCACCGGCGTGCCGCGGCCTGCGCCCGGGCCGCCAGATAGGGGGGAATGGGACTGGTGGAGACGAACGGATAGCCGTCCGGTCCGATCCGGATCAGTTCCGGCACCATGCCCGCGCACAACCCGTGTCCGTCACACAGTGTCCAGTCCACCCCGAACCGGTCGTCCGTCCCCGCCCCCGCCCGACGGACCGCACGCCACACCGGCACCACCACGACGGCCAGCAGGCAAGCGCCGTAGCCGGCCGTCACCCACGGGCTCGACTCCGGCTGCCCGGCCTTCAGACCGTGCACCAAGGACGAGCACCATCCCAGGTAGGCGACGCCGTGCAGCAACCGCCACCGTCCGGGATGCCGCCGGGCGACGAACGCGCTGCGCGCCGCGCCCGTCACCGCCGCCGCCACCATCAGCCAGAGGGCCAGCGCACCGAGCCCGGCCAGGAATCGCTGGTGCGGGTCGGCGAACGGCACCACGGCCGCGGGCGCTGCTCGGCCGTACTCGATCTTCGCGATGACATGCAGGGCGAGCGAGCCGATTCCCAGCACCCCCGTCGCCCGGTGCGCCGCCTGTGCCATCAGCCGGTGACGAGGTGTCAGAACCTGTCGCCCGACGGAGACCTGCCCCCACACCACCGCGCCGGTGAAGGACACGAGGGCGATGCCACCGCACCAGAGGTCGGCGAAGCCGAGCAGCGTGTGGAAGGGCAAGAGGGGCCTCCGGGCCAGACGGAGCGACCATGTCCCGGCAGAGCGGACATGTCCCGAGTACGAGGGGAGCCGGTCCGGACGAGGCGGGAGGCGTGGGGAGGAACTCTCCCCGCCGGGCCGGTGATCAACCGAGATCGTCGGCGCCGACCGCGCACGGTCCGACGACGCCGATCCGATCTCCCACGGCAGTGAGCATGCGCCGCGGCACGGATGAGCGGCAATGTCGGGACCTACACACGTGGTCACCCGCTGATGTAAGTTCCGCCATCCACATGTGATCTCCGGGTGAGAGGGAGGCGCGTGACCGCAATGCTCCTGGAACAGCTCGTCGAGGCTCTGCAGGACGACGTCGTCAGCGTGCTGTCGGAGGGGAGTGCGGCCGAGCCGAGAGTCGCCGGTGTCGAACTGCTGGACTCGCACGAGGTCGTGCGGGCGACCGCGACCGGGCACCTTCTGCTCGGGGTCGGCGTGGACCTCGCGGACGCCGCCGCCCTCGACGCCGCCCTGCGGACGGCGGCGGACACGTCCTGCGCGCTCGCCGTCAAGTGCGAGGTCCCCGTCCCGGACGACCTGCTGGCCCGTATCCGCCCCAGCGGGGTCCCCGTGCTGGCGGTCAATCCACGGATGCCGTGGACTCGTGTCCAACGCCTGGTCACCACGGTCATGGCGGCGGGCGCGGCGGACTCAGAACCCGGCGGCCCGCCCACGGGGGGCGATCTGTTCTCCCTGGCCAACGCGGTGGCCGGCATCGTCGGCGGAGCCGTCGCCATCATGGACACCCAGCAGGTCGTCGTCGCCTACTCCAACCTGCCCGACCAACCCATCGACGAGACCCGCCGGAGCGGCATCCTGGGCCGCCGGGTGCCCGAGGACGCGATCGCCGACCACCTGGACCGGAAGGTGTGGACGAGCGACACGGTCGTCGGCCACAAGCGGCCCGGCAGCCTGCCGCGACTGGCCGTGGTCATCCGGGCGGGCGAGGACGTCCTCGGCTCCCTGTGGGTGGTGTTCCCCGACGACGCCCCGCTCCCGGAGTGCGGTGCCACCCTGCAGGAGGCGGCCCGGGTCGCGGCACTGCACATGCTGGCCCTGCGCCGCCAGGCGGACGCGGAGCAGGAGAGCCGTGACCGCGCGCTGCGTTCCGTGCTGGAGGGCCGGGCAGAGCAGAGCGGCCTCCCCGACAGCGTCCGCCTCCCCGGCGTCCTGGTCGGGATGAGCGAGGTCGTGCAGTCGACGGCCGACGAGGACTCCGACCCCGGTGCCGCGGCCCGGCGGCGGGCCGCGCTGCTGCGCCTGGTGGACCTCGCCGTCCTCGACGGCCGTTCGCTCGGCTACGAACCGGCGGCCGCCCTGCTCGGCGACCGCGTGTACGTCCTGCTGCCGACCGCCGGTTCCGGGCCCGTGTCCACCGGAGTCCTCCTCGACCACCTCCTGGACCGGGCCCGGCACAGTCTGCATCGCTCGTTCGTCGCGGTCAGCTCACCCTCCGTCGGCGCCCTGTCCCCACTGCTCCGGGCCCGCCGCGACCTCGACGCGGCTCTGGACCACCTGCGGGAGCAGGGGGCCGATCCGGGCGCCTACCGCACCGAGGACCTGCGGCCGGAACTGGTACTGCGGCGGCTCGTCGGTTCCGTGCGCGCCGACGCCGAACTGCGCACCGGCATCGGCGAACGCCTGCGGGCGTACGACTGCGAGCACAACACCGAGTACGTGGCGACCCTCGCGGCATACCTACGGCACTTCGGGGACGTCGCCGCGGCCAGCAGCGAGCTCCACATCCACCAGAACACCCTGCGACTGCGGCTTCGACGAGCCGAACAGCTGTTTGGGGTAGCGCTCGCCGACCCGACCCGGCGCCTGCTGCTGACGCTGGAGTTGGCCGCATTGCCCCAGCCGTAGTGTCGGCCCGTACAGTGCCCCGCCCTTCTTCATGGCGGTCTCGACATTGGCGGTCGGGTGTTCCCCCGCCCATGCTCCTGGACATCGAGGCACGCTTCCCCCCAGAGGCGGCGCCCGTGAAGCAACCGAGGAGCACAGCAGTGACCGTTCTGGACGCCTGGGCGCGCACGACGAAGCCCGCGGGCATGACCGAGGCGGAGGGGCGGGCGCGGCTCGAACGCGCCGCGCGCTACCGCGTCTTCGGCCATCCGGGCCGGCCCGAGATGGTCTTCCACCACATCACCGTGCGGGCGCCGGGCGAGGACGGACCCCTGTTGACCCACCCGCTCGACGGATCCACCCTGGCCGACCCCGGCGAGCGGAGCTCGATGATCCCGCGCCACCACGGTCTCCATGTGCCCGGCCCGGCACTGGCCGCAGCGTCCCCGGCACCGCGGCCTCTGCAGCGGGCCCGCGCGATGCGGCTCACCGCCCAGTGGTCCGGTGAGCCACTGATGCCGGTGACCCACGACGCGGCCGCGCGCTCGACCGAGGAATCCTCCCGGACGGGCGACCGCACACAGGCAGGCCGAACCAGCTTCACCACGGTGCGCCGTCGCAACGACCGAACCACCCCCGACCACGCCGTCTGACCCCTCCCCGCGCCCCGCCACGCCCCACCCCGGGCCCCCGCACAGGCACCCCCCACCCTCTGTCCCCCCACCCTCTGTCCCCACCCCCTCTCTCCCCACCTCCTCCGCTCACCTTCCCGCCCCGGGCCGACGATGACCCGACGACGAATCGGACGTGCCATGTCCCAACCCGCAACGGCAACCGGCCGCCAGCAGCGCACGGTCGCACTCGCCGCCATGGCAGGCACCACCATCGAGTGGTACGACTTCTTCATCTACGCCCTGAGCACCGGCCTGGTCTTCAACCAGCTGTTCTTCCAGGGCTTCGGCGAAGACTCGATGCTCATCGCCTTCGCCACCATCGGCGTCAGCTTCTTCTTCCGGCCGGTCGGCGCGGCTCTCGCCGGCCACCTCGGTGACCGGCTCGGCCGCCGCGCCATGCTGATCGCTGCCCTGCTGCTGATGGACGCCGCCACGACCCTCATCGGCCTGGTGCCGACCCAGGACTCCATCGGCGTGGCCGCCCCGATCATCCTCGTCTTCCTGCGCATCCTGCAGGGCCTGTCGGCCGGCGGCGAGTGGGGCGGGGCCGCCCTGATCGCGGTGGAGCACGCTCCCACCGGCAAGCGCGGCCGATTCGGCGCCTTCCCCCAGCTCGGTGCCCCCCTCGGCCTGCTCCTGGCCAACGGCGTCCTCGCCCTCATCACCGCCCTCACCACGGACGACCAGTTCCTGGCCTGGGGCTGGCGCATCCCCTTCCTGCTGAGCGTCGGTCTCGTCGCCGTGGGCCTCGTCATCCGCCACAAGGTCGAGGAGAGCCCGGTCTACCAGGAGTTGAAGAAGACCGGCAACGCCGCGAAGACCCCGCTCGCCGCCCTGTTCCAGAACCACTGGCCGCTCGTCATCGGTGGGGCCCTGCTCTTCGCCGCCAACAACGCCGTCGGCTACATGACCGCCGGCGGCTACATCCAGGCCTACTCAGTCAACCAACTCAAGATCGACAAGACGACGATCCTGATCTGTGTCATGGTCGCCGCGGTCATCTGGCTGACCAGCACCATGGTCGGCGGCATCCTGTCGGACAGGATCGGCCGCATCCGCGTCTACCAGATCGGCTTCGTCATCCAACTCGCCTGGATGTTCCCCTTCTTCGGCCTGCTCAACACGGCCCACACCGGCTACATCGTCCTGGCCCTGATCCTCTACAGCGTCGGTCTTGGCCTGACCTACGGCCCGCAGTCCGCCCTGTTCTCCGAGATGTACCCGACGGCCGTCCGCTACAGCGGCGCCGCGCTGTCGTACGCCATCGGTGCCGTCCTCGGCGGTGCCTTCGCCCCGATGATCGCCGAGGCCCTGGAGACCAGCACCGGCACCATCTACTCGGTCGCGGTCTACCTCGCCGCCGTCACCGTCGTGGGCCTCGTCACCTCCTTCTTCGTACAGGAGCGCAAGGACGTGCCACTCGGCGACACCGCGACCGACCACAAGGACGACGAACAGGCCACCGTCAACGCCTGAGCCGCTTCCGCTCTGACCTCGCTCAAGCCGGCCAACGCGCCCAACCGCGACGCGGACACCTCCGACGCACCGCTGTTCACGAAGGACGTGGTGCACGGCCCGCATCCTGCGACTGCTGACGTGCACCTACGGGTGTGGCGGTCCCGCACGTCGGACCCGCCACACCCGTGGGCTGTCGGTACGTCAGCCACGGCCAGGAACGCCTGCACCGTGGCCCCTGTGCGCCTCCCTGTCGCACGACTTCCCGAAGACGCCCTCCATCCGCCCGTACCGGACCGCCGAAGAAGCGGTATCCGTAACATTGGGGGCGCAGAGATGGGGGTGCCATGAGTCGGCCGTTGCTGTTCCTCGACGTCGACGGACCCCTGAATCCGTATGCGGCGAAGCCCGAGAAGCGCCCCGAGGACCACCCTTCGCGTCCCACTGGAGAGCGGGGCATCCGGGGGGCACGGGAGCCTGCGGACCCGCACAAGGCCACTACGGGTATGGCTCAACCCCGATCACGGGCCGGCGCTGCTGGCTCTCGGATACGAGATCTGCTGGGCCACAACCTGGATGAGTGACGCGAACAAGTGGATCGGACCTACGCTCGGTCTGCCTGAGTTGCCGTTCGTCGACTTCGGTGATGCCCTGCTCAACGAGCGCCCTGATGGCGTTCATTGGAAGTCGGAGCCATTGGTGCAGTACGCCAACGGCCGACCGTTCGCTTGGGTGGACGACGAACACAGCGACGCGGATCATGCACACGTGGCTGCCAACCATCACGCAGCCGTCCTGCTCCACCACGTCAATCCACGGATTGGCCTGCGGAACGACGACTTCACCACCCTCGCGGCCTTCGCGGCATCCATCGACATGTCGACGGGCGCTGCCTGAGCTCCAAGCGTCCATGCCTGGTTCAGAGAAGCAGGCGTGTTCATGGACGTAGAAGGTGCCGAAGTCGCGTCCGCAGACGCCGAGTGCGACCTTTCGTCTTCTCGACGACCGTGTGGATGGCGGCCTCGGCCACGGCGTGCGCGTAGGGGGTGGGGCCCTCGATGGGTGTGCAGATGTCACCACGTGCGGCTGCGCCTCCAGCAGCCGGGCGGGCTCGGACAGCCGGTCGGCCCCCCGGCCGCTCCGCCGTCTCAAGCGACCGCACAACGCAAGGGTGCCCAGCACACCGACGAACGCGGCCCCGGCATTGCGGTCAGGCCAAACCCATCGGGTCACCTCCTGCCGTCGGGTTGGCCGCCAACGTTCGCCGGGGTGGTCATGGCGCGGTCAAGTAGGGTCAGGGCTGTGGAGACGACACATCGGCCCGCCGTGCGGGTGATCTGCCTGGATGCCGCTCAGCGCCTACTCCTTCTCCACTGGCGTGATCCGTTTGACGGGGTGATGCTCTGGGAGCCGCCTGGTGGCGGCATCGAACCGGGCGAGACACCGCTGATCGCGGCTCGGCGAGAACTGGCGGAGGAGACCGGTCTGGACCCCGCGGCGGTCCGTGACCGGTCCGTGTCGGTCGAACGTGACGTTTGGTGGAACGGGAAGCGATTTGTCGGGGCGGAGGACTTCTTCGTGGCCCATTTCGCCGAGGAGCGGCCGACGTTGAGTCCTGCCGGTCTCCTGCCCGATGAGCAGGTCAATCTCCGTGAACACGCCTGGGTCGCATGGTCGGACCTGAACACGTTGGCGGATCGAATCGAGCCGCCGGCATTGATGTCCGTTCTCGCTGCCCTGGTACCGGAAGGTCCTTGGTGCGACCGGGTGCGTTGACCGGGAACCCTTCGCTCGTGCTGCCTTCGCGAGTGGGCGTCAGCCCAGCGGACGCCTTTCTCGGGGAGCAATGTTCAAGACCTGTGGATCAGCCTTGTGCGGGACGCGGACGGCGCCGTAGGCCCGCGTTGCAGTGCGGGCCGGGGAGGCACGCCCGTGCTCAGCGTGGTGAACGCCGATGGTTCGATTCTCCGCCTACTTGAGCTCGCCGAGACGGAGGGCGTCCCTGATGTCGCTGAGCTTCGCAGCCGTAGCTGGGGTCCACTCCTTCTCCTGTTCACTGAGACGGAGCGCATCCTCGATCGCACTGAGCTTCGCAGGGGGCAGGGCGCCCGCCTGCTCGATCAGGTCGTTCCGGGACAGTGTGGTCAGCCAGGTGCAAGGGGTGATGCCGGGATGCGAGAAGCCGAATCGCAGTACGCCTTCGAAGGGCAGCCCTTCCGTAGCTCCTATTGCCACTTCGACTCCCAGACCGCTGATGTCGACGTCAGCCGGAGCGACGACCTGCATCGCCCGGAACCCGCGCGCCTCGTCTCCCGACAGGAGTACGACCGGCCGCCGCTCTTCGAACTCGACCCACCACACTTCGCCGCGTTGCACATGTCCTCCTGGCCCGGGACTGCGGACGACCCCGCACGCTCGCGGCCGAAGCACGGAAGTAGTGCAGCCCCGTCTCCGGACACCTTGACTGTCTGAAGGACTCTAGTCTGCGTCGCCAGGTCGGCCGCCATTACTCTGGCCGACGTTGGACGAGCGCAGAGCATGGCGGACGACCAGGCGGCGCTGATGAGCGACGAGACCGGCGACCTGAACCTATCCGGATACGCTCGCCAGCCATCTGGTAGCACCTACAGCCTCGCGCGCTATGTCGTCCACGGTCCGTCCGTCAGTCGCCACCCACACCGTGTCCGGGGGCGCCTGCTCATCCAGAATCCGCGCCTTGCGGGCGCTGCTCTCCAACTCCTGCTCCAGCTCCGAGCCCAGCTCCCGACCGGTCAACCGGTCACGAGCGGTGGCGTCGGACGCGGTGAGCACCACCCGCACAATCCTGACATTCGCTCCCATGGCGCGCCGGAACATGCCCTCGTTCTCGGCCAGAACACTCACCGTCTGCGTGTAGATCAAACGGCGATACCCGAGCTCGGCATAGTTCGACCAGAGCGCCGTCAGATTGCACTCAGCGATCTTCCTGCGGTGGGGGTCCCCCTCCGGAGCGGGATGGGCCTGTCCCATGAAGTCACCTTCGATCACACAGTGAGCAACCATCGCAGCACGCAGTCGTGCTGAGACCTCCCATCCCACCGTCGTCTTGCCGACGCCAGCGCGCCCTCCGATGAGCAATACCTCTGCTTGATCCATAGCTGCACCCTGCCACCGGGCAGTCGAACCACGCGAACCAAATGTGCGCGGATCAAGGAGACAGGCCCAAGCCGCACTTGGGCCGGCACATGGGCCTTCGCCTTGCCTGTCAGCAGCCGCAGGCCGCCGCGGGGGTGGCGGCGGTCGCCGTGGCCGTGGCGGTGGACTCCTGGTCCAGGAGGATGCGGCCGCGCAGCATGTTCTCCATGACCTTCATGAACCGCTGTGCGCCGGAGGTGCCGACGACGAACGGGTTGTCGCGGCTGTCCGGCGAGGCGCGCACCTCCTCGATGCGCGCCAGGCCGTGATCGCAGAATCCGTGGTTGCTGAGTTCGACGTCCACCCCGGCCCGCCTCATCCGGGAGGCGAAGGCAAGGGCGGAGGCGAGGTAGGTCTGCTTGTCCGCGGTGGCGGCGGGAGGGTTGGTGCCGCCCCAGAGCATTGCGCGGTGCGCCTTGCCGTGCCAGCGGACGGGGAAGATGGGGGAGACGCTTCCGGGGGTGTGGCCCGGCGTGTGGTGGAGCGTGACCGTGGTGTTCCCGAGGGTCAGTCTCTGGCCGTCGGTGATGTCCAGGTCGCGGGTGGGCGCGTTCGCGGGCCGATTGGCGGCGATCATCTCCCAGTCGGCCGGGGCCATCAGCACGCGGGTGCCGTACGTGTCGGCGAGGTACTGCGCGCCGCCGAAGTGGTCGCCGTGCGCGTGGCAGACGACGACGTACTTGATCGTCGACGGGTCCAGGGCGAGGGCCCGCAGACCGGGGACGAGGGTCTGCTGGACGTCGGCGGGCGACGTCAGGGCGTCGATGAGGATGATGCCGTCCGAGGTGAGGATCGCCGTGGCGGACACGAAGCCGATGCTCACCACGGCGACGTCGTCGAAGATCTTCAGCGGCGCTGGCGCGGGAGGGAAGGGGATGCTGAAACCGGCGGCGAGCCCTGCGACGAGATCGGTGAGAATCGGGTTGTCGCCGGCCAGTCGGGCAGCCCGGTCGAAGTAGTACTGGGAGGTCCTGCTCCTGGCCTCCGTGGCCCCGGTCGCCTGCCCCGGAAGCAGGACCGCTGCCCCCGTGCCCAGCGCCGCGGCGGTGCCGAGCTGCCAGAAGTGGCGGCGGGTGAGGGACCGGTCGCTCGCGGAGCTGGTCGGGCGGGGCGCGTCGGATGTCGACTCGTTCACGGCTGGGACTCCTTGCCGGGGGATCGTGGTACGGGTTGGCCGTCCGGTGCAGGAGTATGGGCGGGGGGCCGGTGGGGAGCCAATATCGAGCTGTACAGTGATCATGGCCTGGCTGTGGCTGATCGGACAGTGCACGGCGGTTCGACCGCGGCCGGCAGTACGGACCCGAGCCGGCCGGGTGAAGTCGACTGAGGTTCGGCGGCGCCCCGGGCGCGCGGCTCCGCCGCGATGCGGCTCCCTCCGCGCGAGCGAAGCCGAGGGTGGGGGAGTGACCGGTCACGACGGCGCCGCGGCGAACCACCCGCCCGTCGCGGCACGTCGAACGCAGCGCTCAGCAGATCCGCGGCAGTTGCTCGCCCAGCGGCATGTCGACGATGCGCCGGGCGCCGACCAGCGTGCGCAGTGTGACCCGGCCGCGCGGCCCGTCCGGCAGCACCTCCCCGAGCCGCACCGCCTCCCGGCCCTCGGGCCGGGAGCGCAGGGCGGCCAGCGCGTCGTCGGCCGCGTGCGCGGCGACGAAGGCGACCAGGCAGCCCTCGTTGGCGACGACCAGCGGGTCCAGGCCCAGCAGATCGCAGGCGGAGGCCACCGCCTCGGGCACGGGGACGGCGGCTTCGTCGATCTCCACGGCCACCGAGGAGTCGCGCGCGATCTCGTTGAGGGCCGCCGCCAGACCGCCCCGGGTGGGATCGCGCAGCACGTGCACGGCGCCGCCGAGTGGAGCCAGCGCGTCCACCAGCCGGTGCAGCGGCCGGGAGTCCGAGGCGATGTCGCTCTCGAAGCCGAGGCCCTCACGGGTACTGAGCACGGTCGTGCCGTGCAGCCCGATCGGCCCGGACAGCAGCACCGCGTCCCCGGGACGGGCCAGCGCCGCGGAAGGCCTGAGCAGCGGGTGCCGCCGCCCGACGCCCGTGGTGTTGACGAAGAGCCGGTCGGCGGCACCCCGCCCCACCACCTTGGTGTCCCCGGTGACCACCGGCACCCCCGCCTCCTGCGCGGTCTTGCCCAACGACTCCATCACGGAGCGCAGTTCGGCCAGCGGCAGTCCTTCCTCCACGATCAGGGAGACGGACAGCGCCAGCGGCCACGCGCCCCGCATCGCGAGGTCGTTCACCGTGCCGTGGACGGCGAGGGACCCGATGTCCCCGCCGGGGAAGAACAGCGGACTGACGACGAAACTGTCGGTGCTCATCACCAGATCCGGCCGCCCGGGCAGCAGCGCGGCGTCCTCCAGCGGGCCGTCGCCCGCGTCGAGGGCGGGCAGCACGACCCGGTCGAGCAGCTCCGCGGTCAGGCGCCCGCCGGCGCCGTGGCCGAGCAGGACGACCTCGTCCTCGTGGTTCGGGACGGGACAGTCGAGAGTCATGGCGTGCTCCTCGTACGGGTGCGTCCGGCCGCATGGAAGGCGGCACAGGTGCCCTCGGACGACACCATCGGCGCGCCGAGGGGGTGACGGGGTGTGCAACGGGTGCCGTACGCCGCGCAGTCGGTGGGCAGCCGGGCCCCGGTGAGAATCGCGCCCGCGATGCACTCCGGGTCCTCCACGGGACTGAGCCCGCCCACGTCGAAGCGGCGGGCCGCGTCGAACTCCCGGTACTTCTCGGCGAGTTCGAGGCCGCTGTCGGGCAGCGCCCCGATGCCCCGCCAGGACCGGTCGGCGACCTGGAACACCTCACGGACCGCGTCCTGCGCCTGGGTGTTGCCCGAGCGGCGCACGGCCCGCACGTACTGGTTCTCCACCTCCGACCGGCCCGACTCCAGCTGCCGCACCGCCATGAGGATGCCCTCCAGCAGGTCCAGCGGCTCGAAGCCGGTCACCACGATCGGCACCCGGTGGCGGGCGGCGATCGGCTCGTACTCGCGCCAGCCCATCACCGCGCACACGTGCCCGGCCGCGAGGAAGGCCTGCACCTCGCAGTCCGGGTCCTCCAGCAGCGCCGTCATGGCCGGGGGCACCAGAACGTGGCTGACCAGCATCGAGAAGTTCGTCAGGCCCAGACGGGCCGCGTGCAGGACCGCCGTCGCGTTCGCGGGCGCCGTCGTCTCGAAGCCGACGGCGAGGAAGACCACCTCGCGGTCGGGGTGCTCGGCGGCCAGGCGTACGGCGTCCATCGGGGCGTAGACCACCCGGACGTCGGCGCCGCGCGCCCGCAGGGAGAGCAGGTCGGTGTCCGTGCCCGGAACCCGCAGCATGTCACCGAAGCTGGTCAGGATCACGCCCGGCCGGGCGGCGACCGCCATGGCCCGGTCCAGGGTCTCCAGCGGCGTCACGCACACCGGGCAGCCCGGACCGTGGATCATCCGCATGCCGGCCGGCAGCAGTTCGTCGATGCCCTGGCGGACCAGGGTGTGGGTCTGCCCGCCGCACACCTCCATGATCCGCCACGGGCGCGTGGCGGACCGCCGCAGCTCGTCCAGCAGCCGCCGGGCGAGCACGGGATCGCGGTACTCGTCCAGGTACTTCATCGGTGCGTGAGATCGAGCCGGATGTCCACGACCCCCTCCACCGCCCGCACCGCCCGGGCCACCACGGGCACGAGCGCACGGTCGGGCAGGGCGCCGCCGAGCGTCACCACGCCCTCGGTCACCGAGACCGTCAGGGGCGTGACGATCGGAAGCTGGCCGAGGACACTGCCGCGGATCTCCTCGGCGATCTCCTCGTCCGAGCGCAGGAACACCTTGAGCAGGTCGCTGCGGCTGACCACGCCCTGCAACAGGCCGACCCCGTCGACCACCGGCAGCCGCTTGACGTGCCGACGGGCCATGATGCGGGCCGCCTCGGCGAGCGAGGCGTCCGCGTGCACGGTCACCGCCGGGGCGCTCATCAGCTCGCCCGCGGTCACCGCCCCCGCCTTGGCCCGCTCCGCGAGGTCGCCCTCGTCGGTGTCCCGGAACTCCTCCTTGAGCAGCAGGTCGGCCTCGGAGACCACCCCGACGACCCGCCCCTCGCCGGCCAGCACCGGCAGGGCGCTGACCTTCCACTGGTCGAGCAGCTCGACGATCTCCTTGAAGGTCGCCTCGCTGCCGACCGCGATCACGGTGTGCGTCATCACATCGCTCACGGCGTACGGGGATTCAGGCATCGCCGCCTCCTGTGGTTCGGACGACCGTCAGGTCGAGGAAATGGGTGGAGCACGAGATGCACGGGTCGTGATTGCGGATCGCCCGCTCGCACAGATCCGTCAACTCGGCGTCGTCCGGGTCGCCTTCGCTGATCGCCCGCTGGGCCAGCCGTCGCAGGTCGTCCTCGATCGCGCCCTGGTTCTGCGCGGTGGGCGGCACCAGCGTCGCGCCGGTCACCGTCCCGTCCGGGCCGAGTTCGTAGCGGTGGTAGAGCACCCCGCGCGGGGCCTCGGTCGCCCCGTGCCCGACCCCCGCCACCGGCGGGACCTCGGTGTACGGGCGCTCGGGCGGCTCGTAGGCCTCGATGATCCGCAGCGCCTCGCACAGGGCGTACACCGTCTCCACCGCCCGCACCAGGATGGACCGGTACGGGTTGCGGCACACGGCACCCTCCCGCGGATCGCCGAGCCCGGCCTCCACCGCCGCCTGGCGCGCCGGCTCCGACAGCCGCGCCCCGCCGATCGCGAACCGGGCGAGGGAGCCGGTCAGATGCACCCGGCCGTCCAGCCGCGAGTGCAGGGCGGTGGAGTGCGGTACGTGCGTCTCGACGACCCGGTGGGTGAAGTCCCGTACCGGGAAGGACCCTTGGGTCCCGTCCGCGCGCAGTACGGTCGGCGTGCCGGACTCGATGGCATAGGTGTCCGGGGAGGCCAGGGCCAGCAGATCGGCCTTGACCCGGGCGTCCGGGAACTCGAAGCCGGCCACCCAGCGCACGGTGTCCCACGCGTCGTCCAGGGCCCGCTTCAACTCCTCGACCAGGCCGAGCAGTTCGGCGCGCGCCGGGGCGCGGTGGAAGCCGCCGAGCCGGACGTTCACCGGGTGCACGGCCCGCCCGCCGAGCAGCTCCATCAGCGAGTTGCCCGCCTTCTTCAGCCGCAGCCCCCGCTCCACCTCGGCCCGGTGGGTGCGGGCCAGCTCGATCGCGCTCGACCGGCCCAGGAAGTCGGGTGCGTGCAGCAGGTAGATGTGCAGGGCCTGGCTCTCGATCCACTCCCCGCAGTACAGCAGCCTGCGCAGATCCCGGATCACCGGCTCCACGCTCACCCCGCACGCGTCCTCGATCGCCGCGCACGCGCTCATCTGGTACGCCACCGGGCAGATCCCGCACACCCGGGCGGTGATGTCCGGCGGTTCGGTGTACGAGCGCCCGCGCAGCAGCGCCTCGAAGAACCGCGGCGGCTCGTAGATCTCCAGCCGCGCCTCGGTGACCGTGCCGTCGTGCACGCCCAGGCGCAGCGCTCCCTCGCCCTCGACCCGGGACAACGAGCCGACGTGCAGCACACGGGATCCTCGATGAGTCACTTCCTCAACTCCTCGTCGAACGCAGGGGCGTTGAAGGTGTGCAGGAACCGCTCCACGGCGTCCTCGTCCAGGCCGTCGCGGCGCAGCACGGGGATCAGCGCGGGCAGGTTCACCGACCCGGACGGCCCGAAGCAGCCGAAGCAGCCGCGATGGTAGGCCGGGCACAGCGCCCCGCAGCCCGCATGGGTGACCGGGCCCAGACACGGGGTGCCGTGGGCGACGGTGACGCAGACCGTGCCGCGCCGCTTGCACTCGAAGCAGACACTGTGGTCCGGCACATCGGGCTTGCGGCCGGCCAGGAACGCGGTGATCACTTCGAGGAGCTGACGCCGGTCCACCGGGCAGCCGCGCAGCTCGAAGTCGACGTCCACATGGGCGGAGACCGGAGTGGAGGTGGCCAGCGTCGAGACGTACTCGGGGCGGGCGTAGACCACGCGCCGGTACTCGTCGACGTCCGCGAAGTTGCGCAGCGCCTGGATGCCGCCGGCCGTCGCGCAGGCCCCGATCGTCACCAGGTGGCGGGAGGCGGCCCGGATCGCCCGGATCCGCTCGGCGTCCTGGGCGGTGGTGACCGAGCCCTCGACCAGCGTCAGGTCGTAGGGGCCCGGCGCGACCGCGCTGGACGCCTCCAGGAAGTGGGCGATGTCCACCTCGCCCGCCAGCGCGAGGAGTTCGTCCTCGCAGTCCAGCAGGGTGAGCTGACAGCCGTCGCAGGAGGCCAGCTTGAACACCGCGAGTTTGGGCGCCATCACAACTCCCTCACCGACAGCAGCGATTCGGCCCGCTCCCAGTCCACGACCGGGCCGTCCCGGCACAGCAGCACCGGCCCGAGCTGGCAGTGCCCGCAGTGGCCGGTCGCACAGCGCATGTTCCGCTCCAGCGAGACCCGGATCCGTGCGCGGGGCATCCCGCGCGCGGCGAGCTCGCGGGCCGTGGCCCGGATCATCGGCTCCGGCCCGCACACGAACGCCCAGGCGTCGGCGGGCGCGAAGTCCGCCCGGTCCAGCAGGTCAGTGACCAGACCCACGTCACCGCGCCAGCCGTCGTCCGGCCGGTCGACGGTCACCCCGGTGTACGCGGTCCGCCAGCCCTCGATCTCCTTGCGGGCGATCAGATCGGCCGGGGTGCGCGCCCCGATCAGCACGTTGACCCTGCCGTACGCCGCCGGTTCGGCCAGCGCGCGCAGGATCAGCGGCCGCAGCGGCGCGAGTCCGATGCCGCCGGCGACCACCACCACGTCCCTGCCCCGGGCCCGCTCCAGCTCCCAGCCGGTCCCGTACGGGCCGCGGACCCCGAGGACATCGGCGGCCTGCGCCGCGCACAGCCCCGCCGAGACGGCGCCCACCGCCCGTACGGTGTGCGCGAGCCCGCCGGTGGCCTGCACCGAACTCACCGAGACCGGGATCTCGCCCCGCCCGAAGCAGTGCACCATCGCGAACTGGCCCGGCGCGAAGTCACCGAGCGGCACGCCGACCGGCTCAAGGCGCAGCGTCACCGTGTCCGCGGTCTCCGGCCTGCGGGCGACCACGCGGTAGGGAACCGGTACGTCTGTCATCACGCACCACCGCTGGCGTAGGGCCCGTACAGGTCGAGCAGCCGGGTCCGTGCCGCGCGCAGCCGGTGGGCCAGCACCCGGCCGACCCAGTGCTCCACGACACGGCCGAACTCGGCGTCGTGCAGGCACATCAGCCGGACGGCGACGGCGTCGAACTCGTAGGCCCGCAGGGGCGTCACGGCCTCGGCGCCGAACTGCCACACGTACGGCTCGTACAGCCAGGACCAGCCGACCAGGTCGCCGACGCCGAGCGTCTCGACGACCGGTGCCCGGCGGCCGGGCACATGCAGGTCGAGGGCGAGCGTGCCGTCGCGGACGATCCAGAAGCGGTCGGCGTGCCCGCCCTCGTCGAACAGCCGGGCACCCTGGGCGAAGCGCACCTCCCTGCCGACGCGCAGCAGCCGGTCGCGATGCTCGGCGGGCAGGGCGTGGTTCATGCGCAGGGCGATCGAGGGGGGCATCGGTCAGGCCTCCGTTCCGTGATCGACGGCGTCAAGGGCGTCTACGACTTCCGGTGCTTCGGCTGCTCCGGCGGCTTCAGTGGCTTCGGCCGCTTCGGCCGCTTCGGCCGCTTCGGCGGCGAGCGCGGCGACCTCCTCGGTGATGTCGATTCCGGCCGGGCACCAGGCGATGCAGCGCCCGCAGCCCACGCACCCGGAGGAGTCGAACTGGTCGTGCCAGGTGGAGAGTTTGTGGGTGAGCCACTGGCGGTAGCGGCTGCGCGCCGACGCGCGCACCGGGCCGCCGTGCAGATACGAGAAGTCCAGATCGAAGCAGGAGTCCCAGCGCTGCCAGCGCTCGGCGTGGTCACCGGTGAGGTCGGTGACCTCCTCGGTGGTGGTGCAGAAGCAGGTGGGGCAGACCATCGTGCAGTTGCCGCAGGTCAGACAGCGGGAGGCGACCTCGTCCCAGCGCTCGGCGCCGGCGCTCGCCCCCAGCAGCGCCCGCACGTCGACCGGGGGCAGGGCACGGCCCATGCGCTCGCGGGCCGCGTCGACGGCGGCACGGGCGTCGCGCTCGGCGTCCGGGCCGGCGACGCGGTGGGGCACCTGCTCCAGCAGGGCGGCGCCCTCGTCGCTGCCCACCCGCACCAGGAAGTGGCCGTCCACCTCGGTGAGCGCCAGGTCGTAACCGGGGTCGGCGGCGGGCCCGCCGCCGGTGGAGACGCAGAAGCAGGTCGCGCCGGGCTCGGTGCACTCGGCCGCGATCAGGAACGCCCCGCTGCGCCGCCGCCCGTACCCGCTGTCCGCGTACCGCCCGCCGGCCAGCACCCGGTCCTGGATCGCGATGGCCCGCAGATCACAGGGCCGGACGCCGAGGAAGGCGTACGACGGGGTATCGGGCTCCTCCGGGGTGAAGGCGAGACCGCCCTCGGGGGTGCGGTCGGCGCTCCACAGCCGTTCGCGGGCCGGGTGCAGGAAGTTCTTCCAGGACTGCGGCCCCGCGCTGTGCGCGAAGGCGGCCCCGTCCGCACGGCGTACGAGACGGTACCGGCCGGCTTCCAGCTCGACGCCCCAGCCGAAGGGAAGGTCGTCCGCGCAGGTCAGCTCGGCGAGCACGATCGCCCCGTCGCGGACGGTGGGTCCGACGACGGTCCGTCCCTGCGCCGCCAGGGCGGCGACCAGCGCGTTCAGACCGTCACGGTCGAGCACGACGGCCGGGCGCGGGGTGACGGTCATGACGTTCCTCCTCGAACGTGCGGTCCTCCACCGTCAGAGTCCGCCCGCGAAGGCCTTCACAGGCAGGGGCTGACCGGCCCTCTTGACGGGCCGACCGGGTCCCGTCCGGAAGCCCGGGCCCCTCTCCAAGCGCTCTGCTGGAGGTGCCGTGGTGTGTCGTCGTTCGCCTGCGGGCCCGTCGTGGCTGGTCGAGCCCCGCGGCAGAGCCGCTGACACATGCAGCCGCGTGCCCTTTCGGGGCGCTGCCGATGGAGGAGTACCTGCGGATGGCGCGCTCGGCTTCCGTCCCCGGGGTGCTGCTGCCGAGCCTGCGCCCTGCACCGCCCCGGGTGTGCGTGGTGATCGACACCTCTGGGGCGGTGAGCGGCGCCGAACTGGGGTAACAGCTGGTGGTGTGCTCGTTGCCTGTGGCGATCAACGCAGTTCAGGCTGCACGTGGACACCGGGGGACGACTGCGTCGCAGGCAGGGAGCTCGGCCCCGGGCGGGCGCCCGGCAGCTTGAGCCAGGCGTCCTTTCCACGGCTTTCCCCACCGCCGGAAGTGAGCCGGAGCCGTGGATCAGGTACTCCCGTTGAGGGGGGCGGGTTGGCCGGTGCGGAGCGACTCGTAGGCGGCGAGGGCGGCTCGGAGTGTGCGTAGTCCGGTGTGCCCGTCGGGGTGGGCGCGTTGTCCGGTGCGGGCGGCGGTGAGGAAGGTGTCGAGCATGGCGGCGTCGAGGTTGGTGGCGGCGGGTTCCCAGCGGGTGGTGGCCTGGGTGGTGTCGTAGCCCGTGAGCAGTGGTGGGAAGGCGTCAAACTCCGCGAGGGCGCGCTCGCCGATGCAGGTGAGGGTGAGGCCGCCCCAGGTGGGGTGGGTGGCGGGGTGACTCCAGCTGCAGTCGATGGTGGCGACGAGGCCACCCGGGTAGGTGAGGGTGATCAGGCCGGCCGACTCGACAGCCGGTTGGTCGGCACCGTCGGGGGTGAGGAGGGTGTTGGCGACGGCGTGGACGTGGGTGGGTTGCCGGCCGTCGAGGAGGACGTCGAGGAGGTCGGCGATGTGCAGGGTGTGGTCGATGACGGCGCCGCCTCCGGCGAGGGCGGGGTCGGCGAACCAGGGGCGCTGGAGGGCGGGCGGGGAGGAGGTGTTGACGCCGTGCACGCTCAGGAGGGGCCCGAGGGTGCCGTCGGTGAGGGTGCGCCGGAGAGCTGCGAAGGCGGGGTGGTGGCGTACGGGATGGGCGATCATGAGGTTCACGCCGGCCAGCTCGCAGGTTTCGATCATGGCGCGTGCGTCGTCCTCGGTGGTGGCCAGGGGTTTCTCGCACAGGATGTGAGCCCCCGCGGCGGCGGCCTGCTCGACCAGTGTGCGGTGGCGGGCGCTCTCGCTGGTGACGATGACGGCCCGCGGGCGCTCGGCGAGGGCATCGTCGTAACCGGGCCGGTAGGTGACACCGAGTGCGTCGGCCAGGGCCTTGCCGCGTGTGGGGTCGCTGGGATCGGCGTCGGGGTCGGTCACGATGAGCTCGATGTCGCTTCGGTCGCGCAGCAGTTGGATGTACGTCGCTGCGTGTACGTGGGCGAAGGAGAGGAGGGCGACCTTCATCGGGGGCTTCCTTCCGTGGGCGTGCCGGGTGCTGCGTCCTGGACGGCGACGCTCAGCCCGGTGGCTGCGGACCGGCGGGCGGCTGCGGCGATCTTGACGGCCGCCACACCGTCCCGGGCGTTCACCCGCGGGGCGGGACCGCCTTGGAAGGCGGTCGCGAACTCGCGGATCTGGGCGGTGAAGGGGTCTTCGCCGAAGTCGCCGGTGGGTACCGCGTCGGCTTCCGCCCCGGCTGCACCGGTCACACGCAGGGACGGGTGGGCGAGGGAGTCGTGGGTGACGGTGCCGTTGGAGCCGGCGACGTGGAAGGTGTAGCGGAACGGAGTGGCGGGCGGGCCCCACACACCCAGGACCTGTGAGATCACACCGGAGTCGTGGGTCAGGGTGGCGCTGCCGGTGGCCACGGGATGGTCGGAGGCGTGGGTGGTGAAGTGGCCGCGCTGGGTGGCGTGGATGCTGACGACCTCCCCGAAGAGCCACCTGGCGATGTCCATGTCGTGGAGCATCTGGTCGGTGACGATGCCTCCCGAGAGGGCGCTATCGGCGAACCAGGGGCTCCACGTGGGATAGCGTCCGGTGCGGGTGAAGCGGGCCACGGCCGGGCGTCCGAGGGCCCCGGACTCGATGGTGCTGCGGAGACGGGCGTAGGCGGGGAAGAACCGCACGACGTGTCCGGGGTAGAGCAGGCGTCCGGCCTTGTGGGCGGCCTCGGCCATCTCCAGGGCGTCTGCCGGTGTCAGGGCGAGGGGTTTCTCGCACAGGACGTCCACTCCGGCCGCGAAGGCGGCCAGGGCGATGCCGCGATGGGTGGTGGTGGGGGTGCAGATGTCGGCGACCGATGCCCCGTCCAGCGCTTCCTCGAGGCAGGAGGCCTCGGTGAGACCGAACTCCTCGGCGAGCGGCGCGGCTTGGTCGTCGGTGGAGAAGATGCGGATCCGTGCTCCGAGCGCGATCCAGGCCGGGATGTGGGTGCGGGCGATGAACCCGGCACCGATCACGGCCACGTCGAGTCCCTTCATGCTTCCGTCTCCTCTTCGTCGTTGCGTCCTGCCGCCGCCCGGTCTGATCTGAGGGCGTCGCTGACACTGCGCACGCTTGCGGCGGTGAGATCGGGAACGGTCCAGCGCGCTCCGGCCAGGGCGAGGTCGGCCGCTGCAGTGGTGGTGGTGACGCCGACGATGTCCCGGACACCGGCGGCGACCAGGGCGCTGACACCCGACAGCGAGTCCTCGAAGGCGAGGCAGTGGTCGGGCCTCGCCCGCAGGGCGGTGCAGGCCCTGAGATAGCCCTCGGGGGAGGGCTTGCCGGTGGTCGTGTCCTCAGCGGTGATGACCACGTCGACCAGGTGCCGTACGCCGAGGACCTCGTCGAGGAGGTACTGGGCCCACAGCGCACCGGCGCTGGTGATGACGGAGACGGGATACTTCACGCGCAGCCGCCGGACGAGTGCGGCAGCACCGGGAACGACCTCGACGCTGCCGGCGTGTTCCAACGTGAAGGCGGTCATGGTGGACAGCACGGCTTGTGCGTCGGCGCCCGTCCAGGGCCCGGGAACGCCGGCGATGACGTCACTGGGCCGTCGCCCCATGTACTGCTGCGCGTAGTCGGCGTCGGTCACCTCGACACCCCATGCGTCGAAGAACGCCTGCCAGGCGAGGCGGTGGACCTCTTCGCTGAAGACCAGGGTGCCGTCCAGGTCCAGGAGGACCGCTTCGCACGGCGGACGGGAGCCGAGCCCCTGGTTGCCGGGCCTCTTCGGGGGACGCGCGCCGGCCGTTGTCACAGCGCCGCCCAGCTGAACAGCAGGGCCCCGGCCGGTACCGGGCCGGTGACGGACGGCGGCTGCGTCGATCCGGGCCGACTGTCGAGGACCACAACCGGGCAGATGGCGGACAGGCCGTGTGCCCGGACCGCGAACGGGTCGAAGGTGATCACAGCCCGGCCGACCTCCACCTGTTCCCCCGCGGCCACATGCGAGTGGAACCCTTCTCCCTTCAGCCGCACGGTGTCGATGCCCAGGTGCACGAGGACGGCGGCCCCGCTGCTGGTACGGATCACGAACGCATGCGGAAGCAGGGTGGCGACCGTACCGGCGACCGGCGCCACGACATCGACGGGCCCGGCACCGTGGTGAGGCTCCACCGCCACTCCCGAGCCCACCATCTGGGCCGCGAAGACCGGGTCGGGGACTTTGCCGAGCGCCGTCAGGGTCCCGGACAGCGGGGCGTGGACGGCGAGACTCACAGCAGCTCCTTGATGTCCTCGGCCAGGGAGTCCGCCTCGGGGCCGACGACCACCTGTACGACTCCGGCCGACACCAGGACCCCGTGGGCGCCCGCTCTCTTGAGGGCGCCCACGTCAACGACGCCCGGGTCGTTCACCTCGGTGCGCAGCCTGGTGATGCATGCCTCGATGTCGGCAATGTTGTCGGCCCCTCCGAGCCCTTCGACGATGAGCCGGGCTTTGGACATGGGTGCCCCCTCCTGATCAGTGGACCGATGCGGCGCCGCGCCGAAGCGACGAACACGCCGCAAGGAGACTGGTTATTACCAGTTATAACCAGGAGGGTAGCCCGGAGGTGTCACCACAGGCAAGTAAAGTCATGGGCATGTCAAAAGTGCACGGCAAAGCAGGGGGTGCCCCCGCCCCGGGAAGTCCCGGGTGGGGGCTCAGTGCTCGGTGAGAGTCATGTGCACCTGGTAGCGGTCGGCGCGGAACCATGAGTACGCGTGCTCGACGGGCTGCTCGCCGCTGTAGGCGATCCGGTCGAAGGTCATGACGGCAGTGCCCTTGCGGATGCCCAGAAGGGCGGCGGTCTCCGCGGAGGCCGGCCCTGCTCCGACCGTCTGCTCCGCACGGTCGACGGGATATCCGAACTGCGAGCCCAGGGTGTCGTAGATCGAGGCGGTGAAGTCCACGCTGTCCAGCTCCGGCAGCAGGTCGGCGTTGTACCAGGCGTCCTCGACGCAGATGGGTGTCCCATTGGCCAGCCGGAGTCGGCGGACGTGCCATGACTGCTGCTTCTCGGACATCTGGAGAGCTGCGGCGGTGGCTGGGGCGGGGACTTCCTTCTCGACGGAGAGCACGACGGTGCCCGGCTCCAGGCCGAGTCGCCGCATGTCCTCGTGGAAGGAGGCCAGGCCGAGTTCTGAGCGGTGTGTCCGCTCGGCAACGAAGGTGCCGCGCCCGTGCACCCGGACGGCCAGCCCTTCGGCTACGAGCTGACCGAGGGCTTCGCGCACCGTCACCCGGCTGACTCCGTGGTCGAGGCACAGTTGTCGCTCGCTCGGCAGTGCGTCACCGGGGGACAGCTGGTTGGTGCACATGTCGACCAGAATCGCCCGCAGTTGCGCGTGCTTGGGCACCATGCCTTTGGCGGCGATCTGCCGTGTCGTCACTGCGACCCCACTCTCGGTTCCGGGGGCTTCGTCGCACCCCCGACTGGTTACTACCAGTATGCAGCACGCGCCAGGCCCTCGATTCCCGCCGTGCGGCGGCTGCGCCTGCCTCTGGGTGGATCGGAGGGCCGTGGCCTTCTGTCGCGTCGAAGCATTGACATGCCCTGGGTGCGGGGCCATGCTGAGGGCTCACTGGTAATGACCAGTCCGTACCAGAGCTGGAACCTCGGCTGATCCGGCAGCTCCGGGCTGCGGCGTTCCCGTCCGGCTCACTGTCCCGCCCTCCCGCACACGCCTTTGAGGTTGTCATGAGCACCAGTACATCCACGTCCGCAGGCCGCCGTCCTGGCCTTGCGGGCCTGCAGAAACTCGGCCGCAGCCTCATGCTGCCGATTGCCACGCTTCCGGCCGCAGGTCTGCTTCTCAGGCTGGGGCAGGACGACGTCCTGGGCCGGTTTCCCGCACTCCAGGACACCGCGCACGTCATCTCGGCCGCCGGCGGGGCGCTGTTCACGCATCTGCCGCTGATCTTCGCCGTCGGTATCGCGATCGGGTTCGCGAAGAAGGCGGACGGTTCCACGGCACTGGCCGCGGTGGTGGGGTATCTCGTCCTGGACGGTGTCTTCAAGGCGATGTCGCCTGTCGTCCTGGAGGGCCAGAAGGATCTCGCGGGCGAGCAGGCGGTGGTCAATTTCGGGGTCCTGGGCGGCATCGTCATCGGCCTGCTCTCCGCCGTGCTGTGGCAACGCTTCTACCGCACCGTGCTACCGCCCTATCTGGGGTTCTTCAGCGGCCGCAGACTCGTGCCCATCCTGACCGCGGTCACCGCTCTCGTGGTCGGCGTTCTGATGAGCCTGGTCTATCCGCTGTTCAACAGCGGTCTCACCGCGGTCGGCGAGGCGGTCGACGAGAACAGCATCGTCGGCGGCGGCATCTACGGAACGGCGAACAAGCTGCTCATCCCGCTGGGCCTGCACCACATCCTCAACTCCGTCGTGTGGTTCATCATCGGCGACTACAACGGCACCCACGGTGACCTGAACCGGTTCTTCGCCGGCGACCCCGAGGCCGGCATCTTCATGACCGGATTCTTCCCGATCATGATGTTCGCGCTCCCCGCCGCAGCCCTGGCGATCTGGCGCGAAGCCCGCCCCGAGCACCGCAAGGCCGTCGGCGGGATCATGCTCTCCGCCGGACTCACCAGCTTCCTCACCGGCATCACCGAGCCGATCGAGTTCGCCTTCCTCTTCGTCGCCTGGCCCCTGTACCTGGTGCACGCCGTACTGACCGGAACCTCTCTCGCCCTGGTGAACGCTCTCGACATCCACCACGGGTTCACCTTCTCCTCCGGCCTCATCGACTACGTACTCAACTGGGGCAAGGCCACCAACCCGCTGCTGCTGATTCCCATAGGCCTGGGCTACGCCGCCCTCTACTACGTGCTGTTCCGCTTCGTCATCCGCCGCTGGAACCTGCGTACCCCCGGCCGCGAGGAGGACAACCCGGAGGCCGATCAGGAACGCCGACCCCAGCCCGTGGCCTGACACGGCCCCCACGTCCTTCGGCAACCCCTTCGAAAGGAAGACCGTCCATGGCGCAGCGCGTCGTCTCCATCGGCTCACGCAGCGGCCTGCACGCAAGGCCCGCCGCCGTCTTCGTCCAGGCCGCCTCCCAGGTGCCCCTGCCGGTCATGATCGCCGTCGACGGCAAGCCCCCCGTGGCCGCCGACAGCATGCTGGGCGTCATGACGCTCGGCGCCGGCCACGGAGACCGGGTCACCCTGACCGCGGAAGGCCCGCAGGCGGAGGTCGTCCTGGACGAACTGGCGGCCCTGCTGAGCAAGGAGCTCGACGCGTGAGCCCCACCTCGATCACGATGACCGGCTACGGCGTCAGCCCCGGGCTGGCCTGTGCACCGCTGGCCCGCATGACGCCGCCGGTCATCACCGATCCCGACGAAGCACCAGGTGAGAACGCGGCCCACGAAGTCCAGCGGGTACGCCGGGCCCTGACCGAAGTCGCCGCGCAACTCTCCGCGATCGCCACAGAGGGCACGGCAGGCGCCATCCTGGAGGCCGGCGCCGCCATGGCCGGCGACCCCGCCCTGGTCCAGGCCGCCGCCCACCACATCGGCCAGGGCGCGCCCACTGCCCACAGCCTCTCCCTCGCCGTCGACACCTACTGCACCCAACTGGAGCAAGCCGGCGGGTACATGGCCGAACGCGCCGCCGACCTGCGCGACATCCGCAACCGCGCCGTCGCACTGTTGAGGGGTGTGCCCATGCCCGGCATACCCCGTCCAGGACACCCGTTCATCCTCGCCGCAGAGGACCTCTCCCCGGCCGACACCGCGCAGCTGGCCGGTGGGGACGTGGTGGGCCTGCTCACCGAGAAGGGGGGCCCGACCGGCCACACCGCCATCCTCGCCCGCGCACTCGGTCTGCCCGCGGTGGTCGGATGCCCCCACGCCGGCGACCTGCCGGACGGCACTCCCGTTCTCCTCGACGGCCGGGCCGGCACCGTCGAGGCCCACCCCTCGCCCCGACGCCGGCAGCAAGCCCTCGACGCCCGTACCCGCACTCAGCCCCGCACCAAGGGGCCGGGCCGCACCGCCGACCAGCACACCGTGGAGCTCCTGACCAACATCGGCACCCCCGCGGACGCCTTGCGCGCGGCGCAGACCGACAACGAAGGCGTGGGGCTGTTCCGTACCGAGTTCCTCTTCCTGGACCGCCGCGAACCCCCCACGCTCGAGGAGCAGATACGGGCCTACACCCAGGTCTTCGAGTCCTTCGAGGGCCGCACGGTGACGGTACGCACCTTGGATGCCGGCTCCGACAAGCCCCTGCCCTTCCTGCACTTGCCCCGCGAGGACAATCCCGCTCTCGGACTGCGGGGGCTGCGCACGGCGACGCTGCGGCCGGGCGTCCTCGAAACCCAGCTCGCAGCCCTCGTCACGGCACAGCGCCGCACCGGCGCGCGGATGAGGGTCATGGCGCCGATGGTCGCCACTGCCGAGGAAGCCGCCGACTTCGCCGGCCTCGCCCGCAGCTGCGGCGTACAGACCGTCGGAATCATGATCGAAGTACCGTCTGCGGCCCTCCGCGCGCACGATGCGCTGCCTCACGTCGACTTCGCCAGCATCGGCACCAACGACCTGGCCCAGTACACCCTGGCCGCCGACCGGACCTCCCAGCCCCTCGGCCACCTCCTGGACCCCTGGCAGCCGGCCCTGCTCACCCTGGTCGCCTCGGTGTGTCGTGTGGCCGGAGCCCTGGACCGGCCCGTGGGTGTCTGCGGAGAGGCGGCCGCCGATCCTCTGCTGGCGCTCGTTCTGGCCGGCCTCGGGGTGAGCGGCCTGTCCATGGCCGCCCCGGCCGTCGCCGACGTCCGCGACGCTCTCGCCGACCTCACGCTGGAGCAGTGCCGCAGCCTTGCGGCCGCCGTACTCGACGCCACCGGCCCGGCGACGGCACGTGCCACCGCCCAGGAGACGATCGAGACATTCCGCGCGGTGGCCGCCAACGGCGAGGGGCTGTGACATGGAGGTGGTGATCCGCCCTGACGCGGAGGACGCCGGCCGCACGGTCGCCGGCATCGTCCACCAGGCGCTCGCGGAGGGCGTGAGAACGCTGGGGCTGGCCACGGGCTCCTCACCCCTGGGGGTCTACCGGGACCTGGCCCGGCGCCACCGTCACGAGGGCCTCAGCTTCAGCGGTGTCGAAGCCTTCCTGCTCGACGAGTACGTCGGGCTCCCGGCCGACCATCCGCAGTCCTTCGCCCAGGTGATACGACGCGAGCTGGCCGACCGTGTCGACCTCGACCCCGCGCGGCTCCACCTGCCCTCCGGTGCGGCATCCGACCCGGCTGCGGAAGCACGCCGCTTCGAGCGCCGCCTCGCCGAGGCAGGGCCCGTCGGGCTGCAGATACTCGGAATCGGGGTCAATGGCCACATCGGTTTCAACGAGCCGGGCTCCTCACTTGCCTCACGTACCCGGCTCAAGACCCTCACCGACGACACCCGGCGCGACAACGCCCGCTTCTTCGGGGGCATCGAGGACGTTCCCCGCCACGTCATCACCCAGGGACTCGCGACGATCGGCGAGGCGTCCCACCTCGTGCTGGTCGCCATCGGCCCGCACAAGGCCCGTGCGGTGGCCGCTGCCGTCGAAGGCCCTGTCACCGCGGCCTGCCCCGCCTCGGTCCTCCAACTGCACCCCCACGTCACCGTCGTGGTGGACGCGCTCGCCGCTTCGCAGCTGGAACACCGGGCCTACTACCGCTCCGTTGCCCGTCACAAGCCCGCTGGACAACGCTACTGATGACTCGCCCCGCCCATGGTGTCGCCGTCGATCCCGGCGGTACCACGATCAAGGCAGCCCGCTCCGACGCCCACGGGACGGCAGAGGAAACCCTGCGGCTGCCCACCCCTTCCTCGAAAGGGCCCGACGCCGTCGTCGCCGCGGTCGTGCAGGCGGCCACCGCCTACGTCCGGCCGGGCGTCGGGGCCGTCGGCCGCTGTGCTGCAGGGCTGATCGACACCGACGCCGGAATCGTCCGCTTCGCATCGAACCCCGGCCTGCGTGACACACCCCTGGCCGCAGCCGTGCACCTGCCCGTCACACTCGAGCACGATGTGAGGGCCGCCTGCCTGGCGGAGCGGCAGCCGGGGTTCGGCGCCGGCCTGAGCGACCTGCTCGTGGTCGTGCCCCGGTCCGCCGTTACCGCCGCACCGGCAGTGGCACGGTCACCGCCGCCGACATCACCGCACGCCTGGACACCGACGCGGACGCCACCTGCATCTGGCGGAGGCGACGGACGCCCTCGGCAGGGCGCTCGTTGTCTCGACCTGCCTGCTCGACCACCAGCGCATCGTCCTGGCGGGCGGAACGGCAGCGGCCG
The DNA here is from genome assembly GCF_014596915.1 of Streptomyces sp. TRM68416. Classification (GTDB taxonomy): domain Bacteria; phylum Actinomycetota; class Actinomycetes; order Streptomycetales; family Streptomycetaceae; genus Streptomyces. The sequence continues at coordinate 198,432 of NZ_JACVWU010000017.1, forward strand.
GAGATCCCCTGACGGCTCCGGTCCGCCGAAGCCTGCAACGGGGACCGGCCCGGCGGACCGCACCCGTGGCGGAGACATCTCCTCTCGGCGCGAACGCCGGGCTCCTTGGAGCGGCTCTGCACGCCGTGACGGCCACAGACGCGGCCTCCGCCCGGGAAGGGGCCTGCCGGGAGGCCCCCGCTGAGGCACAGGCACCTCGCACGGCCTGACCGCTTTCGTGCGGCAGTGGCCACCCGGCGCCCGCCGCCGTACGGACACAACGCAGAAGGAGCAGGTGACCATGTGGCCCCGAAGACGACAGAAACCTCCCCGCCGACTGTGCCCACAGCTGGACGACAGCCAACTCACCCGCACCCTGACCCACCTCGAAGCCCAGATCGCCGCCCAGGGCGACAACCTGGCGGAATCCAACGACCGCGGCGCCCTCACGTACCCCATCGAGCAGGCACTGCGCGATGCGGCAGAGGACTGGGACCGGCGCATGCACCGCCTGCTCGTGCTCAGCACCGTCCCCGAGGCCTCCGTCCTCGCCCGCCAATGGAGAAGCCGGAGCCCCGCCGGTGCCGACGCCCTGCTCCTCCAGGTCTTCGCCGACATCCACAGGGCCCGCGCCACCGGTACGGCTCTCGACATCGACGCCACCTTGAGTCTGTGCCGGCACGCAGCGGCGCTCGCGCCCCCGGACCCCGCCCCCTGGATCGCCATGCTCAGCTGCCACCGGATGCAGCGAGCCTCCGCCGCGGCGGTCCAGCCCGTGTGGGACGCCGTCACAGAACGCGACCGCTGGAACCGGGCAGCACACCTCGAGATGCTGGGCTACGTTTCCCCGGAGGAATGCGGATCCAGCGCCCTGACCGTGCAGTTCCTCGACTCCGTCACCATCGCCGCACCCCCCGGCGCCCCCGTGGCGGGCCTCAGCCTCACCCACTCCCTCGCCCGGTACCGCCGAGCTCTGGCAGCCGGCGGGATCGAAGCGCTGACCGCACACCGGCACTGGGACCAGCCGCACGAACGCGCCCTTGTCGACCAAGCGGTCGCAACCTGGCCGCAGCCCGGATTCCTCACACACGCAGCAGCACTCGCCGATCTCAACCTCCTCGCCTACGTACTCACGAAAGCCACGCGCCCGCGTGACGCCTGGCCGGTCTTCGAGGCCATGGCGGCAGTGGCCACCGCCTGGCCGTGGCAATTCGACGGTGATCCGTTGGAGCAGGTGCAGGAGTCCCATCGTCGAGCCTTCCGCGCCCGGATCCGGAGCGGCCGTTGATGCGTGCGACCCCCTCCGTGCCGCCTCGTCCCGAGGCCTGCCGAAAAACTCCTTTGACCCAATTGACAACCTCTCCACCCCGGGTTCAATCTGGTCATATCTGGTTATTACCAGTTGGCTTGTGGGGCGGAGACCACTCGGCCCCCATGCGGAAGGCGCGAGGTTGCCATGACTGCCCAAGTACTCCCCGAACCGACCGGGCCGGTGCAACTGTTCGCCGCGCCCCCCAGAGCCACGAACGCCGGTTCCGGGCAGGCCCAGCGCCACGGACTCCGGCCCGGCACCGAGGACACGGAAGCCGGGCACCTCGTCCTGGTGGCCGCCGGCGCCGAGGACGTGGGCCGGATCCGCCGCCTCGCGCACGACTTCCTGGCGCGTCTGTGCGTCCCGCCCTCGGCACGCGAAGACGCGCTTCTCATCATCTCCGAGCTGGTCACCAACGCCGTCGTCCACGCTCGCCCGCCGGCAGCCCTACGGGTCCGCTGCACGCGATGCGGCGCCCTGCGTATCGAGGTCACGGACGGTGGCTCGCACACCCCCCGGCCGTCGCGCAGGGACTCGGAGGACGAACACGGCCGTGGGATGTTCATCGTTGCCGCCCTCGCCGCTCGGCACGGCACCGTCACGCGCGAAAGGGGCGCTATGCGGTGGGCTGAGCTGTGTCCTTGACTGCGGCTTCCATGTGCGCAGGGATGGCCCGGCGACCCGACGACGACACGCGCAAGAGCACGCCCTCGCGCAGCAGTTCGTGAACCTGCCCGCTGCAGTGGCGGCTGGCCCTGGACATGCGCGATGAGCTGGCGGACGGGGGCATGCGCCCGCCGGTCCGCCGTCTGGGCCGGGCAGGGCGCCAAAAGCGCCCACACCGGACTCCTGATGTGCTGGACCGGCGTCTGCAGTACCTGCCAACAGCCCTTGCCCAGCAAGCCACCCGCGACATCGAGGTCAAGACAGACCTGGGTTGTTTCGTTTGGATCATCGGATCGTTTGTCCGGGCGTGCCATTGACGGACGTGCAGTGAGCGCGGATTGAGCCCTTGCTCCCTGACCGGACGCCGAAGCGGGGTGGTCGCCGGCGAGACCACCGACAGGTGATCGACGCGATCGCCTTCAAGTTCCAGACCGGAACGCAGTGGGTTTCCCTGCCGGAGAGTTCGGCAACTGGCGAGGCGTCTACAGCTGGTGCCCTTCCACCGCACGTCCCGCGGTGAGCGGCATCCAGGAAGATCACCAGCGCAGCAGGCCGATGCGTCGTCTCCATCGCCTCGGCACTGGCCGAGTTCAAATTGCTGATCGAGACCCTGGAGACGCCATTGATCAACATTTCGAACACGGCCTGACGGAGTCCTGTCAGGGCAGCGGCTCGCCCAGCTCGCCCTCGACCGCGCCCGCCATCGCCCGCAGCACCTCAAGCGTCCGGTGTGCTTCCGCCTCGTCGACCTCGGTGATCGCGAAACCCACGTGCACGATCACGTACGAGCCGACGTCGGCGTCCGGCGTGCAGTCCAGGCACACCTCCCGCCGCACACCCCCGAAGTCCACCGTGGCCATCCGCAGCCCGGCGTCGTCGTGGACCTCCAGCACCCGCCCCGGAATCCCCAGGCACATCCGCGCTCACCCTTCCCCGCTCAGCCTCGCGGCGGCCACCGCGGCCTGCCCGTAACTGATCCCGCCGTCCCCGACCGGCACCTCGCCGCCGACCAGTACCCGCAGCCCCTGCGCCCGCAGTCGGCGCCGCACCTCGGTCAGCAGCCGCCGGTTGACGAAGCACCCGCCGCCCAGGCACACCGTGCGCGGCGCGCCCTCGGCCACGGCCCGCGCGACCAGCTCGGCGGTGGCCTCCGCCAGCGTCAGATGGAAGGCCGCGGCCAGCCGGCCCACCGGTTCCCCGGCCAGCCGCCGCTCCAGCAGGTCGGCGAGGGTCGGCGCGGAGTCGTAGACCCACAGGCCCTGGGACAGCACGACGCGACGGGCGAGCGGTGCGGCGTGCTCGTCGCCCGCCGCCGCCTCCAGCCGCACGGCCGCCTCACCCTCGTAGCTCACCTCGTCCGCGAGGCCGAGCAGCGCGGCCACCGCGTCGAAGAGGCGTCCGGCGCTGGACGCCCGCGGGCAGTTGACGTCGCGGGCGATCATGGCGCGCACGGCGCCGGCCTCGGCCGGGTCGAGCCGGTCGGTGAAGGGCCGGGTGAGCCATGGGTAGGGCCGCGGGGTGCCCAGCGTCTCGCTGCCCAGCAGGTGGCCGAGTGCCGTGCGGCAGGGACGGCGTACCGCCGCGTCGCCGCCCGGCAGGGGAGCGGTCGAGAACCGGCCCACGCGGCGGTAGCCGGCCAGGTCGGCCACGAGGATCTCGCCGCCCCACAGGGTGCCGTCGTCGCCCAGGCCGAGGCCGTCGTAGGCGACGCCGAGGAACGGGCCCCGCACTCCGTGCTCGGCCGCGCAGGCCGCCACGTGCGCGTGGTGGTGCTGTACGGGGATGTGCCGTACCGGCTGGGCGGTGGCCCACTGCGTGGAGAGGTAGCCGGGGTGCAGGTCGTGGGCGATCGCGACCGGCTCGATGCCGCTGAGCCGCTTGAGGTGCGCGTACGACGCCAGGAACGCGTCGTGGGTCGCGAGGTCGGACAGGTCACCGGTGTGCGGGCCGGTCAGGGCCCGACCGTCGGCGGCCAGGGTGAAGGTGTGCTTGAGCTGGGCTCCGGCACCGGCGACGGGCCCCCGCGCGCCGAGCGGCAGCGGGGCGGGGGCGAGGCCCCGGGCCCGGCGGACCGTGATCCGGACCCGCCCGGTGAACTGCACCACCGAGTCGTCGTAGCGGGAGCGGATCGGCCGGTCGTGGGTCAGGAAACCGTCCGCGACGCGGTCCAGGGTGCGCCGGGCCTCGGCGTCGTCCACCGCGATCGGCTCGTCGCTGAGGTTGCCGCTGGTCACCACCAGGGGCCGGGCGAGTTCGTCGAGGAGGAGCTGGTGCAGGCCGGTGGTGGGCAGGAACAGGCCCACACGGTCCAGCCCCGGGTGCACCTCGGGCGCGAGCGCGGCAGCGGCGGTGCGGCGGTGGGTGAGCAGCAGCACGGGTCGTTCCGGCGAGAGCAGGCACCGCCGTGCCGTGGCCCCGACCCAGGCCAGCCGCTCCGCCGCCGCCAGGTCGGGCACCATCACGGCGAAGGGTTTCGTCGGGCGGCGCTTGCGGCGGCGCAGCTCCGCCACCGCGCGCGGATCACCCGCGTCGCACACCAACTGGTATCCGCCCAGCCCCTTCAGCGCCACGATGCCGCCCTCGTCGACGGCCTTCACCGCGGCCCGCAGCGCCGCCTCCCCGCGCAGCTCCTCCCAGGCGAGCCGGGGGCCGCAGACGGGACAGGCCACCGGTTCGGCGTGGAAGCGTCGGTCGGCCGGGTCGGCGTACTCGGCCGCGCAGGCCGTGCACAGCGGGAAGCGACGCATCGTCGTGCGCACGCGGTCGTAGGGGAGGTCCTCGATGATCGTGGCGCGCGGCCCGCAGTCGGTGCAGTTGATGAACGGGTAGCGGAAGCGGCGGTCGCCGGGGTCGCGCAGTTCGCGCAGGCACGCCTCGCACAGCGCCGCGTCCGGCGGCACCTCCCGCGCGGCCGGTTCCGCGGGACCGGCCGCGCTGGGCCGGACCTCGAAGCCACCGCCGTACGCCGCCCGGCCGGGGCCGCCGCCGCTCAGCCGGACACTGCGCACGCGCGCGAGGGCCGGGGCGGCGGTGCGCAGCCGCTCGGCGAACTCCTCGATGCTGGCCGGCGGGCCGGCCACCTCGCCCTCGACATGCCCGTTGACATTGGCCACCCAGCCGGACAGGCCCAGGTCGGCCGCGGTGCGATGGACGAACGGCCGGAAGCCGACGCCCTGCACGATCCCGTCCACCCGGAAACCGACGGCTTGCGTGGTCCTGTCGCCGCGGTTGTCGACGGCTTGTGTGGTCCTGTCGCCGCGGTTGTCGAGGCCTTGTGTGGTCCTGTCGCCGCGGTTGTCGAGGCCTTGCGTGGTCCCGTCGCCGCGGTTGCCGACGCCACGGGCTGTCCCGTTCGCCCGGCTGCCGAGGCCCTGCGCGTCCCCGTGCCTGCGGAAGCTGCGCGCAGTCATGTCGGCTCCTGGAGTGCCGGGTGGGTGATGAGTTCCGCCGCGACGGTGTCGGTGACGGGGGCGAGGAGCGGGGTGCGATGGAGGAGCGGCCGGAAGTCGACGCTTTGCCCGGCTACGACTCCCCAACTGCCTACGCCCTGCAAGCTCCCGTCTTCCCGGCTGCGGGCGCCCGGCACAAGCCCGTCTCCCGGGCTGTCGGCGCCGCGCCCGGCCCTCTCCTGCCGGCAGCCGCGCGCGCTCACGTCCGCTCCCGGGATGTCAGGTACGGCGTGAGTTCCGCCTCGACGGCCTCGGCCAGGGGGGCTACGGCCGCGGCGACGGCGGGGGAGAGGCCGGTGCCGTAGTCGCTGTCGGCGCCTTCGACGGCGTAGACGATCAGTCGTTCGGGCAGCAGGCCGAGGACCCGGGCGAGTTCGACGGCCTCGCCGAGGCCCAGCCCGTGGGAGCTGGTGGCCGACGGTGGCGGCAGCAGTCCGGCGTCGAGGGCGAGCCGGTGCACCCGGCCGGGAGAGCCCGGATGGGTGTGTGCCGCGTCCACGACCACGGCCAGCCGGGCACCCTCCCACAGCCCGATCAGCCGACCGGGATCACCGTCGCAGGTGGCCAGCACGGCGTCCGCCGGCAGCTCTCGCGCGCGGAGCCGGTCGATCACGGCCCAGCCCACGCCGTCGTCGCGCCGGAACTCGTTCCCGACGCCGATCACGGCGATCCGCGCACGCCTGCTCATGTCTCCACCCTGGGGCGGGCCGCCCGCCTGCCACAGGGGCCGAACGACCCATGTCACCGGGCCGACCCGCCCCGCGCCGCCGCCCCTTACGAGGGCACCACCGCGACCGGGCACCTGGCGTGCCCGAGCAGCGCGCGTGCGGTGGCGCCGGAGCGCCGGCCGACCACCACGAGGCCCGCGTCGGTGGAGGCGCGGGCCAGCGCCACGGCCGGCGCCAGGAGCACCACGTCCTCCAGGACCGCGACCCCGGGGTACTTCTCGCGCCACGGCCGCAACGCGTCCGCCAGCAGCTGCACCTCGTGGTCCTCCCACGTCGCACGTGTGGCCTCGGGGACCGGGAAGGGCAGGCAGGCGGCACCCTCGGGAAGCCGCCAGGCGTGCACCGCGTGCAGACGGGTGCCGTGCAGCGCCGCCGCCGCGAAGGCGAAGTCGAGCGCGGCGTCCGAGGGGGCGCGCGCGTCGACGCCGACGACCACGCCGTCGGTGCGATGGGCGGGCCCCGGGGTGGCGAGCGTGCCCGGCACCAGGACCACCGGCCCGTCGGACCCCGTGGCCAGCGCCGACGCGGTCGACCCCACGGCGATCCCGGCGTGACCGCCCTCGCCGCGCAGGCCGACGACGAGCAGTTCCGCCCCGCGCAGGGCGGCCTCGGGCGCCCCGGCCGCACAGACGCTCCGGGACGTCAGCCCCGGGTGGCGGTCGAGGAGTTCGGCCACGACGTGCTCCGCCACCGCCTCGGGGCGGTACGGCCATCGCCCGGCCGTGTCCTCGGTCTCCGGCGCGGCCGCGTGCACCACCCACAGGGGCAGCCCGCGCAGCAGCGCCTCGCGCGCGGCCCAGTCCGCCGCGCTGCGACTGCGGGCCGACCGGTCGACACCGGCGATGATCACTCGTTCCATGTCTGCCGCCTTCCGGCCGGGGAACCCGGCCCCTGCCCGGCCGAGCCCCACCTTTCCGGCCCGGCCGCTCCCGCAGCAGGGGCCGAACGGTCCCCGGTCGAAGACCTGGAGGCCCCTGTCCGCAGGCGGTCCGTGGGACGACGCTGGCACCGAGGAGCAGTTCGAGCGCAGGAGGTGCGCGCCATGCTTTTGCCCGTGATCGCCGGAGTCGACGGTTCCACCGAGAGCCTCGCCGCCGCCGAGTGGGCCGCCCGCGAGGCGGTACGCCGGCAGCGGCCCCTGCGTCTGGTGCACGCCTGGAGCTGGCAGCCGCACCGGGACGACAGCCATCTCGCCACCGCGGCCCAGCGCCACCTGGCACGCCAGGCGCTGCACCGGGCCGAGGAACGCATCCTGCGCACCACCCCCGGCGTCACCCTCGACGAGGACCAGGTCGAGGGCCCGGCGACCGCGGCCCTGCTGCACGCCGCTACCCAGGCCGACCTGCTCGTGCTCGGCTCCCGCGGACTCAGCGGCTTCACCGGCTTCCTGGTCGGGTCGGTCGCCCTCGGGGTGGTGGCCCGCACCGAGCGGCCCGTCGTCCTCGTCCGCGCGGACGAGGAGGCCGCCGACGAGCACCTGCCCGGACCCGGCGGCAGCGCCTCTGTCCGCACCGGATACCGGGACGTCGTCCTCGGTATCGACCTGGGCGACCCCTGCGACGAGGTGATCGCGTTCGCCTTCGAGGCCGCCCGGCTGCGCGGCTCCCGCCTGAAGGTGGTCCACGCCTGGCAGCCGCCCTCCCCCCTCGGCCTCGGCCCCGGCGAGATCGGCCTGGCCGAGGGCCCCCGGCAGGCGGAGGAGTGGCTGGGCTTCATGACGGCCGTGCTCCAGGTGTGGCGCGACAAGTACCCGGACGTCGAGGTCGTCGAGACGGTCACCGCCGGCCGGGCCCCGTCCGTCCTGGTGCGGGCCGCGTCCGGGGCGAGTCTCCTGGTAGTGGGCCGCCGCAGTACCGACCGCCCGGCGGGCCCCCGCACCGGCCCCGTCGTGCACGCCGCCATCCACCACGTCGACTGCCCTGTGGCCGTCGTCCCTCACGACTGAAAGGCCCCCTGATGACCGCGCCGACGAAGTACGTCTACGAATTCGCCGAGGGCCGCCGCGACATGGCAGACCTCCTCGGCGGCAAGGGAGCCGGGCTCGCCGAGATGACCCGGATCGGCCTGCCCGTCCCGCCCGGGTTCACCGTGACCACCGAGGCCTGCAAGGTGTACCTGGCCACCGGCGAGGAGCCCGACGAGCTCGGCGTCGAAGTGGCCCGCGCCCTCGCGGGCCTGGAGCGGGCCATGGGCCGCACCCTCGGCGCCCTCGACGACCCGCTGCTGGTCTCCGTCCGCTCGGGCGCCCGCTTCTCCATGCCCGGCATGATGGAGACCATCCTCGACATCGGCCTCAACGACGAGTCCGTCACCGGACTCGCCAAGGCCTCCGGACAGGAACGCTTCGCCTGGGACTCCTACCGCAGGCTGATCCAGATGTTCGGCCGGACCGTGATGGGCGTGGACGGCGACCTGTTCGAACAGGCCATCACCGAGCACATGGCACAGCGCGAGGTCGCCACCGACCACGAGCTCGACGCGGGCGAACTGGTCAAGCTCACCGACGACTTCAAGGCGATCATCCGCAAGGAGACCGGCGAGGACTTCCCGCAGGACCCCGCCGACCAGCTCGCCCGCGCCATCCGTGCCGTCTTCGACTCCTGGAACGGCGAACGCGCCCGCGTCTACCGCCACCGCGAGCACATCCCCGAGGACCTGGGCACCGCCGTCAACATCCAGGCGATGGTCTTCGGCAACCTCGGCACCGACTCCGGCACCGGCGTCGCCTTCACCCGCGACCCCGCCACCGGCGAACAGGGTGTCTACGGCGACTACCTGCCCGACGCCCAGGGCGAGGACGTCGTCTCCGGCGTCCGCGACGCGCTGCCGCTGACCGAACTGAAGACGCTCAACCCGCGCGCGTACGTCGAACTCGGCGACCACCTGCGCACCCTGGAGGACCACTACCGCGACCTGTGCGACGTGGAGTTCACCGTCGAGCACGGCCGGCTGTGGATCCTGCAGACCCGCGTCGGCAAGCGCACCGCCGAAGCCGCCTTCCGCATCGCCCACGACCTCGGCGAGGAGGGCGCGATCAGCGCCGACGAGGCACTGATCCGCGTCGACGGCGCCGAACTGACCCGGCTGATGTTCCCCCGCTTCGACACCACCGAGGACGACGTGCCCCTGGCCCACGGCGTGCCCGCCTCGCCCGGCGCGGCGGTCGGCGTCGCCGTCTTCGACTCCGCCGAGGCGGTACGGCGGGCCGCGGCCGGCGAGCGCACCGTGCTGGTCCGCCGGGAGACCACCCCCGACGACCTGCCCGGCATGATCGCCGCCGAGGCCGTGCTGACCAGCCGGGGCGGCAAGACCAGCCACGCCGCCGTGGTCGCCCGCGGCATGGGCAAGGTGTGCGTCTGCGGCGCCGAGGCCCTCACCGTCGACCCGGCCGCCCGCCGCTTCACCACACCGGACGGCACGGTCGTGGCCGAGGGCGACACCGTCTCCGTCGACGGCACCGCGGGCACCGTCCACCTCGGCGCGCTCCCGCTCACCGCCTCCGACGTCGGCCGCGCCCTGGAGTCCGGCGCGTCCACCGGCCCGCTCACCGACGCCGTCCTGGGCGCCCTCGCCCACGCCGACTCCGTGCGCCGCCTTGAGGTGCGCGCCAACGCCGACACCCCCGAGGACGCCGCACGCGCGCGTGCCCTCGGCGCGCAGGGCATCGGCCTGTGCCGCACCGAGCACATGTTCCTCGGCGAGCGCAGGGAACTGGTGGAGGCGATGATCCTGGCCCGCGACGACGACGCGCGCGAGCGGGCGCTCGCCGCGCTGCTGCCGCTGCAGCGCGAGGACTTCACCGGAATCCTGGCGGCGATGGACGGTCTGCCGGTGACGATCCGGCTGCTCGACCCGCCGCTGCACGAGTTCCTGCCCGACCGCACCGACCTGGCCGTCCGCCTCGCCTCCGCCGAGCGCCCCGACGAGCACGACAAGGAACTGCTCGCCGCCGTGGAGCGGATGGACGAGCAGAACCCGATGCTCGGTCTGCGCGGCGTCCGACTGGGCCTGGCCGTGCCGGGCCTGACGGCCATGCAGGTGCGCGCCGTCGCCGAGGCCGTGACCGAACGGCTGCGGGCCGGCGGGGACCCGCGCGCCGAGATCATGATCCCGCTCGTCGGCACGGTCGAGGAACTCCGCCTGGCCCGCACCGAGGCGGAAGAGGTCCTCGCCCGGGTCGCCGAGGAGACCGGCACCGGCTTCGACTGCCCGATCGGCACGATGATCGAGCTGCCGCGCGCGGCGCTGACCGCCGGACGCATCGCCGAGGCCGCCGACTTCTTCTCCTTCGGCACCAACGACCTCACCCAGACCACCTGGGGCCTGTCCCGGGACGACGCCGAGGCCTCCTTCTTCCCGCTCTACCTGGACAAGGGCGTCTTCGAGGTCTCGCCGTTCGAGACCATCGACCAGGAGGGCGTGGGACGGCTGGTGGAGCTGGGCGTCGAGGCCGGACGGGCGGTCAACCCGCGCCTGGAGACCGGGGTGTGCGGCGAGCACGGCGGCGACCCCGCGTCGATCCACTTCTTCCACCGGGCCGGACTGGACTACGTCTCCTGCTCGCCGTTCCGCATCCCGGCGGCCCGCCTGGAGGCCGGCCGGGCGGCCGTCGCCGACACGACCGGGACCAGCGACAGCCGGTGAGGCGCACGGGTGAATGCCCGGGGGCGCAGGACTGACGCCTTCGCCCCCGGGGTACCCAGCGGCCCATGGCGGTGGACAGCAGGACGCAGCGGCCGGGCACGACAGGGCCGGGACCACGCACGACCCTGGGCCGGGCGTTGCTGCGCTGGGCCACCACGACCGATCACAAGGTGATCGGCAACCTGTACCTGACGACCGCCTTCGGGTTCTTCCTGCTGGGCGGTCTCCTCGCGCTCCTGATGCGGGCCGAACTCGCCCGCCCGGGGCTGCAGTTGGTCAGCAACGACCAGTACAACCAGCTGTTCACCGTGCACGGCACGATCATGATGCTGCTGTTCGCGACCCCGCTGTTCGCCGGGTTCGCCAACGCCGTGATGCCGCTCCAGATCGGCGCCCCGGACGTCGCCTTCCCCCGCATGAACGCCCTGTCGTACTGGCTGTACCTGTTCGGCGGCCTGATGGTGGTCTCCGGCTTCCTGGTCCCGGGCGGGGCGGCCTCCTTCGGCTGGTTCGCCTACGCCCCGCTGAACAGCGCCGTACGCAGCCCCGGAGCGGGCGGGGACCTGTGGACCATGGGTCTGGTGGTGACGGGGGTGTCCACCACGCTCGGCGCGGTCAACTTCATCACCACCATCCTCTGCCTGCGCGCCCCCGGCATGACCATGTTCCGGATGCCGATCTTCACCTGGAACGTGCTGTTCACCTCGATCCTGATCCTTCCGGCCTTCCCCGTCCTCACCGCCGCCCTGCTCGCCCTGGAGGCGGACCGAAAATTCGGGGCGCACATCTTCGACGCGGCCAGCGGCGGCGCACTGCTGTGGCAGCACCTGTTCTGGTTCTTCGGCCACCCGGAGGTGTACATCGTCGCGCTGCCGTTCTTCGGGATCATCTCCGAGATCATCCCGGTCTTCAGCCGCAAACCGATCTTCAGCTACCTCGGACTGGTCGGCGCCACCATCGCCATCACCATGCTCTCCGCCGTGGTGTGGGCCCACCACATGTTCGCCACCGGCGCGGTGCTGCTGCCGTTCTTCTCCCTGATGTCGTTCCTCATCGCCGTCCCCACGGGCATCAAGTTCTTCGCCTGGATCGGCACGATGATGAAGGGATCCCTGTCCTTCGAGACCCCCATGCTGTGGTCGTGCGGCTTCCTGGTGACCTTCCTGCTCGGCGGCATGAGCGGCGTCCTGATCGCCTCACCGCCGCTCGACTTCCACCTCACCGACTCCTACTTCATCGTCGCCCACCTGCACTACGTCCTGTTCGGCACCGTCGTCTTCGCGATGTTCGCCGGCTTCTACTTCTGGTGGCCCAAACTCACCGGCAAGCACCTCGACGAACGCCTGGGCAAGATGCACTTCTGGACGCTGTTCGTCGGCTTCCAGACCACCTTCCTGGTCCAGCACTGGCTCGGCCAGCAGGGCATGCCCCGCCGCTACGCCGACTACCTGGCCGCCGACGGCTTCACCCTCCTGAACACCATCAGCTCCATCGGCGCCTTCCTCCTCGGCCTGTCGACACTGCCGTTCCTCTACAACGTCTGGCGCACCGCCCGCCACGGACGCCGCGTCGACGCCGACGACCCCTGGGGCTACGGCCGCTCCCTGGAATGGGCCACCTCCAGCCCGCCCCCGCGCCACAACTTCACGGCGCTGCCCCGGATCCGCTCCGAGTCCCCGGCGTTCGACCTGCACCACCCGGACATCGCCAAGGAGAGCTGATGCGCACCGAGTCCCGCCTGTTCGCCGGCGTGGCCGTGTTCTTCCTCGTCACGGCCGTCGGCTACGGCTGGCGCTCCCGCGAACCCGCCGGCACCGCCGTGCTGGCCCTCGCGTTCCTGATGGCCGCGCTCGTCGCGTTCTTCCTGCACACGCAGTACCGCAAACGGGGCCTGCGCGCGCAGGACCGCAAGGACGCCGAGGTCGTCGACACCTCCGGCCCGCTGGACTTCTTCCCGCCGCACAGCCCCTGGCCCGTCGTCACCGCCCTGGGTTCGGTGCTGCTCGCGCTCGGCATCGTCTACGGCCTGTGGCTGGCCCTGCTCGGCCTCGGCGTGCTCGCCCTCGGGGTGTTCGGCCTGGTCTTCCAGTACGCCGGCCGCGACGCTCAGCGCTCCCGCTCCTCCTCGCCCCGGGGCCGCTCGTAGCCGTAGGCCTCCAGGACGTACCGCTGCTCCCCGTCCAGCGGCTCGTGGCTCTCCTCGTACCCGCCCGCGACGGTCTGCCGCACCTCGCCGGTCTCCTCGCCCTGCTCCAGCCGCTCCTGGTCGGCCTCCTGAAGGGCGAGGCACACGCGCCGGGTCACCATGTACGCCAGCGGCGGCAACAGGACGAAGGCCACCCTGAACACCCAGGTCAGGGTGTTCAGGGAGACGTGGAAGACAAGGGCGATCACGTCGTTGCCGCCGGCCGTGAGCAGGACGCCGTAGCCGCAGATCGCGGCGACGCCGAGGCCCGTGCGCACCGGGTTGTCGCGCGGGCGGTCGCACAGGTGGTGTTCCCCGTGGTCGCCGGTGAACCGGCGTTCGAGGAACGGATAGGCGTAGAGCACCGCGAACAGGGCCCCCGGCAGGACGACCGCGGGGAGCAGCACGTTCCACATCAGCGTGTGCCCGGCGAGCGTCGTTTCCCAGGGCGGCACCAGGCGCAGCGAGCCCTCCAGGAAGCCGACGTACCAGTCGGGCTGCGAGCCCGTCGACACGGCGTGCGGACGGTAGGGGCCGTACGCCCAGACCGGATTGACCTGGGCCACGCCGGACAGGACCGTCAGCACACCGAACACCATCAGGAACAGGCCGCCCGAGGAGGCGGTGAACTGCGGGAACATCGGCTTGCCGACGGCGTTGCGCTCGCTGCGGCCGCGGCCCGCCCACTGGGTGTGCTTCAGATAGAACACCAGGATCAGATGGAGGGTGATCAGCGCGAGCATCAGCCCCGGCACCAGCAGGATGTGCAGGGTGTACAGCCGGGGGATCAGGTCCTCGCCCGGGAACTCGCCGCCGAAGGCGAAGAAGCTCACGTACGTGCCCACGATCGGGATCGACATCATGATGCCCTGCGCGATCCGCAGGCCCGTCCCCGACAGCAGGTCGTCGGGGAGCGAGTAGCCGGCGAAGCCCTCGACGAGCGCCAGCAGGAACAGCGTCACGCCGATCAGCCAGTTGACCTGGCGGGGCCGCCGGAAGGCCCCCGTGAAGAAGACCCGCAACAGGTGCAGCCCGATCGCGGCGAGGAAGACCAGCGCCGCCCAGTGGTGCAGCTGACGGATCAGCAGCCCGCCCCGTACGTCGAAGCTGATGTCGAGGGTCGACGCGTACGCCTCCGACATGCGGATCCCGTCGAGCGGCCGGTACGAGCCGTGGTAGACGACCTCCGTCGTCGACGGATGGAAGAACAGCGTCAGCCATACGCCCGTCAGCAGCAGGACGACGAAGCTGTACAGGGCGATCTCGCCCAGGAAGAACGACCAGTGGTGGGGGAACGCCTTGCGCAGCAGGCCGCCGCCCTCGTAGAGAGGGAGGCGGCCGTCCACCCAGTCGGTGGTGCGTTGCGAGGCGTGACGGGCTCGCGCGGCGGCCCGGGCCCTTCTCGTCCTCCACAGCACGGATCACGAGTGCCCTCGCAGCCGCGCCGGGAAACAGGTGACTACCTACGATCACCCTTCGGCTTGCCCCGCTGGTCCGGGGTGCCGTGCGGCGGCGGGCTGAACGGCTCGGGCGAGGTCACCGGCGACACCGGGGAACCCGTGCGCCGCTCGTCCTGTTCCGGACGCAGCGCGTGGGGGTCGCCGGACGTCGGTTCGGCGCCGGCCTCCAACTGCTCCAGACGGGCGGCCAGCACCTCGGTCACCGGGAGCCGGTCGGCGTGCGAGCGTTCGTACGCCAGCAGCTCCTCCACCTCGCCGGCGGTCAGCGACCGTACACGGCTCTCCAGGCCGCCGATCGGCAGATGGTCGTAGTCGGGCAGCGGCAGGGTGTTGCGGGCGGGGTCGGCCATGGTTCTCACTTCCCTACGGTGTTGGTTCCGCCGGCGGGCGTCCGGTCCCTACGGTCTGTCTCCGTCGGTGGGCGTCAGCTGCCGCCGGGGCCGCCGCTGCCGAACGAGCCGCTGCTGCCCCCGTTCCAGCGCGGCCGCTTCTTCTCCGGGCTCGGCCGGGACGGGCTGTTGCCGAAGGCGGGCATCTCGTGCGGGGTCACACGGTGATCGCTCCGGGGCACCTCGTCCGGCTCCCTGCCCTCCCGCACCTCGTGCACCGCGCCCTCGGGGGGCAGTGTGGGCTGGTCCTGCCGCCGCGGCGGCGGGGGCTCACGGCGCCTGATGCGGGCGCCCAGCACGAAGGCACCGAGCAGCAGCGCCACGACAACCACGCCCGCGACGATCAGCCCGATACCGAGCGCGCCGCTCGTGGCGGCGATGTTCATCCAGGTCGTGTCCATGGGGCGCGAGTACCCCCGCCGACCTTCGTGAACCGGGCCGTCGCGATCTGCCGGAACCCGGGCCCGGGCCCGAGCCGGGGCTCGGGGCGGAATCTGGCCCGGGGCTCGGGGCGGAACCTGGGCCGGGGCCCGGACGGAATCTGGGCCGGAACGCGGGCAGGGGCCCGGGGCGGGACCGGGTTTGGCGCCCGGCGCGTCGGCTACCCGCGCGATGTGACCTCGACTACAACGCAGCAGCAGCTCTTCCAGTACCTGGAGGACCGCTTCGCGTGCGCCCAGGCGTGCACCGAGTGTGCGCGTGCCTGTGCGCTGCGCGCGAGCCTGATGGATCCGGACGGCACGGAGGAACAGGAGCTCGTACGACGCAAGGGCATCATGTGCGCCGAGGTGTGCGACGCCACCTGCAGGGTGCTGTCCGAACAGAACCGCACGGACGAGACCGGCATCCGCGTCCAACTGGAGTGGTGCCGCACCGTCTGCCTGGAGTGCGCCCACGTCTTCGACGGACGGCCGGGCGCGGAGGACGGCGCGAAGGCGTGCCGGGAGTGCGCACAGGCGTGCACGGACTTCCTGGCCTCACTGGGGTGACGGACTTCCCGGCCTCACTGGGGTGACGCCGTCACCGGCCGTCCCATCCGTACGTTCCAGCGTCCCGACCGCCCGCTGAGCTCCACCAGCGTCAGCGGCGGCACGTCCGTCCGCCAGAAGGCCGTCTCCGGCGCCTCCAGCGCCCGCACCACCGCGGCCCGGACGAGTTCCGGTTCGATGACCGCGACGGTCCGTCCGTCGGCCTCGGCGGCCGTCTCCAGCCAGTCCCCGACACGGTCGCACACCGCGCGCACCGACTCGCCGCCGTGCGGTGCGGCGTCGGGGTCCGTCAGCCAGCGTGCCAGTTCCGCCGGCTCGCGCGTGCCGACGTCCGCCAGGGTCGCGCCGCGCCACCGGCCCGCGTCCAGGGGCGCCAGCCGGGGCTCGTCCACGGCCGCCGTGAGGCCCAGGGCCTCGGCGGTCCCGCGGCAGCGGACGGTGGGGGAGACCCAGGCCCGCCGCGCCACCGGGAGGGTGCCCGCGGCGGCGCGGGCGAGCCGTAGCCCCGAGGGGTCGAGCGGGGAGCCGTCGTCGAAGCGGGCCTCCCGCAGTGCCGCGGTGATCGCCGGTGAGATCAACATCACCCGACTTGTCATGAGCCCGTCCTTGCGGTCAATGCCCCACCCCTGTCCGGTACTTGCCCCGTCCCGCGCCCCCCGAGGGCGCACGACGCCGTTCCGTGCGCCCTTGGCCGCCTTCCCGGCACGCGGTACCTTCTCGTCGAAATCGACGACGGACATACGGAAGCCGGTGAGATTCCGGCACGGTCGCGCCACTGTATGCCTCGGGCGCACCCAGGGGTGCGGGCCGGGTGAGTCAGACCCGTCCCGTCGTCCTGTGCACCACCGAGACGGGACGCGAGTTCCCCCAGGAGGTACCTGCCATGGCGCAGTCCGCCGTCCAGCCGACCCTCGGCACCACCGGCTCCACCGCCGCCCCCGCCAAGCTGCCGATCGGCGCGATCGTCCCCTGGGCGGTCTTCTTCGGCATCCTGATGCTGGTCCTGCTCTACTTCGTCGGCGCCGAACAGGGCGCCACCGCTCTCCTCTCCGGCGAGGGCGTGCACGAGTTCGTGCACGACGCCCGCCACCTCCTCGGCTTCCCCTGCCACTGACGGCGACGAGGAAGCCCCACCGCTCATGAACTCCGCAACCGTCAGAAACCTCCTGGTCCGCGGCATGCTCGCGGGCCTCGTCGCAGGCCTGGCCGCCCTCGTCGTCGCCTACTTCCTGGGCGAACCGCACGTCGACGCGGCCATCGCCTTCGAGGAGTCCCACGCCCACGAACACGGCGGCGAGGAACTCGTCAGCCGTACCATGCAGTCCACCGTCGGCCTCTCCGCCGGCGTCCTCGTCTACGGCGTGGCCTTCGGCGGCATCGCCGCCCTCGCGTACTGCTTCGCGCTCGGCCGCATCGGCCGGTTCGGACCGCGCGCGAGCGCGCTCCTGCTGGCGGGCGCGGGACTGCTCGCCGTCTACGTCGTCCCCTTCCTCAAGTACCCGGCCAACCCGCCTGCGTCGAGCGACCCCGACACCATCAACCAGCGCACCGCCCTGTACTTCCTCATGGTCGTCCTCGGCGTCCTGCTGACGGTGGGCACGGTCATCCTGGGCAAGCGCCTCGCCCCGCGCCTCGGCAGTTGGAACGCCACGGTCACGGCGGGCGCGTTCTTCGTCCTCGTCGTCGGTCTGGCCTACGCCTTCCTGCCGTCGTACAACGAGACCCCGCCCGACTTCCCCGCCACCCTGCTGTGGGAGTACCGGCTCGCCGCACTCGCCGTCCAGGTCACCCTGTGGACCGCCTTCGGCCTGGTCTTCGGCGTGCTGGCGCAGCGACTGCTCGCCCCCGCCTCCGAGGCGGAGGCGACGGCGCCCGCGCGGGCAACCCCCGTACCGCACTGATCACTCCACCTCCACGGGCCCCCGGCGCACCCCGCCGGGGGCCCTTCGCCGTGTCCCCGCCATTCCCAATTTCTGGAACACGTTCTACGGTGTGCGCCGTCAGCATCGGCTGAGGCAGACCTGGAGGCGCCGTGCACCTCGACCACACGCCCGAGCAGCAGCGGCTGCGCACCGAACTGCGCGCCTACTTCGCCGAGCTGGTGCCCGACGCGGCCCACGCCCGCCACCACGACCCGGCCGCCCAGAAGCGCTTCTACCGCGCGACCATCAGGCGCCTCGGCGCGGACGGCTGGCTCGGTGTCGGCTGGCCGAAGGAGTACGGCGGACGCGGCCTGAGCGCGATGGAGCAGTTCATCTTCTTCGACGAGGCCGCCCAGGCCGGCGTCCCCCTGCCGCTGATGGCCCTCAACACCGTCGGCCCCACGATCATGCAGTTCGGCACCGACGAGCAGAAGACGTACTTCCTGCCCCGCATCCTCTCCGGCGAACTCGACTTCGCCATCGGCTACAGCGAGCCCGACGCCGGCACCGACCTGGCCTCCCTGCGCACCCGCGCGGTGCGCGACGGCGAGGAGTACGTCGTCAACGGCCAGAAGATCTGGACGACGAACGGCGACACCGCCGACTGGGTCTGGCTGGCCGTCCGCACCGACCCCGCCGCCCCCGCCCACAAGGGCATCACGATGCTCCTGGTCCCGACCACCGACCCCGGCTACTCCTGCACCCTCATCAACACCCTCGCCGGCCACGACACCACGGCCAGCTACTACGAGAACGTCCGCGTCCCGGTCTCCCGCCGCGTCGGCGCCGAGAACCAGGGCTGGCGGCTGATCACCAACCAGCTCAACCACGAACGCGTCACCCTCGCTGCCCACGGCACCATGGCCATCCGCGCCCTGCACGACGTCCAGCGCTGGGCGACCGAGACCAAGCTCGCCGACGGCCGCCGCGTCATCGACCTGCCCTGGGTCCGTCGCCACCTCGCCCGGACCCACGCCCGCCTCGACGCCCTGAAGCTCCTCAACTGGCAGATGGTGCACGCCGTCGAGGCCGGCACCCTCACCCCCCAGGACGCCTCCGCCGTCAAGGTCTACGGCTCCGAGGCCCGCCGCGACGCCTACGCGAGCCTCCTGGAGATCGTCGCCGTCCCGGGCGCCCTGAAGGAGGGCTCCGCGGGCGCCGTCCTCCACGGCGAACTGGAGCGCGGCTACCGTTCCGCCGTCATCTTCACCTTCGGCGGCGGCAACAACGAGATCCAACGGGAGATCATCTCGTGGATCGGACTGGGGATGCCCCGGGTGCGGCGCTGACGCCCCGTGTGACGAGGCCTACCTCTAGCCGTCGTTGTCAGCGTCAGCCAGACCTTCCCCAAGGGAGTAGCCAGAAGCCGTCGACGTCGCAGTGTCCACGTGAGCTGCTCCCTTCGGGGTATACAGCCCGCTACTCGTCATCCGTGCAGGGGTGAGGGGTCGGGGAACGGTCAGTCGAGCTCGGGCAGGGGGCGCCGGGCGATCTCGTGGGCGTCGTCCTGGGGTACGCCCAGCATGCGCAGGACCATCTCGGCGAGGTTCACCGCGGCCTGGTCGCCGTCCAGGTCGGGGCGGGCGAATCTCATCTCCACCAGGGACAGCAGGGTTCCGCCCAGGGCGGTCAGGGCGACGGCCGGGTCGACGGGGGTGAAGCGGCCGGAGGCGAGGCCGGCGTCGATGTCGCGCAGGGCCCGCCGGACCAGGCCATTGTCCGAGTGGATGTGGCCCAGGCCGCGGCGGCGCAGGATCTGCATCAGCTCGGGGTGGGAGTCGGCCATGCGGGCGCTGAGCCGGAAGCCTGCAGCGACGAGTTCCGCCGGGTCGTCGATCCCCGTCAGGCGCTCGTCGCAGTTCTGGCCGAACTCCTCCATGGCATCCACCACGGCCGCCTCGAACAGCTCCGTCTTGGAGTCGAAGTGGTTGTAGAAGGAGCCGAAGCCGACGTCGGCGCGCTCGGCGATCGCCTGGATGCTGGCGCTGGTGTCCCCGGTCTCGGCGAGTATCTGCCGGGCGGCGTGGATGAGCGCGCGACGGGTCTCGGCGCGGCGCCGCTCGAAGCGGTTGCTGGGCGGGGCTGACGTAGGCATGCACAGAGTCTAACTGCGGGGGCGATGGCTACAGCAGCTCTGATGAAGTCATCAATTCCTGTCGCGAACGTCTTGACGGCAAGACTGTCAAACTTGATGATTCCCTCATCGAGGCGATGCTGCTCGGAGGGCACCATGTCTGAAACCCGCGTCCACGGGCCCGCTGTCAAGACGGCCCACCAGGACCTG
>NZ_JACVWU010000018.1 GCF_014596915.1 Streptomyces sp. TRM68416
GGGGGGGGGGGGGGGGGGGGGGGGCGTTGGGGGGGGGGGGGGGGGGGGGGGGGGGGGCCTTGGGGGGGGGGGGGGGGGGGGGGGGGGGGGCGGCCTCGGCTTCGCCTTCGGCCTTGTTGTTCCCACCCGCACCACCCGTGCTGCTTTCGTCGTCGGCTGCGGGTGGCCCCTGTGGGGCTTCCTCGCCGTCGGCGGCTGCGGCTGCGGGTACGGGGGCGGGGGCGGTGGGTGCGGGCTCGGGGGTGGCCTCGGCTGCCGCCTTCGGTTCGTCGACGTCCGTCGGCTCCGGCTTGGGCGCAGCTCCCGTGCTGGGCTTGGCTTCCGCCGTGGGTTCGGCTTCCCGTGTGGGTTCGGTCGCGGCCGCAGCTTCGGTCTCGACCGTCGGCTCCGGCTCGGCGGTAGCCGCCGTCTCGGATTCTGCTTCTGCCTTCGGCTCGGCCGACGTCGTGGGTTCGGCCTCGGCCTTCGGCGCGGCCACCGCCTTCGGCTCTGCCTCTGCCTCGGCCTCCGCCTCTGCCTCGGCCGTGGGCTCGGCTGCGGCCTCCGGCTCGGGCTCAGCCGTGGGCTTTACCTCTGCCTCGGCCTCTGCCTCTGCCTCTGCCTCGGCCTCCGCCTCTGCCTCGGCCGTGGGCTCGGCTGCGGCCTCTGCCTCGGCCTCTGCCTCCGCCTCGGCCTCTGCCTCCGCCTCGGCCTCGGCCTTCGCCTCCGCGGCGGGCTCTGCCTCTGCCTTGGCCTCCGTCGTGGGCTCGGCCTCCGCCGCAGGCTTTACCTCTGCCCCGGCCCCAACCCCGGCCTCTGCCCTGGCCTCCGTCGTCGCCTCGGCCTCCGCCGTAGGCTCCGCCTCCGCAGGCTCGGGCTCAGCCGTGGGCTTCGCCTCCGCATCCGCCTCCGTGGTCTCGCTCGGTGGAAGGGTTTGCTTGGGGACTGTGACGTTGTTGAAGGCTGCGGCGACCAGGTCGTGTTCGGAGGGGGTCGGGGGTTCCGCGGGGCGGGGGTCCGGGACCTGGGTCGAGGGGGTGGGGTCCGGGGAAGGGGACGGGACCGTGGGGTCCGGGGAAGGGGACGGGACCGTGGGGTCCGGTGTGGGCGAAGGGGTTTCCGTCGCACCCTCTGCTTCGGCCGTGCGCCCCTTTCGGGAGCGGCCGAACGCGTTCCGCAGGAGAGTGAGAATGCCCATGTGCGCAACCCTTCGCATGAGTTGTAGCCCGTCAATCCCTGGCCAGGACGGACACGTAAGGTTAGCCGCCCTGGTCGGTGATCTTGGGCAGGGGCGGGCATCGCGTGGCCCGCGGTGGCAACTGCCGTACATCCACCTTTGGTTCACCCGTCGTTCACCGCCAGGCCCCGCTCCCGCACATACGTGCTCCTAGCGTCCGATGCGCTGGATCCAAGGGGAAGCAAGGGGAAAGAACAAACATGCGCATTCCGCTGCCGCTGATCAGAACGTCGTCCGGGTCGCACGAGGGCGGCCGCTCCGCCCTCACCTGCCGGTTCCGCTGTGGTGACGCCTGTTTCCACGAGGTGCCCAACACCACCGCCAATCCTTACGTCGGCGATGTCATCGCCGGCGCCCTCAGCCGCCGTTCGATGATGCGGGCCGCCGCCGTCGTGACGGTCGCGACCGCTGCCGGTACGGCCGGTGCCGCGGCCGGGGCCCCGTCGGCGCAGGCCGCCGAGGCGGCGACGTACAAGCCGGGCAAGCCGGGCAATCCGGGCAAGCCGGGTGCCGGCAGTGGTGCGCGCGGTCTGCGCTTCCAGCCCGTCGCGCCCAACACCACCGACGCCGTGACCGTGCCCGAGGGCTACGGCCAGAACGTCGTCATCCGCTGGGGCGAGCCCATCCTGCGCGGCGCCCCCGCCTTCGACCCCGAGAACCAGACCGCGAAGGCGCAGGCCGGCCAGTTCGGCTACAACTGCGACTTCCTCGCGCTGCTCCCGTCCGGCGAGCGCGGCCGGCAGCTCCTCGTCGCGAACCACGAGTACACCGACGAGGTCCTGATGTTCCGCGACTACGACGCGGACAACCCCACCCGTGAGCAGGTCGAGATCGCCTGGGCCGCGCACGGCCTCGCTGTCGTCGTGGTCGAGGAGGACCGGAAGACCGGCAAGCTCACGGCCGTCAACCGGCACCACCTCAACCGTCGCATCACCGCCACCAGCGAGTTCCGGGTCACCGGCCCGGCCGCCGGTTCGGACCTGCTGAAGACCTCCGCCGACCCGTCCGGCACCAAGGTCCTCGGCACGCTGAACAACTGCTCCGGCGGCACCACCCCCTGGGGCACCACGCTGCACGGCGAGGAGAACTTCAACCAGTACTTCGCCAACGGCACCCGCGCCACCGACAAGCGCTACGGCCTGCCGGCCACCGGCTCCGAGCGCAAGTGGGAGCGTTTCGACAAGCGTTTCGACGTCGCCCAGGAGCCCAACGAGCCGCACCGCTTCGGCTACGTCGTCGAGCTCGACCCGCACGACCCGACCTCGACGCCGCGCAAGCACTCGCTGCTCGGCCGCTTCAAGCACGAGGGCGCGACCGTGCGGCTGACGGGCGACGGCCGCCCGGTCGTCTACTCCGGTGACGACGAGCGGTTCGACTACTTCTACAAGTTCGTCGGCAGCAAGCGGATGAAGAAGGGCTCCTCGCGCGCCGTCCGCGAGTACAACATGTCCCTCCTCGACGAGGGCACCCTCTACGTCGCCAAGCTCACCGGTGACTCCCCGGCGATCGAGATCGACGGCACCGGCAAGCTGCCCAGCGACGGCGAGTTCGACGGCAGTGGCGAGTGGGTTCCGCTGGTCACCGCCACCGCGAAGGGCGCCGTCTCGCACGTGGCCGGGATGACCGCCGAGGAGGTCTGCGTGTTCACGCGCCTCGCCGGTGACAAGGTCGGCGCGACCAAGATGGACCGGCCCGAGGACATCGAGCCCAACCCGCGCACCGGCAAGGTGTACGTCGCCCTCACCAACAACTCCCGTCGCGGTACGGCCGGCAACCCCGGTGTCGACGAGGCCAACCCGCGCATCGGCAACAAGCACGGGCAGATCCTGGAGCTCACCGAGCGCTGGAACCGGGCCGACGCGACGAAGTTCGCCTGGAGCCTGTTCCTGGTCGCCGGTGACCCGAACGACCCGGCGACCTACTTCGCGGGCTTCCCGAAGGACAAGGTCAGCCCGATCTCCTGCCCGGACAACGTGGCCTTCGACTCGTACGGCAACCTGTGGATCTCCACGGACGGCAACCAGCTCGGCTCGCACGACGGCCTGTTCGGTGTGGCTACCCGAGGGCCGCGGCGCGGTGAGCTGAAGCAGTTCCTCACGGTGCCGACCGGCGCGGAGACCTGTGGCCCGATCATCCAGGACCGCCGTGTGCTGGTCGCCGTGCAGCACCCGGGCGAGGTGGACGGCGCGGACGTCGCCAACCCCGCCAGCACCTGGCCCGACGGGCCGGGCACGTACGTCCGTCCGGCCGTCGTCTCCGTCTGGCGCAAGGACGGGTGCAACATCGGCGCCTGAGCGCTCCGCTGGAGTACGGCGACGGACCGTCAGCCGTCCGCGGCACCGCCGTGGCCGGTCGCGCAGTTCCCCGCACGCCCGCCCGGCCCGCTCAGGTTCCGTGCAGCGTGAGGTCCACCAGGAGCGCCCGGTGGTCGGTGCCGGCGAGGTCGAGGAAGCGGGCGGTCCGCGCGGAGAACTCCTCGGACACCAGCACGTGGTCGATCTGCGTGCCGAGCACCCGCGCGGTGCGGGCCGGCCAGGTCGGCGTGCGGGCGGCGCCGGTCAGCCGGGCCGCGTCGCGCAGACCCGCGTCGAGGACGCGGCGGAAGGCGGCGTGGTCCTGGGAGGCTCCCCCACTGCCTAAAGGGCGTGGGAGGTACCCCCAAGTCGCCGGCGAGGACGGTCGGCGTTCCCTCGTCGGCGGCGGCGAAGTCGCGCAGGGCGCCCAGCTCCCGGCGCCAGACGCCGACCTGACCGGGCAGCGGCGGCATGGGGTGCGCGAGCTGGAGCCGTACGGGGTGGCCGTCGACGTCGGCCACGGCGCCGGGCATGGCCGGCGTGCCGGGGACGCCGTCGGCGGGCCGGAGCGGGAAGCGGCTGAGGATCGCCGACCCCTCGGGGCCGCCCGCCGTCCGTGCCGCGCGGTGCGGGTAGTCGGCGCCGAGTTCCTTCCGCAGGCGGGCGGCGCAGACGTACTCGCACTCCGGTACGAACACCACGTGCGGTCTCTCGCGGCGGACGGCGGCGACGAGTTCGTCGGTGGCCTGGCCGAACTCGACGTTCGCGGTCAGCACCCGGAAGGAGGCGACGGCGGGCCCCTCGGGGGTGCCGGTGGTGCCGTACGGCTCGATGAACCAGGCCAGCAGCCCGAGCAATGCCACGCCCCACACCGTGCCGGACCACCACCGTGCGAACGCCGCGCACGCCAGCCCGAGACCGGCGGGCACCAGCAGCCACGGCAGGAACGCCAGCAACTGCGGTACGGGGGTGATCGCGTCGGTGTCGGCGACGCGGCAGCCGACGATCACGCTCACGCCCGCGAGGAGCAGCGCGGCGGACCAGCCGGACCAGCCGAGGAACCGCCGCCGGTCTGCTGCCGCCGTGTCCAACTCGTCGCTCCTCCTTCGCGCGCTTGCCCGTTCCTTCTTCGCGCGCCCTTGTCAAAGACGGGAGGGCGGTGGCGAAGGTTGCTGGTGGCGGTTGAGCAGCCAGGTGGTGAGGGCGACGGTCAGGCCGAGGGCGACCAGGGTCCAGGAGACCGTGCGCAGGGTGGTGGTGAGGGCGTCGTAGACGGCGCCCGCGGCGGGGCGGTGGATCTCCTCGGGCAGGTCGGTGAGGGTGAGGCGGCGGCCGACGGCGACGGCGAGGCCGAGGAAGGCGCCGCCGAGGGCCGTGCCCAGGGCGGTCGCCGTGACCGCGCGGCGGCGGCAGGTGGCCACGGCGATGCCGGTGACGCCGAGGACGGCGGCGGTGACGGGCAGCCAGAAACCGGCGACCTCCAGCAGGTGGAAGCCCGTGCGGAGCCCGGTGAGGTCGCCGGGCGGCAGGACGGCGACCTCGGCGTGCTCGACCGGGATGCGGTGGGCCAACGGCACGTTGTCGTACGCGAGTTGGGTCCTGACCTCGGCGGCGACGGGGGCGAGGTCGACCGTCACCGTGCTCGCGGAGTCGTCCCGTACCGCGCGCAGGACGGCGTCGTGGAGGGCCCGGTTGCCCGCGTCCCAGGCCGTGCGGAAGGCGTCGGTGCGGGTGAAGGAGCGCACGGCGTCGTGGACGAGGGGGCGGAGGGGCGGACCGATGTCCGCCTCGTGCACGATCCCGGCGCCGACCGTGTCCGCGACCGCGTCCCGTACGTCCGGGTCGGCGGCGAGCGGGGCCATCGCGGTGACGTACCGGCCGGTGTCGGCCAGCCCGTACGCCGCCCAGGCCGCCAGGGCGCCGAAGGGCAGCAGCAGGCAGGACAGGGCGATCAGGGCGGCCGAGACGGCGTTGCGCAGGCGGGAGGGCACGGTCACGGTTCCAGGCAAGTCGGCGGGGGCGGGGCCCGCCAGCGCTGCACGGCCGTATGGCCGTACGGGCGCGTCCCGGCACTCCTTGGCGGAACTGGGGATTCCGCTCTCCGGTGGAGGGTTCACCCGAACGGGTGTTTCCTGGTGCTGGGGAAAGGAGGCCGATCATGCGCACCACTCCGGCACTGCGGACCCTGGCCGTGGCCCTGCTCAGCTGCGGCTGTGTGGTCACCGCGGCAGCGGGTACAGCCGCGGCGGCCCCGCCCACGTACGCCGACGGAACCGGTGGCGGCGGTGGCGGCGGTGGCGGTCACGGCAGTCACGGCGGTCCGATCTGGGGGACTGTCGTCTCCCACACCAAGCTGAATCTCAGGCAGGCGCCCACCACGCACTCGCCCGTCGTGGGATGGCTGTCCCCGGGCAGCCAGGACCGGGTGGACTGCAAGGTCCGCGGGCAGAGCGTCAACGGCAATCCGTACTGGTACTGGCTCGTGGGCGCCGGGGCGTGGGCCAGCGCGGCGTTCGTGGACACCGGAGGGCACGGGCACGGGCACCGGGTGCCGACCTGCTCCGATCCGTGCCCGGAATGGAAGAACGGCTCCTGGAGCAACTGGGAGGACCCGTACTGGAACGACTCCTGGAGTGCCTCCGGGTCCGGTTCGTGGAGCGCGTCCGGTTCGTGGAGCTGGAGCGCGTCCGGATCGTCGTCCAGTGTCTGGAGCCTGCTGGGCGGCTGGTGAGGGGAAGGTGAGGGAGCGCGTGGGCCCCGGCGGGCGTTGTTGCCGGGGCCCACGCGTGTCGTCGGCCGACGGACGTCAGTGGGGCAGGGGGTGTCCCTCGGCGTCCTCGTGGGTGTAGTAGCGGTAGAACAGCACGGCGAAGACGCCCGCCGCGACCGCCAGGGACATCGCCGTCGAGCGCAGCACGCTCGGCCCCGCCTGGCTGTACAGGAAGCCGAACGCGCAGCCCGCGAAGGCCGCCCACAGAGTGGCGTGCAGTTCGCGCTTCAGGCGGGGGGCCAGGGTGCGTACGGCGACGTAGGCGACGGCGAAGGCCAGTGCCGTGACGAAGCCGAACAGGACGTTCCAGCCGGTGATGGCGTCGCCGTCGCGGCGGTTGGCTGCCGCCCAGTAGCCGTAGACGAGACCCAGGACGACCGGGGTCGCCATTGCCGCGGCGCGGTGGGTGCGTGCGCTGAAGACGTCGGGTGTGCGGGGTGCCCTGCGGCGGGCGCCGGGTGCGGGTGCCGCGTGAGCCATGGGACCACTCCTCTCTCCTCGCCCCCGGTTCCAGGGCACACCCGGGGAGGGCGGCTGGCAAGTCCGAGCGGGTTTTCGCCCCCGCCGCCCCTACCCGTCCCGTCCCTGGGGGCTCCGCCCCCAGACCCCCGGACCTTTGCCCACCCACCACCCGACTCGGTGGGTCGAGAGGGGGGCGGGTGGGGCGAGAAGAGGGTGGGTGGGTGAGGGGCGGTGGGGGGTGGGGGGCGGTGTGTGGGGTGTGGGTCAAGGAGTGGGGGAAGGTTCGGGGGTGGGGGGGGACCTTTTCACCCACTGGAAACGGGTGGTGGGTGGGCACAGGGCGGGGGTCCAGGGGGCGGAGCCCCCTGGGCGGGGGCGGAGTAGCGGCAACCTCTGTAGGCGGCGGCGAGAAGCACCCGCTGACGTGCGCGGCAGCGCCCCGCGTGGTTCGCTGAGGCGCATGAGGGCCGGGAACGGTGCTGGTGGCGGACGGGGCCATGACGTCACCCGCCGGCACCAGCTGCTCCGCGTCCACGGCCGCAGCGTCGCCTGGGTCCCCCCGCTGCTGCTCCTCGCCGGCATCGCCGTGGCCGACTTCAACACCACCGGCGAGTTCCGCATCGTCTCCTGGATCGTGCTCGTCCCCGGCATCGCCGCCGCGATCTGCGGAGTCCGGGGCACGGCCCTGTTCGCCGTGCTCGCGCTCGTCACGTACGTCGGCGTGGACAGCGCCTGGCCGCACCAGTACCAGACCGGCCTGCCCGACTTCATCCTGGTCGCCGTCGGCGGCGTCCTCGCCACCCTCGCCTGCGCCGTCCGCGTACGCGGCGAGCGCCGCATGCTGCACATGCGGGACGTCGCCGAGACCATCCGCCGTACCATGCTGCGCCCCCTGCCCCCTGGCTGGGGCGGCCTCGACCACGCCGCCGCCTATCTCACCGCCGACGTCGAGGCCCGCGTCGGCGGCGACTTCTACGACATCCAGCCCGGCCCGCACGGCACCCGCGTCCTCGTCGGGGACGTCCAGGGAAAGGGCCTCGGCGCGGTCGAGACGGCCGCCGCGCTGCTCGGCACGTTCCGCGAGTGCGCGTACCACGAGCCGGACCTGGCCACCGTCGCCGACCGGCTGGAGACCCGCATGTCCCGGCACGCGGGCCATGTCGCCGCCCTGGGCCGCCCGGACGGCGACCGCTTCGCCACCGCCGTACTGCTGGGCTTCCCCGCGCATGCCCCCGGCACGGTGGAGTCGGTCGTCTTCGGCCACGAACCGCCCCTGGTGGTGGGCCCGGCGGGGGTACGGCCGCTGCCGCCCGGCGACGGACTCCCCCTCGGCCTCGCCGAACTCGCCGGCAACCCCGGCCCGCCGCCCGTCCACCGCTCCCGTATCGCCCCCGGCGAGACCGTCCTGCTGACCACGGACGGCGTGACCGAGGCCCGGGACGCCACGGGTACGTTCTTTCCTTTGGCCGACGAGGTCGCCCGTGCCCTCGCCACCGACCCCCGGCTCGCCGAACCTCGCCTCTTGGTCGCCTTCGTTCGCGACGGCACCCTGCGTCATTGCGGCGGTGTGCTGGCCGACGACACGACCGTGTTCGCGGTGCGGCCGGTCCGCGAACAGGCGGGGTGAAAGGGACGTTTGCACTCCCCGGTGCCCCTTTGCAGCAGCAGCCGTTACCGTGCTGACGTACGTGATCGACGGGGGATGGGGAGGGACCGATGCCCGGAACCGTGCTGCTGCTCGCCGCCTCACCGGCGGGCAAGGGCTGTCTGGTGGACGCCGCTTCCGTGCTTCCCGTCCTCGCGGCGGTGCCGCCCGCGGTGCTGGCCGGTACCGACACCGCGAACGTCGTGGAGCTGGCCGACCCGCTGGAACCGCAGGCCGTGCTGACCCGGCTGAGAGCGGCCGCGGCGGCCCCGGGACCGCTCACCGTGTTCGTCACCGGCCAGCTCCAACTCGACCGCCGCCAGCGGCAGGTGCACCTGGCGCTGGCCCGGACCACACCGGCCACCGTGCGCTACACGGGGTTCCCGTGGCACTGGGTCCGGGAGGAACTGCGGCTGCGGGCACCGGGCACCACGGCGCTGGTGGTCGACCTGCACGCGGACGCCGAGACATGGGAGCAGCTGCGGACCCGGCCACTGGACGCGGGCGACAACGTCGCCGTTCACGGACGTATCGCACCGCCGCCGAACCGTCGTACGGTCGCGGTGCCGTCGTACATGAAGGCGGTGGCGACGATCCTGCGCAGCGGACGGCGTCCCGCCCTGGCGGAGTTGCACCAGCAGGCGCTGGCCCGGCTGGGCCCCGAGGAGCAGGCGGGCCTCGTGCTCGGGGTGCCCGGGGCCGCCGTCGTCGACCCGCACTCCGCCATCACCACCGCCGTGCAGTCCGGCCGGCACGGCGACGCCGACGCCCTGGCCGCCCGGCACGAGCAGACGGCCGTACGGGTGCACGGGCCGGGCTCCCCGGAGGCCCTGCACTGGGCCGAGGTCCGCGCGGACCTCGCGATGTTCGCGGGGGACGCGGCCCGTAGCTGCCGTGCCTGGCTGG
The DNA here is from genome assembly GCF_014596915.1 of Streptomyces sp. TRM68416. GTDB lineage: Bacteria > Actinomycetota > Actinomycetes > Streptomycetales > Streptomycetaceae > Streptomyces. The sequence goes on from NZ_JACVWU010000018.1 coordinate 9,294, forward strand.
CCGTCGCCGGGGCCCGGCTGAGCGCGGGGCAGTCGCCGGAGGACCCCGCTGTCGAGTCCGCCGTCGACCGCGCCCACCACCAGTGGGGCCGCATCACGGACCCGGCCCGCGCCCGTGAACTCGGGCCCGCGCTCGCCGACCTGCGCGCCCGCGTCCCGGGCCGCCGGCAGGGCGCCCTCGACCACGTACAGCAACACCTTCACCGGCTGGAAGCGCTCAGCTCATGAACGCCAGCGCCCCCGACACCAGCGCCCGCACGCCCGGGGCCAGGGCGGCGAGGTCGGGCGCGAAGTGCGGGCTGTGGTTGCTGGGCACGGCCTCGGCCTTCTCCATCAGACCCGCGCCCGGCGCCGCGGCCCACACGTCGTCCGGTGTGGTCGTCACGAACCAGTAGGAGTACGGCGCCTTGCCGTCCGCGAGGTGGGAGAAGTCCTCGCTGCCCATCGCCGGGCCCGGGTCGAACACCGCGTCCGCGCCGAGTACTTCGCGGTGTACGGCGGCGACGCGGTGGTCGGTGTCGGCGTCGTTCACCGTCACCGGGTACGCGGCGCCGAGCCGCACCTCCGGCTCGCGCGGGCAGCCCGCGGCCAGGCACTCGCCCTCGGCGATCCGGCGGATCGAGGCGAGCATCCGGTCCCGGACCGCCTCGGAGTGCGTACGGAGGTTGAGGGAGATGCGGGCGGTGGCCGGGATGACGTTCGGTGCGGTGCCCGCCTCGATCCGGCCGACGGTCAGCACGGCCTGCTCCCGGGCCGCCAGCTCCCGGCTGACGACGGTCTGCAACCGGGTCACCAGGAACGCGGCCGTCACCACCGGGTCGACGGTCGTCTCCGGCCGCGAGCCGTGCCCGCCCCGCCCGTGCACCACGATCTCGACGTCGGTCGTGGCCGACAGGATCAGCCCCGGCACATGCGCGATCCGTCCCACCGGACCGGGCGCCGCATGCTGGCCCAGCAGCACGTCCGGGCGCGGGAAACGGTCGTAGAGCCCGTCCGCGACCATCGCCGCCGCGCCACCGCCGGACTCCTCCGCGGGCTGCCCGACCACCAGCAGCGTCCCGGCCCAGGCGTCCCGCCCCGCGGCCAGCGCCTGTGCCGCCCCCACCAGCCAGGTGACATGCAGATCGTGCCCGCAGGCATGCATCATCCCGGGGGTCTGCGAGGCGTACGGCAGCCCGGTCTGCTCGGTGACCGGCAGCGCGTCCATGTCGGCCCGCAGCAGTACGGTCGGCCCGTCCCCGTTGCGCAGCGCCCCGACCACCCCGGTTCCGCCGATCCCCTCGGCCGTCTCGTACCCGGCGTCCCGGAGCCGCCCGGCCAGCCGACCCGCCGTCCGGTGCTCCTGGAAGGCCGGCTCGGGGTGCCGGTGGAGATCGCGGTAGAGGTCCTCCAGCGCGTCCAGCGGCAGGCCGGCGGTGAGGTCCAGTGCGGTGCGGGCGGCAGCAGACGTCATGCCGGTCAGCGTGTCACCGGCACGTCCCCCTCACCACCCCACGCATACGAACGGGGCGGCGTACTCCGACGGTGTGTCGGGGTACGCCGCCCAGGGGTGGGACGTGCGCTGTCACGGCGGTTACTTCGGGTCGTCGTTGAACCTGGCGGTCGACCAGCGGTAGCCGAGGACGGTGAGGCCGAGGCACCAGGCGAGGGCGAGCCAGCCGTTGTGGCCGATCTCGGTGCCGAGGAGGAGGCCGCGGAGGGTTTCGATGGCGGGGGTGAAGGGCTGGTACTCGGCGATCGGCTGGAACCAGCCGGGCATGGCGTCGATGGGGACGAAGGCGCTGGAGATGAGCGGGAGGAAGATCAGGGGGAGGGCGTTGTTGCTGGCGGCTTCGGCGTTGGGGCTGATCAGGCCCATGCCGACGGCGATCCAGGTGAGGGCGAGGGCGAAGAGGGTGAGCAGGGCGAAGGCCGCGAGCCACTCCAGGGCAGTGGCGTCCGTGGAGCGGAAGCCGATGGCGAGGCCGACCGCGCCGACCAGGATCACGCTGGCCAGGGACTGGAGCACGCTGCCGACGACATGGCCGACCAGGACCGACGGGCGGTGGATGGCCATCGTGCGGAAGCGGGCGATGATGCCCTCGCTCATGTCGTTGGAGACGGAGACCGCGGTGCCGATCGTGGTGGAGCCGATGGTCATCAGCAGTAGGCCGGGAACGAGGTAGGCGATGTAGTCGGCGCGGTCCCCGCCGCCGATTCCGGCGCTCATGGTGTCGCCGAAGATGTAGACGAACAGCAGCAACAGCATGATCGGCGTGAGCAGGAGGTTGAGGGTGAGGGAGGGGTAGCGGCGGGCGTGCAGGAGGTTGCGGCGCAGCATCGTGTTCGAGTCGCGCAGGGCGAGGGCGAGGGTGCTCATCGGGCGTTCTCCTTGGACTGGCCGGCGGGGGCGGTGAGGGCGAAGAAGACGTCGTCGAGGTCGGGGGTGTGCACGGTCAGTTCGTCCGCCTCGATGCCGGCCGCGTCGAGCCGGTCCAGGACGGTCCGCAGCTCGCGCTGGCTGCCGCCGGAGGGGACGTGCACGGTCAGCGACTCGTCGTCGTGGGTGGCCTCGCACAGGGCGGAGGCGGCGTCGCGGTAGGTGTGCGGGTGGGTGAAGCGGAGGCGGACGTGGCCGCCGGGGATCCGGCGCTTCAGCTCCTCCGCGGTGCCCTCGGCGGCGATCCTGCCGTCGTTCAGCACGGCGATGCGGTCGGCGAGTTCGTCGGCCTCCTCCAGGTACTGGGTGGTGAGGAAGACGGTGACGCCGTCGGTGACCAGTTCGCGGATGATCTGCCACATGTTGTGGCGGGAGCGGGGGTCGAGGCCGGTGGTGGGTTCGTCGAGGAAGATGATCCGGGGGCTGCCGACCAGGGTCATGGCGATGTCCAGGCGGCGCTTCATGCCGCCGGAGTAGGTGGCGGCGGGCTTCTTCGCGGCGCCCACCAGGTCGAAGCGCTCCAGGAGTTCGGCGGCGACCCGGCGGCCCTCCTGCCGGGGCAGGTGGTGCAGGTCGGCCATGAGGAGCATGTTCTCCTCGCCGGTGATCAGGCCGTCGACCGCGGAGAACTGCCCCGTCACACCGATCGCGGCCCGCACCGCCTGCGGGTCGGTGGCCAGGTCGTGCCCGCCGACGCGGAGGGTGCCCGCGTCGGCGGAGACGAGCGTGGAGAGGATCTTGACCGCGGTGGTCTTGCCCGCGCCGTTCGGGCCGAGCAGGGAGAAGATCGTGCCTTCCGGGACGGCCAGGTCGATCCCGTCGAGGACGACTTTGTCGCCGTAGGACTTGCGCAGGTGGTTCGCCGCGATGGCCAGGTTGCTCATGAGGGCTGCTCCTTCGGGTCCTTCGGGGAAGTCAGAGGCTGCGGGCGGTGATGTCGCCGAGGGTGGTCGTGGCGTGGATGGTCAGGCCGGCGTCGGCGCCGTCGGTGTTCTTCAGGGCGTTGCTGATACGGCCGTAGCCGGTGCCGGCGTCGAGGGCGGCGGAGACACCGCGGGCGGCGCCGACCGTGATGTCGCCCTGCTGGGTGCTGAGCGCGACCGTGCCGTGCAGCGCCTCGGAGATCTGGATGTCGCCGCGCTGGGTGCTGATCTCGGCGGGGCCGTTCAGCCGACCGACCCGGACGTCGCCGTCGAGGGCGGAGAGGCGGGCGGCGGCGGCCTCGTCGAGCTTGACCGTGCCGAGTCCGCCCTCGAAGGAGACCTCGCCGAGCCGTCCGACCCCGCGGAGTTCGGCGCCGGCCGCCTTCGCCGTGACGTGGGACCCGGCGGGCAGCTGGACGGTCACCTCGACGGATCCCGAGGGGCCGAGGAGCTGGTGCTTGGCGGCCGGGCCGGCGATCCGCAGCACGCCGTCGGCGTAGGCGACCTCGGTCTGCTCGGCGGCCTTCACGTCACGGCTCCTGGCGGGGTCCGCGGGCCGGATCTCGACCGCGGTGTCTGTCCGGTCGGAGGCGATGACCTGGATGCGCCCGGCGGTGATGTCGACGACGGCGGCGATCGTGGCGGGGGTGTCGAACGTCTGCATCGTTCTCTCCTGGTGTGCTCGTTGGCGTTTCCGACATGGGAAAAGCTACGTTGCGTTCAGGAGTTGGGCAACAAGTTCGTTGCCTCTGAACCCAATAAATGCAGGTCAAGGCGTAGAATTCGTTGCAACGGCTTGAAATTTAACGCAACAACCGCCACTGTTCGCGTTGCAATGAACGGCGATTGAACGCTACGCTGGCCCCATCGACCACGCACGAACAGGGAGATCGCGATGCCGGGAGGCAGGCTCACCCAGCAGGAACGCCAGCAGATCGCCGCGGGACTGGCCGACGGCCTCGCCTACGCGGAGATCGCCAGGCGCCTCGAACGCCCCACCTCGACCGTCACCCGCGAGGTGATGCGCAACGGCGGCCCCACCGCCTACCGCGCCGACCTGGCCCACCGCGCCACCGAGCGCCGCGCCCACCGGCGCCGGCAGGCCACCCCCCGGGGCGCGGAGGCGCCGGCGCGGCCCGACGGGCGGGACGCCGAGGCGGTGCGCGAGTACGAGGAGGCGTTCACGACCCTCCTCATGCAGCAGGGCCTGCCCAAGATGCAGTCGCAGGTGCTGACCGCCCTGTTCACCACCGACGCGGGCAGCCTCACCGCGGCCGAGCTGGTGCGGCGCCTCCAGGTCAGCCCGGCGTCCGTCTCCAAGGCGATCTCGTTCCTGGAGACGCAGGGCCTCGTCGCCCGGGAGCGTGCCGAGGGCCGCCGTGAGCGCTACTTCGTCAACGAGGGCGTCTGGTACGACTCGATGCTCGCCGCCGCCCGCTCCAACGCCCAGCTCGCCGAGACCGCACGGCAGGGCGTCGGCGTCCTCGGCCCCGGCACCCCGGCCGCCGTCCGCCTGGAGAACATCGCCCGCTTCATGGACTTCGTCGGCGAGAGCATCACCCGCGCCGCGGAACAGGCCCGCGGCATCCTCTACTCCAAGCCCGGACCGGCCTCCGACGGCACCGACTGAGCGAGTGCTCGCGCTACCGTCCGCTCTCCGCGACATGGGCGGTGGCCGGGGCCGGCTGGGGGTCCGCGGCGCGCGCCGGGCCCGCGTTGGCGGCCAGGACCAGGGCCGCGACGGCCACTACGGCGGCGGCGACGCCTCGGACGTAACGCTCGGTGGTGCTGGTGCGTTCGAGCACGGCGACCTCGCAACAGCGGTATTGACGCGATGTATTAAGCGTTCCTCGTAATCAGACTTAATCCGCGGTTTAACCTAGGGGCTGTCGGAGTCGAACGGCAAGAGGTACCAGGGGAGTTGGGCGATGTCGGAGCGCGACGACCCGGTCACCATCGGGCGCAGGGTGCAGCAGTTGCGGGCCGAACGCGGACTGACCCAGAAGCAGTTGGCGGAACCGGCGTACACCCCCGCCTACATCTCCACCCTGGAGGCCGGCCGGGTGCGCCCCTCCGACGAGGCGCTGCGGCACATCGCCCAGCGGCTCGGCATCGCCTACGACGAGCTGACCACCGGACGCCCGGCCCGCCTCGCCACCGAGCTGCGGCTGCAACTGACCGGCGCCCAGCGCACCCTGGCCACCGGCGCGACCGAGGCGGCGGCCGAGGCGTTCGCGGCGGTGCTCGTGCAGGCGGAGGGACACCAGCTCGCCGAGGAGCGGGCCGCCGCCCTGCTCGGCCTCGGCGAGTGCGGCATCGACACCGGCGACCTGGACACCGCCCGCCACCACTTCGAACAGGCCGAGGAGGCCCTCGCCGGCGCCCCCCTGCCGGCCCGCGTCCCCGCCCTGCGCGGCCGCGCCGTCACCCACTACCTGGCCGGTGAACTCCGGTACGCCGTCTACTTGCTGGAGTCCACCCTCGACGAGCTGAACCGCGGCGGACTGCACGACCCCGACGCGCTGCTGCTGCTCTACGCCAGCGTCATTGGCCCCTACATGGACATGGGCGCCCACGCGCGCGCCGCCCAGGCCGCCGAGTTCGCCCTCGCCCTCGCCCCGCAGGCGGGCGACCCGGCGCTGGTGGCGCGGATGCACCGCTCGGTGGCCCGCACCCTGCTCGCCGAGGGCCGCATCGCCGAGGCCGACGCCTCCCTCGCCAAGGCCGCCGAGCTCTACCGGCACCTCCAGATCCGCACCGAGCTGGCCAACTGCCACTGGATGCGCGGCTACGTCTGCGCCCAGAACGGCGAACTGGAGCGCGCCGAGGCCGAGTTGCGGCAGGCGCGGGAGATGCTCTGCGCCAAGCGGGCCGCCCTCTACACCAGTCAGGTCGCCGTCGAGCTGGCCGACGTACTGCACCGCCGCGGCCGCTCCGCGGAGGCCGCCGCCCTGCTGCACGAGGTGCTCAGCGAGCTCAGCTCCGAACGCGGCGCCCTGCACGCGGCCGCCGCCCACCGCCTGCTCGGCATCATCGCCGAGGACGCCCGCGACACCGAGGCCGCCGAGGAGCACTACGTACGCGCCCTGAGCCTGCTGGAGCGCGCGGGCGCCGCCGGTGACCTGGCCGACCTGTGCCGGCTGCTGGGCGATCTGCTGCGCCGGACCGGCCGGGTCGAGGCGGCGCTGGACGCGTACCGGACGGGCCTCGGCCACCGTACGGCGCCCGGCACCACCACCCTCGGGCCCGCACCCGCGCAGCCGCCTCTGTGAGATCCCGGGCCGGGGCCGTGCCAGGACGGGTTAGCCTGCGCGGGAGCACCGGGGCGCCGGAGCATCGGAACGAGCGGGACAGGTACGGCAGGCACGTGGAGAACCAACGGACAGTGGCCGACGGCCTGCGCCTCGGCGTGCGCGTGCTGGTGCACACGATCGTCGGCGGCACCGCGCTGCTCGCCGTCGTCACGGTCGTGTCGGTGCTCGGGCCGATCGTGGCGCTCGATCTGTACACGCCGCCGGTCGCCGCCTGGTGGACGGTGTTCACCGCCATCGCCGTCCAGGGCGTGCCGTTCCTGCTGCTCGGCACGGTGGTGTCGGCGGCGATCGGCGCGTTCGTGCCCGAGCGGGTGTTCACCAAGGTGCTGCCGCGCAACCAGGCCCTCGCCGTCCCCGTCGCCGGGGCGGCCGGGGTGGTGCTGCCGGGCTGCGAGTGCGCGTCCGTGCCGGTCGCCGACAGCCTGATGCGGCGCGGCGTGGCCCCCGCGGCCGCGCTTGCGTTCCTGCTGTCCGCCCCCGCGATCAACCCGGTGGTGCTGGTCGCCACCTCCGTCGCCTTCCCCGGACAGCCGGAGATGGTGCTGGGCCGGCTGGTCGCCTCGCTGGCCGCCGCGGTGGTGATGGGCTGGCTGTGGGTCCGCTTCGGCCGCACGGAATGGCTGCGCCCGCGCCCCCGCCACGTCCCGCACACCGGAGGCCTGCGCGCCTTCTCCGCCGGTCTCCAGCACGACTTCCTGCACGCGGGCGGCTTCCTCGTGGTGGGTGCCGCGGCGGCGGCCACCTTCAACATCGCCGTACCGCGCTCGGTCCTCGACGTCTTCACCGACTCGCCCTGGCTGTCGGTGCTGCTGCTGGCGCTGCTCGCCGTCGTGCTGTGCGTGTGCAGCGAGGCGGACGCGTTCGTCGCGGCGTCCCTGTCCGGTTTCTCGCCGACCGCACGGCTGGCGTTCATGGTGGTCGGCCCGATGGTCGACCTGAAGCTGATCGCGTTGCAGGCGGGCACCTTCGGGCGGGCCTTCGCCGTCCGGTTCGCCTCGACGACCTTCGTGGTCGCGGTGGCCAGCAGCGCGCTCGTGGGGTGGTGGCTGCTGTGAGGCGGTACGGACCGGCCGCGCTGCTGGTGCTCACCGGCGGCGCCGTGCTGCGGATCTCCCTCTTCGGCGACCTGTACCTGCGGTACGTGCAGCCCGGCCTGCGCCCCTACCTGATCGTGTCGGGCGTGGCGCTGGTGCTGCTGGGCGCGGTGTCGGCGCTGACCCGACGGCACGGGGGCTACGAGGCCTACGAGGACGACGGCCACGGTCACCACCACGGCCCCGCCGGTCCGCGCGTCGCCTGGCTGCTCACCCTCCCCGCCCTCGCCCTGCTGCTGTTCCCGCCGCCCGCCCTCGGCTCCTACAGCGCCGAGCGGGAGGCGGCCGAGCGGTCGGCGCGGGGCATCGGCACCTTCCCGGCGCTGCCGTCCGCCGACCCGGTCGAGCTGACCCTCGGCGAGTACACCTCCCGGGCCGTCTACGACAGCGAACGGTCGCTGACCGGGCGCACGGTCCGGCTGACCGGCTTCGTCACCCACGACGACGAGGGCGCCTGGTACGTCACCCGGCTCCTCGTCGCCTGCTGCGCCGCCGACGCGACCACCAGCAAGGTCGAGGTCCGGGGGGCGGACGCCCCGCCGGACGACACGTGGATCACGGTCACCGGCACCTGGCGGCCCGAGGGCGAGCCGGGCAGCGACGAGGCGTGGCCGCCGGTCCTGGAGGCGACGACCGTGGAACGGGTCGACCAACCGGCGAACCCGTATGAGAAGCGGTAGTGCTGTTCTGGAAGTGCCGTGATGTGTTGTCGTTCGGCTGCGGGCCGGTGGGGGCTTGTCGCGCAGTTCCCCGCGCCCCTTCGGGGCGCTCAGCCTGCGGGCACGGCGGGTTTCGGCAGGTGGGCCTCGGGTAGTCGGGCGGAGTCACCGTTGAGGACCGCCCTGGAGGTGCGTGAGGAGGCGGTTGTCGTGCCGCCGAGCGACGCAGGACACGGCCGTGACCACCACGGTCGGCTGGGCCCGCGTGAGCTGCCGCGTCGGCTGTGCGCCGTCGCGTCCGAGCTGCTCCCGGTCGCCGGCGCCAGCGTCTCGCTGCACAGCGACGGCCTGCCGATGCAGCTGGGGGCGAGCAGCGCCCAGGCCGCGTACGTGACGGAGCTCCAGGCCACGCTGGGCGAGGGCCCGGCGCAGAGCGTCGCGCGGAGCGGCGAACCGGTCCTCGCCTGCGATCTGACGGCCGGCCCGGACGTCGCACGCTGGCCGGTCTTCGCCGAACTGGCCATGGAGGCCGGGGTGCGCGCCGCGTACTCGCTCCCGCTGGGCGACGACACGGTGTGCCTGGGCACGCTCGACCTCTACCGCGACACCCCCGGCGGCCTCACCCCCGGGCAACTGCGCACCGCCCGCGCCCTGGCCGCGTCCATGACCGTGGCCCTCACGGCGATCTCCCACGAGGCGGCGGAGACCTCCGAGCCGGAGCACGGCGGCTGGCTCGCCTCCCTCGCCGCCGAACACGACCGCCTCTACCAGGCCATCGGCATGCTCATGGCCCAGCTCGGCGTGGCCGCCGACGAGGCCCTGGCCCGCCTCCGCGCCCACGCCTTCGCCCACGGCCGCACGGCGACGGAGGTGGCAGGCGACGTGATCGGCCACCGCATACGCCTGGAACGCGAGTAACGCCCAGGTCGTGCTGTCACACCTCCGCCCGGCCCTGCTTGCGCACCTCCGCCAGGCGGGCGGCGCCCAGTTCGGTGGCGGTCCAGGTGGCGTCGGTGGGGAGGTCGGCGAGGCTGCCGTTGGTGAGGAGGATGGTGTCCTCGCCCACGCGGACGGCGGCAAGCTCGAGGGTGAGCGTGGGAGCGTCGTCCGTGGCGGCGGTCAGGGTGACGCGCAGGCCCTGGCGGGCGTCGCCGACCTCGGGGAGTTCCGCCTCGGTGACCTCGACCTCCTCCCGGGTGCCGGTGCCGGTCACCGCCGTGAACCGCCCGCACTTCTGCGGCAGCGTCCCCAGCCAGGCCAGCGTGCGGTCCACCTCCGCGGGCGGGTGGACGACGACCTGGTAGCGGATCTGCGCCTCGTCCCAGTCGTCGTCGAGGCCGGTCACCGCGCCCGTACGGGCGTCTCCGCCGAAGAACTCCTCCGCGTACAGGGAGTCCAGCAGCCGTCGGCAGTCGGGGTCGTCGGTGCTCGCCTTCAGCATGCCGTCCCGCCAGGTCGCGGCCCCCTGTGTCTCCGACCACGGCTCCCCCAGATCGGCCGCGGTGATCAGGGCCGCCCGCGCCTGCGCCTCGGTGAGCGCGGGGGCGGCCGTCGGGGACGGGGGAGCGCTGCTCGGCGTGGGCGTCGGTGACGCCACCGGAGACTTCACCGGCGCCGAGGCCTCCGGCCGCCCGCCCGCGGAACAGGCGGACGCGGTCAGCAGCGCGCCCAGCGCGAGGGCCGACGCGGTCAGGACGCGGGCCGGGGGAAGGGGCATCGGTGGGCCTCCTGGGGCAACCGTGATCGAAGTACGTGCTCCCAAGGCACCACCACCCGGTCCCACCCACCAGCGCGCCGGTCCGTCCGGGTGAGGGAGGGCCCCGAAAAACGCCTTGCGTCCGCAGCCGGGTCCGTTGCTACGGTCGGGGCATGCAGCGCGCTCCCCTGTCTCTCACGACGACGCCGGACCCCGTCCCGGCGCGCTGACAGCTGACCTGTTCCGAAGCCCCGGGTGAGTGCCCGGGGCTTCGCGCCGTCCGCCCCCGGTTTCTCGCCCCCGAGCGAGAGAGCCCACCATGGACGCCCTTGCCGCCACCGCACCCGACCACCGCCGACTCGGCCGCGAACTCGACCTGTTCGACACCGACCCCCTGATGGGCGCGGGCCTGCCGTACTGGCTGCCGGCCGGCGCCGTCGTACGGCACGAGCTGGAGGAGTACGTCCGCGAGACCGAGCGCGCCGCCGGGTACCGGCACGTGTACTCGCCCGTCCTCGGCAAACGCGAGCTGTACGAGATCTCCGGTCACTGGTCCCACTACAGCGAGGACATGTTCCCGCCGATGGAGCTGGGCGCCGAGGAGGTCGTCCTGCGCCCCAGCCTCTGCCCCCACCACGCCCTCATCTACCGTTCCCGCTCCCACAGCTACCGCGAACTGCCCCTCCGCATGGCAGAGTTGGGCGGCATGTACCGCTCCGAGCTGTCCGGCGTACTCGGCGGCCTCACCCGGGTGCGCGCCATCCAGCTCAACGACGCGCACGTCTTCTGCACCCTGGAGCAGGTGGCCGAGGAGGCCCGCTCCGCCCTGGAACTGATCCGCCGGGCCTACGCCGATCTCGGCATCCGCGCCGCCAGGTACCGGCTCTCCCTGCCGGGAGAGGGCGGCAAGTACGTGCCCGACCCGGAGCTCTGGCGCCGCGCGACCGCCCTGCTGCGGGAGGTGCTGGAGGGCTTCGCGTACGACGAGGAGGAGGGCGAGGCCGCCTTCTACGGTCCCAAGATCGACGTACAGATCACCGACCCCGCCGGTCGCGAGTCCACCCTCTCCACCGTCCAGATCGACTTCCACCAGCCCGAACGCTTCGACCTGCACTACATCGGCGCCGACGGCGCGAAGCACCGACCGGTCATGGTCCACCGCAGCGTCATCGGCAGCGTGGAACGGGCGGTCGCCCACCTCGTCGAGGCCCACCGCGGCGCCTTCCCGGTCTGGCTCGCGCCCGTACAGCTCGCGGTGTTCCCGGTGTCGGACGCCCAGGTCCAGCAGGCCGAGGCGGTCGTACGGCGGGCCCGGGCGCGGGGCCTGCGGACCGAACTCGCCGGTCCCGGTGACGGCAGCCTGGGGGCCCGGATCCGGGCGGCGCGGCTCGTGCCGTACCAGGCGGTGATCGGGGAGCGGGAGGCCGACGGCGACCTGGTGGCCGTACGGCTGCGGGACGGGCGCAGGACGGGAGCCGTGCCGGTGGAGGAGCTGCTCGGCCGGATCGCGGGCCGGGCGGCCGATCGCGCGTCGGAACTCTGGGGGCCTGCGTAGGGTCGGGTCCGTATCCGCCCCACGCGACGAGAGGATCCACCGTGACGACCGGTCAGTCCATTCCGGTGATCATCGACTGCGACACGGGTGTCGACGACGCCCTGGCCCTGCTGTTCGCCGTACGGCACCCCGGTCTCGACGTGCGTGCGGTGACCTGCGTGGCCGGGAACACGGACGTCGACGGTGTCGTCCGCAACACCCTGACCGTGCTGGAGCACGCCGGGGCGGGGGACATCCCCGTCGCGCGGGGCGCCGAGCGGCCGCTGATCGAGCCGGTGCGCACGGCCGACCACGTGCACGGGCGGGACGGCCTGGGCGACCTCGGTCTCCCCGCGCCGACGCGGGTCCCGGTGGACGTGGACGCGGTGACGCTGCTGCGCCGGGAGATCCTGGCCTCGCCGCGGCCGGTGACGCTGATCCCCATGGCCCCTCTGACGAACATCGCCCTGCTGCTGCGTACGCACCCCGAAGTGGTCCGGAACATCGAGCGGATCGTCTTCATGGGCGGCGCGGTGGCCGCCGGGAACGCCACCCCGGTCGCCGAGTTCAACGTCTGGCACGACCCGGAGGCCGCCGCGATCCTGCTCACCGCCGGGGTGCCGATCACGATGTACGGCCTCGACGTCTTCACACAGGTCCGGGTCGGGGCGGCCGACGTCCAGCGGCTGCGCGCGAGTGCGGAACCGAGTCTCCGTCTGGCCGGTGACCTCCTCGCCCACCGCGACCCGGCCACCTCCGGCGACCCCACCCCCACGGGCGCCCTGGGCGACGCGGGTGCCGTCTGCGCGGTCGTCGACCCCGGCGGCCTGACCACGGAACTCCTGCCGGTCGAGGTGAGCCTGGCCTCCGGTCCCACCCGCGGCCAGACGGTCGTCGACCGCCGCCCCCACCCCGGGGAGTCCGAGATCCACGAGGGCGAACGCGAACAGACCTTGGTGGACGTGGCGTTGGGCGTGGACGCGGAGCGCTACGTGAAGCTGTGGCTGTCGACGGTGGAGGGACCGTAACGCCCCCGTCCCTCAACGGAATAGGCAGATGTGGGCCGGTTGTCCGCCTGTTCTACGGCGTTTTCCCGGCCCACATCCGCCACTTGCCGTTCCCGGGACCTACGAACGGGCCGAGCGCCTGCGCTTGGTCGCCAGCACGATCGCGCCGCCGCCCGCGAGGAGCGCCGCCGCGCCGATGGTGATCGGGAGGGTGTTGCCGTCGGCGCCCGTCTCGGCGAGGTCACCACCGCCGCCGCCGTTCGGGGTCGGCGCCGGTGGCGTGGTGGACTCCGGGGCGGACGGGGTCGGGGTGGGGCTGTCCGTGGACGAGCTGGGCTCCGGCTCCTCCGGGGTCTCCGACGGGGGCTCCGACGGCGGGGCGGGCTCCGTCGGGGTCGGGGGCGGCGTCGTGGGCGCCGGCGGCTCCTCGGGCTTGGGCTCGCAGTACTTCGTACCGCCGTTCCAGGCCGCGATCAGCTTGTCCTTGATGACCGGACGGTCCGGGCCCTTGGGCAGCTCACCGTGCTCGAAGCCGTCGTTGGCGTCGAGGTTGCCGTCGTACTTCACGGCGCCCCGGTAGAGGTCGATCTGCGCGTAGCAGCCCGCGTCCGGCACCGCGATGTCGAGGGAGTCGGTCTTGCCCGGCTTGACCGTGACCGTGTCGAAGTCGACGAAGACCTGCTCGCCGGAGGTGGCGAAGGTCGGACCGTGGGCGAGGTAGGAGGCGAGCGAGGCGGTGCAGGTGGTGGCGTTGCCCGCCGTGCGGACCTGGATGTGCACCTTGCCGTCGTCGGTCGGCTTCAGGTTCTGGTCGTCGACCTTGACCGAGTCGAAGAAGTCGGTGCCGTTCAGCGAGAACTGGCAGCGGTCGGTGGCGGTCTCGGTGCCCGCGCCCGTACCGGGCTTGTAGTGGCCGCCGGAGTTCCAGCCGTGACCGCCCGGACCGCCGGTGGCGAAGGCGCCGGAGGCTCCGGCGACACTGGCGGCGCACAGGGCGAGCGACACGGCGCCCGTCCCCAGCACACGTCGGGCGATGACACGTCTCGCTATGGACATGCGGTTCCCCATCTTGATGCGAGCAGAGCCCGGGTGACGGCAGGCGGGCAGCGCGCCACGACGGCGGGGCCGTGCCGTTCCGGGGGGTGGTCGAAGGAACACTGGGCCCATTGGTCACATGCGCCACAGCGTGAGGCCCATGGTGGTCCTGGCTGTTGCCCCTGTCAACCAGCGGGAACGCGCCGGGAGTTCACAGAAACTCACCATTCCGCCACACAGGGAATCTTCTACTCCGCTAGTGGCGGCCGCACGGTCGCACGGCCACGCGTCGGTGCGGTCTCGCCGACCCCGCCGACCCGACCCCCGGCCTGGGCGCATCGGGGTGTTAGGCCGTACAGCCGAGCCGCGCGCGTCACGGGGCGTCACTCCGGGGGACACCCCGTGAGAATCGAACGCAGTGATGTCGTGCCGTCGACGTGTGCGAGGAGCTCTGCCGACCATGAGCAGGTCCGGGAAGTCCACCGCCCGCTACGGGATCGCCTGCGCGCTGCTCGCCGCGCTGGCGGTGACGCCGGGAACGGCCTCGGCGCACGGGGGACGTGAGCTGTGGGGTGCCGTTACGGTCGCGCCCGGGCGGGAGGGGATCGTCGAGGTCGCCGGATACAGCGGGGACCGCCTCGGCCCCGGGTCGGTGCTGACGCTCACGGCGCCGGACCGCGCCCGGGTCACCGGGACGCCGCTCGACGGCGGTGGCTACGAGGGGGCGGTCGCTCCCGGCGGGCGCAGTGCCACGTACACGTTCACCGGCGCCTCGGAGGGGGCGCCGTGGGAGGACCGTACGTTCCCGTTCGTGCTGGCGGTGCCCGTGGACGCGGTGCCGGGGACGCGGCTGGCCGGCTGCGCGATGGAGCTGACGGACGCGAACGGGGCCCCGAAGGACCGCGGTGCCTGTGCGGTGACCGTGGGCCTGCCCGCGCCCACGCTGTCGCGGCCCCTCTCGGGGGTGCCGTTGGGCGGGCTGCCCGAGGTGGGCGGGACCGCCTATCCCGGCACTCAGGTCACCGTCAGGGACGCGGCGGAGAACGAGGTCTGTACGGCGACCGCCTCCGCAGCCGACGGCGCCTGGTCCTGCGTACCCGACCGGCCGCTCGCCCCGGGCCCGGGGCTGCTCCAGGCGACCGCGACGCTGAACGGCGTGAGCGCGGTGAGCGAGCAGATCGCGGTGACGGTGGAGGGGACGCCGGCTCCTGACGGCGCGGGGGAGGCGCTGCCGGGGCGCGACGGGATCAACGGCGGGGCGTGATGCGGGACTTCGGTCAGTACCGGACCGCCCGTTCCACCTCCGCCTGCACCTCGCCGCCGAGGTCGCGGTTGCTGCGGGCCGTGGCCTTCTTCGACTCCCCGGCGGGGACGTCGGAGACGGTGACGAGGACCGTGTCCCGGCGGTTGCCGTCCGGGTCGGTGAAGTCGACCTGCACGGTGAAGGACTTGGTGGAGTCTTCGGTGTTCTCGGCGGTGATCTCGGCCGTGACACGGCCGTCGGACGTGGATGTGTCGCCCACCGTCACGTCGTCCTTGGCGTCGACGCCGTTCTTGATCTCGTCGAACTTGCGGTCCGCCTCGGACGCGAGGGACTCCGCCGCGGACTCGGCCCTGCTGGCGACGCTCTTCGGGGTGTCGTCGTCGGAGCAGCCGGTCAGAACGGCCGACCCGGCCAGTACGGCGGCGGCGACGACGGCCAGTGAGCGGTTCCGGTAGCCGGGCATGGCGCCTCCAGATGTCTGCGTACGGCACGGGTTCCTCCATTGAAGATCCGCACACCTCCACCCGCACGCCGACCAGTCACTCGTTCGGCCCCCTCCCGTGGTGGGCGCCCCGGCCCGCGCGGAGGGTGGTCGCAACGACGCACGACAGGCACGACAGGAAGCGGGGCACGCCATGACCCAGCAACCGCACGCCACACAGCCGCCGACCGGCGAACAGCAGCCCTCCCGGGCGTGGGACGAGACTCACCGCACGGCCCCTGCCGCCACCGCCCCCGACACCGGCTGGCAGACCGGCGGCCTGGTCTTCGCCGGTGTCCTGATGCTCGTCAACGGTGTGGTGGCTGTCCTCCAGGGCATCTCCGCGCTCGCCGCCGACGATGTGTACGACGTCGTCGGCGACTACGTCTACAAGATCAACCTCACCGGCTGGGGCGTCATCCTGCTCTGCCTGGGCACGCTGGCCGCGGCGGTCGGCGCGGGCATCCTCAAGGGCGCCTGGTGGGCACGGATGGCCGGTATCTTCCTGGCCTCCCTCGGCATGGTCTTCCACTTCCTCTTCCTGCCGTACCAGCCCGTCTGGTCCGTCCTCATGGTCGCGATCGACTTCTTCGTCATCTGGGCCCTGGCGACGGCGCCGGGCGAGGTCAAGCCGACCGACCGAGCCGACTGAGGTCGCCGTCCCGTCCGGCGGATTTCCGTGCGCCGTTCACGCACGGCAGTCGGTTGACTACCCTTTGTCGGGTGGTGGACGTCTACTGGGGCGGCGGCGGGGGCGGCATGGGATTCGGCTTCGGGCAGCGGCGTGGTGGGCAACTTCCGGTGGAGCTGACGAGTTTCGTCGGGCGGGCGGACGAACTCGATCTGATCCGGGCGGCGTTGGGGCGGTCGCGGCTGGTGACGCTGGTCGGTCCGGGGGGTGTCGGCAAGAGCCGAACGGCGTTGCGGGCGGCGGGACTTGCCGCGGAGCGGTTCGCGGACGGGGTGCGGCTGGTGGAGCTGTCCGCCCTGCACGACCCGGAGTTGATCCCGGCGACCCTGGCCGGGGTGCTGGAGCTGCCCGAGCAGTCCGGGATGAGCCCGCTGGACGCGGTCGTGGAACACCTGCGCGACCGGCGGCTGCTGGTCGTCCTCGACACCTGCGAGCACCTCGTCGACGCGTGCGCGATGCTCTGCGACATCCTGCTGCGCGAGGCGGCCGGGCTGAGCGTGCTGGCCACCAGCCGCCAGCCGCTGGACGTGCCCGGCGAGCACTGCGTACCGATTCCGCCGCTGCCCGCCGAGGACGCCGTCGACCTGTTCGTGCAGCGGGCCGCCGCGGTGACCGGCAACGGCACCCTCACCCCCGCCGACCGCGAGCGCACGCTCGCCCTGGCCGACCGGCTCGACGGCATCCCGCTCGCCCTGGAGCTGGCCGCCGTACGGCTGCGCGCGGTGCCGCTCACGGAGCTGGTCGCCCGCCTCGACCGCCGCTTCGAGGTGCTCACAGGCGGCAGGCGCACCGCGCTCAGCCGGCACCAGACCCTGCGCACGGCGATCGGCTGGTCGCACGAACTGTGCACGCCGCAGGAGCGGTTGCTGTGGGCGCGGCTCTCGGTCTTCGCGGGGCCCTTCCGGCTGTCCACCGCCGAACAGGTCTGCGCAGACGCCGAGTTGACCCCCGAGCAGGTCGTCGAGGCACTGATCGGGCTGGTCGACAAGTCCGTCGTGCAGCGCATCGGCGAGGACGGCGGCCGCTACCGGCTGCTGGACACCATCCGCGAGTACGGCGCCGACATGCTCACCCGCACCGGCGGCGCCGACGCCGTACGCCGTCGCCATTTCGCCTTCTACGAGGAGCTGGCCGGACGGTTCTGGGACGAGTTCGTCAGCCCCGCCCAGGTCCGGCTGCACCGGGCGGTCGGCGAGAACATCGCCGACATACGGGCCGCCCTGGAGTACGGTCTGGCCGCCGAGGACCTGGCGGCGGACGCGCTGTGGCTGGCCTCGCGGCTCATGCCGCACTGGCGGGCGGCGGGCACCCTGTCCGAGGGCCGGTACTGGATCGACAAGGGCCTGGACCGCACCCCGCAGGACTGCCCCGAACGGGCCTGGGGGCTGTTCATGACCGGCGAGAGCGGAGTGTGGACCGGCGACCTGGAGACAGCGCTGGAACGCTTCCCGCAGGCCCTCGAGGTGGCCCGGCGGGCCGGTGAGGGCCGGGTGGAGCTGTTCGCCGAGGCCTACCTGGGCGCCCTGTCGGCGCTCGGCGGGGACGTGGAGGCGGGCTTGGCCGCCTTCGAGGAGTCCCGCGCCCGCATCCTCGCCACCGGTGATCTCCTCGGTATCGGCGTCGTCCACTACGAGGGCGCCCTGCTGCGGGCCGTGCTCGGCGACACCGACGGCGCCGTCGACCTGTGCCGCGCCGGGCTCGCCCACCTGGAGGGCACCGGCGACCGCCAGCTGTACGGCTCCACCCTCGCCGCGCAGGGCGTCGTCCTGGCGCTCACCGGGCGGTACGAGGAGTCGGCGGATCTGCTGCGCCGCGGCCTGGAGGCCGCCAGCGAGATCGGCGAGGTCCTGGTGGCCGCCCTCGCCTGCCTGGGCCTGGCCTGGCACGCGGCCCGGCAGGAGCGGTACGTGCGGGCCTGCTGGCTGCTGGGCTACGCCGAGCACGCGCGGCGGCTGAGCGGTGACCCGGTGACGCTGCTGCCACGGCTGCTGGAGGAGCAGGAGGCGGTGCGCGAGGAGGTCCGCGCCGCGCTGGGCGCCGAGGAGTTCGAGCGCTGGCGGGAGCGGGGCGCCCGGATGTCGGGACGCCAGGTCCTGGACGCCGTACGGGCGGATACCGACGAACTGCCGGGCGAACCGGAGGAGCGGCGGTCGCGGGCGGCGGCCGGGGGGCGGGCGCTCACCGACGTACTGACCCGGCGCGAGTGCGAGGTCGCCGCGCTGGTGGCGCGCGGGCTGTCCAACCGGGAGATCGCCGAACGCCTGGTCATCTCCAAGCGCACGGTCGACGCGCACGTCGAGCACATCCTCGCCAAGCTCGGCATCACCTCGCGCACGGAGATCCCGGCGGTGCGTACGTAGGTATCCGGGGGCCGGGGGATTAGGTGTACCGATCTTCACCGGAAT
This sequence comes from Streptomyces sp. TRM68416, assembly GCF_014596915.1. GTDB lineage: Bacteria > Actinomycetota > Actinomycetes > Streptomycetales > Streptomycetaceae > Streptomyces. The sequence continues at coordinate 27,815 of NZ_JACVWU010000018.1, forward strand.
GTGCCGGAGCACCCCCCGGGGCACGCCAAGCTGGAGGTGCCGCCGGGGGGCGGAGGTGCGGGTCGCCGGCAGTGCTGGTCAACCCCACGGCTGTCATGGCAAAGGCGCCCGGCACACACCTCCCCGGCGGCGACACCCCCGAGCGGGGCTGCCCCTGGTCGGCGGGGCAGCCCCGTAGGGCCATCGCCGCTGATCGCCGCTAGACGTGGCCGAGGCCGCCGCTGCCGAAGGACCCGCTGGATCCGGGCAGCCAGCGCCTTCGGCGCTGGTCCTTCCCCGTTCTGCTTCCGGAGTGGTGGAGCTGGTAGGGCATGAGCCGCTCGCGGCCCTCGGCGTGCGGGACCTCGTCCGGCTCGCGCATCTCCCTGATCTCGTGGACCGCACCGCCCGCGGGCAGCTTCGGCTGCTCCTCCGGGCTGGGGTGCGGCAGCTCCCGGTCCATGACCCGCATGCCGAACCGCACGGCCCACACCAGGGCGCCGGCGATGAACAGGCCACCTGTGAAGGCGGCGATCACGTTGAGTACCTCACTCGACGTGGCCGCTTGAGCCGCTGCTACAAACGTCGTCGTACTCATGTCCCAATTATCTCAGAATCGCCAGAATAAGCGCCTCCTGCGGCGGGTGCGGCGACCTCTCTCAGCGGGAGGGGTGGGGCTGCCTCTCCTCCGCCAGGGCCACGGTCGCCCCGACCGCCGCCCCGAGGAGGGCGGCGATCAGGGTGGCGTGGCGCAGGGGCGGCGGGGTGGCTCGGGGTTACGGCTGGATCGGCATGGTCCAGCAGTTGGAGCGGGCGGGCTCGCCCTTCAGGCGGTCGGTCAGCCAGGAGACGGCGGCGCTCTGGTCGGCGAGGAGGGGGGTGGCGTGGTTGAGGAGGCCGCTGCCGGTGGGAGGCAGGAGGACGGCGTCGTACGTGACGTTCGCGCCCTTGGCGCACCAGTCGACGGCGAGGCGGCGGGACTGGGCGTGCGGGACGAGGTTGTCGCTGACGCTGGTCGCCACGCGGACCGGTCCGGACGGCTTGAGCCTGCCGATGCGCTGGGCGTCCAGGAACGAGGTCAGGGCGGGTGTCGCGGCGATGATGTCGCTGACGGTCCGGCCGTCGGTGGTCCACGCGGTGCTCTTGGCCCTGTTGTACTTGAAGATCGCGTCGCCGACGCACATGGTCGACAGGTCGGCGAGCGCGGCCTTGCCGGTGGCGTTGAGGTGGGCGTCGGCGATGGGCTTCAGGGACGGGTCGGACTGCAGGAAGCCGTTGATCGACCAGCCCAGGGCGCCCGCCAGGTCGCTGCCGTCGATGGCCCGGGTGACCTCGGTCAGGTCGGCGGGGGGTGCTCCGGCGTACGTTCCGGCGAGGTTGACGTCGGGGGCGTAGGACGGCTGGAGTTCGGCGGCGGCGGCGCTGGCCCCGCCGCCCTGGCTGTAGCCGAAGAGGCCGACGCGGGAGGCGGCGGTGATCGTGGCCCCCTCCACCGAGCGGGCGGCACGGGCGGCGTCGAGCAGGGCGTGCGCCTCGTCGACGCGGTTGACGTAGGTGTGCAGCCGGTCGGTCGCGCCGAGGCCCGCGTAGTCGGTGACGACGACCGCGGCGCCCTTGCCGAGGAGCCGGTAGACGGCCAGGTCCTCGTAACCGACGGAGACGGTCTCGCCGTTGAACCGGAACGGGTGCTCCAGGCCGAGCGAGGCGGCGCACTGGTCGCCCTGCCCCAGGGTGCCGGGCGCGAGCACGACCAGTGGGCGGGGGCCGCCGCCCTTCCAGGCCGCGGTCGGCTCGATGTAGGCGCCGGTGACGGCGACGGGCTTGCCGTTCGAGTCCGTCGACTTGTACATCAGCCGGGTCGCCCTGCCCGGGAGCGGCCCGTTCAGGCTGGGCAGGCTGAGGGCGAGCCTGAGCGGCTCGGTGCGTACGAGCGTGCCGTCGGCGGCGGGCAGGGTGGCGGGCGGGTTGTAGAAGGCCGGGATGGTGACGCCTCGGGACACCACCTCGTCGGCCGCCGTGGCGGCGGTGCCGGTGACGGCCTGGGTGGCCAGGCAGGCGGCAGCGGCGACCGCTGCGGCCAGGAGCCGTCTGCGTACGGGCATGGCGAACCTCCTGTGGAGCGGCGGGCAGGAAGGTGCTCGGGCGCGCTGTGTCGTCCCGACAGCGCGCCTGCGCCACAAGGGATGTGGCTCGCCAGGGACCGTACCTACCGGGGGGTTACCCGGGGTACTGGCCGGTAGGTTACGGTTCGGTAATTTGACTCAGTGTCTAATGAGGGGCGCTTCGCCCGGCTTGATCCGTCACACACCGCGCATACGGGCCCGCCTCCGGGAGGCCCGCGCGAGGACCCCGACCAGCAGCGCGAGATCGGCCGCGCCCGCCGGGTCGTCGGCGTACCGGGTGGTCTGCAACGGGCCCACCTCGTCCAGTACGACACCCTCCCGGGCCAGCACGAAGGTGAGGGCGAGCAGGGCGGAACGGGCGTTGCCGTCGGCGAAGGGGTGGAAGAACGCCACGTCCAGATAGGTCCGCGCGGCCCGCGACGCGAGCGGTATGCCCGGTTCCGCGCTGCTCTCCAGGCAGCGGGCGAAGTCCGAGGCGGTCTCCGCCGTCAGCCCGTACCGCTCCCGCCCGCCCTTCGCGTAGGCGTCCCCCGTCCGGAACGGCACCGCCCCCGTCCCCAGGACCATGCCCTGCCAGCGGGCCAGCGTGGTGAACGTCAGCGGCCTGCGCGCGGCGGCATCGACGCGTACGAGGGCGTAGGCGTCCCGCAGCCGCCCGGCCCGCTCCGGATCCCGCCGCCGCACCGGCCCCTCGCACCAGGCCACGAACCCGTCCACGACCGGCGCCATGTCCCTGGCCCGGGCCCGGGACATGGCCCCGACGCCAACTCCGGCCCCGACGCCGGCCTCGGCCCCCGCCCCGACGCCGGGCTCGGCCCCCGCCCCGACGCCGGGCTCGGCCCCCGCCCCGACGCCGGGCTCGGCTCCGGCTCCGGCCTCAACTCCGGCCCCGACGCCGGCCCCGGCCCCCGCCCCGACGCCGGCCCCGGCTCCGGCCTCAACGCCGGCTCCGGCCCCGGCCTCAACGCCGGCCCCGGCCCCGGCCTCAACGCCGGCCCCGGCCCCGGCCCCGACCCCCGCCCACCCGACCCGCTCCCTGACCTCGCACCAGACGGCCAGCGAGTCCTCCGCCTCAACCGTGGTCATGCGGCGCCTCCGTGGCCGGTGAGTTCTCCGCTTCAACTGCGGTCATGCAGTTCCTCCAAGTCGCTGTGTTCCCGGTGGTCGCGGTACGGCAGCCGTCCCGTCAGCGCGACCGCCAGCCGCTCGCCCACGGTGTCGACGACGGCGGGCTTCGGGGTGGTCCAGCTGGCGAAGCGACCGCCGACGGCGTCCAGGACCGCCGCCGCGGCCTCGGTGTCGTTCATGCCGGTCGACATGAGGAACCAAAACAGCGTCACCTTGCACAGCCCGTACCACCCGCACTCCGCGTTCGTACGGTCCACGACCAGGGTCACCAGCCGCACCGCGGCCCGCTCGACGTGCCAACTGCGTGCCTCGGCGTCGGCGTCCGGCGGGGGCGCCAACTCGGCGAAGCGGTCCGCGAGTTCCTCCAGCCACTCCCGCCACTCCAGCAGCGCCGCCACGGCCCGCGCGGTGGTCTCGTCCGGCGTGGTGACGGAGTGCGGGGCACAGCACCAGCTCCAGACGATCCCACCGCCGCCGCCCTCGCCCACGCCCCACCGCCAGTGCCGGGCCCACAGCCCGTACCGCCCGACGAAGAGGGCGTTCAGCAGTGCCTCGCTGCGGTACTGGACCTCCCGCGGCTCCTGGCCCGGGTACCGGACCGGCAGGACTTCCTTGGCCAGCAGGAGGACTTGGGCCTTCTCGTCCTCGTCCCACTCGAAGGAATTCCGGGCCGGGTCGACCTGGTCCCAGGTCAGTATGTAATCGAGCCAGTTCTGCACCGGCCCATTCTTCCGTCGCGTCGACCGGCTCCGCCTCCGATTTAAGCGACAGGCCATGGGGATGAGGGGATGGCCGGCGCCTAGTCCCCGAGGCGGATTCGCCGCCCCCCGCGTACTGCGTTCTCAGTACGGGAGAGTGTCGGCAGCCGGACGACGACAGGACGGGGGTGGCGCGGAGAGCCTTGGGGGACGTTCGGTATCCGGCCGACCTTCCCGTGGAGACCTCCTGCCGTGGCTGATTTCCTTTATCGACTGGGCCGTCTGGCCTTCCGACGACGCTGGTACGTCGCCCTGGTCTGGGCGGCCGTCCTGGCCGCCGTGGGACTGGGGGCGGCCAAGGCGCCGGGCGCCGCCGACGAGGAGTTCTCGATGCCCGGCATCGAGTCGCAGAAGGCGTTCGACCTGCTGGAGGAGCGGTTCCCGGGGACCACCGCCGACGGCGCGACCGCACGCGTCGTGTTCGTCGCACCCGGCGGCGAGAAGGTCACCGCGGCCGAGAACAAGGCGGCCGTGGAGGCGGCGGTCGCCGAGCTCGGCGACGGCTCGCAGGTCGCGAGCGCCAGCGACCCCTTCACCTCGGGCGCGGTCAGCCAGGACGGCACGACGGCCTACGCGACCGTCACCTACCAGGTCACCCCGACCGACCTCACCGACGCCAGCCGTACGCACCTGGAGGACGCCCTCCACCAGGCGCAGGAGTCCGGGCTGACCGTCGAGGCCGGCGGCGACGCCGTCAGCGAGGAGGGCGGCGCGGGCGGCGCGGCCGAGGTGATCGGCGTCGCCATAGCCGCCGTCGTCCTGCTGGTGACCTTCGGCTCGCTGGCCGCCGCCGGGCTGCCGCTGCTCACCGCGCTCATCGGCGTCGGCGTGAGCATGGCCACGATCCTGGCGCTGGCCAGCACGCTCGGCCTGTCCACCACCACCGGCACGCTGGCCATGATGCTGGGCCTCGCGGTCGGCATCGACTACGCGCTGTTCGTCGTCTCGCGCTACCGCGAGGAACGGGCCAGAGGGCTGGCCCCCCACGACGCCGTCGCCCTCGCCACCGGCACGGCCGGCTCGGCGGTCGTCTTCGCCGGCCTGACCGTCGTCATCGCGCTGGCCGGTCTGTCGGTGGTCGGCATCCCGATGCTCACCAAGATGGGCCTGGCCGCCGCGGGCGCGGTCGTGGTCGCCGTACTGATCGCGCTGACGCTGGTCCCGGCCCTGCTCGGCTTCTGGCCGAACGCCGTGCTCTCGCGCAAGGCCCGCCGCACCGGCCGTACCGAGGACACCGCCCAGGACAACGGCGGCACCCGCTGGGCCCGGTTCGTGCTGCGCCGCCCCCTGCCCGTGCTGCTGCTCGGCGTGGTGGGGCTCGGGGCGCTCGCTGTGCCGATGACGGACCTCCAGCTGGGCATGCCCGGCGACGAGGCGAAGTCCACCTCCACCACCGAGCGGCGGGCCTACGACGCGCTCGCCGAGGGCTTCGGGCCCGGCTTCAACGGACCGCTGACCGTCGTCGTGGACGCGCAGGGCGCCGGGGACCCGCAGACCGCCGTGGAGGGCGTCGCCAAGGAGATCGGGGGGACGGACGGGGTCGTCTCCGTCTCGCCCGCCCGCTTCAACGAGGCCGGTGACACCGCCGTCCTCGCCGTCGTGCCGGCCACCGCGCCGACCGACGAGAAGACCAAGGAGCTGGTGTCGACGATCCGCGGCGAGCGGCCCGCCGTCGAGTCCGGCACCGGGGCGACCTTCGAGGTCACCGGCACCACCGCGCTCAACATCGACATCTCCGACAAGGTGCAGTCCGCGCTGGTGCCGTACCTGGTCGTCGTGGTCGGCCTCGCCGTGATCCTGCTGCTGGTGGTCTTCCGGTCCGTCCTCGTCCCGCTCAAGGCGGCCCTCGGCTTCCTCCTGTCGGTGCTCGCGGCCCTCGGCGCGGTCGTCGTGGTCTTCCAGCAGGGCCACGGCGCGGAGCTGTTCGGCGTCGACCAGACCGGCCCGATCATGAGCCTGATGCCGATCTTCCTGGTGGGCATCGTCTTCGGACTCGCCATGGACTACGAGGTCTTCCTCGTCTCCCGGATGCGCGAGGCCTACGTCCACGGCGAGAGCCCCGCCCAGGCGGTGACCTCCGGCTTCCGCCACAGCGCCCGGGTCGTGGTCGCCGCCGCGCTGATCATGATCGCGGTGTTCGCCGGGTTCATCGGCGAGAGCGACTCGATGATCAAGATGATCGGCTTCGGGCTCGCCTCCGCGGTCCTCCTCGACGCCTTCGTCGTCCGCATGGCGATCGTCCCCGCGGTCCTCGCCCTCCTTGGCGACCGGGCCTGGTGGCTGCCGGCGTGGCTGGACCGGATCCTGCCCCGGGTCGACGTCGAGGGCGAGGGCCTCTCCCGCCCGGCGCCGACGCACGACGCGCCCGCCGAGAAGGAGGTGGCGCGGGCCTGAGCCGACGGCAGGGGCCGCCCGCGCGCAGGACCCGGGCGGCCCCTCGCCGACCCGTCGTCCACCATGGACAGCAGCCCCCGACCGAGAGAACACGATGAGCAGAAGCCTGGAGCGGTACGCCGACCGCTTCGAGGAGTACGCGGAGCGCTATCCGCGGGTCGTCGACGTGATGACCGTGGTGGCGCTGATCGGCTGCGCGGTGCTCGGTACGCAGCTCAGCATGCCCGGCGCCGAGCTGCCGGATCCGGGCAAGTTCGCCGAGGTCCTGCTGGGCCTGACCTGCCTGGTCCTGCTGAAGTACCGCACCTGGCCGCGTACGGTCGTCGCGGTCACCGCGCTGGTCACGGTGACCGCCGTCCTCCGCGGCTACCTGCTCACCCCGCTGCTGCTGGCCCCGCTGCTCGCCGCGATGTACTGGATGGCCGCCCTGTGCGAGCGCAGGACCGTCCGGATCTGGGGCGGCGTCATCGTCGTGGCGATGGTGACCGCCAACGTGATCGCCGACTCCATGGACGGCCTCTCCCTGGTCCTGCGGGTCATCGGCCCCGTCTTCTGGCTGGCGCTGCCGCTGGCGGCGGGCAGCATGTCCCGGCTGCGCCGCGCCTACCTGGAGGCCGTGCAGGCCCGCGCCGAGCACGCCGAGCGCACCCGCGAGGAAGAGGCCCGGCTGCGCGTCGCCGAGGAGCGGATGCGGATCGCCCGCGAGCTGCACGACGTCGTGGCCCACCATCTGGCCCTGGCCAACGCCCAGGCCGGTACCGCCGCCCACCTGGCCCGCAGCAACCCCGAGCAGACGCGGAAGATCCTCGACGACCTCACCGGCACCACCTCCTCCGCGCTGCGCGAGCTGAAGGCCACCCTGGGACTGCTGCGGCAGGACGACGTCCCCGACAGCGAACGGCTGGAGCCCGCCCCCGGCCTCGCCCGTCTCCCCGACCTGCTCTCGGTGTGCGCCTCGGCCGGGCTCGACGTCACCGTCACCACGGAGGGCGTGCCGCGGCCGCTGTCGCCCGGGGTGGACCTGACCGCGTTCCGGATCGTGCAGGAGGCACTCACCAACGTCTCCAAGCACGCCACCGCCCGCACCGCCCACGTCCGGTTCACCTACGCCGACTCCCGGCTGATCGTCACCGTCAGCAACGAGGGCCCGGCCGCCGCCCCCGAGGCGCCCCGGACCGGCGGCTTCGGGCTGGTGGGCATGCGCGAACGCGCCCAGTCCATCGGCGGCGAGCTGTGCGCGGGGCCGCGCCCCGAGGGCGGCTTCGAGGTCACCACCGCGCTGCCGCTCCAGCCGCCCGCCACCGCCGTGGAAAGGGAGACGCCGTGACCGTACGGGTGCTGCTCGCCGACGACCAGGCCCTGCTGCGGGCCACCTTCCGGATCCTGATCGACTCCTGCGAGGACATGCGGGTCGTCGCCGAGGCCTCCGACGGGCGCGAGGCCCTGGAACTGGCCCGCGCCCACCGCCCGGACGTCGTCATCATGGACATCCGCATGCCGGGCACGGACGGCCTGGCCGGTACGTCCGCGATCTGCGCCGACCCGGAGCTGGCCGCGACCCGGGTGCTGATCCTCACCACCTTCGAGACCGAGGACTACGTCGCCCAGGCGCTGCGGGCCGGGGCGAGCGGCTTCCTCGGCAAGGACGTCACCGCCGACACGCTGCTCGCCGGCATCCGCACGGTGGCCTCCGGCGACGCGCTCCTGTCCCCCTCGGCGACCCGCTCCCTGATCACCCGCTTCCTCACCGGCCCCGCCCCCGGCACCCACCTCGCGCCCCCGGGCGCCCTGGCCGAACTCACCGTCCGCGAACGCGAGGTGATGGCCCTGGCCGCCGAGGGCAACTCCAACGCCGAGATCGCGGACATCCTCACCCTCAGCCCGCTGACCGTACGCACCCACATCCACCGCGCCATGACCAAGCTCCACGCCCGCGACCGGGCCCAACTCGTCGTCATCGCCTACCAGACGGGCCTGGTGCAGGCGGGTCCGCAGGGCGCGTGAGCCACCCGGCGGCACGCGGACGTGGCGCGGCGGCCCGGGGCCACCGCGCCACGAACGCCCGTCAGCCCGCCGTGCAGGAGACCGTCGGCCAGGTGTAGTTGCCGTTGTGCTGGATGGTCACCCCCCAGTTGTTGCCGTTGCCGTTGGGTTTCGCGGTCAGGACCTGGGCGCTGGGATAGCTGGCGCTGATGTTCCAGGTGGAGAGGATCTTCGCGGGGGAGGGCACGTTCATCGTCACGGTCCAGTTGCTGGAGCCGGAGACGGAGACGTTGAGGTTGTAGCGGTCGCTCCACTGCTGTCCGGCGGACAGGGTCGCCGTGCAGCCGGTGTTGCCGCCACCGCCACCGCCGCCGCCCGAACCGGTGCCGCCCACGATGATGTTGGAGCTGCCGCTGCTCTGGTAGCCCTCGGTCGCCATGATCATGTAGTAGTTGAAGCTGCCGAGCGGCATCCCGGCGCGGGCCCAGGCGTCGAAGTGGTTGCCGGTGGTGATGGTCCCGCCGGTCCGCTTCTGCTGCCGCACGCTCCAGTACTGGTCGAAGGTCTTGTTGCCCTCGACGGACGGGGCGTTGTACCGCGTGGTCTTGTAGATGTCGTAGGTGCCGCCGTCGGTGGTGACGGTGCCCTTGAAGGTTCCGGTGGGACGGTAGGTGCCCCAGTTGTCGACGATGTAGTACTCGACGAGCGGGTTGGCCGTCCAGCCGTAGAGCGTCAGGTAGGCGTTGCCGGACGGGTTGAAGGTGCCGGAGTAGGTCACGGTCCGGCGCGAGCCGTTGGCCCAGCCCTTGCCGGCGACGAAGTTGCCGGTGTTGCGCCACTGGGTGCTGTAGTTGCCGCCGGCGGCCAGGTTCATGGAGACGGTGCCCGGGGCGTCCGTCCAGAACGAGTAGTAGTAACCGTCGGTGTCCGTCCCGGTCCGGTTCCTGTCGACGACCGTGTCGGCGTGGGCGGTCCCCGCCTGCGTCAGCGCGGCCACGGCGATCAGCAGCATGGTGCAGATGCTGCTGATCAGCAGTCTGGGTTTCATGCGCGTGCTTCCTCCTCGTCCAGAGAGGTCGAGCTCCGTGAGCGCGAGTGTTGGCCTGGGCACGTCAAGTGTCAATGGTTTCGGTCGATGTTTCGAAATGTTCGGCGAGTCGGAGAGCAGGTAGCCAGGGCTCTTCAGAGGCCGGCGGAAGAGTGGCGCGCTTCAGTCTTGCTGTCTTGCGCTTCGAAACTTTCGACGATTTACCGGATCATTCCGGCCGTGCAGCGACGTCCTTACCGAGCCTTAAAGTGTGCTGATCAACAAGACGGGCCAGGGGAGGGCTTTTGATGTCCGGTTTTCGGGGTGTTCGCGGGCGAAGACGCGCCGCCGCGGCGCTGGGCGGTGCGGGGCTGACCGCGTCGCTGCTGCTCGCGCCCACGTCGACGGTGTCCGCCGAGGAGCGGCCCGGCACGGTGGGGGCGGCGCCGCGCAGCGCGCCGAGCGCAGAGTTGGGCAACGGCGGTCGGGTCGACCTCGTCGACGGGCGTGACGTCCGCATGACGGCGGACGGCACGGAGGGCCGCTACTCGGTCGCCTCGGTGGACGGCACGGTGTCCGTGCGGCCGGCCGGGAAGTCCGCGGCGGACCGCAGGGCCGCGCGCCTCGCGCTGCCGGCGGGCGACGCCGGGAAGAGGACGTACACCGCCGGGAACACGGCGTACGCCACCTCGTCGACGTACTCGGTGAAGCTCACCATCACCAACGCCGACGTCGTGACCAAGAGCTTCTACGTGTGGGACCGCAAGACCTGGGCGTCCTACCCGGTCGACAGCGGCGCCTCCTACAACCCCTCCTCGACCGTGAAGCTGCCGCCGGGCGACTACTTCGCGGTCGCGCTGCACCAGGACTGGCAGCGGCCGGGCTACCTGCTCACCCGCACCTTCTCCGTCGGTACGGCCGGCAAGACGGTCACCTTCGACGAGCGCGCGGCCAAGGAGACCGCGGTCCGCACGGACGACACCACCGCGACCCGGGAATCCGCCGCGGTGTGGATCAGCGTCCCGGGTGGTGACCTCGCGGGCTTCGCGGGGGCGGGCCCCGACAAGGTGTACGTCACGCCGTTCTCGGTGCCGGGCGTCTCGCTGCGCCTGCACGAGGTGCTCACCCGGAAGGGCTCCTCGGCGAACGTGCCGAGCCCGTACCGCTACGACCTCACGCACAGCTTCACCGGCACCGTCCCGGCCACGCCCGTCAAGACGGTGAAAAGGTCGACGCTGGCGAAGACCGTCACGAAGGTGGCCGCCCCGGGCACCCGCACGACGGCCTACCTGCAGAGCGTCCCCTCCTTCGGCGAGTGGACGGGCGTGTACATCGGCGCCTCCGCCCCGGTGGCCGCCTCGCTCACCGAGTACATGACCCCGGGCGTGACCTACAGCCGCCTGCTGAACCACGGCCCCGGCGACGCAACCCTGGACCTGCCCGACCGCACCCTGTCCGCCGGCACGAACGCGGGCGAGACCGTGGGCGCGGCCCCGCTGCAGCCGGTGCGCCGGGAGTGGGGCGGTTCGCAGCGCAACGCCGGGAAGATCTGGCTGTACGAGCCGCACGTCTTCGGCGACACGGCCGGCCACCGGGGCCTGGACGGCCGCGCGACGTACTCGTACCGGCTCGCCTCCGCCGCCGGTGTCACCTACGCCCAGGCCGACGGCCTCGACGCCTACGACACGCTGTCGTCGGCCGCCCTGCCCAGCGGCTCCACGGTGTACACCCTCGACCAGACCGTCCACCGCCGGGTCCCGTACTCCCGCCTCGGCACGGACGTCCACAGCCTGTGGACGTTCCGCTCGGCGTACGCCTCGGGCAGGGAACTCCCGCTGATCGACACCCGGTTGAACGTCCCCGGCCTCAACGGCTACGGCCGCGCCGCCGCCGGCGCGCTGCGGATCGAGGCGAGCGCCACCACCCGCGACACCGAGGCGTCCGAGGCCAACACCAAGGTCACCGGGCTCGCCTACACCACCGACGACGGCAGGACCTGGACGGACCTGGACGTCGCCGCCGACGGCTCGGCCACCCTCGACGTCCCGGCCACCGCCTCCTACGTCGGCCTCCGTGTCACCGCCTCCGACGACCTGGGCGGCAGCCTGCGCCGCACCCTCGGCCGCGCGTTCGCGGGCCCGGCGGCACAGGGCGACGAGAAGGCCGGCGCGACCCGTGTCTCCGGCATCGTGGTCAACGGCGGCAAGCCGGTGAAGCTGACCGACCAGCCCCTGCAGGACTTCACCGCGGAGTTCACCGCCACCGACCCCTCGGGCATCGCGAGCGGCGACATGTACCTGTACAAGGGCGCGTACGGCAGCCCCAGCGCCGTCCTCTACGGCACCTGGCCCGCCTCCTGCACCAAGGTCACCGAGACGACCTCCACCTGCCGGGCGCAGTTCGCCTACATCCATCCGCGCTGGAGCCTCGGCCGGAACTCCTTCGCCGGCACCTGGAAGCTGGCCGCCTGGGCGGAGTCGGCGGACGGTACGGGCCTGGTCGACCTGCACGCCGCCAAGTCGGTCCCCGTGCTGCGGGACGCGAGGCTGACGGCCAACGCCGGCCCCGAGCCGGTGACCAAGGGCAAGACCCTCACCATCACCGGCAAGCTCTCCCGCGGCGACTGGGAGACCCTCGGCGGCTACCGCGGCTACTCCGGCCAGTCGGTGAAGCTCCAGTTCCGCAAGAAGGGGGCGACTGCGTACACGACCGTGAAGACGGTCACCACCTCCAGCACCGGAAAGCTGACCGCCACGGTGAAGGCCTCGACGGACGGCTACTGGCGCTACGCCTTCCCGGGCACCACCACCACGGCGAAGGCCACGGCCGGCGGCGACTACGTCGACGTACGGTGATCTGACGGCACTTGGCCCCCCTCGCCCGAGCGCGGCGAGGGGGGCCAACTGCTGTCCGAGTGACCCAGATCACGGTGCTCGGGTGCAGCGTGGGGGGCCACTCAGTGCCTTTCCCCCGGTGTAGGCAACTGGCGAGAGCGGGGACGGGGCGGGATGGAGCAGGCTGGGGCGGGTGAGTTCGACGCGTTCGTGACGGCCCGGTGGGCGGTGCTGCTGCACCTCGCCCGGCTGCTCGTGGGCGGCGACCGGCACCGGGCCGAGGACCTGGTGCAGGAGTCCCTGGTCAAGCTCTGGTTCGTGTGGCCCAAGGTCGCGGAGGACGCGCCGGAGGCGTACGTCCGCAAGGTGATGGTGCGCGCCGCCGCCCGCTCGGGCCGACGGCTCTGGTGGGGTGAGCGTCCCGTCGAACGGCTGCCGGAGGTGCCGCAGCTCGGCGACGTCTCCGCGGACGTGGCGGAGCGCTCCCGGCTGGAGGCGGCCCTGGCCCAGCTCTCGCCCCGGCAGCGGGTGGCGGTCGTCCTGCGCTACTACCAGGACCTCCCCGAAGGGCAGGTGGCGGAGGTGCTCGGGTGCCCGGTGGGCACGGCCCGCTCGCACGCCGCCCGGGGTGTGGCGCGGCTGCGGCAGCTCCTGGCCGATGTCATCGAGCCGGCGCGGTGAAGGAGGACCTCATGGATCACTTCGAGCGGCAGCTGGCGCGGATGATGCACGACACCGAGGAATCCGCGCCCTTCGAGCCCAGACACCGCGAGCGCCTGCGGACGGCGGTGCGTGCCCGTCAGCGCGCCCGAGCCGTGCAGAAGGCCGTCGGCTCGGTGCTGGTCGTCGCCGGTCTCGGCATCGGTGTGTTCCTGCTGCCGGGCGACGCCACCCACGTAGAGCCGACCGGGCCCCGGCCGCGGCCCGAGATGAGTCCCGCGCCCACCGGGCCCTCCCCGTCCCCGACGTCGCACCCGTCCCCGACCACGACGCCGGACACGTCTCCGAGCGCCCCGCCCAGCACGTCCTTCCCGGCCACCGAGGCGCCCGTGCCCCCGACCACGGACGGGAGTACGGCCACGGCCTCCCCGCCTCCGCCCGAGAGCACGGCCACCACCACAGCGCCGCCCACGCGCTCGCCGTCGGCGACCGCGCAGGGGGAGCCCTCGACCGACGCGTCCTCGTTCCCCACGTTCCCCGAGCCCTCGGGGTCCTTCGAGTAACGGACCCGACCCGCACGGCGTCGCGCCGCTTCGGCATGCCCCGCGCCAGAGCACAGACAAGGACAAACCATGAGAAATCAGGGATCGCTGGACCTGGACTGCCTGCCGCGACGCGCCCCCGTGCCGACCCGCCACCCGGAGCCCGTCCTGGACGTCGTCGTCCCGGTGTTCAACGAGGAGACGGACCTGGAGCCCAGCGTGCGGCGGCTCCACGCCCATCTGCGCGAGACGTTCCCGTACCCGTTCCGGATCACCGTCGCCGACAACGCCAGCACGGACGGCACCCCGCGCATCGCCGCCCGCCTGGCCGACGAACTCCCCGAGGCGCGGTGGCTGCGGCTGGACGAGAAGGGCCGCGGCCGGGCGCTGCGGGCCGCCTGGTCCCAGTCGCGGGCGCCGGTGCTGGCGTACGTGGACGTCGACCTGTCCACGGAACTGGCCGCGCTGCTGCCGCTGGTCGCCCCGCTGATATCCGGGCACTCCGACATCGCCATCGGCACCCGGCTCGCCCCCGGCGCCCGGGTGGTGCGCGGCCCCAAACGGGAGATCACCTCCCGCTGCTACAACGCCCTGCTGCGCTCCACCCTCGCCGTGGGCTTCTCCGACGCGCAGTGCGGGTTCAAGGCGGTGCGGCGCGACGTGGCCGAGCGGCTGCTGCCGCTGGTGCGGGACTCCGGGTGGTTCTTCGACACCGAGCTGCTGGTGATCGCCGAACGCGCCGGGCTGCGCATCCACGAGGTGCCGGTCGACTGGGTGGACGACCCCGACAGCCGCGTCGACATCCTCGCCACCGCGCTGGCCGACCTGCGGGGCATCGCCCGGATCGGCGGTGCGCTGGCCCGCGGCACCCTGCCGCCGGCAGGCCTGCGCCGCGGCGGCTGCGCCGAACCGCCGGGCGGGCTCGTCACCCAGCTCCTGCGGTTCGCCGTGGTGGGCGCGCTGAGCACGCTCGGCCACCTGCTGCTCTTCGCGGCACTGCGCCCCGCGACGGGCGCCCAGGCCGCCAACGCGCTCGCGCTGCTGGTCTGCGCCGTCGCCAACACCGCCGGGAACCGGCGGCTGACCTTCGGGCTGCGCGGGCGCGGCGGTGCGCTGCGCCACCAGGGGCGGGGCCTCGTGGTCTTCCTGGTCGGACTGGCGCTCACCGGCGGGGCCCTCGCCGTCCTGCACCGGGCGGTGCCCGCCGCCTCGCACGGCACCGAACTCGCCGTACTGCTCGCCGCGAACCTGGCCGCGACGCTGCTGCGGTTCCTGCTCTTCCGGGCGTGGGTGTTCCGCGTATGACGACGACGCTCGCCCCAAACGCGAGCCTGCCCGTCGAGGCGCCGCCCGCCCGATGGCGGCGCGCCGCCGAGTACTACGGCCCCGTACTCGCCCTGTACAGCACGCTGAAGCTCCTCGGGTTCGGCGTCTTCATGTACCTGCTGCACTCCGCCGGGGACTACCGCGACAAGCATCCGCGGTTCGGCGGCGGCGAACGTCCGTGGGACGTCCTGGCCACCTGGGACGGCTGGTGGTACCAGCAGATCGCCGAGCACGGCTACCACCCCGAGCTGGTGCCGGTGCCCGGAGCCACCGGCCTGATCACCCTCGAAGGGAACTCGGCGGCGTTCTTCCCGCTCTACCCGGCCGCGATGCGCCTGGTCTCCGAGGTGACGGGCCTGGGCCTGTACGGCGCCGGCCTGCTGGTCTCCGTCCTCGCGTCCTTCGCCGCGGCCCTCGGCATCCACGCCGTCACCGCCAGGCTGGGAGGCCGGCGGGCCGGACTGGCGGCGGCCGGACTGTGGGCCGTGTGGCCGGGCTCCGGCGTGGAGTGGGCGGTCTACTCCGACTCCCTCTACGTGGCGCTGGCCGCCTGGTCCTGCCACGCCGTCATGACCCGCCGCTGGCTCACCGCCGGCCTCCTGACCTGCGCGGCCGGGCTCAACCGGCCCACGGCGGTGGCGCTGATCGGCGCCGTGGCCGTGGCGGCCCTGCTCGCGGTCCACCGCCGTCAGGACGGCATCGCGCGCCCGGTGACCGCCATCGCCGTCGCCCCCCTCGGCCTGCTCGCCTACCTGGGCTGGACGGGCCACCGCATGGGCGACTACGGCGGCTACTTCAAGCTCCAGTCCGGCGCCTGGGCCCACGAGTGGGACTACGGCCGCCACACCGTCGACGTCCTCACCTCGGTGCCAGTGGGCCACTCCGACTACCTCTTCGTCTGGCCCTACGCCGACCTCATCGCGACGGGCGTGGTCCTGCTGGCCCTGGCCCTGCTGCCGTTGCTGGTCCGACTACGCCCACCGCTGGTCCTGCTGGTCTACACCGCCCTGACCCTCGTCCTGGTCCTGGGCAGCCAGCAGATCTTCGCCAACGTCTCCCGCTACCTGCTCCCGCTCTTCCCGCTCTTCATCCCGCCGGCCCTCGCCCTGCGCCGCCTGAGCCCGGCGCACCTGTACCTGCTGCTCGGGCTCGCGGCACTGGCGTCCGGTTCCTATGCGGGGTACGCGCTGTTCGAGCTGGGGGTTCCGTAGAGGGCGTCAGGAGTGGGGGCGTCAGGAGCGGGGGCGGGGGCGGCGTCCGCCTCGGCGGCGGCCGGAGGAGCGGGGGCCCTGGGGGCGTTCGACGGGTGCGGAGGCCGCCGGGGCGGGGAGGGTGACGGGGGTGCCGGAGGGGGTGCGGGCGCCGGTGATGCGGGTCAGTTCGGGCTCGCCGGAGCGGGTCCGGGTGGTGCGTGCGGTGATGCCGGCGTCGTTCAGCAGGCGGGTCATCGCGCGCCGCTGGTGGGGCAGGACGAGGGTGACGACGGTGCCGGACGCGCCCGCGCGTGCGGTACGGCCGCCGCGGTGCAGGTAGTCCTTGTGGTCGGCGGGCGGGTCGACGTTGACGACGAGGTCGAGCGCGTCGACGTGGATGCCGCGGGCCGCGACGTTGGTGGCGACCAGGGCCGTGACGTGGCCGTCCTTGAACTGGGCGAGGGTCCGGGTGCGCTGGTTCTGGGACTTGCCGCCGTGCAGGGACGCCGCGCGCACTCCGACCGCCAGCAGCTTCTTCGCCAGCCGGTCCGCCGCGTGCTTGGTGTCCAGGAACATGATCACCCGCCCGTCACGGGCGGCGATCTCGGTCGTGGTGGCGTGCTTGTCGTCGTCCTCGACGTGCAGCACATGGTGGTCCATGGCGGTGACCGCGCCCGCCGGCGGGTCGACCGAGTGCACGACCGGGTCGTGCAGGTACCGCCGCACCAGCCGGTCGACGTCACGGTCCAGGGTGGCGGAGAACAGCAGCCGTTGTCCGTCCGGCCGCACCTGGTCGAGCAGTGCCGTGACCTGCGGCATGAAGCCCATGTCGGCCATCTGGTCGGCCTCGTCGAGGACGCTGACGGCGACCCGGTCCAGGGCGCAGTCGCCCCGCTCGACGAGGTCCCTCAGCCGCCCCGGCGTCGCCACGACGACCTCGGCACCGGCCCGCAGCGCGCTCGCCTGGCGGCCGATCGACAGCCCGCCGACGACGGTGGTCAGCCGCAGGCGCAGGGCTCGGGCGTAGGGGGTGAGCGCGTCGGTGACCTGCTGGGCCAGTTCCCGGGTGGGCACCAGGACGAGGGCCAGCGGCTGCCGGGGCTCGGCGCGCTGCCCGTGGGTGCGCGCGAGCAGGGCGAGGCCGAAGGCGAGGGTCTTGCCGGAGCCGGTACGGCCGCGGCCGAGGACGTCACGTCCGGACAGGGAGTCCGGCAGCGTCGCCGCCTGGATGGGGAAGGGCGCCGTCACGCCCTGGGCGCGCAGCGCGGCCGTGAGCGGTTCGGGCAGGTCGAGTTCGGCGAAGGTCTCGGCGGGCGGCAGGGCCGGGGTGCCCGTGACGGGCGGTGCGAAGTCCTCGCGGGGGGCGGCGGGGGCGCCGGTACGGCGGGGCCGCTTGCCGCCGGTCGCGTCGGCCGGGCGGCGCGGACGGCGCGGACGGTCTGTGCCGGTGCCACTGCCGTTTCTACGGTCCGGGCGGCCCGTGCCGGTGCCGTTGCCGTTCCTGCGGTTCATACGAAAACCCTTCCTCGATGCGGCACGTATCGAGGAATTCCCGTCGGCGGTCCGGAGCCGCGACGGAATTCGCAAGACTGAGCCTGCGGTTGGCCGACGGTTTAAAACACAACGAACGGGGCCCGCGCCCGAAAGCGCGGGCCCCGTCACGTGGAACGCGAGGCGTTGACGTCAGGCGGGAACGATGTTCTCGGCCTGCGGGCCCTTCTGACCCTGCGTGACGTCGAAGTTCACCTTCTGGCCCTCCTGAAGCTCACGGAAACCGGAGGTGGCGATGTTCGAGTAGTGGGCGAACACGTCGGGACCGCCGCCGTCCTGCTCGATGAAGCCAAAACCCTTTTCCGAGTTGAACCACTTCACGGTGCCAGTAGCCATGCTGTATCTCCCTTGGGGCAGTGACCGGGGCCGCACCTTGCAGACCCGGAGTCGCCGCGATGATCGCCCCTCCGGAAATATCCGGAAAGCTCCCGGAAACAAAATCTCTGGGTGTCTTCGGTAACCAAAACTGCAACTCATTCCACGGTACCACAAAGGTAATATCTGTGGCGGCCGTGACAGCATGTGCGCACGTGCCGGTGATCGACAACGAGCAAATGTGGCTGAAATTGAGACAAATAACACCACAGTCCCGTGGGCGAATAGACCGCAGACTCTGGGCCGTAGCGGGCGTCGTGACCCTCGGCTTCCTCGTGGCGTTGGAGATCGCCGCACGTAGCTACGGCCTGCCCGGGCCGCTCACCAACCAGGCGCGCGAGCTGGTGTTCCCCCCGAAGTCGGGCGGCATGCTCTACGCCGGCCTGGCGCTGATGCTGGTGGTGCTCACCTGGCGGCAACGGGTCGTCGCGGTCGCCGCCGCGATCGGCATCGACCTCGCCTTCGCGGTGGTCCGCTGGGCGGTCGGCGCCGAGGTGACCCAGGGGCACCCCTTCGGCAACGGCGCGCTGTGGGTGATCCTGGGCTGCGCGGTCATCGCGGTGACCCGGCGCACCGGCCCGGAACGGACCCTGCTGCTGAAGGGCGTCGGCCTGAGCCTGCTGCTGCTGGCCGGACGCAAGACCGGTGACATCTGGCTGCTGATCACCTCCAAGACCCGCCCCATGGTGCTCGACCAGTACATGGCCACCGCCGACCACGCCCTCGGCGACCCGTCCTGGGTGGTGGGCAGGATCGTCGAGGCCACCGGCCCGATCGGCTTCAACTTCCTCGACACCGTCTACGGCCAGCTCGCGGTGGCCGCGGTCGTCGTCGCGCTCTACCAGCTGCGCAACGTGGCCGTCGAGCGCCGCTTCCCGGCCCACCACCTGGTCCGCACGTTCCTGGTGATCGGCCTCCTCGGCCCCGGCATCTACATGATCTACCCGGTGGTCGGCCCCCTCTTCGCCTACGGCACCGGCGCCGAGCACTGGGCGTCGATCAGCCTGTGGTCGCCCAAGATGGAGCCCAGCGCGCAGTGGGCGGTGGCCCACCTGTGGCCGGACACGCCGGTGCCGCCCGGCACGCCGCAGGCCATGCCGTTCGACGAGTACACCCCGCGCAACTGCATGCCCAGCCTGCACACGGCCTGGGCCACCGCGATCTTCCTCCACACCCGCAGCGGCCCCCGCCCGCTGCGCTACGCCGGCACCTTCTGGCTGGTCGCCACCCTCGCCGCCACCCTCGGCTTCGGCTACCACTACGGCGTCGACCTCATCGCCGGTGTGGTCTTCACCCTCACGATCGAGGCGGCCCTGCGCTCCTACGACCGCGGCTGGGACCGCCCCGGCCTCCGCCTCACCGCCTACGGCGCCGCGGTCTTCACAGCCCTCCTGGCCTCGTACCGCTACCTCCCCGAGGAAATGGCCGCCCACCCCTGGGCAGCCGGCCCGCTCCTCCTCCTGGCCATGGCCTCGGTGATCTACGGCTATCTGCGGATCACCACCCAGTGGGAACAGCTCCCCGTGCCGGCCCAGAGGACCGCTCCCCGAGCCGAACAGCAGAGCCTGACGGAGAAGGAGAAGATCTGAGAGGCGGGGAGGATCAGCCCCGCAGAGCCACGTGGTACGCGGAGCCCCACAGCACCGCGGCCGAGGCCAGACCCACCACGACGCGCACGCTCTCGTCGGAGCGGCCGACCGCGTGGAGGACCAGCCCGACGACCGCGACGACGGTCAGCAGTACCGCCGTCCAGCGGTACTGCCACTGGTCGTAGAGGCGCGCCAGCGGGAAGAAGTGCAGCCCGACGACGAGCGCGACGCCCGCGGGGCCGTGGACGGCACGGTCGGCGCCTGATCGGCCCTCCCCGGTCACAGCCACCGCACCCGCCGCGCCGCCCGGGTCACGAACGTCGCGTAGCCGACGCCGACCGCGAGGGAGGCGAACAGGGCGGTGAGCGGGAAGTCGTTCTGGAGGTACGGGTAGACCTGGTAGTGCGTCAGGTAGATGTAGAGGGAGCTGCTCGCCAGGAGGCCCGCGAGGGCGTTGACGGGGCCGACGCTGGGCAGGGCCGGGACCCAGATCAGCAGGCCCAGGCCGACGATGACGAGCGTCGTGCGCAGGGGCTGGTCGTGGAACAGGCCGGGCACGGTGAGCAGCAGCACGGCCGTGAGCAGGGCCCGTTGCCGTACGGTGGTCGCCCGCGCGGCGGCCCAGCCCAGCGCGAACAGCCAGAAGACGACCGAAGGGCTCAGCTGGGGGCGCTGGGACGCCAGCCCCAGCAGGTCGTAGCGGCCGACCAGGCCGAGGGCCATGAGCGCCAGCGGCACCCCGAACACGTACCGCCGCTCCAGCCGGTCCAGCAGCGGTACGGCCATCAGGGCGGCGAGGACGACGAGGAAGTAGACCAGGGCCTCCACGAACCAGTAGGCCCAGTCGAAGCGGTCGTTGCCCTGGGAGATCAGGCTGTTGAGGAGTACGGCGTTGGCCGGGTCGTAGAAGTCGGTCAGCAGGACCGCCCCGGTGATCCACACCATGCTCGGCAGCGCGATGCGGGCGATGCTGCGCCACAGGCGCCGTACGCGGTCGCGGCGTGCGGCGTCGGTCAGCTGGAAGCGGGCGAAGTTGTAGCCGGCGATGCCGAGGAGGATGTGGGCGAAGCCCTTGATGTCGAAGATCTGGATGTGGGAGCCGACGATGAGGACGATCCCGGCCGCGCGCAGGGCGATGCCGGTCTCCAGGGTGCGTCGGGTCCGCCAGGAGCGCAGTGCACCGGCCACGCCTCGTCGAGGCTCCTCCGTCGGGGCAGCCGCCTGCGTACGCAGTTCGCGGATGGTCCGCGTGTGCCAGTCCGCGGGCAGGCGGCCCAGCGCCTCCTCCAGACGCAGGGACATCTCCACGTAGCAGAGGGAGTCGCCGCCGAGGCTGACGAAGCTGCTGTCCTCGGTGACGTCGGTGCGGCCGAGGATCTCGGTGTAGAGCAGGAGGAGGTCCTCGTCGGTGCCGGGCGGCTCCGGCTGTGCGGAGGGTTCGGGGCGGGTCAGCCGTCGTACGGCCTCGTAGTCGGGCTTGCCCGAGGCCAGGCGGGGCAGTTCGGCGAGCACCCGGACCCGTAGCGCGCGGACCGGGAGCCCGCATCGGTCCGCGACCAGGCGCCGGATGCCGGCCTCGTCCTCGGTGCCTTCGAGCGCGGCCACCGCCAGCGCCTCGCCGTCGCCCGCGCAGAACGCGGGGACTCCGTGCTCGGCGAGCAGGTTCTCCACCTGCTGCGGGTCGATGCGCAGTCCGAGGATCTTCGCGAAGCGGCTGCGGCGGCCCACGATCTCGTAGAGCCCGTCGGGGGCGCGCCGGGCGAGGTCGCCGGTGTGCAGTTCGTCCACCGTGCGGCCGAGGGCGAGGTCGGCCGGGCTCTCGGCGTAGCCGAGCATCACGTTCGGGCCCGAGTAGACCAGCTCGCCCACGTCCGGGCCGTGGCCGTCGACCGGCTTCAGCCGGAAGGAGCCGCCGGGTATCGGCACGCCGATGGCCTCCGGGCGCTCGGCGGCGAGGTGCGCGGGGAGGTAGGCCATGCGGGCGGTGGCCTCGGTCTGGCCGTACATCACGAAGAACTGCCAGCCGGAGCGGAGGCCCAACCGGGCGTAGTGCGCGGCCCGTTCCGGGGCGAGGCGGCCTCCGGCCTGGGTGACGCGGCGCAGGTGCGGCAGCTCCATCCGCTCGAAGCCGATCCGGTCGAGCAGGTCGAAGGTGTACGGCACCCCGGCGAGCGAGGTGCCGCGCGCGGCCCGGAACTCCTCCCAGAACGCGGCCTCGGACACCGACCGCTCGGTGAGGACCAGACCGGCGCCGCGCACCAGGTGGCTGTGGATGACGGAGAGCCCGTAGCAGTAGTGCATGGGCAGCGTGGTGGCCGCGCGGTCGGTGTCGTCGATGCCGAGGTACGTGGCGATGGACTCGGCGTTCGCCTGGAGGTTGGCGTGGGAGAGCCGCACCAGCTTGGGCGAGCCGGTCGAGCCGGAGGTGCTCAGCAGCAGGGCGAGGTCCGGGTGGAGGGTGTGGGCGCTGCCGGGGTGGCGTTCGTCGAGGTGCCAGCTTCCGTCCGCGCGCGGGCGGGCGACGACGTCGGGGGCGTAGGCCTCGGTCAGCGAGCGGACGGTGCTCTCGCTGTCGCCGGGGACGAGTAGGACGGGGTGGCCGGCGGAGAGGGCGGCGAGGTGGGTGACGAGCGCGTCGGCGCGGTTGGCGCCGGCCAGCAGCACCAGTCGCCGGGTCGGTCCGAGGCGGGCGGCGGTGGCGGTCACCCGGTCGGCCAGTTCGCGGTAGGTCAGTTCGCCGTCCGGGGTGACGAGGGCGACGCGGTCGCCGTGGGCGGCGAGGTCACGCGCGAACGGGACGGTTTTCGGCCACGGCCGGGAAACGTCGGGTGCGGGAGCGGCGGGTGCCGGGACGGATCCGGTGAGATCGATCACGGGGGCACGCCCTTTCTGCGGCAACGCCCGCTGCCAGCTCGGTAACCCTTGACGGTTAGGTGAGCTTTACCTTATTTATAACATGGTCATAATCAAGCCACAGGAAAGTCACAGATCGCTCCGCCCCTCGCTCCGCACCGGCTGACCGGCGGCGTGACGGCGAGCTCCGTAGGAAGGCACACACCATGCGACGCCCCTCGGTTCGCCGGATCACAGCACTGGTCGCGGCCGGTCTGCTGCTCCCCGCCCTCGCGGCGTGCGGCTCCGGATCCGACTCCGACGACACGGCCGGCGGGGCCGCGGACGGCGACTCCACCCTCGTCATCTACTCCGGCCGCAACGAGAAGCTCGTCAAGCCGCTGCTGGAAGACCTGGAGAAGGCCGTCGGCGCCAAGGTCGAGGTGCGCTACGGCGACAGCGCCGAGCTGGCCGCGCAGATCCTGGAGGAGGGCGAGCGCACCAAGGCCGGACTGTTCTTCTCGCAGGACGCCGGCGCGCTGGGCGCCCTGTCCAAGGAAGGCATGCTCCAGAAGCTGCCCTCCGCCACCCTCGACAAGGTCGACGGCGCCTACCGCGGCTCCGACGGCGACTGGGTCGGCCTCTCCGGGCGCGTCCGCGTGATCGCCTACAACCCGGACAAGGTCGCCGAGGACAAGGTCCCGGACAGCGTCTTCGACGTCGTCGAGCCGGAGTGGAAGGGCAAGGTCGGCTTCGCGCCCACCAACGCCTCCTTCCAGGCGTTCGTCACCGGCATGCGCGTCCTGAAGGGCGACGACGCCACCCGCGAGTGGCTCAAGGACCTGAAGGACAACGGCGCCAAGACCTACGCCAACAACCTCGCCACCCTCGACGGCGTCGAGGCCGGGGAGGTCTCCCTGGGCCTGGTCAACCACTACTACTGGTACGAGCGCGTCGCCGAGAAGGGCGAGGACAAGGTCAACTCCCGGCTGCACTTCCTGCCCGGCGACGACCCCGGCGCGCTGATCAACGTCGCCGGCGCCGGCGTCCTCAAGGACAGCGGGCAGAGCGCCACCGCCCAGAAGGCCGTGGACTACCTGCTGTCGAAGGACGCGCAGACCTACTTCGCCGACAGGACGAAGGAGTACCCGCTGGCCGCGGGCGTCACCAGCACCGTCGAGGACCTGCCGCCCCTCGACTCGCTCGAATCCCCCGACATCGACCTCGGCCGGCTGGAGTCCCTCCAGGAGACGCTGGCCATGCTCCAGGACGTCGGACTGGTCTGACCTGCCATGCCCACATCGCCGTCCACCTCGCGCCCGGCCGGAGCCCCGGCACCGGCCGGGGACGAGCACACCCGCGAGGCGGACGGGGGCGCGGCCGCACGCCCGCCCCGTGCGCCCCGTACGCCGGTCAGGGCCTGGCGTACGGCCGCCAAGACCCGTCGCAGGCCCGACCGCAGGCCGCCCCTGATCCTGCTGGTGCCCGCCTGCGTCGCCGCCCTGTTCGCCCTGCTGCCCCTCGGCTACCTCGCCGTCCGGGCCCTGGAACGCGGCCCGGCCTTCGCCTGGGACGTCGTCGCCGACGAGCGGACCCTTGACCTCCTCGGCCGCAGCCTCGGCCTGACCGCGGTGGTCGTGGCGGCCTCGCTCGTCCTGGGCGTCTCCCTGGCCTGGCTGACCGTGCGGACCGCCCTGCCCGGCGCCCGCGCCTGGTCGGTGCTGGCCACGCTGCCGCTCGCCGTGCCGAGCTACGTGGCCGCCTTCGCCTGGCTGTCGGCCGAACCGGGCCTGGCCGGCTTCGGCGGCGCCGCCCTCGCCCTCACCCTGGTCAGCTTCCCCTACGTCCACCTGCCGGTCGCCGCCGCGCTGCGCGGCATCGACCCGGCGCAGGAGGAGGCCGCGCGCTCCCTCGGCCACGGCCCGCTCGCCACGTTCGTCCGCGTCACGCTCCCGCAACTGCGACCGGCCGCCGCGGGCGGCGCCCTGCTCGTCGCGCTGTACGTGCTCTCCGACTTCGGCGCGGTCTCCCTGATGCGCTACGACACCTTCACCCGCGCCATCCACACCTCCTACCGCGCCTCCTTCGACCGCACCCCGGCCGCCGCCCTCAGCGTCGTCCTGGTGGTCATGACGGTCGCCCTGGTCGCCGCCGAGGTCCGCACCCGGGGCCGCGCCGGGCACGTCAGAACCGGCACCGGCACCGCCCGCCCGGCGGTTCCGGCCGCCCTCGGCCGGTGGCGCCCCCTCGCCCTCCTGTGGTGCACCGCGATCACCGCCGCCGCCGTCGCCTTCCCGCTGGGCACCCTCGGCTACTGGCTGGCCGTCGGCTCCTCGGCCACCTGGGACCTGGGCGCACTCGCCGAGACCGCGTGGGCCACCTTCGGGGTCGCGGCGGCGGGTGCGGGCCTCACCACCCTCCTCGCCCTGCCGGTCGGCGTGATCGCCGCCCGGCACCGGGGCTGCGGCGCCAAGCTCCTGGAACAGGCCGCGTACGCGGGGCACGCGCTGCCCGGCATCACCGTCGCCCTCGCGCTGGTCTTCTTCGCCGTGCGCTACGCCTACCCGCTCTACCAGGAACTCCCGCTGCTGGTCTGCGCCTACGCGGTCCTCTTCCTGCCGGTCGCGGTGGCCGCCACCCGCGCGGCCGTCCTCCAGGCGCCGCCGGCCCTGGACGACGTGGCCCGCTCGCTCGGCCGACGGCCGTGGCAGGTACTGCGCGAGGTCACGGTCCCGCTGGCCGCACCCGGCGTGGCCGCCGGGGCCGCGCTCACCTTCGTGGTCTGCATGAAGGAACTCCCCGCGACCCTGCTGCTCCGCCCCACCGGCATGGACACCCTCGCCACCCGGCTGTGGACCGAGACCGGCGCCGGCTCCTTCGCGGCCGCCGCCCCCTACGCCGCCGCGCTGATCCTGCTGGCCGCCGTCCCCTCGTACCTCCTAGGCAGGCACCGGACATGAACGAACTGCACGTCGAAGGACTCACCAAGTCCTACGGAGCCGGCGAGCCGGTCCTACGAGGCCTGGAACTCACCGTCCCGGCGGGCGCGTTGGCCGCCGTGCTCGGCCCCTCCGGCTGTGGCAAGACCACCATGCTGAGGATCGTGGCCGGGTTCCTGCGCGCGGATGCGGGCACGGTCCGGCTCGGCGACCGCCTGCTCACCGGCCCCGGCGTCCACCTCCCGCCGGAGCGCCGCCGCATCGGCATCGTGCCCCAGGAGGGCGCCCTCTTCCCGCACTTGAGCGTGGCCCGCAACGTAGCCTTCGGCCTGAAGGGCCTCGATCGTTCCGAACGACGCCTGCGGGTCGCGGAGTTGCTGGACCTGGTAGGCCTCGCCGGCTACGGCGACCGCATGCCCCACGAACTCTCCGGCGGCCAGCAACAGCGCATCGCCCTCGCCCGCGCGCTCGCCCCCCGCCCCCAACTCGTGCTGCTCGACGAGCCCTTCAACGCCCTCGACAGCGCCCTGCGCACGGGCGTGCGCTCCGACGTACGCGCCGCACTGCGGGCCACCGGCGCCACGGCCATCCTCGTCACCCACGACCAGCAGGAGGCCCTCTCCATCGCCGACCTCGTCGCCGTCGTCCGCGACGGCCGGGTAGCCCAGTGCGCCTCCCCGCAGGACCTCTACCGCCACCCCGCCGACCCCTGGATCGCCGACTTCGTGGGCGACGCCGTCACCCTCCCCGGCACCGTCACCCCCGACGGCACGGCCCGCACCCCCCTCGGCCCGGTCCCCCTCGCGCCGACCGACCTCCGCACCGGCACGGTCCTCCTCCGCCCGGAACAACTCCGCCTGACGGACGTGGATTGCGAAGGCGCCGTCCGCGGCACGGTCACCGACGTCTGCTACTACGGCCACGACGCCATGATCACCGTAGCCGTCGAGGGCCACCCGACCCCGGTGGACATCCGCGTCGCGGGGCCTCTCGCGGTCCGCCCGGGGGACGAGACGGGCATCCGTGTGGAGGGGGAGGCGGCGCTGCACGGGTAGGGGGCGGGGCTTCGGCGTCTCTAACTCTTCGGCGTAGAAGAGCAGTTGGCGCGGTACAGCGTGGGAGCGGTCGGTGATCCGCTCGCTGGTCATGTCGGCGGCGGCCTGCTCGGGTTGGTTCGCGTCTGTCAAGTTCACTTGGACCACCAGTAGCCACACTCGCGGCTAGGGTCGCTCGCATGGCTGACTACGTGCAGGTGTCGACGGCGACGGAGACGCGTGAGCAGGCGGTGGAGCTGGCCCGGTCGGTGGTCTCGGACCGACTCGCGGCAGGGGCGCAGATCGTTGGTCCGGTCGTCTCTGTCTTCTGGCACGAGGGTGAGTTCGGGACCGGTGAGGAGTGGCAACTCCTGTTGAAGACTCGGACGGACAGGTACGCCGAACTGGAGTCGCTTCTCCTCAGGAATCACCCGTGGAAGAACCCCGAGGTGTCGGCTGTGCCGATCGTGGCTGGATCGGAGGCGTACCTCCGTTGGGTGAGCGCGACAGTGAATCCGGCGGACTCCGACTGAACCGCACAGCGATCAGGCTCGGGCCCTCTCAAGAACCTCCGAGACCGCCGGAACGGCGTGGTACGCGCCTAGCCGGTCCAGGACGGGGACAAGCCGTTGTCGGGGCCGGACGGAGGCAACACCGGCACAAAGGTCAAGCGCGCGGCCCGTGACGACGGCGGCTTGCTCAACCTCTCCGGCCGTCATGTACGACTCAGCGAGCCACGACAGATACAGGCTCTTGTCCCGTGCGTGAGTGTCGTCGTACTGGGCCAGGGCGGTCTCAAGAGCGGGAATCGCGCGCAACGGGCGCCGAAGCTCTGTCCAGCACCGGCCGGTCATGATCCGTAGCTCGTTCTCGTCGACCCACGCAACCCAATCGGGTTGCGGCTCATCGTTGGGCTCGGAGAGGGCGGCGTCGGCGGCCTGCAGGGCTCGCTCGGTCTCATCGGCGAGTCCGGCGACGGCGTATGCCCACGCCAGCCGTTCGTACAGCAGCGCACGAACTCCGGGGGGTGCGTCAGAGCCTGCCGTCTCGCAGGACCGAGCAGCGGTCTCCGTCCCGGCCTGATGGTCACCGTTGACCTTCTGGTAGGCGAGGAAGGCAAGTGCGTTGCCCGCTAGCGCAGTGTCTCCGGCGTCCGCAGCCGCCGCGTAGCTCTCCTCGTACAGCCCGGCTGCGTCATCGTGCATCCCGCCATCGAACGCGGCCCAACCAGCTTGCTGCGCCTGCTCGGAGAGCACGGAGAGCAGGGCCCGGCCCGTCTCCTCGGTGTAAGTGGCTTCACGGACGAGAGCCTTCGTGGCCTGGTACTCCCCGAGATAGACCCGGTACGTGTCCCCGCCCCCCAAGATGTCGTCAAGGCGGCGTAGGCGGGCCGTGCGCTCCCGTAGCTGCTGGGGGACACCACTTCCAACCCGACGGCCCGCCAAGGGGTGGATGAGGTCGGGCAGCCCCACGGCGAGCCCAACTCCAGCCGTTACCTTGAAGAACTTCCTCCGCTGCACGTCATCTCCGTCTGCGTCGATGGCCTGTGCAGGCGCTGGAAGCACCCGGCGCAACGAGAAAGGCGTCTCCCATTGGCGCGGGGCGAGACCGAGCATGCGCCCGGGGATGCGCAGTGCATCCGCGATTCGCGTGATCTTTTCGAACGTGGTCACGCTGCCATGCCCACGCGCCAGAGCCCCCACGCGTTCGGGCTTGATGTCGCACTCGGCCGCGATCTTCGAGTAACTGATCCCAGCCTCACTTCGAGCCAGGGCGAACACTGTGCCGAAGTCGTGGGCCGCGATTGCGGCCCTCATGTCCGCGCGTTCAAGGACCGCGCGAGGGAGCGCGGTTGGCGGTTCATAAGTGGTCATGAGATGCCCCGCTGCGCCTGCTGGTGACAGTGTGTCGCACTGGCGTCACAGTCAGCCTACCCATGATGGGGGTACCCACGGTGGGGAAGTCAGCAGCCCTGCAGCGGTGGAACGTTGAAACGTTCAGACCCCCGCGACCGTGCGACCGGTCCGGGGGCGTGGCCACCAGCTACAGAGGAGCTGATGACAGTGGGCATTATCCACACGATCCTGGGATGGGTCGTAGGTGTGTTCGCGCCCGGTACCAGCAGGCGCCGGGCGGGTGCGCGCCCGGTCTCTGAGACACGCGAAGAGGGGCCCGAGACGCCTGACGTCCTCCCGCAGCTTCCCGCCCACCGGTCCCCCTACGGCCTGCACGCCCCCCTCGACGGGTACGCGGTGGTCATGGTCCGGCCCTACGTCCTGGCGGCGGAGCGGGAGCGGTCGCGGCGGGGTGCGGAGCAGTGGCGGCGACGCCTGGCGCTGGTCCTCGCGGCTGACTTCGGTATCGATCTCGACCGGCACATCGTCGGCGCCGAGGGGGTGTCGGCGTGAACGCGCTCCCCGAGCACCCCGAGGAGGAGTCGCGGGAGCGGCGGCCGGTGCGGATGTGTGTCCTCTGCTGCGCGATGACGGACCGGCCGGTCGTGGTCTCGGAGGTGCACGCGAACACCGGCCCCGGCTTCAACGTGTACGCCTGTCCCGGGTGCGCGCCGTCGTTCCCTCCGCTGCCGGACGTGCTGACGCTGCTTCCGCCCTCCCGCCGTGCCGGGGGTGAGCGATGAACGCCGGAACCCCGCCGGAGCCGGGCGCCTCCCGCTTAACGATCAGCACGTACCGCCTCGACGGCGACGGGCGGCCGGTCCGCGCGACCGAGCCGACCACCTACGCCCCCGGCACGGCCACGGTCCCGCCCGTGTCCCCCGGCTGGCCGCCGTGCCACTGCCCCCGCTGCCGCACCGGGTGCGGCCCGGGCGGCCGGTAGCGCCCTCTGACCGGCCGCCCACCCGCGTTAAGGGCCTGGACGACACCACAGTACGAAGCGACCAAGGAGGAGATGTGCAAACAAGCTTCGTAGGTACGGAGACCACCGCACCGGCCCCGTGGGGGCTGCGCCGTATGGCTCCGATGCGCAACGGTTCTCCCTCGCCGTGGCGTTACGCGGGCATCGACCCGGTCACGCAGACCGGCCGATGGGTCGGGGAGGACGGAGCGATGACGCCGGCCGAACTCGGCAAGCACGGAACCAGCGTGAACACCTACCCGCCCACGCAGGTCAGCAAGGACGGAAAGTTGGATACCGACTCCGGCCACGACGCGACACAGGACTAGGACGTCGAGCCATGGACGGACGCCCGGTGCTGGTCTGCACGGAGTGCGAGGACGCAACCGCTGATCTGGTCATCACGGAACTGAACCGGCGCCGGGTGCCCGTCCTCCGGTTCGATCCGGGGCGCGACTTCCCGTCGCCCGTGGTGCTCGCCGCGCACGTCGGAGTAGGAGGCTGGGGCGGACGGCTGTCGGTCGGGGAGCGTACGGCCGACCTGTCCGCCGTACGCGCCCTGTACCACCGTCGGCCAAGTCCCTACCTGACGGGTAGCGGTGAGCAGGCGGCCCGGTTCGCCGCGCAGGAGAACCGGCGCGGCCTGGGCGGCGTGCTGGGCGCGCTGCCGGGGTGCCTGTACCTGAGCCACCCGCAGGCCATCGCGCGGGCGGAGTACAAGCCCGCGCAGCTCGACGCGGCGACCCGGGTTGGGCTCACGGTTCCGCCCACCCTGATCACGAACCATCCGGTGGAGGCCAAGGCGTTCTGCGCCGCACAGCCGACCATCTACAAGCCGTTGCATGCGGCGGCCTACGAGGTCGAGGGCGAACCGGCCGGAATCTGGGCGGCCCCGGTCGAGGCGGGCGAGATCGACGGTGCGGTGAGCCACAGCGCGCACCTGTTCCAAGCGCAGGTGCCCAAGGTGGCGGACGTGCGTGCGGTCGTCGTCGGCGACCAGGTGTTCAGCGCCCGGATCACCGCGCCGCCCGGGGTCGTGGACTGGAGAGCCGAGTACCAGAGCCTCACCTATGAGCCGGTCGTCTGTCCGGAGGAGATACGCGGGGCGCTGCTGCGGTTCCTCGCCGCCTTCGGGCTGAACTTCGGCGCCTTCGACTTCGCCGTGACCGCGGACGGCGGATGGTGGTTCCTGGAGTGCAACCCCAACGGCCAATGGGCCTGGCTCGAAGACGCGGCCGGACTGCCGATCACCACCGCCATCGCAGACCTGTTGGAGAACGGAGTGAGTCAGTATGAGTGACCCCCTGCCGTCGGAACACCTACGGGCCGACCTCGCGCGGCGCCTGTCCGAGGTCGGCGCCCTGCGCAGCCCGGAATGGGAGGCGGCCGTCATGTCGGTGCCGCGCGAGGCGTTCCTCGCGCGCGGCTGGTTCGAGTACGAAGAGGGCGGCTGGTACCGGCCCGCGGCCGGAGACTTTGTGGAAGGACTCGCGCGGATCTACGAGGACGACACCCTCGTGACGCAGGTGGCCGGGGGCGTCTTCCCCGACCAGGTCGAGGGGCGCATCGCGGCGGCCCCCTCGTCGTCGTCCACTCTGCCGAGCCTGGTCGTGCGGATGCTCGAAGAGTTGCGGGTGATCGAGGGGACGCGTGTTCTGGAGATCGGCACGGGTACGGGCTACTCAACGGCGCTGCTGTGCCATGCCGTTGGCGAGGAGAACGTGACCACGGTCGAGGTCGACGCCGAGGTGTCCGCACGTGCCGGGATCGCGCTCGCGGGCGCCGGGTACTGGCCCGCCCGCGTGGTCGGTGACGGACTGGCGGGCCACAAGGAGGGCAGCCCGTACGACCGCGTGATCGCCACGTGCGGCGTGCACACCGTGCCGACCGACTGGCTCGCGCAGACCCGGCCCGGCGGTGAGGTCCTGGTCACGGTCGGCGGATGGATGCACGCATCCGAACTCGTACGGCTCACGGTCGCCGACGACGGAACGGCCGGCGGCCCGGTTCTCGGCGGACAGGTCTCGTTCATGCTGGCCCGTCCCCACCTTCCGCCCCCGCTGGGCACCCTGCCCAACGTCAGCGAGGGCGACGCGGTGCCCGCGGAGCTGGGCGCGGATGCGCTCGACGACTGGACCGCCCGTTTCGTCGCACAGTTCGCCGCGCCGCGCGCGCAGTGGCTCACGCTGGAACGGGACAGCCGGACGGAACACGTCCTGATCGACGTGGACGCCGAGGCGTGGGCGGTCGTCTTCCAAGATGGCGGTCAGTGGATGGTCCGGCAGGGCGGCACGGCGCGTCTGTGGGACGGAATCACCGAGCGCGTCACGCAGTGGCAGGCGGACGGGCGCCCGCCCGCCGACCGTATGCGGCTGCATGTCGACCCCGACGGGCAACGCCTCACCTGGACGTGACCGCGTCCTGACAGCTGACGCCATCCAGTCCTGATTCAGCCATCTGACCAGTACTCACACCCCCGGGCGCGAGGTGTCAGTACCGTGACAAATCGTATTTGACCCGAGCACGCGACGGAGATCTCTGTGAACCGCACCCCCCGCACCGCTGTCGTTCTCGCGCTCGGCGCTGTCCTGCTCGCCGGAGCTTCCGCGTGCAGTATCGAGAGCGCCGCGAAGGCCGACCAGATCGGAGTTGCGGAGAAACTTCCCGCAGACCCGGATCAGGGGAAGTCGGAGGAGAACGCCCGAGAGTTCCGTTCCTGGGTCGATGCGCATGGAACCGCGCAGCAGAAGGATGCGGTCGGACGCGTGCAGCGCATCATCGGTGAGTGGGACGAGAAGACGGGAAACGCCTATATCTCCACCGATATCAATGGCGGGAAGACCCAGGTGAAGGATCCCCAGGCGGCTGCCACCGCGATCGTCGAGGCGTTCGGCGACTGGAAGGACTCGGAACAGGGGTACGCGTCGCTCTATGACGTCTTCGGCAACGCGATGATCACCAACTACAAGTTCTGAGAACACACCCCAGGTCAGTGACCTGGGGTGTGTTGTGTGCCCACCGGGTCAGGCGTGGCGCCACTGTTGGTTGGGGGTGCCGGAGCAGTTCCAGAGGCCGACTGTGGTGCCGTTGGTGGTGGCGGCGCCGGTCACGTCCAGGCAGAGGCCCGACTGGGCGCTGGTGATGGTGCCGTTGGGGTTGAGGTTCCACTGCTGCTGGGCGCCGCCGTTGCAGTCCCACAGGACGACCTTGGCGCCGGGCGTGGTGCCGGCCGCGTCGAGGCACTTCGTGCCGCCGTAGACGGTGAGTTGCTTGGCCGGGGTGCGGGTCCAGGTCTGGTTGGTGCCGCCGTGGCAGTCCCAGATCTGGGTCTGGACGCCGTTGGTCTGCGAAAAGCCCGGTACGTCAAGGCACTTGTCAGCGCCGATCGCGCGGAGCGGGCCCGTGGTGGCGCCCCCGGAGCCGTCGAGGCCGAAGAAGGCGATGGCCCGGGCGGCCATGCCGGTGGCGGGCAGGGAGTGTCCGGCGCCCTGGATGCTGATCGCCTCGACCGGGGCCTGCGCGCCGGTGGAACCGTAGCGGGTGCGGGTCCAGTCGGCCTCCGGGGAGTCGGTGAAGACCGGCGTCTGGCTCACCCCGAGCACATTGGTCCACTGCTTGATCTCTTCACCGAAGTTCGGGTAGCGCAGCGCGTCGTCCTCGGTGCCGTGCCACAGCTGCATCCGCGGCCGGGGGCCGGTGTATCCGGGGTAGGCGTTCCGGACGAGGTCGCCCCACTCCTGCGGGGTCTTGGAGATCTGGCCGGTGGCGCAGGCGGTGTTCCAGCCGGAGCCGTCGGTGGTGGCGAAGCAGCCGAACGGCACGCCCATGAACGCCGCCCCGGCCTTGAACACGTCCGGGTAGGCGCCCAGCAGGACGTTGGTCGTCATCGCGCCGGACGAGGCGCCGGTGACGTAGACCCGGTCGGCGTCGGCGTTCATGTTCTGCACGGTGTACCGGACCATCTGGGCGATGCTCATGGGGTCGCTGCCCCCGTCGTGCCTGAGCGCCTGGGGCGAGGAGACGTCGAAGCACTGGCCGCTGACGTTCGCGTCCGGGTAGATGACGATGAACCCGTGCTGGTCGGCCAGGCGGGC
The DNA here is from genome assembly GCF_014596915.1 of Streptomyces sp. TRM68416. Taxonomy (GTDB): domain Bacteria; phylum Actinomycetota; class Actinomycetes; order Streptomycetales; family Streptomycetaceae; genus Streptomyces. The sequence goes on from NZ_JACVWU010000018.1 coordinate 61,032, forward strand.
GAACTCCGTGTTGTTGTAGAAGGTCGGCCCCGTGCCGGTGCAGTAGTGCACCGCCACCAGCACCGCCGGGCGTGCCGGTGCGCTGTCGGGCTTGTAGACGTACATCCGCAGGTTGCCGGGGTTGCTGCCGAAGCCGGTCACCTCGGCCAGGGACGCGGCCGACGCGGTGGCGGCCGAGGCACCGGTCAGTACGAGCGCCCCGAACAGCGGCGAGATCGCCATCAGCAGGGCCACGAGTACGTCTCTGACGCTTCTCTTCTTGGACTTCCGGGACATTGACGGTGCCCTTTCTGGAATCCGGCGTGACCGAGTGAGTGATCGTTGGTGAAGCGCTTCGACGCTCCCATCAGTCCAGACAGGGTGTCAATCCCTCGTACCAAGCAAGGTCAGATCGGCTTCGGGTCCTTTGTTTTGCCGGATATTTCGTCGCCGCTTGGCCTTTCATGCGAAGCGCTTCAACAACGGGGCACCGAGAGCCCCCGCGCCGGGCCCACGGGGCGGGCGCGAACGGCTTCGGTGGAGTGCTACTTGCTGACCGCGAAGCGCATCAGGGCGTGTTCGTCGCCCTGCTTGATCTTGCCGGTCGTGTTGATCACTTCGAGCTTCCAGCTTGCGCCCACGCGGACGGCCTTCGCCACGGCGCACCCGTTGTCCTGGGAGAGCAGGCTCGGCCAGATGTCGGCCACCTGCTGGGTGCTGCCGCCGGTCGCGTCGTAGACCTTGAAGCTGATGTTGCGCGCCTTCTGGAAGGAGCTGCCCTTCTTGTAGGCGGCGGCCACGAAGACGATCGACGTGATCTGGGACGGGAGCTTGGCGAACTCGACGGTGACCGTCTCGTCGTCGCCGTCGCCGTGGCCGGTCTGGTTGTCGCCGCTGTGGACCAACGAGCCGTTGCCCATCGGGTCGAGCGAGTCGAGGCCCGCGAGGCGCACCGGGTCCCCGCCCTGGAGGGCGATGGCGATCAGGTCGAGGTCGGTGCCGGACTTGCGGCGCAGCTTGCCCAGCACTCCGCCGCTGCTGCCGGCGGTGGGGTCCCAGGAGACGCCTATGGACAGGTGGGTCACTCCGTCCAGGTCCGCCGGGCCGTCTTCCTTGGTGAGCGTGATCATGTGGGTCGCATCCTCGTGTCGACAGGGACTACACAACACGCAGAGTCTGCCTGGCGGCTTTCCGGTTCCCTGTGACGGGTCCGCCGAGCACCGCCGCAGCCGTCGTTCCCGGTTGCCGATCAGCCACCGCGGGCATGACCCGGGGACGGGACCGTTCGCGCCGGTCGGGGACACGGCGCAGGCAGGGACGCTCAGCCGAGCGCACCGGACGCCCCACGGAGGAGAGTGAGACTCATGCGTGCCCACACGGGTGCCGCGGCGCAGACCGCACGCGCCGAGTACACGCTGCCGTGCACCGTCACCTCCGCCGGGCGGGCCCGCAGACTGACGTCCTCCTTCCTCGCCCGGCCGCGCTCCCGCATCGCCCCCGTCGGAGCCGAGCAGGTGGCAGCCGCCACGCTGATCGCGTCCGAGCTGGTCGCCAACGCGGTACGGCACGGTCGCACCGGCTGTCGGCTACGGCTGCGGGTGGGCGCGGGCCACGTGACCGTGGAGGTGCGCGACGACGCGCCGGGGCGGCCACGCACACGTGCCGGGCGTGCCGAGGACGAGAGCGGGCGGGGCCTGGCCATCGTGCGGATACTCAGCGAGCGCTTCGACATCGTGGTGCCCGTGACCGGCGGCAAGACCGTCCGGGCGGTGCTGGCTGTCTGAGCGGTTGCCGGCCCTGCCCGAGCGGTGTCGCCCCGTCCGGGCAGCGTTGGCCCCGTCCGAGCGGTGGCGGCTGTCTGAGCGGTGGCGGCTTGAGCAGTTGTCGGCCCCGTCCCAGCGGTGGCGACCGTCCGAGCGGTGCCCGCCGTCCGATCCGATCCGGTGCGCGCACCGCGCCGCGCCTCGCCGCCCCCGCCGCGTACGCCGTGGCGGCGAGGAACGGCGTACGGTGGAAGGGCGAGTCCTTCGCCCCCTGTAGGTCCCGCATCCCCCCGATCCCGGCGCCCGAAGGCGATGACCATCATGAGCGAGCCCGCGGAGCGGCCGGCCGACAAGCTCCTGCCGGACTCGGTCCGCCAGGCCGTGAGGCCGGGCACCGCACTGTTGCGGCTGACCACCTCGCGCTCCCGGTCGGGGCTGCTCGACGGCGCGTGGTGGCCGAGGTCCCGTGACGCCCGTGCCGAACTGCCCGAACTGATCGAGGCGTTGACGGTCCATCTCGGCTCGGTCCAGCGGGTCGGGCTGGACGCCACCGCCTGGGACGACGCGCCCACGTCCTTGGTCGTCGAGGGACGGCGGGTGCGGGTCGACTGGTCCTCGGTGGCCGACGACACGGTCCTGATCACGCGTGGTGACCAGGACCATTTCCTGCTGCTCGTCGTACCCCCGGGCGCCACCGTGGAGACGGCGCACGCTGCCATGGCGCAGGCCGCCGTCCCGGACAACACAGAGGGCGGACAGCAGATCCTGATCACCGTCGGCATCGGTACGGGCGAGGGCGGCCCGGGGACCTGATCGTCGTCCGGCCACCGCCACCGGGACTCAGGCCGCTCGTCCCCCACCGTCTCCCGCAATGGTCCCCCTGGCGGCCTCGTCCATGAGCCGTCCGGCCTCCCGCCGCGCGCTGTCGGGGGCGACCACCAGCAGATCCCACCGGCCGCGGCCGGGCGCGAGCAGGCAGATGGTCGGCGGGGCCTGCGGATGGTTCGTCAGATGCAGGCGTACGACCTGGTTGGCGACGAGCATCCGCCCGGGGCACGCGGACCACGAGGCTCCGTTCACGGTGACGCTGCCGATCTGTCCCCAGGCGGGCGGCAGCCCGGCCAGCAGCCCGGGGAGCTCGGCCGTCAGGTCGTAGGAGCGGGGCCACCAGGCTCCGTCGATGAGCCGGGGGAGGCGGCCGTGCGACGGCTGGGCCGCGAGACTCAGCCGGACGGCGGTCGAGGAATCGGGCGGGGGCGGCGGGGCGGGGGACATGGGAACTCCTGGGTGGGGTGCGGCAGCGGGGGCGTCGGGTGGGAGGCGCGCTGTCCCGTCCCACGCCTGCGCGAGGCCGTCGGACGGTGAGCGAACGGTGAGCGAAGAGGACTGACGGACAGGCGGCGCAGGCCGGCCGGCACGGGGCCCTGGACCGCAGCACGAGCGGTGCGGCCGGGATCAGAGGCTGCGCCTCTTCGGTGGTGGTGCGGTGAGGGACGGCGGACCGTCAGGCGGTCTCGTCCGGGTGCGCCTGGTCGGCCGGGGGCCTGCTGGTGTCGAGCCAGGAGCGGAGCGGGCCCGCGACGTGAGAGGCGTCGAGCGTCAGGTGCAGCCGCGTTCCGCTCCCCGGGCTCGCGGGGTAGCTCCGTTGCTCACCGCCGGCGAACAGCGCGCGGAGCGCGTCCGCGACACGCCTGGCGGCCTCCGGGTCCTCGGCGACGATGCGGACCTCCACCCGGTCCCGTGCGGTCGGGGGGTTGTGGGGGTGATGCGTGGCGTCGGTTGCCGTACTGCGTGCCATGGCGGGACCTGCCCCGGACCTGAGCGGCCCGTGTCGCGGTGCGGCCGGGGACGAGACCGGTTCGGACACCGGTGTACGACATGCCCTCGGCCCTTCCACCATACTCCGTGCCCAGGACCTGTTCAGAGGCCGTACGACGCCACGGCCGCCATCAGGTACTCGGCGTCCGCCGCCGCCGTCTGCGGCGGAACGACCAGCAGGTCCCGTCCGCCCTGGTCCGCGTCGAGCAGGCACGCCGTGTACCGACGCCGCCATACGGACTCCCTGCGCAGTCGTACGACGTGGTGGCCGACGAGGATCCGGCCCGGCGACTCCGCCCACATCTGCGCGTTCACGGTGACGCAGACGATCTTTCCCCACTCCGGGGGCAAGGCGCCGATCAGCGGCGGGAGTTCGGTCAGCAGATTGCGGCAGCGGGGCCACCACGCCCCGTCGACGTGCAGCGACACCGCACCGCGCGGCGCCAGCCGCAGACGGGCCACCGGCGAGGAGGGCGGGGGCTGGAGGACGGCGGCCATGCGAGGCGCTCCTGTCTGGGCAGCGGCCGGTGGACGCCGCCCGGATGTCCGCGGCGGACCACGGGACGAGAGGACGGCCCTGCGTACGACATGCCCTCGGCTTCCACCGTAACTCTCCCCGTTGGGAAAGGAGCCGTCGTCGGCGGGCGGATGTCCGCAGCGGCGCCGCGGGCCCTCCTCCCCAGGCGGAAGCCGGTGTTGGCGAGCTCGGACGCTGCCCCCGCGCACCGACCGTCCCTTCCGCCCCGGCGCGAGGCCGGACTCGCGCCCGGAGCCGTCCGCACCCGCAGCGGCCGACGCTTCCCCGCCGAACGCGCCGACCTCGCCGGACGCGCCGACCTCGCCGGACGCGCCGACCTCGCCGGACGCGCCGGACGCGCCGGACGCCCCGACCTCGCCGAACTCGACGACGCCCGGCGCGCGGAAGCCGGACGCGCCCCGGTGTCCCCCCTCGCGGCGGCGACCACCCGCCCGGAACGGACCGGTACCACGGGCTTGGGCGGCACCCCGGATCCTGATCTCCACGGTCGCTTTCGGATCGGCCCGGCCACGCGGCACCTGGCGGCCGGTGCGTAGCGCCGCGTACCGTGTGGCCGGACCACCGGTGGCTCCGGTCGCCTGCGGTCCGGCCGCGTGATACTTCTGCGGCGCATCGGGAACCTCCGGCCGCCCGGCGGCGTTCGTGTCACTGACGGCCGGACGATCCGGGCCGTCGGCTCAGGGTGCCCAACTGCAGATTTCCGTACGACGACTTGACCGGGGGGAGCAAGAGGCGTGCAGCAGCACCGCGCACAGCCCCCGCGCCCGGCCGCCGTCGTACTCTCCGCTCTGCTCGCGGTCCTGACCTTCCTACTGCCGGTGTCGGCCAAGTCGACGCCGGCGTCCCGCCCGTCCTCGGCAGGAACGGCCACGACGGGCACCTCCACCACAGGCGCCTCCACCACAGGCACGCCCGCGACGGCCAGAGTCGCCAGGGCAACCGCGCCGACGCCGACGCCGTCGACAGCCGACGCGCAGCGAGCCGTCACCGTGGCGCACCCCGTGCTCGGTCACGCCGACTCCGTGCCGCACCCGAGCCCGTACCCCGGCTTCGTGGGCCCCGCCGCCGGGGACACCGCCCCGCACCGCGCCGTCGGCGGCCCCGCCGTTGCCGTGGCGGCCGCGGAAGCGGAAGCGGGCCGCGGCACCGATCCGCGTCGCCCGCGCGGCCCGCCCTCCCCAGGGAGCACCGAAGTCCGTATCGACGCCTGACCGTTCGCCTCCGCGCCCGGCGCAGACGTCGACTCCGTCTGCCTGCCCCTCGTGGAGAACCCATGTCTCGTGCGCCCCTGTGGCGGGCGATCGTCGCCCTAGGTGTGATCGCCGCCTCGCTCTTCTTCGCCCTCACCCAGTCCGCCCGCCTCGGCCTCGACCTGCGCGGCGGTACCCAGATCGTCCTGGAGACCAAGGACTCGCCCGTCGTCAAGGCCGATTCCGAGTCGACCGAGCGGGCCCTCGAAGTGCTCCGCCAGCGGGTCGACGCGCTCGGCGTGGCCGAACCGAGCCTGTACCGGTCCGGAGAGAAGCGGATCTTCGTCGAGCTGCCCGGCGTGCAGGATCCGCGCGAGGCCGCCGAAGTCATCGGCCGGACCGCGCAGTTGACCGTCCACCCGGTGCAGGGGGTGACGGACAAGCAGGACAAGAACAAGGGGGAGCCGGCCAAGGACGGCTCGCGCGTCCTCGCCGACCCCGACCAGCCGGGGGCGTTCCTCAAGCTCGGGCCCACCGCGCTCACCGGCGACGGCGTCAAGGACGCGGAGGCGTCGTTCGACCAGCAGGCACTGGCGGGCTGGACGGTCAACCTCACCTTCCGCGGGCAGGCGGGCAAGGACTGGGCCCGGGTCACCGGGGCGGCGGCCTGTGCCCCGCAGGACGCCCCCGAGCGGCGCGTCGCCATCGTCCTGGACGGCAAGATCCTCTCGGCACCCGGCGTCAACGCGAACGTGGCGTGCGAGGTCGGCATCACCGGCGGCTCCACGCAGATCACCGGCGGCTTCGACCGGGAAGAGGCCCGCGAGCTGGCCGCGCTCGTCAAGGGCGGGGCGCTGCCGGTGCCCGTGGAGGTCGTGGAGCAGCGCACCATCGGCCCCACGCTCGGCGCGGACGCCATCGCCGCCAGCACCCAGGCCGCGATCATTGGACTCGCCCTGACGGGTCTCTTCATCCTCGTCGTCTACCGGCTGCTCGGCTTCCTGGCCACGATCGCGCTCGCGCTGTACGGGCTGATCTCCTACGCCGCACTGGTCGCCCTGGGCGCGACCCTGACGCTGCCCGGGCTCGCCGGTTTCGTCCTGGCGATCGGCATGGCGGTGGACGCGAACGTGCTGGTCTTCGAACGGGCCCGTGAGGAGTATCTGGGGGCCCGCGCCCTGAAGTCGGCCTCGGCGCGGCTGGACAAGCCGCTGCGGACCGGCTTCGCCAAGGCCTGGAGCGCGGTCGTCGACTCCAACGTGACCACGCTGCTCGCGGCCGGTCTGCTCTTCTTCTTCGCCACCGGGCCCGTCAAGGGCTTCGGCGTCACGCTCTCCATCGGTGTCCTCGCCTCGATGATCTCGGCCCTGGTGATCACCCGGGTCCTCGCCGACTTCGCGATCCGGCGCCGCTTCGTGCGCAAGCGGCCCGGCCTGACCGGGATCACCTCCACCGGCCGGGTGCGGGCCTGGCTCGCGCGCCGCGAACCCCGGCTGGTGCACCACCGTCGCCGCTGGCTCGGTATCAGTGCGCTGCTGATCATGATCGCCGTCGCCGGAGTCGGCGTGCGCGGCCTGGACTTCGGGGTGGAGTTCACCGGCGGGCGCCTGGTGGAGTACAGCACCAGCAAGCCCGTGGACGTGGACGTGGCGCGCGAGGCGGTCGCGGACGCCGGGTTCCCGCGCGCGGTGGTGCAGGAGTCGGGGGACGGGGACATCTCCGTACGCAGTGAGGAGCTGACCAACGACGAGCAGCACGCGATCAAGACGGCGCTGGCGAAGGAGGGCGGCGAGGTCACCGTCGAGCGGGACGAGTTGATCGGGCCGAGCCTCGGGGAAGAACTGCGCCGGCACGCCCTCATCGCGCTCGGCATCGCCGTCGCGGCCCAGATGATCTACCTCAGCGTGCGGTACCGGTGGACGTTCGCGGCGGCGGCGGTGTTGGCCATGGCACACGACGTGCTGCTCGTGGTGGGCCTGTTCGCCTGGCTCGGCAAGCCTGTCGACAGCGTCTTCCTGGCGGCGCTGCTCACGGTCATCGGGTACTCCGTCAACGACACCGTCGTCGTCTTCGACCGGGTACGCGAGGCGCGTCGCCGCGATCCGGCGGCGGACCTGGAGTCCACGGCCAACAAGGCCGTCATCCAGACCCTGCCGCGCACGGTCAACACCGGTATGGGCGCGCTGTTCATCCTGGCCGCCCTGGCGGTCCTCGGTGGCGACTCGCTCGCGGACTTCTCCGTGGCCCTGATCGCCGGCGTGGTCGTCGGCATGGCGTCGACGGTCTTCACCGCCGTACCCATCGCCGTACAACTGGAGACCAACCGCCCGGCCCCGCCGCCCCGCCCCGCCCGCGGCGAGGACAGCGGCGCGCGCAGCCCCCTGGAACGACGCAGCCGGGCACGGGACTCGGGCGCGGTGGTCTGAGGGCGCGCGGGGCTCAAGCGCCGGTCACGGTCCGTCCGGGGCATCGGTTGCGTCTCCATGGATGACGTGCCCATGGGAGTGGAGGAGCCATGGACGACTCCCTCCCATACGTCGGCTCGGACTTCCGGTGAGTTCCCCGTAAGCGCCGAGTCTTGGATCACCGTGGTCTCTACGCGAACTCCCGGCCGCCACCGGGAACCGGAAGACAGAACGCCCCGACTCCTTACAGGGACCCCTCCGGCGGGGCGTTTCCGCGGCCTGCGCACGACGGCGGCGACCCGCACGGCCGTGCCGGACGCGGACGGGATGCGCTTCCCGGGGCGTGGGCGGGGGCGGGGGTGGCTGTCGGTTCTGCGATAGCGGACCGGCGGCCTTCCGAGCCGTGCTCTCCTTCGGCCGCAGGACGGCAGTCCGGATCCGTATGCGCCCGCAGGGTCAGGCGGAGCCGGCGCGGCCCGCCGATTCGCCGGCGGCACGACGGTACTCGGCGTTGATGCGCTGCGCTTCCTCGAGCTGGTCCTCGAGGATGACGATGCGGCACGCCGCCTCGATCGGAGTCCCCTTGTCGACGAGCTCCCGGGCGCGCGCGGCGATCCGCAGTTGGTAGCGGGAGTACCGGCGGTGTCCCCCCTCCGAACGGAGCGGAGTGATCAGACGAGCCTCCCCGAGGGCTCGGAGGAACGCCGGGGTGGCGCCGAGCATCTCGGCTGCCCGGCCCATCGTGTACGCGGGGTAGTCGTCGTCGTCCAGACGATCATTCAGGGGGTTGTCCGATGTCATGTCACCTCGCTGTGCAACGCGTCGAGGGGCCCTGGTGCCGTACGGCACCAGGGCCCCGAAGGAAATTGAACACCATCTGTCGGCCCTACTGCTGTGCCGACCTTCTGTTTCCGCTACCCGGCCCGGCAGAGGGGGGTGCGGGGGGATCGCAGCTGCTTGACCGGGGACCACCATCCATTCCGGGGTCTTGCGGTACCCGGGCCGAGCGCTCGTCGGGCCGGGCGATCCTGATGGCGTCTGCTCCTCCGTTCTTCCTTGAACCAACCACTGATGGAACCGGTACTGCTGTGGGCAGCTCCTCGATGTGCGAGCCGCCCAGTGCGGCTCCCAGTCCCGTCACCGTTCTGGGAACACTCTGGCTTCGAGCCCCGAGAGCCGCACTGACCTGCGTACTTCGTTTTCACCCACCCGCCAGTTCGTGTCTGGCGGGTCTTGTCGACCTTGTCTACGAGAAGAATCGTACCCGTCGCAGGAACGAAAATCTACTCCAGCAAGAGAAGATTTCTCTCTTCTACTGGAGGAAGAACCCTGCCGTGACCGGCTCGCACCGGTGAGCGGAGGCCGCCCGCTCGCCACGCGCGCCACCACTTCGACCCCGCGGGGGGCCCGGGTACGGGTGGGGCGCATAAGCTCTGCTGTCATGTCGAACCCTGATGAGCTGCTCGTCGCCATCTCCGCCGCTGTGGAGTCCGAGCGAAGCAATCAGATGTCGCTGACCGTGGTCGTCGGCGGCGCCGTCATCACCGGCCGGCTGGCCCCGGAGGCGGTGTGGAGAGAGCGGGTGGCGGAGGTCCTGAAGGACTCGGACCGTCTCGGCCCGTTCTCGGAGGTCTTCGCGCGCAGCCCGGGCGAGACCCGGCCCGGTCGCGGCGAGGCGCCCACGCATCTGCACTTCCATCTCGCCCGGATCCTGCAGGGCAGCCTCGGCATTCCGGAGACGGGTGGCATGTACCGAGTCGCCATCAAGGACGTCAGCGCGTGGACCGTAGGGGATCTCATCCACTTCGACCGGTGAGCCGCGGCTTCTTCCGCGCCGTGAGCCGCGGCCTTCTCCGCTCCGTCGCCGTGAGCCGCGGCCGTCTCCACCCCGTCGCCCGGCCGGCGCATTCCTGACGGATCGCGGACGGCGGACGGCACGACACAACGGTGGGGGCCCTGCCGACGCGCGTCGGCAGGGCCCCCACCGGGATCCCTGGGGCGGTCTCCCGCCCGTCCTCACACCGCCACGGGGCCCCCGCCACCGGGCAGCGCGGACGCGGCTCGGAGGACAGCGGGTCCGTCCTTGCCCACGGGCGCGCCCTCGGGGCTGCCGTGGCAGGTGAAGCCGAGCCGCGTCATGGCCCGGCTGACTTCGCGGGCGGTGAAGTCGCGCGGGTCCTGTCGCGTGATGACCCGGCCCACCTGCTTGACGGGGTAGCGACGGCGGCCGATGGTCACGGACTCACCCGTGACGAGCTCGGGCCTGATGCCCTTCATCGAGGCCAGCACCCCGGCCTTGGTCAGGTCGAACGGGTACCGGGCGATGACACAGCGCATGATGCCTCACAGGGGAGAAGCCGCAGGGAGAGGGATACCGGGCCGCCCGGCGCAGGACGGATCAGTAGTACGGATCAGTACGGGAGGGTGAGTACGCCCGGAACCCGCCCGTACTCACCGGCGCCGCCCGAGCGGCCGCCGGGCGAGACCAGCGATCCGTCGAGGACGTCCCGCAGACTGATCCGGTCCGTGTACGTGGAACTGTCGCGGAGAACGGCGAGCCGGCCCAGGGTGACCAGAGCCGTGCTCCGGTCGTCCCCGTCGCACACGGTCAGGTACTCGACCCGGGCACTCGCCATGACGGCCAGAGCCACCTCGACGGTCATGTCGTCACATACGCGAGGCCCGCGCCCCTCGACCTCCTCGACCACGGGCGTGGTCGCGGGGGCGGGGTGCGGCATGCGGTACTGCGTCCGCGCTGGCGTCAAGGGTGTCTCCTCCACAGGTAAGGGATGGTCGGCACGGTGGTCCTCGCGACCCCGCAGGCCACCGCGTCCCCCGAGAGGCCAGAGGGTTGGCAGGGCCGTCGGGGGCTGCGCAGGCCTAGGCGGCCGCGTTGCCGGCGGGCCGCGGCTGCGCCCTGCGGCGCCTCCCCGCCCCGGCGGGCCGGCCCTGGCCGGTACGGCCCTGGCGGCCCCGGGACGGTGAAGACGCGCGTCGGGGGCGTTCCACGACCGGCGCGGTGATGACCACGGGGATCCCGGAGGGCGCCTGGGCACCGGTGATACGGCTCAGCTCCGCCTCGCCCGAGCGGACCGGGGTGACGCGCGGACTGATGCCGGCCATGGCCATCAGCCGGGTCATGCCGCGGCGTTGGCCGGGGGTCACCAGCGTGACGACGCTGCCGGACTCCCCGGCGCGGGCCGTACGGCCACCGCGGTGCAGATAGTCCTTGTGGTCGCTGGGCGGATCCACGTTGACGACCAGGTCGAGGCTGTCGACGTGGATGCCACGGGCCGCGACGTTGGTGGCCACCAGGACGGTGACGTGACCGTCCTTGAACTGCGCGAGTGTCCGGGTGCGCTGGGGCTGGGACCGGCCGCCGTGCAGGGCGGCGGCCCGAACACCGCTGCTCAGCAGGTGCTTCGTCAGCCGGTCCACGGCGTGCTTCGTGTCCAGGAACATGATGACCCGGCCGTCCCGGGCCGCGATCTCGGTGGTCGTACGGTGCTTGTCCGCGTCGTGCACGTGGAGCACGTGGTGTTCCATCGTGGTGACGGCACCGGCCGACGGGTCGACGGAGTGCACCACCGGGTCGGTCAGGTAGCGGCGGACCAGCAGGTCGACGTTGCGGTCCAGGGTGGCCGAGAACAGCATCCGCTGACCCTCGGGGCGCACCTGGTCGAGCAGCGCGGTGACCTGGGGCATGAACCCCATGTCCGTCATCTGGTCCGCCTCGTCGAGCACCGTGATGCCGACGTCGTCGAGTCGGCAGTCGCCCCGGTCGATGAGGTCCTTGAGGCGACCGGGCGTGGCGACGACCACCTCCGCGCCGGCCCGCAGCGCGCCGGCCTGCCTGCCGATGGACATACCGCCGACGACGGTGGCGAGCCGCAGGCTCACGGAGCGGGCATAGGGAGCGAGCGCGTCGGTGACCTGCTGGGCCAGCTCACGGGTGGGGACGAGGATCAGGGCCAGCGGCCGACGCGGCTCGGCGCGCCGGCCCGCCGTACGGGCCAGCACCGCGAGGCCGAAGGCGAGGGTCTTGCCCGACCCGGTGCGGCCGCGCCCGAGCACGTCGCGGCCGGCCAGGGAGTTGGGCAGGGTCGCCGCCTGGATCGGGAACGGTGCCGTCACGCCTTCATGGCCGAGCGTGGCCAGCAACAGAGCCGGCATGGCGAGATCGGCGAACGACTCGACAGCGGGCAACGGAGGCGTGACCGACTTCGGCAGGGCGAACTCGCCCCGCACCGACGGCCGGTTTCCGTAACCGCTGGAGCGGCGCGGAACCCCGGAGCGGTCATATGTGCGATTGGTGCGTGTGTGAGTGGTACGTGTGCGGTTCACGCGGAACCTTCCTCGATGCGGGCACGTATCAAGGAATTTCCGCAGCAGAATGAGCGGCGCAGAGAATCGCGAGAACGAGCCGAGAAAAGACAGGGAGAATCACCCTGGGAATGAAGCGAGCTGGGGCCCGCACCCCAAGGTGCGGGCCCCAGCTGCGAAGTATGCGTCAGTGCCGGTGCGTCAGGCGGGAACGATGTTCTCGGCCGTCGGGCCCTTCTGGCCCTGCGCGATGTCGAACGACACCTTCTGGCCCTCCAGCAGCTCACGGAAGCCCTGGGCAGCGATGTTCGAGTAGTGGGCGAAGACGTCGGCGCCGCCGCCGTCCTGCTCGATGAAGCCGAAGCCCTTTTCCGCGTTGAACCACTTCACAGTGCCAGTAGCCATTTGTTTCTCCTTCGGAGGCGGTGTACGGGAATACGCCCTGTGCGCATTCCGTGTCGCCGTGATGATCGGCCGTAGGAAAAACCTTCTGGCAACCACACCTGCAACTGAGTTCGACAGTAGCACGGTGCGAAGGGCCGTGCGCGACGGAAAACTCCGATCCGCCGGCCTGTCGAAGAATACTCGCCGTACCCCGCACCTAATTCTCATTTCGCGAGCACAGATATTGCCCTCCGCGGGCACGGATTTCCTGCCCCGCCCTCCACCGGCAGCCCTCTGACCTGCTTCGACGGGACATGCCCCGTACCACCGCCACCGGCACGCCCGGGCCGTGACCGGGATCACCACGACCAGAACACGCCGACCGGTGTGCGCCGACGCTTCGGTGGCCCCGGCCCGTGTCACGGGACCGTGACGGCGCCGTCCTGGGTCAACGACCGAGGCATCCGCCCGGCTCCCGGCCCCCTCCTGATGATCGAACGCGCACTGAGGAACCGAACACATCTCAGCGCCAACCAACCGACCAAACAGGGGACTTGACCCGAACTGCAACCAGAGGTCGGGCGGATTCCTGCTGGTCAGGTGTCCTGGGCTATCGGTTGGAGCGTTCGGAGCCGGGAGAAGGAGGCTGGCCCGGGTCGGTGGGCGAGTTGGTGCCGGGGGTGATGGTTTCGCCCTGGACCATCCGGGGTGCGGTGTCTGCGTCGGTCCCAGTCTGTTCGTCCTTCATGGCCTTCGCTTCGGCCTTGAGGATGCGGGCCGACTTGCCGGCGGAGCGTGCCAGGTCGGGAAGCTTTTTGGCGCCGATCACGAGTATGACGACGATGAGGATGACGGCGAGTTCGCTCAGTCCGAACATGCGAGTCCTGTCTTCTTCGGGCCGGCCCGGTGGGCGCTAGTCGGCGGTCGGTGTGGGCGGCGCGGGACGGAGGGAAGGGTCTTCGCCGATGCGCCGGCGCAGGTAGGGCAGCATGCCGCGGGTCAGCAGGGCCTGCTGCCACTCCAGCCGTGCCTGTTCCAGTCGGGCGGGGTGCGTGGATCGGCCGCGCCCGCGTATCGCGGTGGTCAGCAGTGCGCCGAAGGCGGTGAGCGCGCTCGCCGCGGCGACGAGGGTCAGGATCCAGCCGGCGGTGATGAGCGATCCGGGCAGTGTCCCTTGAACGCCGGCCAGTTGGAGGACGTAACCGAGCACGAGCAGGACCGTGGCCGATGAGCCGGCCACGAGCGGTGTGAGTACGGCCACCGCCGGCAACACGTTGCCCTCGGCGGGGTGACCCTGTGTGTGCTCCCGGGCGGATGCGGCCAGGGCGAGGTACTGGCGGTACTCGTCCTGTGCGGCGACGTTGATCTCGTCGGCGTCCGCGAGCACCCGGATACGGAGGTGTACGGGGGCCCGGCCGGTCGGGTCGGCGCGCATGGCGCTTCGGATGTCCGGGGTGTTCAGTGCCAGATGCAGAACGGCCTCGAAGTCCGCCCGGTCCTCGGGGCGGACGCGGAGCGGGTCGGACACTGGATCTCCTGGGGGATAGGGGTTTCTGCGTCTGTGGAGGAAACAGGCCCCGGCCGGCCCGCCTCCGAAGAGCAGGCCCGCCGGGGCTGTCCGACTCGGGTCAGACGTTGACCCCGAAGTCGGAGGCGATCCCGGACAGCCCGGACGCGTAACCCTGGCCCACCGCGCGGAACTTCCACTCCGCCCCGTGCCGGTACAGCTCACCGAAGACCATCGCTGTCTCGGTCGAGGCGTCCTCGGACAGGTCGTAGCGGGCGAGTTCGGCACCGCCTGCCTGGTTCACGATCCGGATGAAGGCGTTGCGGACCTGGCCGAAGCTCTGGCCGCGGTTCTCGGCGTCATGGATGGAGACCGGGAACACGATCTTGTCGACCTCGGCGGGCACCGCGGCGAGGTTCACCTTGATGCTCTCGTCGTCGCCCTCGCCCTCACCGGTGAGGTTGTCGCCGGTGTGCTCCACCGAACCGTCGGGGCTGGTCAGGTTGTTGTAGAAGACGAAGTGCCGGTCCGACAGCACCTTGCCGGAGGAGTCCAGCAGGAGGGCGGAGGCGTCGAGGTCGTAGTCGGTGCCGGTGGTCGTGCGGACGTCCCAGCCCAGGCCGACCAGGACGGCGGTCAGGCCCGGCGCCTCCTTGCTGAGCGAGACGTTGCCGCCCTTGGACAGGGAAACTCCCACTGCGTGCTCCTTCTCGATACATCGGATCAGGGCCTCGGGGCCCAGATCAGAAACTACAGGACTGTAGAGACCGGGGGAGGGGGGTGCAGGAGTCGGATCACGTGTAGCTGAGAGCTTGCGGCCTCCCGAAACCGCCGATCAGTCGCGGGAGTTGCCGAAGAGGATGCGATAGCCGATCAGCAGAACCAGTGCGCCCGCGATGGCGGAGCCCCAGGTCGCCGCGTCGAAGAACTCCCGCTCCACCGGCCGGTCCAGGAACGTCGCCGACAGCCAACCGCCCAGGAACGCACCCGCGATGCCGATGAGCGTCGTACCTGTGAGCCCGCCGGGATCGCGCCCGGGCAGGACGGCCTTGGCGATCGCCCCGGCGAGCAGCCCCAGTACCAGCCATGCGATGACACCCATGTCTCTTGCGCTCCTCATTTCTTCGCGGTGTGTCCGCCAGGGACGCGTGTGCCGCGGAAGCCTACCTTCTACAATTCTGTAGACGCAGTGACGGTGGGCTGAGGAACATGGGGACGGCTGTCAGTTCCCCTACGATGAACCGCTCGCGAACTCAGAGCCATGGGAAGGGAGACAGGGCGTGACGGAACACCGGCAGGGTTCCCGGCGACGGGGGCAGGGAGAGCTGGAGGCGCTCGTCCTGTCGGCGCTGCGGGAGGCGGACGGGCCGGCGACGGCGGGCTGGGTGCAGGAGCGGCTCGGCGGAAATCTCGCCTATACGACGGTGATCACGATCCTGACCCGCCTGCTGGCCAAGGGGGCCGTGACGCGGGAGCGGGGAGGCCGGTCCTTCGCATGGACGCCGGCCTCCGACCAGGCCGGTCTGGCCGCGCACAAGATGCGCAAGGTGCTGGACGCCGAGAGCGACCGGGGGGCGGTGCTGGCCAGCTTTGTCACCGGCCTTGGCCCGGACGACGAACGGCTGCTGCGTGAACTGCTGCGTCAGCCCAGGAGTGAAGGGGAAGACTGAAGCCTCATGGGGGTGTTCGTCTTTCTGCCGCTGGTCCTGCCGTTGAGCGCCTGGCCCATCGCCCGGCTGGCCGAACAGCGGCTGCATCCGCGGACCGCGACCCGACTGCTGACCGGGGTGGCCGCTGTCATGGCGGTGTGCAGCACGGTGTGCCTGGGGTTGGTGATGGTGGTCGGCACTGCCCAGCTGCCCGGCAACCCGTTGCCCGACGGCTGGTCGGACCCCGAGGTGCGCGAGGCGGTGCCGTACGACGAGGTGGCCGGCAAGGCGGCCATCCCGGCGCTCTGCCTGGTGCTGGTGGCCTGTGGCCGGACGCTGTGGCGGCACGGCCGGGTGCGTCGCCGTGCCCACCGGGCGCTGGCCGGGCTGCCCGACACGGAGGTGGCGGTCCTGCCCGACGAGGTTCCGTATGCGTACGCGCTGCCCGGGCGTCGGCGGAACCGGGTCGTGGTGACCACCGCCCTGCTGGACTGCCTCGAAGTGTCCGAGCGACGCGCCCTGTTCGCTCATGAGCGGGCCCATCTCGCCGCCCGGCACCACCGCTACCTGCTCGCCGTGCAACTGGCCGCGCGCGCCAACCCGTTCCTGCGCCCGCTGCGCACGACGGTGTCCTTCGTGGCCGAGCGGTGGGCGGACGAGGAGGCGGCCGAAGTGATCGGCAGCCGCCGGACGGTGGCGTGCGCGATCGGCAAGGCGGCGCTCGTGTCCAGGGGCACCCCTGTGGTGACGCTGGCGGGTCTCGCGGCACCGGGGCCGGTGCCCCGCCGGGTGGCGGCCCTGCTCGGCCCGGCGCCCGCGGTGCGCAGTTGGCCGTCGGTGTTCACCTCGGTGGGGCTGGCGGTGTGGGGTGCGGCCGTGGGGACGGCGGTGTCCGCGATGTCGTCGGCGAACTCGGCGGTGACGATGGTCCTCATCCTGCACGCGGCGACGCCCCTCTGAGTTCGGGGCCCGGCCGGTCGGTGCAGCCCGCGGGGCGGCGAGGCCGGTGCGAGCCTGCGCACCCCCGCTCGTATATCTACATGCATGTAGAGTTCCGCCATTCGGTGAGTGCGGATTCGAGCGCTCGTGTGCGGCCGGCCGGTCGGGGGCGGCCCAAGGGGAGGGGTGCGCGCCGGTGAGCGGTACGCGGAGACGGCGACCGGCTCCGGCCGGCGACCGGTCAGCCAGGCTGACGCGGCGGGGGCGGGTGCTGACGTGGACGGCCGGGGCGTTCGCCGTGGTCATTCTGGGCGTCGCAGGGGTCGGCGCCTGGGTGTACCAGGACCTGGACGGCAACATCCAGGGCGCCGACGTGGACAACAAGCTCGGCGGGAACCGGCCCGAGAACCTCAGCCCGGGCTCGAAGAACATCCTGGTCGTCGGCTCCGACAGCCGGGACGGTGACAACGCCGAGTACGGCAAGGGTCTGACCACCATGCAGTCGGACACCCTGATGGTGATGCACATACCGGCGAACCGGGAGTGGGCGACGGTGGTGTCCCTCCCGCGCGACTCATGGGTGGAGATACCCGAGTGCGACAAGGGTGACGGTACTGCCTCCGATCCGCACCACTTCAAGATCAACGAGGCGTTCGCGATCGGCGGCACCAGTGGCGAGGTCGCCGGGGCCGCCGCCTGCACCATCAAGACGGTCGAGGCGAACACGGGCCTGCGCATCGACCACTTCATGTCCGTCGACTTCCAGGGCTTCAAGGGCATGGTCAACGCCCTGGACGGCATCGAGGTCTGCCCCGAAGAGGCCATACACGACGAGAAGGCCCACCTGGACCTGGAGGCCGGCTGCCAGACCGTCAGGGACGAGGAGGCGCTCGGCTACGTACGCGCCCGCTACAGCATCGGCGACGGCTCCGACACCGGGCGCATCGGCCGCCAGCAGGAGTTCATGGACGCTCTCGCCAAGAAGGCGCAGTCCAAGCTGACCAGCCCGAACGCGCTGTACGGCTTCCTGCGGTCCGCCACCAAGTCCCTGACCACGGACTCCGATCTGGCAGGCATCAAGCCGCTGTACGGCCTCGCCTCCGAGATCCAGGGCATACCCGGTGAGCGGCTCACGTTCCTCACCGTTCCCAACTACCCGCGTGAGGCCGATGTGGCCACCGACAAGGCCAACATCGTGTGGCAGTATCCGCAGGCCGCCGACCTGTTCACTTCCCTGGCCCAGGACAAGGAGGTCGACAAGAAGCGACTGGAGGCCGGCGCGAAGGATCCCGTGTACGCCTCCTCCGTGCGCGTCCAGGTCCTCAACGGCACCGGCGTCTCCGGGCGGGCCGCGGCCGTGGCCGAGAAGCTGCGCGAGGCCGGCCTCACCGTCGTCGGCACGGGGAACGCTCCTGAGAACACCCGTACGACCGCGGTCACTTACCCACAGGGCCTGGACAGGCAGGCCGAGGTGCTCGCGGCGCGGCTGCCCGACGCGAGGGCAGGGCAGGATCAGGGAGCCGCCGCGGGCGTGGTGACCCTCGTCGTCGGAACCGATCTCGACCCCGACGACATCCGGTGACGTGGGCGCTGTCTCCCGGGTGACGACGGCGTGCCGGGCCGACGCCTTCGGCGCCCGCCCGGCACGAGCGCCGTGTGGCGATATCAGAGATCGAACTCGTGCGGCGGCAGGTCGAGGGTGAAGCACGCCTCGCGGACGATGGCCTGCTCGGTCTGGTCGAAGTCGCCGTCCGCACCGCCGATCACGATGCCGATCTGGATGACGGCACGCGCCTCGGCGGGCTTCTTCTTCGCCTTGGCGATCTCCTGCAGGACGCTGACCTTGCCGAAGTCGAAGTCGGCGGTCAGCTTGTCGAGGTTCTCGTCGAAGCGGCGCTGGAGGTCGGTCGCGTCGAAGTTCTGCAGCACCTCGTTGGTGGCGATCAGCTGAGCCACGCGGCGTCGCTCCGACGGATCGATGGTGCCGTCGGCCGCGGCGACCAGCGCGCACATCGCCATGCTGGCGTCACGGAAGGCGCCGCTCTTGAGGTCGTTCTTCTTCGCCACGAGCTGCGTCTGCATCTGCGTGGCGGAATCCTTGATGCGGTCCCACAGGGCCATGAGAGCTCCATCCTCAATAAGATCTACAGCAACGTAGAAACTATCGGCCCGACCGGTAAGTTCCGGCGATTTCCCAAAGGCCACACCTGATGTCGGGGCGAGAGCCGTCGATGAGGTTCTCGTCGGCGACGGAAAGGGACCGCAGGTCGGCCGACTGGGCGGGCCGGGAGGGCACCGATCACCTTCCGCTCACCGTCAGCGGCTGATCCATCTCCCGGACCCGCCCCCGTGTCTCAGCCCTCTTCTTCCTCGTCGCCCTCGAAGAAGTCACCGACCTCGTCGACCACTTCGGCCGCGACCATGCCGCCGACGACACCGACCGCGAGCCCGGCCGCGCCCGCGGCGACGACGGTGCCCATGCCGGGGCCGGAGCGGTGGCCCTCGTGGTGGTGATCGTCGTGGCCGTAGTGCCCGTGGTGGCCGTCGTGCCCGTACGAGGAGTGGGAGCCGTACGACGCCCGGTGCTCGACCAGCTGCCGGATCCAGCCGTCGACCTCGGTGTTCCAGTCCCGGGAGTCGTGCAGTCCGACGGTGAACCGGGTGAGCGCGTCGTGCCCTTCGGAGAAGAAGCCGCCGCGCTTGTCGGCCTCCAGGACGACCTCCATGCCGCCGGGGCCGGCCAGGAAGGTCAACTCGATCTCGTTGACCTGGTGGGCGTACTGCGGGGCCGGGGCGAGTTCGATCTCCTGGTAGAAGGGCAGCTGCTGGCCGGTACCGCCGATGCGCCCGTACTCCAGGTCGGCGGACTTGAAGCCGAAGCCGAGCTGGCCCAGGGCCTCCAGGATCGCCTCCTGGACGGGCAGCGGGGCCACCGCGAGCTGGTCCAGGTCGCCCTTGTCCTTCGCGCCGGCCACCGCCAGTTCGGTCCGTACGCCGAGGACGATGCCCAGGCCCTGGCCGTACAGCTCGGTGATGGGCGTCTCCCAGGGCAGCATCAGAGTGAAGGGGACGCTGTGCGGCTCGCCCGCCGCGAGACGGAAGCCGCCACCGACGGTGAACCGCTCGAAGGCGACGACGCCCTCGCTCTCCCCGCCGTCGTGCTCGGCCTCGACCCGCGCCACCAGCTCCAGCGTGATGTGCTCGATGTCGAAGTCGGCGTCCCCGCCCTTGAGGTGGACCTGGCCGGTCAGTGCGCCGCCGGGCCGGGCCGCGCCCGGGTCGAGGACCGTGTCGACCGTGGGGCCGCCCACACCGAGCGAGCCGAGCAGTCGTTTGAACACCATCGTGGCGTCCACTCCTTCTACGTGCGTGTGTTTCGTGAGAGAGCGGTGCCGCACACCGGGGCGGGCGCACGGCACCACGGCTTTGCGCGAGCGGGCTACTTGGTCGTGTCCAACGCGGCGAGGGCCTGCGCCCAGCGGACGTACTTCAACTCGGCCAGGTCGGCTATGGTCTTGACCCCGAACGCCTCCAGAAGCAGCTCGCCGTCACGGTCGGAGACCCCCTTGAGCGCGCCCACCGGGGCGGCCAGGATCTCGGGCAGGCTCTTGTCCGCCCACGCCTTGTCGAGCACCTTGTCCAGGTCGATCGAAGCCATGCGTGTCCTCTCCCGGATACGTGCGAGGCGCTGCCCCGTCACGGTCTTTCTACAAGTACGTAGAAGCATAAGGCTGTTGAGGGCCGGGAGGGGCGTGGTCCGTGCGGGCACGCCAAGAAAGGCCAAAAACGGCTTCTTGCGCTGCCGTGTCGAAGGGTTGGGCCGGGACGCCGGCGCGTGCCGGTGTTTCGGCGGGCAAGCACGCAAGGCGCTCGCTCGTGGACTGCTCCGGCACGGCGTGAGAGGGGCCCGGATGGCCCTGCCAGTGGTCGCTCCGTCCCCTCGCAGTGGTGTGAGGTCGGCGTGATGCTGGATGCAAGAGGTCTGGTATCCGGGTTCCGGGAGGCAGGGTGGCCGGTCGGGTGGTCGTAGGAGTGGACGGGTCGGCGTCGGGTCTGGCGGCGGTGGAGGTGGCCGCGCGGGAGGCGCGGCTGCGCGAGGCGGAGCTGCGGGTGGTGCATGCCTTCCTGTGGCCCGCGATGCATCCGCCCCCGGCCTCCTCGCCGCTGGGCCCGCCGGAGGGCGGTGTCCGGAGCATGGTCGAGCGGCTGCTGGCCGAGGCGGCCGAGCGCGCCAGGAGCGTGGCCCCGGAGGTGGAGGTGTCGTGCGCTGTGGTGACGGGTGAGCCGCTGACGGTGCTGGAGGCCCAGTCGCATGCTGCCGAGCTGGTGGTGGTCGGGTCCCGGGGGATGGGCGGGTTCGTCGGACTGCTGGCGGGCTCGACGGCGGTGCATCTGGCGGCGCACGGCCGGTGCCCGGTGCTCGTGGTGCGGGAGGAGCCACGTGCGGATGGGCCGGTCGTGGTGGGCGTCGACGGCTCCGTGGCGGGAGAGCAGGCGGTGGACTTCGCCTTCGCCGAGGCCGCTCTGCACGCGACCGACCTGGTGGCCCTGCACGCCTGGACCATCCGGAACGCGCCGATGCCCACCGTGCGGTACGTGGACGGGGCGGCCGGTCTCGCGGGGGCGGAGGAACGCCTCCTGTCCGAGGCACTCGCCGGCCATCGGGAGCAGTACCCGGACGTGTCCGTACGGCACGAGGTGGTGCACGGCGGGACGCGCGAGGCGTTGATCGAGGCGAGCCGCTCGGCCCGGCTGATGGTGGTCGGCGCCCGGGGGCGCGGCGGTTTCGCCGGGCTGCTCCTGGGGTCGGTCAGCCAGGCCCTGCTGCATCACGCGCACTGCCCGGTCGCGGTGGTGCGGGGGACGAACGAGCGTCACTGACGCGCGGCGGACGCCGGTCCCGGTCCCGGGGCGGGCAAGCCGCGGGGCGGGTGCGGGAAACGGGTGAGGACGGGACAGCAGACGGCCTGGAGCACGGCGACGACACGGCCGCGATTCCGTCGGTCGCGCTGATCCGTGCCTACCGGGCGCTCACGCAGATGTCGGGGGACCAGGTGACATGTTTTGCGCCTCCTTTACAGTTGGTGTAGAGGCAGGGCATCCTGCTTCGCCCCACTGTCTTCGTGCACGTCTCGTGCGTTTCGAGAAGGAGCGACGGTCCCCCGATGGGTGAGCCTCCCAGTACCAGCCGCGCCACGTCCCGCCGGCACTGTGCGACCGAGCGAGCGGGGGTGTCGCGGTGACCGAGATCCTGCTGCTCCTGCTGGCCCTTCTCCTCACGCTGGCCTGCGCGTTGTTCGTCGCGGCCGAGTTCTCGCTGACCACCGTCGAGCGCGGGGAGCTGGAGCGAGCCACCGAGGCCGGCGAGCGCGGCGCGGACGGCGCGCTGAAGGCCGTACGGTCGCTGACGCTCCAGTTGTCCGGGGCCCAGCTGGGCATCACCGTCACCTCACTGGTCATCGGCATGCTTGCCGAGCCCTCCCTCGCGGCGCTCCTGAAGGGACCGCTGGAGGCGATCGGGCTCGGTGGCGCTGCCTCCGCGGTGGCGACCGTGCTGGGCGTGGCCGTCTCCACCGTCGTGCTGATGGTGGTGGGTGAGCTGGTGCCGAAGAACTGGGCGATCTCCCGGCCGCTGGCCGTCGCGAAGGTGGTGGCCGGACCGCAGCGCGGCTTCACGGCCGCCTTCGGACCCTTCATTCGGCACCTCAACAACACCGCGAACCGTTTCGTACGGCGCTTCGGTCTGGAGCCCACCGAGGAGCTGGCCTCCGCCCGCTCGGCGGAGGAGCTGGTGGCGCTGGCCCGGCACTCGGCGGCGGAGGGGGCCCTGGAGGCGGACTCCGCCGAGCTGTTCGTGCGCACCCTGCACCTGGGCGAGCTGACCGCCGAGAACGTGATGACCCCGCGGGTCGACGTCCAGGCCCTCGAAGCACACGCGACGGCGGCTGACGCGGCCAACCTCACCCACGCCACCGGTCTGTCCCGCTTCCCGGTCTACCGAGACAGCCTGGACGAGGTGATCGGCACCGTCCACATCCGCGACGTTCTCGCCCTGGATCCCGAGAAGCGCCTGCTCACGCCTGTCACCGACCTGGCCACCGAGCCCCTGCTGGTCCCCGACAGCCTGACGGCCGACCGGCTGCTGGAGCGCCTGCGCGCCACCCGCACCATGGCCGTCGTCATCGACGAGTACGGCGGTACGGCCGGCGTGGCGACGATGGAGGACATCGTCGAGGAGGTCGTCGGCGAGGTCCGCGACGAGCACGATCCCCTCGAAAAGCCCGATCTGCTGCCCGCCCCGCGCACCGAGGACGGGCGCGCGGTGTGGGAGGCGGACGGCGGGGTCCGCCTCGACGAGCTGGCCCGGATAGGACTGACCGCTCCGGAGGGCCCGTACGAGACGGTCGCCGGCCTCATCGCCACCCGTCTCGCCCGCATCCCGGCCCACGGCGACACCGTTCTCCTCGACGGCTGGCGGCTGGACGTCGTCGACGTGGACCACCACCGCGCCGATCGCGTACGTATCACCGAACCCGCGTCCGTCCTGCGGGAGCTGGCGGAGGAGTCCCGATGACCGTCCTGCAGCTCGCCATCGGCGCTCTCACCCTGTTGACCAACGCGTTCTTCGTCGGCGCCGAGTTCGCTCTGATCTCGGTGCGCCGCAGCCAGATCGAACCCCGCGCCCGGGAGGGCAACACCCGGGCCCGCATGACGCTGTGGGGACTTCAGCACCTGTCCGCGATGATGGCCACCGCCCAACTCGGCATCACCGTCTCCTCGCTGGTCCTCGGCGCGGTTGCCGAGCCCGCCATCGCGCATCTGCTGGAGCCCGGCTTCGAGGCGGCCCACATCCCGCACGGCCTCGTACATCCGATCGCGTTCGTGATCGCGCTGACGCTCGCCACGTATCTGCACATGCTGATCGGCGAGATGGTGCCGAAGAACATCGCCCTCGCGGCACCCGTGCCCACCGCGCTGCTGCTGGGCCCGCCGCTGGTGGCGCTCACCCGGGCGCTCAGGCCGGTGGTGTTCGGCATCAACGCCTTCGCCAACACCCTGCTGAAGCTGCTGCGCGTCGAGCCGAAGGACGAGGTCGAGGCCGTCTTCACCGACGACCAGCTGGCCCGCATGGTCGTCGACTCCAGCGAGGCCGGGCTGCTGTCCGCGGCCGACGGGGAGCGGCTGCGGGACGCGCTGGAGCTGGGGACGCGTCCGGTGGGCGAGATCCTGGTCCCGGCGCAGAAGATGCGGACGGTCGACGCCTCGGTCACTCCGGCCCGGCTGGAGCGGGTCGCCGCCGAGGCGGGCTACTCCCGTTTCCCGGTCACCGGTCCGGAGGGCGCCCTCCTCGGGTACCTGCACATCAAGGACACCCTCGGCGTCGCCGACCGCGACCGTCCCTTCCCGGGTGAGGCGCTGCACCCGGTCACCCGGGTCCGCATCGACACCCCGCTGGACGACACCCTCACCGCGCTGCGTGCCGAGGGCAGCCATCTGGCCGCCGTGCTCGGCGAGGGCGGCAAGGTGATCGGGTTCGTGACGATGGACGACGTCCTGTCCGAGCTGGTCGGCCCAGCTCCGGCCGACGCGTGACCGCCGGGCGTCCTGTCCACGATGATCCGCCTGCCGCTCAGTACGGGCTCGCGGTGCATGCCTCGGTCCCGGCACGGGTCCCGCGGCTCGCGCTGATCGAGGCCGGGTCGGTCACGGCTCTGGTCACGTACGGCTCGACGCATCGTCGGATCGCCCTTGACCTCGCTGTTCCGCCATGGACAGGCAGTGGGCATTCCGTGAGGCCGGCCGCGGCGCCACGGTGACGTGCACGGATCGGGAACCCGGTTTCGGCCACAATCGTTGTCCGAAATGCACACCTAGATGAGGAGCCACCTGTTGTCCGCCAGATCGACGGACCCCTCGGGGCACAGTCCCCGACCATCCCGCCAGGTCTTTCCTGAGCACGGCACGTGGCGGGGTGGTGTTCGGTGAGTGCCGTGGAAGCCTGGCTCGGCCTGCTGGCCGTCCTCGTCCTGACGGCCGGCACCGGCTACTTCGTCGCCCAGGAATTCGCCTACGTCTCCGCCGACCGGCTCGCCCTCGCGCGTGAGGCCGAAGCCGGGGACCGGAAGGCCGCTCGCGCCCTGAAGGTGCTGGAGCGGCTGTCGTTCATGCTGTCCGGCGCCCAGCTCGGCATCACCGTGACCGGTCTGGTCGTCGGCTTCATCGCCGAGCCGTCCGTGTCCGCGCTGCTCGAACCCGCGCTGTCCGGCCTGGGCATCCCCGACGCCGCCGTCAGCACCATCTCCGTCGTGCTCGCCTTCGTCGGCGCGACCGTCGTCCAGATGGTGCTGGGCGAGCTGGCCCCGAAGAACCTCGCCATCGCCGTGCCCGAGCGGCTGGCCAAGACCCTGGCCGGATCCACCCTCGCGTACCTGAAGGTCGTCGGCCCCGTCGTGCACGTCTTCGACGCCACGGCGAACAGGCTGCTGCGCAAGGTGGGCATCGAGCCCGTCGAGGAACTGCACCACGGAGCCACGCTGGAGGAGCTCGGTCACCTCATCGGCGAGTCCCACGAGCAGGGCCAGCTGCCCAGGGACACCGCCGAACTGCTCGACCACGCCCTGGAGTTCTCCGACCGGACGCTGGACGAGGTGATGGTGCCGCGCGTGGACGCCGTCTTCGTCCGCAAGGACGCCACCGCCGCGGAGGCGATCGACCTCATCGGCAGGCACGGCCACTCCAACTACCCGGTCCTCGGCGACCACCCCGACGACATGACCGGCGTCCTCGGGGTCCGGGAGCTGATGCGGCTGCCCGCCGACCGGATGACCGTGACGACCGCGGGCGCGCTGGCCCGGCGCCCGCTGCTGCTGCCGGACACCCTGCCGCTGCCGGACGCGGTCGAGCAGATGCGTTCGTCCGGCGACGAGTTCGCCGTGGTCCTGGACGAGCACGGGGGCGTGGCCGGAATCGTCACCTACGAGGACATCGCCGAGGAACTGGTCGGCGACATCGCCGACGAGTCCGACACCGTGACCGAGGTCGCGGTCCCGGACGGGCAGGGCTGGCTGGTGGACGCCGGCCGTCGCCTGGACGAAGTGGCCGAAGCCACCGGCATCGAGCTGCCCGAGGAGGAGGACTACGACACCGTGGCGGGCCTGATCGTCGACCGGCTCGGCCGCTTCCCGACCGTCGGGGACCGGCTCACGGTCACGTTGTCCGACGGCGCCGACGTGGCGATCGACGTCCGGACCCTTGACCGGCATGTGCCGGAGCGCGTCCGCCTGGAGCGGCTGGTCGACATGGCGGAGGAGCAGGCATGAGTTTCCCGATGGCACTCTTCGTCACCGTCCTGCTGCTGATCGGCAGTGGCTTCTTCGTCGCCGCCGAGTTCGCGCTGGTCGCCGCCAAGCGGCACCGCATGGAGAAGGCCGCGGCCGAAGGCCGGCGCGGCGCCGGGGCCGCACTGGCCGGCATGCGCGAGCTGTCGCTGATGCTGGCCGGCGCCCAGCTCGGCATCACCGTGTGCACGCTGGGCCTGGGCTCGGTGTCCAAGCCCGCGATCTCCCACGAACTCGATCCTCTGCTGCACAGGCTGGGGCTGCCCAGCGCGCTCAGCTACGGCATCGCGTTCGCCGTCGCCATGATCGTGGTCGTGTTCCTGCACATGGTGGTCGGCGAGATGGCCCCCAAGTCGTGGGCCATCGCCCACCCCGAGCGCTCCGCCATGCTGCTCTCCCCGCCCTTCCGGGGCGTGGTGAAGCTGGTACGTCCGCTGATCTGGGTCCTCAACAAGGTGAGCAACGGCCTGGTACGGCTGTGCCGGGTCACCCCGCGCGACGAGCTGGCCTCGGTCCACAACCGTGAGCAACTCACGCACCTGGTCGAGGAGTCCGAGCGGCTCGGCCTGATCAGCAAGGACGACTCCGAGCTGATCACCAACTCGCTCACCGCGCCCCAGACGCCGGTGGGAGAGCTGCAGATCCCGGCCGCCGAGATCACCTCGATCCAGTCCGAGGCCGACCTCGACACCATCCTCGCCACCACGGCCGAGCACGACCGAAGCCGCCTCCTGGTCCGCGACGGGCCGCTGGTCGTCGGCTCCCTCCACGTGCGCGACGCGCTGATCGCCCGCGGTCGCGGGCGCGCCGTCACCGCACGGGAACTAGCCCGCCCGGTACCGGAGCTGGCCATGAACGACACCGTGAGCCACGCCATCGAGCAACTGCGTCGGCGCCGCGCCTCCCTCGCCGTCGTGCGCGACGCCGGCGGGCAGCTCACCGGCATGGTCACACTGGACGACCTGCTGGCCCGCCTGCTGCACCGGCAGGAGGCGTAAGGCCCCTTGTCCGCCCCCCTGTCCGGCAGCCGCCGGAGGGGGGCGGACAAGGAACCCCGTCGATGGTCAACGGCCGTCCCACAACCGGAGTTCACGCGGCAGCCACCGATCAGAGGTGCGCCCTCGTTAAGATCCACTTCTGGCAGGACGCCGTACGACATGCCGGTGAGGGAGCGGGGCACACCCGATGACGCACGACGGGACCACCCGCTTAGCCACCGCCCGCCGGAGCACGGCCCATCACTGCCGGGCCGTGACCGAGAGCCGCTGGTTCGCCGTCGGTGTCTTCGCGCTCATCCTCGCCAACGCGGTCGTCCTCGGAGTGGAGACGTACGACGGCGTCGTCCACCGGTGGCACGACGAGCTGAAACTGATCGAGTACGGCTTCCTGGCCGCCTTCACGGTCGAGATACTTCTGCGCGTCGGCGCCCACGCCGACCGGCCGAAGGACTTCCTCCGCGACCCGTGGAACCTGTTCGACCTCGCCGTCGTCCTGTCCGCCTTCCTGCCCGTCGTCCGTGAGAACGCCACCGTCCTGCGGCTGTTGCGGCTGGCCCGCGTCCTGCGCGCGGCCCGCTTCCTGCCCCAACTGCGCATCGTGCTCGCCGCGGTGGCCCGCAGCCTGCCCGGCACGGTGAGCTTCCTGCTGGTCGGCGCACTGCTGCTGTACGTGTACGCCATGGTCGGCTGGGTCTTCTTCGCCGACAACGCCCCCGAGCACTACGGCTCCATCGGGCGCGCCGTCCTCACCCTCTTCCTCCTGATGACCCTGGACGGGCTGGGCGACGCGGTCCGCGACGGCTTGGAGATCTCCCGCTGGAGCATCGCCTACTACGCCTCGTACGTCCTGCTGGCTTCCTTCGTCCTCGTCAACGTCCTCATAGGGGTGGTCATCACCTCCCTCGACGAAGCCCGCGAGCTGGAGCGGGAGAACACGCCCGACCCGGCGACCGCCACGGACGCCCATGAGCAGGAGCTGCGCGCCCGTATTACGGAGGCACGCCTGGCCCTGGACAGGCTGGAGGAGAGTCTGAGCCCGGAACGCCTCCCCACGCCCCGCGCGAACACGGCGGAGAGAAGTGCCCCATCTCCCCTCGGGAGAGGCACACTTGACTGAAGAGGCTCGCAAAAGGGGGCTGGCATGGAGATCTCGGGCATCATCAGCGCCGTCGTGATCGGCATCGTCATCGGCGTCCTGGGCCGTCTCGTCGTACCGGGCCGCCAGCGCATCGGCGTGCTGTGGACGATCCTGGTCGGCATCGCGGCCGCGCTCGTCGGCACGGGCATCGCCGCCGGGTTCGACGTCGCCGAGACCAAGGGCATCGACTGGATCGAGCTGGCCATCCAGATCGGCCTGGCGGCCCTGGGCGTGGCGGGGCTGGACCGGTTCAAGGCCCGCCGCTGACCCGGGCTATGACCGCCACATCGTCCCGGAACGATGGACAGATCCGCGTCGATCCGCCGAGAACCAGAGTCGCCGCAGGCCAACCCGTGATCGGCGAACAAGGCGTCGCCGGATGCAGGGGTATGACCGCGGCCGGTATCAAAGCTCGTCAGGGTCTGCGCCCGTCGCCCTGCAGGACCTGAGCTTGCGCCTTTCCTGTTTGGCGATGTGTCCCAAATGTCGTCCGTAAATGCAACCGAAACTGCAACCACGGAAGTGGAGCGGCGTGAGTGTGTCCGGCTTCTGCTCGCGGTTCCTGGTCAGCGGGGAGCCGCCTCCTTACTCCCTGTTCTGCGACCAGGCCGCAGTGAGCGCGGTGACCGGGTCACTGTCTGCCGGTGCCGCGGGCCACCATTCGCCGTCGTCGTCCTGGAGGTAGGGGTACCAGCGGGCGTCGGGACCCAGACGCAGTTGGACGCCGTGGTCGGTGAGGGTGAGGCGGTTGCGCCAGGCTCTGAGGTGTGTGGAGGAGTCGGTCATCTCGGAGAGGGCCGTGTCCAGGGCTGTGCGGGTGGCCTTCATCACCGTCGGGTCAGGGGTGTAGGGCTGTTCGGCGACGGTGATGCCCGTGGGGCCGCCGTGGCGCCAGGCGCGGGTAAGGCGTGCGAAAGCAGAGGGGTTGGTGCCGGTGTTCTGGATCAGGTGGTGGAACCACTCGGGTCCGGGATTGCCTGCGGCGATGCGGACGGCGTCCTGGTGCTGGGTCAGGTGCAGGTCGGAGGTGTCGCCCGCGAGGAGCCGGGCGGCGCGCGTGGCGGCGTCGGCCATGAGGCGTTCCAGGTCCGCGGCGGCGAGGCCGCTGGTGGGTGGCGGGGCTACGGGCAGTGCTGTGGTGTGGGCGGCGGGTTCCGGGAGTTCGGGCAGTTGGGTGGGCTCTTCGGCCCAGTGGGCGTACGCGGCAGCGGCCGGGATGCCGGCCGGTGCCGGTGGGGCGTCGGTGTCCTGCGCTGCCGTACGGAGCGCGCGCAGCTGGGCGAAGACCTCCTCGCGACCGCGGCCGCGCAGTGCGAAGAGCACGAATGGATCGGTGTCGATGGTGGCGGCGATGGCGTAGCAGAGCGCGGCGGCGTGCTTGCAGGGGTGTCCCCAGTCGGGGCAGGAGCACTCCGGATCGAGCTCGGTGGGCAGCGGGAGCAGTGGGACGCCTGCGTGCCGGGCGTCGTCCACGAGCTCGGCGGGCATCTCGTCGTCGAGAAGCGCTGCGAGATGTCCGGCGCGGGCCGCGATCGTGTCGAGCAGGGTGTCCCACTGAGGGTCGGTGAGGACGGGCAGGTGCACTGAGGAGCGGTACGGGCGCGGGCGGCTGCCCTGGACAGCGGCGTTGACCCGGCCCGGAGCGACGGTGACCGGGCCGACCATGCCTTTGCGGGCGTAGGTCCGTCCGCGCGAGAGCCGTCCGGCGTCCAGGGTGGAGTCCTCCAGGGCGGCCACCCATGCCTGGCCCCACCAGGTCGCGGCGAAGGCTCGCTTGCCGCGGGCGGGCGCACGACGCGGGCCGGGGACGACGGGGCTCATGGCTGCCTTCCCAGGGCGACGAGTTCGGCGAGGTCGGCGTCGGACAGTTCGGTCAGGGCCGCCTCGCCGGAGCCGACGACGGCGTCGGCGAGGGCGCGCTTGGCTTCGAGCAGCTTCGCCACCTTGTCCTCCACGGTTCCCTCCGCGAGGAGCTTGTGCACCTGGACGGGTTTGTCCTGGCCGATGCGGTAGGCGCGGTCAGTGGCCTGGTCCTCGACGGCCGGGTTCCACCAGCGGTCGTAGTGCACGACGTGGCTGGCGCGGGTGAGGTTGAGTCCGGTGCCCGCCGCCTTCAACGACAGCAGGAACACCGGCACTTCACCGCGCTGGAAGCGGTCCACCATCTCCTCGCGCCGCGCGACGGGGGTGGCACCGTGCAGGAAGAGAGTGGGGACGCCGCGCTCGGCGAGATGCTTCTCCAGCAGAGCCGCCATCTGTTTGTACTGCGTGAAGATCAGCACGGATTCGCCTTCGGCGGTGATGGTGTCGAGAAGTTCGTCGAGCAGGTCCAGCTTGCCGGAGCGGCCCCGCAGGGGGGCGGACTGGCGCAGGCCGTGCTCTTTCAAATACTGGGCGGGGTGGTTGCAGATCTGCTTCAGCGCGGTGAGCAGCTTGAGTACCAGACCGCGTCGGGCGATGCCCTCCGACTCCGCGATCTTCGCCATGGTCTCGCGGACCACCGCCTCGTACAGGCTCGTCTGCTCAGCCGTCAGCGGGACGACGTGGTCGGTCTCGGTCTTGGGCGGCAGTTCGGGTGCGATGCCGGGGTCGGACTTCTTTCGGCGCAGCAGGAAGGGACGTACGAGACGGGACAGGCGCTCGGCTGCCTCGGGATCCTCACCCGCCTCGATGGCGCGGGCATGCCGGTCACGGAAGGCGGTGAGTGAGCCGAGAAGCCCGGGGGTGGTCCAGTCGAGCAGTGCCCACAGCTCGGAGAGGTTGTTCTCCACGGGGGTGCCGGTGAGAGCGACGCGGGCGCGGGCGGGCAGGGCACGCAGTTCGCGGGCGGTGACGGCGTAGGGGTTCTTGACGTGCTGGGCCTCGTCGGCGGCCACCAGCGACCAGGCTGTCTCGGCAAGCACTTCGCGGTCGCGTCGCAGTACCCCGTAGGTGACCAGGACGATCTCGTCGCCGGCCAGGTCCCCCAGGTGGCGGTCGCCGCCGTGGTAGCGGCGTACGGGGGTGAGCGGTGCGAATCTGGCGGCCTCGCGCTGCCAGTTGCCGAGCAGGGAGGCCGGGCAGACGACCAGGGTGGGGCCCGCGGTGGTGGGGTCGCTCTGGCGGTGCAGGTGCAGAGCGAGCAAGGTGATGGTCTTGCCCAGGCCCATGTCGTCCGCGAGACAGCCGCCGAGGCCGAGTGCGCACATCTCGGCCAGCCAGGTCAGGCCCCGCCTCTGGTACTCGCGCAGCGTGGCCTTGAGGGCGGCGGGCTGGGGCACGGGGGTGCGGGACTCGGGATCGCGGATACGAGCGACCAGGTCGCCGAACGCACCGACCGCCGTACAGGGGACCCGGTCACCGTCCCTCCCCCAGCCTCCGGCCGGGGGGACCCCCATCTCGCTTCGCTCGGCCTCGCCGGTCAGCGCGGCGCTCAACGCCTCCATGGGGGTGAGCGGTTCCATCCGGCGGCGCCTGGCGCGGGCCACCAGCTTCGGGTCGGCGACCACCCACTGATCGCGAAGCCGGACGAGGGGACGGCGTGACTCGGCGAGAGCGTCCATCTCGGCCTCGGTGAGCGGCTCGCCGCCGAGGGACACCTGCCAGCGGAAGTCGAGGAGGGTCTCGGTGTCCAGCAGGCCGCCCGCGGTGGAACCGGGGGCGGTGCGCTGCCCGATCTCCGCGGTCGCGGTGAGCGCCTTGACCAAGTCACGCGGCCAGTGCACGTCGACGCCGGCCGCGCGCAGCGCGTCCGTGGCGTCCCCGAGGAGATCGAAGGCTTCGTCGTCGGTCAACCGGAGTTGATCGGGAGCGGCATCGTCCAGCAGCCTCCGCAGCGGGGGCCAGGCGCGGGCGCCGCGGCGCAGGGCGAGCAGCGTTTCGGTCTCGGCACGTGGGCCGAGCACCCGCTCCACTTCGGCCGGCTCGCTCCACAGCCGCGCCGCCTCGATGACGAGTGCCGGGTCCGCCGCGGTGTGCAGTTGCAGGACGGCCCGGAACCGCCGTCGACGTCCTTCGGGTACGTCGACGCGCAGGGAGACACTGACCTCGGCGGTGAGCGCCGCCTCGGTCTCCTCGGCCCATTCACGCAGGGTGGGCACGGCGCGGGCCTCGCGCCAGGCGTACGGCAGCGCTCCCATGGCGAGCGGCGCGGCCGGCGTACGGACCAGATCATCGGCGACCGCGTCGCAGAACTGGCGTACCAGCGCAGCCGGTTCGGCGATCCGTACCGGAGCCGGGCCAGGCTCGGGCAGGCAGTGGGCGTGTGGCGGGAAGGCGGCGGCCAGGGCGTCCAGCGTCTGGCGCTGGGCGGCGGTCAAGGGACCCACCTGCCAGGTGTCGTAACCGGCGGGGGTGAGTGCCGGGTGGAAGCGGCCGTCGGCGAGCAGCCGCAGCGCGAAGCGAGTGGCGGCCTGCCAGGCGGCGCCGGAGGGATGCGTCGGTTCCGCATCGGCCAGGGCGGAGACTGCGACGGCGACAGGCAGCGCGTAACCCTCGACCCTGCGCCGCCTGACCGAGCGGCCGTGCGGCAGGACCAGCTCCACCGCCTCGGTCTCAAGGCCGGCGGGCGCCATGCCGTCTCCGGCCGCTGCCCCGGTCGGCTTCCACAGCAGCAGCCGCCCGAGGCGCGCGGGCTCACCGGGCAGGAACACCGCCGCCCAGTCGGAGCCGAGCAGCTCCCTCACGAAGGCGGATGTTTCCTGCCGGGCCAGCGGCGGTGCGCTCCTCGCGCCCGTACTCGGCTCTCGTACAAGGACTCGTGCCACTCTCTTCCGCCCTGTCGCTCGCCGGACCCTCCCCTGGGCCGCTCACTACCGAACCCCACCAGGCAACGTCACCCGCTGGCAACCGCGAGCCTCGGCTTGACTGCCGGCGACGGCGCCACGGCGGATACGCCGCTGCTGAACACACCGGTCCTCACCGTACGGTGCAGCGCTACGGTCAGGCCATGAGCACCTGGGGCCCAGCCGCGCTGGAGGCGTTGATCGAAGAGGCCACCGTCGACGCCTACGGTGAGGACGAGCAGCTCACCGACTTCTTCACGATGATCGAGGAAAGTCTTGCCGTGCCGTTCACCATGACTGTTCTCGGCGTCGAGGTGAGCGTGGTCGGTGTCGACCTGACCGAGGACGGGGGCGTGGCCGCACGCTGCGCCCGGGGCACGGTCCGACAGGACATCGGCATTCTGGACCTGAGCGTGCGCCTTCCTGCTCGAGGCGTCTCCTAAATGTCGCCTATAAATGCAACCCAAACTGCGACCAGGGCATGCCGAAGAGCCGGACCGCAGTGAGCGGTCCGGCTCTCCGTTTCGCCTGTTCAGGCGGCTGCGGAGGATACGAGATTCGAACTCGTGAGGGGTTGCCCCCAACACGCTTTCCAAGCGTGCGCCCTAGGCCTCTAGGCGAATCCTCCGCCGGAAACATTACATGACCGAGAAGGGTGCTCGCGAACTCGTTCCCACCTGCTGGCGTCGGGTACTCTGTGCGGAGCCCCTCACGCGGCGCTATCTGACTGAACTCCCCCAGGGCCGGAAGGCAGCAAGGGTAGGTTGGCTCTGGCGGGTGCGTGGGGGGCGCTTGCGTTTGCGGGGCGTCGTTCCCGTGGGTCCGGGTTGTCAGTGGGCGCCTATAACCTCGTAGGCGTGTCGTCTCTCGCGCTGTACCGCCGCTATCGCCCGGAGTCGTTCGCCGAGGTCATCGGGCAGGAGCATGTCACTGACCCGCTGCAGCAGGCGCTGCGGAACAACCGGGTCAATCACGCGTACCTGTTTAGCGGGCCGCGTGGGTGCGGGAAGACCACCAGCGCGCGGATTCTCGCCCGGTGCCTGAACTGCGAGCAGGGGCCCACGCCCACTCCGTGCGGCGAGTGCCAGTCCTGCCGGGACCTCGCGCGCAACGGCCCCGGATCCATCGACGTCATCGAGATCGACGCCGCGTCCCACGGTGGTGTGGACGACGCCCGTGAGCT
The DNA here is from genome assembly GCF_014596915.1 of Streptomyces sp. TRM68416. GTDB lineage: Bacteria > Actinomycetota > Actinomycetes > Streptomycetales > Streptomycetaceae > Streptomyces. Next base: position 94,947 of record NZ_JACVWU010000018.1, read on the forward strand.
GCGGGAGAAGGCCTTCTTCGGGCCTGCCTCCAGCCGCTACAAGATCTACATCATCGACGAGGCCCACATGGTCACGTCGGCGGGCTTCAACGCGTTGCTCAAGGTCGTCGAGGAGCCCCCGGAGCATCTGAAGTTCATCTTCGCGACCACCGAGCCCGAGAAGGTCATCGGGACGATTCGGTCGCGGACCCATCACTACCCCTTCCGGCTCGTGCCGCCCGGCACCCTGCGGGAGTACCTCGGCGAGGTGTGCGGGCGCGAGAACATCCCCGTCGAGGACGGCGTTCTGCCGCTCGTCGTGCGCGCCGGTGCCGGGTCCGTGCGTGACTCCATGTCCGTCATGGACCAGCTCCTCGCCGGTGCGGGCGACGACGGTGTGACGTATGCCATGGCCACCTCCCTCCTCGGCTACACCGACGGCTCGCTGCTCGACTCCGTCGTCGAGGCCTTCGCCACCGGTGACGGCGCCGCCGCCTTCGAAGTCGTCGACCGCATCATCGAGGGCGGCAACGATCCCCGACGGTTCGTCGCCGATCTGCTGGAGCGGCTGCGGGATCTTGTGATCCTCGCCGCCGTGCCCGACGCCACCGAGAAGGGGCTCATCGACGCCCCCGCCGACGTCCTGGAGCGCATGCAGGCCCAGGCCGGCACCTTCGGCGCCGCCGAGCTGAGCCGTGCCGCCGACCTCGTCAACGAGGGCCTGACCGAGATGCGCGGCGCCAATTCGCCCCGCCTCCAGCTCGAACTCATCTGCGCGCGCGTGATGCTGCCCGCCGCCTACGGGGACGAGCGTTCCGTCATGGCCCGGCTGGACCGGCTGGAGCGCGGCGTGCACTTCTCCGCGGGCGGCGGCGCACCCGCGATGGGGTACGTCCCCGGGCCGGAGGCCCACGCGCCCGTACCCACGTCCGCGTCCGTGCCCGCTCCCGCTCCCGTGATTCCGCCGGGTGGCGGTGCGGCAGCGGCCCGCGCGGCGGTTCGGGCTCCGGGGGGCGGGGGAGCAGCCCCGGGAGGCGAGGCACCGGCCCCGGCCCCTGTGCAGGCCCCGGCCCACGCCCAGCCACCCGCACAAGGTGCACCGGCAGCCCAGCCCGCCCCGGCCCCGGCAGCCGCCGCCATGCCGCCCGCCGCCCCTCCCGCCCACCAGCCCCCGAGCCCCGCGCAGCCCTCGGCCCCCGCCCCGGGCGCCTGGCCCACCGCCACCACCGCGGGCAGCGGCCGCCGCCCCGGCGGCTGGCCCACCGCCACGCCCGCCGGCGCCGGAGGCCGCCCCCCGGCGGCACCACCGAGCGCACCGGCACCGGCTTCCGCGCCGGCACCGGCTCCCGCACCTCAGCCCGCAGCGCCCACCCCCGCGCCCACCCCCGCGCCCGCCCCGACCGGCGGCCTCGACCCCCGCATGCTCTGGCCGAACATCCTGGAGTCGGTCAAGAACCGCCGCCGTTTCACCTGGATCCTGCTCAGCCAGAACGCCCAGGTTGCCGGCTTCGACGGCACGACCCTCCAGCTCGGCTTCGTCAACGCCGGCGCCCGCGACAACTTCGTGAGCAGCGGCAGCGAGGACGTGCTGAAGCAGGCGCTCTTCGAGCAGTTCAACGTCGAGTGGAAGATCGAGGCGATCGTCGACCCGTCGGGCGGCGCCGGCGCGGCACCTCCGCAGACGGGCGGTCCCTCCGGCTACGGCGGTGGCGGTCCCTCCGGCTACGGCGGCGCCCCGGCCGCTCCCCAGCGTCCGGCGTCCGCCCGGCCCGCGCCCGCCCCCGCCTCCGCCCCCACGACACCGACACCCGCCGGCCCTGCTCACGCTCCGGCTCCGGCCCCCGCACCCCAGCCCGCTGCCCAACCCCAACCCCAACCCCAGGAACCCCCGCCACCGCCCCCCGTCGCCCCCGAGGACGACATCCCGGAGGACGACGACCCGGACCTCAACGAGTCGGCGCTCTCCGGCTACGACCTCATCGTCCGGGAGCTGGGAGCGACGGTGGTGGAGGAGATCATGAACAACGAGTGAGCCCCACAGCCGCTTGTGTGAACCCACAAACCCCCGCCACCCGTCCCCTCGGAAGCCCGCACAAACCCGCCACCCCGGCTCCGGTTAGGCTGACCCTGTGAAGGTCCTCGTCATCGGCAGCGGTGCCCGCGAACACGCCCTGTGCCGTTCCCTGTCCCTCGACCCCGACGTCACGGCGCTGCACTGCGCCCCCGGCAACGCCGGTATCGCCGAGGTCGCCGAACTGCACCGGGTCGACGCCCTGGACGGCGCCGCCGTGGCCGCGCTGGCCACGGAACTCGGCGCCGACCTGGTCGTCGTAGGACCGGAGGCACCCCTCGTCGCGGGAGTCGCCGACGCCGTGCGCGAGGCGGGCATCCCGGTCTTCGGCCCCTCCAAGGAGGCCGCGCAGATCGAGGGCTCCAAGGCCTTCGCCAAGGACGTGATGGCGGGAGCCGGCGTCCCGACCGCGCGGTCCTACGTCTGTACGACGCCCGAGGAGGTCGACGAGGCCCTCGACGCCTTCGGCCCCCCCTACGTCGTCAAGGACGACGGTCTCGCCGCCGGCAAGGGCGTCGTCGTGACCGCCGACATCGAGGCCGCGCGGGCGCACGCGAACGCCTGCGATCGGGTCGTCATCGAGGAGTTCCTCGACGGCCCCGAGGTCTCCCTCTTCGCCATCACCGACGGCGAGACGGTCCTGCCCCTCCAGCCCGCCCAGGACTTCAAGCGCGCACTGGACGGCGACGAGGGCCCGAACACCGGCGGCATGGGCGCGTACTCCCCGCTGCCCTGGGCCGACCCGAAGCTGGTGGAGGAGGTCCTGCAGACCGTTCTCCAGCCCACCGTCGACGAGATGCGGCGCCGCGGCACCCCGTTCTCCGGCCTGCTCTACGCCGGTCTCGCCATCACCTCCCGCGGGGTGCGCGTGATCGAGTTCAACGCCCGCTTCGGCGACCCCGAGACCCAGGTGGTCCTGGCCCGCCTGAAGACCCCGCTCGCCGGTGTCCTGCTGGCCGCGGCCAAGGGTGACCTCGCCGACCTGGAGCCGCTGCGCTGGAGCGCCGACGCCGCGGTCACCGTGGTCGTCGCCTCGCACAACTACCCCGGCACCCCGCGCACCGGCGACCCGATCACCGGGCTCGACGAGGTCGCCGCCGAGGACGCCCCGCACGCCTACGTCCTGCACGCCGGCACCAGGCGCGAGGGTGACGCCGTGGTCAGCGCGGGCGGCCGCGTGCTGTCCGTCACGGCGGCCGGGAAGGACCTGGCCGAGGCCCGCGAGCGCGCCTACCGGGCCGTCGGCCGCATCCGGCTGGACGGCTCCCAGCACCGTACGGACATCGCGGCGAAGGCGGCGGCCGGAGAGTAGCCCGCACCGCTCCCCGATGAACCCCTCGGGCCCCGGATCCGTCTCAGGAACCGGGGCCTGATGCATGCCGGAACGCTGCCGGAACCGGGTGGGGGTTGGTTGCTGTGGGGCATACACCTTTCCCCAAAGCCATTCCATCGAGTGACCGATCCCCCATCCGGCTGACGGAGGGCGGGGCCCCAACTATGGTGCGGCGCAAGCGTTCCGGCACTTGGCCCACCGGCATTGCGATGTCGGTGGCGGATGCCACAGTGGGGGAGTGAGCAACGCCAGGACACGCACAGCAGACAGGGCAGCCGGGACATGCCGGGCCGCCCGTGCCTCGGGGAGGGGGTGAGGTCCGGTCGTGACCGGTATGGGTGTGGAGGCGGGCGCGCAGGCCGCGCGCTCCCGGGCGCTGGCCGTGCTGAGGATCCGCAGCAGGGCACTGGCGGTCGCTCTGTTGCCCGCGGCGGTCGCCGTGGTGCTGTTGGCCGGTGCTTCCACCGGCCACCTCGTGGGGCCCGGCTGGCAGGCCGCCCGCTGGACGGTGATCCCGGTCGCCGTGCTCGTTCTGCTTGCGGCCGGCGGCATCGCCCTGGTCGTCGCCCGTTCCCGCCCGGCCGTCAGCCCGACGGTCCCGATCACGGAGGAGTCCGCCCCCGACCTGTACCGGCTGGTGCGCGACCTCGCCGACCGCCTGGACGTGCCCGCGCCCTCCGCGATAGCGCTCACCCCGGACTGCGACAGCTGGCTGGAGGACCGCACGCACCCGGCCCACGGTCCGCCCCCGCCCGAGGGCCGCGACGAGATCGCGGGCGGCCGCCGCGGCTCCCATCGCCGTACGGCGGCGGCTCCGGTCCTCGTCATCGGCTCCCCGTTCCTGTGGTGGATGCGCGTCGGCGAGCTCCGCGCCGTCCTCGCCCCGGTCGTCGCCGGTACGGGCCCCTCGGCGCACCCGGACATAGCCGCTGCCCGCCGTTTCGTACGGGGCCTGGACGCGGCGGTGGCCGTCGCCTCGGCGCCGGACCGCGGACCGGTGAGCCGGGCCGTGCTGTCCGCCGTCGGCCGGGTGGCCCGGCTGCTCCTGCACAGCTGCCGGGAGCACGCGGCCGAGATGGAGCGCGGTGTGGCGGCAGCGGCCGCCGAGCGTGCACAGGCTGTGGACTACGGTCTGCGGATCGTCGCCCAGGAGCAGGTCGGCCTGGCCTACGCGGGCTGGGACCGTCTGCTGACGCGCGTGGCGCTGCCGGCCTGGCGTATGGGCCGCTGGCCCTCCCGGCTGGACGCGGGCGTGGTGGCAGCCCTCACCGAACTCTCCCGGCGCGACCGGCTGGCCGAGGGCTTCGCCTCCCGCCTGGGCGAACGCCCCGCGTGCGACCTCCTGGAGGAACCCGGTGCGGTGGACGAGGCCGCCTCCCTCCTGGCCGCCCGCCTCTTCCACGGCGGTCCCGCCGAGACCGGCCCGGACTGGGCGCCGGTGGACTGGCAGGAGTACCCGGACGAGGTCGTCGACCGCAAATGGCGCACCGACGCGGCCCGGCTCCACCGAGTCCTGGACGCCCTCGGCATCCGCCGCACGGCCCCCCACTCCGCGGGCCCCACCCTCGCCCGGGTCCTGGACCACCTCGCAGCACCACAACAGCCGGACGCAGAGCGACAGCCGTCTCCCACCACCAACACCACCCCCACCCCCGAGGCCCCCGAGGCCGCCAAGACCTCCGAGGCCTCCGAGGCCGCCGACGGTGAGACACCCCCGCAGGGACCACCCGCCCCCGACAGCGAACGCCGCACCGGCGGCGCGGGTGGGGACGCATACGGCGCCGAAGGCGAGTCGGACGAGCCCGAGAACGCCCGCACCGCGGCCCTGGCCGCCGGCCTCACCGCCGAACTGGCCCGGGAAGAGGCCGCGGCCACGCACGACCGGAACCCGGCACAGGGTTCCCCCACCCCCGACACCGTCCTGTGGGACGCCGGCACTCTCCCTCTCTTCCCCCTCCAGCCGCCCCGCACCGCCCGCGAGCTGCTCGCGGACCACGTCACCGCGATGGTCTGCTGCGCGGCGATGGACACCGCCGGTGCCACCCCCGGCCTGGACTGGCTCGACGGCCCCACCCTCCTCATCAACGGCGAGCGGGCCACCGACCTGACCCCCAGGGTCCTCAGCCTCATCGAGGAGGGCGACCCGGCCCCCCTGCAGGCCTGGCTGGTCGAATCAGGCATACGCCCGGAAAAGCCGGTACGCCTGGTCTGAACCCCGGCCCCGACGTACCGACGGACCGGCGCCCCACCCCGTACCCCCACTCGGCCCCCACCCACACCCCCACCGCGCCACCCCCGCCCGGAACCACAAATTCCACTTTCGGCCAATTCGCAACGAGTAGTGACCACATGGGTGCGCAATGTGATGTGCTGGGACCGATCGCGCACATGGCAAGGGCTTGTGACGGGGGCACGAGGGAGGGGAGCGAGCATGACACCGGAGCGGATCCGCCGCTGGGAGTCGGGAGCACTCGCGCACGCCGTCAACGACCCCTTCGGCCAGGGCCCCGTCCCCTGGCTCCGCGGCACGGAGACCTACTTCGACGACACGGGCCAGGTGGTCCCCTGGTACGTGGACCCGGCGGACGCACACGGCGAGGACCTCCGCATCCCCTCCCCCCGCACCTCGCCCGGAGCGGCGACCCGCACCCCGGGCCGAGCACCCCGCGCGGCCGACCCGGGCCCCCGCTCCGCCGACGACGTCCACCGCCAGATCAAGGGCTTCGTCTCCACCGGCGCGGTCGCCCCGGGCGAGGCCGTCGACTTCCACATCACCGTCGACCCGCCGCAGGAGTTCAGCGTCGACGTCTACCGCATCGGCCACTACGGCGGCGACGGCGCGGCGAAGATCACCACCAGCCCCCGCCTCTCCGGCATCGTCCAGCCGCCGCCCCTCGCCGCCGACCGCACGGTCTCCTGCCACCACTGGTGGCTCTCCTGGCGCCTCCAGATCCCCTCCTACTGGAGCATCGGCGCCTACGTCGCGGTCCTCACCACCGCCGACGGCTACCGCTCCCACATCCCGTTCACCGTCCGCGACAACCACCCGGCGGACCTGCTCCTGGTCCTCCCCGACGTCACCTGGCAGGCGTACAACCTCTACCCGGAGGACGGCCGCACCGGCGCGAGCCTCTACCACGCCTGGGACGAGGACGGCCGGCTGCTCGGCGAGGCCGACGCGGCGACGACGGTCTCCTTCGACCGCCCGTACGCCGGCGCGGGCCTCCCGCTCCACGTGGGCCACGCCTACGACGTCATCCGCTTCGCCGAGCGCTACGGCTACGACCTCGCCTACGCCGACGCCCGCGACCTGCACGCCGGCCACCTCGACCCCACGCGCTACCGCGGCCTGGTCTTCCCCGGCCACGACGAGTACTGGTCGGCGAACATGCGCCGCACCGTGGAGCTGGCCCGCGAGCACGGCACCTCGCTGGTCTTCCTCTCCGCCAACACCATGTACTGGCAGGTGGAGTTGGGCCCGTCCCCGTCCGGCGTCCCGGACCGGCTGCTCACCTGCCGCAAGCGCAGAGGGCCGGGCCGCCCGGTGCTGTGGCGCGAGATCGACCGCCCCGAGCAGCAACTGATGGGCATCCAGTACGCGGGCCCGGTCCCCGAGCCCCAGCCGCTGATCGTCCGCAACGCCGACCACTGGCTGTGGGACGCCACGGGCGCGCACGAGGGCGAGGAGATCCCCGGCCTGGTCGCGGGCGAGGCCGACCGCTACTTCCCGCGCACCGCCCTGCCCCCGCACGAGGAGCGCATCCTGCTGGCCCACTCCCCCTACACCGACGCCCACGGGGTACTCCGCCACCAGGACACGTCCCTGTACCGCGCCCCTTCCGGCGCCCTGGTCTTCGCCTCGGGAACGTTCGCCTGGTCCCCGGCACTGGACCGCCCGGGCCATGTCGACCCCCGCGTCCAGCGCGCCACCGCCAACCTCCTGGACCGCATCTGCAAGCGTGACTGAGCTCCTTCAGCACACCCCAAGTCCAAGGTCAGCGGCCTGTGCGGGACAATCGACCCGTTGGACATAACCACGGGGAGGAACCGTGTCCGGATTCGTAGAAAAGCCCGAGCCGCTTCAGGTTCCGGGCCTGGTGCACCTGCACACCGGCAAGGTGCGCGACCTGTACCAGAACGAGGCGGGCGACCTCGTGATGGTCGCCAGCGACCGTATGTCGGCGTACGACTGGGTGCTCCCCACCGAGATCCCCGACAAGGGGCGCATCCTCACCCAGCTCTCCCTGTGGTGGTTCGACCAGCTGGCCGACCTGGTGCCGAACCACGTCCTGAGCACCGACCTCCCGGCCGGCGCCCCCGCCGACTGGGCGGGCCGCACCCTGGTCTGCAAGTCGCTGAAGATGGTCCCCGTGGAGTGCGTGGCCCGCGGCTATCTCACCGGCTCCGGCCTGGTCGAGTACAACGACTCCCGCACGGTCTGCGGCCTCGCCCTCCCCGAGGGCCTGGTCGACGGCAGCGAGCTGCCTGCCCCGATCTTCACCCCGGCCACCAAGGCGGCGGTCGGCGAGCACGACGAGAACGTCTCCTACGAGGAGGTCGCCCGCCAGGTCGGCGCCGACACCGCGGCGCAACTGCGCCAGGCGACCCTCGCCGTCTACACCCGCGGCCGGGACATCGCCCGCGACCGGGGCATCATCCTCGCGGACACCAAGTTCGAGTTCGGCTTCGACGGCGACACGCTCGTCATCGCCGACGAGGTCCTCACCCCGGACTCCTCCCGCTTCTGGCCGGCCGACGAGTGGGAGCCGGGCCGCGCGCAGCCGTCGTACGACAAGCAGTACGTCCGCGACTGGCTGACCTCCGCCGCCTCCGGCTGGGACCGCAGGAGCGAGCAGCCCCCGCCGGCGCTGCCGCAGGAGGTCGTGGACGCGACCCGCGCCAAGTACGTCGAGGCGTACGAGCGCCTGACGGGCACGAGCTGGACGTAACGGAAGAAGCCCCCCGGCGACAACCGGGGGGCTTCTGTTACGGAGAGCGGACGACGAGGCTCGAACTCGCGACCTCAACCTTGGCAAGGTTGCGCTCTACCAACTGAGCTACGTCCGCACTGCGCCGTGGCGCGAGAGCAACTATACCCAACCTCGCTCCCGGGCGAGCCGCACCGCCGTATGACGGTTCTCCGCACCGAGCTTCGAGACGGCCGAGGAGAGGTAGTTGCGCACGGTCCCCTGGGACAGCGCGGCCCGCTCCGCGATCTCCGCGACGGGCGCTCCGTCGGCGGCCAGTTCCAGCACCTCGGCCTCCCGCGCGGTCAGCGGCGAGTCCCCGGCGGAGATCGCGTCGGCGGCCAACTCGGGGTCCACGTAACGGTTTCCGGCGCGGACCGTGCGGATGATCTCCGCGAGCCGCTGGGCGCTGACGGTCTTGGGGACGAACCCGCGCACACCCGCCGCAAGCGCCCGCTTGAGGTGCCCCGGTCGGCCGTGACTGGTCACGATCATGACCTGGCAGGACGGCAGTTCCGCCCGCAGCGATGTGGCGACCTTCACACCGTCGGCACCGGGCATCTGGAGATCCAGCACGGCCACGTCGGGTTCGTGGGCCCGCGCCATCGCCAGCGCCTCCGGCCCGGACGCCGCCTCGGCGACGACCACCAGGTCCTCCTCCAGCGAGAGCAGCGCGGCGAGCGCCCCCCGGATCAGATGCTCGTCGTCGGCGAGCAGCACGCGTACGGTCACGCCACCACCTCCTGCACCAGGGGCACCTCTGCCACCACTCGGAACGTTCCCCCCTCGGGCCCTGCCGCCAGCGTCCCGTCCACCGCGGCGAGCCGCTCCCGCAGCCCCGCGAGACCGGATCCGGCGCTCCCCGAAGCGGTCCCCGCGACCCCGTCGTTCTCCACCGTCAGCACCACACGGTCCTCCTCCACCCGCACGCACACCGCGCAGCGCTGCGCGTTGCCGTGGCGCAGTACGTTCGTGGTGGCCTCGCGGACCACCCAGCCGAGCGCCGACTGCACCTCGTCCGGCAGCCCCTCGACCGGCCCGCTCACCTCGCAGTCGATCCCGGCGGCCTTCAACACCCCGCGGGCACCGGCGAGTTCGGCTTCGAGGTCGGCCTCGCGGTAGCCGCGTACGACATCCCGGACCTCGCGCTGGGACTCCTGCGCGATGCGCTGCACCTCGATCATCTGCTCCACGGCCTCGGGCCGCTCGCGCCGGGCGAGCTGGACGGCCAGCTCGCTCTTGAGGGCGATGACGGCGAGGTTCCGGCCCATCACGTCGTGCAGATCGCGCCCGAACCGCAGCCGTTCCTCGGCGACGGCGAGCCGGGCGCGGGTCTCACGGGCGGCGTCGAGTTCGTAGACGGCGTTGAGCAGCCAGACGGAGAAGACGGAGGTGAAGGCGAGGAAGGAGGCGCCGATCAGCACCGCGAGCGACGTGGCGAGCACGGCCGGACCGGGCATGCCGAGGGGGAAGGACACCGCCGCGGCGCCGGCCGCGAAGCCGACCACGAGCGCGTACACCCGCCGCCGGTCGCGCACGCCCAGCGAGATGACCCCGGCGCCGAAGATCTGCACGACCCCGAAGATCCCGCCGGCCGCGGAGTCGACGTCCTCGCCCGCGGGGCCGTGCTCGGAGATCCAGACCGCTGTGACGGCGACCACCGCGGTGACGGCGGCGAGCGTCCACAGCAGCCGGACGGGCTGCTCACGGTGGCCGCGCGTCCAGTCCAGCGCCCGGGACGCCGTCACCCCGCACAGGGCGGCGTGCAGCACGGTCAGCGTCAGCAGCAGCACCCCGACCGCGCTGCCCAGGATCCGAAGGGTCGGAATCGCGACCGCGACCACCTCGGCCACCCCGAAGAAGTGGAACGACCAGCGCGTGTACGTCTCGACCTTCGCCGGCGTGCTCTTGCCCCGCCACCATCCCCCGGTCACGTGTGACCCCTCGCTCTCCCCGTACGTCAGTGCCGCGGCTCCCAGCGGAACCACCGCCCTACAGCAAACACCGCGATCCCGGTCCAGGCCAGCGCGGTGAGCACGGCCCCCAGCGCCTCGTACGTCGACAGCGCGCCCGTCCAGCCGCCGCGCACCAGGGTGATCATCGGGCTGAGCGGCAGCAGTTCGCAGACCGAGGCCACCCGGTCGGGCATCAGCTCCAGCGGGATGACGATCCCGGAGCCCATCATCGAGACCATCACCAGCGGCAGCGAGGTGACCTGCGCGCTCTCCACGGTCCGGGTGAAGCTCGCCGTCACGGCGGCCAGGACCGCACACAGCACCAGCCCGAACAGCAGGCCGATCACCGCGAGATGGGGCGCCTTGGGTGCCTTCATGTCCAGCAGCACCGCGGAGCCGGCCACCAGCACCAGGGACTGCACGAGACCGACCGTCACGGGCGGGAGCGAGGCCCCGGCGAGGATCTCGCGGTCCCGCAGCTCGCCGGTGCGCAGCCGCTTGAGGACGAGTTCCTCGCGCCGCCCGACGAAGACGCCGATGAGCGCCGAGTACACCGCGAACATCAGCGAGAAGCCGATCGCGCCGGGCAGCAGCACCTGGCCGACGTCGAGCCCGACCTCCTGGACGTCCATGTCCTCGACCACCGACCGCACGGTGAACGGCAGCACCAGCGGTACGAGCAGAGCCGTGACGATCATTGCCTTGCTGCGCCGGAACAGGATGAGTTCGGCCCCCGCGAGCGCCCGGACCCGGGCCACCGACGTCGTCATGCCGCCACCTCCTGCGGGTCCGCCTCGCGGGCGATCCCCAGAAACGCCTCTTCCAGTGACGCCGACCGCACGTCCAGCCGCCGCAGCTCCACCCCGGCCTCCGCGGCCCAGGTGAGCAGCCCGGTGGCCGCCCGCTGCAGTTCGAGCGTCCGCAGCCGTACGACCCGCCCGTCGACCTCGTGCCCGCTCACTCCCAGCGCGTCGAGCGGGGGCAGATCGCCGAGGAAGTACCCCTCGGGCAGTTCGAAGGAGATCCGCGAGGGCTGGGCGGCCGTCACCCCGGCCGGTGTCCCGGTGGCGGCGATGCGCCCCTCGTGCAGGATGGCGAGCCGGTCGGCGAGGTCCTCGGCCTCCTCCAGGTAGTGCGTGGTGAGCAGCACGGTGGTGCCCTGGTCGCGCAGGGCGCGCACCAGCTCCCAGGTGTCCCGGCGCCCCTCGGCGTCCAGGCCGGTGGTCGGCTCGTCGAGGAACAGCACCTCGGGCCCGCCGAGCAGCGCGAGCGCCAGGTCCAGGCGCCGCCGCTCACCCCCGGACAGCTGCTTCACCCGTACGCCGGACTTCCCGCCGAGCCCGACGAGCTCCAGCGTCTCCCCGACCGGCCGCGCCCCGCTCACGCACCCGGCCCACATCCGCGCGGTCTCGGTGACGGTCAGCTCGGACGGGAAGCCGCCCTCCTGCAGCATCACCCCGGTCCGCGGCCGTACGACGGCCCGCTCGGTGTAGGGATCGTGCCCGAGCACCCGCACCCGGCCGCCGGCCGGCTGTGCGAGCCCCTCCAGCAGTTCGACCGTCGAGGTCTTGCCGGCCCCGTTGGTCCCGAGCAGCGCGAAGACCTCCCCGCGGTCCACGGAGAAGCTGATGCCACGCACCGCCTCGAACCCGCCCCCGTACACACGTCGCAGGTCGGTGACCTCAATCACGTGTTCGTGTTCGTTCCTGTCCATGCCTTCAGCGTCCCGGTGATCCGGGCCGGTCGGCAGTGCGCGCTGTCATCACCGGACATGACAAATGTCAGACGACCGCTCGGGCATGCAAAAACCCCGGTCACCAGGACCGGGGCCTTTGAACTGGAGCGGACGACGAGGCTCGAACTCGCGACCTCAACCTTGGCAAGGTTGCGCTCTACCAACTGAGCTACGTCCGCATTGCCTCCGACCGGCTCTCACCGATCGGCGCGGGCACCAGCCTACCTGATCCACAACAGTGGTCAGACCGGCGGTGCAGAGCGGGTGACAGGAATTGCACACTGCGCCTTCCCCCTGGAAGGGGGATGTTCTACTACTGAACTACACCCGCATGTACTCCGTGAGCCGGGCCTTTCGGCCTCGCCCCTCGGCGTGCTCCAGACTCTAGCCGACCAGGTGGGGTGCAATGCAAGTCGGTTGTCCCGAGGGGCGGGTGACCGGTCGTCGGCCGTGGCTCACTGAGCCGCGGCGAAGGCCTCGTAGACCTTCTTGGGGATCCGTCCGCGTGCGGGGACGTCCATCTTGTTGGCCTGCGCCCAGGCCCGGACGGCGGCCGGGTCGGGGGCCACCTCGGTCTGCCGGTAGGCCTTGCCGGACCGCGACCGCTTCCGGCCGGCCTCCATGTACGGCTCAAGCGCCTTACGCAGTTTCTCGGCATTGGCTTGGTTCAGGTCGATCTCGTACGACTTGCCGTCGAGTCCGAAGGCGATCGTTTCCGCCGCTTCCGAGCCGTCGATGTCGTCAAACAGAGTGACCACGACTTTTTGCGCCACGAATATCGGTCCCTTCGTACGGCACGGTGCCAATTCATTTGTACAGTGCCCGACAATGCCACGTGAAGCCCGACTAAATCCTTCCGCGTGTCCGATGGCAATAGGTTTCGGGTGTCGATCTGGGATCTTTCATGGAACTTTTCGCCGACGAGCGCACTTCCCGCAAGGCGTGACGGCTGTCACGTAGCTTCCTACGAGTGACGCGCGTAGAAATTTTGGGCGGGTAGTCTGAAACCACCTTGCAGGAACCTGCTCAGCACCACACCACCGGGAGTGCACGTGGCACGCGTCGTAGTCGACGTCATGCTCAAGCCGGAGATCCTCGACCCCCAGGGCCAGGCGGTGCAGCGCGCACTGCCGCGGCTGGGTTTCGAAGGCATCTCGGACGTACGTCAGGGAAAGCGTTTCGAACTGGAAGTTGACGGACCGGTCGACGAGGCCGCGCTCGCCCGCATCCACGATCTTGCGGAATCCTTCCTCGCCAACACCGTGATCGAGGACTTCACCGTCAAGGTGGAGGAAGTCGCGGAGGCGGCGAAGTGACCGCTCGTATTGGCGTCGTCACTTTCCCGGGGAGTCTCGACGACCGGGACACCCAGCGCGCGATCCGCCTCGCGGGCGCCGAGCCGGTCGCCCTCTGGCACAAGGACAAGGACCTGCACCAGGTCGACGCGGTCGTCCTCCCCGGCGGTTTCTCCTACGGCGACTACCTGCGGGCCGGCGCCATCTCCCGCTTCTCGCCGGTGATGGAGACCGTCATCGAGCAGGCGAAGGCCGGTCTGCCGGTCCTGGGCATCTGCAACGGCTTCCAGATCCTCACCGAGGCCCACCTCCTCCCGGGCGGGATGCTCGGCAACGACCACCTGCACTTCATCTGCCGCGACCAGAAGCTGCGGGTGGAGAACACCTCCAGTGCGTGGACGGCCGACTACAGCGCGGGCCAGGAGATCCACATCCCGCTGAAGAACATGGACGGCCGTTACGTCGCCGACCAGTACACGCTGGACAAGCTGGAGGCCGAGGGCCGGGTCGCGTTCCGGTACCTCGACTTCAACCCCAACGGCTCGCTCAACGACATCGCCGGCATCACCAACGAGGCCGGCAACGTCGTGGGCCTGATGCCGCACCCGGAGCACGCCGTGGAGCCGGGCATCGGCACCGGCCGCACCGACGGCCTGCCGTTCTTCACCTCGATCCTCAAGAAGCTGGTCAACGCATGAGCCGGACGCCTCTGGACACGGTCGAGCACGCGGCCGCGACCCCCGACGTCGAGCTGCCCTGGGCCGAACTCGGCCTGAAGAAGGACGAGTACGAGAGGGTCGTGGAGATCCTCGGGCGTCGGCCCACCGGTGCCGAGCTCGCCATGTACTCGGTCATGTGGTCCGAGCACTGCTCGTACAAGTCCTCCAAGGTGCACCTGCGCCAGTTCGGCGAGAAGGCGCCCCAGTCGGACGCCCTGCTCGTCGGCATCGGCGAGAACGCGGGCGTGGTGGACGTCGGTCAGGGCTACGCCGTGACCTTCAAGGTCGAGTCGCACAACCACCCCTCGTACGTGGAGCCCTACCAGGGCGCGGCCACGGGTGTCGGCGGCATCGTCCGCGACATCATTGCCATGGGCGCCCGCCCGGTCGCCGTGGTGGACCCGCTGCGGTTCGGCGCCGCCGACCACCCCGACACCAAGCGCGTCCTGCCGGGCGTCGTCGCCGGCATCGGCGGCTACGGCAACTGCCTGGGCCTGCCCAACATCGGCGGCGAGGTCGTCTTCGACTCCTGCTACCAGGGCAACCCGCTGGTCAACGCCGGTGCCATCGGCGTGATGCGGCACGAGGACATCCACCTGGCGAAGGCGTCCGGCGCGGGCAACAAGGTCATCCTGTACGGGGCCCGGACCGGTGGCGACGGCATCGGCGGCGCCTCCATCCTCGCCTCCGAGACCTTCGACGACGCCAAGCCCTCCAAGCGCCCCGCCGTCCAGGTCGGCGACCCCTTCCAGGAGAAGCTCCTCATCGAGTGCACCCTGGAGGCCTTCAAGGAGAAGCTGGTCGTCGGCATCCAGGACCTCGGTGCGGCCGGTCTGTCCTGCGCCACCTCCGAGCTGGCCTCCAACGGCTCCGGCGGCATGCGCGTCACCCTGGACGACGTACCGCTGCGCGACTCCACGCTCTCGCCCGAGGAAATCCTCATGAGCGAGTCGCAGGAACGCATGTGCGCGGTCGTGGAGCCGGAGAAGGTCGACCGCTTCCTGGAGATCTGCGACAAGTGGGACGTCATCGCCACCGTCATCGGTGAGGTCACCGACGGCGACCGTCTGGAGATCTTCTGGCACGGCGGCAAGATCGTCGACGTCGACCCGCGCACGGTCGCGCACGACGGCCCGGTCTACGAGCGCCCCTACGCCCGCCCGTCCTGGCAGGACGAACTCCAGGCGGACGACGCGAACAAGCTGCCCCGGCCCGCGACTTCGGAGGAGCTGAAGCAGCAGGTCCTGAAGCTCGTGTCGTCCCCGAACCAGGCCTCCAAGAAGTGGATCACCTCGCAGTACGACCACTTCGTGCAGGGCAACACGGTCCTCGCCCAGCCCGAGGACTCCGGCATGATCCGCATCGACGAGGAGACCGGCCTCGGCGTCGCCATCGCGACGGACGGCAACGGCCGCTACGCCAAGCTCGACCCGTATGCGGGCGCGCAGCTGGCCCTCGCCGAGGCGTACCGCAATGTCGCCACGACCGGTGCGAAGCCGCTGGCCGTCTCCGACTGCCTGAACTTCGGTTCGCCCGAGGACCCGGCCGTCATGTGGCAGTTCGCGGAGGCCATCCGCGGTCTGGCCGACGCCTGTCAGCAGCTGGGCACCCCGGTGACCGGCGGCAACGTCTCGCTCTACAACCAGACGGGCGAGGTGGCCATCCACCCGACCCCGGTCGTGGCGGTCCTGGGCGTCATCGACGACGTGGCCCGTCGCACGCCGGTCGCCTTCCAGGAGGAGGGGCAGCTGCTCTACCTCCTCGGCGACACCCGCGAGGAGTTCGGCGGCTCGGCCTGGTCGCAGGTCGTCCACGACCACCTCGGCGGTCTGCCCCCGAAGGTCGACCTGGAGCGTGAGCGGCTGCTCGCGGAGATCCTCATCTCGGCCTCCCGCGACGGCATGATCGACTCCGCGCACGACCTGTCCGACGGCGGTCTGATTCAGGCGGTCGTGGAGTCGGCGCTGCTCGGCGGCAAGGGCGCGCGTCTGGTCGTACCGGACGGGCTGGACGCGTTCACCTACCTCTTCTCGGAGTCGGCGGGCCGCGCGGTCGTCGCCGTGCCGCGCTCCGAAGAGGTCCGCTTCAACGACATGTGCGGTGCGCGCGGTCTCCCGGTCACCCGCATCGGTGTCGTCGACGGTGATTCGGTGGAGGTCCAGGGCGAGTTCGCGCTCACCCTGGCGGAGCTGCGCGAGGCGCACGAGGGCACGATCCCGGCGCTGCTGGCGTAGTCCCGCGCTCGACCGAGAAGGCCCCCGCCCGGTTCGCCGGGCGGGGGCCTTTCGCATGCCCGGGGTCCCCCTCCCCGAAAGATCGCTTGCACGTAATTACGTAGATCCGTAATCTTGACGCATGGACCTCGAACAGCGCGTGGCCGACCTCGAACGCCGCATGGCGGCGCTGGAGGCCGCGGGCGGCTCCGCTCCCCGTATCGGCGAGGGCGACTTCTGGGCTCTGGAAGGGCTGAAGGAGCAGTTGGCCGAGGCGGGGGCCCAGGACGGCGGCGTCCTGTTCACCGGGGCCGTACGGCTGCCCACGGGCGAGCAGTACGCCTGGCAGCACACCGCGCTCGCGGAGGACCTGCTCGACGACGACTGGCCGGAGGCCGCCGAGACCTTCGCCGCCCTCGGCCACCCGGTACGGCTCCGGCTGCTCCGCGAGGTCATCGGCGGCCGGCGCACGGCCGCGGAACTGGCGGAGTCAGCGGAGATCGGCACGACCGGCCAGATCTACCACCACGTGCGCCAGCTCACGGCCGCCGGCTGGCTCCACACCACGAGCCGGGGCCGCTACGAGGTACCGCCGGCCCGGCTCGTGCCGCTGATGGTGGCGCTGTCGGTGGCCCGCCCCTGACCGACCGGAACGGGGAGAACGAAACAGGGGGAAACCATGTCCGCACGCAAACTCGCCATGACCGTCTTCCGTTGCCTGCTGGTGGCCTTCTTCGCCCTGGTGATCGCGGACGTCTGGTTCGACCTCGGCCACCCGCACTGGTGGAACTTCCTGCCGCTGGTCCTGGCCTACGTCCTGATCGCCGTGGTGAACCGGGTGGGCCGCGACGGCACCCGTAAGGCCGTCGAGGTCGATCCGCCCGTGACCGGCCGCTGGTCCGCCCTGAACAGCCCGGCCAACCACACCCCCAGCCACGGCACCCACGCCTACGGCCAGACCTACGCCATCGACATCGTCGCCGAACCCGCGCCCGGCGCCCGCCCCCGCTTCCGCGCGCTGTGGCCGCTCGCCCGGCGCAGCGCCGACTTCCCGGCCTACGGCGCCCCGCTCACGGCGGTCGCCGACGGCACCGTCGTGCGGGCCGAGGACCGGCAGCGCGACCACCTGAGCCGGAACTCCCTGCCCGCCCTGCTGTACCTGATGCTCGTCGAGGGGCCGGCGCGCGAGCTGGCCGGGGCCCGCCGGATCCTCGGCAACCACCTCGTCCTGGACCTCGGGAACGGCACCCACGCGCTCTACGCACATCTGCGCCGCGGCTCGCTCGCCGTCGCCGAGGACGACCGGGTGCGCGCCGGACAGGTCCTCGCCGAGTGCGGGAACTCCGGCAACTCCAGCGAGCCTCACGTGCACTTCCAGCTGATGGACGGCCCCGACCCGGACACCGCCCACGGCCTGCCCTTCCACTGGCGGGGCACCGGCGTCCCGCGCAACGGCGAGGTCTTCGAAGCGCCCGCGCCCGCACCCGGCCCTGCCTAGGCTTGATCGCATGCCACCGGCCAAGAAGCGCACCCGCAGCTACGACCCCGCCAGGACCCGCACGGCCGTCCTCGCCCAACTCGCCCACGTCCAGGACGCCGTGGCCGCCCTGACGCCCGAGCAGCTCGCCTCGCCCACCCGGCTCGGCACGTGGACCGTGCGGGAACTGGTCGCGCACATCGGGATGGCCGTCACCGGCATCGGACGCTCCCTCGCCCTGCCGGAGCCGCCGAAGCAGGACGCCGTACTCCTCGACTGGGTCTTCGCGACCGCCGCCTCCTCCTCGGCCATCGACGACTTCACCCGAGGGCTCGCAGCGACCCACCCCGACCTCGGCGCCTACCTCGCCGACAGCGCACGCGAACTCGCCGAGCAGCTCGACAGCCACCCCGGGACCCGGCTCCTCGACACCAACGCCGGTGCCCTGCCGCTCGCCGACTACCTCGTCACCCGCGCCGTCGAGCTGGTCGTCCACACCGACGACCTGAACGCCGCCCTGCCCGGCCTGGACATCCCCTACGACCGCCAGGCCCTGGCCGCCACCACCCGCCTCCTCGCCGACGCCCTCGCGGCGAAGGCGCCCGGCGGCTCCACGGAGGTCAGGATCCCGCCGTACGCCGTGGTGCAGTGCGTCGAGGGCCCCCGCCACACCCGGGGCACCCCGCCCAACGTCGTCGAGACCGACCCCCTCACCTGGATCCGGCTGGCGACCGGGCGCACGGAGTGGCGGGACGCCCTCGCCGGGGCGAAGGTCAGCGCGAGCGGCGAGCGCGCCGACCTCGCGGGGCTGCTGCCCTTGATGAGCTGAGGACACAACAGACCGGTACGAGCTTGAGGACACAACAGACTGGTAACGACACCGAACCCAACTGGTGTCCCGTACGTCGAAGAGACATGAAGCGGACGACACGCATGAAATATGCCGCCGTGGCCCTCGTCGGCACCGTGGTGCTGGCCGCCTGCGGCACGGAGTCCGGCGACGGCAGCGACAGCCGTTCGGCCGGGGACGGCGGGAAGACCCCCGAGACCCCTCGGACCCTCAAGGCCTCCGACATCGCGGGCGTCGAGTGGGTGCCGCTGAAGGTGACCGTGAAGGGCAAGGACCACCCCCTGCCGACCGACGAGAAGCAGTTCCCGGTCGACGAGGCGCGCATCACCTTCAAACCCGGCGCGGCCGAGCCGGACGTCTTCGGCGGCGACTCCGGCGGCACGGTCGGCTGCAACAGCTTCGGCGCGGACGCCAAGCTCGACGGCGACACCCTGAAGATCACCGACCTCGCCGCGACCCAGATGGGCTGCCTCGGGCCCGTGCAGGAGTTCGAGAATCGTTTCCTCGATGTCTTCGACGGCTCCCTCAAGGTCGCCCTCAAGGGCCGCGACGGCTCCCGCACCCTCACCCTGACCAGCACCGACGGAGACAGCATCACCTTGCGCGAGCAGAAGAAGGACAAGGCGGACGCCAAGGCCGTACCGCTGAAGGGCACCAAGTGGACCATCGACACCCTGACCTCCGGCACCGGTGACGACGGCAGCGCCCAGTCCCTGCCGGAGGGCGTCGAACCCCACCTCACCCTGGCCGAGAACGGCACGGTCAGCGGCAACTACGGCTGCAACACCTTCCGCGGCAAGGCCGACGTGAAGAGCGGCACGATCGAGTTCGGCCGGCTCTCCAGCACGAAGATGGCCTGCCAGGGCAAGGCCAGGAAGACCGAGCTCGCACTGATCGACTTCTTCTCCGGCAAGGTGTCCTACCAGCACAAAGACCGGACCCTGACCCTCACCAACGCCTCCGGCGAGGGCCTCGTGGCCCACGCGGAGCCCGAGAAGAAGTAAGAAAGCCCACTCCCAGCGAATTCGGACCAGTGGTCGATCTCGCCTACACTCGGAGCCGTGCCACGTGGTGACGGTCGACTCAATCACGATCTGCTCCCCGGCGAGAAAGGCCCCCAGGACGCGTGTGGCGTCTTCGGTGTCTGGGCTCCGGGCGAAGAGGTCGCAAAGCTCACGTACTTCGGGCTCTACGCCCTCCAGCATCGGGGCCAGGAATCCGCGGGAATCGCGGTCAGCAACGGCTCCCAGATCCTCGTCTTCAAGGACATGGGCCTCGTCTCCCAGGTCTTCGACGAGACCTCGCTCGGTTCGCTCCAGGGTCACATCGCGGTCGGACACGCCCGCTACTCGACCACCGGCGCCTCCGTGTGGGAGAACGCCCAGCCGACGTTCCGCGCCACCGCGCACGGCTCGATCGCGCTCGGCCACAACGGCAACCTGGTCAACACGGCCCAGCTCGCCGAGATGGTCGCCGACCTGCCCAAGCAGGAGGGGCGTTCCCCGCGCGTCGCGGCCACCAACGACACCGACCTGCTCACCGCGCTGCTCGCGGCCCAGGTCGACGAGGACGGCAAGCCGCTGACCATCGAGGAGGCGGCCCACGAGGTCCTTCCGCAGGTCCAGGGCGCCTTCAGCCTCGTCTTCATGGACGAGCACACCCTGTACGCCGCCCGCGACCCGCAGGGCATCCGCCCGCTGGTCCTCGGCCGCCTGGAGCGCGGCTGGGTGGTCGCCTCCGAGTCCGCCGCCCTCGACATCTGCGGCGCCAGCTTCGTCCGCGAGATCGAGCCGGGCGAGTTCGTCGCCATCGACGAGAACGGCCTGCGCACCTCCCGCTTCGCGGAAGCGAAGCCCAAGGGCTGCGTCTTCGAGTACGTCTACCTCGCCCGCCCCGACACCGACATCGCCGGCCGGAACGTGTACCTCTCCCGCGTGGAGATGGGCCGCCGCCTGGCGAAGGAGGCCCCGGTCGAGGCCGACCTGGTCATAGCGACCCCGGAATCGGGCACCCCGGCCGCCATCGGCTACGCGGAGGCCTCCGGCATCCCCTTCGGCGCGGGCCTGGTGAAGAACGCCTACGTCGGCCGTACGTTCATCCAGCCCTCGCAGACCATCCGCCAGCTCGGTATCCGGCTCAAGCTGAACCCGCTGAAGGAAGTCATCAAGGGCAAGCGCCTGGTCGTCGTCGACGACTCCATCGTGCGCGGCAACACCCAGCGCGCCCTGGTCCGCATGCTCCGCGAGGCCGGCGCCGCCGAGGTCCACATCCGGATCTCCTCCCCGCCCGTGAAGTGGCCCTGCTTCTTCGGCATCGACTTCGCCACCCGCGCGGAGCTCATCGCCAACGGCATGACCATCGACGAGATCGGCACCTCGCTGGGCGCCGACTCCCTGGCGTACATCTCCATCGACGGCATGATCGAGGCGACCACCATCGCCAAGCCGAACCTGTGCCGCGCCTGCTTCGACGGCGAGTACCCGATGGAGCTCCCGGACCCCGAGCTGCTCGGCAAGCAGCTCCTGGAGACCGAGCTGGCCGCAGGGCCCGCCGCCACGGCTGCCGCGGACGCCATCCGCCGCCCCTAAGTTCTGCCGTACGACACGAAGGTCATCACCCCATGTCTGAGACACCCAGTGCCGAGGGCGGCGCCAGCTACGCAGCCGCGGGCGTCGACATCGAAGCGGGCGACCGCGCCGTGGAGCTGATGAAGGAGTGGGTGAAGAAGACGCAGCGCCCCGAGGTCCTCGGCGGCCTCGGCGGTTTCGCCGGCCTCTTCGACGCCTCCGCCCTCAAGCGCTACGAGCGTCCCCTCCTCGCCTCCGCCACGGACGGCGTGGGCACCAAGGTCGACATCGCGCGCCAGATGGGCGTCTACGACACCATCGGCCACGACCTGGTCGCCATGGTCATGGACGACATCGTCGTGTGCGGTGCCGAGCCGCTGTTCATGACCGACTACATCTGCGTCGGCAAGGTCCACCCCGAGCGCGTCGCCGCGATCGTGAAGGGCATCGCCGAGGGCTGTGTGCTGGCCGGCTGCGCCCTGGTCGGCGGCGAGACGGCCGAGCACCCCGGTCTGCTGGGCCCGGACGACTTCGACGTCGCCGGCGCCGGTACGGGCGTGGTGGAGGCCGACCGGCTGCTGGGCCCGGATCGCATCCGCACGGGTGACGCCGTGATCGCCATGGCGGCGTCCGGACTTCACTCGAACGGGTACTCGCTCGTCCGGCACGTCCTGCTGAACCAGGCCGGACTCGCCCTCGACGCGCACATCGAGGACCTCGGCCGCACCCTCGGCGAGGAGCTGCTGGAGCCCACCAAGATCTACTCGCTGGACTGTCTGGCGCTCACCCGGACGACGGACGTCCACGCGTACAGCCATGTGACGGGCGGCGGACTGGCCGCCAACCTGGCCCGTGTGATCCCGGACACGCTGCACGCGACCGTCGACCGCTCCACCTGGACCCCGGACCCGATCTTCGACCTCGTCGGCAGGACGGGGCAGGTCGAGCGCCTGGAGCTGGAGAAGACCCTGAACATGGGCGTCGGCATGATCGCGATCGTGCCGCAGGAGTCCGTGGACGTGGCCCTGGCCACACTGGCCGACCGCGGGGTCGACTCCTGGGTCGCGGGCGAGATCACCGAACGGGGCGAGCACGAGACGGGTGCCGCCCTGGTGGGTGACTACGCGAGCTGACGTCCGCAAAAGGCAGCGCAAAACCCGGTCCGTCGGCGGGGACCGCCTCGGACCGGGTTGAACGCAGCTAGATCGTCAGGCGCCGCGGCGTTGCGACGAGGGACCGGACTGGTCGTCCTCGTCCTCATCGTCGTCGTTGTACAGATCCGCGTACTGGGCGTACGGGTCGTCTTCGTCGTCGTCCTCGAACGGCTCGCCGTTCGGCGGCTGGCTCGAAGTCGATGCGCCCAGCTCACTGGCCAGACGCGACAGGTCAGTCCCGCCGCTGTTGTACTTCAGCTGGCGGGCGACCTTCGTCTGCTTGGCCTTGGCCCGGCCGCGCCCCATGGCTCGACCCCCTCGGTGACGGGGCTCGACGGCCCCAGAGTCTTGACACGCGTTCATGGTCCGGAACGGGCTCTCCGTGGAGAGACCGGCCCGTAGGGCTTCCACGGTACCTGAGCCCACGCGCATACGGTACGTCGCCCGCAGCACGTGCCTGGACCCAGGGCCCTCGGGGCGCCCCGTCCCCGCTGGTCAACGGCGATTTTAACTACTTCTTCGCGGCCGACCCGCCGACGAACGTGAGAGTTCTCTCCACCTGCCCGTCGGCGGGTACCGGACAGCTCCGGCGGGTGCCGTCAGCGTGCCCGGCGCGCCTCGGCCGCCTCGTGCATCCGCTGCTCGGCGATCCGGTCGGCCGCCGCGGCCGGCGGAATACCGTCCGTCTTCGCACGTGCGAATATGGCCAGCGTGGTGTCGTAGATCTTCGCCGCCTTCGCCTTGCACCGCTCGAAGTCGAAGCCGTGCAGCTCGTCGGCGACCTGGATGACGCCGCCGGCGTTCACCACGTAGTCCGGCGCGTAGAGGATCCCGCGGTCGGCGAGGTCCTTCTCGACGCCCGGGTGGGCGAGCTGGTTGTTCGCGGCGCCGCAGACCACCTTGGCGGTCAGCACCGGCACGGAGTCGTCGTTCAGGGCGCCGCCGAGCGCGCAGGGGGCGTAGATGTCCAGGCCGTCCACCCGGATCAGCGCCTCGGTGTCGGCGACGGCGGTGACGCCCTCGGGGTGCCGGTCGAGGATGCGCCGTACGGCGTCGGCGCGCACGTCGGTGACGAACACCTCGGCGCCCTCCTCGCGCAGGTGCTCCACCAGGTGGTGGCCGACCTTGCCGACGCCGGCGATGCCGACCCTGCGGCCGCGCAGCGACGGGTCGCCCCACAGGTGCTGGGCGGAGGCCCGCATGCCCTGGTAGACGCCGAAGGCGGTGAGGACGGAGGAGTCACCGGCGCCGCCGTTCTCGGGGGAGCGCCCGGTCGTCCAGCGGCACTCGCGTGCCACGACGTCCATGTCGGCGACATAGGTGCCGACGTCGCAGGCGGTGACGTAGCGCCCGCCGAGCGAGGCCACGAACCGGCCGTAGGCGAGGAGCAGTTCCTCCGTCTTGATCTGCTCGGGGTCGCCGATGATCACGGCCTTGCCGCCGCCGTGGTCGAGCCCGGCCATGGCGTTCTTGTACGACATCCCGCGCGCGAGGTTCAGGGCGTCGGCGACGGCCTCCTCCTCGGTCGCGTACGGGTAGAAGCGCGTGCCGCCGAGGGCGGGGCCCAGAGCGGTGGAGTGGATGGCGATGACGGCCTTGAGGCCGCTGGCACGGTCCTGGCAGAGCACGACTTGCTCATGACCCCCCTGGTCCGAGTGGAACAGGGTGTGCAGTACATCAGCAGGTGCGCCGGTTACGTCGGTCACTGTGGTGACTCCTGGGTAAGTAGCGGCGGTTGGAGACCAGCTCCCATGGGGGTCCCCCCACGCTTTTGGCAGTGGGGGAGGGTGGCGGGCGCTGTGAGCAAGAGAGTAGAGCCTGGGGGTGCCCGCCCACCGCGCCGTGCTCAGGATCACCTACTCCCGGAGTATGCCCGTGCGACGATTTGCATAGTTTTCCCGCCGGTTTGTGAGCGGGTTTCGCAGGTTTTCCCGGCAGCGGGCGGGGGAGGGAGCAGGCGTGCCCAAGGTGTCCTCGCTGATCGTGCCGTACGCGACCTATCTGCGCGTGTACGAGCCGCTGGCCGCCTTCCCCGAGCCGGAGCGCACTCACTGGGAGCGCTACGCCCGGCGCGCCGACCGTCCCTCGTACCAGGACGAACTGCGTCGCGCCCTCGCCGACCTGCTGCCCACGCCGCCGGTGCCGGTGCCGGTGCACGAGAGCAGCGACGCCTTCGTCCTGGAGGCGGACGGGGTGGTGTGCGTGTGCCCGTGGCGCACCCGGCTGCGCGGCTGGCAGGCGCTCGGCGAGCTGGCCGAGGAACTTCCCCTCTCCGTCCTGGACGCGGTGCTGCCGCCCGTCGTCCGGCACCAGGCAGCCCAGGACTACGAGCGCTGGCTGGTGCGCAACCAGGACGCCCGCCCCTGGATCCGCACCTCGACCTGGCAGGTGCCGCTGCACTGGTTCGTGCTGGTCTCCGACGAGGAGCGGCGCTACGACAAGGGCACGGGCGAGATCCCCCCGATGCTGCGCTACCGCACGCCGATGGTGCAGGCGCGGCGCCGGGTCGCGCGGGCGCTGCGGACGCTGAAGGACACCATCGAGGAAGGGCCGCTCATCGACGGCCTGCTGGAGGTGGGGCGCTGGCTGGAGGAGTTCCATCCGCGCTCCCTGGTGGAGCTCGACTACGCGGGCCTGGTGCATGTGCTGCCGGCCGGCGAGCTGGAGGACGACCACTCGGCGGCCGACGTGGCCGAGGGCATCGAGGCGCTGCGGTCCGGGGACGGGGCGGCCGCGGGGGCGGCGTACGGGCGGCTCGTGGAGCGCTGGCGGTCGGTGCGCGACCGCCGCTCGGCGAACTGAGTGTGCCGTGTGCCATGTGCCCCACATCACGAACTGACGTTTGACCAGGCGCCCGTTTTGGGGTTTCGTCCTCCTTCTGATGCGCGGGCGGGTGCCTGAGTGTTCTGAGGTTTCGTCAACAAGGGACGTAGGTCCCGATCCGGGCGTTCGACCCAAGCCGTGTCAAGCGTGACGGACCGCACGTACACGGCCCTTGCGTCCCTTGCCCCTCCTCATGCCAAAATAGGACAAGGAGTCCGGGGAGGACTCCGCTCGCATTGCACGCTTTGGGGGGTCTGGTGACTCCTGATCGCTCTGTGACTGATCGTCACAGTGGCGTGACTGTCCGCTATGGCATGGTCCATCGGCTTCCGTCGCTGATGAACACCTGGAGGGGCAATTCCATCGGTTTGGCCGACGCGGCTGGACAGATGGTGTAGTTGTAGTGCCGAGGACAAGCCGTTCGTCCTATAACCGACTCGACTCGCGTCCGCCATTTCGGGCAACGCGGGTCAAGGTGCAGAATTTAGAGGAAAGAACCGAGAAGGTTCGGTTCTCCCGAGGAGGCCGCTCATGACCGCTCGCACCCCTGATGCCGAGCCGCTGCTGACCCCGGCTGAGGTCGCCACCATGTTCCGCGTCGACCCCAAGACGGTCACGCGGTGGGCGAAGGCCGGAAAGCTCACGTCCATCCGTACGCTCGGCGGTCACCGCCGTTACCGCGAGGCTGAGGTCCGCGCTCTGCTCGCGGGTATCCCGCAGCAGCGCAGCGAGGCCTGAACAACTCCATAACCGGGCAATTCGGCAGGTCCCCCAACGTGCCGATGCGGTCCGGAACCACAGCTCCAAGCGACGCGGGTCCTGCCCCAACAGGGCCCACGCCCAAGGCTTCAGGCAACTGACAGGGTGTGTCGTGGATCGCGCTGGACTCCGCCGGGTCCAGCGCGATCTTTTTTGTGCGCGGAACCCGGGGCGCGGGCGGGGTCTGTGTGTGGCCTTGTCGGAGCCTGGGGAGGGGTGTCGGATCTGCTGTGGACGTCCCCTCCCGGGTGGTGCAATTGCACATATTAAATTGACCAGTTGTAGGTGGGGTGTAAGTACCGCGGTTCCGAAAACTCATGCGGTGACACCCGTCACATGCCACGGAGCTTGTTGCCTCTGGCGTATGTGCGCTAGAGGAGCCGCACGTTCCAGCGTCCCACGGAGGGGCGGGTGTTGGGGCCGGAGAAGGTCACGCAGGGGAGGGACTTTCGTCCCCGACCGCCCCGACCGCCCCGACCGCCCCGACGGCTCCGACAGCCGCGGCCGCCTCCTCGGCGGCGGTCGGCGGGGAATCCAGCGCCAGTCGCAGCAGGCGATGACAGATCGGACAGTGACGCGTGAGATGCCGATAGGAAGAAGCGGCCGACAGGTGCGCACGGAGCAACGCCCGCGTCTCGTGCCTAGCCGAAGCCGCCATACGCCACCTCCAGGGGGGCCGCACGGGAACGGGCCCTGGTTTCTGGGTACCTAGCGAATGTGACGCCGTCAACCCCGCGTGGGGCTCCGCCGGGGGGCCGGGGGCTCTGTGGTCGCCGGGGTCTTCCGGCGCCCGTACCTCCGCGCACCGCCCCGGGGGCTGCCGCCCCCGGCCCCCCCGCATCGGCGCCTGAACGGCCTCGTCCTCAAACGCCGGACGGGCTGTAGTTGCCTCCTGCGCGAGGAAGTTCCCGGGCGCATGCGGAAGGCCCGCGTCCCTTGCGGGGCGGGCCCTGTTCGTTGAGTGCGGTCCTGACGGGATTTGCTGCCCCCGATTGCGGCTGCGCCGCGGGCGCGGCCTCCACCTTGACAGAGCGGCGAGGAGATGCGAGAAGACCCGCGTCCCTTGCGGGGGGCGGGCCTTCTCGGTTTGCTGCGGTCCTGACGGGATTTGAACCCGCGGCCTCCACCTTGACAGGGTGGCGAGCACTCCAAACTGCTCCACAGGACCAGGTTTTGCCGCGCTTTCCTGCGTTGCGCTGCGAGAAGGACTGTACAGGAGGGTGGGTGTCCTGGTCGAACTC
The DNA here is from genome assembly GCF_014596915.1 of Streptomyces sp. TRM68416. Classification (GTDB taxonomy): domain Bacteria; phylum Actinomycetota; class Actinomycetes; order Streptomycetales; family Streptomycetaceae; genus Streptomyces. The sequence continues at coordinate 122,085 of NZ_JACVWU010000018.1, forward strand.
ACCCTCCGTACGGGATCCGTCACGGCGCCAGCGCGTCGATCGCCTTCACGATGCGCTTGTCGGAGACGGGGTACGCGGTGCCCAGCGCGTGCGCGAAATAGCTCACCCGGAGCTCCTCGATCATCCACCGGACGTCGAGAACCTGCTGCGGAACGGGACGCCCCTGCGGCATCTGCTCCAGCAGCCAGGCGTACTCGTCCTGCATCTCGTGGACCTTCTCCATCCGGGTCGTGTCCCGCTGGACGTTCGTCGGCATCTGCTGGAGCCGACGGTCCGCGGCGACCAGATAGCGCATCAGGTCCGGCAGCCGGCGCGTGCCCGTCGCCGTCACGAAGCCGGGCTTCACCAGGGCGTTCAGCTGCTTGCGCACGTCCGTCAGGTTTGCCAGCAGCACGGGGCTCTGAACGCCCTTCAGACGGCGCTCACAGGCTTGCCAGGCGGCCAGCACCTGCTGCACCTGCCCGACCGTACGCACCGTCGCGTCGACGATCTCGGCGCGCACCTTCTCGTACAGCTTCCGGTACGACTCCTCGTCCCACGCCGGCCCCCCGAAGTCGCCGATCAGCTTGTCCGCCGCCGCCATCGCGCAGTCGTCGAACAGGGCCTGGACCGAACCGTGCGGATTCGCCGACAGGGCCAGCTTCTGCGGGTTCGTCAGGCGATCGCTCGCGAACTTCGCCGGATTCACCGGGATGTTGCGCAGGATCAGCCGACGCGTGCCCCGCCACATCGCCTCCGCCTGCTCCGCCTCCGTGTCGAAGAGCCGTACGGAGACCGTGTCGCCGTCGTCCACCAGCGCCGGGAACGCCTTGACCGGCTGACCGGCGCGGCGCGTCTCGAAGACGCGGGTGAGGCTGCCGATCGTCCAGTCGGTCAGCCCCGAGCGCTCCAGGGACTCCCCGCCCTGACGCTCCGCGGTCGCCGCCGCGGCCTGCGAGAGGGCCTTGCGCGCCTTCGGCCGCAGCCGCAGCTTCAGCGCCTCCAGATCCTTGTCCTCCGCCAGCTTGCGGCGCCGCTCGTCGACGATCCGGAACGTGATGCGCAGATGGTCCGGCACCCTCGACCAGTCGAAGTCGTCCGCCTCGAACGGCACCCCGACCATCCGCTTCAGCTCACGCGCCATCGTGACCGTGAGCGGCTCCTGATGGGGGTCCCCCCGGTCGAGCGAAGCCGAGACTGGGGGAGGCACCGCCGTGTCCAGGAACCGCCGCGCGAAGTTCGGCGCCGGCACGTAATTACGGCGGATCGGCTTCGGCAGCGACCGGATCAGCTCGGTCACCAACTCCTCCCGCAGACCCGGGATCTGCCAGTCGAAGCCCTCGTCCGTGACCTGGTTCAGCACCTGCAACGGCACGTGCACCGTCACACCGTCCGCGTCCGCACCCGGCTCGAACTGGTACGTCACACGGAACTTGAGCTGCCCCTGCCGCCACGAGTCCGGATAGTCGGCCTTCGTGACCGCCTCCGCCGACTCCCGGATGAGCATCTCCCGCTCGAAGTCCAGGAAATCCGGCTGCTCCTGCCGCTTGCGCTTCCACCACGAGTCGAAGTGCGCGCCGGACACCACGTGTTCGGGCACCCGCTGCTCGTAGAAGTCGAACAGGGTCTCGTCGTCGACCACGATGTCCCGGCGCCGCGCCCGGTGCTCCAGCTCCTCGACCTCGCTGAGCAGCTTGCGGTTGTCCGCGAAGAACTTGTGGTGCGTGCGCCAGTCGCCCTCGACGAGCGCGTTGCGGATGAACAGCTCCCGGGAGACCTCCGGGTCGATCCGGCCGTAGTTCACCTTGCGCTGGGCGACGATCGGAACGCCGTACAGCGTCACCTTCTCGTACGCCATCACCGCCGCCTGGTCCTTCTCCCAGTGCGGCTCGCTGTACGTGCGCTTGAGCAGGTGCTCGGCCAGCGGCTCGACCCACTCGGGCTCGATCTTCGCGTTCACCCGCGCCCAGAGACGGGACGTCTCGACGAGCTCGGCCGACATCACGAAACGCGGCTGCTTCCGGAACAGCGCCGAGCCGGGGAAGATCGCGAACTTCGCGTTCCGCGCCCCCAGGTACTCGTTCTTGTTGCCGTCCTTCACGTCCTTCATGCCGATGTGCGAGAGCAGGCCGGCGAGGAGTGAGACGTGGATACGGTCGGTGGGGGCATCGTTCTCGTCGAGATGGATGCCCATCTGCTTGGCGACCGTGCGCAGCTGGCTGTAGATGTCCTGCCATTCGCGAATGCGAAGGAAATTCAGGTACTCCTGCTTGCACATACGCCGGAACGAACTGGACCCGCGCTCCCTCTGCTGCTCACGGACATACCGCCACAGATTCAGGTACGCGAGGAAATCACTCGTCTCGTCCTTGAAACGGGCGTGCTGCTGATCGGCCTGGGCCTGCTTGTCGGCGGGGCGCTCGCGCGGGTCCTGGATGGACAGCGCGGCGGCTATCACCATCACCTCACGCACACAGCCGTTCCGGTCGGCCTCCAGCACCATCCGCGCCAGCCGCGGGTCCACCGGAAGCTGCGCCAGCTTCCGGCCCATGTCCGTGAGCCGCTTGCGCGGATCCTTCTGCTGCGGATCCAGCGCCCCGAGCTCCTGCAGCAGCTGCACACCGTCCCGGATGTTGCGATGGTCCGGCGGATCGATGAACGGGAACTTCTCGATGTCACCGAGACCGGCCGCCGTCATCTGCAGGATCACGGACGCCAGATTCGTCCGCAGGATCTCCGCGTCCGTGAACTCCGGGCGCGCGAGAAAGTCGTCCTCGCTGTACAACCGGATACAGATACCGTCACTGGTACGCCCACAGCGACCCTTGCGCTGATTGGCGCTCGCCTGCGAGATCGGCTCGATCGGCAGCCGCTGGACCTTCGTACGGTGGCTGTAGCGGCTGATCCGCGCGAAACCGGGATCGATGACGTACTTGATCCCCGGGACGGTCAGCGAGGTCTCGGCAACATTCGTCGCGAGAACGATCCTGCGGCCGGTGTGCGGCTGGAAGACCCGGTGCTGCTCGGCGTGCGAGAGCCGCGCGTACAGGGGCAGGATCTCCGTGAACCGGTACTTCTTCTTCTCCAGCGCGTCGGCCGTGTCCCGGATCTCGCGCTCACCGGAGAGGAAGACGAGGATGTCGCCCTTCCCCTCGCCCATCAGCTCCTCGACCGCGTCCGTGATCGCGGTGATCTGATCCCGGTCGGCGTCCTCGGAGTCCTCCTCCAGCAGCGGCCGGTACCGCACCTCCACCGGATACGTACGCCCGCTGACCTCGATGATCGGCGCGTCACCGAAGTGCCGCGAGAACCGCTCGGGGTCGATGGTCGCGGAGGTGATGACGACCTTGAGATCGGGCCGCTTCGGCAGCAACTGCGCCAGGTACCCGAGCAGGAAGTCGATGTTCAGGGACCGCTCGTGCGCCTCGTCGATGATGATCGTGTCGTAGGCGCGCAGCTCACGGTCGGTCTGGATCTCGGCGAGCAGGATGCCGTCCGTCATCAGCTTGATGTACGTCTGGTCCTGGTTCACCTGGTCGGTGAACCGCACCTTCCAGCCGACGGCCTCACCGAGCGGCGTGTTCATCTCCTCGGCCACCCGCTCGGCGACCGTACGGGCGGCGATACGACGCGGCTGGGTGTGCCCGATCATGCCGCGCACCCCGCGGCCCAGCTCAAGACAGATCTTCGGGATCTGCGTCGTCTTGCCGGACCCCGTCTCACCGGCGACGATCACCACCTGATGATCACGGATGGCCTCCGCGATGGCGTCCTTCTTCTGGCTGACGGGCAGCTGCTCGGGGTACCGGACGGCCGGCACCCGGGCCCGCCGCCCCTCCATCCGTTCCTCGGCCCGCGCCACCTCGGCCTCGATCTCGGCGAGGACGGCGGCACGAGCCTCCGGCTTACGAATCTTCCGCGCACCTTCGAGCCTGCGCCCGAGCCGGTGCGCATCACGCAGGGACAGCTCGCTCAGGCGCGGGGCGAGGGAGCCGAGGGCGGGGGCAGAGTGCGTAGACATACGCGATCCAGGATCTCATCCCGGGGAAATCCGTGGCGAACGATTTGACTCCGGCGGCCTGACCAGCGCACTCCCGGCCGGGCTTCCGGCCGTCCGGGCCGAAGCCGCCCTGCCGACCCGCTTCCCCGAGAACGCCGAAGGCCCCCTCACCGAGGGGGCCTTCACGGAGTGGCTGGGGCCGGGGTCGAACCGGCGACCTTCCGCTTTTCAGGCGGACGCTCGTACCAACTGAGCTACCCAGCCACGAGATCCGCAAAGGGATCTCAGCGGTCCTGACGGGATTTGAACCCGCGGCCTCCACCTTGACAGGGTGGCGAGCACTCCAAACTGCTCCACAGGACCATGCTGTGTGGGCGACCACTAGTGTCGCACACGGTGATGCGTGCCCCCAACGCCCTCCCGGGTCCAGCTCGATCCTCCTCGAACCTGCCACCGTGCTGACATGTCAGCACAGTGGCAGGTCGTCGCGACTGCAATTTCTAGGGCTTCGAGGTTGTGTGAGGAGCCCGTGACTCCAGGGATCCGCTTCGATTTCCTGACGTTCCGCAGCGTGACGGGAGGTCACGGATTGCCACCCCATGAGCGTGTCCGTAGTGCCGCAGCTCCCGTCTCCGTGTGCATGGTCCCGCCCCGCCGCCATGGCTGGCCGCGACGACCTGCACGGCGCGAGCGCTGATACGGCTGCTGCCGATGCGGCCTCCACTCGGGCGAGGCGTGCGTGCCGCTGGTGGGGAGGGGCGAACACGCCGGTCTTCTCGTACGGGCACCTGGAACTGTGCCCCGGGCGCCAACTGTGCCCCGGGTGCCGACGGCCTTGAGCGGAGCCGGGCGAACGACTGGAACCGCTCTCGTGCGTCGCTGACGCCAGGTGAGGACGTCAGGCGGGCCGCGGCACGATGCTCACCGCGCGTCGCTCCACTCGCGGACGGTCGCAGCCCCCATGGGGCGGACTCTACGGCCGCCGGTCCGCGTGAGCACGCGCCGGGTGTGTCTGCTCGCCCATGAAGACCGTGCCCAGGCGGAGTTGGCGGCCCGCGCCCATGTCAGGAGCGGGAGTGGCTGGAGAGGAGTTCGTACGGGGACGGGTCGGCGGTGGCGATTTTGCGGAGCTCAGAGACCGGGCCCCGGAAGCCCTCGCCGGCCAGGGCTGCGCGATGGGCCTCGGGGTCGGTCCACTCGGCGATTTCCACGAAGGTCCGCTCGTCGCGGGCCGAGCGGTACAGGCGGTGCGCCGTGAATCCGGGCTGCTCCCGCATGTACGCGGACAGTTCCCCGAGCAGCCGGCGGAACTCCTCGATGTCACCGGTGACGGTGTAGCGGTTGATGAAGTGGTGCATGGGTGGGCTCCAGGGGAGAGAGTGCGGACGAGGGGAGGGGCCGGGTCAGGGACGGGCGGCGGCGGGGAGTGTCAGGAGGTGCTGTTCGCGCAGGTCGCGCCGTTGCACCTTGCCCGTCGCGGAGCGTGCGATGCCGTCGATGAAGGCGACGTGGTGCAGTTGCTCGTAGTACGGGACCTTCGCGTTGACGAAGTCGATGACGGACTGCGGCGTGCACTCGGGACCGGCTGGGACTACTAGGGCGTGGGCGACGGCGCCGCTCAGTTCGTGGGGCACGTCGACGACGACGCAGTCGCTGACGGCGGGATGGCGCAGCAGAACGCGCTCGATCTCCGTGGGCGACACCAGCCAGTTGTCGCACTTGAAGGCATCCTTGATGCGGTCGACGACGTACAGGCTGCCGTCCGTGTCCGTCCAGCCGATGTCGCCGGTGGAGAACCAGCCGTCGGCGTCGACGTCCCGGGACAGGTCGCGTCCGAGGTAGCCGAGCATGAGCTGCGGTCCGCGGACCTGGATCTCGCCCCGCTCCTTCACGGGCAGCGTTGCCCGGGTCTCGACGTCGACGACGCGGCTCTCGGCACCCGGCACGAGGACGCCCGAGGAGCCGACGCGGGGGCGGTCCAGGTCGGACAGGTGCGTCGTCGGCGAGGTCTCGGCGAGGCCGTAACCCTGCACGACCGGGATGCCGAAGTGCTGGCTCAGCACCCGTGCGGCGTCGGGTGACAGGGCGGAGCCGCCGGAGAGCACGGCGCGCAGCGCGGGCGCTTCCAGATCGTGCAGCCGGGGGTCGGCGGCCAGCTTGGCCAGCCGCATCGGGAGGCTGTAGTAGTGCGTCGCGCGGAAGGTGTCCGCCGCGGTCACGGCCTCAGCGACGTCCGCGCCGGGCCACAGGACGTGGGTGGCGGCGGCGGTGGCGGCCACGGTGACGTGCATCAGGTGCAGCGTCGGCAGGTGGTTGAAGAGGATCGAGGTGGCGTCGACCTGGTGCATGTGGGCGGTCTGGGCAGCGTTCACCGTGAGGTTGCGGTGGCTGAGCCGGACCGCCTTCGGGGCGCCGGTGGTACCGCTGGTGAACTGGAGGCACGCGATGGCTTCGGCGTCCGCCTCCGGCGGTTCCGTGAACGCGGGGGCCTTCGCGGCCAGTTCGGCGAGCGTGGGCACCTGCGCGGCCTCGGCCGGCAGGTCCGGGCCGCGGTGCGTCAGGACGACGTGCTCCAGCCCTTCGAGGCGGTCACGGACGGCGGCGAGCACGGGGTACATGCCCGGGCTGACGATCGCGATCCGCGCGCCGCAGGTGCGCAGCACGTGGGTGATGCGTTCCTCGGGGAGGAGCGGGTTTACCAGGGCGCTGGTGGCGCCCGCCCGGGAGATGCCGAAGAACGCCTGCGGGAATGCCGGATGCAGGACGGCGGCCAAGGCGATCACCGTGCCGGGGGCACCGCCGGTCAGCTCGCGCAGGGCGGCGGCCGTGGTGTCCGTCGCGCTGTCCAGTTCCGCGTAGGTGAGGTCGCCGTCGGGGGAGCGGAGGGCCGGGTGGGCGGGGCGGTGGGTCGCCGCGCGGCGCAGGATGTGGTCCACGCGGGGCCCGGCCAGGAGAGGGGCGAGCGTGTCCAGTGGAGGGCCCGCCATCTCGGAACTCGGCGCCGCGGCACCGCCGGTGTGATCTGAGGTCGCCATGGGGCGCATCGTGCGCCTGCGGATTCGAAGGCGGTTCGTGGCGAGGTCCAGTCGCCCGCCGCCGTGCCGGGGCTCTCCGGCATCACGGGCGACGGCAGCGGGGGCGAGGCTCCAACGAGGTTCCGACCAACGTCCAAGAGCGGTGGGGACAGTGCCGTGGATGTCGGCCGATAGGAGGGGTGATGAGCGCTGGTAACAGCGGTGGTGTCGAGGTGCTGGTCGCGGGGGCCGGGCCCGTGGGGCTGACCGCCGCGTACGAGCTGGTCCGCAGGGGAATCACCGTACGGATCGTGGACCGGGCCGCGGGCCCCGCGGTGACGAGCCGGGCGACGGCGACGCACGCCCGCACGCTGGAGGTCTATCACCAGATGGGCATCCTGCCCGACCTGCTCGCCCGCGGGCAGAAGTGCGACCACTTCACCATGCACCGCCGGGGCCGCCGCCTGACCAGTCTCGGCACCGATTACTCGGAGCTGCCGACCCGCTTTCCCTTCACTCTCCAGGTCGACCAGGTCATCACGGAGGAGGTGCTGCGCACCCGGCTCGGCGAGCTGGGCGTCGAGGTGGAGTGGGGCGTCGAACTGGAGAGCCTGGTCGACGACCGGAACGGCGTGACGGCACGGCTGCGGCGCGTGGACGACGGTACGACGGAGGAGTTCACCACCGGCTGGCTGGTCGGCGCCGACGGCGCGCACAGCCGGGTCCGCAAGCAGCTCGGCATCGACCTGCTCGGCGAGTCCTCGGAGAAGTGGATGGTCGCCGACGCGTACGTGGACGTCGACCTCCCCCGCGACAGCCTGCACTGGATGCACCTGTCGCACGGCACCATCCTCATGGTCCCGTTCCCCGAGGAGGGCAAGTGGCGCCTCCTCGACACTGACGACGTCACCGACGGCGACCGGCCCGAGGTGGTGCGCGCCCGCTTCGAGGCCAAGATGTCCGAGGGGCTCGGCCGTACGGTCACGGTCAAGGAGCTGACCTGGGTGTCGGTGTTCACCATCCGCCAGCGGATGGTGGAGACGATGCACTCCGGTCACTGCTTCCTCGCCGGTGACGCCGCCCACGTGCACAGCCCGGCCTCCGGCCAGGGGCTCAACACCGGTATCCAGGACGGCTACAACCTGGCGTGGAAGCTCGCTTCCGTCATCAAGGGACAGGCCGACGGCGGCCTCCTGGAGAGCTACAGCGCCGAGCGCGTGCCGATCGGCGAGATCCTCCTCGGCTCCACCAAGACCGCGACCCGGCTCATCGCGCTGCGCAATGCCGCCGCGCCGGTGCTGCTGCCGGTCGGCCTCGGCCTGCTCAACGTCCTCAAGCCGCTCAAGCACAAGGTGGAGCGCAAGATCCTGCGAGGCATGTCCGGCCTCGCCCTGCACTACCGTGCGAGCCCGCTCACCGCGGGCGCCCCCGGCTCCGGGGACGACGCTCCCGCCCTGGCGATCCGGCCCGGCGACCGGGTGTCCTGCTCGGCCGAGGAGCTGGCGGACAGCCCCGGCTGGCAGGAGGTGTGCGACGAACTGACCGATCTGCGCTGGACGTTGCTGGTGTTCGCAGGATCCGGTGACGTGCCCGCGGCCGTGGGGCGTGTGCACGAGGAGTACGGGGACGCGCTGAGCGTCCGCATCGTGCGTGAGACGCAGCCGACGGACAGCGGAGGGGCGGAGGCCGGGCCGAGGGTGTTGTGCGATCCGGGCCGCCGGGTGCGCCGCGCCTTCGCCGGCGAACCGGGCTACGCGCTCGTCCGCCCGGACGGCTACCTCGCCGCCCTCGGCCCGCTCGGCGACGGCGAGTGCCTCGACGCCCTGCTGCGCCGCGTCCACCTGCTCCCGGCCCGCCGCTTCACCGTCGCCCCGGCCGGGAGCGCTGAGTAGCGCCGAGCAGCGCCCGGCAGCGTCAAGCAGAAGAGAGAGAACGGCACTTCATGCGCATCATCGATCTGTCCACCCCCATCGACGCGACGGTGTGGGAGCCCAATCCCGTCGAGCACGATGTCATGTCGCCCGCCGAGGGCGGCCGTCACATGGCCGAGGGAATGAAGGAGCGTTACGGGCTCGGCTTCGATCCGGCCGAGTTGCCGGAGGGTGAGCTGCTCTCGCTTGACACCTTCAAGCTCACCACGCACACCGGAACCCACGTGGACGCGCCGTCCCACTACGGCACGCGCGCCACGTACGGCACTCCCCGCCACATCGACACCATGCCCCTCGACTGGTTCGTCCGGCCCGGCCTCGTGCTCGACCTCACCGACCAGCCCGTCGGCGCGGTCGGCGCGGACGTGCTGCGCCGGGAGTTCGACCGGATCGGCCGGGAGCCGGAGCCGATGGACATCGTGATGCTGAACACGGGCGCTGACCGGATCGCCGGAACGCCCAAGTACTTCACGGACTTCACCGGCCTGGACGCCTCTGCCACGCATCTGCTGCTCGACCACGGAGTGAAGGTCATCGGCACCGACGCGTTCAGCCTGGACGCGCCCTTCACGTACATGATCGAGAAGTTCCGCGAGTCCCGGGACCACGGTGTGCTGTGGCCCGCGCACTTCGTGGGCCGGGAGCGCGAGTACTGCCAGATCGAGCGGCTCGCGAACCTGGACGCGCTGCCCGGCTCCAGCGGGTTCACGGTCTCGTGCCTGCCGGTGAAGCTGGTCGGCGCGGGTGCGGGCTGGGCGCGTGCCGTCGCCTTCGTTCCCGAGGACGGCGATGGGAGCGGGGCGGAGCCGGTCGGCTGAGGCGGCCGAGGGAGCCCGTACGCACGCCGCGTACGGGCCCCGCCGGGCGCCGGGCCGTCGGGTTACGGCAGGTCGTCGCGGGTGACCTTGCGGCGGTGCACCTTGAGCCGCCCGTCCTCGCGGACCAGGACGTCCTCGCACACGCAGACCCGGTGCAGCGCCGGATCCCCACCCAGAGGCGTGGAGAACACCAGCGAGTAGCAGCGCACCCGCAGCGTGCCGTCGGCCTGCGGGAACACCGCGACCATGCCGTGCCAGTGCCTGCGCTGCACTCCATCGGCGGCCAGTTGCGCGGCGGTGCGGCGCAGCGAGCCGGCCAGGGCCTCGCGGCCGCGCAGCGGTTCCGGCAGCGTCGGCACGTCGAAGATGGCGTCGGCAGTGAATGTGTCTGCCCACGCGTCGACGGTGCCGCCGTCGAGCAGGTGCAGGTGCTCGGCGTAGAACTGCTGGACCTCCGCGTACACCTCGGCGGTCACGGCCGGGGCCGGTGTCTCCTGCTGCGCCGTCTGCGTCGTCTGTGTCATTACGTTTGTCTCCTTCTCCCCTGACGTCCGGTGGCGTCGTCGCACCCTCGCCGACCCGGTTCGAACCCTCTTGGAGGCTTCGTGGGCCCGGCGGCGCGGGTCGAAAGGACCTCGAAGAGGTCTCCAAACGCGGCGGGCAAGGTGCAGGCGCAGTGACCGACGACACCTGACCGGAGGGCCCAGCCGTGGCAGCAGTGAAGACGCATCGAGTGGAAGAGAAGGCGCTCATCGCGGCGCCCGTGGAGACCGTGCGCCGGATCGTGGTCGACGTCGAGGCGTGGCCGCAGGTGCACGCCCCCGCCGTACACGCCGAGATCCTGGAGAGCGACGACAGCGGTGAGCTGATCCAGCACTGGTCCCTGGTGGACGACCGCACGGTGCGCACCTGGGTGGCGCGGCGCAAGGTGACGGAGACCGGCGACGTCCGCTTCACCCACGAGCCCGCCACCGCGCCGTTCGCGAGCGTCATCGGCGGCTTCGAGTTCGAGGAGCAGCCGGACGGCGGCACGCTGGTGCGCTTGCACCACGAGTTCACGCTCCTCACCGAGGACGAGACCGTGGCGGCCGAGCGTGCCGAGTCGATGCGCCGGGGCAGCCAGGCGCACCTGGAGACGCTGACGTACGCGGCGGAGAATGCCGAGGACTTCGCGCTGCGGACGATCTCCTTCGACGACCCGCTGTTCGTGGCGGGCGCGGTGGAGGACGCGTACGCCTACCTCTACGAGGCCGACAAGTGGCCGGAGCGGATTCCGCACGTCGTCGCCCTCGCCATGGACGAGACCGTGCCGAACATCCAGTTCTTCGACATGGACACCAAGTCCTCGGACGGCTCGGAGCACACGACGCGGTCGGTGCGCATCTGCCTGCCGAATCACAAGATCGTCTACAAGCAGATCCAGCCGCCGAAGACGATGGACGCGCACACCGGCCACTGGTTGTTCACCGAGACACCGGAGGGGCTCGTCCTCACGTCCCGGCACACGGCCACCATCCGCCGCGACGGCCTGCACCTGTTGGGCGAGGGCATGACGGTCGAGGGCGCCCGCAAGTACCTGCGCCGCGTGCTCAGCGCCAACAGCATGGGCAACCTGCGCCTGTCGAAGGAGTACGCCGAGAAGCTCGCCGGGTTCTGAGCGCGATGACCCGGCACGCCGAGAAGGCGAACATGGCGGGGCCGCCCCCGGATGGCCCCGCGCGGGTGGCGCTGCTGCTGCCCGGCCAGGGGGCCCAGTACCCCCGGATGGCGGCGGGTCTCTACGACGTCGAGCCGGTGTTCACCGCGGCGATGGACGAGGTGTTCGACGCGCTGGGGGCGACGGGCCGCGCGCTGCGCCGCGACTGGCTGGCCGCGGACCCGCCCCGGCCACTGGACGACGCCGCGCTGGCCCAGCCGCTGTTGTTCGCGGTGGGCCACGCGCTCGGCCGTCTCGTCCTCGACCGGGGTGCCGAGCCCGTCGCGCTGCTCGGCCACAGCGTCGGCGAGATGGCGGCGGCGGCCCTCGCCGGAGTGTTCTCCGGGGCGGACGCAGCCCGCCTGGTCGTCGACCGGGTCCGGCGCGTCGCCGGTGCCCCGGCGGGCGGCATGCTGGCGGTCGCCGCGAGCGTCGCGCAGGTCGAGCCGTACCTCGGTCCCGACGTGACCGTCGGCGCGGTCAACGCGCCCCGGCACACCGTGCTCGCGGGACCCCGCGCGGCGCTCGACGCGGTGGCGGAGCAGCTGGACGCCGCGGGGCTGACGAGTCGGCCGGTCGCCTCCGGCACGGCGTTCCACAGCCCGGTGCTCGGGCCGTGTCTGGAGGGCTCGCGGGATGCGGTCGCTGCCGTGCCGCGGCGGGCCCCGCTGCGCACCGTGTACTCCGGGCGGACGGCGGCTCCGCTGCGCGCGGACGAGGCGGCGGATCCCGGTTTCTGGGCGGCGCAGCCGATGGCGCCGGTGCTGTTCTGGCCCGCGCTGGACGCGCTGCTCAACGCGCTGCTGGACGCGCCGGACGGAGCTGGGGCCGGGCCCCTGGTGCTGGTGGAGGCCGGGCCCGGGCGGACGCTCAGCAGCATCGCCCGGCGGCATCCGCTCGTGCGGCGCGGGGGCGCGGTCGTCGTGCCCCTACTGCCGGGACGGCCCGGCAGCGCCGACGCGGACCGGGAGGCGCTTGCCGAGGCGGTGGCCGCGCTGCGCGCCGCCGGGGTGGGCGAAGGGCGCACCGCGCCGGTCCTCTCCTAGTACCGGCTCGGGTCGCCCCGGGGCGCCGTGTCTCTTCGGGCCGGCGCTTCACCCGAGCCTGCTTCTTCTGTGCCCGTGCCGGTGTACGGGCCTTCACCGTTGGGAGACTTCACATGCGGATTCTGGTCACCGGGGGTGCCGGGTTCATCGGCTCCGCCTACGTTCGCGCGCTGCTGGACGGGGCCTGGCCGGGCCACGAGGACGCGCGGGTGACCGTCGTCGACAAGCTGACGTATGCCGGGAACCGGGCCAACCTGCCGGATTCGCACGAGCGGATGACGTTCGTGCGGGCCGACATCGCCGATGCGGAGCGCATCCGCGAGCTGGTCGCCGGGCACGACGAGGTCGTGCACTTCGCGGCGGAGTCGCACGTGGACCGCTCGCTGCATGCCGCGGGCGAGTTCGTGCACACCAACGTCGCGGGCACCCAGGCGCTCCTCGAGGCGTGCTTGCGGGCCGAGGTGCGCCGGGTCGTGCACGTGTCGACCGACGAGGTATACGGATCGATTGACGAGGGTGCCTGGACGGAGTCCCGGCCGCTGCTGCCCAACTCGCCCTACTCCGCCACGAAGGCGGGCGGCGAGCTGCTGGCCCGCGCGTACTGGCGCAGCTACGGCCTCGACGTCCGCATCACCCGGTGCAGCAACAACTACGGCCCCTATCAGCACGTCGAGAAGCTGATCCCGCTGTTCGTCACCAACCTTCTGGAGGGGCGCGACGTACCGCTGTACGGGGACGGCCGCAATGTGCGCGAGTGGGTGCACGTCGACGACCACTGCCGGGCCGTCCACCTCGCGCTGACCAAGGGGTCGGCGGGCGAGGTCTACAACGTCGGCGGCACCGCCCGCTCGAACCGCGAGATCACCGAGCTGTTGCTCGGCATGTGCGGAGCCGACCGGAGCCGGGTGCGGACCGTCGAGGACCGCAAGGGGCACGACTTCCGGTACGCCGTCGACGACACCAAGATCCGCACCGACCTCGGCTGGCGGCCGCAAGTGCCCTTCGCCGACGGGTTGGCGCAGGTCGTCGACTGGTACCGGAACAACCCGGGCTGGTGGCGTCCGCTGCGCGACGTGTCCCGCTGAACCCCCCACCGATAAGGAGCCATGCCATGACGGCCACCACGACCCGGTACCCGGCCGCGCAGCCCCTGCCCGCCGCGGGGACGCCCGCGGGCCCCTCGGACCTGTCCGCGCGGTTCACCGCGTCGGCGCTGGCGACCGACAGCCGCGTCACCCCCAATGCGGACTTCGACACCTGGTTCGCCGAGCACCGGCGGACCAACCGGTTCGAGGTCACGCAGATCCCGTTCGGGGAGCTGGTGGGGTGGCGCTTCCGCCCCGAGGACGGAAATCTCGTCCATGACAGCGGCGGATTCTTCTCCGTCACCGGACTTGAGGTGATGACCGACCGGCCCGGTCCCGGCGGCTGGTCGCAGCCCATTCTCGACCAGCCGGAAATCGGTGTTCTCGGCATCCTCGTCAAGGAGTTCGACGGGATCCTGCACTGTCTGATGCAGGCCAAGATGGAGCCCGGAAACCCCGATACCGTTCAGCTCTCGCCGACGGTCCAGGCGACCCGCAGCAACTACACCGGACTGCACGGCGGGCGCCGTACCGACTTTCTCGACTACTTCCTGGCGCCGGAACGACGCGTCCTCGTTGACAGCCTTCAGTCGGAACAGGGCTCGTGGTTCCTGACCAAGCGCAACCGGAACGTCTTGGTTGAAGTGACAGCGGAAGTTCCGGAGCATGCGAATTACCGTTGGCTGACTATTGGTCAAATCCATCGGCTGCTGGCACATGACAACGTCGTCAACATGGATACGCGCACTGTGCTGGCGTGTGTTCCTTTCGACGCACCCGGGGCTGACGTCCCCGCACGACGGCCCGGCACTCCCGACGCGTACCGTGCGGCGCTGCGGCACTCGCTCTCCGGGCGGGCGCCCGCCCGGCACGGCACCGGACAACTCCTCGGCTGGATCACGGAGGCCAAGGCCCGCCACACCTTCCACCGGCGCACCCTGCCGCTGGCGGCCGTGCCCGGCTGGCGCCGCACCGAGACGGAGATCGCCCACGAGGAGGGCAAGCACTTCACGGTCATCGCCGCCGACGTACGGGCCGACACCCGGGAAGTGACCCGGTGGACCCAGCCCCTGCTCGCCCCCGTCGAGCGCGGCGTGGTGGCCTTCCTCGCCCGGAACATCGATGGGGTACTGCATCTTCTGGCACACGCCAAGACGGAGGCCGGACTGCTCGACGTGTGCGAATTGGCCCCGACCGTGCAGTGCCTGCCCGTCAACTACCGCGACCGGGAACAGCCGCGCTATCTGGACGTCGTGCTCGCCGCGCCCCCCGGGGCCGTGCGCTTCGACAGCGTCCTCGCCGAGGAGGGCGGGCGCTTCCACCACGCCGACAACCGCTACCTGATCGTCGAAGTGGGCGACGAGGTCCCGCTCGCCGACGACCCCGACTACCACTGGATGACAGCCCGCCAGCTCATGGAACTGGCCCAGCACAGCCGCTACGTCAACGTGCAGGCCCGCAGCCTGCTCGCGAGCCTGCACACCACATGGTGACCAGGGAACGCGCGTCCGGGACCGTCCGCGTCGGCGTGCTCGGCTGCGCCGACATCGCGCGCCGCCGCATGCTGCCGGCGTTCGCCGCGCAGCCGCTCGTCGACCTCACCGCCGTCGCCAGCCGCGACCTCGCCAAGGCACGCTCCTTCACCGAGCCCTACGGCTGCGCGGCGGTCCAGGGGTACGAACGGCTGCTCGCCCGCCCGGACATCGATGCGGTGTACATCCCTCTGCCCACCGCGATGCACGCCGAATGGACCGTACGGGCCCTGGAGGCGGGCAAGCACGTGCTGTGCGAGAAGCCGTGCGTCACCGGCCCCGACGCCGCCGCCCGGGTGGTCGCCGCCGCCCGGCGCCGGGGATTGCTGGTGATGGAGAGCTTCATGTTCCTCCACCACGGCCAGCACGCCCGGGTACGGGAGCTGCTGCGCGACGGAGCCATCGGTGAACTCCGGGAAATCACAGCCGAGTTCGGCATTCCAGGCCCACCGCAGGCCGCCGCGGGCGCCGCTGTGAGCAGCCTCCTGGAGACCGGGGTGTACCCCCTGCGGGCAGCCCGCCTCTTCGCCGGGGGCCGTCTGGAGGTCCTCGGCGCGGCGCTGACCCCCTCCCCGGCCGCCGGGGGCGACCTCGCGGGCGGGGCTTTGCTGCGCTCCGCCGCAGGGGTCACCGCGCGGCTGAGCTTCGGCTGGGAGCGTTCCTACCGCTGTTCCTACGAGCTGTGGGGCAGCGCGGGCCGCCTCACCCTGGACCGGGCCTTCACCACACCCGACGACCATGCCCCGGTGCTCCGTCTGGAAAGCCCGGACGGTACCAGGGAACTGACGCTCAACGCGGAGGCGCAATTCGTGAACGTGGCAGGCGTGTTCGCCCGGACCGTGCTGCACGGGACGGGATTCGAGGCACACGCCGAGGACATCCTGGAGCAGGCCGAACTCGTCGACGCGGTGCGCCGCGCGGCCTTCCCGGCCTTCTCCGCAAGCGAATTGATCCGAGTGCGCGGGTAGTGATGCACCGTGAGACGTAACACTGTTGCCGGTGCGCCGGAGCCGGGGATACTTGGGTACGCCACATGGCTCGCCCTATTCGGAAAGTCGCGGCGCGGGGGAACATAAATGCCGGTGTCGGCTCCTTTCCCTGTGCCGCGGGGAAAGGAATCCGGAAAATTGAGGTTCAACACCCTTGGGCCCCTTGAAGTCCTGCACAACGGCCAGAACTTCACGCCGACCGCTCCCAAAGCGCGTAATACCCTGGCGCTTCTGCTCTCCCGGGTCAATGAAGTCGTCGAGATCCCGGCGCTCATCGATGAATTGTGGATCGACAATCCGCCGCGCAGCGCTGTCACCACCGCCCAGACCTATATCTATCAGCTGCGGAAAATGCTCGGCCGGGCCCTCGGCCCGGAGGCCGCCCGCCCGGTCCTGGTCACCCGGGCGCCCGGCTACCGGCTCCAGATCGACGAGGAACTGATCGACGCGAGAATCTTCGAGCAGCTGGCCGGTGAGGGGAAACGCCTGTTCGCGGCGGGGCGATCGGAGGAGGCGTCGGGCCGGCTCCAGCAGGCGCTCGACCTGTGGCGCGGGCCCGCCCTGTCCGACGTCACCACCGGGCAGGTCCTCGAAGCGCATGTGGTGCAGCTGGAGGAATTGCGGCTCGGTGCCTTGCAGCTGCGTATCCAGGCGGATATGCGGTTGGGCCGGCACCTGGAGCTCCTGCCCGAGCTGCGCTCATTGGTTGCCGCCCGCCCGCTCAACGAATGGCTGCACGCCCAGCTCATTACATGCCTAAAGCAATCCGGTCGCCGCGGGGAGGCGTTGCAGGCGTACCAGGCGCTGCGCCGGGTCCTCGACGAGGAGCTGGGGCTCCAGCCGTCACTGACGCTGCAACGGCTCCAGCAGTACGTGCTGAGCGAGACGGTGGATGAGGGTGCCACGCACCTCCCGATGCGCGCGACCGCCTGAAGGAACAGGGTCTTTTTGTGACGATGCCGCAATTCGTCGGCCGGTTGGCCGGATGGAGATCTTGCTGCTAGCCTCCGAGGTAACTCTCTGTGCTCACTTGGATTTCTCTGTAAGAATCTGGTGAGAACGTGAACGGGATGCTGCCAGAAATGGAAGGATAACGGGGGATGGCTCGGGGAGGGAGATCGGAGTGGGTGACCGCACGGCCGATCACTGTCTTCGTCATGGACGAGAACACCATATTCAGGGAAGGGCTGCGCACCGTCATCGCCCGGGACGACGGCCTGCGGGTGGTGGGGCACAGCGCGGGAAACGCGGTGGACCTGGTCGCTGGCGTCGCCGAGGCGCGGCCCGACATCCTGCTGTTGGGACTTGAACACGTCACGGGGCGCGTCGAGTCCATCGTGACGGAGGTGCTGCGCGCCTCGCCCGGCACCGACATCATCATCCTCAGCTGGGACGTGGCCGACGGCACGCTCCAGCGGCTGATGGAGCTGGGTATGCGGGCCTACCTGCCCAAGGACGTGCCGCACCGCTATCTGCTCTCGATGCTCTACGTGAGCAGGCTGGACGACTCCCAGGCCGCGTTCTCCTGGCCCCGGCCCGGCGGCCCGCGCCCGGCCGGCGCCGCCGGGCCGCGAGCCGCCGCGCGCAGGGTCCCCGTCGAGGCCCGCGACAGCGCCGTCCGCAAGACCGGTGACCCCGCCCCGCCATGGGGCGCCGCTCCGGAGGCGTACGCGCAGCCCTCACGTGCCCGGTCCCAGCCGCCCCGCGGCTTCGCCGCGTCGCCCTCCGTCCCGCAGGAGCACGGCTTGCTGTCCCTGCGGGAGCGTGAGGTCGTCCAACTGGTCGGCAAGGCCATGACCAATGCGCAGATCGGCCGTCAACTGGGCATATCCGAAGGGACGGTGAAGCGGCATCTGCACAGCATCTTCGTGAAGCTGCACGCCGTCTCCCGGCTCGACGCCGTCAACAAGGCCGTGTCTTTATCCTTGATCATGCTCCAGTGAGTTCGGGTACCGCCCCGGCGAGCCGGGGCGCCGCCGTGGTGGAGGGCTGCCAGGCACGGGCGACCTCCATCACGTACCGCCCGTAGTCCGACTTGCCGAGCCGTTCGCCGAGGCGGTGGCAGGCGTCGGCGTCGATATAGCCCATGCGCAGGGCGATCTCCTCCAGGCACGCGATGCGCACGCGCTGCCTGCTCTCCAGGATGCCGACGAACTGACTGGCCGTCAGCAGCGCCTGGGGCGTGCCGGTGTCGAGCCAGGTGAAGCCGCGGCGCAGCTCCACCATGCGGGCCCGGCCCTCCGCCAGATAGTGCAGGTTGACGTCGGTGATCTCCAGTTCTCCCCGGGCCGACGGCCGGATTCTCCGGGCGATGTCCACCACGTCGTTGCTGTAGAAGTACAGGCCGGTGACGGCCTGGTCGGAGCGCGGCACCACTGGTTTTTCCTCGATCGACACCAGGCCTCCCCGGTCGTCGACCTCGGCGACGCCGTAGCGCTCCGGGTCGCTGACCCGGTAGCCGAACAGGACGCAGCCGTCGACGTCCCGCGCGTTGCGCTGGAGCAGCGGGGACAGGCCGGGGCCGTGGAAGAGGTTGTCGCCGAGCACCAGCGCGACGGAGTCGTCCCCGATGTGTGGGGCGCCGATGACCAGCGACTCCGCGAGGCCGTTGGGCTGTTCCTGCACGGCGTAGCTGAAGTTCACACCGAGACCGCTGCCGTCGCCGAGCAGCCGCTGGAACTGCGGCAGGTCGTCCGGCGACGCGATGACGAGGATGTCGGTGATCCCGGAGAGCATCAGCACCGAGATCGGGTAGTAGACGGTGGGCTTGTCGTAGATCGGCATGAGCTGCTTGGACACGGCGAGCGTCGTGGGATACAGCCGAGTGCCGCTGCCTCCGGCGAGCACGATCCCTTTCATGGCTTTGCCTCCAGGCCGAGGAGTGGGCTCCTTCCGGCCGGTGGGCGACGGAAGTGAGCGGTCCGGGAAGCAGCACATCACCGCGGGTTCGCGCGGATTTGGTGGGGGCGTCGAGCTGGGGCGGTGCGCCGGGCCGAGCGGGGGCCGGGGCCCGCGACCAGGCCTTCGAGCCGTCGTCGAAAGGTGCCTGCGATGGTTCCGGCGCCCTGCACCCGACCACGGGGGAACATCGTGCGCGTCCTCGTCATGACCAGTCCAGTGCCCACCCATCTCACGCCGATGGTGCCCCTCGCCTGGGCGCTGCGCGCCGCCGGGCACGAGGTGCTCGTGCTCTGCCAGCCGGACGTGGCGGCCACGGCCCGGGGGGCGGGGCTGAACCTCACCGTGGTGGGGGACATGTACGACGACATCGGCAGGCGGCGGGCGGGCGCCGCGGAGAAGCGCCGCGCACCCCGGGCGGAGGCGGAGGAGCGGGGGAAGCCCGCGGCCGGTGGGGGCGCACCGCCCTGGCAGATGTTCGCCGCGCGGTGGCGGGAACGGATGGACCAGGTGCTCGCCCCCGCCCTGGCGGCGGCACGCGCGTGGCGGCCCGATCTGATCGTGGCGGACCCGCTGGAGTTCGCGGCGCCGCTGGTCGCCGGTGAGCTGGGGGTCCCGTTCGTGTACCACCGCTGGGGCGTGGACGCGCACGGCGACGAGCGCTGGCGGCGGGCCCGGGAGGCGCTCGCGCCGCTGACCGTGGCGGGGATGCCGGACCCCGCGCTGGTCCTGGACCCGTGCCCGCCGGGGCTTCAGGCACCCGAGGTGAGCACGGGCGCCGGGATCCGGTTCGTGCCGTACAACGGCAGCGGGAGCAGGCCGGTGCCGCGCGGGCGGTACGCGGGTGCCGTCTGCGTCTCCTTTGGCACGCGGGCGCTCGCGCTGGGCGGGGCGGAGCTGCTGCGCCGCACGCTGCGCGCTCTGACCGGGCCGGACGCGCCGGGGCTGGTGGTCGTCGCGGCGCCCGCCGGTGTCCGGGATGGGCTGGGCGGGGCGGCGGACGGTGTGGTGTTCCTTGAGGATGTGCCGCTGACGCTCTTTCTCGACCGGTGCGTGCTGGTGGTGCACCACGGCGGGGCGGGCACGGCGCTGACGTCGACGGCGTTCGGGCTGCCGCAAGTGGTGCTGCCGCAGGCGCCGTATCTCGTCGAGCACGGGGAGCGTCTGGCGGCGACCGGAGCGGGGGCCCTTCTGAGGGAGGGCGAACAGGAGGAGCACCACATCCGCACCGCCGCGACCACTCTCCTGGACACCCCCGAAGCCACCCGAGCGGCCCGCGAGTTGGCCGCGGCCTCCGCCGCCCAGCCCGCCCCCTCGGCGTGGGTGGCTCTCCTGGAGCAGATCGCAACGCGGTGAGCGCCCCGGAACAAGAGAAGCGCGGGGCGGCAGCGCTCGGGGGAAGCGCGTACCGCCCCGCGGTCAGGGGGAAGGGCGAGGTCAGCCCTTGGAAGAAGGAGCGCTCTCTTCGGCGCCCGCCTCCGTCCAGCTCTTCTTCGCGTCGTGCATCGTCTCCTTCACGAAGAGGGAGAGCACCACGGCGACGACCGACACCGCGGCGGCGGTGAGGTACATGACGTGGTTCGCCGAGACGAACGCATCGACGACGGTGTCCCGCACGGACGCCGGCAACTCCTGCACCGAGCCGAGGTTCGACACGCTCCCGCCGAGCCGGTCCGAGAACTCACCGGGCAGCTTGTCGTTGAAGGAGGCGTTGAGCAGCACACCGAGGAGGGCGGTGCCGAGTGCCTGCCCCATCCGTCCGAGGAACCGTACCGACGTCGTGGCGACGCCCAGTTCATGGGCTTCCACGGCGTTCTGCACGGCGAGGATCGACACCTGCATCAGACCGCCGAGCCCGGAGCCGAGCAGGAACAGGTCGACCGCGATGACCCACGGAGAGGTGTGCGCACCCAGCAGCCCCAGCAGCGCGAGCGCCGCGGTGCACAGGAGGTTGCCGATCACGAGGACCATGCGGTAGCGGCCGGAACGGGCGATCCACAGGCCCCCGGAGGTGGAGAAGAGCACGAGCCCGATCGCCAGCGGCACGGTGAACACCGCCGAACTGGTCGGCGTCTGCGACCGCGCGATCTGCATGTACGTCGCCAGATAGACCGGCGCGGACATCACCGCGAGACCAGTGACGATCTGCAGCGCCGTCACCGTACGGTAGACGGGGTTGCGGAACAGCGCCAGCGGCAGGATCGGCGCGGGCACCCGCCGCTCCCACAGGATGAAGGCCACGGACACCAGAACGGCTCCGACCCCCATCACGAGGATCAGCGGCGACGTCCAGGAGTACTTGGTGCCGCCCCAGTCGGCGACCAGCAGCAGTCCGCTCGCCGCGGCGGCGATCAGCACCGCGCCGACCACGTCGACGGGCTCCTTGCGCCGCGTGCCCGCGGGCAGGTGCAGCGCGTACACCATGACTGCGACGGCCGCGATGCCCAGCGGCAGGTTGATGAAGAACAGCCAGCGCCAGCCGAGGTGTTCGCTGACGACACCGCCGAGCAGCGGCCCCGCGACGCTGCCTCCGCCGATGATGGCGCCGCCGATACCCGAGCGCCGGGCTCGGTCCTTGGGGGGCGAGATCATGGCGACGATGACGAGTGTGACGCCGACGAGGCCGCCCGCGCCGAGGCCCTGGATCGCGCGGAACAGGATGAGCTGCTCCATGTCCTGGGCGGCGCCGCACAGCATCGAGCCGACCAGGAAAAGGCCGGTGGCGAAGAGGAACACCTTCTTCGGCCCGAAGACGTCGCTGAGCTTGCCGTACAGCGGCTGCGTGGCGGTGGACGCCAGCAGGTAGACGGTGAATAGCCAGGGCAGCAGGTCCAGGCCGTGCGCCGGGTCGAGGTCCCGGGCCATCGTCCACGCCGAGCTGCCGACGATGGTCTGGTCGAGGCTGGCCAGCAGCAGGACGCCGAGGGCGCCGGCCGAGATCAGCTTGATCATGGTCGGCGACATCGCCTTCGCGGCCCCGGGCGTGGGTGACGCCTTGGTGGCGGTCGGTCCTGTCATCTCCGCGTGGCTCCTTCGTCGGGTGGGCGAGGCGGCGGGGCCTCGCTGGTCCGGTTGTCACCGTGGTGGGTGGGGCTGAGCCGGACCTGTCAGGAACCTGAGCCGGGACTGAGCCGGGGCCGAGCCGTGCTGCCGGCTTCGTGCGCTCCCGGACACAGGCAGTTGTTCTATAGAAGTTCTAGAGGTACGGTTCTTTTCGTTGAGCTTCTTCTGTAGAACTTCTGTAGATGAGAGCAGGTGGTCCGTGATGAACGACACCGAGATCCCGCCGACCGTAGAGCCCGCTGATGTCCGTGCCGTGCCGCCCGTTGCCCCGCGCGCGGAGTCGGCACTGCCGCCGGAGCCTGCAGGGGCCGCCGCCTCCATGGCGCTGCGGCCCGCCGGGCCGTCCGCCGGGGTGACCGCGCTGCGCGTCCACAAGCCGGGCCGCGGTGACATCCGCACGGCCGCGCTGACGCTGCTCGCAGAGGAGGAGCAGCTCAACGGCAACCAGGTCGTCCAGCGCATCGCCGAACGCAGCCAGGGCGCCTGGCGGCCCAGCCCGGGCGCGGTCTACCCGGCCCTGGAACAGCTGGAGAAGGACGGGCTGATCGAGCCGTTGGAGGGGGGCAGGCGCCGCGGGTTCCGCCTGACCGAGGCGGGGCGCATCCATGTGGCGGAGAACCGGGTGCACGCCGAAGCGGTCTGGCGCGGCGTGGCGTTCGCCGGGGACGCGCGGATACAGGGGATCGACACCCTGTGTGAGCACGTGGTGACCGCGGTCCGGCACGCCCTGTACGAAGCCGACGACGACCGCTACGCGGAGGTCCGAGGGATTCTCGTGGACGCCCGGCGCTCCCTGTACCGCCTGCTGGCGGAGTAGCCCCGCGCGTACGGACGGAGGCGGAGCCTCCACCCAGCCCCGAACGAGGCTGGACGCGCCTGCTGACGATGGACGGCGCACGTCGTCCATCGTCAGCCGGTGAGGGAGAAACCTCCATGCGCGTCCTGCTCATGAGCACCCCCGTGTCCACACATTTCGCCCCCTCCATCCCCTTGGGGTGGGCGCTGCGCGCGGCGGGGCACGACGTGCTGGTCGCGGGGCAACCCGACATCGTGGGGACGGCGCACGGGGCGGGGCTGTGCACCGCCGTCGTAGGCGAGTGGTTCGACGCGCTCGAACCGCTCACCTCGGGGCTGCCCGAGGGCAAGCGGCCGATCGAGGTCGGGCACACCCGGGTCCGCGACGGCCACTGGGACGACGTCAACAAGATCTGGCTCATCCACTGCCGCTACATGGTTTCCCAGTACCTGGCGCTGGCCCGGGAGTGGAAGCCCGACCTGATCGTGGCCGACCCGCTGGAGTTCAGCGCGCTGCTCGTCGGCGGCGTCCTCGGCATCCCGGTCGTCAACCGGCGCTGGGGCGTGGACCCGGCGGGCTTCCCCGGTCAGGAGATGGCCGCCCGCACCATGGGCACCATGCTCGGCCGGCTCGGCCTCGACGGGCTGCCCCGGCCCGCGCTGGTCCTCGACCCCTGCCCGCCCAGCCTCCAGGTCCCCGAGGCCCCGGCCGGCCAGGGCATGCGGTACGTGCCGTTCAACGGGTCCGGCTCGCTGCCGGACTGGGCCGGGGACAAGCCCTTCGGGCGGCGCCGGGTGTGCGTGACCTTCGGACGGCTGACGGCGGCGCTGAACGGGCTGCCGCTGGTGCGAACCGTCGCGGAGGCCGGGGGTGCGCTCGACGACGTGGAGCTGGTGCTGACGCTGGAGCGCGAGTTCCAGGACGAACTGGGGCCCGTGCCCGACAACGTACGGGTCGTCGACCCGGCCCCGCTCAACCTCTTCCTTGGCACCTGCGACGCGGTCGTGCACCACGGCGGCGCCGGATCCACGCTCACCGCCTCGGCGTTCGGGCTGCCGCAGCTCGTACTCCCCGGCATCACCGACACGTTCGTCGTCGCCGACCGCGTCGTCGGCATCGGCGTGGGCCGCGCCCTCGACGAGGCCGAGACGCAGAACGACCCGGAGCAGGTACGGGCCGCGCTGCGCGCGCTGCTCGACGACCCCGGCCACGTCACCGCCGCTGCCAAGCTGCGCGACGAGATGGCCGCGATGCCGACGCCCGCGCAGTTGGTGCCGGCGCTCGAAGAGCTGGCGGGCTGAGCGCCGTGCGGGTGCTCCTCGCCTCGGTCTCCGTACCGAGCCATCTGCTGCCCATGGTGCCGCTGGCCGACGCGCTGCGCGCCGCCGGCCACGACGTCCTGCTCGCCTGCCAGCCCGACCTCGTCCCGCATGCCGAGTCCGCCGGACTGCTCACCGCCGTCGTCGGCAGCGAGCAGCTTGAGGCCGAGCGGCGCCGCAAGATGACGCAGATCGCCAAGGAGCAGGCCGCCGTGCCCGGCGGGGTCTGGCAGCCCACTTGGGAACAGCTCGCCGCGCGCTGGCGGCAGCGCGTCGACGGCGTCATCGACGACCAGGTGGCGGTGGGACGCCGGTGGCGGCCCGACCTGATCGTCGCCGACCCGCTGGAGTTCGGCGCGCGCGTCCTCGGCGGCGTGCTCGACGTGCCGGTGGTGGTGCACCGCTGGGGCCCCGAGACCATGACCACCGAGGCCGCCGGACCCGCCCGCGAAGCCCTCGCGGACCTCTGCGCCCGCCTCGGCCTGCCCGACGGGCTCCCCGACCCCGCCGCGATCGTCGACCCGTGCCCGCCCGGGCTCCAGTTCCCGGAAGCCGCACCCGCCATGACGACCCGGCACGTGCCGTTCAACGGCACCGGGTCGGTGCCGCCCTGGGCCCGGCGGACTCCCGGCGCCCCCACCCGGATCTGTGTGTCCCTCGGCAGCATGCCCGCGCACCTCGGCGGACTCACCCTCCTGAAGACGCTCGCTGCGGCGGTGGTGGACCTCGACCGGGTCGAACTGCTCGTCCCGCTCGCCCCCGACCTGCGTGCGCAGGTCGGCTCTCTGCCATCGTCCGTCCGCCTGGTCGAACCGACGCCGCTGCACCTGTTCCTGGAAGGCTGCGCGGCCGTCGTCCACCACGGTGGCTCTGGCACGGCCCTCACCGCGCTCGCGCACGGGCTGCCGCAGGTCGTGCTGCCGCAGTTCAACCCGGCCCTCGCCCAGTGCGGCCGGCGCGTCGCCGATGTCGGCGCCGGGGTCAGCCTGACCGCCGACGACCAGCTCGATGCCGCGTGCATCGCCGAGGCGCTGCGCACCGTGCTCCACGACCCCGAACCGCGCGCGGGCGCCGAGCGGGTACGCACCGCCATGACCGTCCAGCCCACCCCGGCAGCCCTCGTCCCGGCCCTGGAGGCACTGGCCTGACGACGGTCGCACCGCCCCTGGACAGGCCCTGGGTCTGTCCAGGGGCGCGGGTGTGTCAGGTACGTCCGGGGGCGCGAACGTCAGGTACGTCCGGCCGTCTCCCGCAGCAACGCGATCGCCGCGTCGCGGCGGGTGGCGGCCCCCCGTGCGTACGCGGTGGCGTACTCCGCCCCGGACAGCTGCCGGCGCACGGCCGCGGACACGCGGTCGGCGTCCGGACGGGCCAGGCCGTCGTCCGCGCCGGGCAGCGCGCCCGCCGAACCCAGCAGCGCGGCGGCCCGCTCCGGGCGGCCCGCCGCCAGCTCCGTCTCCGCGAGCAGTTCCAGCAGACAGGCGAGGACGCCGGGGTCCGGCACCGGCGGCAGCGCCGCCACCGCCTCGGCGAACCGCTCCCGGGCGGCGGTCCCGCGCTCCGCTGCGGCCTCGACGAAGCCCAGCGACGCGAGGACCAGCGCGTGCACCCGGTCCCCGAACCGGCCCGGCGCCGCGAACTCGGCCAGGGCCTGCTCCAGCCACGGCCGCGCCTCCTCGGGCACCCCGGCCCGGCGGGCGACCTCGCCCGTCGCCCACAGCGCCAGCGCCCGCTGCTCACGCGCGCCCAGCTCGTCCGCCAAGTGCAGCGCGTCGGCCAGCTCGCTCCGGGCGCGCTCCAGGTCGCCCGCGCGGGCCCGCTCGGTGGCGAGCCGCACCATCAACAGGGCCTGGTCCTCCCGGTCGCCGAGCTCCGCGACCAGGTGCAGCGCCTCCTCCAGAGCGCCGACCGCCGCGCCCCGCTCGCCGCGCATGCCCGGTGTCTCCGCTGCGGCCACCAGCGCCTGCGCCGTGCCCCAGCGTTCGCCGATGCCGCGGAACAGCCCCGCCGCGACGCGGTAGTCGGCCGCCGCCCGCTCGGGCTCGCCCAGCGTCATCGCGATCCGCCCGCGGTGCAGCCGGGCCAGGCCCCGCACCCACGGGTCGGGGTCCTCGGACCGGCGGGCCAGCGACTCCAGGAGCGAGCCGTCGCCGCTGAGCATGCTCGCGATGGGTTCGAACAGCCCGAGCGCCGGATGCGAGAACGGGTGTCCGTCCCGCTCCATCCCGTCGATGAGGACGCGCGCCTCAGCCATGCGGGAGCGGAAGTCGTCGGGCGCCGGACCCGCGCCGTCCGGCTGCGGTACGGCGGTGACCAGGGCCAGGACCCGCGCGGCGGGCGGCACTTCGGCCTGCCCGAGGGCCAGGGCGCGCCCGGCCCACTGCGCCGCCTCCTGACGGCGCCCGCGCAGGAACCAGTACCAGCCCAGGGCCGCAACCAGCCGGGTCGCCAGGCAGCTCTCGCCCCGGTCCACGGCCCAGCTGAGCGCGGCCATCAGCTCGTCGTGCTCGGCGGTGAGCGCCCGCAGCCAGTCGAGCTGGTCCCCGCGGCGCAGTTGCGGCTCGGCGCGCTCGGCGAGGTCCAGGAAGAACTCCGCGTGCCGGTGCCTGACCCGCTCGCCGCGGCCGGTGGTGTCCAGCTTGGCGAGGGCGAAGGCGCGGACGGTCTCCAGCATCCGGTAGCGGGGCTCGCCTTCGGTGTCGGTGACGGTCAGGAACGACTTGTCGACGAGCCCCGTCAGCGCGTCGACGACGTCCTGCCCGAGCACCGTCGGGCGCCGCGCGCCCGGATCGTCTGCGGTCACCCGTTCCACCGTCCGCAGCACCGCTCCGCTGCGGAACACCGCGAACGCGGCGGCCAGTTCGCGCTCGGTGGCGGTCAGCAGCTCCCAGCTCCAGTCGACCACCGCGTGCAGCGTCTGCTGCCGCGGCAGCGCCGTCCGGCTGCCCGCGGTGAGCAGGGCGAACCGGTCGTCGAGCCGGTCGCGGACCTGCCGCGGCGACATCGAGCGCAGCCGGGTCGCCGCCAGTTCGAGGGCGAGCGGCAGCCCGTCCAGGGCGCGGCAGATGTCCAGGACCACGCCCACGTTGTCCTCGGCGACCCGGAATGAGGGGCGCGCGGCGGCGGCGCGCTCCGCGAAGAGCCGTACGGCCGGACTGCGTACGGCGAGCCCAACGGGGGTGCCCGGATCCGGCACCGGCATCGGCAGCACCGGCACGAGCTGCTCGCCGGTGATGCCGAGCGGCTCCCGGCTCGTGGTGAGCACCCGCACCTGCGGGCACTGCCCGAGCAGCGCGTCGACGAGCACGGCGACGGCGTCGACGACCTGCTCGCAGTTGTCCAGGACGAGCAGGGTCCGCTTGTCCCGTAGCGCCGCCACCAGCCGGTCGCGCGGACCCTGCGGGCTGGTGACGGCCGGGGTCATCAGCCCGCCCTCGCGCAGCCCGAGCGCGGTGACGACGGCCTGCGGCACGTCGGAGGGATCGGCGACGGCGGCCAGTTCGACCAGCCAGGCTCCGTCGGGCACAGCCTCCGCGAGCCGGGCCGCACATTCGGCCGCGAGCCGGGTCTTGCCCGCGCCGCCCGGACCGACCAGCGTGAGCAGCCGCCGGGTGCGCACCAGCCGCTCGATGTCGGCGACTTCCTGTTCCCGGCCGACGAAGGGGGTGAACTGGGCGCGGAGGTTGGTACGGGGGCGGGGCGAGGGGCGCTCCGGAGGCACCCGGGTCTCCGGGCTCTCGGTGCTCTCGGTGCTCTTCGGGGTTCTCGGGCCCCGCACGGCCGGGGCGGCCTCCCCGCGCAGTACGGCCAGGTGCGCACCGGCCAGTTCGGGGCCCGGGTCGACGCCGAGTTCGTCCGCGAGCAGGCGGCGGCTCTCCTCGTACGCGGCGAGGGCGTCGGCCTGCCGTCCTGCGGCGCTCAGCGCGCGCATGAGCTGAGCGCGCGGCCGCTCCCGCAGCGGGTGCGCGGCGACCAGCGCCTCCAGGTCGGGCACGAGCCCGGCTCCGTCGCCGCCGGACAGCTCGGCCTCGAAGCGGTCCTCCGTGACGGCGAGGCGCAGTTCCGCCAGCCGGTCGCGCTGGACGCGGACGAAACCGGTGTCGTCCAGGTCGGCCAGGGCGGGGCCGCGCCACAGGGCGAGCGCCGCGCGCAGCGCCGCCGCCGCCCGGACGTCGTCCGTGCCGAGCAGGGAGCGCCCGCGCGCCGCCAGCTCCTCGAACTCCCTGACGTCCAGGGCGTCCGGCGGCACCGCGAGGCGGTAGGCGCGCGGACGGGATTCGACCAGGCCCTCCGGCAGCGTCCGGCGCAGCCGGGACACCAGGACCTGAAGGGCGTTGACGGCACCGGCCGGGCGGTCGGCGTCGCTCCACAGCTCGCCGATGAGCAGTTCGCTCGGCACCGGACGGCCGTCCGCCAGGGCAAGCCGCACCAGCAGCCCGCGCAGTCTGCTGCCCGGCACCGCCACGGCCGCGCCCTCGCACGTCCGGACGTCCAACTCGCCCAGCATGCCGATCCGCACCCCACTTGCCACCGGACCATTGTGCAGGCGGACCGGCGGGATCCGTCCGGCCGTGCCGGGGCCGGAGACCGGGGCGGTCCGGAGCCGGGCCGACGTCATCCGGACCCGCGCAGGTTCGCCTCCAGGGCGAGGCACTCCTCGTACATCGGCAGCAGCCCCGCCGCGGCGGCCTCCGCCAGGCTCATCGCGGCGGCGTCCTTGTCCGACATCAGCGGAGCCTCCGTCAGGCCCCAGCCGATGTCCAGGTCCGGGTCCAGAGCGTTGATGTCGACCTGGCTGCCTGGGACGAACTCCGAGGAGCACAGGTAGCAGACGCAGGCGTCGTCGGTCAGCGCGAGGAAGCCGTGGCCGAGCCCTTCGGACAGGTACACCGCCGCCCCGGACTCGGCGTCCAGCCGCGTCATGTCCCACTGACCGAACGTGGGCGAGCCGATGCGCGTGTCCACCACGACGTCGAGGACCGCGCCCCGCACACACGTCACCACCTTCGCCTGGCCCGGTGGCGTCACCGTGCCGTGGATACCGCGCAGCGTGCCTCGCCGGGAACTGGAGAAGTTCACCTGCGCGACCGGAAAGGGCCGCCCCGTCTCCTCGGCTGCCCGGCTGTAGCGGTGCAGTTCGAAGAACGACCCGCGGCGGTCGGAGTGCTGTTGCGGTGTGATCCGCCAGGCGCGCGGCACCGCGAGTTCCCGAATGTCCATAGTGTGCGGACGGTAGGCCGCCCCATTCGATTCTCGATTGAGGCTCCGTGGCGGAACCTGCCACCAGGCACCGTGGACACAGCCTTGAACCCCACCCCGGACCATGCCGAGGCCGTCCCGCCGGCAGCCGCCGACCCGGTGGCACGACGGGGGCGGCACAGGTACCGGGTGCGCGGAGGTCCCCATGTTCGGCAACGCCACAGACCAGCAGGACACCCCCGAGGGCGGCCACGCCCGGGTGGTCGTCCTGGGCGGAACCGGTTTCGTCGGCAGACACGTATGCGCCGCGTTCCGGAACGAGCACAACGACGTGATCGCCGTGTCCCGGCACGCGTCGCCCGTCCCCCCGGGGACGCGTGCCCTCGCCCTCGACCTGTGCGCGACCCCTCCCGAGGAGCTGGGCCGCGCCCTCACCGGCGGCCGCCCCTCGGTGGTGGTGAACGCTGCGGGCGCCGTGTGGGCGGCGTCGGAGGCGCAGATGGCCGTCGCCAACGCGGAGTTGGTGCGGTGTCTGCTCGACGGTCTGCGCACGGCCGCCGCTCCCGTACGCCTCGTCCACCTGGGCTCGGTGAACGAGTACGCCCCCGCCCACGCGGGCCGGCCCGTCCACGAGTCCACGCCGACGCACCCCACCACGGCGTACGGGCAGACCAAACTGCGCGGCACCGACCTCGTCCTCGACGCGGCCCGGCGCGGCGACGTCGACGCCCTGGTGCTGCGGATGGCGAACATCGCCGGACCGGGCTCGCCCGCCGCTAGCCTGCTCGGCCAGGTCGCGCACCAACTGCGGCTCGCCGCCCGCGAGGGCCGCGCCGCTGAGATTCGGCTCACCCCCCTGCGCGCCGCCCGCGACTTCGTCGACGCCACCGACGCGGCGGCGGCCGTGCGCGCCGCCGCTCGCTCCGCGGTCCGCGCCCGGGTCGTGAACATCGGCAGCGGCCGGGCCGTCGCCGTGCGCTCCCTGGTGGAACTGCTGATCAAGGTGAGCGGGGTCCCCGCGGAGATCATGGAACAACCGCTCCCGGAGAGCGCCGCCGCGACCCCGCCCGAGTGCCTGGAGGTCGACATCCGGCTCGCCCGCGACCTCCTCGGCTGGACGCCGCGGCGGAGCCTGGAGGACGCGGTCGCCGATCTGTGGCAGGACCTGCCGGCGCCCCCGGCATGAGGGTGCGCCCGCGCCGGGGGCCGACGGTCGTCCCCCAGGCACATGGACATGGAAGAAGGGCACATGCGCGTACTGTTCGCGACCTGGACCGGGTCGTCCCACCTGCTGCCGATGGTGCCGCTCGCGTGGGCGGCGCGGGCCGCCGGGCACGACGTCAGGGTGGCCGCGCCGCCGTCCTGCACCGACGCGGTCGTCGGCGCCGGGCTGACCGCCGTGCCGGTGGGCCGGGACGTCTCGCGCGAAGAGCTGGCCCGGCGCACCGAGGGACTCGCCGCCTGGCTGGGGGAGAAGGAGCCGTGGCCGCGGGACTGGGCGCGCTCGCCCGAGGCGGCGGGTGGCGAGGTGGCGGCCGTCTACCGCGCGCTCGCCGAGAAGCAGTTCGTGGTCGCCGACGCCATGGTCGACGACCTGCTGGCGTTCGCCCGGCACTGGCGTCCGGACGTCATCGTGCACGACACCGTCTGCTACGCCGCCACCGTCGTCGGCGCGGTCCTCGGCGTTCCCGTCTTCAGCCACATGTTCGGCTCCCCGATGATCACCCGGAACGAGCTCCAGGACATGACGGGCGACCCGCTGCCGGGCTACGCCGCGCTGTTCGAGCGGTTCGGCGCCGAGCCGCCGCGCGGCCCGGCCGGCTGGATCGACCCCTGCCCGCCCGAACTCCGCTGGCCCGCCGGCGTGGAGCGCACCGACATCCGCTTCGTCCCCTGCAACGGCCGCGGCGCCGTCGAGCCCGCGTGGCTGCGCGAGCCGAAGCGACGCCCCCGGATCTGCCTCACCTGGGGCCTGACCGCGGCCCAGGTCCGCCCCGAGCGGATGCCGGAGGCGTTCGGACAGACCCTCAAGGCGCTGACCGCGCTGGACGTAGACGTGGTCCTCGCGGTCACCGCCGCGCACCGCGGGCTGCTCGGCTCGCTGCCGCCGCGGGTACGGGTCGCCGAGGGCATCCCCTTCTCGCTGCTGCTGCCCGGCTGCGACGCGCTGATCCACCACGGCGGCACCGGTACCGGCCTGACCGCGGTGGCCGCCGGGGTGCCGCAGCTCATGTTCCCGCTCGCGCCGGTCCTCGCCGCGTTCGCCGAGCGGGTCGACGCGGCGGGCGCGGGCATCATGCTCGACCCGAACGAGGCGGGTGACGCCCCGAGCGTCGAGGCCGCCCTGCGGACGCTCCTTGCCGAGCCCGTCCGGGCCCGCACGGCGGCGGTCCGCGCGGGGATGACCGCGCTGCCTGCCCCGGCCGACGTGCTGTCGCTGCTCCGCGCGGCGGCGGACGGCATGCGCTGATCGCCGGAGCCGGTACGACGAAGGGGGCGCCCCCGGCCGGAAAGGCCGGGGGCGCCCCCTTGGCGTGATCAGTCCTCGGGGACGCACTCCAGGACGGTCCAGTCGCCGGCCTCCGGCTCGTGTGTGAGGCGGAAGCCCGCTCCGGCGAGGAGACGGCGCCATTCGGTGAGATTGCGTTCCCGGCCGCCCATCACCACCATCATGTCCAGGTCGAGGAGCTTGGCCGGGTCCCAGGCGTTCATCGGCGCCACGACCTGTTCCAGGATCAGTAGCCGCGCTCCCGTCCCGCCGATGGCCTCCCGCACCCGGCGCAGGATCCGC
Source organism: Streptomyces sp. TRM68416 (assembly GCF_014596915.1). GTDB lineage: Bacteria > Actinomycetota > Actinomycetes > Streptomycetales > Streptomycetaceae > Streptomyces. The sequence goes on from NZ_JACVWU010000018.1 coordinate 154,241, forward strand.
GCGGCCCCGTCGTCGGGCCAGTCGTGCAGCACCGTCTTCAGGACGTAGGTGTCGCAGCCGGTGGGCAGCGCGTCGGTGAAGAAGTCGCCCCCGACCACCTCCGCCCGGTCGTCGACGCCGCGTTCTTCGAGGAGCTCCCCGGCGGCGGCGACCACTTGCGGCCGGTCGAAGAGCACGCCCCGCGCGTCCGGGTACCGCTCCAGGAGCGAGGCGAGGAAGTAGCCGCGCCCGCCGCCGACGTCGGCGATCCGCCGGGGGCCCCCGAAGTCGTGACGTTCGAGGTAGACCGCGCCGAGGCGGCGGCTGATGCCGGTCATTGCCGCGTCGAAGACCCGCGCGGCCTCGTCGTCGGCCTCCAGGTCCTGCCAGAACGACCGGCCGTGCACGTGGTCGAAGCCCGGGCGTCCCGTGCGGACGCTGTGGCCGAGGCCGGTGAACGCCCGGTTGAACTTCTCCGAGCCGTCGAGCAGCACCGCGTCGCGCACGTTGTCCGGCACGTCCCCGCGCAGCCCCTCGGCCAGCTCGGTCAGCGCGAACACCTCCGGCTCCACCTCGTGGAACAGCCCGACCAGGACGGCGAACCTGAGCACCCGGTAGAGCTGCGTCGCATCGCAGCCGACCGCTTCGGCGATCTCCCGCACCGGCCTGGGCCCGGCGGCGAGCACATCGGCCACGCCGAGGTCGGCCAGGGTGTGCACGACGGCGGTGAACCGCTGCCCGTTGGCGAGCAGCATCAGCTTCAGGCGCGGCGGCACCGGGCCCTCGGGGGTGATGAGGTCCAGCGGCACCGCTGCGGTGTCCGGGGCCCCGACGGTCGGGTCAGACATCGTTCTGTTCTCCGTTCCTGGCACTCTCGGCGTCCATGAGGTGGTCGGCGTAGACCACGGCGGCGGTTCCGAACTGGAGCACCGCGTGCCCCGCCGCGCAGTTGACGTCCCGCCAGGCCCGCTGCACCGATCCGCCGGTGTGCTGGGTGCGGGCGCCGCCCGTCCGGAAGAGGCGGTCGACGGCGGAGCCGAGCAGCTCGGCCGCGTAGGCGAAGTCCCTGGGCGCGCGGGCCAGTTCGAGCGACGTGGGGGAGCCGGTGTCGGCCGCCGCCGCGGCGCGCTCCAGGAGTAGCGCGGCGGCGTCGATCTCGGCGCCGGCGCGGGCGAGCGCCGTCTGCGCGGCCGGATTGGCGCGCGCGGACTTGCCCGTGATCTCCGTCTTGCCCGCGAGCCGCGCCGCTGAGTCGCGCAGCGCCGCACGGGCCGCGCCGAGCGCCGGGGCCACGAACGTCAGGCCGTTGACGGCCTTGAACGGCACCAGCCTCCGCTCCCCGTCGACGACCCCGGCCATCAGGTCGGCCTGCGCGCACGTCAGACGGGCTGGGACGGGCACGTCGTCCAGGACGACGGCGTGGCTGCCGGTGCCCGCCAGGCCGACGTTGTCCCAGGTGTCCAGGACGCGGTAGGCGGCGCGCGGCACCATGAAGAAGCGGTACTCGCGCTCCGGTGTGAACGCGCCGAGCAGCGTCCAGGCCGCGTCGTCGACGCCGCTCGCAAACGGCCAGGTGCCGCTCAGGCGGTAGCCGTCACCGTCCCGCACCACCTGCCCGGCGGGTGCGATCGACGCAGCGAACAACGCGTCGGCGCCCGGCTCCGCACCCCAGATCTCCGCCCTCCCTGCGGGCGGCAGGTGCGCGGCCATCCGGCCGAGGACGGCGTACACGGCCGCGTTCCAGGCCGTCGCCGCGCAGTTCTCGCCGATCTCGGCGACCGCGTGCAGCAGTACGGAGTACGAGCCGTCGGCGCCGCCGTGCGCGGTGGGCGCGAGGTGCCGGGCGAACCCGGCGTCCCGCAGCGCGTCGACGACCTCGGCGGGCAGGGCGCGCAGCGCCTCGGTCCGCTCGGCGAACCGGGCTGCTACGGCGCCGAGTTCGGCGGTGCGGGGTGCGTGCGGGGGCACGGTGTGGGCGGGGGCTGCGGTGCTCAACGGATGTCCTTCCGGTGCGGCCCGGCGGCGGGCGCGCCCGCGGGTCCGGACGCGGCGAGGGATTCGAGGTGGGGCACGAGGGCCGCCGGGGTGGGCTGGGCGAGCATGTTGTGGCGCAGTTCGCGGGCGGCGCGGGCGTACGCGGCGTCGTCGAGCAGCCCCACCAGGGCGTCGTGGATCCGCCGCGTACCGGACCGCGCTGTCCCGGCGGCCAGGTCGCCGCGTACGAGGTGGCGCCCGGCGCCGAGCGTCTCCAGGCGGTCGCCGGTCATCATCTGCTCGGGGCGCGGCGAGACGATCAGCTGGGGTGTGCCGGACCAGACGGATGTCATCGTCGTGCCGCCGCCGCCCTGGTGGACGACGGCCGAGCAGGACGGAAGGAGCAGGCTCAGCGGCAGGTTCTCTACGACGCGGGTCCCTGCCGGCAGTCCCTCCGGCGGGGCCTGCCCGGTGTCGGACAGGGCCAGGACGAGTTCTGCGTCGAGGCCGTGCACGGCGGCGAGGACCTGGTCGAAGACGTCCGGGGTCCCGCCCCCGATGCGCGCGCTGGTGATGCCCCAGGTGACGCAGACGCGGGGCCGGGAGGGCGGATCGAGCAGCCAGTCCGGGCCGGTGCCGGGGCCGTTGTAGGGGACGTAGCGGCAGGGCAGGCGGGGGTCGGGCGAGGGCAGCGACATGCGGGGCGGGCAGGGATCGATCCACACGTCCGGCTCGGGCTTGGGCGCCACGCCGAACCGCTTGAACAGCGCTGCGAAGTCCGGCGCGAGGTTCCCGGTCAGCGGGTCGCGGTGGTGCCTGGGCAGCACGATGTTGCCCCACAGCGTCGCCGCGGTCGGCACGTCGAGGACCGCGCCCGCAACCAGGCCGGCGAACGTCACCGCGTCGTGCACGACCAGGTCGGGCCGCCAGGCGCGGGCGAAGCCGATCAGGCCGTCCACCATCGCCGCGGCCATCGCGGTCTGCTTGTGCCCGAGCGCGGCGTACATCTCCTGCTGCGACGGGCTGAGCAGCTCCGGCCTGCCCTGCCAGTCGTTGGTCCAACGGGCCTGCCGGTGCCAGGACTTCAGGGCCGGAGCCGTCGACATGCCGACGAGATCCGCGTCGTCCGCGACCGTCACCGGGCTCAGCCCGGCCCGGCCCACGGCGTCGGCGAGCCCCGGGCCGACGGCGACCCGGACGTCGTGTCCGGCGGCCTGCAGGGCCCAGCCGAGGGGGACCATCGGATAGAGATGGGACGGCCATGCCCACGTGGTGAGCAGTACGCGCAAGATCATCACCTCGAACGGAGTCGGGAAAGGCCGGGGCGATGGTGTCGTCGGGGCTTCGACGGCGGGCCGAGCCGCCGTCGAGGGGCCTGCCCGCCCGCCCAACCGCGACTTCGAACCAGGTTCGAAACCGGGACGCCATGCTGCCTGCGGCCAGGTCGGCCGGACAGACAGGCGGAGATCAGGAGGGGTCGGATGGACTGGGGCGTACGGGACCGGACGGTGCTGGTGACCGGAGGCAGCAAGGGCATCGGGCTGGCCGTGGCCAGGGCGTTCGCCGCCGAGGGGGCGCGGGTCGCACTGACCTGGCGGACCGACGAGGAGGCCGCCGCACGCGCCGCCGATGAGCTGGGCGCCGCGGACGGCCGCGCCTGCCACGTGCGGTACGCGCTCGACGAGCCGGACTCGCCCCGGGCCGCCGTCGAGGAGGTGACCGCCAGCTGGGGCGGCGTCGACGTGCTGGTGGCCAACGCCCTGGTCCGGCCGCGCCGCCGCACCGCCGGTGAGCGGTTCGAGGACCTGTCGCCGGACGAGTGGGCGCCGCTGCTGGAGGGCAACATCTCCGGCACCGTCCGCACGGTGCAGGCGGTGCTGCCGGGCATGCGGGAGCGGGGCTGGGGGCGGGTGGTCTTCGTGTCCTCGCACGTGGCGGTCGACGGCAAGCCCCGCCAGGAGATCTACGGCGCGGCGAAGATGGCGCTGCACGGCCTGATGCGCAGCCTCGCCTGGGACGTGGGCCGGGGCGGCGTCTTGGTCAACGTGATCAGCCCCGGCCTCACCCTCACCGAGGGCGTCCGTACCGTTCTGCCCGCGGAAGTGCGCGACGAGGAGCGGCTGCTGACCCCGACGGGCCGTCTGAGCGAGCCGGCCGAGGTCGCCGCCGCCGCGCTGTTTCTGGGCTCCGGCGCCAACGGCAACATCTCGGGCCAGGTCCTGACGGTCGCGGGCGGACGGTGAGGCGACGGCCCGGCCGGGCCACCCGTCTCACACGGTGGTGGAGCCGAGGATCTCCACGACCGCTGCCGTGCACGTGTAGCCCGCTCCGCCGCCGAACAGCAGCACACGGTCGCCGGGTCCGACGGCCCCCGTTTCCGTCAGCTCGGCGAGCCCGGCGAACTGGTCACCCGCACCGAGGTGACCTGTCGTGCGGCCGAACGACCAGGAGGTGCGCTCGTCGGGCACCCCGAGCAGGTCGTGCAACTCGTGCCCGGTGCCGCGCCGGGAGACGGGGATGACGGCCCGAGCGATGTCCTCGACGGCCGTGTCCGAGTCCTCCAGGACGCGGTTCCGCGCCGCTACCAGCAGGTCGATGTAGCGGTGGGGGAGGTCCTCGTACGCCGCGGCGCGGGCGCCGTCGACGGTGCGCTGCCCCAGGTCGACCGTGGGTACGGGAATCTGCGGGTGGCGCCGGAACGGCTCGTCGCCGCGGCCGAGTATCTCCAGCGAGTTGTCGGCGGACGTCACCGTGGCGAGCACCCGGGCGAAGCCGCCGCGCGTGGAGAGGACCAGCGCGCTCGCCCCGTCGCCGTACATCGTCACGTCGACGGTGTTCCAGCGGTCGACGCGCGGCCCGGAGAACCGGTCGGCCGTCGTGATCAGGGCGGCGTGCCCCGACGCCGGGCCGGCGCCCAGGTAGGAGGCGGCCAGTTCCAGGCCGCCCATGCCGCCGTTGCAGCGCTGCGCGATGCTGAACGCGGGCACCTGACGGCCGACAGCCTCGTGGGCGACGTAACTCGCCTCCGGCCACATGTCGATGCCCTGGTACCAGAGCGAGGCGTGCAGGACCAGGGCCACGTCCGCGGGGTCGGTGCCGCCCCGGCTCAGCGCTTCGCGGGCCGCCCGCACCGCCATCCGCGGGGGCGCGTCCCGCTCGGCGTCGGACGCCACCGCGAGCGAGTCGATCCCGCGCAGCTTGCGCCGCTCGGGCTCCAAGAGGCCCACGGTGACGGCTTCGTCGGCCGACACGAGGGGCGGCAGCCAACTGGCCACGCCGGACACGTACAGGTTCTCCCAACGCAAGGAAGCCTCCGGGTTCAGGGTCGTGCAACGAGACGTCGGCCACCCTGGCAGCCGTCCTTGGAGCACGCGTCGAGCGGCGGCCCGCGGGCCGCGCGCTCCCTCCCGGCGCCGTGAACACCGCTGTGAACACCGCCGTCACCACCGCCTTCCATCGTGACTTGAAGCGATGTCGAAGCCCGTCGATGAGGGTGGCGGCCATCCTGACCTGGAGGTGGACGATGGCCGTCGAGGCCAAGCGGCTGATTCTTGAAGCGGTGGAGAAATACCACCTGGAAGCGTCCGGCGAGACGGAGTTCGTCCCCGGCGCCACACCGATCCTGCCGTCCGGCGCGGTCCTCACCGCCGAGGACCGGGTCGCGCTGACTGAAGCGGCCCTGGACATGCGGATCGCGGCGGGCGTCAGCTCCCGTACGTTCGAGCGCCGCTTCGCCAAGACGCTCGGCCTGCGCAAGGCCCACCTGACGAACTCCGGCTCGTCGGCGAATCTGCTGGCCCTGTCGTCGCTGACGTCGCCGCAGCTCGGCGACCGGCGGCTGTGCCCCGGCGACGAGGTGATCACGGTCGCCGCGGGCTTCCCGACCACTGTGAACCCCATCTACCAGAACGGCATGACGCCGGTCTACGTGGACGTCGAGCTGGGCACCTACAACGCGTCCGCCGAGAAGATCGCGGCGGCGATCGGCCCGAAGACCAAGGCCATCATGCTGGCCCACGCCCTCGGCAACCCGTACGAGGTGGACGAGATCGCCCGGCTCGCCGACGAGCACGGGTTGTTCCTGATCGAGGACAACTGCGACGCGGTGGGCTCCCTGTACCAGGGAAAGCTGACCGGCACCTTCGGCGACCTGGCCACCACCAGCTTCTACCCCGCGCACCACATCACGATGGGTGAGGGCGGCTGCGTCCTCACCGACAACCTGATTCTCGCGCGGATCGTCGAGTCCATGCGCGACTGGGGCCGTGACTGCTGGTGCGAGCCCGGCGAGGACGACACCTGCCGCAAGCGGTTCCTCTACCGGCTCGGTGACCTGCCGGAGCGCTACGACCACAAGTACACGTTCTCGCACGTCGGTTACAACCTGAAGGCCACCGACCTCCAGGCCGCGCTCGGCCTGAGCCAGCTGTCGCGGCTCGACGACTTCGGCGCCGCGCGCCGCCGCAACTGGCAGCGGCTGCGCGACGGCCTGGAGGGCGTCGGCGCCTATCTGCTGCCGACCGCCACGCCGGGCAGCGACCCGAGCTGGTTCGGCTTCGCGATCACGCTGACCGACGAGGCCGGATTCGACCGGTACGACCTGCTGCGCTTCCTCGGCGACCGCAACATTGGCACCCGGCTGCTGTTCGCGGGCAACCTCACCCGCCACCCCGGCTACCTGGACCGCGAGTACCGGGTGGTCGGCGACCTCACCAACAGCGACGTCATCCTGGAGCGGACGTTCTGGGTGGGCGTGTACCCCGGCCTGACGACCGAGATGATCGACTACGTGGCCCAGTCGCTCAGGGAGTTCGCCGCCGGCAAGCGCTGACGCCGCGCACACCGAAAGGCCCGCCCCCGGGAAGGGGCGGGCCTTTCGCGTACCACCGCCGTCAGATTTCCAGCGACACCCCGTACCGACGCAGCCACGCGTCGAGCCACAGTGCCATCTCGACGCTCCCGCGGTCGTACGGGCGACTCACCCCGCTCGCCTCCCGGTCCGCGGCGCGACGGGCCTTGCCGAGGTCGAGGAGCGGCCGCACCGGCGCGTCCGGATCGGCCAGCACACCGGCCAACTCCGTCCGCAGGGCCTGTGCGTAGCGCGGGTCCAGCGTCGCGGGGTACGGGGTCTTGGCGCGCTGGAGCACCGAGGACGGCAGCAGGTCGGCGGTCGCGGCCCGCAGCAGGCTCTTCTCCCGTCCGTCGAACGTCTTCATCGCCCACGGCACGTTGGACACGTACTCCACGAGCCGGTGGTCGCAGAACGGCACCCGGACCTCCAGGCCCACGGCCATGCTCATGCGGTCCTTGCGGTCCAGCAGGGTCTGCACGAAGCGGGTCAGGTTGAGATACGTGATCTCGCGCATCCGCCGCTCCCGGGCCTCCTCGCCGGGCAGTACGGGCACCTCGGCGAGGGCCTCGCGGTAGCGGGCGTCGCGGTAGCCGGGGATGTCCAGCTTCTCCCGGAGGCCCTGGTCGAGCAGGCCGAGCCCGCCGAAGTAGCGGGCCGATCCAGAGGTGAGCCAGGGGAAGGTGTCGGCGGCGACCGCGTTGGGGTTGCGGAACCACAGATAGCCGCCGAACAGCTCGTCGGCGGACTCGCCGGACAGGGCGACGGTGGAGCGCTGCCGTACCGCGCGGAACAGCAGGTACAGCGACGGCCACATGTCGCCCCAGAAGGCCGGCGGCAGGTCCGTGGCGCGCAGCACCGCGGCCCGCACCGCCGGGTCGGCCAGCTCCGCGCTGTCCAGCAGCACCTCGCTGTGGTCGGCGCCGACGTGCGCCGCCAGCTCCCGGGCGAACGGCGCGTCCGGCGACGCCCGTACCGCGTCGGGGGCGAATCCTTCCCCGGCGTCGGCGAAGTCGACCGCGAACGAGCGCACCGGCCCCTCGCCCCGTTCCTTCAGCCCCCGTGCGGCGAGCGCCGTCACCGCGGACGAGTCGAGGCCGCCGGACAGCAGAGAGCACAGCGGTACGTCGGAGACGAGCTGGCGGGACACGATGTCCTCAAGGAGCCCGCGCACCGTGCTGATCGTGGCCGTCAGGCTCTCGGTGTGCTCGCGCGCCTCCAACCGCCAATACCTGCGCGCCAGTACGCCCTGGCGGCGGATGCGCAGCACCTCGCCGGGACGCACCTCGTTGATGCCGGAGAACACGGCGTGCCCCGGCGTCTTCACCATGTCCAGGGCCTCGCACAGTCCCTCGCGGTCGACGGAACGCGGCACCGACGGGTGGGTGAACAGCGCCTTCAGCTCGGAGCCGAAGACGAGGCCGTGGGGGGTCCGGTGGTAGTAGAGCGGCTTGACGCCCATGCGGTCGCGTACCAAGACCAGTTCCTCGGTGCGCGCGTCCCACACGCCGAAGGCGTACATGCCGTTGAGCCGGTCGACGAACTGCTCGCCCCACTCCAGGTAGGCGTGCAGTACGACCTCGGTATCGCTGCGGGTGCGGAACACGTGGCCCGCAGCCTCAAGTTCGGCCCGCAGTTCGGTGAAGTTGTAGACCTCGCCGCAGAAGGTGAGCGCGGCCACGGTCGTGCCGCCCGCGGCGAACGTCATGGGCTGCGCGCCGCCCGCCCGGTCGATGATGGACAGGCGCCGGTGCCCGAGGACGCAGCGGCGCGCGGTGAACACGCCCTCGTCGTCCGGGCCCCGGCAGGCCAGAGTGTCCGTCATCGACCGCGCGGTGGCGGGAAGCGAGGGATCCGAGGAAAGTTCATGCTCGTAGTCGACCCACCCGACAATGCCACACATTCGCTATGACCCTGCCTTTCCGTATCCCGGCTGTTCCGCGCGTACGGATCTCAGGCGGCCTGCGCCGTCGCGCGGTTGATCTCGTCGAGCAGGGCGCGGGGCGTGCGGGTCGCGCTGATCGCCTCGTCGGACAGGGCGATCCCGAGGTCCCGCTCGACCCAGCGGACGGTGTTGAACAGCGCGAGCGAGTCGTAGCCGAGCGACTCGAAGTCGATGTCGAGGATGTCTCCCTCCAGGTTGATGTCCTCGTCCTCACCGGCGCTCTCGCGCAGGATGTCGACGAGTTCCTTGATGCCGAAGCTGGCCATTGCTGTGTCCTCTTTCCTGTTACGGGTGTGATGGGTGCTGTTCGTGCTCAGCGGCGTACGACCATCACGGAGTTGAAGCCGCCGTAGCCGCGGGCCACGACGAGGGCGTACGTCAGGGGCCGCTCCTGCGGCTGGTCGACGACGAGGTCGATCAGGTCCGGGAACGCGGGGGCGGTGACGTTCACCGTGGGCGGCACGACCTGGTCACGCAGCGCCAGCAGCGCCGTCGCCAGGTCGAGCGAGGCGCCCCCGGCGAGGAGGCGTCCCGTCATGGACTTGGGCGCGGTGACCGGCACGCCGCGCGGCCCGAACACCGCGGAGAGCGCCTCGGCCTCCTGGCGGTCGAGCTCGGGCACCCCGGAGGCGTCGGCGAAGACCACGTCGATGTCACCGGCACCGATCCGGGCCTGGTCGAGAGCCGCCTCGACGGCCCGGCGCAGCCCCGGCTCCCGCCCAGATCCGGGACGAGGGTCGAACGTCGACGCGTACCCTACGACGGACCCGTAACGCTGATGCGCCCCGCGGTGCTCAGCCGCCTGCGGGTCCTCCAGGACGAGGAGTGCGCCGCCCTCACCGGGCACGTGACCCGATGCGTCGGCGTCGAAGGGCAGATAGGCGCGCTCCGGGTCGGCGACGGTCGACACCCGACCGGAGCGGGACATGCACAGCCAGCCCCAGGGGCACAGCGCGCTGTCCACGCCACCCGCGAGCATGTGCGGGGTGCCCTGGTCGATGTGGCGGCGCGCCTTGGCGACCGCGTCGAGGCCGCCCGCCTGCTCGGTGACGACAGCCGAGCTGGCGCCGCGCAGGCCGTGCCGGATGGAGATCTGACCGGTGTTGACCGGGTAGAACCACGCGAACGCCTGGTAGGAGCTGACGTAGGCGCCGCCCTTGCTCCACAGCGCCTCCATCTCGCGTTGTCCGAACTCCATGCCGCCCGCCGACGCCGCCGTCACCACGCCCACCGAGAAGTCCGGAAGAGCCTTCGGGTCGAGGCCCGCGTCCGCGAGGGACCGCTCGGCCGCGATCAGTGCGAGACGGGTCATGTGGTCGGTCTGTGGGATCAGTCGGCTGGGCAGGTGCTCGGCGGGCTCGAACCCCTTGATCTCGCCGCCGATGCCGGAGGCGTAACCGTCCGTCTCGAACCGTGAGATCTCCCCGATGCCGCTGCTGCCCGTGAGGACGGATTTCCAGTAGGCGTCGACGCCGATGCCGTTGGGGGAGACCACGCCGATCCCTGTGACCACGGGTGCGCTCATGCCGCCGTCCTCTCCGGCGCGGTCAGCACGATCGCGCTCTGGAAGCCGCCGAATCCGCTGGCCACGCTCAGCACCGTGTCGCAGCGCCGCTCGCGCGCCGTGACCGGTACGTAGTCCAGGTCGCAGTCCGGGTCGGGCTCGTGCAGATTGGCCGTCGGCGGAATCACCGAGTGCTCGATAGCCAGGATGGACGCGGCCACCTCCAGGGAGCAGATCGCCCCCAGGGAGTGCCCGATCATCGACTTGATGGAGCTGATCGGCGTCGCGTACGCGTGTTCGCCGAGGCTGCGCTTGTACGCCATGGTCTCGTGCAGGTCGTTCTGTTTCGTGGACGAGCCGTGGGCGTTGATGTAGTCGAGGTCGCCGGGGTTGACCCGAGCCCGGTCGAGGGCCGTGGTGATGGCCTCGGCCAGCTCGCGGCCGTCGGCGCGCAGGCCCGTCATGCTGTACGCGTTCGCCCGGGTCGCGTGCCCGGAGATCTCCGCGTAGATGTGCGCGCCCCGGCGCCGCGCGTGCCCGTACTCCTCAAGTACCAGGATCGCCGTGCCCTCACCGAGAGCGAAGCCGTTGCGGGTGCGGTCGAAGGGCCGCGACGCGGTCCCGGGGTCGTCGTTGCGGGGGGTCGTCGCCCGGATGGCGTCGAAGCAGGCCACCGTGATCGGCGAGATCGCGGCGTCGGACGCGCCGCTGATCATCACGTCGGCGGTGCCGTCGGCGACGAGGTCGGCGGCGTGGCCGAGCACGTCGATGCCCGATGTGCACCCGGTCGAGACCACGCCCACGGGGCCCTGTGCGTCCGCCATCCACGCCAGCTCGGCGGCCATCGACGACGGCGCGAAGTAGTCGTACAGGTACGGCGACCCGTGCGCTTCGTCGACGTGCCACTTCTTGCCCTCGTCGCTGACGATGGCGTACTCGTGGTCCAGGCTCTGCGTCATCCCGCAGGCCGTGCCCACCATCACCCCGGTGAGGTACGGGTCCCTCGCACCGAGCACGCCGCTGTCTGCCAGCGCTTCCCGGGCCGCCACCACCGCGAACTGCGTCGTCCGGTCCCAGGCCCGGATCTCCCGCCGGCTCAGCCCCGAGGCCACCGGGTCGAAGTCGCACTCCGCCGCGACCCTGGAGCGAAAGGCGCTTGCGTCGAACTGGGAAATCGTCCGCGTGGCCGTTCGCCCCGCGGTGAGCAGCTCCCAGTACTGCTTGGTCCCGATTCCGCCGGGCGCCACCACACCTATACCGGTCACCACGACGCGCCGCCGGTCACCGTGTCTCGTTGGCACTGTCTCTCCCACCTCCGCGCTGGCCGCCCGCACATGTGCGGGCCACCGCGGAAGTTTCGAGCGACGGGTTCGAGCCGATATGGAGGCTCGGCCGAGGACCCAGGGGCTGATGGGGGGGAACGCAAAAGAACGCCCCGGACCGTATGTCGTCCGGGACGTTCTCCCACTGGTGGCTGGGGCCGGGATCGAACCGGCGACCTATCGCTTTTCAGGCGATCGCTCGTACCAACTGAGCTACCCAGCCACGCAGCTCACCGATGTGAACTGCAAGCGGTCCTGACGGGATTTGAACCCGCGGCCTCCACCTTGACAGGGTGGCGAGCACTCCAAACTGCTCCACAGGACCCAGCTATCGCATTATTCGCTTGCGGGAATTGCAAAGTGTGCCCCCAACGGGATTCGAACCCGTGCTACCGCCTTGAAAGGGCGGCGTCCTAGGCCGCTAGACGATGAGGGCTATCGGCCCGCCTGGGCGCTTCGCAGCGCGTCGGGGACGTGAGAAGCATATGGGATGGCGGGAGGGATCGCCAAAACGGTTTACGGGGTGGGGGCGGGGGAGGGGGTGCCGCCGGGGTGGTTCTCCTCGGGGAGGTGGCGGCTGACCTCGGCCGTCGTCAGGCCCAGGCCGCCCAGTTCGATCTCGTCCCAGGCCTGGAGGCGCTTGGTGTCGCGGTCGAAGTAGAGGATCGAGGTCTCGATCGGGTCGGGGTACTTGCCCTCGATCGCGCGCAGTCCGCTGCCGCCGGTGGAGCCCTCGATGCGCAGGCGGGTGCCGCGGTCGAGGATCTCCATCTCGTCGTGGTGGAGGTGGCCGGCCAGGACGAGGGGGACCTCGCCGTCGACTTCGCGGGCGGCCGAGGGTTCGTGGGCGATGGCGATGTCGACGGGGGTGCCGGCGGCCCGCTGGTCGCGCAGGGCGGAGGCGAGGCGGGCGCCGGCCAGTTCCTGGGAGGCCTCGGCGCCGGGTTTGTTGGTGCGGTCGGGGGTGAACTGGGGGTCGCCCATGCCGGCGAAGCGGAGGCCGGCGACGGTGCGGGCCTTGCCGTTGTCCAGGACGTGGACGTTCTTCAGGCCTTCCAGGTAGCGCTGGGTGATCATCGAGTCGTGGTTGCCGCGGACCCATACGTAGGGGGCGCCGAGGTCCTCGATGGGGTCGAGGAAGCCGTTCTCGGCGGCGGTGCCGTGGTCCATGGTGTCGCCGGAGTCGACGATGACGTTGACCTGGTACTGCTCCACCAGCGAGGCGATGATCTTCCAGCTGGCGGGGTTGAGGTGGATGTCGGAGACGTGCAGGACGCGGATGCTGGTGGGGTCGGGCCGGTAGGCGGGGAGCGTGGAGGTGGCGTCGTAGAGCTTGGTCACGTTGGTGACCAGGCGGGCCAGTTCCTTCTGGTAGACGTCGAATTCGGTGACGATGCTGCGGGCGTCGCCGACGAGGGAGGGGGCGGAGGTCAGGAGCCCGGAGAACTTCGGTTCGAGGACGGAGTTGGGGTTCCAGGTGGCGGCGGCGGTTCCGCCGGAGGCGGCGAGGAGGGTGAGGGCGAGGCCGCCGGCGGCGAGGGCGCGGCGGGGGCGGCGGTAGACGGCGAGGCCGAGTGCGGTGGCGCCGGTGACGACGGCGACGCAGGAGCGCAGGGCGAGGTCGCGGGTGCCGTGGGCGATGTCGCGGGTGACTTCGTCCTGGAGGCCGGTGATGCGTTCGGGGTGGTCGATGAGGGCCTGTGAGCGGACGGGGTCGAGTTGGTCGACGTTGACGTCCAGGCGTACGGGGGCGTGGTGGCTGTCCAGGCGCAGTGCGCCGAGGGGGGAGACGTTGATCTTCGTGCCGCCGGTGGTGGAGGGGCGGAGCGTCATCGTGGTGTCCATGGGGCCGACCGGGACCCGGACGTTGCCGACGATGAGCAGGCCGAGCCAGGCGCCGAGGAGGACGACCGTGATCAGGCCGAGGGCGCGGATCCAGGGGTGTGGCTCGGGGACGAGTTCGGCCGTGGTGGGTGCCTGGCGGGAGCGGTAGTGGCGGGCGAGGGCGCGCGGGGCCCTTCGAATCCGGTGGGAGGCGGTGAGGACGGCGACGGGGACGCGAGCCATTGGTCCCGTATGCCCAAGTCCCGGGGGTGATATGCGGGGTGTCCGAGGGTCTCGTACGGAGGGGGTGTGCCGGACAATGGCTGTGTGCTGGAGATGACGCGCGAGGAGTTCGAGGAACTGGTCGCCGAGGCGCTGGACCGGATCCCGCCGGAGTTGACGCGGCTGATGGACAACGTCGCGGTGTTCGTCGAGGACGAACCGCCCGCGGACGATCCGGAGCTGCTCGGGCTCTACGAGGGGACGCCGTTGACGGATCGCGGGGAGTGGTACGCGGGTGTGCTGCCGGACCGGATCACGATCTACCGCGGGCCGACGCTGAGGATGTGTGAGTCGCGGGAGGACGTGGTCGCGGAGACCGAGGTGACGGTCGTGCATGAGATCGCGCATCACTTCGGGATCGACGATGCGCGTCTGCATGCCCTGGGGTATGGCTGAGCGGGGCGCGTGTCCTCTTGTGGGCGGCGGGAGTTGGGCAGGTCGACTCCTTCACCCGCCCCGGAGGTGGCTGCCCGTGCGCCCCTTGTACGTACCCGTCCGTCTGGCCGCCACGGTCATGGCCGTCGCCGCTGCCGCCGGCTGTATGAGCGTGGGCGAGGACGGTGGTGGTGGGAGTGCCAAGCCGTCGCACTCCAAGGGGCACCGGGGCGGGGAGGCTCCGGACTGGGGGCCGGCGGCCTCGGGGGGTGGTGTCGGGTACGGGGGTGTGGTGGCCGACGGGGAGCGTGGGGACGGCAAGGGCGAGGGCAAGGACAAGCGGAAGGGCGAGGACGAGAGCGAGGAGTCGGCCTCTCCGTCGGCGTCGGTGTCGGCGCCGGTGAGCGGGGCTCCGGCGCCGGACAAGCCGGGCAGCACCGAGAAGCCGGTGGAGTCGGAGCCGACGAAGGCGCCGCCGGTGCCGTCGCGGCCGGCGGATCCGGAGCCGACGCCCACGCCGCCGGAGCCGACGCCGACCGCGGAGCCGACGCCCGCGGAGCCGTCGTCGTCGGCGCCGGGGGACGCGGGGCCGCAGTTGGTCCAGCGGGAGCCGGCGCCGGAGGCCGGATCGCCGGTGTGACCGAGGTCTAATGGGCTCGGTTTGCCTTCGGGGGTGGTGGGTGCGTATGGTGGTAGATCGTTTGATCCCATTTGCCCGGCGCCACTGCAGAGCGCGCCGTGTGGCGCGTACTCTCCCTTGCCGTGGCTGACCGCATAGAGGCGGTCGTATTGCGAATCACGGAGTTGACGGGCGCGTGCCGACGAGACTCCGGAAGGTTTCGCATACGCATGTCCATTTCCAGTACTGATCACGTCGTCGTGCCCGAGAACGGCGAGAACGACGAGACCGGCACCCCCGAGATCACGTTCGCCGATCTCGGTCTGCCCGAGACCGTCGTGCGCAAGCTCGCGCAGAACGGCGTGACCACCCCCTTCCCGATCCAGGCCGCGACCATCCCGGACGCGCTGGCGGGCAAGGACATCCTGGGCCGTGGTCGCACCGGCTCCGGCAAGACGCTCTCCTTCGGCCTGCCGACCCTGGCCCGGCTGACGGGCGGGCGCACCGAGAAGCACAAGCCGCGCGCGGTCATCCTCACGCCGACCCGCGAGCTGGCGATGCAGGTCGCGGACGCCCTCCAGCCCTACGGCGACCAGGTCGGCCTGAAGATGAAGGTCGTCTGCGGCGGTACCTCCATGGGCAACCAGATCTACGCCCTCGAGCGCGGCGTGGACATCCTGGTCGCCACGCCGGGCCGGCTGCGCGACATCATCAACCGCGGCGCCTGTTCCCTGGAGAACGTCGAGGTCGCCGTGCTGGACGAGGCCGACCAGATGTCCGACCTGGGCTTCCTGCCCGAGGTCACCGAGCTGCTGGACCAGGTTCCGGCGGGCGGCCAGCGGATGCTGTTCTCCGCCACGATGGAGAACGAGATCAAGACGCTCGTCGACCGGTACCTGAGCGACCCGGTCCTGCACGAGGTCGACGCCGCCCAGGGCGCGGTGACGACCATGTCGCACCACATCCTCATCGTGAAGCCCAAGGACAAGGCGCCGGTCACGGCCGCGATCGCCTCCCGCAAGGGCCGCACGATCATCTTCGTCCGCACCCAGCTGGGCGCCGACCGTGTCGCGGAGCAGCTGCGTGAGTCCGGTGTGAAGGCCGACGCGCTGCACGGCGGTATGACGCAGGGTGCGCGGACGCGGACGCTGGCGGACTTCAAGGACGGCTACGTCAACGTCCTGGTCGCCACCGACGTCGCCGCCCGCGGTATCCACGTCGACGGCATCGACCTGGTGCTGAACGTGGACCCGGCCGGTGACCACAAGGACTACCTGCACCGTGCCGGCCGCACGGCCCGCGCCGGCCGCACCGGCACGGTCGTGTCGCTGTCGCTGCCGCACCAGCGCCGGCAGATCTTCCGGCTGATGGAGGACGCGGGCGTCGACGCCGGGCGTCACATCATCCAGGGGGGTGCCGCCTTCGACCCGGAGGTCGCCGAGATCACCGGCGCCCGTTCGATGACCGAGGTGCAGGCCGAGTCCGCGGGCAACGCGGCGCAGCAGGCCGAGCGCGAGGTCTCCCACCTCACCAAGCAGCTGGAGCGTGCGCAGCGGCGTGCGGCCGAGCTGCGCGAGGAGGCTGACCGTCTGGTGGCCCGGGTCGCCCGCGAGCGCGGCGAGGACCCGGAGGCCGCGGTGGCCGAGGCGCAGGCGGCTGCGGCCGCGGCCGAGGTCGCGGTGCCGGAGCAGCCGGTGGCGCAGGACGCGGACCGGGGCGAGCGTACCTTCGAGCGTCGTGATGACCGTGGCGGCCGTTCCTTCGAGCGTCGTGACAACGACCGTGGCGGCTTCCGCCGTGACGAGCGTGGCGGCTCCTTCGAGCGTCGCGACGACCGTGGCGGCCGTTCCTTCGAGCGCCGCGACAACGACCGCGGTGGCCGTTCCTTCGAGCGTCGTGATGACCGTGGTGGCCGTTCGTTCGAGCGTCGTGACAACGACCGTGGTGGCTTCCGCCGTGACGACCGTGGCGGCTCCTTCGAGCGTCGCGACGACCGTGGCGGCCGTTCCTTCGAGCGCCGCGACAACGACCGCGGTGGCCGTTCCTTCGAGCGCCGCGATGACCGTGGTGGCCGTTCCTTCGAGCGTCGCGACGACCGTGGCGGCCGTTCCTTCGAGCGCCGTGACGACCGTGGCGGCCACCGTGGCAGCGACCGTCCGTTCAACCGCGACCGCCAGGGCGACCGCCCCGGCTTCCGCTCCGGCGGCCACGAGCGCCCCTACGGCCGCCGTGACGACCACCGCGGCGGCTCCTTCGGGCGCCGCGAGGACAAGCCCCGCTGGAAGCGCAACGGCTGACGCCTGTTGACCCGGAAGGGCCCGTACGACTCCTGTCGTACGGGCCCTTCCGGCGTTCCGGGGCGGAGTGGCTGTCGGCGTAGTAACGGCTTTCTCCACGGCACCGATCCACTACCGGAAGCTATGTGACGGTTGTTAACATCCGTTGCCTTTGCTTCGCGTGGGAGAGCGTGACCGGGGGGTCTCGACACGGTCGCCACCATGCCTGCCTCACTTTTCCCTGGGGAGGGACCCTTGACCCGGCATGCCCGGATCGCACTGACTCTCGTGAGCCTGGCCGCTTTGTCCGCCGGCTCGCTGACCACCGCGGGCCCGGCGGCCGCGGAGACGACACCTACGCCCATTCAGACGGACGGCGTGTGGGGGATCGACTACGCGGGCGGCTTTCTGAGCACCGTGGAGAACACACCGAGCGGATACCAGTGGGTGGTCGGCCGTCAGATCTCACCGGACGGCTCCACGGTGCTGGAGAAGACCAGCAGAGGTTACGCCGACGAATACGCGGGGGGCAGCCATCTGCAGCGGGTGCCGTGCGAGGCCGGGGCACGGGGGTGTGTGCCCATGCGCTCCTTCGGCAACACCTGGGTCGGCTACTTCATGGAGGACGGCGCCGGCAAGCAGGTCGCTCAGATCCATCTCACCGAGAACTCGATGAGCGGGACGGACGAGCCGGTGGTGACCGGCGGCCGTTTCGTGGACGCCACCGGGCGCTACTACGTCTACAACGCCGCTTCCACCGGCAAGCAGTACGTCGACGACGTCGACCACTACCGGTGGACGGACGTGCGGCGGACCCGTTCCGTCACCGCCGCCTCCGTGTGGGGTTCGCGGCTGTGGACGCCGGGCTCGGGCAACGGGGCCGTCACCGCGTACGACCTGGAGGCGAAGAAGACGGTCCAGACCGTCGCCACGGGCGCGCCGTGCACCGTCAAGGAGCTCCAAGTCGTCGGCCGTTGGATCTACTGGAACTGCGGTCCGACGGGCGCCGCGGGCGTGTACGACCGCACGGCGAAGAAGGCCGTCAAGGTTCCGTCCGGTCCGGCGCTGGTCGGCGACGGTTACCTCGTCCGGCACGACCGCACGGCCGGAAAGCTGATGCTGACGGACTACCACACCGGGACGGCCGCGCCCGCCCGTGCCGTCGCCGACCTCCCGGCCGGAACCACCGCCGACCAGCGGCGACTGTCCTGGACCGTGGACAAGTTCGGCGGTGACATCGCGTACGTCGACCAGGACAAGGCGATCCGGATCGTGCCGAGCGGTGTGCCGTCGCAGCCGCTGGCGAAGATCGAGTCGGACGTGGCCGGCGACGCGGTGGACCCGACCGGCCGCAACGGCGTCGACTACTGGGACAGCTTCTGGCAGCTCAACAAGCCCGCGAACTGGACCTTCACCGTGAAGGACGCCCAGGGGCGCGTCGAGCGCACGATCAAGGGCAGCGGTGCGTCCATCGACCTGAGCTGGGACCTGGAGACGGGCGCGGGCACCTACCCGTACAACGGCCGCAAGACCTGGACCCTGACGGCCAACGCCGTCGAAGGAAGCGGCACGTACACCACGGGCGGGACGATCGGCTACAACGGCGGTCGGCAGGGCCACCACGACCAGGGGTACTACAGCTACGGCGAGCTGGTCACGCTCAACTCGTCGGGCACCCTGACCTTGCACTACACCGAGGGCAAAGGCGCCTTCAACTGGAAGCGGTCCGCTTCCGGCTGGCCCGCCGGGACCGTCGCCGTCCCCTTCGGGGACATGGGCAAGGACCGGTGCGCCGAGATGCTGATGCGCATGCCGAACGGCGAGCTGCGCCGGTACGCGGGCAAGTGCGGGGCGTCGTACACCCCGTCGAGCAGCCACACCTCCCTCGGCACCGGCTGGAAGGCGTACAACGTCCTCACCGCGCCCGGCGACCTGACCGGTGACGGCCGGGTCGACCTGCTGGCCCGCAAGGCGTCCACGGGTGACATTTTCCTGTTCGCCAACGACGGCGCCGGGAAACTGAAGGCAGGGGTCAAGATCCGTACGGCGTGGACCGGTTACACGAAGATCGTGGGCGCCGGGGACTTCACCGGGGACGGCATCGGCGACGTGCTCGCACGGGACAGGGCCGGGACGCTGTGGCGTTACGACGGTACGGGGACCGGGCTGCTGAAGAACCGGGTGAAGCTGGCCGCCGCCTGGGGCGGGTCGTACAACGCGATCGTCGGGGTCGGGGACATCACCGGAGACGGGAAGAACGATCTCGTCGCCCGGGACACCGCGGGCAACCTCTACCGCAACAACGGTGACGGCAAGGGGTCGTTCGGGGCGCGGGTGAAGATCGCGAGCGGTTGGCAGGGCTACAAGGGGGTCTTCTAGCCGCCGGTTTTCCGTCACGCCAGTGGCGCATCATCAGCAGGCGGACGCCGGTCGCGGCGGCATGGCTCGACATGATCACGGCCCTGTTCATGCTGCCGCAGGTGTCCCCGGTCGGCTGGGAGACGATCCGCTGTGCGCCGGTCGCCGTGCCGGCTGCCTCGGATTCGTCTCGGTTCGTCTCGGTCTCGTGGGCGCCGGGAGCACGCTGTGCGGGCTCATTCCAGCGCGCTACACCATCGCCGACGCGGCCGTGGTCCCGATACCCGATCGGAGACACGGCCGGGTCCGGCTATGCTCGGGGTGGCAACATCGCCTGGGCCCTTAGCTCAATTGGCAGAGCAGTGGACTTTTAATCCATTGGTTGTGGGTTCGAGTCCCACAGGGCCTACGGTGCGGGTGACGGGGGTGTCCCCTCGGACCTGCTGCGCAGCGCCTGATTCGGCTTCGGTCGGGTCGGGCGCTGCTTCGTTCTCGGGTGTTCTGGCCGGAAGGTGCGCGAACCGCCGGATCACTGTTCAGGAACGGCGTTCGGGCCGTGTGTTGCGCGATCGGTTGGGATGCGGCCGCTCAGGGTTGATCGGCGGCATTGATCGGCCGGTGATGCGGGCTTTCTGATCAATCCTGCGCCGCGGAGATTCGGTTGTGCCCGAATCCAACCGGACAGAAAGGAGCGGAGTCGTGTTCCGTTCGCTCCGCAAGAGACTCACCGGCGTCCTGGCCGTGGCCGCTCTCGCGGGTGGGGCGCTGACCCTGGCCGCGGGGGAGGCCAGTGCCGTGCCTGTGCCCAACCCGCCGTGCCATTCCCCCGTCTTCACCGCCTGCGTGGCGATCTCCAACCACAGCGTGGACGCGTACAGCTGGCGTATCAGTGTCACCGAGCCCAACGGCCACCGGTGGAACCGGTGCCTCCAGGGCGGCCGGCCGCACAGTACGAGCCACTGGACGAACGTGTGGTTCTCCAACAGCGACAAGGTCTCGCTGACTGCCTACCGTGGCGGGAACTGCGAGGGCTGGAGCAGGAACGACGACTGGTGGGGCGACTGGCGCTCGACCCAGGACCAGTACCACATGATCGTCGTCAACAGGCACTGATGGCCGTCGTGCGCAGCTCGCGCGACCGGACCCCTCTCTCCCCGTTTCCCCTCTCCTCGCATGGAGCCACCCAAGTGCGTCCCCACACTCCGACGACCCCCGAGACAGCAGCGGCCGTCAGCAGGACGAAGAAGAAGCGTCGCTGGCCGGTGCCCCTGTTGAGCCTGTGTCTCGCCCCGCTCGTGCTGCTGGCCTCGCCGGGCCCCGCCGCGGCGGACACCTGGTGCTGGAAGCCGAACGGCTACGACATAGCCAAGGGCGACACGACCTGGGCGAAGGCCCAGACCCAGGCACGCAACACCTGGCAGGACTGGGTGTGGCGCGGACCCACGTTCCGCTGCCCCACGAACGTTCCCGGCTGTTCCTACGCCTGGGGCGAGCAGAAGACGACCGGCTGGCAGTGGTCGGTCGGCCTCAGCGTCAGCAACCCGATCCCGTACCTCAACCAGGTGCTCGCCGGCGTCACCCCCTCCTACGGTCGCAACGGGGCCACGTCCACCACGTTCACCTTCACCACGAACCTGAGCCCGGGCCAGTACGCCCAGCCGCTCCAAGTGGTGGAGCGTCGCTGGACGCAGGGCACCTTCGTCGGCGCCTTCCGCACCGACCACTCCAGCTGCGGGCAGGGCAAGGAGCGGTACTGGTGGGACGGCAACTACCAGTGGGGTCACTGGCAGTCCAATCTCAGGGTCAACGACTACGGCACGTACCACGTCTGGCGCTGACCGCTCCAGGCCTGCCCGGCCCCGGTGTCCCCGCACCGGGGCCGGGTCCTTCCCCTCCGGCTTCCGACCTCGTGAGGAATACCAAGATGCCCCCGCGCCGTCTCCCCCGTGCCGCCCTGTCCGCGGCCGCCGCTGTCCTGTGCGGGCTGCTGGCCTCCTGCTCCACCGGCGGCGCATCGTCGGCCACGGCCGATGCTTCCCCGGCCGGTGCCGGTCGTACGGCCGTCTCGCCCGACCCCGCCGTCACTCCCTCCGGCAGCTCCTCGCCCAAGACCCTGCCGCCTTCCCCTCTGTGCACGGTCCTCGACCGGTCCGTCGCCCGGCAGGTGCTGGTCGATCCGAAGCAGGCCCCGCGCCTGGCGCCCGGCAAGGGCACGGCCCTCGACTCGTGCAGCTACACGTCCGGCGACGGAACCGCCATGCTGACCCTCAACCCCTCCGACCGCTCCTACGCCGCCGAACTCTCCGCCGCGCACAGCCTGGTCCGCGACCCCGCGTCCGCGGGCCTGCGCGACGTGAGGTTCACCGAGGTCGCGGGGCTGGGGCAGGGCGCCTTCAGAGAGCGCGCCCATGTGCTGCAGCCGAAGCAGAACGTCGCCTACGCGGTATGGCGCGCGGCTTCCAGGACCTGGGTGCTCACCCTCGCCGACACCAGCAGCAGGGCGCCGGGCGACGAGCGCCTGGTGCCCCTGGCCCGGAAGATCACCCCCCGGCTCCCCGGCTGACCCCGTCGTCGATCGCTCCGGCCCCGGCATCCGAACGGGGCCACGCCGGTCGCCACCAAACGGTCGGGACCGGTTTTCGATGTTGATGTCCGGATCAGCTGCGTCTGCTCTCGCGCACCGTGCAGGTGCCCGTGTCGGCGGGGCACCAGTGGGTGCGCCCGCCGACCAGGTGGAGTTCGAGGTCGGCGTCGCGCATGCCGTTCGCGTCCAGGGCGGCGCGCAGGGCGGTCGGTGCGGGCTGCGGGGGCAGGCCGAGGACGCCGATGACGACGATGCCGTTGCGGGCCTCGACGGAGGCGATCTGCCACTGTCGGTCGGCCGCCCAGCGCTCGGCGACCGGGCGGGCGTTCGCGGCGAGCGCGCGGTCCCGGGCCACGGAGACGGTGCCGGCGGTGAGGGGCACCGCGACGAGCACCACCACGCACGCGACGGAGGCCAGCGTCCTGCCGCGGAACTGTCCGACGCGCAGGTTCGCCCGTTCGGCGCCCGCTCTGACCCCGTAGACCAGGAACACCACGGTTCCCGTGGCCACGATGGCGGCCACGTTGGTGGCGAACAGCAGCGCCGACTGGCCGGCGTCGTGGTAGCGGCGCACGGTGATCAGCAGTCCGGTGACGGCCAGCGGGGGCACCAGGGAGATGGCGATCGCGACGCCGGGCAGGGTGTCGGAGATGTCGGCGCGTACGAGCGCGAAGGCGCCGACCGTGCCCGTGGCCAGCGCGGCAAGCAGGTCGATGAGCCGAGGGCTGATCCGTGAGGCCACCTGGCTGTTGGAGGCGAACGCGTCCGGCGGGGCGGCGATCCAGCCCAGCAGCATCCCGACCGCCACCACGGCCAGGGCGCCTCCCGTCACCAGCAGCACACAGCGGGCGACCTGGTGACGGTCGGCCAGCACCAGGGCGAGGGCGCAGCCCAGGATCGGCGTCATCAGCGGGGCGACGATCATCGCCCCGATCACGGTCGCCGTCGAGTCGCCGACCACCCCGGCGCTCGCGATGACGGCGGCGAGCACCAGCAGGCCCCAGAACCGGGTCGAGCTCGGGCTGCGCGGGTCGCGCTCGATGAACAGGGTGTCCGTCATGCGCTGGGCGGCGACCGCGTCGACCTCGGCCATGGTCAGGTGTCCTTCCGGTGGCGGGCGGGCACGGGGGCGGGCGGCCGGTGCTCCTCCGTCTCGGGCGGGCCGGGTCCGGTAGCGCCGTACGAGAGGGTCGGCCGGACAGGTCCGCCGTGCGTGCCTCCTCGGTTGCCGGGTGCTCCGTATCAGCCCAGCGCCGCGGGCGCGTGGGCGCGAGCGGGGTTACGCCGTCGGGGGAGGCGGTCGGTCACTCGGGGCTCGTCGTCGTGTCCGGGGTGCGAGGCGGCGGCGGTGGTGGTGGTGAGGGGACGGTCGCCGGTGTCCGGCGGGGAGCCGTGGGGCGGGTGGGGGCGAAGCGGGTCAGGACGGGGCCGGATACGGCGAGGAGGAGGACGTAGGTGGTGACCAGGGCTCCGAGGCGCTGGTCCGCGGTGCCGGCGAGGCCGACGATGACGACGGAGAACTCGCCGCGGGCGATCAGGGCGGTTCCGGCGCGCAGGCGGCCGTGGCGGCCCGCTCCGTCGCGGGCGGCCGCGTACCAGCCGGAGGCGAGCTTGGTCGCGGCGGTGATCACGGCCAGTGCCAGGGCCGCGGGCAGCATGGACATCAGGTCGGCCGGGTCGACGGACAGGCCGAGGGCCAGGAAGAACACGGCGGCGAACAGGTCCCGCAGGGGGCTGAGGACGGCCCGTGCCCGGTCGGCGGCGATGCCGGTGAGCGCGAGGCCGATGAGGAAGGCGCCGACGGCGGCGGACACGTGGATGGTCTCGGCGAGCGCGGCCACGACGAGGGTGATGCCGAGGACCCGCAGGAGCACCTGTTCGGGCTCGGGGTGGGTGAGGACGCGGCCGACGTGGTGGCTCCAGCGCAGGGAGGCGGCGACGGCGGCGGCCACGGCCGCGACGGCTGCCAGGACCGCGAGGAGCGCCTGCCACCAGGTGCCGCCGGAGGTGAGGACGGCGAGCAGGGGCAGGTAGGCGGCCATGGCGAAGTCCTCGAGCACCAGCACGGACAGCACCGCCGGGGTCTCCCGGTTGCCGAGGCGGCGCAGGTCGCCGAGGAGACGGGCGATGATGCCGGAGGAGGAGATGTAGGTGGCGCCGGCCAGTGCCAGGATCCCGCCCGCGTCCAGGCCGAGCAGCCAGCCGGCCACGGCGCCCGGGGTGGCGTTGAGGACGAGGTCGACGACCGCGGAGAGGCGGTGGCGGCGCAGGCTCGCGGTGAACTCGGGGACGGTGAAGTCCAGGCCGAGGGTCAGCAGGAGCAGGATCACGCCGATCGAGGCGCCGGTGTCGACGAAGTCCCGGGCGGCCGGGACCGCGGCGATGCCGCCGTCGCCCAGGGCCAGCCCGGTCAGCAGGTACAGCGGCACGGGGGAGAGGGCGTAGCGCCGGGCGAGGGCGCCGAGCAGGCTCAGCGCGGTGAGGATGGCCCCCAGTTCCAGGAGCAGGGGGATGGGGGTGTGCACCGCTCAGCCCTGAACGATGCTCTGGACGCCCGCGATGCCGTCGCGGGTGCCGATCACCACCAGCACGTCCCCCGCTTGCAGCGGCTGTCCCGGTCCGGGCGAGGCGATGACGTCCTCGCCGCGGACGACGGCCACGATCGAGGCGCCGGTGCGGGTGCGGGCCCGGGTGTCGCCCAGGACGCGGCCGGCGAACGGGCTGCCGTCGAGCACCTCGACCTGCCCGGCGCTGAGCCCGGGCACCTCGCGGGTCAGGTCGGCGAAGCGTTCCGCGATGCGCGGGGCGCCGAGGATCTCGGCGAGCGTGTCGGCCTCCTCGTTCGTGAGCCGGAAGACCGGGAGGGCCTGGTCGGGGTCGTCCACGGGGTAGACCACCACCTCGAAGTCGCCCGTGCGCTGGGCGACGACCCCGATCCGGTCACCCTCGTGGTTGACGAACTCGTACCGCAGCCCCACACCGGGCAGCAGCACCTCATTGACGTCCATGTGGGTCTCTCCGTCAGTCGTGAGCGCGGTCTCCCGGGCGGAGCCGCATGCGGCAGACGGGCGCTGGGGTGCCGTGTGCCCGGCCGGTATCGATTGATGGTCAGTGTCCCGAACGGTCGGGGGGTGTCGGCAGGGCCGATCGGTCCCTCGTGCGGCCGGACGGCACGAGACGCTCCGCTGGGAGTGCGGTGGTGTGTCGTCGTTCGGCTGCGGGTTCGCTGTGGCTGGGCGCGCCCCGCGGCCGAGCCGCTGACGGATGCAGCCCCGCGCCCCCTCGGGCGCGGGCGAACCGCGGTCGAATGCGTCGGGTCCGCTCAGGACGGGGCCGGGGAGCGTGCCGCGGCGGCCCGGTGCACGCGGCACGTGGTCGTCGACCCACTCGCGGCCACGGCCTCTCGCAAGGCCGCTCCCCTCGGCGCGGGCGCCGATCCCGCAGGGCGGGGGAACCCCGGCGGTACGTCATCGACGCCCTCGCCTGATTCCAGGATCGCTCGGGGAGGACGGGCGCAAGAGGGGCGGCGGGGCCGATGTGGAAGCCGATGGGGTACTTGCGCGGTGCCTCGCGGCGCGGTCCGGAGGCCCGGCGGGGTTCGGAGGGGTCCGGAGGCCCGGCGGGGTCCGGAGGGGGCTGGAGGCCCGGCGGGGTCCGGAGGGGTTCGGATGGGCCCGGAGGGGGGCCGGAGGCCCGGCGCGGTCAGAAGCCCTGGATCGCCTGGGTGAGCGCGGCCACCGCCGCCGCGAGCGGGGCCACCGGTTCGGCGAAGGCGGTCAGGCGGTCGAGGGCACGGCGTACGACGCCGGGTTCGGGCGTGGGCTCGTCGAGTTCCTCGCGCAGCCGACGCAGTTCCGCGCGCGGGGAGGCCTGGTCGGGGAGGCCGGCGCGGTGTTCCTCCAGGAGCTGTTCGACGAGCGCGAGCCGGTCCAGGACCTGGGTGCGCTGGTCGGCCGTGAGCGCCTGGAAGGAGACCTGGCCGGCGACCGCGCGGGCGCCGGGCCCGACGGCCTGGTTGGCGACCTGGCTCTGGCCGCCGTACTGCTGCACGCCGAAGTTCGTGGCCTGCGGTGGGGTGTTCTCGGACATCCGGTGCTCCTGCCTTTCCTGCTTCGGCCGTCTCTTGCGTTCGCCGTCCCTTACGTCTGTGTCCGCCGTCTCCTACGTCTGTGTCCGCCGTCTCCTACGTCCGTGTTCGCCGTCTCCTACGTCCGTGTTCGCCGTCTCCTACGTCTCTGTTCGCCGTCTCCTACGTCGGGGCCGTGGCGGTCGCCGTGCCGGCGGCGGCCTGTGCGCCCTGGCCGACGGCCTGGTTGCCCACGACGCTGACCCCGCCGGTCTGCAGGACGCCGTGGTTGAGGATGGTCTGGGTCTGGCTGCGGAAGTCGGCGGTGTCCACGCCGTGTTCGTCCAGGAAGTCCCGTACGGCGGCCAGGGCGTGCCGGTCGAGGGCGGCGAAGGCCCGCTGGGCGTCGACGTGCTGGAAGTGGTCGAGGTACTGGGCGCTCTGGGCGTACTCGCGGATGCTCGTGCGCGCCCCGCGGTCGAAGGCGGGGTCCGTGCCGGCCGCCGCCTGTTCCCGGCGCAGACGGCCGGGTCTGGCCCACTCGCGCCGGGCGTCGGCCAGCACGGTCCGGGGCGCGCCGAACAGGGCGTCGCCGCTGCGCCGCAGGGCGGAGAGCAGCAGGCCCGCCCGGTGCGCCGGGGTGGGCGAGGCCGGCAGCAGGTCGACGGCGGGCAGGTCGGGCCGCGGCGGGGTGAGCAGGCGGCGGTCGCAGTGCAGGTGCAGGGTCCGGCCCACGACGGCGATGTGCAGCAGCTGACTGGGCACCACCGCGCCGCCCCACAGGGGCAGATGGGCGGCCAGGCAGTGGCGGGGGGCGCCCTGCGGGTCCAGGGCGATGTCCCGTACGACCGCTTCGGACAGCCGGGCGGCCGGTGGCCGGAGCAGGCCGGGCAGCAGGCGGCGGTCGTCGCTCAGCCGGTTGCCGCGGACGAAGACGCGGTCCTCGACGAGCAGTCCGGCCAGGCTGGGGGCGCCGTCGGGCAGCTTGCCCGGCTGCCCGTTCGGGCCGCCGTCGGAGAGCGCGGTGGCGTGCCGCTCGGCGGCCTCCCGCAGCCGGGCGCGCAGCCGTTCCACCACGTCCCAGGTGTCGAAGCCGGTCAGCGGGAGGGCGGTGCCGGGCCCGGCGGGCAGCAGCGGCAGGGCCAGCGCCCACTGCGACTGCCGCAGGCCCTGTCCGACGAAGGGGGAGAACCCGCTGTAGACGGTGACGTTGCCGGCCTGCGCCTCGGCCACGGACCGCACTCCGGCGGCGGCCCACGGCTGGACGGGCTCGGGCACGGCGTCCGGGTCGAACGTGTCGTGCCGCAGGCTCTCGCGCAGCCGCGCGTCCACGGTCTGCTCCTCGCGGGCCATGGTCCAGAACGCCCACGCGCCTCCCGCCGTGACCGCCAGCAGCGGCGGAACGCCGAGCGCGTAGCCGCCGACCAGCCAGGCGAGCCACCCCGGCAGCGGCAGCGCCGACAGGCCGAGGCCCAGCAGGACGCCGGCGAGCAGCAGTCCGGCGAGCGTGGCGAGCAGCCACCGTACGGCGTCCGCCGCGGCCACCGGTTCCCGGCCGCGCACGCGCCGCTGTGGTACGCGGGACGCGGCGGCCAGCGCCTTGAAGGCGAGGCGGCCGAAGAGCAGCCACAGCGGGGCGACGGCGCCGATCACGCCGTAGACGGCGAGGAGCGTGCGGTCGCGACGCCGGTGCAGTCGGCGGGCGGCGAGGCTGTGCCGTACGACGGGCACCAGGTTCACGCCCGGCGAGGAGGCGACCGCGCCGAGCTCGTCGCGCAGGACGTCCTCGACGACGTAGCGGGTGAAGGCGGGGTCGGTGTAGGCGGCCGCGCACAGCCGGCGGGTGGTGTCGTCGGGCGCGGTGGGGCCCGCGACACGGCCGGGGGCGTCGGACGGGGAGGGGGCCATGGTGCTGCTCCGTTCACGGATACGGGACATGGCTGTGCGGGTGCCGGTCCCGCCGAACGCGAGGGCCATGGCCAGGCCCAGCAGCGTGCCGAAGACCAGGCCGTCCACGAGGAAGTTGACGATCGCCGCGTCCGGCGAGTGGCCGAACATCATCAGGGCCTCGTCGCCCTCGTTCCTGACGACGGCCCAGGCCGCCACCGCCGCGACGAGGGAGAGGAGCACGCCCGTGCCGAATCCGGCCAGCCACCGCACACCGCGGGACGCAGGGCCCCGCGTCAGCAGCCGGGGCGCCAGGACGACGCCGACGACCAGGACGACCAGGGCCGTGTTGCCGGCCAGGTAGAGCGGCTCGCCGAGCCCCTCCGAGCTCGGCGACACGTCCCAGTGCGGAACGTAGAGCGAGCGGTGGACCAGGCCCCACAGGGGGGAGTCCTCCGGGTACAGGTCCAGCAGCGGGTCGCGCGCCCAGGGGCTGCCCAGCAGGACCAGGCCCCCGCACAACAGCGCCGTTCTCCGCCCCGCCCGTACTAATCGCACCACGGCACCCCCAGTCACGACCCGGCCGCAGCACTGTACGTAGTCGAACGGCTGCGCACCAGATGTCCGTACGACTCGGGAGGGGGTCCGGGGTGGGGGGTCAGCCGGCCGTGCGCTCCGTCAACTCGGCCAGGGGGAGGGTGTGTTGGGTCTGGAGGACCTTGGCGCGCAGGTAGCGGACGTTGTGGGCGGTGGTGAAGACGCCGGTGGGGACGCGGTCGCGGACGCCGATGCCGAGGTCGCGCAACTGATCGGCCTTGTCGGGGTTGTTGGAGAGCAGGTCGAGGTCGCCGATGCCGAGCGCGGCGAGCATCTGGGCGGCGGCCGTGTAGTCGCGGGCGTCCTCGGGCAGGCCCAGGGCGGTGTTGGCGGCGTAGGTGTCGAGGCCCTGGTCCTGGAGGGCGTACGCGTCGAGCTTGTTGTAGAGACCGATGCCGCGGCCCTCCTGGCGCAGGTAGAGCAGGACGCCGCCGCGCTCGGCGATGCGCTCGACCGCCTCGCGCAACTGGGGTCCGCAGTCGCAGCGGGCCGAGCCGAAGGCGTCGCCGGTCAGGCACTCGGAGTGCAGCCGCACCAGGGGGACGGTCCCCGCGGCACCCGGGTCGCCGAGTACGACGGCCACGTGCTCCTGGCCGTCGGTCAGCCCGTGGAAGGTGACCAGCTCGGCGTCGACGCGGTAGCCGTCCCCGAAGCGCAGGGGGACGCGGACGCGGGAGCGCTGGGTGGCGGCGGGGAAGTCGGTCATGCGGGTACTCCGGTCCGTAGGCCTACCTGCTTCAGATTTGAAACAGCTCTACGGTCGACGACCCTACCCCATGCTTTAAATTTGAAGCAACTGGTTTGGCCGGGCTCATGAACAGGCGCCGGACCGCCGCCGCCAGGGCGCCGCCTCCGACTCCTCGCCCCGGAACCCCTCGGCGACCGTCGTGAAGATCTCCTCCAGCTGCCGCACCTGCTCGGGGCTGAGCCGGTCGAAGAGATGGGTGCGGACCGCCTCGCCATGCCCCGGCGCGGCCCCCTCCAGTACGGTCATCCCCTCGTCCGTCAGGGTGGCGATGGAGCCGCGCTTGTCCCACTGGCAGGCCTCGCGCCGCACCATCCCGTCCTTCTCCAGCCGCGTCACCGCGTACGTCAGCCGGCTCCGGGTGATCTTCAGCTGCTCCGCGAGATCGGTCATGCGCAGCCGCCGCTCCGGCGCCTCGGAGAGGAACGCCAGGATGGAGTAGTAGAGGTGCGGCATGCCGGCCTCCTGCTGGAGCTGCCGGTCGAGTGCGTCCTCCAGGAGATGGGCGGCGCCGATGTACGCGCGCCAGGCGCGCTGCTCGTCGGGGTTGAGCCAGCGGGTCGTCATGCCTCCAGTGTAGGTTTGTTTCAAACTTGAACCAAGCGAGTCGTCTGTCCGGGAGCGCGCCGATGTCCAAGCCGTACGTCCTGCTGTCCGCCGCCGTCTCCCTCGACGGCTACCTGGACGACACCGGCCCCGAGCGGCTGCTGCTCTCCAGCCCCGCCGACTTCGACCGGGTCGACGAGGTACGGGCGTCCGTCGACGCGATCCTGGTCGGCGCCGGGACGATCCGCGCCGACAATCCGCGGCTGCTGGTGAACTCGCCCGAGCGGCGCGCGGCGCGGGTCGCCGCCGGACTGCCGGAGTACCCGCTCAAGGTCACCGTCAGCGGCAGCGGCGAGCTGGATCCGGCGGCGCAGTTCTGGCACACGGGCGGGGACAAGGTCCTCTATACGACGGAGAAGGGCGCGGAGCGGGCACGGGCGGCGGGTCTTGCCGCGGATGTGGTTGCGCTGGGCGGGTTCGAATCGGGCGGGTTCGAGCTGGGAGGGCCCAAAGCGGGAGGCCCCGAATCGGGCGGGTCCGGCCTCGACTGGCGGGCGCTGCTGGCGGACCTGCACGCCCGGGGCGTACGGCGGCTGATGGTCGAGGGCGGCGGTCACATCCACACGCAGCTGCTCCAGCAGGAGCTGGCGGACGAACTCCAGCTGGTGCTGGCCCCCCTCTTCGTCGGCGACCCGGCCGCCCCGCGCCTCTTCGGGCCCGGCGGCTACCAGCCCGGCCGCCTCCGCCTCGTCGAGACCCGGCGGATCCAGGACGTGGTCCTCATGCGCTACGAGCCGACGGCACCCGGCGCCGGGGGGTCGGTCTCCGCCGCCGACCACCACTGGCTGCGGCTCGCCTGCGAACTCGCCGAGCGCTGCCCGCCCTCGGAGACCGCCTTCAGCGTCGGGGCGGTCGTGGTCGCGGCCGACGGGACGGAACTCGCGCGCGGGCATTCGCGGGAAGGGGGCGACCCGGTCGTCCACGCGGAGGAGGCGGCGCTGGCGAAGATCGATGCCGGGGATGCGCGGCTGGCGTCCGCGACGGTGTACAGCAGCCTGGAGCCGTGCGCCCGGCGGGCGTCCCGGCCGGCCGCCTGTGCGCGGCTCATCCTCGATGCGGGGGTGCGGCGGGTGGTGACGGGGTGGCGGGAACCGGACACGTTCGTGGCGGGGGCCGACGGGAGTGGGCTGTTGGCGGCGGGCGGGGTGGATGTGGTGGTGCTGCCGGAGTACGAGGCTTTGGCGAAGGCGCCGAACCGTCACCTGGCGGGTTGAGCCCGGGGGCGGTCGGCGTGGGCGTGGGGCGCGGGGTGCCGCCGGTTGCGCCGGCCGGGGGTGGGACGCGAGCCCAGCGCTAACGGGGTGCCGCTGCGCCCACCCGTGCCGCCCCAGCGGCACGACTGCCCGCAGCTATGCGGGCATCAACAGGGGGTGCCGCCGTGTCGGCTCAGCCTGTGGGCATGCGTGCTGCGTGGGGCGGCAGGGGTGGGCGCAGCTATGCGGGCATCAACAGGGGGTGCCGCCGTGTCGGCTCAGCCTGCGGGCATGCGTGCCGCCTGGGGCGGCACGGGTGGGCGCAGGCGGCGCCCCGATGGCGCCGGGCTGCGCGCCTGCCCCCGCGCTCACCCCCACGCCGGGTCCAATCGGACCAACCCGGACTGCGGGGCGGCCGCCGGAGGGACACGCTGCCCGTATGAGGTCTGCTCGACTTATCGCCGTACTGCTGCTTGCTTCCGTCCTGGGCACCGCCTGCGCGGCGACCGGGGCCGACGGTCGTGCCATGGCTCGCGCGCTGCCGCCCGACGCCGAGTTCACCCACCCCGGTGTGCTCGTCAACAAGGCCCAGTTGGACGCCGTACGGAAGAACACCACCGCCGGGAAGCAGCCATGGCTGAAGGCGTACCTCGCGATGCGGGACAGCAAGTACGGGGCGTACAAGTACCGTGCGGAGCCGTACGAGACCGTCTCCTGCCCCGCCGGGGACGAGCCGGGGCGCGGGTGTCTGCAGGAGCGCGACGACGCCATCGCCGCGTACACGCAGGCGCTGCTGTTCACGGTGACCGGCAAGCAGCAGCACGCCGTGAAGGCCAGGGAGATCATGGACGCCTGGTCGGCGAAGCTGAAGGGGCACACGGAGGAGAACGCGGGGCTCCAGGCGGGGTGGGCGGGCTCCACCTGGGCGCGGGCCGCCGAGATCGTCCGGCACAGCGAGGGCGCGGGCTGGCCCGCCGACCGCGTACGCCGCTTCGAGAACATGCTCCGCACCGCCTACCTCCCCGAACTGACCAAGAAGGTCCCGGACTTCAACGGCAACTGGGACCTGGTCATGACCGACGCGGCCATCGGCATCGCCGTCTTCCTCGACGACCGCGAGACCTTCGCCCACGCCCTGGAACGCTTCCGCGAGCGCGTGCCCGCGTACTTCTACCTGGAGAAGGACGGCAAACTGCCGCTCACCCCGGCCGGATCGGGTGTCGACACCCCGCAGAAGCTCGCCGCGTTCTGGTTCCGGCAGGGGACCTACAAGGACGGCGTCTCCCAGGAGACCTGCCGCAACTTCCAGCACGTCGGCTACGCCCTCGCCGCCACCGCCCACATCGCCGAGACCGCCTGGCACCAGGGCGTCGACCTCTACGGCGAGGTCGAGGACCGGCTCAAGGCCGCCCTGGAACTCCACTCCCGCCACCAGCTGGGCGAGCCCGCGCCGGCCTGGCTGTGCGGCGGGAAGATCCGGCGGACCATGGGCCCCGACCTGGAGGTCGCCCTCCACCACCTGGAGGGCCGCCGCGACGCCTCCCTGCCGGCCGCCCACAAGCTCGCCGAGACGACCCGGCCCGCCGGCACCGACGGCCTCTTCGTCTCCTGGGAGACCCTCACCCACGCGGGCGATCCGGCCGCCTGAGAAACCGATGTGCTTTGTGACCTGCGGATGGCGTACTATGGAATCACCGACGCGGGGTGGAGCAGCTCGGTAGCTCGCTGGGCTCATAACCCAGAGGTCGCAGGTTCAAATCCTGTCCCCGCTACTGAAGGCCGAGGGCCGGAATCCGAAAGGGTTCCGGCCCTCGGTGTTTTCCCGCACAGCTCTGTCCATGCCCGCCCTTGGTCATCCGGTCGGCCCTCACCGCTCGCCGCCCGCCCCCGCTCCGGGAACCCTGGACGGACGGGACGGTGACCGCCGAGGGCGGGCGTGCATGGCGGGAGACGACTGGTGCGGCCTGGGCCTGGTGGCGACGCGGACGAGCAGGAGTCCTACGTCGGCCCCCGCCCCGGCGAGCGGCGGCGCATCTCGTACGTGCGTGCCGTCGTCCGGGTGCTCCCGGCCCTGCTCATCGTCGGCGGGGGCATCTACGACTACAACACCCCGGAGACCTACTCCGCGGCCCCCTTCTTCACCGCCGCACCCCTGGTCGCCGCCCCGCTGTACTCGCGCCGCGGCACCGTCCTCACGGGCGTGCTGGCGGTCCTCGTCGTCCTCGGGGTGCACATCAGGTTCGGCATCCTCTTCGACGTGGGGGCGGTCACCGAGCTGGTCACCGTGGTGACGGTCGCCGTCCTGGCCGTCCTCATCAACCAGCTCGTGCGCCGCAGCGGCGAACGGCTCGCCTCCGCCCGCCAGATCGCCGAGGCCACCCAACGCGCCGTTCTGCCCCGGCCCGACGACCGGATCGGCGGCCTCGACATCGCGGCCTGCTACGAGGCCGCGCAGGCCGACGCGCTCATCGGCGGCGACCTGTACGCGGTGCAGGACACCCCGCACGGCGTACGGCTCATGGTCGGCGACGTACGCGGCAAGGGGATGGGCGCGGTGGCCGCCGTGGCCGTCCTCATCGGAGCCTTCAGGGAGGCCGCCGAACAGGAGGCGAGCCTGGAAGGGCTCGCGCAGCGGCTGGAGCGGGCCCTGGCGCGCGAAGGCACCCGGCGTGAAAGCGCCGACGCCCGCGACGACTTCGACGCCGTCGACGCCTTCGAGGGGTTCACCACCGCCGTCCTCGCCGAGATCCCGCACGGCGAGGGGATCGTGCGGATCGTCAACCGCGGCCATCCGCCCCCGCTGCTGCTGCACGCCGACGGCACCCTGTGCCCGCTCATCGCCCCGGACCCCGCCCTGCCGCTCGGCATGGGCGACCTCGGCAGTCGGCCCGACCGCGCGGCGGAGGCCGTCCTCCCGCCCGGCGCCACCCTGCTGCTCTACACCGACGGCCTGTCCGAGGCCCGCGACGCGCACGGCGCCTTCTACGACCCCGAGCTGCGCCTCACCGGCCGGACCTTCCCCGCGCCGCGCACACTTCTCGCCACCCTCGCCGAGGAGGTGCTCCGGCACTCCGGCGGCGGCATGGCGGACGACATGGCGCTCCTCGCCGTACGCCGCCCTTGATCGTTGTCACCAGAGGTGATCGCGCAGGAGCCCTCCGCATAACAACTGACATTCCGTCATTACCTGTGTGACTGCTGAGGCTTGGCCAACTCGCCCGATTTAGCCCCCTGGTGACCCGAAAGTCCAGGTCGAAAAGGTTAACGATCAAGCGGAACAGCTTGGAATCCGGGGCCCGCGTCTATTAACGTTCGATAACGCAGCGCGGTCGTCCCAGCCGTCACAAGAGGCGGCTCCGTGCGCACGTGCCGAATCCCGCGAGGGAACCGGGGAACCACCAACTTGGGGTGAATCGGGCGTAATCAGCCATGCGGAAGCGGCTGATATACGCGCGTAGGAGACCTTCCTGCTCCGAACCCGTCAGCTAACCCGGTAGGCGAGAAGGAAGGAAAGGAGCACGCCCACGTGGCGTCCAACCGCCCTGCCCCAGAGGCCCCGTTCGTGCCGGGCCAGCGAAGTGAAGAAACCTTCGGCTACGGCAGCTACCGAACCGACGAGGGCCCGTGGGAGGAGTGGAACCCCACCGCGGAATCCATTCGCCCGGTACGCGGCAGGCACCGCGTCGCCAAGCAGCGTGGCGGGGGACTCGCCCGCAGCTCCACCGTTCTCGGCGTCGGTGTCATCGCCGCCGTCGGCGCGGGCGGCATGGCCAGCGCGCAGTCCGGCAAGCCGCCGGTCGCGATCACCATCCCCGACCTGCCCCTGATCAACGACTCCGCGGACGAGGCCCCCGAGGCCGAGGCCACCCCGCTCAGCGGCATCGGCGTCACCACCGCCGACACCGCGCAGGGCTCCGCGGACGCCGGTGAGGTGCTGCGCGCCCGGATCATCGCCCAGGCCGAGCAGCAGCAGGAGCAGATCGAGACCAAGGCCGCCGAGGAAGCCGCCGCTGCCGCCGAGAAGGCCGCCGCCGAAGCCGTCGCGAAGGCCGAGAAGGAGGCGCAGGCCAAGGCCGCCGCCGCCAAGGCCAAGGCCGAGGAGGAGGCCCGCGCCAAGGCCGAGGCCGAGCGTCTCGCCGCGCTGGCCAAGCAGTACACGCTGCCGACCTCCTCGTACACCATCACCTCGACCTTCGGTCAGGCCGGCTCGCTGTGGTCCTCCGGGTACCACACCGGTGCCGACTTCGCGGCGCCCACGGGCACGCTCCTGAAGGCCGTGCACAGCGGCACGATCACGTACGCCGGCTACGACGGCTCCTACGGCTACAAGACGGTGCTGACCCTGGATGACGGCACCGAGGTCTGGTACGCCCACCAGTCGTCGATCAGCGTCAGCGTCGGGCAGAAGGTCGCCACGGGCGACGTCATCGGCCGCGTGGGCGCGACCGGCAACGTCACCGGGGCGCACCTGCACCTGGAGGTCTACCCCGACGGCTCCTCCTCCGGCATCGACCCGTTGGCGTGGCTGCGCAGCAAGGGCCTCACCCCCTGATCACGCGCCTCCCCTGAAGCCCCGGCGGTCCTGACGCTCACCCCCCGACGTCAGGGCTGCCGGTTTCCGTGCTGTGCCATGGAATGAGGCCCGGTGGTACGGGTGTTGAAACCGGGCATGACTTCTCTGCGCAAGCTCGGCTCCTCCGACCTCGAGGTCTTCCCGCTCGCCCTCGGTGGCAACGTCTTCGGCTGGACCGCCGACGAGGAAGCGTCCTTTGCCGTCCTCGACGCCTACACCGCGGCCGGCGGCAACTTCGTCGACACCGCCGACTCCTACTCCTCCTGGGCCCAGGGCAACTCCGGCGGCGAGTCCGAGACGATCATCGGGCGCTGGCTGAAGGCCCGCGGCAACCGGTCCGACGTGGTGATCGCGACCAAGGTCAGCCAGCACCCCGAGTTTCAGGGCCTGACGGCCGCCAACATCAAGGCCGCCGCCGACGCCTCGCTGCGCCGCCTGGGCACCGACCACATCGACCTCTACTACACCCACTTCGACAAGCCCGAAGTGCCGGTCGAGGAGATCATCGGCGCGCTCGACGAACTGGTGCGGGCGGGGAAGGTGCGGCACATCGCCGCTTCCAACATCTCCCCCGAGCGGCTGCGGGCCTCGCTGGACCTCTCCGACCGCGAGGGCCTGGCCCGGTACGTGGCGCTCCAGCCCCACTACAACCTCGTCTCGCGCGACACCTACGAGGGCGCGCTGCAGGACCTCGCCGAACGGGCCGGCCTCGCGGCCGTCCCCTACTACGCGCTCGCCTCCGGCTTCCTCACCGGCAAGTACCGCCCCGGCACGGACGTCGACAGCGCGCGGGCGGCGGGCGCGGGCAAGCACCTGGGGACCGAGCGCGGCCGCAAGGTCCTCACCGCCCTGGACGAGATCGCCGAGACCCACGGAGTGCCGGTCGCCACGGTCGCCCTGGCCTGGCTGGCGGCCCGGCCGACGGTCACGGCACCGATCGCCTCCGCCCGAACGGTCGAGCAACTGCCGGCGCTGATGGGTGTGGGAGAGCTGAGTCTGACGGAGGCGGAGGTGGAACGGCTGACGGAGGCTTCGGACTGAGCGCGGTTCGTACGGCGTTGATCTGCACGCCCTGACGAGCCGACGTCCCTACGGGCGGTACGGGTACGACCGGTACGGCTACGACCGGTACGGGTTGTACGCGGGATACGGCGCCGCGCCCGGATACGCGGGCTGCGCCGGATAGCCGTGCGTCCCGTGCGCCCCGTACGTGCCGTGCGCCCCGTACGTCCCGTGCACCCCGTGCACTCCGTACGTCCCGTGCGCCGGCCAGGGGGGCGCGGTGACGCGGGCGGCGTGGTCGAGGGCCGGGCGCGCGATCTCCCGGCGCCGCCACAGCTCCTGCAGCAACTCCCGTTCCCGTACGACGAAGTCTGCGCCCGCGCGGCCGCGGCGCCCCCGGTGCCGCAGAAACGCCAGGGAGGTCGCGTACGCCTCGTACTGCGCGACCTCCCGCGCCGCCCGCTTCCCGGCGTGGCGGCGCGCGTACTGCCGGGCCAGGCGCCGCGCCCGCATCGAGGCCAGCGCGAACGGCTCGCCCGGCGTCAGCCAGCCGGCGACGGCGTAGGCGGGCAGCTCCTCCCGCACGGTGCGCAGCTCGCGCTGGCGGGTCCAGACCACCATCCAGGTCAGCAGCCCGAAGGCCGGCACCATGATCGCCGCGTACACCGCGAAGAAGCCGTACGGTCCGAACGTGGTCGAGCCGTTCCACATCGCGTGCATGCCCATGGCGAGCAGCAGCCCGGCCAGCGGCAGCAGGACGCGCCGCCAGCGCTGCCGGTCGCCGGAGAGCGCGGCGATGCCGAAGCCGATGCCGGTGAGCACGGTGAACAGGGGGTGCGCGAAGGGCGACATGATGATGCGCACGAAGAAGGTCGCCGCGGTGACGGAGGCGATGCCGGAGCCGCCGGTGAGCTGGTCGGTGCCGAAGGCGGTGCCGAGGTAGAGGATGTTCTCGGTGAACGCGAAGCCGGTGGCGGTGACCCCGGCTATCACCACCCCGTCGACGATCCCGGTGAAGTCGCGCCGCCGGAAGAGGAAGACGAGCAGGACGGCGGCGGCTTTCGCCGACTCCTCCACGACCGGCGCTATGACGGTCGCCCCGAGCGTGTCCGCGCCGGACGGATCCGCGGTGGCCGTCGCTATCCATCTGGTCGCGAAGCTGTTGGCGACGATCGCTATCAGCGCCGCCGCGCAGGCGCCCCAGGCGAAGGAGAACAGCAGGTTCCGCCAGGGGCCCGGCTCGACCCGGTCCAGCCAGCGGAAGGCGGCTATGAGCAGCGGCACGGGCAGCACGGCGAGGCCCAGCCCCACCAGGAAGCCCTCCGTGCCGGTCTCCTCGCGCACCAGGGCCAGGATGACCAGCCCGGAGAGGGCGAGAAGGGTGATCAGTGCTCCGTAGCGCACCCACTTCCTTTGCCACCAGTGCGCATGCCGCAGTGCGCCGCCGGCGGGGCCGGTCGGGTGCGTCGGGTACGGGAGATGGGTGGCCACGGCATTGACCCTAACGAGGGAAGGGCGCAGCCCGCAGGAGGGCGAAGGGGGCTCAGGCGCCGGTGGGGGGTTCGTATGCGTGCGGTACGCGACGGAAGAGCAGGTCGTTCACCACATGACCCTTGTCCAGTCCCTGGCCCTCGAAACGGGTCAGCGGCCGGAACTCCGGACGCGGCGCAAAACCGCCGTCCGCCTGTGTGTTCTCGAAGTCCGGATGGGCGCTCAGCACGTCGAGCATCTGCTCGGCGTACGGCTCCCAGTCCGTCGCGCAGTGCACGATCGCCCCGGGCCGGAGCCGGGTCGCGGCCAGGCTCAGGAACTCGGGCTGGATCAGCCGCCGCTTGTGGTGCCGCTTCTTGGGCCAGGGGTCCGGGAAGTAGACGCGCAGGCCGTCCAGCGCGTCCGGGGCGAGCATCTCGCGGAGCAGGATGATGGCGTCGCCGTTGCCGACCCGGACGTTGGTGAGGCCGTTGTGGTCGGCGAGGTTGAGCAGGTTTCCCTGCCCGGGGGTGTGTACGTCCACGGCGAGCACGTTGGTGTCCGGGTCCGCGGCGGCCATCTGCGCGGTGGCCTCGCCCATCCCGAACCCGATCTCCAGTACGACGGGGTTGTCGTTCCCGAACAACTCGGCCAGGTCGATGACCCGCTGCCCGTCGATGTCCAGCCCCCACTTGGGCCACAGCCGCTGCAGCGCGTCCGCCTGGCCCGCGGTCACCCGGCTCCGCCGTGGCTGGAAACTGCGGATCCGCCGCTCGAAGTGCGACCCTGCCGGATCGGCCTTGGGCCCGTCGGGGAACCGCGGCTCCCCCTTGCCCCGGGTATGCCGAACGGGCACCTCGGGCCGATGGCCGGGGTCGGGCTGGTGGGCGTCGGGAGCGTTGAGCGAGTCAGACACAGTGCCCCCGATGTTACGGGACCCAGCCTCCCACCCGGCCGTGTCCCACCCTGGGGGCTCCGCCCCCAGCCCCCGACCTTTGCCCACCCACCACCCGTTTGCGGTCGGCTGAAGGGCGCACCTCTCGACCCGCCGTCCTCGCCCACCCACCACCCGTTTGCGGTCGGCTGAAGGGTGGACCTCTCAACCCGCCGTCCTCGCCCACCCACCACCCGTTTGCGGTCGGCTGAAGGGTGGACCTCTCGACCCGCCGCCCTCGCCCACCCACCACCCGTTTGCGGTCGGCTGAGAGGTGGACCTCTCGACCCACCGAGTCGGGTGGTGGGTGGGCAAAGGCCCGGGGGTCCAGGGGGCGGAGCCCCCTGGGCGGGGTCGAAGGGGCGGCAGCCCCTGGGGACGGGACGGGTAGGGGCGGCGGGGGCGAGAAAAGACGACGCCCGCCCCCGGCCAGGGACACGTCACCCCCCGCCCGACACCCCCAACACCCCCAACGCCCTCCGCGCCACCTCCCGCCCGATCGGCAACGCCGCGGTCGCCGCAGGCGAAGGCGCGTTCAGCACATGC
This sequence comes from Streptomyces sp. TRM68416, assembly GCF_014596915.1. GTDB lineage: Bacteria > Actinomycetota > Actinomycetes > Streptomycetales > Streptomycetaceae > Streptomyces. Next base: position 193,751 of record NZ_JACVWU010000018.1, read on the forward strand.
ACCGCCCCCGCCCCCTCCCGTATCAGGAAGTCGTCCACCAGCGTCCCGTCCCGCAACACCGCCTGCGCCCGCACCCCCGCCGCCGCAGGCACCAGGTCCCCCTCCTCCACGACCGGCAACAACCTCCGCACCGCCGCCGTGAACGCCCCCTTGGAGACCGACCGCCGCAGCTCTCCGGCCCCGTACCGCCAGTGCCGCCGGGCTATCCGCCAGGATCCCGGCCACCCGAGCGTCCCGGCCAGCTCATGCGGCCGTACGACCCCCCACCCGTACCCCTCCCGGGCCAGCGCCGGCACCGCGTTGGGCCCGATGTGCACACCCCCGTCGATCCCGCGCGTGAGATGCACCCCGAGAAACGGAAACGCCGGATCCGGCACCGGATACACCAGCCCCCGCACCAGCTCGGGCCGCGCCAGCGTGTAGTACTCACCCCGGAACGGCACGATCCGCATCCCGGGCTCGTCCCCGGTGAGCCGCGCGATCTCGTCGCAGTACAGCCCGGCGCAGTTCACCAGCACACGCGCCCGGACGACGTCCCCGCCCGCCGTGAGCACGGCGACCCCCAGCTCCGGCCGCCGGTCCACCCGTACCACCCGGGCGCCGTACCGGATCTCGGCCCCGGACGCCTCGGCCAGCCGCCGGGCGACCCCGACGAAGTCGCAGATGCCGGTGGTCCCCACGTGTATGGCCGCGAGCCCGCGCACCTCCGGCTCGTACTCCGCGATCTGGGCCGCGCCCAGCTCCCGCACCGGAATGCCGTTCTCCCGGCCGCGCTGCACCAGCGCGTGCAGCCGCGGCAGCTCCGCCCGTTCGGTCGCGACGATCAGCTTCCCGGTGACGGCGTGGTCGATGTCGTACTCGGCGCAGAACTTCACCATCTCGGCCGCCCCGCGCACCGCGTACCGCGCCTTGAGCGAGCCGGGCCGGTAGTAGATCCCGCTGTGGATCACCCCGCTGTTGCGCCCGGTCTGGTGCCGGGCGGGCCCGGCCTCCTTCTCCAGCACGGTGACCCGCGTCCCCGGTGCGGCGCGCGTGATCGCATACGCGGTGGACAGCCCGACGATGCCCCCGCCGACCACGAGCACGTCACAGTCGTAAGCGATCTTCCGCACGCGTTCCACCTCCGGCTTCGATAGTGCACTGCGCCACTGACAATGCCTTCAAACCCGGAGGCCCGGAGCCCGGGGGCGGCTACGCGGGAGCCACGAGCAACGGCCGGGCACGCTCCCGCAGCTCGACCACCCGCGGCTCGTCCCCGTACGGCTCCAGCCGGTGCAGGAGATCCTTCACGTACTCGGTGGTGCGCGCCGAGGAGATGCGCCCCGCGACCTCCACCGCCCGCACGCCCTGCTCGCACGCCGCATCGAGGTTGCCCGACTCCAGCTCGGCCACCGCCGACACCACCAGCCGCAGTCCGTGCGAGCGCACGAACTCCTCCGTCGGCCGCGACAGCGCCTGCTCCGTGAAGCGCCGTACCTGCCGTGGTGCCTTCAGGTCGCGGTAGCACTCCGCGGCATCCGCGCAGAAGCGGTCGTAGGAGTAGAAGCCGAGCCAGGACGGGTCGCTGTCACCGTCCCTCGACCGCTCCAGCCAGCCCTCCGCCGCCTTCAGCGCGGCTCCGGCCGCCTGCGCGTCGCCCGCACGCGCGTGTGCGCGCGCCTCGACCAGGCGGAAGAAGCTCATGGTGCGGGCGGTGGCCAGGCCGCGGTTGCGCTCCAGCGCGGCCTGGGCGAGGTCGACGCCCTCGTCGCCGAAGCCCCGGTAGGTCGCCTGCAGCGACATCGACGCCAGGACGTACCCGCCGAGGGGCACGTCGGCCGCCGCGCGCGCGAGCCGCAGCGCCTGGATGTAGTACCGCTGCGCGGCCTCCTGCTGGCCGGTGTCGAAGGCCATCCACCCGGCCAGGCGGGTCAGTTCAGCGCTCGCGCCGAACAGCGCCCGGCCCACCTCGTCGGAGTACGAGCCGAGCAGCAGCGGCGCCGCCTCCACCCGTAAGCACTCGGGCACCATCGAAGAACGCCAGTCGCCGCCTCCGTACTTGGAGTCCCAGCGCCTGGCGTCCTCGGCGGCCTCCCGCAGCTTCTGCACGTCGCTGTGGCCGACTTTGGCCGGTGCGCCGGAGCCTTCGGACGGGCTCACGTCGCGCGCGACCGAGCTGTCGGCCGGGGTTATCAGCCACCGTGAGGCGGGCGTTGCGTATGCGCTCACTGCGAAGGAGCCGGCCAGCGACTGCCAGATGCCGCCGGAGCCGGCGCGGCGGCCGGCGAGGTCGAGCCGGTACAGCTCCGTGGCCGACTTCACCGCCTGTCCGACGTCGCGGGGGAAGGCGAGGCCCACTTCCGGGGCGGGGTCCGCGTCCGCCAGGCCGATCTCGTGGAGCGGCACCGGGCGGCCGAGCTTCTGGCCGATGGCGGCGGCGATGAGGTGCGGCGCCGCACCCTGCGGCACCATGCCCTTCGACACCCAGCGCGCCACCGACGTCTTGTCGTAGCGAAGAGTCAACCCGCGTTGAGCGCCAAGATCGTTGACGCGTCGCGCGAGTCCTGCGTTGCTGATTCCCGCGAGGGCGAGAACGGCGCCGAGCTTTTCGTTCGGCCCGCGTTGCTCCCTGGACATGCGCCACCCCTCGACACAGACGGCTGCCGCGCTGGCATAACCACGCGGCATTCGTAAACCCAGCGTAGTTCGCCGCATCCCAAGCGTTAAGGGGCATTGTTCCGGATGGCGGGATTGTGGTCCGCACTGAAGTGCGGTTCAGGTACGGACGGTTGCGACGTGCTCCCGCTGTGTGGCCGTGCGCCTGTGCGTGCGCTCTTCTCCGGCCATCCGGGGAGCGCTTCGATGGGTCGTGCGTGGGTCGGCCCGCTGTACTGGATCCAGTGGGCTGGGGGACACCGCCGCCTCCATCCCCGCGGGCGGCGGAACGGTCCGGGGGGCGAGTCCCGCCCCTCGGACTGCGCACCCGCCAAGTGGTGCGCAGGGCCTGTACGGAGCGTGTCCGAAGCGGGCCTCGGTGCGCCGATTTGGCTGAAAATCGATCCTGCCTTTCCCTGCTGAATACGGCTCCCACCACGGGACTTGAGGGCGCGAAGGGTGTTCCGGGGGAGTGAATCGGGGGCGCATTCGCGTCGCAGGTGCGCGGCGACTCCCTTGCCCCGCCCGGGCGTTCGGCCTGGCAGGGGGGCGCCCTCGGGGGCGCATTCCGCGGATCTCAAGCGGCTCCGCCGCCCCTCCACAGTGCGTTCTTCATGGCAGCATGGTGAACCGGTTCGTCCGGTGCACTGGTTGTCCACAGCCTGTGGAGGCGTCGATGCGGTGGTTGGTGGGATGGAGCAGCACCGCCGCGGGAGCCGCCGAGATCGGCTCCGCGGGGGCCACCGGGCACGACGGTGAGACCGTTCACCCGGTGGGGTCCCAGCTCCTGTGGGGCGATCCGGATCCGCTCTGGGCGGTCGGCGACTGGCGGCCCGACGAGGTGCGCGTGGTGAAGGCCGACGCGCAGAACCGGATCGCCGTCCTCGGCACCTGCGGGGCGAGCGACGAGCAACTGCGGGTCGGGCTCTTCGCCGCGCGCGGAGGGGCACTTCGGCATCTGACCGCCTGGCCCGGCAGCTACACGGCCGTCGTCCAGGTCGGCCGCAGGCTCATGGTGTGCGGCGATCTGGCGGGCGCCAGGCCAGTGTTCTACACCCCCTGGGCGGGCGGCACGGCCTACTCGACGGCCGCGCTGCCGCTCGCCGACCTCATCGAGGCGAACCTCGACTTCGGGCACCTGGCGGCGCTGCTGGCCGCCCCGGACGTCCCCGCCGCCCTGCATGACTCCACCCCCTACGACGGCGTACGGCGCATTCCGCCGGGGCACGCGCTGATCCTGCGCACCGGGGCGCGGGAGATCGCCGGGTACGAGCCGGTCGCCTCCCTCGCGGTCGCGGCGCCCTCGGCCGACCCGGACAGCGCGGTGGACGGCGTGCGCGACGCGCTGGTGGAGGCGGTACGCACACGGCTGTCCGCGCCCCGGCACGTCCCCGGCGCCGACATCGACCCCGGGCCGGTCCCGGGGATGGGGCCCGCCGAACGGCGTGCCGCGCGCGGGATGCCGGTTCCGGGCATCGGCGCGGACCTGTCCGGCGGCCCGGCCTCCGGAACGCTGGCGCTGCTCGCCGCGGGCCTGCCCGGCATGCCCGGCACGGTCCTGGGGCACGGCACGGGCGCGGGGGAGCGGCTGCTGGCGGTCACCTTCAACGACCTCGCCGTGGGCGGCCGGGAGGCCGAGCTGGAGCGCGCCGGCACGCTCGCCGCCAACCCCCGGCTGCACCACGTCGTGGTGACCGGCGGCGAGGAGATGCTCCCGTACGCCGACCTCGACGGACCCCTCACGGACGAACCGGGCCCGTCCCTGGTGACGGCGGCCCGGCACCGGGCGCGGCTGGCGGCCGGCAGCGCCGACCACTTCACCGGCTACGGCGCCCGCCAGGTCCTCGACGCCCACCCCGCGCGCCTGACCGACCTGCTGATGGACCGCAAGCGCCGCCATCTGGTGCGCCCCGTCGCCGCGCTCGCCAGGGCGGACGGTTCGGTGATGGTCCCCGCGCGCGTGTACGCGGCGGCGCGCAAACTCGCCCGTACGCCCTACCGCACCGGCCTTGAGGCCCTGGCCGACCGTCTGCTGCACCGCCGCTTCGACGAGCCCGGCGGCGCCGTGGGCGCCTCGCTCGCGGCGCTCACCTGGGCCAGACCGGGGCCCGCGGCGCGCTGGCTGACGGGTGAGGCGCTCGCTGAAGTATCGGTTCGCCTCCAGGGCGGGCCGGGCCGCTCCGGGGTCGGTCCCGGCCAGCGTCCCGGCGACTACCGCGCGCGTGCCGCCCTCGCCCGCCACGCGGCCGACCTGCGCATCCTGGAGCAGGCCGCCGAGATCCGCTTCCAGCGCCTGCACGCGCCCTTCCTGGACAACCAGGTCGTACGCGCCTGCCGCGCGCTCCCCGAGGCCCTGCGCGTACAGCCCGGCGCCCGCGCCGCGATCCTGCGTACGGTCCTGGAGGGCGCCGGAGTCGCCGACCTCCCGCCCGGCTGGGGCGCCCCCTCGCACGCCCCGGCGGCGGTCGCGGCCCGCACCGGGCTGCGCGTCGCCGCCGACGACCTGATGGCCCTGTTCGGCACCCCCCTGCTCGCCGAGGCCGGCCTGGTGGAGGCCCGCGTGGTCCGCAAGGCCCTGCGCGCGGCGGCCGACGGCGAGCCCCTGCCCCTGGACGGCCTGGCCGACCTGGTCTCCCTCGAACTCTGGCTCCGCCGCCTGCTCGCCCGCCGCGGCACCTGCTGGACAGGAACCCCGGCCCGCGCCCGTGCGGTCCCCGCGGGGATCGCCCCGCAGCGGGGAGCCCTGGGGGCGGCCGCGCGGCAGGCCTGAGAGGAGACCGCGGGTCGGCGGAGTGGGCCGACGTGCGGCCGGGGCGGAGGGTGGTGGCCGGGGTCTGGTTCTGCTGTCTGCTTGTTCGTGGGGGTGTCGGTCGGCGGGCGCGCTGGCCCGGGCGTGTGCGGTGCGTGCGGGGGGGTCTCCCCGCGGTGGGGGGTGCTGGGGGCGGCCGCGCGGCAGGCCTGAGAGGAGACCGCGGGTCGGCGGAGTCGATCGTCGTGCGGCCGGGGCGGAGGGCGTTGGCCGCGTTCTGGTTCTGCCGCCTGCTCGCCCGCCGCGGCACCTGCTGGACAGGAACCCCGGCCCGCGCCCGTGCGGTCCCCCCGGGGATCGCCCCGCAGCGGGGGCCCTGGGAGCGGCCGCGCGGCAGGCCTGAGAACCCGGCCATCAGGCGGTGACGGGTTCCGTCCGTCGTCGGTGGGTCAGGCGGCGCGTAGTGCTCCCAGGAGTTGGGTCAGCGTCTCCTGGGTGCGGCCCAGGTCCGCGGGGTCGGGGGAGGTCGCCAGCCAGAGGGCGGCTTCGTTCATCGCGCCCGACAGGAGGTGGACGAGCGGGGCCAGGGGGCGGCGTGCGATGAGTCCCGCGTCCGCGAGGGAGGCCAGGGCCTCGGTGAGGTGGCGGGCCGACGTGGCCTCGTCCATCGCGCGCCATTCGCTCCACCCGAGGACGGCGGGCCCGTCGATGAGCATGATCCGCTGGATGTCCGGATCGGTGGCCGCGGTGAGGAACTCCAGGCAGCCCGCGGTGAACTGCTCCCACGGGTCGTCCCGGGCGTCCGCGGCCGCGGCGACGCGCCGGCCCACCTCCTGCTGCACCTCCTCCAGAACCGCCCGGAAGAGCTCCGGCTTACCGGTGAAGTGGTGGTACAGCGCCCCTTTGGTCACCCCGGCCGCGTGCACGATCTCCGCCAGGCTGACCGCCGCGTAGCCGTGCCCGGAGAACAGGCGCCTGCTCTCCCGCAGCAGGGTCTGCCTGGTCTGTTCCCGTTGCCGCGCCCGTACGCCCTGCTCCGGCATCGCGTTCCTCTCCCTCGCACCACCCTTTGACATACCGTTGGTATGCCAATACGTTTCTCGCATACCAACGGTATGCGAAGGGGGCTTCCGTCATGAAACTGACCGGCTTCTATCCGGTGATCGGCACGGCCAGGCTGGAGGAGTCCCGCGACTTCTACACGCGCCTGCTGGGCTTCGAGACCACGTTCGCGGCGGACTGGTACGTCAGCCTGCGCCACGCGGCGAACCCGACGTACGAACTCGCCCTCCTCGACCACACCCACCCCACCGTCCCCGAGGGCCACCGCGTCGCCGCCCAGGGGCTGCTCCTGAACTTCGAGGTGGCGGACGTGGACGCCGAGTGGGAGCGCCTCGTCGTACGGGAAGGCCTGCGCCCGCTGCTGGAACTGCGCAGCGAGGACTTCGGCCAGCGCCACTTCATCGTGGCCGATCCCAACGACGTACTGATCGACGTCATCACGCCCGTCCCGCCCGCAGCGGAGTACGCCGCCCACTACGCCGACCAGTGAGTCAGGAGCAGGCGAACTTCGACTCCGCCCAGTCCGCGAGCAGCAGCTTGTCGAGGTGGTTGTGCGGCTCGACCACCAGTCGCACGGTCTTGCGTCCGGCGATGTTCACCGAGACGGGGACCGCCGGGTCGTTGCCGTGGATCATCCCGGAGCGCCACAGCCGGACGCCGTCGGCGTAGACGGAGAAGTAGAAGCGGCCCAGCCCCCGGTTCATGTCGTCGACGCCGACCAGGGCCTGGTAGGAGTTGCACTGCCGGTTGAGGTCGATGGTGACCGAGGACTCGCCGTGCACGGTCACGCCGCGGGCGTACTGCTTGCCGTCGATCCACACGCCGTGCCGCTGCCAGACCCAACTGCTCTCGCCGATGCGCATCTCCGGCGCCGTGCCGTCGCCGTTGACGTCGTACGACAGCTCGCTCCACTGGTAGACCTCCGGCGGGGGCGGCGGAGTCGGGGTGGGCGTCGGGGTGGGCGTGGGGCTCGGTGTCGGGGTCGGGCTGGGCCTCGGCGTCGGAGTGGGGCTCGGTGTCGGGGTCGGGCTGGGCCTCGGCGTCGGGGTGGGGCTCGGGGTCGGTGTCGGGGTCGGCTCCGGGGCGAGCACCGGCGGCAGCGGCTGGGGCTGCTTCTTCGGGGGCTTCGGGGTGGGCGACTCCCGTACGACGGGAGCCGGCGGCGAGGACATGGGCGGCTTGGCGTCCGGCTCCGGCGGCTTCTCGTCGTTGCCGACCAGGGCGAGCGCCACCGCGGCCGCGGCCACCGCGACCACACCGGCGGCGATACCGGCCTTCACCGGCGCGCCGAGCCCCTCGGAGGCCGCGGCGCCGCCACCGGCACCCGCCCCGCCCGAGGAGGAGCCGCCCGCAGCGGCAGCGGCGCCCGCGGCGCCCGCCGCACCCGCTCCGGCACCGCCCGCGATGAGCCCGACCGCCTTGGCGTACCCGGCGGCACCGAACCAGCCGATGACCGCGACCGGCACGACGGCGGGGATGCCGCTGGCGACTTCCTTGATCTGGCCCGCGGCCAGCCGGCACTTGGCGCACTCCTCCAGGTGCTTGCGCAGGCCGCGCTCGGCACGCGTGCGCAGGCCGCCGCGCGCGTAGGCGCCGAGCCGGTCGGCATAGCGGGCGCACTCCTCGTCGCCGGCGAGGCTGGCGCTGACATGGGCCTGGAGGTAGGCCTGCTTGAGGCCCTCGCGGGCCCGACTGGCCAGCACCCGCGTGCCGTTGGCGTCGAGGCCGAAGAGCGTGGCCACCTCGCTCGGCGACTCGTCCTCGACCTCGGTGTGCCACAGCACGGCCTGCCAGCGCTCGGGCAGCGAGCGGAAGGCCTGCATGGCCATCGACTGCTCGGCCTCGTGCATCGCCCGCACATCCGCGCCCAGTTCCAGCGTGTCGTCGTCGGACACCTCCGACGAGCGCGCGGCCTGGGTGGCGAACACCGCGAAGTCGTCGACGAGTTGCTCCCGCTTCGCCGACTTCGTCCAGGTGGCGGCGACGCGCCGGACACTGGTGAGCAGATACGCGCGTACGGCGTGCTCGGGGCCGGATCCGCCGCGGACCGCCTGGAGCATGCGGGCGAAGACCTCGGCGGTGAGGTCGTCGGCGGTGTGGCCGTCGCGGCAGCAGGTGCGGGCGTACCGGCGGACCGCGTCAGCGTGGCGCCGGTACAGCTCCTCGTAGGCCGTGTCGTCGCCCGAGCGCATCCGCTCGATCAGGTCGGCATCGGAGGGCGGCAGATCCCTGGGCGGGGGCAGGACGCCGTCCTCGCGCCAGTCGCGCTGGGCGGGGACGCTGCCTTCCACGGGCTCGCCGCCCTGCGCCGGGATGCCGGCCGCCACCGGTCCGCCGCTCTGCGGCAGATCCGGGCGCCCGCCCTGACTCGGCACCTGCGGCGAGTCCGGGCCGCGGCCCTCCGCTTCACCGTCACCGCGTGACTCGTCCCGCCCGTCAACGCTCATCGCGGAAAGCCCCCGCCGCCAGCCCAACCAGTCCCGACCACCGGGTCAGAGTGCCATATTGGCTTTTGGTCAGGACCCGCTGGCAAGAGGCATCCACTCGTCCGTGGGGACTTGCCGCAATGCAGTACTAGCCGTCACCCGTACGGGGAAGGGTCAAATGACGCTCTCCGCAGGGCAGTTGGGTCATCGGCCCGAAATGACCGGTGTGTCCCCGGGGGTGGCCGGCGCGGGAGCCTCCCGGCGCCCGCGCCCCACCGTCACCATTTCGAGTCACACGCCGTCACGACGGCCGCGACCGCAGACCCTCCAGGAGGATGTCCAGCAGTCGCGCCGAGGCCGCCGCCTGCTGCGCCGCGTCCGGCAGCGAGGGCGCCGCCGTCGCTATCACCAGCAGAACGTCCGCCACCGACACATCGGCCCGCAACTCACCCGCCGCGCGCGCCCGCTCCACGAGCTGCCCCACGACATCCAGCAGCGCCGCCGCACCGCCATCGTCCCCGGGGACCCCGGACGCCCCGGAGACCCCCGAGCCCCCGGCCGGGCTCGCCGGCTCTCCCGGCACCAGCCGCAGCTCACCCGCGCCCGGCTGGGTCCGCTGCTGCGGCACCCGCGCCTCGTCGAACCCGGCGCCGTCGGCGCGCTCGTCCGCGACCCCGACCCGCAGCACCTGCGGCGGCAGCAGCCGCCCGGCACCCGAGGCCACCGACGTCCGCAGGAACCGCGACAGCGCCGACCACGGCTCGTCCTCCTGCCCGAGCGCGGCCCGGGCCTGCTCGGTCAGCCGGGAGGTCTCCTCCTCGGCTATCCGCCGCACCAGGACGTCCTTGCTCGGGAAGCGCCGGTACACCGTGCCGACGCCGACCCGCGCGCGCCGCGCCACGTCCTCCATCGGCGCGCCGTACCCCAGTTCACCGAAGACCTCGCGCGCCGCGCGCAGGACGTGCTCCAGATTGCGCTGTGCGTCCACGCGCAGCGGCGTCGTCCGCGGGCCGTCCCCGCGTCCGTTCCCCGTCGCGCTCATGGCGCCGCCCATCGCCCCGCCACCGGGCGCGACGGCGGACGCGGACGACCAATGAGAGTCCTGAACATGCATAAGTGATCCCCCGGTAATGACGTCTCCCCCCGGAGACTCTCCCCGCCATTCGACAGCCGGAGTGTTGTGGAACGAGCCCGGACCACGAGCCCGCCCGTCGCGAACCCGTAGAGCCCGACGAGCGCATCCCCCACACACCGTCGACACACGAACATAGTTGAGAGGGAGTCAATTCAGAAGGGGCAGGTTCCGCACGGAGCGCCCCCCGATCGGAGTACGGGCCGCATAAGTCCCGATTGCACCCCCTGGAAACCCCCGGCGCACACCCGTTGACCTGCGGTCCTTCCGCGCACTCCGGTAATTCGGCCAACCCCGGCCGCCGACGCCCGGCGGTCACACAAATTGCCGAGGCTGTGGACAAACTCAAGCGCTGGGTGCGTCATGGGGTGGTGAAGGAACGTGCGCGCATTCTCGTTGTCGGCGGCGGCTACGTCGGGATGTACACGGCACTGCGACTCCAGCGGAAGTTGAAACGGGAACTCAAACGCGGAGAAGTCGAGGTCACGGTCGTCACTCCCGACCCGTACATGACTTATCAGCCGTTCCTTCCCGAAGCCGCCGCCGGTTCCATCTCCCCCCGCCATGTCGTGGTCCCCCTGCGCCGCGTCCTCGACCGCTGCCGGCTCGTCGTCGGCGAGGTCCGCTCCATCGACCACGCGGGGCGCACCGCCACCCTCACCACCCTCGCCACCGAGGAGGAGGGCACCGGCACCGAACAGCTCTCCTACGACGAACTCGTCCTCGCCCCCGGCTCCGTGTCCCGCACGCTCCCCGTCCCCGGACTCGCCGAGCACGGCATCGGATTCAAGACCGTCGAAGAGGCCATCGGACTGCGCAACCACGTCATCGAGCAGATGGACATCGCCTCCGCCACCCGCGACCCCGCGATCCGCGACGCGGCCCTCACCTTCGTCTTCGTCGGCGGCGGCTACGCGGGCGTCGAGGCGCTCGCCGAACTGGAGGACATGGCCCGCTACACCGCGCGGTACTACCACAACGTCCGCCGCGAGGACATGAAGTGGATCCTCGTCGAGGCCTCCGACCGCATCCTGCCCGAGGTCGGCGAGGAGATGGGCCGCTACACCGTCACCGAACTGCGCCGCCGCAACATCGACGTACGCCTCGGCACCCGCCTGGAGACCTGCGCCGACCGGATCGCCGTCCTCAGCGACGGCGCCCGCTTCCCCACCCGCACCCTCGTGTGGACCGCCGGCGTCAAACCCCACCCCCTGGTCGCCGCCACCGACCTGCCGCGCACGGACCGGGGACGGCTGAAGTGCACCCCCGAGCTGACGATCGAGGGCACCACGCGCGCGTGGGCCGCGGGCGACGCCGCCGCCGTCCCCGACGTCACCGCCGCCGAACCGGGCCGCGAGACCGCCCCCAACGCCCAGCACGCCCTGCGCCAGGCCAAGCTCCTCGGCGACAACATCGCGCACGCACTGCGCGGCGAGCCCCTGGAGACGTACTCCCGCAAATACGTCGGCTCGGTGGCCTCCCTGGGCCTCCACAAAGGCGTCGCACATGTCTACGGACGCAAGCTGAAGGGCTACCCTGCCTGGTTCATGCACCGCGTCTACCACCTGAGCAGGGTGCCCACCTTCAACCGCAAGGCCCGTGTCCTGGCCGAATGGACGCTGTCGGGGCTCTTCAAACGGGAGATCGTCTCCCTCGGTTCACTCGAACATCCCCGAGCGGAGTTCGAACTCGCGGCCGGTGGAAAGCCTCCTCACGAACCGAACGACGACTCGAAGGGGTCGTCCTGACCGGACCGAGGAACTCCACCGAGCGGGCAGGCGTCTGACGGATGTCGGCCCGGTCCGCCACACTGCCAGACTGACCCCGCCCCTGGACGACCCTGGACGACCAACGGACGGGCACCACCCCGCCCCGGCCGGGTCCGGAGCTGGCCGAAGACGACGACACGAGGCAAGGATTCGTGAACTTCACGCGCTGGAGCGCCCGGCTCCCCGGAACGCAGCGCCGCGCCGCAGCGCGGACCGAACACACGGTCACCGCCGAGCGGCGGGGGGAGAGCGCGAGCTCCGTCCCCGCGGCCAGAGCCGAACAGCTCACCGACGAGACCCCGCCCGTCCCCGCCGTGGACGATCTGCCCGTACGCGAGGTCCTCGACCGCGTCCCGGCCCTCGTCGCCCTGGTCCACGGCCCCGACCACCGCCTCGGCTACGTCAACGACGCCTACGCCACGGCCTTCGGCGACCGCGCCCTCGGCGAACAGGCCCGCGTGGTCATGCCGGAACTCGACGAGCTGGGCCTCTTCCCCCTCCTCGACCAGGTCCTGCGCAGCGGCAAGCCCCGCACGGTCAAGTCCCGCAAGGCCCCCGACGGCCGCTCCTACACCTTCACGTGCAGCCCGGTGACCGAGGGGGACGGCGGCGTCCTGATCTTCGCCACCGACGTCACCGACCACGCCGAGGCCGCCGAACGCCTGCGCGCCAGCGAGCGCCGCCAGCGCGAGACCGCGGTCACCCTGCAGCGCTCCCTGCTCCCGCAGGAACTGGAGGAGCCGGACGACCTGCGCATCGCGGCCACCTACCAGCCCGGCGGCACCGAGGCCGCCGTCGGCGGCGACTGGTACGACGTGATCACCCTCGGCGGCGGCCGCACGGCCCTGGTGATCGGCGACGTCATGGGCAGGGGCGTGCGCGCGGCGGCCGTCATGGGCCAACTGCGTACGGCGGTCAGGGCCTACGCCCGCCTCGACCTCCCCCCGCACGAGGTCCTCCAGCTCCTCGACGGCCTCGCCACCGAGATCGACGCCAACCAGATCGCCACCTGCGTCTACGCCGTCCACGACCCGAACGAGGGCCGACTGGTGTACGCCTCCGCCGGCCACCTCCCGATCCTCGTCCGCGACGAGAACGGCACGGTCCTGCGCGCCGACGAGCCGACCGGCCCGCCGCTGGGCACCGGCGGCTGGATGCACGCGTCCGGCTCGATCCCGCTGAGCCCCGGCTCCACGGCCGTGCTCTACACGGACGGCCTGGTGGAGCGCCGCGACGAGGACCTGGACGAGGGCATCGCCGCCCTGGAGCGCGCCCTGGCCGGCGCCACGGGCACCCCCCAGGTGGTCTGCGACCGCCTGGTCCGCTCGGCGGGCGTCACGGCCGACCACGACGACGACGTGGCGGTCCTGGTGCTCCAGCACCCGGCCCGCAGCGGCCCGGACAGCGAACTGTTCCGCAACGCGGCACTGGAACTGCTCGGCGGCGTGGAAGCGGCCCCACGCGCGCGTGCGTTCGCCTCCGGCGTGCTGACGAGCTGGCGGTTCCCCACGGAACTCCACGACCTCGGGGTCCTCGCCGCGAGCGAGCTGGTCGCCAACAGCCTCCAGCACGGGCACCCGCCCATGCGGCTGCGCCTGCGCCGCACCGACCGCCGCCTGATCGTCGAGGTCACCGACGGCGACGACCACCTCCCCCGCCGCCGTCGCGCCGAACCCGCCGACGAGTCCGGCCGAGGCATCGCCATCGTCGCCACGATCGCCTCCGCCTGGGGCTCCAGACGCGCCCCGGGCGGCGGCAAGGCCGTGTGGTGCGAGTTCGTACTGCCGCAGGCGACGCCCTGACGGGCCGTCACACCCACTCGGCCACCTGCATCTCCGTCAGGCGGGTGGTCCCGACCCCCGCCTGCCAGGCGATGCGGGCCGCGTGCAGCCGGGTGTCGGCACCGAGCTTCGTGTAGATGCGCCGCAGATGGTCCTTGACGGTGTCGGTGCTCAGATTGAGCGCGCTCGCGATCTCCCGGTTGGGCAGGCCGTCGCCGACGAGCGCAAGGACGTCCCGTTCGCGCGGGGTGAGCGCGGACACCAGGGCCTCGGCCGGAGCACGTTCCTGGTGCGGGTGGACGGGACGGACGTACGCGTTCTTCACGGGCTCCGTCAGGCAGGGGTCCAGCGCCAGACTTCCCTGGGCCACGGCGGCCACCGCCCACGGCAGGTGCACGGCGGCGGTGGCCCGGCGGAGGATGCCCGCCGCGCCGTGCCGGAGCAGGTGACGCGTGCCGTGCCCGGTCAGCCGGTCGGCCAGTACGACGCTGGCGGGCGTCCGGCGCCGACCCGCTGGTTCCGGGCGCCGTTGCCCGCCCGCGTCCGGTCCATGGAGCCGCAGCAGCGTGTGCAGGGCCTCGCTCTCCGCCGCATGGCTGATCACCAGGACGTCGGGCCGTGACCACCGCACGATGTCCGTCACGGTGCCGGGCGCTCCCTCGGCGACGACACCGAAACGCTGCGTCTCCTCCAGCGCCGCACGGACCGCTGTCCGTACGGAGTGCATGGGCGCAACCAACGCAACACGTAGCATCCGTTCCCCCGTCAGGCCAGACCGCTCGGTCATGAGGAGCTCGCTGTGGTCCAACCGGTCCTTCAGGATTCAAGCATCGACGGTAGCTTCACGCTTGTGAACGCACAGGTCAAGCGGATCCTGCCCGTAGGGGGAACGCATCACGTCTGTCAACTCCCCTACTGGGTGGGAGAGATCAAGAGCCCCCCGGGCGGTGGGGTACGCAAGTGACGGGTGAGGCGACAGGGTTGTGAAGACCTGGAACGCCTGACGCCCAAGGGGGACCGATGAGAGTCAAGACAGCCATCGCGGCGACGATGATCGTGGGCGCGAGCCTGCTCACCACGCAGGGCGTGGCGAACGCGGCGCTGAGCGACTGCAACTCCAACAACATGTGCATGTGGGGGAACAACGACTTCCGGTGGATGATCGGCGAACGCGCCCACGGCTCCAACACGTGGGTGAACCTGACCGGCGACCGGAACGACGAGATGGACTCGTGGGCCAACCGCTCGGCCACCCACACCGGTTGCATGGCCGAGAACTCCAACGGCTCCGGCGACCGGCAGACCATGCACCGGAACGACAACGACAACAACGTCGCCCCCTGGAACAGCGACGAGATCTCGTCCTGGCGCACGACGAACGGATGCTGAGTTGACCACAGCCGCTGGTGTTCCGCTCGTCCGGACGAGCGGAGTGAGCAAGGCGTATCGCTCCGCGGTCGAAACCGTCTGGGCCGCGCGGGACGTGGACTTCACCGCCCGGGCGGGAGAGTTCGTCTGCGTCTACGGCGCCAGCGGCTCCGGCAAGTCGACACTGCTGAACCTGCTCGCCGGCCTGGATCACGCCGACTCCGGCGAGATCCGGGTCGGCGGCGTCGAGGTGAGCACGGCCGACGAGGCGCAACGCGCGGAGCTGCGGCTGCGTACCGTCGGCGTGGTGTTCCAGGAGCACAACCTGATCGAGGAGTTCACCGCCGCGGAGAACGTCGCCCTGCCCCTGGAGGCATGCGGCGTCCCGGTCGCCGAGGCCCGGGAGCAGGCGCTGGTCCAGCTGGCCCGCGTCGGTCTGGCCGGGCTGGAGGACCGACTGCCGTGGCAGCTGTCCGGCGGCCAGCGGCAGCGGGTGGGCGTCGCCCGGGCACTGACCGGACAGCGGTCGGTCCTGCTGGCGGACGAGCCGACCGGCGCGCTGGACTCGGTGGCCACCCGCGAGCTGTTCGAGCTGTTTCGGAAGCTGTGCGACGACGGCGTACTGGCCGTGATCTGCTCGCACGATCCGCGCTGCCGCGACTTCGCCGACACGGTCTACGAGGTCGTCGACGGCCGCCTGGAGCCCCGCCCGTGAACACCACGCACACGACACGGGGGCACCGGCCCGCATGACGCACAACGGCACACCACAGAACGGCCCCCACGCCGCCCCGCCGACCGACGGCGTGACACGCGCCGCCGGTACCCACGACGGCATGCCGACCGCCCGTATGACGCGCTCCGGCCAGATCCGCCTGGCCCTCCGGCTCGCCCGGCGGCTCGCCCGCTCGCGGCCGTTGGCCCGGTCGGTGTCGATCGTGTTCGTCGCCGCGCTGCTGGTGATGGCCATGTTCGTCACCCTGCGCACGCTGTCCCTGTCGGGCGAACAGGTCGCCGACAACGAACTGGGCCGCTTCGGCGCCAAGGTCGGCTACGGCAGTGGCGTGGCCCTCCTGCCGGGCGACGACACGTTCGTCACCGACCTCCGGGCCCGCCTGCGCGACGCAGGTGTCACCGGCGCGGAGGTCGTGCTCAGCGCGACCGACGTCCAGCTGAACACCACGCCGGCCCGCAACGTGACGGCACTGGAGACCGCCTGGACCACCCAGCCGTACCCCGAGCGGTACAACCTGCTGTCGGGCCGCTGGCCGAGCAGCCCCGGCGAGGTGGCCGTCACCGAACCGCGCGACGTGCGCACGCCCGTGGGCCAGACCCTTACGGTCCTGGGTGACGTACGGCTCAAGGTCGTCGGCACCGTCGACGACCGGGCCGCCGACACCACCAACCTGCTGCTCGGGCCGGGCACCTGGGCCGCACTCGACCCCGCTCTGAGCACGGGATTCCCGGTGCTGAACGCGCAGATGGACGTGATGTGGCCGGGGGAGAGGCAGTCGGCGGCCGTCGACGCGTTCACCGCCGCGGCCCGCACCTGGGCGCAGGACACGAAGGACAACGCGGACGCCGCCGCCCTCAGCCAGGACGCGCACAACGCTGTGGCCGCCACCCTGGTCACCAGGGACCAGCTGCTGGGACGCCCCCAGAAGACCTGGATCGAGAAGACCCCCGCCGGCTACACCGTCCCCTCCCTCCTGGTGCCGACGGCCGCCGTCGCCCTGGTGTTCGGCCTGAACGGCCGCCGCTTCAGGCGCACCACGGCCTCCCTGACGTCCGTAGGCATATCCCGTACGACGGCGGCGGCCGGCCCCGCCCTGGCCGCGCTGGCCTGGTCACTGGTCGCCGCGGCCTGCGGAGCGGTGGCCGGGCTCGCCGTGGGCATCGTCGCCCGGCTGATCGTCTCCCGCCTGCGCGAACGCCCCGCGGGCCCGCTCGACGACCTCGCCACGCCCGCGCTGCGTCTGCTCGCCGTCGTCCTGGTGACCGGCCTGACCGCCGCCGTGCTGCTCGCCCGCACCCGGCGCGACGGATCCCCCCGGCCGCACCGCGACCACGACAGCGCGCCCCGGCCCGGCGGCACCTTCGCCCGCCGTGCCCGCGACGCCAGACACCTGCTGGCCGTCGCCGCCTGGTGCGCCACGGCGGTGTACGCCACCCGGGTCGACTCGCCCGCCCAGGCCATGGTCCTGACCGGCATCCTCATCGCCGCCGTGCTGCTGACCGTCCCCGAAGTGTTCGCCGGAATGCTCAGGCTGCTCCCGGAGGGCGGGCCCCGCCGTCGCCTGGTGCGCCGCCAGCTCGCCGCCGACCGGGGCCGGGCCTGCGCCGCCCTGGCCGTGCTCACCGTGCTGTTCGGGGCCTCGCTGGGCTACGTCACCCTGCTGGACACCCTGATCCGCACGGTCGAGAAGCAGTCGTACCCCGCCGTCCTCCCCGGCCAGGTCCTGCTCGCCGGCCACACCAGCGACACCTACCCGCCCGGCGAGGCACTGCTGCGCACGGCCGACAGCTCCGGCGCCCTCGACGGCCTGCCCCGCACGGAGGTGCGCTACCTGATGTCCGACGACCTCGACAACCCCCGGATGGCCGTCCGGGAGGGCAACGACGGCAGCCTGCTCGCCGCGGACAGCCCCCGTGACGTCGAGCGCCTGATCGGCCGGCGCCTCGACGCCCGGCAGACCTCCGTCCTGCGCGACGGCGGTCTGCTGGTCTGGTCGCACGTCACCGACGCCCCCGCCCCCGGGAACAACGCACGCCTCCGTCTCGCCGTCCGACAGGGCGACAAGGCCCTGGGCCGCACACCCGAGCTGCCCGCGACCGCCGTGGACGTGGCCCGGGCCGAGTGGCGCACCGGCTCCGACGGCATCATGCTGCGCACCACCGCGACCGCCCTGCGCCTCCCCCTGCAGGCCGACGGCCCGGTCATGGTCACCGGCGTCCCCGACACCAAGGCCCGAGCCCTGCAGCAAGCCGTCATCACCGCCGGTATCGACGCCGGAGCCGTCCTGATCCACATGGAGCCCGACGACCCGGTACCCCCGGCGGCGCTCCTGGCCACCGCGGTCGGCCTGGTGTTCCTGGCCCTGGCCGCCGTACTGGCCGCCACCCGCAGCCAGACCCGCATCCTGCGCGGCTATCTCGCCCGCCTGATCGCCGTCGGCATCCCCCCGCGCTGGGCCCGCCAGATCCTGCTCTGCCAGCACGGCGCCCTCATCGCGGTGAGCACCCTGCTCGGCCTGATCATCGCCGTTGTCCCCAGCGCGGTCCTCGCCGCCCGGATCTCCGGGTCCGTCCTGAGCGTCCCGTGGTGGCAGCTGGCCGTACTCGCCGCGGCGATCTACTTGGCCGCCCTCCTGGCCGCCGCCCACTCCGCCCACCGGCTCCGGGCGACGGAAGCGTGGCGGGCCTGACCCCTCACGCCAGCGCCTCGCCGTACGGAGGCCTCACACCTCCGCGGACACCGGCTCCACACCACTCCGGGCCACCACTCGGCCCTTGGCCGTCCACGGCCGGTCCTGCGCGGGAGTCAGCGCACGGCCCAGACGCACCGCCAGCACGCTGATCCCCAGCGAGAACAGCAGAAACGTCACGACGTACGGCCCGTGCAGCGACGCCCCCATGGGCCCGCCCACCGCAGGCCCGACCGCCAGCGCCAACTGCTTCACCAGGGCGAAAGCCGAGTTGTACTGCCCAGCAAGCCCCGCAGGCGCCAGGTCCGCCACCAACGGCGCCACCGTCGGCGACAGCATCGCCTCACCCAGCCCGAACAGCGCGTACGTGGAGACGAAGGCAGCCGTGGCCATCTCCTGGCTCCCGTTCCCGAGCCCCGCGTACGCCGCCACCGCCCACGCCAGGGCCCAGATCAGCCCGACCGCGGCGATCACCCGCGACCGCCGCCGCCGCTCGACGAACCTCAGCACCGCGAACTGCGCCACCACGATCACCGCCGTGTTGGCGGCCAGCGCCGTCCCGAGCGCCGACGTCGAGATCCCGGCGGCCTCCACCCCGTACGCGGCGAGCCCCGACTCGAACTGGCCGTAGCAGGCGAAGAACAGCACGAAGCCCAGCACGCACAGCTGCACCATCGCCCGGTTCCCCAGCAACTGCTTCCAGCTGCCCCGCGCAGACGCGGGCGCACCCTCGATCCGCGGTGCACGCGGCATCCGCACCGTCGCCATCACCACGACCAGCAGCAGGAACATCGCCGCCTCGATCGCGAACAGCAGCGTGAACGACGACACCCGCGTCGTGTCGACGAGGTGACCGCCGATGAGCCCGCCGACACCCAGCCCCAGGTTCTGCAGGAAGAACTGCATCGCGAAGGCGCGCGAGCGGGTCTCCGCGGTGGAGCAGTCCACGATCATCGTCGCGAGCGCGGGCTGCATGACGGCCTGCCCGGCCCCCAGCGCCGCCGCCGACAACAGCACGGCCGCCGCACTGCTCGCCAGCCCCAGGCTCAGCGCCCCCAGCGCGGCCGTGACCAGAGCGACGAGCAGCACCGGCAGCGGGCCCCGCCGGACGATGGCCCGCCCGGCGAACGGCAGCACGACCAGCGCGGCCACGGCGAACACGGCGAGTACAAGACCCGCCGTCACGGCCCCCAGCCCTCGCACCTGCGCCACATAGACGTACAGGTACGGGACGGTGAAGCCGAGCCCGAACGCGCTGAGTGCGTTGCCCACGTGAATCCGGCGCATCGCTGCGCCCATCGCCCTGGTCACGTTCACCTCTCTCAAGTAGTTAGTCCTGAAGTGGTTAGGACTGAAGACTTCAAAGCTAAAGTTCGAAGCTAAACACTACACAGAGAAGGACTTCGACGCCAATCGCTGCCGTGCCATACTGCGAGGCATGGGCGACACCTCCGGCAACATCAGCAGTGAGCCGACCCTCGAAGAGCAGATCGCCGCCTACCAGCGCGAGTTCCAGGACCTCGACCCCCAGGTCGAGAAGATCGTCTCGGCCCTGTCCCGCCTGAACCGCCGCATGAACGTCGCCTACGGCCGCCAGACCGCCGCCCTCGGCATCAGCAACGCCGAGTGGGAGGTCCTCAAGGCCCTCGTCCTCTCCGGCGCCCCGTACCGCCTGGGACCCAGCGACCTCGCCAAGCGCCTCGGCCTGACGCCGGCCGCGATGACCCACCGCATCGACCGCATGGTCACCGAGGGCCTGGTCACCAGGGAGCGCGACGAGTCCAACCGCGTCCGCGTGATCGTGGAGCTCACGACCGAGGGCCGCGCGAAGTGGCTGGAGGCCATGCGCCTCGCCTCGGTCTTCGAGGAGGACCTGCTCCAGGACCTCTCCCCGGACGAGCGCACGGCCCTCGGCGAGGTCCTCACCCGCCTGCTGCGCAGGGTGGAGCACGCCCAGCCGGACGCCGGCGGCCGTCTCAGCGACCTCGATTAAAGATCTTGACAGGGGGTGCTTGACACCCCCCTCCCCGTTCCGTAGAGTTCTTCGGGTTGCCGCCGAGCCGTAACGGTTCAGCGACAGCACCTCCGCCGCTCTGAGCGGCACCACAAACCACCAGCACGATCTCCCACTCGGGATGAATTCGGCGTGCCCGAATTCAATTCGATTCGGGTATGGCAGCCCGATTAGGAACTGCCGGAAGGATCCGCTAAGGTTTGAGG
>NZ_JACVWU010000019.1 GCF_014596915.1 Streptomyces sp. TRM68416
CTTTCGGGCCCGATTCCCTGTCGGCGAGATTCGCCGGAAGGCTTTGGCTTTCGCTCGTCGGCCTTTCGACATTCACTACGTTAGCCGATTCCCCGGCCAGCTCATAATCGAGCCCTGCGGTTCTGAATTCAGGCATGCGGGCACACCGAATTCGACCCCGCGAAGGGGAAGTCGTAGGTAGTGGGTTGGCCGCTCCGGCTGCTGGCGATTGCCGTACCCGGTTCAGCGGCTCGGGCTACGTTACGCGCCTCCCCAGGGCGAGTCAACTTCGGCGGCGCCTCGGGACGTGGGCCCTGTAGGGGCTCACCGTCGGGTCGTTGGCGATCCAGTAACGCCAGGGGTGGATGTCCCCGTTGCCCCCGTCGCCGGCCACGCCGGTGCGCGGTCCGTTCCGTACCTGGTCAGAGGGGACAGGGGTGCCGGTCAGCATCCTGAGCGGGGTCTCGTCGGTGGCGCAGGCGTCCGTGCCGTCGAGGGCTCGGTCCACGCCGAGGGCGGTTGCCAGGCGGGCGGGGCCTTTGGCCAGTTCCTTGTCATTTCGGGCCGAGAGTCGACGTTTGCGGGCGAGCTCGGCGCCTTCGATGATCTCGCCGGCGCGCAGCAGGACCGCGCTCGCGGTGCCGTCCGGGCCGCACACCAGGTTCATGCAGTGCCACATGCCGTAGGTGAAGTAGACGTACACATGGCCGGGGGGACCGAACATCACGTCGTTGCGGGGCGTGCGGCCGCGATAGGCGTGGGAGCCGGGGTCGTTGCGGCCGTCGTAGGCCTCCACCTCTGTGAGGCGGAGGGAGATCGGACCGTCCGGGGTGGAGCGCACGAGGATGCGGCCGAGGAGGTCGGGGGCGACTTCGAGTACGGGCCGGTCGAAGAAGTTCCTGGGCAGGGGCGTACGGTCGGGGGTCGCGATCATGCCGTCCGAGGGTAGTGCAGACGGGTGGCGGTCCAAGGGTGGTCAGCGGTCCCCTGCCTTGCAAGGGTGAGGGCGCGGAACCGGTCACCGCCGGATCGCGTTTGTAGGGATCGAGGATCCAGTCGTAAAGGGAGAGACATGGCGTTCAAGAAGCTGCTCGCGAGTCTGGGTGCCGGCGGCGCCTCGGTCGAGACGGTGCTGACCGAGGTCAACGTCGTGCCGGGCGGTGTGGTGCAGGGTGAGGTGCGGATCCAGGGCGGTTCCGTCAACCAGCAGATCGAGGGGCTGTCGGTCGGTCTGCGGGCCAAGGTCGAGGTCGAGAGCGGCGATCAGGAGTACAAGCAGGACATCGAGTTCACCAAGGTGCAGCTCGGCGGTGCCTTCGAGCTCCAGGCCAATGCGGTGCACGCGGTTCCGTTCGGTCTTGAGATCCCCTGGGAGACGCCGATCACGATGATCGACGGGCAGTCGCTGCGCGGGATGGACATCGGGGTGAGCACGGAGCTGGCGATCGCCCGTGCGGTGGACTCCGGCGACCTGGACCCGATCAACGTGCACCCGCTGCCGGCGCAGAAGGCGATCCTCGACGCCTTCATCCAGCTGGGCTTCCGGTTCAAGAACGCGGACATGGAGCGCGGTCACATCCGGGGTACGCGGCAGCGGCTGCCGTTCTACCAGGAGATCGAGTTCTTCCCGCCGCAGCAGTACCGGGGCATCAACCAGGTCGAGTTGAGCTTCGTCGCGGATCAGGACGCGATGGACGTCGTGCTGGAGATGGACAAGAAGCCGGGGCTGTTCAGCGAGGGCAGCGACACCTACCGGTCCTTCCAGGTGGGTCTGAACGACTTCCAGGGCACCGACTGGGCGGCGTACCTCAACCAGTGGCTGTCCGAGGTCGGCAGCAAGCGCAACTGGTTCTAGGCTCGGAACCCACTGAACCGTCCGATCAGGAGGTATCCGAGGTGACCGAGCTCAAGAGGCGGCCGCTCCCCCACGACTTTCATCCGCCCGTGCCGTCGTTCGCGGTGACGAGCGAGGATGTCGAGGAGGGGGCGACCCTCAAGGACGCTCAGGTCTACGCGGCCGGCAACACCTCGCCGCAGCTGCGGTGGGAGGGCTTCCCGCCCGAGACCAAGAGCTTCGCCGTGACCTGTTACGACCCCGACGCCCCTACGGGGAGCGGGTTCTGGCACTGGGTCGTGTTCGACATTCCGGCCTCGGTGACCGAGCTGCCGGCGGGTGCGGGCAGCGGCAAGTTCGAGGGGCTGCCCGAGGGTGCGGTGCAGGCCCGTAACGACTACGGGTCGAAGGACTTCGGCGGTGCGGCGCCCCCGGCCGGGGACGGGCCGCACCGGTACGTGTTCACGGTGTACGCCGTGGACCAGGAGAAGCTCGGTCCCGACGCGGACGCCTCGCCCGCTGTCGTGGGCTTCAACCTGCGGTTCCACACGATCGCGCGCGCCCAGCTCATCGGTGAGTACGAGGTGCCCGCCGAAGACTGACGTTCACGGAACGTTTGCCCGCCTCTGGTCTTGGAAGTGATCAGAGGCGGGCATTTTTTATTTCGTTGTCCATCTCGGCGTGCCCGGCCAGAGTTGATCCCAGCCCGCCAGGGGGTGGGCCGGTGCACACAGGAGGTGGGCTGGTATGCGGGACACGCTGGTACTGAACGCGAGCTTCGAGCCGCTGTCGACGGTGACGTTGAACCGTGCCGTCGTTCTGGTGCTTCAGGACAAGGCCGTTGTCGAGCAGTCCCACCCCGAACTGCGCATGCGCGGAGCCGCGGTCGACATACCGGCGCCCCGGGTGATCAGGCTGTGCAGGTACGTACGGGTGCCGTTCCGAAGACAAGCGCCGTGGTCCAGGCGGGGTGTTCTGGTACGTGACCGGCACAGGTGCGCGTACTGCGGCAGGCGGGCGACGACCGTGGACCACGTGGTGCCGCGGTCGCAGGGTGGTCAGGACACCTGGCTGAACACGGTGGCCTCGTGCGCGGAGGACAACCATCGCAAGGCCAACCGGACTCCGGAGGAGGCGGGGATGCCGTTGCTGCGGCAGCCGTTCGAGCCGACTCCGGCGGACGCGATGCTGTTGTCCTTGGGGGCCGAGGAGTTTCACGCGCTGCCTGAGTGGCTTGCCCGGGACGCTGCCTGACCATTTCCCCGCGTCCCCGGATGCGTCGGGGCCCGCCTTCTTGGGAAGGCGGGCCCCGTTGTCGTAGGCGGTGCCGCTGTCAGTCGATGGACGGCTTCTCTCGGCGTTCCGTGCCGGTGCCGGAGTTGCCGCCGCCGCCCGAACCGCCGCCCAGGGGGCCGAAGTTGCCCATGGCGCCGGAGAGGCCTTTGAGGGCGTCGCCGATCTCGCTGGGGACGATCCAGAGCTTGTTGGCGTCGCCCTCGGCGATCTTCGGGAGCATCTGGAGGTACTGGTAGGAGAGGAGCTTCTGGTCGGGGTCACCGGCGTGGATGGCCTCGAAGACCGTGCGGACGGCCTGGGCCTCGCCCTCGGCGCGCAGGGCCGCGGCCTTGGCCTCGCCCTCGGCGCGCAGGATCTGGGACTGCTTCTCGCCCTCCGCGGTGAGGATGGCGGCCTGGCGCGTACCTTCGGCGGTGAGGATCGCGGCGCGCTTGTCACGGTCGGCGCGCATCTGCTTCTCCATCGAGTCCTGGATGGAGGTGGGGGGTTCGATCGCCTTCAGCTCGACGCGGTTGACGCGGATGCCCCATTTGCCGGTGGCCTCGTCGAGTACGCCGCGCAGGGCCGCGTTGATCTCCTCGCGGGAGGTCAGGGTGCGTTCCAGGTCCATGCCGCCGATGATGTTGCGCAGCGTGGTGACGGTGAGCTGCTCGATCGCCTGGATGTAGCTGGCGACTTCGTAGGTGGCGGCGCGGGCGTCGGTCACCTGGTAGTAGATGACGGTGTCGATGTTGACGACCAGGTTGTCCTGGGTGATCACCGGCTGCGGCGGGAACGGTACGACCTGTTCGCGCAGGTCGATGCGGTTGCGGATGGTGTCGATGAACGGGACGACGATGTTGAGTCCCGCGTTCAGCGTCCGCGTGTAGCGGCCGAAGCGCTCGACGATGGCGGCGCTGGCCTGTGGGATGACTTGGATCGTCTTGATCAGGGCGATGAAGACCAACACCACCAGAATGATCAAGACGATGATGACCGGTTCCATCGTCGGCTCCCCGTACCCTTCTCCGCCTCGGCGCGCTGTCGCAGATCCTGCGGATCCTAATTGGTGCAGATCTTATGCTTGTTGAAGATCTTGCCGGTCGAGTCTGACAGACCGTCGTGTGATCCGGGGGGTGTTCTCCCCTGTTGCGTCGCAGGAGGTCACATGATGATCGCCGTGGCTCCGTCGATGTCCACGACGTCCACTTCCTGCCCTGCCTCGTAGGCGCGTTCGCCGTCGAGGGCGCGGGCCGACCAGACCTCCCCGGCGAGCTTGATCCGGCCGCCGGAGGCGTCGACCCGTTCCAGTACGACGGCCTGTTTGCCCTTCAATGCCTCGACTCCGGAGACGAGTTCGGGTCGTTGGCTGCGGTGCCGGGCGGCGAGCGGTCGCACGGCGGCGGCCAGGGCCACGGAAACGGCGACGAAGACGACGACCTGAAGGACGATGCCGCCGCCGAGGCCGGCCACGACCGCGGCGGCGACCGCGCCGAGGGCGAGCATGCCGAGTTCGGGCATCGCAGTGATCACGAGCGGAATTCCGAGCGCGGCCGCGCCGATGAGCCACCACACCCATGCGTCGATGTCGTTCACATGGTCATGGTAGGACCGCACAACCTGCCGCGGACAGGGCGCAGATCGGGTTGCCGTAGCCTTCTTCGCCTTGTTTTCGCAGGGAGTTCACACGCGTGGCACGAGGGTTCAGGTCAGCGGGAGGCCCTGGGCGGTCCAGCGGTCGCCGACCTGCTCGACGACGAGCGGGAGGCCGAAGCAGAGGGAGAGGTTGCGGGAGGTGAGTTCGAGCTCCAGCGGGCCGGCGGCGAGCACCTTGCCCTGACGGATCATCAGGACGTGGGTGAAGCCGGGGGCGATCTCCTCGACGTGGTGGGTCACCATGATCATGGAGGGGGCGATCGGGTCGCGGGCGAGGCGGCCGAGGCGGCGTACGAGGTCCTCGCGGCCGCCGAGGTCGAGGCCGGCGGCGGGCTCGTCGAGGAGGAGCAGTTCGGGGTCGGTCATCAGGGCGCGGGCGATCAGGGTGCGCTTGCGCTCGCCCTCGGAGAGGGTGCCGAACTTCCGGTCCAGGTAGTCGCTCATGCCGAGGCGGTCGAGGAAGGCGCGGGCGCGCTGCTCGTCGATCTCGTCGTAGTCCTCGTGCCAGGTCGCGGTCATGCCGTAGGCGGCGGTGAGCACCGTCTCCAGGACGGTCTGGCGCTTGGGGAGCTTGTCGGCCATGGCGATGCCGGCCATGCCGATGCGGGGGCGGAGGTCGAAGACGTCGACCTTGCCGAGGGTGTCGCCGAGGATGGTGGCGGTGCCCTTGCTGGGGAAGAGGTAGCTGGACGCGATATTGAGGAGGGTGGTCTTGCCGGCGCCGTTGGGGCCGAGGATCACCCAGCGCTCGCCCTCCTTGACCGACCAGGAGACCTGGTCCACCAGAGCCCGGCCCTCGCGGACCACGGATACGTCCTGAAGCTCCAGAACATCGCTCATGAGCGCGTTGTCTCCCCTTGCAGTGTGACCGGTCTCGGCGTCTCGGCTGGCGCGTGCGCCTGTGGGCGCAGCCCTCTAGGAAATCTACGCCACCGGTTACCCGGTCCATTCCATCGGTCCGGTCCTTAAGGTGAGGGCATGCTCTCGGAACCACGTTCAGGACGCCTTGCCTCCTGGGGAAATGCCCTTTTGGCCGGACTTGTCTCTCCGGATGACGCCGTGCTCGCGATCGTCGGCGACGACGCCGTGCACCGGGTGGAGGGTCTGCCGGGCGAGTCCGCGCCCGTCGGGCTGACGCTGGCCCTGGGGCGGCTGCGGACGCTCGGGGTGACCGGGCTGCGGGTCGCGCTGCCCGCGCCGGGGCATCCGCTGGGGCTGAGCGGGCCGCCGGAGTTCAACGCGCGGGCGTTGGAGGCCGAGGAGGCGGTGGTGTGCCACGGAGTCGCGTTCGGGCTGGTGCCGGAGGTGTACGAGGCCGGGCCCGAGGGCGATGTGCATGTCGAGGTGGTGTGGCATGTGCTGCCGGTGCGGGAGGCTCCGCCCGCGGATGTGCCGTCGCTGGGTGAGGCCGAGCGGGAGTTGGCGGAGGCGTTGCGGGAGGCGACGGAGGTGTTGTCGCGGTTGGACGTCGCCGGGTCGGGGCCGGTGGCCGAGGCGGCGATCGACGCGTATCGGGCGCGGGCCGAGCGTGGGCGGTCGGTCTTGGCGCCGGGGTATCCGGCGCGGGCGGTGCGGGTGCTGGAGTTGGCGCAGCGGGTGGGGGTGCTGATCTCCGTGGCGTCCGAGAACGGGCACGGGGCCGCGGTGACCGCCGGGGAGATCGTGGCGCGGGCCGAGGCGTTGCGGCCGGTGGAGCGGGTGGCTCGGCGGGCGCAGGTCGCCGCGTACAACGCGTACGTGGAGGAACGGGAGCGGGGGCTGCGCTGAGCCGGGGTCCGCGGGTGGGTCGCGCGGCCCGGCGCTGACGGGTTGCCGCCTGCGCCCACCCGTGCCGCCCCAGCGGCACGACTGCCCGCAGGCTGAGCGGGATGGGCGGGCGCCGCGCCAGGCGGCACGACTGCCTAGAGGCTGAGCGGGGTGGGCGGGCGCCGCGCCAGGCGACGCGCATGCCCGCAGGCTGAGCGCCCCGAAGGGGCGCGGGGAACTGCGCGGCCAGCCCTCGCCGGGCCGCGGACGAGGGATCGGCAGGCATGCCCAGGGCCCCGCAAGTCACCGTTGACTTGCGGGGCCCTGGGTCGGCTTGGACCCGACGTCAGTCGTTCGCGCCGGAGTTGCCGAACGCGGGGTTCAGGCCGGCGATGCCGTTGACCGTGTTGCCGACGACGTTGACGGGGACGTGGACGGGAACCTGGATGAGGTTGCCCGAGCCGACGCCCGGCGACTTCACGGCCGCGCCGTCGGCGCCGGCGTCAGCGACAGCGGCACCGGCGGAAGCACCGGCGGCGGCACCTGCGACGGCGAGGGCCACGGCGGCCTTCTTGGCGATGTTCATGGGAAGCGTTCCTCCTGCGTTTGCGTGTCCGACCCGGCCGCGGGTCGTGCGCTGATCAACGCGCGGTACTCCCTGAACGGCACGGAAAGCCGCCGTGAACTGCCCGTTCGGATCATTGAGCGGACAAGCTGACCGGGGTCAGTGGTTGACGCCGAGGTTGCCGAAGGCCGGGTTCAGCACGCCGATGACGTTCACGCTGTTGCCGACCGCGTTCACCGGGATGTGCACCGGGGCCTGGACGACGTTGCCCGAGCCGACACCCGGGGAGCCCACGGCCTTGCCGTCGGCGTAGGAACCGCCGTCGGTGGCGGAGGCCATCCCGGCACCCGCGGCGACCAGCCCGCCGGCCACCATCGTCACGGCCGCTACCTTCTTCAGGTTCTTCACTTCTGAGCCCTCCTAGCGATTGCCGCGACAGGCGCCGCAGCACGTCTTGGAGAACGCCGGAGATCCACGAAGGATGCGCCATCCGGGGGACATTCCCACGACGGTATGAATCTCACTCCGGAGCGGAACCCTCCGTATTGCCGTGCGGAGGGCGTGTCAGCCGGTCACGCCATGGCGTACGGCCCACAGTGCCGCCTGGGTGCGGTCCGCCAGGTCGAGTTTCATCAGGATGTTCGAGACGTGCGTCTTGACCGTCTTCTCGGACAGCACGAGCGCACGGGCGATCTCCCGGTTGGAGCGGCCGTCGGCTATCAGACCGAGCACCTCGCGCTCCCGCTCCGTGAGGGAACCCGCTCTGCCCTGGCCGGGGCCCGTGTCCTCCTGGGACAGCAGCGCGCCGGCGACCTCGGGCTGGAGCAGGATGTGCCCGGCGTGGACCGAGCGGATGGCGCCGGCCAGCGCATCGGGGTCGACGTCCTTGTAGACGTAACCGGCGGCGCCCGCCCGCAGGGCCGGGACCACCGTGCGCTGCTCGGTGAAGCTGGTGACGATCAGCACGCGCGCGGGGTTGTTCAGCTCGCGGAGCTTGCGCAGCGCGTCGACGCCGTCCATGCCCGGCATCTTGACGTCCATGAGGACGACGTCGGGCTTCAGTTCCTCGGCGCGGGCGACTCCCTCGGCGCCGTCCGCGGCCTCGCCGACGACCTCGATGTCGTCCTGCACTTCGAGGAAGGTCCGCAGGCCCCGGCGGACCACCTGGTGATCGTCGACCAGCAGCACCTTGATTGGGTCAGCCACCGGGGACCTCCATCTCGATCGTGGTGCCCTTGCCGGGCGCCGATTCCACCGTCAGTGTGCCGCCGACCCCGCTCGCGCGGTCCCGCATGGAGACCAGGCCGAGGTGGCGGCCTGCCCTGCGGACCGTCTGCGGGTCGAAGCCGCTGCCGTCGTCCGTGACCCGCAGTACGGCTCCGCCGCCGCGCCGGTCCAGCGTCACGTCGACGGTCTGCGCGCCCGAGTGGCGCAGGGCGTTGTGCAGGGCCTCCTGGGCGACGCGCAGCAGGGCTTCCTCCTGGGCCGCGGGCAGGGCGCGGACGCCCTGCCCGGCGAAGGAGACGCTTGCGGAGTGGGCGCGGTCGAGCACCTGGACGTGGGTGCGCAGGGTGGCGACGAGGCCGTCCTCGTCGAGAGCGGCGGGGCGCAGTTCGACGACGGCGGCCCGCAGTTCGTCGGCGGCCTCCGCGGCCAGCGCGGCCACCTGCTGCAGCTCGCCCTTGGCGCGGGACGGGTCGCGGTCGACGAGGCGGGCGGCGGCCTGTGCGGTCAGGCGCAGGGAGAACAGCTTCTGGCTGACGGCGTCGTGCAGTTCGTGGGCGAGGCGCGAGCGTTCCTCGGCGATGGTCAGTTCACGGCTGCGCTCGTACAGGCGGGCGTTGGTGAGGGCGATGGCGGCGTGCTGGGCGAGGATGGAGAGGAGTTCCTCGTCCTCCTCGGTGAAGCCGCAGCTGCCCTCCGGCTTGGGGCAGCGCTTGTTGGCGAGGAACAGCGCGCCGATGGTCTCGTCGCCGTCGCGGATCGGCAGGCCGAGGAAGTCGGACATGTCCGGGTGGGCGGACGGCCAGCCCTCGAAGCGGGGGTCCTTGCGGACGTCGGCGAGGCGCTCCGGCCTGGCCTCGTGGAGCATCGCCGCGAGGATGCCGTGCTGGCGCGGGAGGGGGCCGATGGCCTTCCACTGCGCGTCGCTGACGCCGTCGACCACGAACTGGGCGAAGCCGCCGTGGTCGTCCGGTACGCCGAGCGCGGCGTACTGCGCGTCCAGCAGTTCGCGGGCCGAGGCGACGATCGTCTTGAGGACGTCGCGCACCTCCAGATGCCTGCTCATGGCCAGCAGCGCGGAACTCACCGCGGCGAGGCCGGACCCGGGACCTTGATTCATGCCCTCACCGTACCGGCGGGGTGTGACAGAGCGGATCGGGCCTGTGACCGCGTTCGCCTAGGTCCGTGGGCCTAGGGCGGCGGTCCCCGGCCGAAAGACCCCGCGCCGGTGCGGCTCCCGCCCGAGGCGCCGCGGGCGGGCCCGTTCCTACGGTGAGGGCACATCGACTCGCTTGGCGACGAGGGGACGTGT
This sequence comes from Streptomyces sp. TRM68416, assembly GCF_014596915.1. GTDB lineage: Bacteria > Actinomycetota > Actinomycetes > Streptomycetales > Streptomycetaceae > Streptomyces. Next base: position 9,592 of record NZ_JACVWU010000019.1, read on the forward strand.
CATGCCGGTAGCGATCATCACGGGGGCCTCGAAAGGGCTGGGGCGGGCGCTCGCCGAGGCGCTGGCCGCGCGCGGGTGGGACCTGGTGCTGGACGCCAGGAACGCCGCCCGGCTGAAGGAGGCGACGGAAGCGCTCACGACGTACGGCACGCGCGTGGAGGGCGTGCCCGGGGACGTCACGGACGCCCGGCACCGTTCGGAGCTGGTGGCCGGTGCGCGGCGGCTGGGCGGCGTCGATCTGCTGGTGAACAACGCGGGGATCCTGGGGACCGAGCCGCTGGTACCGCTGGACGCTCATCCCCTGGACGCCCTGCGGGCCGCGCTGGAGACGAATGTGGTGGCGCCGCTGGCGTTGCTGCAGGAGGCGCTGCCGCTCCTGCGCGCGGCCTCGGACGGGGCGGTGGTGAACATGAGCTCCGACGCGGCCGTGGAGGCGTACCGCACCTGGGGCGGGTACGGGGCCACCAAGGCGGCTCTGGACCAGCTGTCGGCGGTCCTCGCCGTCGAGGAACCCGCGCTGCGCGTGTGGTGGGTCGACCCGGGCAGTATGCGGACGGACATGCTGGCCGCTGCCGAGCCCGGCGAGGACCTCTCGCGCACGCCGGTCCCCGACGAGATCGCCCCTGCCTTCCTGCGGCTGCTGGACCGGCGCCCGGCGAGTGGCCGGTACACGGCGACCGCGCTACTGGAGGCACGGTGACCGTGACTCAGCGGGTCCCGGAGGAGCGGTCGACACAAGCACAGGCCGACCGGCACGACCCGGCACGCCGTACGACCGCACGCGGACCGGCCGACCAGCGGACGCCACAGCACAGCACCCTCGGCGGAGGCGCGATGACACTCACCGTGCGAGCCCCGGAACAGCCATCCGCACTAGCACTAGCACTAGCCGGGCGGCACGGCCCGGGACAGGACCGGCACACCGTACGAGCGCTCGCGGGCCGGCCTGCCTGCGGATGCCGCAGCACGGCTGTCTTGGTGGAGGGGCGATGACACTCACCGTGCGGGTGCCCCCGGAGTTGTCGGCGCGGGTGCCGGTGGAGCAGCGGAGGCCGGGGCTGGACCGGGATGCCGTGCGGCTGCTCGTGTCGCGGGGTGCCGAGGTGTCGCATCACGCGTTCGTGGAGCTGCCGGGGCTGTTGCGGGCCGGGGATCTGCTGGTGGTCAACACGTCGCGGACGCTGGCCGCCGCGGTGGACGGGGAAGTGGGGCACGCGCGCGTGGTGGTGCACTTCTCCACGCGCGGGGACGACGGCCGGTGGACCGTGGAGCTGCGGGATCCCGACGGCAGGGGGACCACGCGCGCGCGTGCGGGCGGGCCCGTGGGGGCCGAGGTGCGGCTGCCGGGCGGGGTGCGGCTGGTTCTGGAGGAGGCCGTGAGCGACCGGCTGTGGTGGGCCCGGGTGCTCGGCGGCGAGGTTGCGGGGCTGCTCCGGGAGTACGGGCGGCCCATTCGCTACTCCTATACGGAGCGCGACCAGCCGCTGTCCGCGTACCAGACGGTGTTCGCGCTGCCCTCGCCCGACGGGTCGGGCAGCGCGGAGATGCCCAGTGCCGCCCGGCCCTTCACCGCGCGGATGGTGGCGGAGCTGGTGAGCCGTGGGGTGCAGTTCGCGCCGATCACGCTGCATACGGGGGTGGCCTCGGCGGAGGCGCACGAGCCGCCGTATCCGGAGCGGTTCTCGGTGCCGGAGGCGTCGGCGCGGCTGATCAACGCCGTGCGGGCCGGTGACGGGCGGGTGATCGCGGTGGGGACGACGGCCGTACGGGCCGTGGAGTCGGCGGCGGGCGCCGACGGGGTCGTACGCGCGCGTGCGGGGTGGACCGATCTCGTCGTCACTCCGGAGCGCGGGGTGCGGGTGGTGGACGGGCTGCTGACCGGGCTGCACGAGCCGGAGGCCTCGCATCTGCTGATGCTGGAGGCGGTCGCGGGGCGGGCGGCGATCGACCGCGGGTACGAGGAGGCGCTGCGCGGGCTCTACCTCTGGCACGAGTTCGGGGACGTGCATCTCCTCCTGCCGGCGGAGGCTCCTCACACAGAGCATTGCGCCCGCAACTGCCGGTGAGAGCGTCGCCCGGCCGATGTGAGGCCGCGCATAGGACCCAGATCACGTACGAAGGCACATAGGAGATAAAGAGTCCCCATGTGAGCGGGAAGGACCTTCCCGTCTGTCCCGTTTTGCCCTTCCCTGATCCACTACCCGGGGTCGTAGGTCACCTCTTTGCCTGGCAATTTTGCGGCCGCTAAGAATGGCTGCCGTCGCTCAACGCCGCGGGTTCCGCCCGCGGCGTTTGTGCCGGAAGCACCCGTGTCCCCCACCGGACAGCGAGCGACCTCCGCGCTATTCGAAGAGGTCCATCCGCCATGCCCCAGAACACCTCCACCCCTGGTCACAGCCGTGCGCTGACCGGGCGGCACAAGATCGCGATCGCCGGTGTCGCCACGCTCGGCGCCGCCGCTCTCGCGTTCTCCGCGGTTCCGGGCAACGCGCAGACCACGACCACGGCCGAGGCCCCCACGGCCGCGGTGGCGTACAGCTCCGAGAAGATCCAGGACGTCAAGGCCAGCCTCACCGACCAGCTGGCCGGCGCCAGCCTGAAGGCCGAGGCCATCGCGGCCAAGAAGAAGGCCGAGGCCGAGGCGGCCGCGAAGAAGAAGGCCTCCGAGGCCGCCGCGAAGAAGAAGGCCGCGGCCGAGGCCGCCCGGAAGAAGGCCGAAGCGGAGCGCAAGGCGAAGGAGGCCGCGAGCCGGTCCGCCGCCCGCCCCCAGGTCAAGCCGGTCGCCGCGAAGACCTACGCGAACAACCTCGACGGCTGGATCAAGCACGCGCTCGACATCATGGACAAGCACAACATCCCGGGTACGTACAACGGTCTGTACCGCAACATCATGCGGGAGTCCTCGGGCAACCCGAACGCCATCAACAACTGGGACATCAACGCCGTCAACGGCACCCCGTCGATCGGTCTGCTCCAGATCATCAAGCCGACCTTCGACGCCTACCACGTGCCGGGCACGGCCTGGAGCCAGTACGACCCGGTCGCCAACCTCACGGCCGCCGCCAACTACGCGGCCGACCGGTACGGCTCGATCGACAACGTCAACGGCGCGTACTGAGGCCAGCGCGGGCCTCAGTACGGAACGCCGAAGGGCGGCACCTCCTGACGGGTGCCGCCCTTCGGCGTCGTACGGGAACCGGCCGGGTGCCTGCTACTTGCGCATGACCTCGGGCTCGTGGCGGCGCAGGAAGCGGGCCACGAGGAAGCCGCAGAGCACGCCGAGCGCGATCAGGGCGATCATGTCGAGGGTGTAGGCGCCGACCGTGTGGTCCCACAGCGGGTCGGTGTCGCCCTTCTCCTTGGGCGGGCTGATGTTGTTGAAGTCCAGCGTGGCGCCCGCGGCGGCGACCGCCCAGCGGGACGGCATCAGGTACGAGAACTGGTTGACGCCGACGCTGCCGTGCAGGGCGAAGAGGCAGCCGGTGAAGACGACCTGGACGATCGCGAACATCACCAGCAGCGGCATGGTCTTCTCGGCGGTCTTCACCAGCGAGGAGATGACCAGGCCGAACATCATCGAGGTGAACCCGAGTCCCATGATCGGGATGGAGAGTTCGAGCATGACGGCGAACTTGCCCTCGCCGAAGATCAGGGCCTTGTCCGGGATCGTCCGGCTGGAGAAGCCGATCGCGCCGACCATGGCGCCCTGGAACACGGTGACGGCGCCGAGCACGATCACCTTGGACATCAGGTACGCCGAGCGCGACAGACCGGTGGCCCGCTCCCGCTCGTAGATCACCCGTTCCTTGATCAGCTCACGGACGGAGTTGGCGGCGCCCGCGAAGCAGGCGCCGACCGCGAGGATCAGCAGCACCGTGGTCGCCGTACCGTTCGGGATCGGCATACCGGTCTGCGGGCTCACCGGTCTGACCAGCAGGTCCTTGTCCGGGTCGATGAGCAGGCTGACCGCGCCGAGCACGGCGGGCAGGATCACCGTCAGCGCCAGGAAGCCCTTGTCGGAGGCGATCACCGAGACATAGCGGCGGACCAGCGTCCCCAGCTGCGACATCCAGCCCTGTGGCTTGGGCGGCCTCATCGCCTGCATCGGCGGCATCTGTACGGACTGCGGAGCAATCGCGTCGATGTCCGCGGCGTACATCTGGTAGTGCTGCGAGCCCTTCCAGCGACCGGCCCAGTCGTAGTCGCGGTAGTTCTCGAAGGCGGAGAAGACGTCGGCCCAGGTGTCGTAGCCGAAGAAGTTCAGCGCCTCCTCGGGCGGGCCGAAGTACGCCACGGCGCCGCCCGGTGCCATCACCAGCAGCTTGTCGCAGATCGCCAGCTCGGCCACCGAGTGGGTGACGACGAGGACCGTACGGCCGTCGTCGGCGAGGCCGCGCAGCAGCTGCATGACGTCGCGGTCCATGCCCGGGTCGAGGCCGGAGGTCGGCTCGTCCAGGAAGATCAGCGACGGCTTGGTGAGCAGCTCCAGGGCCACGGAGACGCGCTTGCGCTGGCCACCGGAGAGGGAGGTGACCTTCTTCTCCTTGTGGATGTCCAGCTTCAGCTCGCGCAGCACCTCGTCTATGCGGGCCTCGCGCTCGGCCGCCGTGGTGTCGGCGGGGAAGCGGAGCTTGGCCGCGTACTTGAGGGCCTTCTTGACGGTCAGTTCCTTGTGCAGGATGTCGTCCTGCGGGACCAGACCGATGCGCTGCCGCAGCTCGGCGAACTGCTTGTACAGGTTCCGGTTGTCGTAGAGGACATCGCCCTGGTTGGCGGGGCGGTAGCCGGTGAGCGCCTTGAGCAGGGTCGACTTGCCCGAGCCGGACGGGCCGATGACCGCGATCAGCGACTTCTCGGGCACGCCGAAGGAGACGTCCTTGAGGATCTGCTTGCCGCCGTCGACCGTGACGGTCAGGTGGCGGGCCGAGAAGGAGACCTCACCGGTGTCGACGAACTCCTCGAGACGGTCGCCGACGATACGGAACGTGGAGTGGCCGACGCCGACGATGTCGGCCGGTCCCAGCAACTGCGAGCCGCCCTTGGGGATCGGCTGGCCGTTGACGTACGTGCCGTTGTGCGAGCCGAGGTCGCGGATCTCCATGCGGCCGTCGGGCGTCGAGTGGAACTCGGCGTGGTGACGGGAGACCTGGAGGTCGGAGACGACCAGCTCGTTCTCCAGGGCACGGCCGATGCGCATGACGCGGCCGATGGAGAACTGGTGGAACGTGGTGGGGCTGCGGTCGCCGTAGACCGGCGGCGCCCCCGCGCCGACGCCGGGACCCTGCTGCTGCGGGATGTTCGGCGCGGCCTGCTGGGGCTGCTGCCAGCCGGCCTGCGGGGCCTGCTGCTGCGGCTGCGGTGTCTGCGACCAGCCCGGGTTCGCGCCCTGGGCGGCGTACGGCTGCTGCGGCTGCGCCTGCGGTACGGCCACGCCCTGGGCGGCGCCGGACAGGCTCAGGCGCGGCCCGTCGGTCGCGTTGCCCAGGTGCACCGACGTGCCCGCGCCGATCTCCAGCTGGTGGATCCGCTGGCCCTGCACGAACGTGCCGTTGGTGCTGCCGTGGTCCTCGATGGCCCAACTGCGGCCGGTCCAGCTGATCGTGGCGTGGCGCCAGGAGACCCTGGCGTCGTCCAGCACGACGTCGCCCTGCGGATCGCGTCCGAGGGTGTATGTCCTGGACGGATCGAGCGTCCAGGTTTGTCCGTTGAATTCCAGTACGAGTTCCGGCACTCCATGCCCCACTGAGTAGTCCCCCGAGTTACCCCCATCACAGGGAGTCTAGGGATGTCGAACATCGTCGGGAACTATTTCAGGCTCGGCCCCCTGACCGAAAGTCGGGCCTTGTGAAGACCACGCTTCTACGCATCGACTGGTTCCGTTGACGGGGGTTGAAACCGACCCGGAGAGTGGTAATCCACGCGAGGGGGACATGCGCGGCGACTTCGCCGCGTCGCGGATCTGGGGGATCGGGGGATCTGCCATGAGTGCGTCCAAGAACGTCGGTGCCGCGGACCGCGGCACCAAGGTGCCGTGGGGTGACGTCCTGCTGTCCGCCGTAGTCGCCGTGAGCTGGGCGTTGATCGGCATGGTGGGCACGGCGGCGCTCGGCCTGCACCTGCTGGAGGCCGACACGGCCGGCTCGCTGGGGCCGATGACCGCGGCGGTCGTGGCGCTCGCGGCCGGTGGTTCCGTGACGCCGTCGGGCGATGTGTCCGCGTTCGGGCTTACGGGCGCGGAGGCGGCGACCGCCATCGAGATCACGCCACTGGGCGTGAGCCTGGTCGGCGCGCTGCTGCTGGCGTGGTTCTTCCTGCGGTCCCTGAAGTCGGCGGGAGTGGTGATCGCGCCAGCCGAACTCCTCGCGCGCGCGGGTGCGGTCGTCGCGCTGTTCGTGGCGATGCTGGGCGGTCTGGCCTGGGCGGGCAACGACGTCATCACGATCGACGGCGGCTCGCTCGGGCTCGACGACCTGCCCGGCGGGGGTGGCGGGGGCGGCGGTATCGAGATCCCCGGGCTCGGTGACGTCGGTGACATCGGCGGGCTGCTGCCCGACCGGATCGGGGAGCTGATCGACGCGGAGGCGGCGGTGGGCTTCACCGTCGACACCGCGCCGACGCTGCTCGGGGGCATGGGCTGGTCGGCCGGGATCCTGCTGATCGCCCTGCTGGCCTCGCGGCGCACTCCGCTGCCGCTCGGCTGGGAGGCCGTGCACCGTGTCGTACGCCCGGCCGCGTCGGCGCTCGCCACTGTGCTGCTGACGGCCGTCGTGGCGGGGTTGGCGGCGGCGGCGTACGCGGCGATCGGCGACGACCATCCGAAGCGGATCGCGGGCGCCGCGCTGCTCGGGGCGCCCAACGGGGTGTGGCTCGGCATCCCCGTCGGCCTCTTCGTCCCCTGGGACGGCGAGGCCACGGGCCCGCTCGCGCGGTTCCTCCCCCACCCCGTGGACGACCTCCTCGTCAACTCCGACGACGCCCTCACCCTGAGCCGCCTCGCCGAGCTGGACAGCCGCGTCTGGCTCCTGGGCATCGCGGCGGCCATGACGATGCTGCTGGCGGGAGTGCTTACCGCGGTGCGGACACCGGGAGGTGGCGCTGGGGGTACTGGCAGTGCCGGTGATGCCGGTGTACGTGGGTCCGGTGCCGTCGGTTTCGCCGGGCAGTGTGCGCTGCGGCTCGGGATCGCCACGGCGTTGACGCTGCCGCTGCTGGCCTGGCTGACGGAGGTGTCCGTGGACGCCTCCCTGTCCGTCCTCGGCATCGACGCCTTCGGGGCCGGAGTCGAGCTGCAGGGCCGCCTCGGCATGGCACTGCTGCTCGGGGCCCTCTGGGGCGCGGGCGCGGGCGCGGCGGGGGCTCTGCTCGCGCGGGCGACCGGGGCGGCGGGGCGGCGGGCCACGCCGTTGGCGTTGTCGGCACTGTCGGCACTGGGTGCCGAGGCGGCGGCCGGGGACACGGGGCTGGCGGGCGCCGGGTACCAGCAGCAGGGCGGCGCCGGGGCTCCGGGGCAGACGGGTACGGGGTACGGGCAGGGGGCCGGCACTGGGGACCCGGGGCAGACGCGTACGGGGTACGGCCAGCGGGCCGGCACTGGGGACCCGGGGCGAGATGACGTCGGGTCTGCGGGGCTGGCGGGCGCCGGGTATGCAGGGCAGGCAGGCGCCGAGTACGAGGGGTGGGCAGGTGCCGGGGATCCGCAGCAGCCCGGCGCCGAGTACCAGCAAACCGACGCCGGGCACCCACAGCAGGCAGGCACCGGGCATCCGGGGCAAGCAGGCACGGGGGACACGGGCCGCGCCGACGCCGGGCACCCACGGCAGGGCGGCGCCGGGTACTGGCAACAGGCCGACGCCGGGCACCCGCAGCAGCCGAGGCCCGGGCGTCCAGGACCGACCGGCGCCGAAAATCCGGGGCAACCCGGCACCGGGTATGCCGGACCGGCAGACACCAAGGACCCGGAGCAACCGGGCACCGGGAACCAGGAACGAGCCGACACGGGGCACCCGCGGCAGCCGAGGCCCGGGCGTCCGGGGTCGGCGGGCGCGGCAGGGCCGTACGCCGCCGGTGCGCCCTCGTACCGGCCGCCGAATCCCGAGACGAATCCGTATCTGCGGGTGCCGGACGAGCTCCGGCAGCCGGGGGAGCCGGAAGATGCCCGACCCTGGGATGCGGGCCCGCCGCCTGACGGTGGGCGCGAGCCGGGTGCGGCGCGGCCGCCCGAGGACGCGCGGCCGCCGGGGTACGCGCAGGCGCCGGACACAGCCCCGCCGCCCGGACCCGGCCGGTCGTCGCACGCGGTCCCTCCGGCCGGGCGCGCCCAGCCCCCCGACCACCCCCGGCCGCCGGGTGAGGCCGGGGGGCGGGATGATGATGGGGATCAGGGCGACGAGGGCGGGCCGGATGATCTGTACGGGGCGCCGACGGTGGTGCGGCCGATCGAGCCGCCGACGCGGTCGCCCCGGAGGGGGGCTCGGAAGCCCGGGGAGCGGGGTGAGGGGCCCCCGCCTCCGCCTCCGCCGCCTCCCCCGCCGCCACCGAGGGGACCCAAGGGGCGGGGATGATCCGTGGGGCGGTCGTGGTCGGCGCGTAGGGTCCGGGTCATCGGGGTGACATCCGGTGTTCCGTGTCCGCCAGGCGGACCGCCGGGGCGGAAGGCACTGGGTGCCGGATACGGTGGGACCATCATGAGCGCTTCGCAGACCTCTGACGTCCCCACCCTTCTCGTCAAGATCTTCGGGAAGGACAGGCCGGGCATCACGGCCGGACTCTTCGACACCCTCGCCGCCTACTCCGTCGACGTGGTCGACATCGAGCAGGTCGTCACCCGTGGCCGAATGGTGCTGTGCGCGCTCGTGACCGAGCCGCCGCGCGGTGTCGAGGGCGAGCTGCGCGCGACCGTCCACAGCTGGGCGGAGTCGATGAAGATGCAGGCGGAGATCATCTCCGGCCTCGGCGACAACCGTCCGCGCGGCCACGGCCGGTCCCTGGTGACCGTGCTCGGCCATCCGCTCACCGCGGAGGCGACCGCCGCGATCGCCGCGAAGATCGCCGGGACCGGCGCCAACATCGACCGTATCTTCCGGCTCGCCAAGTACCCCGTGACGGCGGTCGAGTTCGCCGTCTCCGGTGTGGAGACGGAACCTCTGCGCACCGCCCTGGTGACGGACGCGGCCAAGCTCGGTGTCGACGTCGCGGTCGTCGCCGCGGGGCTGCACCGGCGGGCCCAGCGCCTGGTCGTGATGGACGTGGACTCCACGCTCATCCAGGACGAGGTGATCGAGCTCTTCGCGGCGCACGCCGGTTGCGAGGCCGAGGTCGCCGAGGTGACCGCGGCGGCGATGCGCGGGGAGCTGGACTTCGAGCAGTCGCTGCACGCGCGCGTGGCGCTGCTGGAGGGGCTGGACGCCTCCGTCGTGGACAAGGTGCGCAGCGAGGTGCGGCTGACGCCGGGCGCGCGCACGCTGGTGCGTACGCTGAAGCGGCTGGGCTACCAAGTCGGCGTGGTCTCGGGCGGGTTCACCCAGGTCACCGACGATCTGAAGGAGCGGCTGGGGCTGGACTTCGCCCAGGCCAACACCCTGGAGATCGTCGACGGCAAGCTGACGGGCAAGGTCACCGGCGAGATCGTGGACCGGGCGGGCAAGGCGCGGCTGCTGCGCCGGTTCGCCGCGGAGGCGGGCGTACCGCTGGCGCAGACGGTGGCGATCGGCGACGGCGCCAACGACCTGGACATGCTGAACGCGGCCGGTCTCGGCGTCGCCTTCAACGCCAAGCCGGTGGTGCGGGAGGCCGCGCACACCGCGGTGAACGTGCCGTTCCTCGACACCGTCCTGTACCTGCTGGGTGTCACCCGCGAAGAGGTCGAGGCGGCGGACATGCACCACGACGAGGACTGACCGGGACGGTCGTACGACGAGCAAGAACGAGGGCCCGTGCCGTGACGGCGACGGGCCCCTTCGCTCGGGTCGGGTCAGTCCGACGGCGCCCAGTAGTCGAGCAGGGTGGCCGCGCCGGGCTCCAGGGCCTTCCAGGAGCCGTTGAAGGTCAGGACGGCGAAGGCGGCGGCCGGGAAGCCGCGGCGGCTCATGCGCTCGCGGGCGTCGTCCTCGGCGGAGCCGGACAGCACCTCGGCGAGGCCCTGGACGCCCGGGTTGTGGCCGATGAGGACGGCGTTCTGCACGTCGTCGGGGGTCTCGTTGAGCACGGCGATCAGCTCGCCGGGCGAGGCCTCGTAGATCCGCTCCTCGTAGACGGTTTTCGGCCGGTGTGGGAGCTCGTGGACGGCGAGCTTCCAGGTCTCGCGGGTCCGGGTCGCGGTGGAGCACAGGGCCAGGTCGAAGGTGACACCGGTGTCGGCGAGCTTGCGTCCGGCGACGGCGGCGTCCATGCGGCCCCGCTCAGCGAGCGGCCGTTCGTGGTCGGTCACCTGTGGCCAGTCGGCTTTCGCATGCCGGAAGAGGACAATCCTGCGGGGTTCTGCGACGCTCATGCGTCCCAGCTTCGCACGAAACACGCCATGGGGCGCAGGGAGTTGACGGCCGGCTCCACGGGTCTTCAGCGGTTCAGCAGGTGCTGGACGCGCTCGAAGAGCTGGGTGATCGCGGGGTCGGCCGTCGCGGCCTGCGCCTCGGAGGGCTTGAGTATCAGGGCCAGCAGCGCGACGAAGGCGAGCACGGGCAGCGCGAGGGCCCACCAGGGCAGCCTGCTGTCGACGCCGCCCCGGGAGGCCGGGCGGGGCCGGATGTGCGTGGGGGCCGACATGGGTGCCTCCGCGGGTCTTCGAGTGGGCCGTCTTCCTGCTCCGTGGTCCGCGTCTCGCGGTCACATCTCGAAGCTACGGAATCCGCGGCCCTCAACCCATCCGGTGATCCACCCAGTTGACCCTGACACTCGCCCCCTAGGGGATGGGGGGATAACCCCACCCCCGCCGGGCGGCACGGGTCACGGCGAGGCGATCGTCGCGACGATGGCGATGATCACGAAGATGGCGAAGAACGAGCCGAAGACGAGCAGCATCTTCTTCTGGCCGTTCTGCGGGTTCGGGTCGAGCACTGGCGACATACGGCAAGTCTCGCACCCGCTGCCGTGACCCGACCCTCCGGGGGCCCGATCGCCGTGACCCGGCCCTCCGGGGGCCCGATCGCCGTGACCCGACCCTCCGGAGGCCCGATCGCCGTGACCCGGCCCTCCGGGGGCCCGATCAGCGGGCGGCCTCCTCCTCGACCGTGCGGTTGCGTCCGGCCAGGAAGCCGACGGCCATCTGCGGGATCATCAGACCGGTCATGAGGGCGATCGGCAGGCCCCAGCCGCCGCTGTGCTGGTAGAGCACGCCCACCAGGAGGGGGCCGGGGATGGAGATCAGATAGCCGGTGCTCTGCGCGAAGGCCGACAGCTGGGCGACGCCCGCGCCGGTCCTGGCCCGCATCCCGACCATCGTCAGGGCCAGCGGGAAGGCGCAGTTGGAGACGCCGAGGAGGACGGCCCAGGCCCAGGCGCCGCCGGCGGGCGCGAAGTACAGACCGGCGTAGCCCGCGAGGCCGCAGACGCCGAGCACCAGCACGATGGGGCCCTGGTGCGGCAGCCGGGTGGCCACGCGCGGGATGACGAAGGCCAGCGGTACGCCCATCACCATCGTCACGGCGAGCAGCAGACCGGCCGTGGAGGCGGGCACGCCCGCGTCCCGGAAGATCTGCGCCATCCAGCCCATGGTGATGTAGGCGGCCGTGGCCTGGAGCCCGAAGAAGACGGCGAGCGCCCAAGCGGTGCGGCTGCGGGTGATGCGCAGGGCGGGCGGCTGCTCGCGCGCGGGGGCCGGTTCCGCCGGTTCCGCCGAGCCCCTCCCCCGGTCCCGTACGAGCGGGACCCAGGGCAGTACGGCCGCCGCGGCCAGGGCCGCCCACACGGCGAGTCCGGTCTGCCAGTTGCCGCCGAGCAGGTTGGTCATCGGCACGGTGACGGCCGCCGCGGTGGCGGTGCCGAGGGCGAGGGCCATGGAGTACAGGCCGGTCATCGAGCCGACCCGGTCGGGGAACCAGCGCTTGACGATGACCGGCATCAGGACGTTGCTGACCGCGATGCCCATCAGGGCGAGGGCGCTGGCGGCCAGGAACGCCGGGGTGCTGCCCGCGTAGGGGCGGATCAGCAGACCGGCCGTGATCGCGACCATGCCCGCGCACACCACGGCGGCCGGTCCGAAGCGGCGGGCCAGCCGGGGTGCCATGACACCGAAGACGGCGAAGCAGAGCGGGGGCACGGAGGTGAGCAGCCCGGCCATGCTGCCGCTCATGCCGAGGCCGTCGCGGACCTCTTCCAGGAGGGCGCCGAGGCTGGTGATGGCGGGCCGGAGGTTCAGGGCGGACAGCACGATGCCGAGGACGACCAGACGCGTCGCCCACGCGCGCGTGCGTGCGGGTGTGGGTCCGCCTGGGGCCGAACTGCGTACGGTCGTGGACTTCTCCGTCCGGGTTTCCTCGCTCACCATGAGCCCCATCATAGAATCATGGGATGATTGGTTGTCCATCCCCCGGCGCCCTCCGGCCGCCCGTCCCGTGCGAAGGTGTGCCATGCCCCTGAGCCACCCGCGCCGGTCGGCGCTGTCCGAGCAGGTCATCGCCGCGCTGCGGAACCAGATCACCGCGGGCGAGTGGCCGGTCGGTTCCCGCATCCCCACCGAACCGGAGCTGGTCGAGCAGCTGGGCGTGGCCCGCAACACGGTCCGTGAGGCCGTCCGCGCCCTCGCCCACAACGGTCTGCTGGACATCCGCCAGGGCTCCGGCACCTATGTCGTGGCGACCAGTGAGCTGGCCGGGGTGATGCACCGCCGCTTCGCCGACGCCGACCCCCGGCACATCGCCGAGCTGCGTTCCACGCTGGAGTCGGCCGCCGCGAAGCTGGCCGCCGAGCGGCGCACCGAGAAGGACCTCAAGCAGCTCGACGTGCTGCTGGCGCGGCGGGAGGAGGCCTGGGCCTCGGGGGACGCGGAGCGGTTCGTGGCGGCGGACGCCACCTTCCACCTGGCGGTGGTGGCCGCGTCCCACAACGACGCGATGACGGCGATGTACGCGGACCTGGGCGAGGTGCTGCGGGACTGGCTGCGCGAGGACGTCGGCGAGGAGCTGACCCCGGAGACGTACATGGACCACGCGCGGCTGGTCGACGCGATCCGGGCGGGCGACGCTGCGGCGGCTGCCGAGGAGGCGGCCGGTTATCCGTTCCAGTGCCGTCCGGGGCGGTTCACCGCTCCTGGTGACTGACCCACGCCGAGCGGACTTCCTTCCAGCAGCGGCCGGTGAGCCGTACGGTCGCGGCCGGTCCGGTGTCGACCGGGGAGCTGTCGGTGTCCAGGTCCCACCAGCGGTCGCACTCGATGTGCAGGCGTACGCGGTCGACACCGACGTAGGCGTTGTGGCAGTAGGCGGTCACACGGGAGCCGTGGACGCTCGTGCGGCACTCCGCGCCGAACGGCTCGGCCGCGGGGGTCTCCTCGCGCGCGTGCGGGGTCGCCTCGTACGGCAGGGACAGCACGAGGGCGACGGCGGCGGCGACGGTCACTGGGGTGAGGCTGCGGGACAGAGGCACCAGGCTGCGGGGCGGACGCACAAGGGGGACCTCCTCGGCCGTGCTGGGGAGGAAAGCGGCGTGAGGAACGCCTAGGCCCAGAGTGCGCGGTCGTCGGCCGTCACCGCCCGGCCGGGTGGGCCGAACGGGTGAGGGCCCGCGCCCCGAAGGACGCGGGCCCTCACCGAGGGGAGGTCAGGCGCCGATGGCGTGCAGACCGCCGTCGACGTGGATGATCTCGCCCGTGGTCTTCGGGAACCAGTCGCTGAGCAGCGCGACGACGCCGCGGCCGGCCGGCTCGGGGTCCTTCAGGTCCCATTCCAGCGGGGAGCGGGAGTCCCACACGGCGGCCAGGTCGGCGAAGCCCGGGATGGACTTGGCGGCCATGGAGGCGAGCGGGCCCGCGGAGATCAGGTTGCAGCGGATGTTCTGCTTGCCCAGGTCACGGGCCACGTAACGGCTGGTGGCCTCCAGGGCGGCCTTGGCCGGGCCCATCCAGTCGTACTGCGGCCACGCGTACTGCGCGTCGAAGGTGAGGCCGACGACCGAGCCGCCGTTCTGCATCAGCGGCAGGCAGGCCATGGTGAGCGACTTCAGGGAGTACGCCGAGACGTGCATCGCCGTGGCGACCGACTCGAAGGGCGTGTTCAGGAAGTTGCCGCCGAGCGCGTCCTGCGGGGCGAAGCCGATGGAGTGCACGACACCGTCGAGGCCGCCGAGCTCCTCGCCGACGATGTCGGCCAGGCGGCCCAGGTGCTCGTCGTTGGTGACGTCGAGCTCGATGACCTTCGTGGGCTTCGGGAGCTTCCGGGCGATGCGCTCGGTCAGCGTGGGCCGCGGGAAGGCGGTCAGGATGATCTCGGCACCCTGCTCCTGGGCCAGCTTGGCGGTGTGGAAGGCGATGGAGGACTCCATCAGCACACCGGTGATGAGGATGCGCTTGCCCTCAAGAATTCCGCTCATGGTGATCAGTGACCCATTCCCAGTCCGCCGTCAACGGGGATGACGGCTCCAGTGATGTACGAGGCGTCGTCCGAGGCGAGGAACCGCACCGTCGCGGCGACCTCCTCCGGCTGCGCGTACCGGCCGAGCGGCACCTGGGACACGATCCCCGCGCGCTGCTCGTCGGTGAGCGCCTTGGTCATGTCCGTGTCGACGAAGCCGGGCGCGACGACGTTGAAGGTGATGTTGCGCGAGCCCAGCTCGCGGGCGAGGGAGCGCGCGAAGCCGACCAGGGCGGCCTTGGAGGCGGCGTAGTTCGCCTGCCCCGCGGAGCCGAGCAGCCCGACGACGGAGGAGATGAGGACGACGCGGCCCTTCTTGGCGCGCAGCATGCCGCGGTTGGCACGCTTGACGACGCGGAAGGTGCCGGTGAGGTTGGTGTCGATGACCGAGGTGAAGTCCTCCTCGGACATGCGCATCAGGAGCTGGTCCTTGGTGACGCCCGCGTTGGCGATCAGCACCTCGACCGGGCCGTGCTCGGCCTCGATCTCCTTGTAGGCCTGCTCCACCTGCTCGGGGTCGGTGATGTCGCACTTGACGGCGAGGAAGCCGGACGGCGGCTCCCCCGAGCGGTACGTGATCGCGACCTTGTCGCCGGCGTCGGCGAACGCACGGGCGATGGCGAGGCCGATGCCCCGGTTTCCTCCGGTGACGAGAACCGAGCGGCTCAACGGATCACCCTTTCGATAGCGGTCTCTGACACCCGCCCGAACACCTGGATGACAGGCGGCTTCCTCCGAAACCTATCGGGCCGGGGGATCGTGCGCCGAAGCCGGGGGTGACAGGGCGAGGGGATGCTCTCTGTAGGGTTTCGACAGACAGCATCCCCGCACGGACACGTGCCCGGCGGGCTCAGTCCGCCATTCCGGGGGCGTGGGCGGGCAGGCCTGCCGCGAGGGCCGTGTCCAGCATGCGCTTGTCGTAGGTCACCAGCGCCGTGAGGTTCTCTCCCAGAGTGAGTGCGCTGGCCACATGAACGGCGTCCAGCGTGCGCAGGCGGCCGGTCAGCGCGGCAGCCGCCCGACGCACCTCCGGAGTCAGCAGAATCTCCCCGACTCTTCGCTCCAGCTCGACCATGACGTCGGGGAACGTCCCCATGAGGTCGAGCGTGCGAGTCGTCTCGACAAAGCCCAGGCTGCTGGTGGCCATGGGACGGCTCCCCTGGCCTTCCAGAAAGGCGTCCAGCGAGGTCCAGTAGTTCCGCTGCGACATCCACGTCACCAGCGCCGAGGAATCCATGTAGATCACCGATAGTCCTCCTCGCGCTCCGCGAGGAGAACGGCAAGCGGATCGACGTCGTCGGACACGTCGTAGCGCGGCATGCTGCCGCGGTCGGCCGCCGTGTACTCGGGCAGCCTGATCCTGCCCTCCGCCACCAGGTGCGCGTACCGCTGAAGGGGGCTTTCCGCCGGGGTCACTATGGCGATGACGTTGCCGTGGCGGGTGACCTCGACGGTCTCCCCCTTCTCCACGCGCGCGAAGACGGCGCTCGGGTTGTACGAGAACTCACGGACGGAGATGGCGCTCATGGCAGGCTCCCTCGCACGACAGAACAATGTGCCTACATATCATTAATGGTACCTACGCCGAGCGCCCCCGCCCGGATGCGGGACGGCGGCAGGCCCCGCTGACGGTGTGCGTGGAGTACGTCGGCGCCCGCGTCACCCCAGCACGCACTCCGCCCATACCGTCTTGCCCGGTCCCGTACGGGCGGCGACGCCCCAGCGCGCGGCGACCGCCTGTACGAGCAGCAGGCCCCGGCCGTCCTCGGCGTACGCGGCCTCGGGGAGCGGATCCGGGAGTTCGGGGCGGCCCGGGTGAGTGTCGGACACCTCCACTCGTACGGTGCCCACGACCCGGTCGTAGCGCAGGCGCAGTTCGAAGTCGCGTCCCGGGACGCGGCCGTGCAGGAAGGCGTTGGCCGCGAGTTCGGCGACGACGAGGGTGACGGTGTCGGAGCCGGGGCTGCCGTAGGGAACGCCCCAGAGGTGCATCCGGTGGGTCGCTAGGCGACGGGCCAGACGCGCCCCGCGCCGCGTGGCGGAGAAGCGCTGGGCGAACACACTTACGGTGACGGCCTCTTGGGCCCGTGGTGCTGGCATGAACCCAGCGTTCCGGTCGCGTTCGGCCTCCCAACAGGTACGACACCCATACAGTCGCGGCTGTATCAGTGCACACTCTGGACTGGGTGAGTAACTGTCCGTGACCCTGGGTGGGTTGGGCGGGGTTCGGTGAGACGGCGAGACGCGGGAGGCGTTGGGCGATGACTGCGGACCATGGCGGAGGCGGCACGAACCACCACACCGAAGCGGAACTCTCCGACAGTCTCAAGACCTTCGGTTCCGTTCTGAAGGCGCTGCGCGAGGAATCCGGGCTGACGCAGGAGGAGTTCGCCCTGCGCGTGCGCTACTCCGCCGCCTACATCGCCAAGATCGAGCAGGGGAAGCGGTTCCCTCCGGGGGATCTGCCGAATCGGGCGGAGGTGGTGGTCGGGCCGGTGGGGGTCAAAGTGCTCACCGCGGCGGCAAAGAGTCTGACGCGGCGGGCCGGGCTGGCGTCGTGGTTCCGGCAGTGGGCGGGGATCGAGGAGGAGGCGATCTCGCTCTACGCGTATGAATGCCGGGCGGTGCCGGGGCTGTTGCAGCCGGAGGGGTACATTCGGGCAATCTTCGACCGGCGGTTGCCGCCGGCATCCGAGGAGCAGATCGAACGCGAGGTCACGGCTCGACTGGACCGGCAGCAGCTCATTTCGACCAGGCAGAACACCGCGTTCAGTTTCGTCATCGAGCAGAGCGTCCTGGCGCGGCGCATGGGCGGGCGAGAGGTCACCCTGCACGTCATCAACCACCTTCTTGACGTGGGCAACCGACGCAATGTCGAGATCCAGATCATGCCCAGCGTCCAGGAGGACCACTGTGGCATCGACGGTCATATGTACTTGGCCGAGACGCCAACTCACCAGTGGATCGGGTACACCGAGGGACAGCGGTCAAGCAATCTGATCTCCGCTCCCAAAGACGTGAGCGTCCTGCTTCAGCGCTATGGCAAGCTGCGTTCACAGGCCCTGGACTGCGGGGCTACCGTGAAGCTGCTGGAACAGATGCGAGGAGCGCTATGAGCACGACCGATGTACCGCACTGGTTCAAGAGCAGTTACAGCGGTAGCGAGGCGGACAACTGCGTCGAAGTCGCCGTGCGTCCCGAAGCAATCCACATCCGCGACTCCAAGAACAAGGACCTCCGTCCCCTCGTCGTCACCCCCGCCACCTGGGCCGCCTTCACCGTGCTCGCGGCCGGTTCGGTGTCGTAGGAAGGCGCCGCGCCTGGCAATCGTGTGGCCCGTGAACCGGTGGTCGCGACATGATCGGAGCGACCACGGTTACGGCGACAGGAAGAGACCCAGGTGCCTCATACCATCGACGAGTCCTTCACGGCACTACCCCTACGCGCCCTCGCGGACGCCGCTCTCGCACGCGCGCGGGCGCTCGGGGCGGAGCATGCCGACTTCCGGTTCGAGCGGGTGCGCAGCGCCTCCTGGCGGCTGCGGGACGCCAAGCCCTCCGGGTCGTCGGACACCACCGACCTCGGGTACGCGGTGCGGGTGGTGCACGGGGGCACCTGGGGGTTCGCCTCCGGGGTGGACCTGAGCATGGATGCCGCCGCCAGGGTGGCGAGTCAGGCCGTGGCGATGGCGAAGCTGTCCGCGCAGGTCATCAAGGCCGCCGGGTCGGACGAGCGGGTGGAGCTGGCCGACGAGCCCGTGCACGCGGACAGGACGTGGGTGTCGTCGTACGAGATCGATCCGTTCAGCGTGCCCGACGAGGAGAAGTCGGGGCTGCTGGCGGAGTGGAGCGCGCGGCTGCTGGCGGCGGACGGGGTGAACCACGTCGACGCCTCGCTGCTCACCGTGCACGAGAACAAGTTCTACGCCGACACCGCCGGGACCGTGACCACGCAGCAGCGGGTGCGGCTGCACCCGTCGCTGACCGCGGTGTCGGTCGACGAGTCCAGCGGTGAGTTCGACTCGATGCGGACCATCGCGCCGCCCGTCGGGCGCGGCTGGGAGTACCTCACGGGCACGGGCTGGGACTGGGACGACGAGCTGGCGCGGATCCCCGAGCTGCTCGCCGAGAAGATGCGCGCGCCGAGCGTGGAGGCGGGGGTGTACGACCTGGTCGTCGACCCGTCCAACCTGTGGCTGACCATCCACGAGTCCATCGGCCACGCCACCGAACTGGACCGCGCGCTCGGCTACGAGGCCGCCTACGCCGGTACCTCCTTCGCCACCTTCGACCAGCTCGGCAAGCTCCGGTACGGCTCCGAGCTGATGAACGTCACGGGCGACCGCACCGCCGAGCACGGCCTGGCCACCATCGGCTACGACGACGAGGGCGTCGAGGGCCAGTCCTGGGACCTGGTCAAGGACGGCACGCTGGTCGGCTACCAGCTGGACCGGCGGATCGCGAAGCTGACCGGATTCGAGCGGTCCAACGGCTGCGCGTTCGCCGACTCCCCCGGTCACGTGCCCGTGCAGCGCATGGCGAACGTCTCGCTGCAGCCGGATCCGGCCGGGATGTCGACCGAGGACCTGATCGGCGGGGTCGAGCGCGGGATCTACGTCGTCGGGGACCGGTCCTGGTCCATCGACATGCAGCGCTACAACTTCCAGTTCACCGGGCAGCGGTTCTTCAAGATCGAGAACGGGCGGATCACCGGCCAGCTGCGGGACGTCGCCTACCAGGCCACGACCACCGACTTCTGGGGGTCCATGGCGGCCGTCGGCGGCCCCCAGACCTATGTCCTGGGCGGCGCCTTCAACTGCGGCAAGGCCCAGCCGGGCCAGGTCGCCGCGGTGTCGCACGGCTGCCCGTCCGCCCTCTTCCGGGGCGTCAACATTCTGAACACCACCCAGGAGGCCGGTCGATGAGCCCTCGTACGAACAAGCCGCACGAGATCGTCGAGCGGGCCCTGGAGCTGTCCCGCGCGGACGGCTGTGTCGTGATCGCCGACGAGCACTCCACCGCCAACCTCCGCTGGGCGGGCAACGCGCTGACCACCAACGGCGTCACGCGCGGGCGCACGCTGACGGTGATCGCCACCGTGGACGGCAAGGAGGGCACGGCCTCCGGTGTCGTGTCGCGCTCCGCGGTGACCGCGGACGAGCTGGAGCCCCTGGTACGGGCCGCCGAGGCCGCCGCGCGCGGAGCGGGGCCCGCCGAGGACGCCCGGCCGCTGGTCACCGACGTACCGGCGTCGCCGGACTTCACGGACGCGCCCGCCGAGACCTCGTCCGCGGTGTTCGCCGACTTCGCGCCGGCGCTGGGCGAGTCGTTCGCACGCGCGCGTGCGGGCGGACGCGAGCTGTACGGCTTCGCCAACCACGAGCTGACCTCGTCCTACGTGGGCACGTCGACGGGACTGCGGCTGCGGCACGACCAGCCCAACGGCACGCTGGAGCTGAACGCCAAGTCCCCGGACCGTACCCGCTCGGCGTGGGCGGGCCGCTCCACGCGCGACTTCAAGGACGTCGACCCGGCGGCGCTCGACGCCGAGCTGGCCGTACGGCTGGGCTGGGCCGAGCGGAAGGTCGCGCTGCCCGCGGGCCGGTACGAGACGCTGCTGCCGCCGACCGCCGTCGCGGACCTGCTGATCTACCAGATGTGGTCGGCGTCGGGCCGGGACGCGGTCGAGGGCCGCACGGTGTTCTCCAAGCCGGGCGGCGGCACCCGGATCGGCGAGAAGCTGACCGAGCTGCCGCTGTCCCTGCGCAGCGACCCGAACGAGCCGGGTCTGGAGTCCGCGCCCTTCGTGCTGGCGCACTCCTCCGGGGACGACGCGTCGGTGTTCGACAACGGTCTGCCGCTCACCGCCACCGAGTGGATCGGCGAGGGCGAGCTGCGGCACCTGCTGACCAGCCGGCACACCGCGGAGCTGACCGGGCTGCCGGTGGCGCCGGGCATCGGCAACCTGATCCTGGACGGCGGCGAGGACCGCTCCCTGGAGGAGATGGTCGCGAACACCGCGCGCGGGCTGCTGCTGACCTGCCTGTGGTACATCCGCGAGGTCGACCCGGCGACGCTGCTGCTCACCGGCCTGACCCGGGACGGCGTCTATCTCGTCGAGAACGGCGAGGTCATCGGCGAGGTGAACAACTTCCGGTTCAACGAGTCGCCGGTGGACCTGCTGGGCCGGGCCACGGAGGCCGGGCGCACGGAGAAGACGCTGCCGCGGGAGTGGAGCGACTGGTTCACTAGGGCTGCGATGCCGGCCCTGCGGGTGCCGGACTTCAATATGAGCTCTGTCAGCCAGGGCGTATAACCTCGTACCTGCATACGAGCCCTCCGAAGGAGATACGAGAACCGTGACGGACATCGTCGACGAGCTGAAGTGGCGCGGCCTGTGGGCCCTGTCCACTGACGAGGACGCTTTGCGCAAGGCGCTCGCGGACGGTCCCGTCACGTTCTATTGCGGGTTCGACCCGACCGCGGCCAGCCTGCACGTCGGTCACCTGGTGCAGGTCCTCACCATGCGCCGGCTCCAGCAGGCGGGTCTGCGCCCGCTGGCCCTCGTCGGCGGCGCGACCGGCCAGATCGGGGACCCGCGCCCGACGGCCGAGCGCACGCTGAACGACCCGGAGACGGTCGCGAACTGGGTGACCCGGCTGCGCGCGCAGATCGAGCCGTTCCTGTCCTTCGAGGGCGAGAACGCCGCGGTGATGGTCAACAACCTGGACTGGACGGCCGGGATGTCGGCCATCGAGTTCCTGCGGGACATCGGCAAGCACTTCCGCGTCAACAAGATGCTGACCAAGGACTCGGTGGCCCGGCGCCTGGAGTCCCAGGAGGGCATCAGCTACACCGAGTTCAGCTACCAGTTGCTCCAGGGCATGGACTTCCTGGAGCTGTACCGCCGCTACGGCTGCACGCTCCAGCAGGGCGGCAGCGACCAGTGGGGCAACCTCACGGCGGGCCTGGACCTGATCCACCGGCTGGAGCCGGATGCCTCGGTGCACTGCGTGGCGACGCCGCTCATGGTCAAGGCGGACGGCACCAAGTTCGGCAAGACCGAGGGCGGTGCCGTCTGGCTCGACCCCGAGATGACGACGCCGTACGCGTTCTACCAGTTCTGGCTGAACGTGGACGACCGGGACATCTCGACGTACATGCGCATCCTGTCCTTCCGGTCCCGCGAGGAGCTGGAGGAGCTGGAGAAGCAGACGGAGGAGCGTCCGCAGGCCCGTGCGGCGCAGCGGGCGCTGGCCGAGGAGCTGACGACGCTGGTGCACGGCGCCGACCAGACGGCCGCCGTGATCGCCGCGAGCCGTGCCCTCTTCGGGCAGGGCGAGCTGGCGGAGCTGGACGAGAAGACGCTGACCGCGGCGCTCTCCGAGGTGCCGCACATCCAGGTCGCGGAGCTGGCCCCGACGGTCGACCTGTTCGCCGAGGTCGGCCTGGTGGCGAGCAAGTCCGCCGCGCGGCGCACGGTGAAGGAGGGCGGCGCCTACGTGAACAACGTGAAGGTCGCCGCGGAGGACTCCGTACCGGCGAAGGAGGACCTGCTGCACGGGCGCTGGCTGGTGCTGCGCCGGGGCAAGAAGAACCTGGCCGCGGTCGAGGTCACGGGCGGGTAGGCGTTCCGAAGGGGGCGGCTCTCCACGCGGAGGGCCGCCCCCTTCGGCGTACCGGTTCTCAGGTCTGCTGTTTCTTCTTGCCGAGCGTCGCCATGTACAGCATGTCGCCGACGCCCACGACGACGACCGCCGCGATGAGCTGGAAGGCGTGTCGGCTCCAGTCGATGCCGGAGGTCTCGTCGACTCCGGCCGCTCGGGCGATGGAATTGCCGATGATGGCACCGATCATGCCGAAGATGGTGGTCAGCCAGAGCGGGCTGTGCTGCTTGCCCGGCAGGATCGCCTTGGCGATGAGGCCCAGCACGAATCCGACGATGATCGCCCACAACCAGCCCATGGCTGCCTCCTTGTACGGCTCGACGTGAGCTTTGCGCCCAGTCTCGACCCGCTCTCCGTACGCCGCATGTCGGATACGGCCGTATCGGGGACGGCGCAGGCCGGTCACCCGAGCGGAAGGCGCCCCGGTCTCGTAGGCGACGCAGGCCAGGCGTAACGTGGAAGGGGTCCGGACCCGGTGCCCCGAGCGGGGGCGGTCCGGGTGCGGGCAGGGGAGAGTCCGATGCTGGCGGATGGTGGAATGTGATGCGGAAGCAGCGCGAAGGCGGCAGCGCCCAGGTTTTCCGGATCACGGGAGCCCGGGCGGGGCTCCAGGAGGATGTGCGCGGGCGGCAGCGCCGGTACATCATCTCGATGTCGGTCCGCACGCTGTCGGTGATCCTGGCGGCGACGCTGTGGAACGTCGAACGGCACGTCGCCGTCGTGGCCCTGGTCCTCGGCGCGATCCTGCCGTACGTCGCCGTGGTGATCGCCAACGCCGGGCGGGAGAACGCACCGTCGCTGCCGTCGACCTTCGTGACCGCGCCGACTCCTCCGATGCTCCCGCCGCGACCGGAAGGGTCCTTCGCGGAACCCGTCCCGGAAGATGTCGCGGCCGACCCCGGGCGGGGTGCGGACGGCGCGGCGCGGGAGCGTATGTGAGCTCGGCGGACGCCGGGCAAACGGAATCCACCTCCGCACCAAGCTCAAGAAAAGCTCAGATCAATAGTGTTGTTCCGGTGCCGGGCTGCGGGTGACCCATGACATACTTCGTAAGCGCTCCGCATCCCCCGTCGGAGCGACGGACCGACGCCGGGCAGCTCCCCCCGTGGCTGCTCGGCGTCGCCATGTTTGCACCTCTGCGGACCCTGTGAACCTCTGTGAGACGAACCCCGTGACTGACGAGACGCCGATCTGTTCCGCCAAGGGCTGCCGCACCGCAGCGGTGTGGGTGCTTGCCTGGAACAACCCCAAGATCCATACGCCGGAGCGGCGCAAGACGTGGCTCGCGTGCGAGGAGCACCGGGAGCATCTGTCCCAGTTCCTTGGGGTTCGGGGATTCCTGAAGGACGTCGTGAGGTTCGAGGACTGGGAAGCGCCGGAAAGGGCCTGACCGGGCCCTAACCGCCGATCGCCGACATCGGCCGGTCCGGCTGGACGAAGGTCGGGTCGTCCAGGCCCGCGCCCGCCTTCTTGCCCCACATCGCCAGCCGCCATATGCGGGCGATCTCCTCGTCGGGTGCGCCCGAGCGCAGGGCGGCGCGCAGGTCGGTCTCCTCGCGGGCGAACAGGCAGGTGCGGACCTGACCGTCGGCGGTCAGACGGGTGCGGTCGCAGGCCGCGCAGAACGGGCGGGTGACCGAGGCGATGACACCCACCACGTGCGGACCGCCGTCGACCAGCCAGCGCTCCGCCGGGGCCGAGCCGCGCTTCTCCGCGCCCTCCTCGGTCAGTTCGAAGCGGGTGCGCAGGGAGGCCAGGATGTCCCCGGCGGTGATCATGCCCTCGCGCTTCCAGCCGTGCTGGGCGTCCAGCGGCATCTGCTCGATGAAGCGCAGTTCGTAGTCGTGCTCGACGGCCCAGGCCAGCAGGTCGGGGGCCTCGTCCTCGTTCAGACCCGGCATCAGGACCGAGTTGACCTTGACCGGGGTCAGGCCCGCCTCACGGGCGGCGTACAGGCCCTCGATGACGTCCTTGTGGCGGTCGCGGCGGGTGAGGGTCTTGAAGACGTCCGGGCGCAGGGTGTCCAGCGAGACGTTGACCCGGTCCAGGCCCGCCGCCTTCAGGGCCGGCGCGGTGCGCTTGAGCCCGATGCCGTTGGTGGTCAGGGACATCTGGGGGCGGGGTTCGAGGGCGGCGACGCGCTCGACGATGCCGACCAGGCCGGGGCGCAGCAGCGGCTCGCCGCCGGTGAAGCGGACCTCCTCGATGCCGAGGGAGGTGACCGCGATGTCGATCAGGCGGACGATCTCGTCATCGGTGAGCAGGTCGGGCTTGGCCAGCCACTGCAGACCCTCCTCGGGCATGCAGTACGTACAGCGCAGGTTGCACCGGTCCGTCAGTGAGACTCTCAGGTCGGTGGCCACCCGGCCGTAGGTGTCGATGAGCACGTGGGCCCCCTCCCTCGTAGCGGATCAACGGTTTTCCGACACCTGCGAGCCTACGCGAACGCACTGACAACGACAGAGCCCGATCCCACGAGGTAAGACGCGGCCGCGTCGTAGGGACCTACGACGCGGCCGGTCGGGGGAGGGGTGTGCTCAGTGGGCGCCGGTGCCGGTCAGGGACCGGACCTCCAGCTCGGCGAACTTGCCCTTGTTCGGCTCCTCCTTGGAGAGGTAGGTGCCGATGATGCCCATCAGGAAGCCCACCGGGATCGAGATGAGGCCGGGGTTCTCCAGCGGGAACCAGTGGAAGTCGACGTCCGGGAACATCGACGACGGCTTGCCGGAGACCACCGGCGAGAACAGCACCAGGCCGACGGCGGTGATCAGACCGCCGTAGATCGACCACAGGGCTCCCTGGGTGGTGAACCGCTTCCAGAAGAGGCTGTAGAGGATCGTCGGCAGGTTGGCGGAGGCGGCGACCGCGAAGGCCAGGGCGACGAGGCCGGCGACGTTCAGGTCACGGGCCAGGGCGCCCAGGACGATGGAGACGACGCCGATGCCGACGGTCGCCCAGCGGGCGGCGCGGACCTCCTCCTTCTCGGTGGCCTTCCCCTTCTTGATGACGTTGGCGTAGATGTCGTGGGCGAAGGACGAGGACGAGGCCAGCGTCAGGCCCGCGACCACCGCGAGGATGGTGGCGAAGGCGACCGCGGAGATGCTGGCGAGCAGGATGGCGCCCCAGTTGGAGTCGACGCCGCCCAGATGGAGCGCCAGCAGGGGTGCCGCGGTATTGCCCGCCTTGTTGGAGTTGGTGATCTCCTCCTGCGAGATGAGCGCGGCGGCGCCGAAGCCGAGCGCGAGGGTCATCAGGTAGAAGGAGCCGATCAGGCCGATCGCCCAGATCACGGACTTACGGGCGGCCTTGGCGGTGGGCACGGTGTAGAAGCGGATCAGGATGTGCGGCAGACCGGCGGTGCCCAGGATCAGCGCGATGCCGAGCGAGATGAAGTCCAGCTGGCTGGTGCCGCTGGCGCCGTACTTCAGGCCGGGCTCCAGGAACGCCGCGCCCTTGCCGCTCTGGTCGGAGGCGGCGCCGAGCAGGTCGGAGACGTTGAAGTCGAACTTGAGCAGGACCAGGAAGGTCAGCAGCAGGGCGCCGCTCATCAGCAGCACGGCCTTGACCATCTGCACCCAGGTGGTGCCCTTCATGCCGCCGATCGTGACGTACATGATCATCAGTACGCCGACCAGGGCGACGATGCCGATCTTGCCCGCGTCGCTGGTGATGCCCATCAGCAGGGAGACCAGGACACCGGCACCGGCCATCTGGGCCAGCAGGTAGAAGATCGACACGACGATCGTGGAGGTGCCGGCCGCCGTGCGGACCGGACGCTGGCGCATGCGGTAGGCGAGGACGTCGCCCATCGTGTACCGGCCGGAGTTGCGCAGCGGCTCGGCGACCAGGAGCAGCGCGATGAGCCAGGCGACCAGGAAGCCGATGGAGTAGAGGAAGCCGTCGTAGCCGAACAGGGCGATGGCGCCCGCGATACCGAGGAAGGAAGCGGCGGACATGTAGTCACCGGCGACGGCGAGGCCGTTCTGGAATCCGGTGAACTGGCGTCCGCCCGCATAGAAGTCGGCGGCGTCCTTGGTCTGCCGGCCCGCCCATACGGTGATGAAAAGGGTCCCGATGACGAAGGCCGAGAACAGGCTGATGATCAGCCCGCGGTGCTCGCTCGCCGCGTCGGCCGCCAGCACCACGGCCGTGTCACTCGCAAGAATCGTGTGCGCGGTGCTCATGCGCCGCCCTCCATCCGGGACTTGATCGCCTCGGCCTTGGGGTCGAGCTTGGCCGCGGCATGCCGCGCGTACCACCAGGCGATGAGGAACGTGGTGACGAACTGGGCGAGGCCGAGGGCCAGCGCCACGTTGAAGTTGCCGAACAGCTGGGTGCCCATGAAGTCGCCGGCGTAGATGGACAGCAGGACGTACAGCAGGTACCAGGCGATGAAGGCGACGGTCAGCGGGAAGGCGAAGGAGCGGTAGGAGCGGCGCAGTTCACCGAACTCCGCGCTCTCCTGCACCTCGGTGAACTCCTCGGTGGTGGGGAGTTTGTGTTGCTCTGTCGAGGGGGGCGGTGCGTCGGTGGCCACGGAGTCTCCTCGCGTTGCGGGCGCTGTTGCGACGGTGGACGGGGGCGGATCGGGGTTCGGGGACGGGTTCGGTACGACGGACATGTGACGGCTCTGTTCCTCGCGGTGGTCAGGGGGCTCGATCGTGCTCGGGCTCCCTGACCAAGGTCACGGCGCCACGCGAGGACCGGTTCAACTCGGTCTGCTTCTTTCCGAAAGTCAGTTCCGGGAAGTCATTGCTGGCCAGGGAGATCGCGAGATAGCTTCAGGCCTGCACGCCCGTCATGTACCTGCCCGAGCACCACCTGTGTCTCGGGCCGGTTTCTTTTCCGGATGATGTGGAGATCCCATGGCTCATCTGCCTTCCAGGCGCCGTCTCGCTCTGGCCGTCCCCGTCGTGCTGTCGCTGACCGCCTCCCTGGGCTTTCTGCCGACCGCAGCGACGGCCACCCCGCTCACGGAGACCACCGTGCAGGCGGCGGACGCGCCGAAGCTGGCCTACGTCGTCAACACGACGACGGACCGCCGGACGATCGGGTCGGTGAAGAAGGCGATCGCGGCGGCCGGCGGAACCGTCGTGGTGACGTACGACAAGATCGGTGTGATCGTCGCCCACTCCGCGAACCCGGACTTCGGCAAGCAGATGCGCAAGGTGCGCGGGGTCAGGTCGGCGGGTGCGACGCGTACGGCACCGCTGACCGCCGCGGGCACGACGGAGAAGGACGCGGTGCAGCTCCTCACCCAGGAGCAGGCCGCGAAGACCGCGAGCGCGTCCGTCCCGGGGAGCGAGCCGCTCGAGGCCGACCAGTGGGACCTGCGGGCGATCGGCGCCGACAAGGCCGCGAAGATCAACCCGGGCAGCAGCAGGGTGACCGTCGCGGTGATCGACACCGGCGTCGACGACACCCACCCGGACCTGACCGCGAACTTCTCCAAGTCCCAGTCGGCCAACTGCGTCGGCGGCGTCGCGGACACCAGCGAGGGCGCCTGGCGGCCGTACACGGCGGACGACTACCACGGCACGCACGTGGCCGGTTCGATCGCCGCCGCGCGCAACGGGATCGGTGTCGCGGGTGTGGCGCCCGGTGTCAAGGTCTCCTCGATCAAGGTGAGCGAGCCGGACACCAGCCTCTTCTACCCGGAGAGCGTGGTGTGCGCGTTCGTGTTCGCCGCCGACCACGGCGTGGAGATCACGAACAACAGCTACTACGTCGACCCGTGGCTGTACAACTGCATGGACGACCCCGACCAGAAGGCGATCGTCGACGCGGTCAACCGGGCCCAGCTGTACGCCCAGAAGAAGGGCCTGATCCACCTGGCCTCGGCGGGCAACTCCAACCACGACCTGGACGCGGACGCGATCGTCGACACCAGCAGCCCCGACGACACCACGCCCGTAGAGCGCACGATCGACCCGCATGAGTGCTACGACCTGCCCACGCAGCTGCCCGGTGTCGTCACGGTCAGCGCGACGGGCGTGAACAACCTCAAGTCGTACTACTCCTCCTACGGCAAGGGCGTCGTCGACGTCGCGGCGCCGGGCGGCGACCGGCTGTACCAGATACCGGACACGCCCTCGAAGAACGGCCGTGTCCTGTCGACGATGCCGAACGGCGAGTACGCCTTCCTGCAGGGCACCTCGATGGCCGCGCCGCACGCCGCGGGTGTGGCGGCGCTGCTGAAGTCCAAGCACCCGTGGGCGAACGGGGCCCAGATCCAGGCGCTGCTCAAGGCGCAGGCGGACAACCCGGGCTGCCCGGAGTCCTACGACCAGAACGGTGACGGCACCCCGGACGCAGTGTGCGAGGGCGGCCCGCGCGTGAACGGCTTCTACGGGTTCGGGATCGTCAACGCGCTGCGTGCGGTGAAGTGACCGAAGGCCCGAGGACACCCAAGACTGGAGACTCTGACACCATGACAGCGCCTCACCCGCGCTATCGTCGTGCGCTCGCCGTCCCCGCCGGGATGGCCGTGGCGACGGCGCTCGCGTTCCTGCCGAATGTGCCGGCGTCCGCCGCGGACGCCTCCGAGGCCGAGGCCTCCTCTCTCAGTTATGTCGTCAACGTCCGTCCGGGGCACGGTCCTTCGCCCCGGGTGGAGCGGGCCATCGCCCGGGCCGGCGGCACGATCGTGACCTCCTACGACCGGATCGGCGTGGTCGTCGTCCACTCGGCGAACCCCGACTTCGCCAAGGTCGTGCGGAAGGTGCCCGGGGTGGACTCGGCGGGCAACACCCGCCACGCGCCGCTGCCCGCCCAGTCGACCACCGACGTGGGCACGCCGAAGGTGCTCAGTGCCGCCGAGGCGGCGGCCGTCGAGGCCGCCGACGGGCAGGACCCGTTGGAGCCGCTCCAGTGGGACCTGCCCGCCATCAAGGCGGACAAGGCGCACAAGGTGTCGCTGGGCAGCCCGGACGTCACCGTCGCGGTGATCGACACCGGGGTCGACGACACGCACCCCGACCTCGCGGCGAACTTCGACCGCGACGCGTCGGTCAACTGCGTGACGGGCAAGCCGGACACCACCGAGGGCGCGTGGCGGCCCGGGGCGGGCGAGAGCCCGCACGGCACGCACGTGGCCGGTGAGATCGCGGCCGCCAAGAACGGCATCGGCATGACGGGCGTCGCGCCCGGCGTGAAGGTCTCGGGCATCAAGGTGTCCACGACCGAGGGGTACTTCTACACGGAGGCCGTGGTGTGCGGCTTCATGTGGGCGGCCGAGCACGGCGTCGACGTGACGAACAACAGCTATTACACCGACCCGTGGTACTTCAACTGCAAGAACGACCCGGACCAGAAGGCGCTCGTCGACGCCCTCACCCGGGCCTCGCGGTACGCGGAGAAGAAGGGCGCGGTCAACGTCGCGGCGGCCGGCAACGAGAACTACGACCTCGCGGCCGACGAGATCACCGACCCGGTCTCGCCGAACGACGCCACGCCGGTGGAGCGGGTGATCGACCCGTCCGAGTGCCTGGACATCCCGACGCAGTTGCCGGGGATCGTGACGGTCGCCTCGACCGGCGCCAAGGGCATCAAGTCCTCCTTCTCCAACCACGGTCTGGGCGTGGTCGACATCGCCGCACCCGGCGGCGACGCGACCCGCTACCAGACCCCGGCCCCGCCGGCCACCAGCGGCCTGATCCTGGGCACCATGCCGGGCGGCGGGTACGGCTACATGGCCGGTACGTCCATGGCGTCGCCCCATGTCGCCGGCGTCGCCGCCCTCATCAAGTCCACCCACCCCTACCTCCCGCCCACCGCGGTGAAGGCCCTCCTCTACGCCGAGGCCGACGCCACCGCCTGCACGGACCCCTACGACATCGACGGCGACGGCAAGGTCGACGCGGTGTGCGAGGGCTCCAAGAACCGCAACGGCTTCTACGGCTGGGGCATCGCGGACGCGCTGGACGCGGTGACCAAGTAGCACCCACGCGCGCGAAGGGCCGGACGGATCCACCGTCCGGCCCTTTGTCGTGGTGCGGCACCGTGGGCAAAGGGGTGCGGCTGCGGTGGGGCGCTGCCACTCATATTGATTGAGTCAATAC
Source organism: Streptomyces sp. TRM68416 (assembly GCF_014596915.1). Classification (GTDB taxonomy): domain Bacteria; phylum Actinomycetota; class Actinomycetes; order Streptomycetales; family Streptomycetaceae; genus Streptomyces. The sequence goes on from NZ_JACVWU010000019.1 coordinate 39,879, forward strand.
TGCATAGTTGAGTCATGACATCGATCGAGTCGGCCTGGTCGGCGGTGGGTGGGGATGGTGCTCTTCCGGGTCGGGTGACCTGGGTGGCGCGGGAGGGGGTGTTGCGGGCGCGGCTTCCTGTGCGGGAGTTGGGGCGGGCCTGTGTGGGGGCTGCTGCGCTCGCGGGTGCCGAGTTGGGGGCGCGGCGGGCCGGGCTCGGCGAGGTGCCGGGGGTGCGGGTGGACGACGGGGCGGTGGCGACGGCGTTCACGAGTGAGCGGCATCTGTTGATCAATGGCCGGGCGCCGGTCAACTTCGCTCCGCTGTCCCGGTTCTGGCGGACCGCGGACGGGTGGGTGCGTACGCATGCGAACTATCCGCATCATCGGGAGCGGTTGCTCAAGGTGCTGGGGCGGGCGGACCGCCTTGAGGCCGCGTTCGCCGAGCGCTCCGCCCTGGAGGTCGAGGAGGCCGTGTACGCGGCGGGGGGCCTCGCCGTCGCCCTGCGGACGCCCGAGGAGTGGGCGGCCCACGCGCAGGCCGCGGCGATCGCCGAGCGCCCCCTGGTCGAGCGCGACCGCATCGACACCGCCCCCGCGCGCGTGCTCGCGCCGATCGACGCCACTCCCCTGCTGCCCGCCGCCGGGCTGCGCGTCCTGGACCTGACCCGTGTCATCGCGGGCCCGGTCGCCACCCGCACGCTCGCCCTGCTGGGTGCGGACGTGCTGCGCGTGGATCCGCCGCACCACCCCGAACTGCCCGACCAACACGCGGACACCGGCTTCGGGAAGCGGTCCGCCGTCCTGGATCTGAGGGCGGACCGGCGTGCCTTCGAGGAGCTGCTGGCGAGCGCGGACGTGGTCGTCACCGGCTACCGGCCCGGCTCCCTGGACCGCTTCGGGCTCTCCCCCGAGGCGCTGGCGGAGCGCCGTCCCGGCGTGGTCGTGGCGCAGGTGTCGGCCTGGGGCGCGTACGGGCCGTGGGGCGGGCGGCGCGGCTTCGACAGCCTGGTGCAGGTGGCCACCGGGATCGCCGTCACCGAGGGGTCGCGGGAGCGGCCGGGCACGCTGCCCGCGCAGGCACTCGACCACGGAACCGGCTGCCTGCTGGCGGCTGCGGTGCTGCGGGCCCTGAGCGAGCAGTACGACGAGGGCGGCAGCAGGGTCGTACGGCTGGCGCTGGCGCGCACGGCACTCTGGCTGACCAGCGGGTCCGCCGCGGGAGAGGCGGGCACCGGGAGTGAGGCGGGCACCGCACGTGAGACGGACGCCGGAAGCGAGGTGGGCGCCGGAAGCAAGGTGGGCGCCGCAGGCGCGGCAGACACCCCAGCTGAGGCAGGCACCACAGACACGGCCGGCGCCGCAGGCGCGGTGGGGGGCGGAGGTGAGGTGGGCGGAGCCGCGTACGAGGCGCCGGATCCCTGGCTGGCCGAGAGTGACAGTGCCCTCGGGCGGCTGCGGTATGCGCTGCCGCCCGTGTCCTTCGCGGGCGGGCCGGTGGACTGGGCGCGGCCGCCCGGTGTGTGGGGGGCGGATTCCGCGCGGTGGGCCTGAGTCGCGGGGCGCCTGAAAACGTAACCATGGGCGGAATGGCGTACCGCCAGTTGTTTTCCTGGACTTGCCCTGTTCTGGGACGGCTGGTGAAGATCCTGGGGTGACCTTGACAAGACCCACGTCCGGGGCGGCCGACGCGGGCGGGCCCGTGGCGCGGCGCGGAGTCCGCCGGGCTGTCGCCGTACTCGTCCTGGTGCTGCTCGGGGCGCTGATCCCGCTGCTCGGGCCGTCGGCCGCGCTGCACGGCACCGGAGAGGCGGCCGCGCCCGGCGACGGCGCCATCGCACTGCTGCGGACGGTCCTGTTCGCGGCGTTGTGCGTGCCGGTGGGCGAGCTGTTCGTGAACCGGCTGGCCCGTGCCGTGCCCGGTGCTCCCCCGGTCGCACCCCGGAGTTGGGCGCCGCACGCGGCCGCCGCCGGTTTCGTCGCCGCCCTCGGACTCGCCTCCGTCGTGTCGACCGGCAACCTGGTGCCGGGCAGTCTCGCCGACCTCGATGTCGGCGGCCTGTACGAGACCCGGGACGGCAAGCTCGCGCTGCTGGAGGTCAACGCCTTCGCGGCGGCCGGGCTGTGCGCGTTCTCCCGGCGGCCGGGCACCCAGATCTGGCCGCTGGCCGCGGTGGTCGTCGCCGAGGCGCTGCGCGCGCATCCCCCGACGGAGTACAGCCCGCTGCTCGGCTCCGGCCTGACGCTCGTGCACCTGACCTGCGCGGCGCTGTGGACGGGCGGGCTGCTGCACGTGCTGCGGACCCTGCGGGGCTGGGGCGGCACGCCGACGGGAGCGGCGCTGCTGGGGCTCTACGCGCGCGTGGCGGTCGTTCTGCTGGCCGCCATCACGGCGACGGGGGTGTGCAGTTCGCTGCGCCGCATGCCGCCGGAGACGATCCTGGAGCAGCTGACGACGACGGCGTACGGGCGGGTGCTGCTGGCCAAGGTGCTGCTCGTGGTCGCCGTCGCCGCGCTGGCCCTGTGGGCGCGGTTCCGGCTGCGCCGCGCGGCGGACCCGCTGACCGCCTGCTCCCCCGCGCGCGCGGAGGTCGTCGCGCTGGGGTTCGTCGTGGCGGTCTCGGGCCTGCTCACGGCGCTGCCGGTGCCGATCAGATGGTGACTGACCGGCACCTGCTGGAGCCGCGCGCTCAGGGCGTGGCCGAGCGCACCTCGCCGAACGTCTCCTCCGGGGCGGGACGCGCTTCGAGCGCCTTGAGCATGCCGGTGACGATCAGGAACTGCGCCGCGACATAGGTGAGCATGATCCAGAAGTCCTGCAGGGGCAGCGGGGGCCACTCGGCGACGTCCGTCGCTATGAGGGTGTCGGAGAGCACGAAGAGCGCGGCGCCGGTCCCGGCGACCTTGCCGAAGCGGCTGCCGACGCCGTAGGCCATGGCCGTCAGCAGGATGCTGTAGGCGACGACCGGGATGCGCAGGTCGCCGGGCAGGTCCGTCCACAGGCTGAGCAGGGTGGTGGTCAGTACGGCGCAGTAGAGGGTGAGGAGGAAGCTGTGGTGCGCGTCGGCCCGGCCGCGCGTGCGGACGAGGGCGAGGTAGCAGACGTGCCCGGCCGCGAAGGAGGCCATCCCGGCGAGGAAGGCGGGCTCGGCGTCGAACAGCAGCAGGGTGTCGCCGCCCCAGCCGAACAGGAGGGCGACGACGAGGAGTCGGGGCGCGCCGGACAGGGCAGCCCAGGCGGCCAGCAGCGGCATCAGCAGCGGCTTGGCGACGAAGTGCCCGGGGTCGTAGTCGGCCGCGAGGCAGCCGAGGTCGACGGCGGTGGCGAGGCCGAGGGCGAGGAGCAGAGCGCGTCTGGTGGTCACGCCGACAGAGTCTCCTTCACCGGCTCCGGCGCGGGCTGCCAGCCCGGCCCGCGGAAGAGGTGCCCGGCCCACTGGCGCCAACCGCGCGCTTTCTTCAGGTCCTTGGCGAGGGAGACGTATTCGTGGGTGGCGACCTTCAGCGGGTTGTACGTGTCGATGTTCTTGGTCAGTCCGAAGACCGGACGCTCGGTCTCGGCGACGAAGGAGCGGAAGAGCCGGTCCCAGACGATGAGGATGCCGCCGAAGTTGCGGTCGAGGTAGCCGCCCTGGGAGGCGTGGTGGACGCGGTGGTGGGAGGGCGTGTTGAGGACGAACTCGAACCAGCGCGGCATCCTGTCGATGCGCTCGGTGTGGATCCAGAACTGGTAGACGAGGTTGGCCGAGGAGCAGAACGCGAGGGCTGCCGGGTGCACGCCGCAGGCGATGAGGGGGACGTAGAACGGCCAGACGGTCAGGGACGTCCAGGGCTGGCGCAGCGCGGTGGTGAGGTTGAACTTCCGGCTGGAGTGGTGGACTACGTGGCAGGCCCACAGGAGGCGGATGACGTGGTGGCCGCGGTGGGACCAGTAGTAGAAGAAGTCCTGCGCGAGGAGCATCAGCGGGATGGTCCACCACAGGACGGGCACCCGCAGGGGCGTGAGTTCGTAGATCGCCGTGTAGATCGCGACGATGGGGATCTTCCAGAGAAGGTCGAAGGCGAGACTTCCGAGCCCCATGCCGACGCTGGTCGCGGCGTCCTTCGCCTCGTAGCCCGCTGCCTCCTCGTCGGGATGGAGACGGACGCTGATCATCTCGATCACGGTGAGCAGGACGAAGGCGGGTATCGACCACAGCACGACATCGGGCAGGTTCGGCATGGGGGCACCGTAGAACCGCTGGTCGGCTGCGGCTAGACGTTGTTACTCACAAGTATTACCGGCGGTACGCGCTTACTTGTTGGCGATCTCCACCAACCGCCGCCGACTAAACGCCCACCGCCCCCAGCAAGGACCCCACACCGTACGTGACCGCCATGGCCAGCGCCCCGCCGGCCACGTTCCGCAGCACCGCGCGCCCCGGGGCGGCGGCTCCCAGGCGGGCGCCGGACCAGCCCGTCAGGACGAGGGCCGCCAGGACCGAGGCGACCGTGACGGGGACGCGGGCCGAGACCGGGGGCAGGACGATCGCCAGCAGCGGCAGCAGGGCGCCCGCCGTGAACGCCAGAAAGCTCGCCCACGCCGCGTGCCACGGGTTCGTCAGTGCGTCCGGGTCGATGCCGAGCTCCACGCGCGCGTGCGCCCTGAGCGCGTCCCGCGCGGTGAGCTGCTCGGCCGCCTCCCGGGCGATGTCCCGGGACAGGCCGCGCCCGTGGAGGAGTTCGACGAGCTCCGCCAGCTCCGCCTCCGGCCGCTCGCTCAACTCCCGCTTCTCCAGCGCCAGGGCGGCCTTCTCCGAGTCGCGCTGGGTGGAGACGGAGACGTACTCGCCCACCGCCATCGACATCGATCCGGCGAGCAGCCCGGCGAGGCCCGCCGTCAGCAGGGCCGAGCGTTCGCCGGTCGCGCCCGCCACGCCGACGACCAGTCCGGCGGTGGACACGATGCCGTCGTTCGCGCCGAGCACGGCCGCCCGCAGCCAGTTCAGCCGCTCCCCCAGCGCGCCGCCGTGCGTCTCGTCATGCGCAGGTTCCGTCACACCCCGGAGGATCGCACCGCGTACCCGCCCGCGCGGGAAGGAACTTGACGTGCGGGTCCCACAGACACTCGAACGGACGGGCGCGGCAGGGTACCTGACGGAACACCGACCCGGGCCCACGGGACAGGGCTGTCAGTCCCGGCCCGTATCCTCATGGACCATGCTCGATGACCACACGACCGCAGCGCCCTCCCCCACCGGGTGGCCGACCGCGTATCCGGAGGGATACGCGGTCGTTGACGTGGAGACCACCGGACTGGCCCGGGACGACCGGATCATCTCCGCGGCCGTCTACCGGCTGGACGCGCACGGCGAGGTCGAGGACCACTGGTACACGACGGTCAACCCGGAGCGCGACCCGGGCCCGGTGTGGATCCACGGTCTGACGAGCGACGTCCTGGAGGGCGCGCCCCTCTTCGCGGACATCGCCGAGGAGTTCTCCGCCCGCCTGGCGGACCGGGTGCTCGTCGCGCACAACGCCGTCTTCGACTGGCAGATGATCGCCCGCGAGTACGCGCGCGCGAAGCGCGAGGCCCCGGTGCGGCAGCGGCTGTGCACCATCGCGCTCTCCAAGGAGCTGGGCCTGCCGCTGCCCAACCACAAGCTGGAGTCGCTGGCGGCGCACTTCGGCGTCGTACAGCAGCGGGCGCACCACGCGCTGGACGACGCGCGCGTGCTGGCGGAGGCGTTCCGGCCCAGTCTGCACGCCGCGGCCGCGCGGAGCGTCCGGCTGCCGCTGCACGAGTGCCGGCCGCTGACCGAGTGGACGGACCTGGCCGTGCCCCGGCAGCAGGGAGGCTACGGCGGCTACCGGCCGACCAGTTGGCGCCCCTCCCGCAAACGCCCCGCCTGCCCCTATCCCAACCCGGGCCGGTACGAAGAGGGCAAACGACTCAAGCAGGGCATGCGGGTCGCGTTCTCCGGCGACACCTCGGTGGAGCGCGACCTCCTGGAGGACCGGGCGACCGAGGCCGGGCTGCATGTCGCGACCAGCATCTCCCGGCTGACCAGCCTGCTCGTCACCAACGACCCCGACTCCGGCACCTCCAAGGTGGTCAAGGCCCGGCAGTACGGCACCCCGGTCGTCGACGAGGCGGCCTTCGGGCAGCTCCTGCGCGATGTGGAGCCGGCGTCGGAGGGATGACCGTACGGACGGGTGATTTGCGCCGCGACTCGCCCGCCCGCGCCGCGCCCGCACCGCGCGGACACCTCACCCTGTGGCGCATGGCGACTTGCGAAGTATGCGGCAACAACTACGGCATGACCTTCGAGGTGCACGCGCAGGGCGCGGTGCATGTCTTCGACTGCTTCTCCTGCGCGATCCACCGCATGGCCCCCATCTGCGAGCACTGCCGGGTGCAGATCATCGGCCAGGGCGTCGAGGTCGAGGGCCACTGGTACTGCGGCGCCCACTGCGCCCGCGCGGAGGGAAAGGTGGGCATCGTCGACCGCGTCTGACCACACCCCTGTGCGAACACCCCACGGTCCGAGTTGTACGGTCGTGGGGTGTACCGCTTCCTGTTGTCCCGGCAGTGGGTGATCCTCACGCTGGTCGCCCTCCTCCTCATCCCCACGATGATCAGGCTGGGCTTCTGGCAGATGCACCGCTACGAGGAGCGCACCGCCCGCAACCAGCTGGTCTCCGAGGCGCTCGCCGCACCGCCGGTCCCCGTGGAGAAGCTGACCTCGCCGGGCCACACCGTCACCAGCGCCGAGCGGTACCGCACCGTCACCGCCCAGGGGCACTTCGACACCGACGACGAGGTCGTCGTCCGGCGTCGCACCAACTCCGACGACGAGGTGGGCTTCCACGTCCTGACCCCGTTCGTCCTCACCGACGGCAGGGTGCTGCTGGTCAACCGGGGCTGGATCCCCGCGGACGGCCCGAGCCAGACGGCGTTCCCGAAGATTCCCGCACCGCCGAGCGGCGAGATCACCGTCACCGGTCGGCTGATGCCCGACGAGACGACCTCGGCCAGCGGCATCAAGAACCTCGAAGGCCTGCCGGACCGCCAGATCATGCTGATCAACAGCGAGCAGGAGGCGCGCCGCCTGGACGCCCGCGTGCTCGGCGGCTACCTCGTGCAGACGGAGCCCGAGCCCAAGGGCGGCACCCCGGAGCAGCTCGGCAGGCCCGGCAACGAGGACGCGGCGCTGAACTACGCGTACGCCGTCCAGTGGTGGCTGTTCGCAGTCGGCGTCCCGGTCGGCTGGTTCGTCCTGGCCCGCCGCGAGGCCCGGGAGCGGGCTCAGGCGGCGGCAGCGCAGGAGACGGAGACGACACCGGCCCCTGTGTAGCGTGGCCGCGGGAAGCAGGTGGCCGGTCGCGCGGTTGCCCGCGCCCCGCGGGTACGTCCGCTGCACGCGCCTCCCGCGTCTGCCCGCGGGCGTCAGCAGCAGCGGCCCTCGGGGTGGTCCTCCCGGTGCAGGAGGCTCAGTACGCGCATCAGCTCCCGCACGTACCACCGCACCCACCGCACCGCCCTCATGACCGGGCCCCCGCCAGCGGCTCGTCCTCCCGCTCGGGCACGTCGATGCGGGACTCGACGTACGGCGCCTCGGTCGTCGGCAGGGGCTCGGGGGCGCGGACGGCGCGGACGCAGACCACGGCGCAGTTGACCAGGACCGTGAGGACCAGCAGGAGGAAGACGGCCATGATCACGCCGTCGACCGTGTTGTTGAGGACGATGGTGTGCATGTCGTCCATGTTCGTGGCGCCCGGCAGCAACTGCCCCTCCTCGATCGCCTGCGCGTACTTGTCCCGCAGGGCGAAGAAGCCGATCGCCGGGTTGTCCGAGAAGATCTTCTGCCAGCCCGCGGTGTAGGTGACGGCCACGTCCCAGGCCAGCGGGATGCCGGTGACCCACGCCCAGCGCAGTTTGCCGGACTTGATCAGGACGGTGGTGGTGACGGCGAGGGCGACGGCGGCCAGCAGTTGGTTGGCGATGCCGAACAGCGGGAACAGCTGCTTGATGCCGCCGAGGGGGTCGGTGACACCGGCGTAGAGGAAGTACCCCCAGGCACCGACGACCAGGGCGCTGGTGATCCAGATGCCCGGCTTCCAGGTGACGCGGCCGATCGGCTTCCAGACGTTTCCGAGCATGTCCTGGAGCATGAAGCGGCCGACGCGGGTGCCGGCGTCCACGGTGGTGAGGATGAACAGCGCCTCGAACATGATCGCGAAGTGGTACCAGAAGGCCTTCATCCCGGCGCCGCCGAACACCGCGGCGAAGATCTCCGACATGCCCACGGCGAGGGTGGGGGCGCCGCCGGTGCGGCCGACCAGCGTCTCCTCCTCGACCGCCTTGGCGGCTGCGGTGAGCTGTTCGGGGGTGATGGTGAAGCCGAGGTTCTTCACCGCTTCGGAGGCGGTTTCCACGGTCGGGCCGAGCAGGGCGGCCGGGGAGTTCATGGCGTAGAACAGGCCCGGTTCCAGGACGCAGGCGGCGATCAGGGCCATGACGGCGACGAAGGACTCCGTGAGCATGGAGCCGTAGCCGATCATCCGGACCTGGGACTCCTTCTGGATCAGCTTCGGCGTGGTGCCGGAGGAGACCAGGGCGTGGAAGCCGGACAGGGCGCCGCAGGCGATGGTGATGAAGAGGAAGGGGAAGAGGGAACCGGCGAAGACCGGTCCGGCGCCGGTCGAGGCGAACTCGGTGACGGGCTCGGCCTTGAGGTTCGGGGCGGCGATCACCACGCCGACGGCCATCAGGGCAATGGTGCCGACCTTCATGAAGGTGGAGAGGTAGTCACGCGGGGCCAGCAGCATCCACACCGGCAGCACGGACGCGAAGAAGCCGTAGCCCACCAGGCAGAACACCAGGGTCTCCGGGCTCCAGACGAAGTACTCGGCGAGCGAGGAGTCCTGGATCCAGCCGCCGCCGAGGATCGCGAGCAGCAGCAGGCCCACGCCGATGAAGCTGGTCTCCACGACCCGGCCGGGGCGCAGGTAGCGCAGGTAGAAGCCCATGAAGAGGGCGATGGGGATGGTCATGGAGACCGAGAAGGTGCCCCACGCTGACTCCGCCAGCGCGTTGACGACGACCATCGCCAGGACCGCCAGCAGGATGATCATGATGGCGAAGACGCCGATCAGCGCGGCCGCTCCACCCACCTTGCCGATCTCGTCCCGGGCCATCTGGCCGAGGCTCTTTCCGTCCCGGCGCATCGAGAGGAACAGGACGATCATGTCCTGCACCGCGCCGGCGAAGATCACGCCCACGACGATCCAGATCGTGCCCGGCAGATAGCCCATCTGCGCGGCGAGGACCGGGCCGACCAGCGGTCCGGCGCCGGCGATCGCCGCGAAGTGGTGGCCGAACAGCACCCGCTTGTCGGTGGGGTGGTAGTCGACGCCGTCCTCAAGACGTTCGGCCGGGGTGGCACGGGTGTCGTCGACCTGGAGGACACGGCGGGCGATGAACCGGGAGTAGAAGCGGTAGGCGATCGCATACGAGCCGAGGGCCGCCACGACCAGCCAGACGGCGGAGATCTCCTCGCCCCGGGACAGGGCGAGCACGGCCCAGCCGAGGGCGCCGGCCAGGGCCACGGTGGTCCAGATCGCCACCGACTTCGGGGACATGCGCGGTCTCTCGGGCGTACTGCGGCCGCTTTCGGGCGTGGCTGACGTGGGCATGACGGCTCCTGATCTGAACAGGCGTGCGACGGAACGGGGCGTGCGGCTCAGCTGTGTCGATGTCGATGTCGATCTCGACGCCGGTCCGACAGCGCGTAAGCGGCGAGCAGGCAGAGGCCGCACCCCGGCACCCAGGCGAGCTGGTACCAGTAGAAGAACGGCGTCCCGGCCAGCCGCGGCTCGGCACCGGCGTACCAGGGAACCCACAGCAGACCTGCGGCGGGCGCGAGAAGCAGTACGGCGATCGCGACGCGCCGTAGCCGGTGATGACCGGTCCGTGCCATGACCTGTGCTCCTCTCCCGCTCGCTGTGGGTTCGTGCAAGAGTTGCCCATCCACGGGATCCGGTTGACAGCGAGTTTCCAGGAAATTTCCCGCCGGTTCCGTGTCATCCTTTCCGGCCGCTCGCGCAACTCTCGCGCGAGGGCACAGGCACAGGCACAGGCACACCAAGGACGGTGACCCATGGCCGATGGCGCCATGACAGCGACGTTTCTCGCCGTGATCGGCGGAGCGTCGCTGCTCGCCGTCACGGCGCGGCGCCTGCACCCGAGCGACCGGCTGCCGTCCCTGGAGGGCTGGGCGCTGGCCGACCGCAGCCTCGGCCCGGTGTGGACCTGGCTGCTGCTCGGCGGCACGATCTTCACCGCGTACACCTTCGCCGCCATACCGGGCCTGGCCTACGGCAGCGGCGCGCCCGCCTTCTTCGCGGTGCCGTACACCGTGATCGTCTGCCCGATCGCCTTCGTGCTGCTGAGCCGCCTGTGGACCGTGGCCCGCACGCACGGCTACGTCACCGCGGCCGACTTCGTGCGGGGCCGGTACGGCTCGGCGCCGCTGGCCCTGGTGGTCGCGCTGACCGGGATCCTCGCGACGATGCCCTATCTCGCGCTGCAACTGCTCGGCATACGGGCGGTGCTGGCGGCGGGGGGCGTGTATCCGCGGGGCGCGGCCGGTGATCTGGTGATGGTGGCGCTGTTCGCGGGGCTGGCCGTCGCCACCTACCGACACGGGTTGCGCGCCCCCACCGTCATCTCCGCGCTCAAGGCCGTGGCCGTCTTCGTCTCGCTGACCGCGGTGACCTGGCTGGTCCTCTACCGGCTCGGCGGCCCGGGCGCCGTCTTCGACGGTGCGGCCGAACGCCTCGGCGGCCCGGCCCTGCTCCTCACCCCCGAGCAGCAGCCCGCCTACGCCACCCTCGCCCTCGGCTCGGCGCTCGCCCTGCTGATGTACCCGCACGTGCTCACCGCCGGTTTCGCCGCCGACAGCCCGCAGACCCTGCGCAAGGTCTCCGTGGCGCTGCCGGCCTGGACCGGGCTGCTCGCCCTGTTCGGCTTCCTCGGCATCGCGGCCCTGGCGACCGGCGTACGCGCCCCGGCGGGCGGCGCCGAGGCCGCCGTACCGATGCTGGTCGACCGGCTGATGCCGGGCCCGCTGGCCGGGCTGGTCTTCGGGGCGATCACCGTCGGCGCGCTGGTACCGGCGGCGGTGATGTCGATCGCGGCCGCCACGAGCTTCGTGCGCAACGTGTACGTCGAGTACGTCCATCCGACGGCCACGCCCAAGCGGCAGGTGCGCATCGCCAAGGCGGTGTCGCTGACCGCGAAGGTGGGCGCGGTGGCGTTCGTGTTCGGGCTGCGCGACCAGGACGCCATCAACCTCCAACTGCTCGGCGGAGTCTGGATCCTGCAGATCTTCCCGGCCGTCGCCGTGGGGCTGTTCACCGGGCGGCTGCATCCGCGGGCACTGCTCGCCGGGTGGGCGGTGGGCATGGTGGCGGGGACCTACATGGTCGTACGGGAGGGATTCTCGTCGATCGTGGCCCTCGGCTCCGGGCCGGAGATCTACGCCGGGCTCGCCGCCCTGCTCCTCAACCTGACCGTCGCCGTGGCCGGGACCGCGGTGCTCCAACGCCTCGGCGTCCCGCGCGGCGCCGACCTCACCGACCTGCCGTCACGCCTGAGCGTCAGGCGGCGCCCCGAGACGGGAGCGAACAACCCGTGAGACAGCACCTGAGACGCGAAACAGAGGCTCCGGTACCGGCCGTGCCGCCCCTGGCCCCCGCGGTGAGCGACCCGGCCGACCTGGAGCGCGAGGCCGCACTGGCCCGTCTGTTCGAGCTGCACTACTCCTCGATGCTGCGTCTCGCCGTCCTGCTCGGCGCCGACGACCCCGAGAACGTGGTCGCGGAGGCCTACTACCAGATCTACCGGAAGTGGCGGCGCCTGCGGGACATCGAGGCGGCGGAGGCGTATCTGCGCTCCACGGTGTGCAATCTGACGCGGATGCGGATACGGCACCTCCAAGTGGCCCGCAAGCACGTGGAGAAGCCCGCGGAGGAGCTCGTCGCCTCCGCCGAGAGCACCGCGCTGCTCCACGACGACCAGCGCGTCCTGATCGACGCGCTCCAGCAGTTGCCCGCCCGGCAGCGCGAGGCGCTGGTGCTGCGGCACTGGCTCGGACTGAAGGAGAGCGAGATCGCCGCGGCGATGGGCATCTCCTGCGGATCCGTCAAGACCCATACGGCACGCGGCCTCGCCGCCCTGACCCAGGCGATGGAGGCCCGGCGATGACCCATCGAGACGCGACCGGGTCGCGTGGTACCGGTCCCGACCGCACGGAGCGGGAGCTGCGCGAGGCGCTCTCCGCACTCGCCGACGGGGTGCAGGCGGCGCCCGACGCCTATCGCACGGCGCGCGGCGAATGGCTGCGCCGGGAGCGCCGGCGCCGGCTCGTCCTCGCCGTCCTCGTCATGGTCGTGTTCGCCCTGGCCACCCTGATCGGCCTGTGGGTCCTCAACCAGGCTCCGGCCGACCCCGGCGTGATCTTCTCCGAGACCGGGCCCACGGCGGGCGCGTCACTCCCCCGGCCCCAGCCCTGATTGCCCCACCGGCCCCGGGGGAACCCGCACTTGCGTGCACCCCCGTATCGAGGACTACGCGCTCATCGGCGACGAGCAGACCGCTGCCCTGATCGGCACGGACGGCTCCGTCGACTGGCTGTGCCTGCCCCGCTTCGACTCGGCCGCCTGCTTCGCCAGGCTGCTCGGCGACGAGGAGAACGGTCACTGGCGCATCGCCCCCGCGGGCGCCGACCGCTGCACCCGGCGCGCCTACCGGACCGACACCCTCGTCCTGGACACCGAGTGGGAGACCGACGAGGGCGCGGTGCGCGTCACCGACCTGATGCCGCAGCGGGACCGCGCCCCCGACCTCGTCCGCATCGTCGAGGGCCTGCGCGGCGAGGTGACCGTGCGCAGCACGCTCCGGCTGCGCTTCGACTACGGCTCGATCACCCCGTGGATGCGCCGCACGGACGGCCATCGGGTCGCCGTGGCGGGCCCGGACTCGGTGTGGCTGCGCAGCGAACCGGAGGTGCGCACCTGGGGCGAGGACCACTGCACGTACGCGGAGTTCACCGTCGCCGAGGGCGAGAAGGTGGCGTTCGTGCTCACCTGGCACCCCTCCCACGAGCCGCGCCCGCCGCTCGTCGACCCGTACGAGTCGCTGCACGCCAGCCTCTCGGACTGGCGGGCCTGGGCCTCCCGCTGCCGTTACGACGGCCCCTACCGGGACACCGTCGTGCGCTCCCTGATCACCCTGAAGGCGCTCACCTACGCCCCCACCGGCGGCATCGTCGCCTCCGCCACCACCTCCCTCCCCGAGGAGCTGGGCGGGGTGCGCAACTGGGACTACCGCTACTGCTGGCTGCGCGACTCCACCCTCACCCTCGGCGCGCTCCTGGCGGCCGGATACCAGGAGGAGGCCGAGTCCTGGCGCAACTGGCTGCTGCGCGCGGTCGCGGGCGACCCGTCCGACCTGCAGATCATGTACGGCCTGGCGGGCGAGCGGCGGCTGCCGGAGATCGAGCTGCCGTGGCTGTCCGGCTTCGCCGGCACCGGCCCCGTACGGATCGGCAACGACGCCGTGCGGCAGCTTCAGCTGGACGTGTACGGCGAGGTCATGGACTCGCTGTCACTGGCTCGGAGTTCGGGCCTGCCCTCCCAGCCGGACATGTGGGCGCTCCAGGTCGCCCTCATGGACTTCCTGTGCACGGCGTGGCGGCAGCCGGACGAGGGGTTGTGGGAGATGCGCGGGGGCCGCCGTCAGTTCGTCCACTCCAAGGTGATGGTGTGGGTGGCCGCGGACCGGGCGGTACGCGCGGCGGAGCACTACCCGGAACTGGACGGCGACCTGGACGCCTGGCGCGCCCTGCGCGACGAGGTGCACCGCGAGGTGTGCGAGCGCGGCTACGACCCCGAGCGCAACACGTTCACGCAGTACTACGGCTCCCGCGAAATCGACGCGGCGCTGCTGGTCATCCCGCGCGTGGGCTTCCTGCCGCCGGACGACCCCCGGGTGGTCGGCACCGTGGACGCGATCCGCGACGAACTGGACCACGGCGGCTTCCTGCGCCGCTACAGCGCCGAGGAGACGGTCGTCGACGGCCTGCCCGGCGGCGAGGGCACCTTCCTGGTGTGCTCGTTCTGGCTCGCGGACGCCCTGCACATGACGGGCCGTACAAAAGAGGCCCGGGAGCTGTTCGAACGGCTCGTCGGGCTCTGCAACGACGTGGGGCTGCTGTCCGAGGAGTACGACCCGGTGGCGGGCCGGCAGCTCGGCAACTTCCCGCAGGCGTTCAGTCACATCGGCCTGGTGAACACCGCCCTCGCCCTCTTCGGGGAGGAGGGGGCAGGATAGGGGCCATGGATCTTGGACTGAAGGACCGGGTGTTCGTCGTCACCGGTGCCACGCGCGGGCTGGGCCACGCCACCGCGCGCGAGCTCGTCGCCGACGGCGCGAAGGTGGTCGTGACCGGCCGGGACGAGAAGCGCGCCGTCGCCGCGGCGGCCGAGCTGGGACCGGACGCCGTCGGCGTCGCCGTCGACAACGCCGATCCCGAGGCGCCGGCCCGGCTGATCGCCGCCGCGCGGGAGCGGTTCGGCGCCTTCCACGGCATTCTCATCAGCGTCGGCGGGCCGCCGGCCGGATTCGTCGCCGACAACACGGACGAGCAGTGGCAGGGCGCGTTCGAGTCCGTCTTCCTCGGCGCGGTCCGGCTCGCCCGTGCGGCAGCGGCCGAGCTGGAGGAGGGCGGGGTCATCGGGTTCGTGCTCTCCGCTTCGGTGCACGAGCCGATCCCGGGGCTGACCATCTCGAACGGGCTGCGGCCCGGGCTCGCCGGGTTCGCCAAGTCCCTCGCGGACGAGCTGGGGCCGCGGGGGGTTCGGGTCGTGGGGGTGCTGCCCTCGCGGATCGACACGGACCGCGTGCGCGAGCTGGACGGGTTGTCGGCGGACCCGGAGGCCACGCGGGCCGCGAACGAGTCCCGCATTCCGTTGCGGCGGTACGGGACGCCGGAGGAGTTCGGGCGGGTGGCCGCGTTCTTGCTGTCGCCGGCTGCCTCTTATGTGACGGGGGTTATGTTGCCTGTGGACGGGGGGATGCGGCACGGGTTCTGAGCACCATTGCCGAGTGCGGGTTTGTGGGGGCCGATCGCGCCCACGCGGCGGAGCCGCATATCGAAACAGCCCCGCGCCCCTGAGTAGCTCAACTCACCCTTTCTGCGCGGTGCCTGGCGCCCCTCAGCCTGACCTCCGCCGGGAGTGACTCCAGGCCCGCCGACCGGCGGGCGTGGGCCAGGGGCTCGTCGGTGAGGTGTTCCAGAGTGGTGGCGGGGTCCACATGCGGTTCCAGCAGGAGGCGTACGCGGACCTCGGGCGCCGTCCGGCCGCCGGTCAGCCGGGCCTGCGCCCGCTGTACGCCGTCCATCCCCGCCGCCTCGCCCACGAGTACGCCCTCCAGGGCCCGCCCCCTCAGCAGCGCGCCCTCGCCGTCGCCGGTGTCGACCAGGACCTCGGAGAGCCGACGCCGGCGCAGGACCGCCGTCAGCCACCACAGGGCGAGCAGGACGAGGACGGCGAGCACGGCGAGGACGGTCGGCCACCACCAGCCGTCGCCCTCCCAGCGCGTCCGCTCGGAGTCGTCGAGCAGGACGTCGTCGCGGCCGTGGTGAATCCACCACGAGGGGGCCGGGGCCCCCAGTCCCACCGCGAGCACCGAGCCGCCGACGACCAGCAGGACCAGTCCGACGACTGCGATCAGCACACGGTTGACGGTCCTCAGCACCGCGTTCACCCCTTCCGTCCGGGCCGCCGGACGTGCACCGACAGCGTGGGCGGCCGGGACAGGCCCAGTCCGCGGATCGCGTCGGCGAGCGCGGCGTCCAGGTCCGCGCGTACGTCGTCCAGGTCGCGGAAGTGGGAGAGCGCGCGGACGTCGGCGCGGGCCCGGCCCATCCGTACCCGGACCGACTGCACACCGGCTACCTCCATGGCCCGGTCGCGCAGCACCAGGGCGGCGGCGTCCCGGTCGAGACCGGCGCGTACGTCGGTGTGGGTGCGGCGCATCGGCAGCAGGGAGCGCAGCCCGGGAGTGGCGGCGAGAACGATCAGCCACAGGCCGAGGGCCGCGGCGACGCCCGCGCCGACCAGCACCCAGATGTCGTCCAGGGGCCGTTCGGCGAGCTGCCGGGCCAGGTCGCGGCGCCAGGCCATGGCGGGCCGGTCGGCGCGCACGGCGGCGATGTCGTAGAGGAACAGTCCGGCGACGGCCAGGAGCAGCAGCGCGCAGAGCGCGGCCGGGACGCGGCGGGCCGACCAGAAGCGGCCGTTCGCGCCGGCTTCCTCGTCGAGGACGGGCCGGGGTTCGGGAGCCTCGGCCGCCGCCGACCGGTCGAGTGTGCCGGGGTCCGCGGTCTGTTCGACGACCGGGAGCCGTTGGGTGGTGCCCTCGGAGCCCTGGGGCTCGCTCATCGCGTCCTCCCCTGTGCCGCGTGCGCCGGATGCAGTCGCTCCACCTGCACGGCGACCTCCGGCACCTCCATGCCCACCAGCGCGCCTACCCGCTCGGCGACCCGGCGACGCACGGCCGCGCAGCGGACGCCGATGTCGGTGGGGTAGTCGAGTTCGAGGTGGACTCGGACGCGGGCCGTCCGCTGGTGGACCACGACGTTGGCGTGCGGGGGTGAGACCCCGGCCGGCAGCGGGCCGAGGGCCTC
Source organism: Streptomyces sp. TRM68416 (assembly GCF_014596915.1). GTDB lineage: Bacteria > Actinomycetota > Actinomycetes > Streptomycetales > Streptomycetaceae > Streptomyces. The sequence goes on from NZ_JACVWU010000019.1 coordinate 56,593, forward strand.
ACGGGCCGCCTGCGAGGCGATCTTCGCCACGACGCGGTCGGCGATCCGGGTGGCTCCGCGCTCACCGGGCGGAACGACGGTCAGGGATCTGCGGAGCGCACCGGAATCGACGGTCACCTACGTCACCGCCGGTCACGCCGGTCGCCGCGGGTGCGGAAGAATTCGCCGGGCTCCAGGTCCCCTTCGAGGAACCGGCCCGCGACGAAGCCGATGGCGCCCAGGGCTGCCACCAGCAGGAAGGCGCCGAACCCGCCGAAGTATCCGGCGAAGCCCAGTGCCATGCCGGCGATCATGCCGACGACGGCCATGCTCATGGTGCGCTCCCCTCAGCAGGTCACTGGATCCGAGGTTCCACGTCGTCGTCCTCTTCCTCCGGCAGCTTCACGTCGCTCACCGCGATGTTGACCTCGACGACCTCAAGGCCGGTCATCCGCTCCACCGCCGCGACGACGTTCTCCCGGACGGCCCGTGCGACGTCGGCGATGGCGACGCCGTAGTCGACGACGATCTCCAGGTCGAGCGCGGTCTGCACCTCGCCGACCTCGGCCTTCACCCCGCGGGTGACGGATTTCGAGCCGCCGGGCACCCGGTCGCGCACCGCTCCGAAGGTACGGCTCAGCCCGCTGCCCATCGCGTGCACTCCCAGGACGTCGCGCGCGGCCATGCCGGCGATCTTCTCCACGACGCCGTCGGCGATGGTGGTCCGGCCGCGGGTCGCCGGGTCACCTCCGCCACGCCGGACGGCCTTGCGGGTCTGAACGGCCGACTCCTGCTCGGCCTCGGGCTGCTGTGTGGTGTCACTCATCGCCGTACGCCCCTTTCGGTTCGTCGTCCTTCGACCACCGTAAGTGCGGTTGCCCCATCTCGCCTCAGTGATGCGGCAGGCTGGAGGAATGACGGCAGACGGATGGACGCGGACCGTTCGGGATCAGCTGGGGCTCGGCAGGCTGCTGCCGCTGGGCGGACCGCGGGACGGCGCATGGATCACCGAAGGCGCGGCGACGGGCGCGCTGCGGCGGGCGGTGGAGGGCGTGCCCGGGGTTCGGCTGGGTGAATTGCGGCTCGGGCTCACCGACACGGCGGACGCGGCGGAGCCCGTCGTACCGGCTCCCCCGAGCGCACTCCCGCCCGGGCCGCTACGGGTGACCGCGGACTTCGCGGCGACGGCGGCGGAGCCACTGCCGACGACGGCCGCCCGGCTCCGCGAGGCCCTGGCGGATGCGGCCGATCGGGGGATCGGCCTGGCGGTCGCCGAGGTGGACCTGCGCGTGACGGGCCTGCTGGACGAGGACACGGCCCCCGCCACGCCACGGCCGGAGGAGCCGCGGCGGGCCGGAAAGCCGACGGATGCCGACGAAACCCGGGTCGCGGAGGCCGTGCTCGGGGTTCCGGGGGTGGCGGGACTGACGGGGGCGCTGGGCGGGGTGGCCCGGCCGGTGCACATCGAGGAGCGGCCCGGTGAGACGGCCGCCCTGCCGGGCCGTCACGTGCGGGTGGAGATCGCCGTGGAAGCGGATCACCGGGCCATCGCGGTGGCCCTCGCGGTCCGCGCCAGGGTGGCGGAAGCACTGACGGACCACCCGACGGTGGCCGTCCTGGTGACCGCCGTGGGGTGAACGCCCACGGGCCGGCTCTCACGGACGTACGGTGTCGGGCCGGCCGCGTCGGCGGGGGTCTACTCCCCCAGGCCGGCCAGGTCTCGTAGGCGGCGGGCCTGGGCTGCGCGTTCGGCGGTGCGCTGGGCCTCGTAGGAGCGGTCGGCGGCGCCGCGCAGCAGGGCCTTGGTCTCGATCACGGCGTCGCGGGGGGCGGCGAGAAGCGCGCCGGCGAGGTCCTTCACGGCCTCGTCGAGTTGGGGCGCGGGTACGGCGAGGTTGGCCAGGCCGGTGGTGACGGCTTCCTCGGCCGTGACGAAGCGCCCGGTGGCGCAGATCTCCAGCGCCCGGGCGTAGCCGACGAGGCCGACCAGGGGGTGGGTGCCGGTCAGGTCCGGCACCAGGCCGAGGCTGGTCTCGCGCATGGCGAACTGCACGTCGTCCGCGACGACGCGCAGGTCACAGGCGAGCGCGAGCTGGAAGCCCGCCCCGATGGCATGGCCCTGGACGGCGGCGATGGAGACGATGTCGCTGCGTCGCCACCAGGTGAACGCCTCCTGGTACTCGGCGATGGTCGCATCGAGGTCGGCGTCGCTGCCGCGCGCGAGATCGATGAACGACGGCTCGCCGTCGAAGCCCTCCGGCGTGAACGCCTGCCGGTCGAGCCCGGCCGAGAAGGACTTGCCCTCGGCGCGCAGCACGACCACCCGGACGGTGCCGGGCAGCAGGCGACCGGCCTCGGTCAACGCCCGCCACAGAGCGGGGCTCTGCGCGTTGCGCTTGTCCGGGTTGGTCAGCGTCACCGTGGCGATGGCGTCGTCGACGGTGAGCCGTACGCCGTGTTGGTCGAGAACCGGGTCGAGCGAAGCCATGGGGTGCCTCCGATGCTGTGCGGTCAGCTAAGTGACTGCACAGTAACCACCCGGCCGATCAGACGACCGACCGGGTGGCCACCATCGAAGCCGGTGGGCCGCCCGGGCTCAGGACGAAGCGGCCTTCTTGCCCCGCGTCGCCCCGCCACGCCCACGCAGCGTGACGCCCGACTCGCTGAGCATCCGGTGTACGAAGCCATACGAGCGGCCGGTCTCTTCGGCCAGCGCCCGGATGCTCGCACCGGAGTCGTACTTCTTCTTCAGGTCTGCCGCGAGCTTGTCGCGCGCGGCGCCGGTCACCCGGCTGCCCTTCTTCAGAGTCTCGGCCACCCGTGCCTCCTCATGGGAAGTGCGCTCTGGTCTCCTCATGATCACCCCTCCGGGGCTTCATGGCCACCCATTCGGCAAGGTCCGTGAGACACGGTTTTGACGACAGGAGCAGGTCCGCACATACGGAACCAAGGATTCCGCACAGTCGTGTCCGTACCGCTGAACGGGTTGTTCCGCGAAGTGCCAGGTCAGGGACGCACGACGGCCGAGCCCTTGGTGACAAAGGGCTCGGCCGCGAAATGAATGTAGGACACACCTCGGTACGAGGAGATCTCACACAGATGGTGGATCACGGATCGGCCGAATGATCCATACACAGTGGATCAACCATTCGATCAAGCCAGGGCGACGAGATCCGCGTAGTCCGCGCCCCACAGGTCCTCGACGCCGTCCGGCAGCAGGATGATCCGCTCCGGCTGGAGCGCCTCGACCGCGCCCTCGTCGTGCGTGACCAGCACGACCGCGCCCTTGTAGGTGCGGAGCGCGCCGAGGATCTCCTCGCGGCTGGCGGGGTCGAGGTTGTTGGTCGGCTCGTCCAGGAGCAGGACGTTCGCCGAGCTGACCACCAGGGTGGCCAGCGCCAGACGGGTCTTCTCACCGCCGGAGAGGACTCCGGCGGGCTTGTCGACGTCGTCGCCGGAGAACAGGAACGAGCCCAGCACCTTGCGGACCTCGACGAGGTCCATGTCGGGGGCGGCCGAGCGCATGTTCTCCAGGACCGTGCGGTCGGCGTCCAGGGTCTCGTGCTCCTGGGCGTAGTAGCCGACCTTCAGGCCGTGGCCGGGGACGACCGCACCGGTGTCGGGCTGCTCGACGCCCGCGAGGAGCCTCAACAGGGTGGTCTTTCCGGCACCGTTGAGACCGAGGATGACGACCCTCGACCCCTTGTCGATGGCCAGGTCGACGTCGGTGAAGATCTCCAGCGAGCCGTAGGACTTCGACAGGCCCTCGGCCGTCAGCGGGGTCTTGCCGCAGGGCGCGGGCTCCGGGAAGCGCAGCTTGGCGACCTTGTCCTGCACGCGCACCGCTTCGAGACCGGCGAGCAGCTTGTCGGCCCGCCGGGCCATGTTCTGCGCGGCGACCGTCTTGGTGGCCTTGGCGCGCATCTTGTCGGCCTGCGAGTGCAGGGCGGCGGCCTTCTTCTCGGCGTTCTGCCGCTCGCGCTTGCGGCGCTTCTCGTCGGCCTCGCGCTGCTGCTGGTAGAGCTTCCAGCCCATGTTGTAGACGTCGATCTGGGCGCGGTTGGCGTCCAGGTAGAACACCTTGTTGACGACCGTCTCGACCAGGTCGACGTCGTGGCTGATGACGATGAAGCCGCCGCGGTAGGTCTTGAGGTAGTCGCGCAGCCAGACGATGGAGTCGGCGTCGAGGTGGTTCGTCGGCTCGTCGAGCAGCAGCGTGTCCGCGTCCGAGAACAGGATCCGGGCCAGCTCGATACGGCGGCGCTGACCGCCGGAGAGCGTGTGCAGGGGCTGACCCAGCACCCGGTCGGGGAGGTTGAGCGCGGCGGCGATGGTGGCGGCCTCGGCCTCGGCGGCGTACCCGCCCTTGGTGAGGAACTCCGTCTCCTGGCGCTCGTACTGGCGCAGGGCCTTCTCACGGGTGGCGCCCTGGCCGTTGGCGATGCGCTGCTCGTTCTCCCGCATCTTGCGGATCAGGACGTCCAGGCCGCGCGCGGACAGGATGCGGTCGCGGGCGAGCACGTCGAGGTCGCCGGTGCGCGGGTCCTGCGGGAGGTAGCCGACCTCGCCGGAGCGGGTGATGGTCCCACCGGCGGGCATGCCCTCGCCGGCCAGGCACTTGGTGAGGGTGGTCTTGCCGGCGCCGTTGCGGCCGACCAGGCCGATGCGGTCCCCCTTCGCGACACGGAAGGTGGCGGACTCGATGAGGACGCGGGCACCGGCGCGCAGCTCGATACCGGAGGCGGAGATCACGGACAGACTCCAGGGCGGGTGGGTGGCGGGATGGGCGGCGAAACAGGGGGTGCCGCGCGTGGCGCGCCGTGGGAGGAGCCGCGGCGGGCGACGGGCGGGCGTTCCCGCCGTCTAATGCGCGAGGAGAATGGCCATGCGGCCAGTCTAACGGGGCCGTGCAAGCGCTTTTTCTGCCGCCCGGGACCCGGCCGCCGAGGGCCCTGGGGTACGGGGTGGTCCGGCCCAGCTCATCGTGGTGGGGCGGGAAACGGGCGGCGCCTGCCCGTGACGTTCGGCACGTTCGCGGGGGCGCCCTTGCGGGCGTGGGTTGGCGCGCAGCCCTCGCGCAGGGGCGGTCATTGCGGGCGGGACCGGCGGGTCCTGCGTCGGGGCGGCTGTGGGCGGGAGCCGGCGCGGGTCGTCCGGCGTAGGGGTGGTACTTGCGGGCGGGAACCGGCGCGGGTCCGGCGTAGGGGCGGTCCCGGCGGGCGGGACTCGGTGGGTCCGGCGTAGGCGCGGTACCTGCGGGCGGGAACCGGTGGGTCCGGCGTAGGGGCGGTACCTGCGGGCGGGAACCGGCGCGGGTCCGGCGTACGGGCGGTACCTGCGGGCGGGAACCGGTGGGTCCGGCGTAGGGGCGGTACCTGCGGGCGGGAACCGGCGCGGGTCCGGCGTACGGGCGGTACCTGCGGGCGGGAACCGGCGCGGGTGCCCGTCGGAGTGGTCCTTGTGGGCGGTGATCGGGACGCGTCGCCCGTTCGGACGTTTGCCCGGGGCCGGGTCCGGGGTGGCGGGCGAGGATGGCCGCGGGGGTCCGACGCAGGCGGAAGTGGGTGCCCCATGCAGTTCGACGACGACGCCAGGCTGGACACCTCCGAGGTGCAGGACGTCCGCGGCAGCCGTGTCCCCGGCGGGCGGGCGACGGTCGGCGGCGGGGTCGCCGGTCTGCTGGCGCTGGTCCTGGCGCTGTTCTTCGGCGTGGGCACGGAGCAGCTCGGGCTGACCGACGGGACCGAGCAGCCCGCGGCCACGGCGTCGGCGCTGGCGCAGGTCCAGCAGTCGTGCCGGACCGGGCGGGACGCGAACACGCGGGACGACTGCCGGATGGTGGCCGTGGTCAACAGCGTGCAGGACTTCTGGGACGAGGAGTTCGAGCGGCGCAGCGGCTCCTACTCGCGTTCGCCGACGGTGTTCTTCAGTCAGCGGGTCGGTACCGCGTGCGGGGCGGCGACCAGCGCGGTCGGGCCGTTCTACTGCCCCGGCGACCGCAAGGTCTATCTCGACCTGGACTTCTTCGAGGAGCTGCGGACGAAATTCGGCGCCTCCGGCGGGCCGTTCGCGCAGGCGTACGTGGTGGCGCACGAGTACGGGCACCACGTGCAGGACCTGATGGGCACGCTGCGCCGGTCGCAGGACGGACGGACCGGGGCGGGCAGCAACGCGGTGCGGGTGGAGTTGCAGGCCGACTGCTACGCGGGGGTGTGGGCGCACCACGCGAGGACCACCAAGGACGAGTCGACCGGGCGGCCGCTGATCACCCGCCTCACCGACGCCGACATCCGGGACGGTCTGGACGCGGCGGCGGCCGTGGGCGACGACCGGATCCAGGAGCGGTTCCAGGGCCGGGTGACGCCGGAGAGCTGGACGCACGGGTCGGCACAGCAGCGCCAGCAGTGGTTCCAGCGGGGGTTCGAGAGCGGCGACATGGCGCGCTGCAACACCTTCAGCTGAGGCCCGATTGAGGCCCGATCCGCAGGTCGGGGGCGTTGTCAGTGGCGGCTGCGAGACTGGCGGCAGGTCGGAATTCCGGCAGTTGACCACGAGGGAGTGATCGGCATGGCAGGGACGGACGGCGGGCGCCCGAGCATCTACCCGACGGTGCTGTACGCGGACGCGCGGGCGGCGATCAAGCAGCTCACGGAGGCGCTGGGGTTCACCGAGCTGACGGTGTACGAGGGCGAGGACGGCTCGGTGTTCCACGCCGAGCTGGCCCAGGGCAACGGCGCTGTGATGCTCGGCTCCAAGGGCCGCGGCGGCGTCTTCGACACGGCGATGAAGGGCGCAGGCCCCGTGGGGGTGTACGTCGCCGTGGACGACGTCGACGCACACCACCGGCACGCCGTGGAGCACGGCGTGGAGATCCTGATGCCCCCGACGGACCAGGACTACGGCTCACGGGACTACATGGCCCGGGACGCCGAGGGCAACATCTGGAGCTTCGGCACGTACGTGCCGGAGATCGGCGGCTAGGGGCTGTCCGGCGGGCCCCTGGCTAGATTCCCCCCGTGTGCACCTGGAAGGCGGCGCGGCGGACCGCCTTGGCCAGGGCCGGGTCGGGGTGGGCCGCGGCGAGCGCGACCAGGACCTGGACCGTGCGGGGGTGGCCGACGGCGCGGACCTCGTCGAGGAGGGCGGGGACGGTCGGCTGTACCGCGGACTCCAGGTGCCGGACGAGCATGGGGGCCTCGCCGTGGTCGGCGACCGCGGCGGCGGTGTCGACCCAGAGCCAGGTGGCCTCCTCCCGGGTGAGGACCTCGTGGGCGTCCTCGGGGTCGATCCCGTCGTGCTCGGCCAGCCACAGCAGGGCGTACGGCCGCAGGGTGGCGTCGTCGACGACGGCACGGACGTCGGGCTCGGCGGGGGCGCCGACGACGCGCAGTGCCTCGAAGGCGAGGCCCCGCAGCAGGGCGTCGTCGCCGCGGGCGGCGTTGACCAGCTCGCTGACGGCGCTGCCGACGGGGCGGGCGGCGAGCCAGGCGCGGTACTCGGCGCGGGCGGCGTTGGGGCGGAGCTGGGCGCAGCCGCGGAGCATGTCCTCGGCGGACTGCTCGATGTTCCCGGCGGGGCTCTGTGCGGCGACGCAGATCTGCTCCAGCTTGACCCAGACCGCCCAGCTGCCGAGCGGGGTGAGCGTGGCCTGGCCGTCGCCGTAGGTGAGGGCGCCGACGGAGGCGAGGGCGTGCAGGGCCCAGTCGAGGAGGGGGGCGAGAGAGGTGTCCTCGCCGTCCTCGGGCTCTGCGGCCCCGGTCTCCGCCGCCGTTGCCCCGGCCGCTGCCTGGACGGGCTCGGGCTGCGGGCCGTAGGGGATCTCGCAGCGTTCGGTGCGCAGTTCGGTGACGCGCTGTTCCAGCAGGTCGAGGAGTTGCGCCACGGGCACGGGGCCCGCGGAGAGCTGGAGGAAGGAGAGCACCTGGGGCATGGCCGACACGACCTCGGCGACACCGGCCGGCTCCTGACCGGCGGGCTCGGGATGGGCGAGCGACCAGGCGTCGAAGAGGGCGACCCAGCCGCGCAGTACGGCGCTGTCGTCGCGGTTCCAGGCGCGCAGCCGCCAGCCGGGGCGGGCGCTGTCGCCGTGCACCTCGATCAGACCGGCGAGGCGTGCGGTGTCCCAGTCGGCGCGGACCTGAGCCACCGTCAGGCCCAGCTCGGCGGCGGCCCGCTCGGCGGTCGCGTCGGAGAGGGTGCCCTTGCCGTCGGAGTTCGCGCCGTCGCGGCCGGGGCGCAGGGCGGCGTCGGCCCAGCGGGCGACGCGCGCCGCGGCGGCCAGGCCGGAGCGTGCCATTCCGGCCAGCTCCGCGCGGGCCGGTGTGCCCTCCGGGGGGCGGGGCGCGGGGCGGCGCGGGCGCCGCTGGTTCACAGCTCTGGGGGCGGCGGCCAGGGGTCGCGGGCGGACGAGTCGAAGCCTGGAGTCGCGCGGGATACGGGACGTCACGGGTGCAGTCTTCCGGTTGACGGTCCGAAAACCCAAACGGAATGTCACGAGGGGCGACGGGATGGCCAACGCACGAGGTCCCGCGGGCGGCGCGGGACCGATAACAGGCCAGTCGTACGACGTTAAACGGAATCTCTGCGACCGGTGCGGTGGAGCGACAAGGAGGAGCTCACACGAGGGGACTCACATGAGGGGAGTCAGGAAGCGGCGCAGGGCCTCCTCGTAGGCCTTGGGGTCGGCGTTCCACATGGCTCCGTGCGGGGCCTGCCGGACGGTGTGCAGGGAGACCATGCGGGGGCGGGCGTCGGCGAGACGGCGGGAGAGGTCCCAGGGGGCGACCGCGTCGTCGGGGCCGTGGAAGATCAGGGTCGGCACGGTGAGCCGCTCGGGGACGCCGTCCGGGGCGGCATGGTCGCCGTACAGGCCGGTGCGGCCCTGGGCGGCGCGGACGGCGAGCGGCAGCAGGGCGCCGGGGGCGCGGCGGGCGGTGGCGAGAGCACGCAGGGTGGTCTGCCAGCTGAGGACCGGGGAGTCCAGTACGAGGCCCGAGACGCGGTCGCGCAGCCCGGAGCGCGCGGCGGCGCGCAGCGCCATCGTGGCTCCGGTGGACCAGCCGAGCAGGACGACCTGTTCGGCGCCGTGGCGCACGGCGTAGCGGATCGCCGCGTCCAGGTCGCGCCACTCGGTCTCGCCGAGGTGGTTCAGGCCGTCCGGTGAGCGGGGTGCGCCGAGGTCGCCGCGGTAGGCCGGGGCGAGCACCGGGAAGTGGCGGGCGGCGAGGAATCCCATGAGGTTCATGGCGACTTCGCGGGTGGCGCCGAGGCCGTGCACGGCGATCACCCAGGTACTGCGGGTGCCGGGGACGAACCAGGCGGGAAGCGGGCCGAGTTCGCCGGGGATGTCCACGTCGGCGTGGTTCAGGCCGAGGGCGGTCTCCGGGTTGCCGACGTAGAGGTTCGGGGTGAGCCGGACGCGGTCGCCGGGGGCGAGGCTGCCGTGCGTGACGCGCTCCAGGCGGCGTACGACGGTGTCGGCGCTGGGGGCCTCCTCGGTCGGGCGAAGCCGGGACCGGGGTCGGGCCGCCGCGCCGAGTACGGGTCCGACGACCGCGTGGGAGCCGTCACCGGCGAGGCCGTAGGTGCCGGGGCGCAGGGTGGCCAGGTCGCGGGTGAGCGTGACCTGGCCCGCGGCCGTGCCGTGCACGGTGAGCCAGGGTTCGGTGGGCAGGGGGCGGCCCGCCGGCGCCTTGAGCGCGGCGTCGCTGGCGAACCGGCCGGCGGCGACACTGGCGGCGCCGGCGGCGAGGGCCACGGTGACGGCAGCGGCCGTCGCTTTGACTGTGCGCACGGGTCCAGTGTCCTGGCGGACCCGACCACGGGCCAGTGGGAGGGCGGGCGGGAGTGACGCCCGGGGCCCCAAAAGGAGGGCGCGGGGATCGCGGGGGCGGGCCGGCGCCGCCGGGGTGGCGCGGGGTGGCGTGCCACCGCGGCGGGCGGGGTCGGCCGCGCTCAGCGCTGCGCTGGAGGCGCCGTGATGTGCTGTCGTTCGCCTGCGGGCTCGTAGGGGCCGGTCGCGCCGTTCCCCGCGCCCCCTCGGGGTGCTGTCGCACCGCGGTCGAATGCGCCGGGTCCGCTCGGCCGGTGCGGCGGACGGGGTCAGCCGGGCTGGCCGTACCCGCGGAGCTTTTCGGTGGCCTCGGTCAGCTGGGGTGGAGACAGCAGGGACGGGGACAGGCCCGGGACCGAGGACGCGGTGAGCCAGACCCTGCACATCCACTCCAGTTGGGCCGTGCGGTCGTAGGCCTGGGTGAGGGTGGTGCCGTAGGCGATCGTGCCGTGGTTCTGGAGGAGGCAGGCGGTGCGGTCGGTGAGGGCCTGGAGCATGTTCTCGGCCAACTCGGCGGTGCCGTAGGTCGCATAACGGGCGACTCGGACGGGGCCGCCGAGGGTGCCGGTCATGTAGTGGATCGCGGGCAGTTCGGGGACGAGCGTGGAGACGGCCGTGGCGTGCACGGCGTGGGTGTGGACGACGGCCCGCGCGTCGGTGGCGCCGTAGACGGCGAGGTGCATGGGCAGTTCGCTGGTGGGCAGGAGCGTGCCGAGCACCTGACGGCCCGCCAGGTCGACGCCGGTCACGTCCTCCGGCGCGAGGCGGTCGTAGGGCACGCCGGACGGTGTGACCAGGACGGTGTCGCCGACGCGCACCGAGACATTGCCGGACGTACCCACGACCAGACCGTCGGACACGGTCCGGCGGGCCGTCGCGACGAGTTCCTCCCAGGCGCGCACCTCCTCGGCGCGCACGCTCCTGCGCCACGGCTCCCGCCCGTCCTGCGCGCGCTCCCGCCGCTCCCCCGCGTCCCGCCGGTTCCCTCGCTGCTCAGCCATGCGGCGATCCTGCCAGGGCCGGCCCCGAACGGCCGTCGAGCGGAGGCACTTTAGGGCGGAAGACCGGCGTCCGGAAGGGCGCATATCCGTGGATATCACCCTCTCCTGCTGCTTGGCCGGAGATGGACGGGCATTCCTCGACCTCCCAGTACCCTCTGGGGGATTTGTCGCGCACGTCGCCATTCCGGGGGGAAACATGGCTCGTGATCACACTCCGTTCCGCCACCGCTCCCGACTGATCGCGGCCCTGGCCGCGGCCCTCGCCCTGGGGGCCACCGCGCTGGTCGAGACCCCGGCCACGGCGGCCGGCAAGCCCAGGGGACACGACGTCTCGTCCCACCAGAAGAACGTCGACTGGCAGAGCGCGAGGACCAAGGGCGCCCGGTTCGTCTACGTCAAGGCGACCGAGTCCCACACCTACCGCAACCCGTACTTCGGCCAGCAGTACGACGGCTCCCGCGACGCGGGCCTGATCCGCGGGGCGTACCACTTCGCGCTGCCGGACAAGTCGTCGGGCAGGGCCCAGGCGCGGCACTTCGTGGGCAACGGCGGCGGCTGGAGCGCGGACGGCCGGACGCTGCCACCCGCCCTCGACATCGAATACAACCCGTACGACAAGAAGCGGAAGTGCTACGGCCTGAGCCAGAAGAGGATGACCAAGTGGATCAGGTCGTTCAGCAACGAGGTGCGGCGGCTGACCGGCCGGCACCCGGTGATCTACACGACCACCCACTGGTGGAACACCTGCACCGGCGGCAGCCGCGCCTTCGCGGCCGACCACGCGCTGTGGGTCGCCCGCTACGACTCGGCGAGCGCGGGGACGCTGCCGGCCGGCTGGGGGGCGTGGACCTTCTGGCAGTACGACAACGGCAGCGGCAGCCTGCCGGGTGACCAGAATCTCTTCAACGGTTCGATGAAGCAGCTCAGGAAGTTTGCCCGGGGCTCCTAGTCCTTGGGGCGCCTGGGGCGCGCGCGGCCGCACGGGTCGAACGGAGGCGACACTCGCCGTTCCGGACACCGTGCGGCCTGCCTCAGTTCACCTTCCGTTCATCCAGGTTACCTACGTTCCTACAGCCAATGACCTCGAACGATTGCCTGGGTAAATGGAAAACTTCTCGCTGATCCTCGCGATTGTGGTGGTAACCGCACTCGCGTTCGATTTCACGAACGGTTTTCACGACACCGCCAACGCGATGGCCACGACCATCTCGACCGGTGCGCTCAAGCCCAAGGTCGCGGTGGCCATGTCCGCCGTCCTCAACCTTGTGGGTGCCTTCCTCTCCGTGGAGGTCGCCAACACGATCTCCAAGGGTCTCGTCGACGAGACCGGCATACGTCCCGAGGTCATCTTCGCCGCCTTGGTCGGCGCGATCCTCTGGAACCTGTTGACCTGGCTGGTCGGACTCCCCTCCAGCTCCTCGCACGCCCTCATGGGCGGTCTGATCGGCGCGACCATCGCCTCGGCCGGCTTCGGCGCGGTCCACGGCGACGCGCTCGTCACCAAGGTTCTGATCCCGGCGATCGCCGCCCCGCTGGTCGCGGGCATCGCCGCGATGCTCGGCACGAAGCTGACGTACTCCCTCGGCAAGAAGGCCGACGGCAAGGCCTCCGAGAAGGGCTACCGCGCCGGCCAGATCGCCTCCGCCGGCCTGGTCTCCCTGGCCCACGGCACCAACGACGCGCAGAAGACCATGGGCATCATCACCCTCGCCCTGGTCACCGGCGGCGTCCTCGCCCCCGACTCCGACCCGCCCATGTGGGTCATCGTCTCCGCGGGTGTGGCCATCGCCCTCGGCACCTACCTCGGCGGCTGGCGCATCATCCGCACCATGGGCAAGGGCCTGACCGACCTCCAGCCGCAGCAGGGCTTCGCCGCCCAGACCAGTGCGGCCACGGTCATCCTGGCCTCCTCCCACCTCGGCTTCTCCCTCTCCACCACGCACTCCGTCTCCGGCGCGGTGATGGGCGCGGGCCTCGGCCGCAAGGGCGGCGTGGTCCGCTGGTCGACGGCGACGCGGATGTTCGTCGCGTGGGGTCTGACGCTGCCGGCCGCCGCGCTGGTCGGCGCGCTCGCCGAGTACGTCACCGGCCTCGGCGCCTGGGGCACGGCGCTCGTCGCGGTCTTCCTGGTCGCCTCCAGCGCCGCGATCTGGAAGATCTCCCGGCGTGAGGTCATCGACCACACCAACGTCAACGAGACCGAGGAGCCGGCCGGCGTCGTCACCACCGCGGTGGCCGCGGTGACCCCGCCGCCGGCGGGAGCGGTCGCCGAGGACCTGACGGCCACCATCGCGGCCCCCGCGGCCGATCCCGAGCCCGTGGCGCCCTCGCAGGCGACGGTCTGACCCCCCACGCAGTGAAGGAAGAAGCAGCATGAAGATCGACTGGGCGGCTCTCGGTTCCGTCTTCGGCGTCAGCCTCGTCGTCACCGTGGCCCTGGTGGGCCTGTTCACCCTCGGCATCGCGGGCCTGTCCCGCCGCGAGCGGGCGGCGGCACAGGGAGGTTCCGCGGGACTCGCGGTCACCGGCGCGTACGCGTGCTTCGCGGCGTGCGCGGCGGCTGTGGCGTACGGGATCTATCTGATCGTGGTCTGATCGCGACCGGAGTCACGCGCGCTCTGCTCGGATGCCTTTGACGGCTTCGGGCAGAGCGCGCCTTTGTGGGCCGCTGCGGGCAGGTCAGCCCGGCGCGCGAGCGGGTTGTGGTCGCCAAGTACGGTGCAGAGGGTGCCGGCGAGGACGGAGCTGTCCAGAGGGATCTTCCAGACACCCGATTCGTTGCCGTGGTAAAGGACGTCACCGACGATGCGCCAAGCCCCATACAGCCAGAAGGCGTCCAGGGGGCCAAGAGCTTCCTTTCGCTTCTCCGACCACAGTTCAACTTGTTCGGCGCTGTAGTCCGCGGGAGGGACCAACACCATCCGCCCGTCACTGCCGTAAGCGCCGATCACGCCATGCTTTTCGACAGCTACCCTCCGCGTACCCCTTGCGGTGACGGGGTCGATCAGAACCATGGCGTCCCGAAGCAGCACCGCCAGGTGTCCGCCGTCGTCCCGGAACCGCATTCCGCGTCGATCGAAGTGGTCTGGGGGTAGGCCGAGCTGCCTCGTAGTGCGTCGCCCGCTGCCGTCCTGGGGATTCCATCGGGTGATCTTCCCGTTGCGTCTGAGGACCCATGCCGTTCCGTCCCTGGGTGAGACCTCGACAGCCAGGCAGCGAAGCGGGTTCCTGACACGTGGCTCACGGCAGTCGGGGGCGTGCGCGGAGGTGAGGAGGCCGTCCCGGTCAAGCCGCTGCACACCCTTCGCGCCGAGCATCAGGAAGTCCTCGTTGCCGAGCGGGCGGATATCCCGCGCCAGTGGGTTCTCTTCGGGACTGCGCCTCTCGTCCGGATGGATCCTCACCACGTCGAGCCCGGTGGGCCTCACCTTGTAGAGCGCCCATCCCAGGTCGCTCCAGACCGCCAGGCGGCTCTCGTCCCTGCTGAAGACGGCGCCGCTGGGCTCCCCGAAGGACCACGGCCGCTCCGAGCCGACCTGCCGCCCCCGCAGACGTTGCCCACCGAGTACAGAAAGCGTGATGCGGTCCGTGTCCCGTGCCGAAGCCCTGCTGCTGCCGAGCACGGCCCACTGTCTGCCGGACGGAGCGAACACGGCCAGGTGATCCCACTCTTCCCTCGGCGCATGCTGTACCGGCCGCGTCCTGAACGACACAAGGTCGCGGCCGCACAGGACGTGCAGGACAGGGGTGTCTTCCCCGTGCCGGGTCATCACATCGAGGGGGCTGTCGGGGCACGCACCTCGCTCATGTGTGTAGGCGAGGGGGCGCAGTACCGCATATTCCGCTCCGGTCCTGCTGTCCTGCCACAGGTCGCCACTCCCGGAATAGGTGCGGCTGTAGCGGCCTGTCGCATCCGACGGGGCGGGCTGTCGGTACGCCGGTGCCGATTCACGCCGCTCCCCGGTCGCAGGGTTCCGGTAGTCGCCCTTGAACTCTTGGTCACCGGACGTCCACAAGGTCCGTCCCCCCACCCCGAGCGTCATGGCGTCGAGGGCGGACTCCTTCCACCGCTGAACGCCGGAGTCCAGCGCGTGGGCACGCACCGTCAAGGGTTCCCTGGCGTCCGCCTTCCTCCCCTCGGCAAGGACGATCAGCCGGGCGCTCTTCCCCTGCCCACTGGGCAGCGCGGCCCCGGTCAGGCAGCCGTTCGTTCCGAGCAGCCCCGGCGGCACGTCGATGGCTTGCCCCTTTTCAGCGTCGTGGAAGTGCAGCCGCAGCTGGTCCTTCGGTGTCCCGTCGATGCAGCCGTCGTCGGTCCCCTTCGCTGTCATGTGCAGCAAAAGCTTGCCGTCCGCAGAGAAGTCGAGAACCTCGCTCCTTGTCCCGCCCGGGTCCCTCCCGCCCGGCCACTCGGCCACCGTCCTCCGGCCGACCGCGCTCCACACCTTGCCCTGTCCTTCGGGCCCCGCCGCCGCCACTCGGGCCCCGTCGTCACTGACCGCCACCGCGTCGGACCCGTCGGGCACGCTTTCCAGGCGATTCTTGCGCGGCTTCCCGGTGGCCAGTCCGGTGATCACGTACCCCCGCAGGTCGCCCTGGTGGTCCTCCTCCAGCGCCACCACCCGCTTCCCGTCCGCCGAGGCGGCCAGCGCTGTGACCCGTCCCGAGAAGAACCCCTCCTCGATGCTCCGCACCATCGCCATCCCGGGATACGCGTGCAGCAGCGCCTTGTACGTCTGCTTGGTCGGCTCCGTCCGATGCGCCAGCACCGCCAGCGCCGCTCCCTCGACCGGGTCGTCGGAGAACCGGTCGAGGGAGCGGGTGGCGAGTTCGTTCGCAGCCCCCTCGCGTTCCTTCCGGTCGGCGTCCTGGCCGGCCTGCGTCACGAAGTAGGTCAACGTCACGGCTATCAGGGCCAGCACCGCCACCAACGCCACGCCCGTGCGGCTCCTGCGTACCGAGCGTCGGTGGTGGTGTCTGCTGAGCCGGATGAACTCCTTCTCCGGGGCGGAGAGTTCGGCCGGGCGCAGGGCGGCCGAGCCCGTCGTTGTCGTCAGCTCCTTTCCCCTCAGCAGGAGATCGTCGTGGCGTCCGCCGTCCTCCCACTCCCGCAGACGGGCGCGCAGCTTCTCGTGCCGGACGAGGAGGGCGCGCGACTCGTCCAGCCAGTTCCGCAGGGTCGGCCACTGCCGGACCAGGGCCTCGTGGGCCAGGGCCACCGTCTCCCGGCCCGAGCTGTCGCGGGAGATGACCAGGAGGCGGGTGGCCGCCAAGGCCTGGGCCGCCGCGCGGAGTTCAGGGGGGAGTTGGTCGAAGGCACGCGCCACGCGCGCGTACTCCTTGCCCCGCACCGGGCGGGCCAGTTGCTCGAAGAGACGGCGGGCGGTCGGCTCGTCCGGGCCGTCGGGGGCCTTGCAGACCTGGGCCAGTTGGTGGTCGGCGTAGCGGGACAGGGCGCCTTCCACGCCGCCGATCTCCCGGTACGCGGCGTGGGTGAGGCGGCCGTGCCGGCGGCGGTCCCAGAGTTCGGCGAGGGTGAACTCCAGCAGGGGCAGGGCTCCCGGTTCGGCGCCCGCCTCGGCCACGAGCAGTTCCGGCAGGCCCGGTTCGAAGTCCACGCCGGGGACCGCGGCGACCGGGCACCGCACCACCTCGTCCAGTTGGGCCGGGGTCATCGGCGCGACCATCTGGACCGTGCCGCTGAGCGCCTCGGCGCGGCCGCCCGTCACCAGTTCTTCCAGCGACGCCGAGCGCAGGGTGGCCAGGACGCGGAGGCGGCGGCCCGCGGGGTGGGTCGCGCGGGCCATCGGCAGCAGTACGTCGAGCAGGGCGCGGGCATCCGCCGGTCGGGCCCCGACCGTCTCCTCGAACTGGTCGAGGAGGACGACATGACCCGCCGTACCGCACTGTTCGAGGATGCGGGCGCCGAGCAGCACCGCCGTCTCCCGGTCGCCGCCCAGCCGTCGTGCCGGCTCCGCGGCCGACGGGAACTGCGCGGCCAGCGCCTCCGCCAGCGTCCGTACCGGGTCCGTGTCCGGCTGGCCCGCGAAGTCCGTCACCGTATGGCCCAAGGAGCGGAGGAGCGGGAGTACGCCCGCTCGCACCAGGGAGGACTTGCCCACCCCCGACGCCCCGGCGACCGGCACGAACGGGTGCTCCAGGAGGGCGGCGGCGATGCGCTCGCTGTCCGCCCGGCGGGCGAAGAATATGGAGGCGTCCTGTTCGCGGAAGGATTCCAGGCCTCGGAAGGGGGACGGGCACAGGGCCGGGTCCAGGCCCAGGAGGAGGGCGGCGGGGATGAGGTACGCCGTCGTGGCGCCCGTTCCCGTGTCCGCGGCCACCGTCATGCCGACGACGCCGCCCTGCTCGGTGTCCCAGACGGGGGCGCCGCTGAAGCCCTGCCCGATGACCGGGCCGCGTGGGGACGGGCGGGGCTCCATGGAGGTCCAGCCCTTGCCGACGGGTGCACGGAGCCGGCCGTCCACCCATACGCCGTGGTCGTCGGTGCGCAGGGGGAAGCCCAGCACGCGGAAGGGGTGGTCCCAGACCGCCGTACCGCCGGCGAAGCGGACCGCCGTGGTGCCGGGGGCCGGGTCCTCCAGGGCGAGCAGGGCCATGTCGCCGCCGCCGTCGTCGGCCACCGGACGCCAGTGCGTGACCGTCGCGCGCAGGCGCGGCGAGGGCGAGGTCAGCAGCGGGAAGTCGACGGTCACCGCGTACGCGGGAGGGGTGCGGGCGGTGTCGGGGGTGCCCAGCGCGTCCGCCACGACGTGGGCGCACGTGCACAGGGTGCGGTCCGCGATCAGGAAGCCGGTGCCGGTGACCCGGCCGTCCTCGCTCCAGAACCGGGCGATGCCGCGCGCGAGTTCGTCGTCAGGCTCGGCCGTCGCCATCGCGCTGTCCGGGAAGGGCGGGTTCGACGGGGTTCGCCCAGTGCATGCTGACGGTGAAGTGCGCCTCCGTGGAACCGCGCGCCACCACGACACCCGCCTCGGCGCTGAGCGTGATGCCGAACTCGACGGTGACCGAGCCGGGCGGTCTCGGCAGCCCGCGGGCGCCGTCCAGGACCGCGCCGAGCGCCGGACGCACCCGGGCGAGCGCCTGTTGAAGGGTCTCGGCCGCCCCGGCCACCGCACCGCCCCGGGAGACGCGCTGCACTCCGGCCGGGCCGTCCCCCGACACCTCCAGCAGGACGACCTGGCCGTCGTCCAGCATCATCTCGCCCACGTAGGCCACGATTCCGGCCCTCCCCCTCGGCGGCCCGCCCTTCGGACTCGTATGCAGATTCCATGGGTTCGTCCGGCGCGCCCGCAAGGCGCTTCCGGGGAGTCACCTCGTACGAGTGAACGCCGCTCGGTGTGGGCCTCAGCACACTCCCCCTTCGCAGGTCAACGGCAAGTTGACGGGTCTTCCGGGGGCGTGGTGGACTGCCGGGGCCAGCTACGGCGGCTGGAGAGGAAGCCGGTGCGAATCCGGCGCGGTCCCGCCACTGTCACCGGGGTAGACAACCCCGGGAGCCAGGAACTCTCACCGCCGATCTCGTCGAGCCAGGGCGCGGACACCCTGAGTGAGGACATATCGCCATGCGCGGCTGCCGATTGAGCGCCTGCCCCTACCGAGCTCTGCCCGACCGCACGGCCGGCTGAGCCGATGCGGGCCGATCGCGTCCACGCGTACGGCGCCGCCGCCGGCCTCCTCGGTGACCTGCTCCTCGGCGATCCCCGCCGCGGGCATCCGGTCGCCGTGTTCGGGCGGGCCGCCGGTGCCGTGGAACGGGTGCTGTGGCGGGACGACCGGGGCCGGGGCGTGCTGCACGCCGCCGTGTGCGCCGGAGGAGCCGTGGCGCTCGCCGCCGTGGCCGCCCGCGCCGTACGCCGCTCCCCCGCCGCCTCCGTCGCGCTGACCGGCGCCGCCACCTGGGCGGTCGTCGGGGGGACTTCGCTCGCCCGGGAGGCCCGGGTCATCGGGCGGGCCCTGGAGGCGGGCGACGTCGAGGCCGCGCGGGCGCGGCTGCCGCATCTGTGCGGGCGGGATCCGCAGGCCCTGGACGCCGACGGGATCGCGCGCGCGGTGGTGGAGTCCGTCGCCGAGAACACCTCCGACGCCGTCGTGGGGGCTCTGGTGTGGGGGGCCGTCGGCGGGGTGCCGGGGCTGGTCGGGTTCCGGGCCGTCAACACCCTGGACGCCATGGTCGGGCACAAGTCGCCCCGCTACCGGCGCTACGGGTGGGCCTCCGCGCGCCTCGACGACCTCGCCGGATGGCCCGGGGCGCGCCTGACCGCCGTACTCGCGAGCCTGGCCGGGGGCGATCCCCGTGGGGGCGTACGCGCCTGGCGCGCCGACGCCGCCAAGCATCCGAGCCCCAACGCCGGGCCGGTGGAGGCGTCGTTCGCGGGCTCACTCGGGGTACGGCTCGGGGGGACGTTGTCGTACGGCGGGCGCATCGAGCACCGGCCGGTACTGAACGGGGAGGGGCGTGCCGTGGAAGTCGGGGACATCGAGCGGGCCGTTCGGCTGTCTCGGCGGGTGAGCTGGCTGGCGCTGGGCGCCAGTGTCGCCGTACGCCGAGTCGTGAAGGGGCGTCGGTCATGACCGGCGGCGGGCTGCTCGTCGCGGGAACCACCTCCGACGCCGGCAAGAGCGTCGTCACCGCGGGGATCTGCCGGTGGCTGGTGCGGCAGGGGGTCAAGGTCGCGCCGTTCAAGGCGCAGAACATGTCCCTCAATTCGTTCGTCACGCGCGAGGGCGCGGAGATCGGGCGGGCGCAGGCCATGCAGGCACAGGCCTGTCGGGTCGAGCCCACCGCGCTCATGAATCCCGTGCTGCTCAAGCCCGGTGGCGAGCAGAGCAGCCAGGTCGTGCTGCTCGGGAAGCCGGTCGGGGAGCTCAGCGCGCGCGGGTACCACGGCGGGCGGCAGCAGAAGCTTCTGGGGACCGTGCTCGACTGCCTCGCCGAGTTGCGGGGCACGTATGACGCGGTGATCTGCGAAGGGGCCGGGAGCCCGGCCGAGATCAACCTGCGGCGGACCGACATCGTCAACATGGGCATCGCGCGCAATGCCGGACTGCCCGTGCTCGTCGTCGGCGACATCGACCGCGGTGGCGTCTTCGCCTCCTTCTTCGGAACCGTCGCCCTGCTCGCGCCCGAGGACCAGGCGCTCGTCGCCGGGTTCCTGGTCAACAAGTTCCGGGGGGACGTGTCGCTGCTCGAACCCGGACTCGACATGCTCCACGGGCTCACCGGGCGGCACACCTACGGCGTGCTGCCCTTCCAGCACGGCCTCGGCATCGACGAGGAGGACGGGCTGAGGGTGTCGCTGCGGGGAGCCGTGCGGGAGTCGCAGGTCTCCTCCCCCGTCGGCGAGGACGTGCTGCGGGTCGCCGTCTGCGCGATCCCGCTCATGTCCAACTTCACCGACGTCGACGCCCTCGCCGCCGAACCCGGTGTCGTCGTACGGTTCGTGGACCGGCCGGAGGAACTGGCCGACGCGGACCTGGTCGTCGTCCCCGGGACCCGGGGGACCGTGCGCGCGCTGGAGTGGCTGCGGGAGCGGGGACTCGCCCAGGCCCTGGGGCGCAGGGCCGCCGAGGGGCGGCCGGTGCTCGGCATCTGCGGCGGCTTCCAGCTCCTCGGCGAGCACATCGAGGACGAGGTCGAGAGCCGCGCGGGGCACGTGGACGGGCTCGGAATCCTTCCCGTCCGGGTGCGGTTCGCCCGCGAGAAGACCCTCACCCGGCCCGTCGGCGAGGCGCTCGGCGAGCGCGTCGAGGGGTACGAGATCCATCACGGCGTCGCCGAAGTCGTAGGGGGCGAGCCCTTCTTGGACGGGTGCCGGGTCGGTCAGACCTGGGGCACGCACTGGCACGGCTCGCTGGAGTCGGACGGTTTCCGGCGGGCCTTCCTGCGCGAGGTGGCGGCCGCCGCGGGCCGCCGTTTCGTGCCGGCCCCCGACACCTCGTTCGCCGCGCTGCGCGAGGAGCAGCTCGACCGGCTCGGCGATCTGATCGAACAGCACGCGGACACGGACGCGCTCCGGCGGCTCATCGAGTCGGGCGCGCCACAAGGACTGCCTTTCATTCCACCGGGAGCGCCCGCATGAGCACAGTGTTGTTGTTGTCGACCGCCGACACGGATCTGCTGGCGGCCCGCGCCTCGGACGCCGACTACCGGATCGGCAACCCGACCCGCGTGGACGTCGCCGAGGAACTGCCCGCACTCCTCCAGGGCGCCGACCTGGCCGTCGTACGGCTGCTGGGCGGCAAGCGGGCCTGGGAGGACGGGCTCGCGAAGCTGAAGGCCTCCGGCATCCCGACCGTGCTGCTCGGCGGTGAGGCCGTGCCGGACGCGGAGCTGATGGCGGAGTCCTCCGTCCCGGCCGGGGTCGTGGCCGAGGCGCTCAAGTACCTCGTCGAGGGCGGGCCCGCCAACCTCACCGAGCTGGCGCGCTTCCTGTCCGACACCGTGCTGCTGACCGGTGAGGGGTTCCTCGAACCGCAGAAGATGCCCGAGTACGGCGTCCACGGCGAGCGCGCCGTCCAGGAGGGCCGCCCGACCGTCGGCGTGCTCTTCTACCGGGCCCATGAACTCAGCGGCAACACCGCGTTCGTGGACACCCTGTGCGACGCCATCGAGGCGAAGGGCGCCAACGCCCTGCCGGTGTACTGCGGTTCGCTGCGCGGTGCCGACCCGGGGCTGTACGAGATCCTCGGCGCCGCGGACACCCTGGTGGCCACCGTCCTCGCCGCCGGCGGCACACACGCCTCGCAGGCGTCGGCGGGCGGTGACGAGGAGGCCTGGGACATCGGGGCGCTGGCCGACCTCAACGTGCCGGTGCTGCAAGGGCTGTGCCTGACGTCCTCGCGCAAGGCCTGGGACGAGTCCGACGCCGCTCTCTCCCCCATGGACGCGGCGATGCAGGTCGCGATCCCGGAGTTCGACGGGCGGCTGATCACCGTGCCGTTCTCCTTCAAGGAGCAGGGCCCCGACGAGGTCCCGGTCTACGTCGCCGACCCCGAGCGGGCCGCCCGGGTCGCCGGAATCGCCGTACGCCACGCACGGTTGAGGCACAAGCCCAACGCGGAGAAGAAGCTCGCCCTCGTCTTCACCGCCTACCCGACCAAGCACTCGCGGGTCGGCAACGCGGTGGGCCTCGACACCCCCGCCTCGGCGGTGCGGGTCCTGGACGCGCTGCGCGACGCCGGGTACGCGCTCACCGAATACCCCTCCGGCGGCGACGAGTTGATCCACCGCCTCATCGAGGCCGGCGGACACGACGTGGAGTGGCTCACCGAGGAGCAGTTGGCCGCCGCGCCCGCGCGCGTCCCGCTGGCCGACTACCGGGCCTGGTTCGAGAAGCTGGACCCGGAGCTGCGCGACGCCATGCTGGAGGCGTGGGGCGAGCCGCCGGGCTCGCTGTACGTCGACGGGGACGACATCGTGCTCGCCTCCCTGCAGTTCGGGAACGTCGTCGTGATGATCCAGCCGCCGCGCGGCTTCGGGGAGAACCCGATCGCGATCTACCACGACCCGGACATGCCGCCCTCGCACCACTACATGGCGGCCTACCGCTGGCTGGAGAACAGCTTCGGCGCCGACGCCGTCGTCCACATGGGCAAGCACGGCACGATGGAGTGGCTGCCGGGCAAGGGGCTCGGCCTGAGCGGCGGTTGCGCCCCGGACGCGGTGCTGGGCGACCTGCCGTTGATCTACCCGTTCATCGTCAACGACCCCGGCGAGGGCACCCAGGCCAAGCGGCGCGGGCACGCCACCGTCGTCGACCACCTGGTGCCGCCGATGGCCCGCGCCGACACCTACGGCGACCTGGCGAAGCTGGAGCAGCTCCTCGACGAGTACGCGCTCGTCTCCGACCTCGACCCGGCGAAGGCGCCGGCCGTACGGGCACAGATCTGGACGCTGGTGAAGGCGGCCGAACTCCATCACGACCTGCATGTCGAGGACCAGCCGGACGACGACGACTTCGACGAGTTCGTCATGCACATCGACGGCTATCTGTGCGAGATCAAGGACGTGCAGATCCGGGACGGGCTGCACATCCTCGGCGGCGGGCCGGTGGACGAGGCACGGGTCAACCTCGTGCTGGCCGTGCTGCGCGCCTCGCAGGTGTGGGGCGGGCAGGCCAACGCCCTGCCGGGACTGAGGGCCTGCCTCGCGGCCCACTTCGGGCTGGTCGAGAAGGAGTTGCTGGCCGAGCCGGGCGCCGCGGTGAAGGTGCCGGTCGAGCTGACCGAGCTGGTCGAGGGGCCGTCCCGCACGGCCGCCGACACGATCGACCTGCTGGAGCAGCTGTGCCGGCGGATCGCGGAGGGCATGGAGGCACGGGACTGGGCCGCGAGCGAGAGCGCGCCCCTCGTCCGTGAGGTCATCGGCACCGAACTGACCGACGCCGTCGCGGTGCTGGAGTTCGCCTGCAACGAGGTCGTGCCGCGGCTGGCGCGGACCACCGACGAGATCGGGCACATCCTCAAGGCGCTCGACGGCGGTTACGTCCCGGCGGGCCCGTCCGGTTCGCCGACGCGCGGTCTGGTCAACGTGCTGCCGACCGGCCGGAACTTCTACTCCGTCGACCCCAAGGCGATTCCCTCCCGGCTGAGTTGGGAGGTGGGGCAGTCCCTGGCCGACTCCCTCGTGCAGCGCTACCTCCAGGACACCGGCGAGTACCCGAAGTCGGTGGGCCTCACGGTGTGGGGTACGTCCGCGATGCGCACCCAGGGCGACGACATCGCCGAGATCCTGGCGCTGCTGGGCTGCCGTCCGGTGTGGGACGAGGCGTCGAGGCGGGTCACCGGCTTCGAGGTCGTGCCCCTCGCGGAGCTCGGGCGGCCGCGCATCGACGTGACCGTCCGGATCTCCGGGTTCTTCCGGGACGCGTTCCCGCACGTGGTCGGGCTGATCGACGACGCGGTGCGGACGGTGGCGGAGCTGGACGAGCCGGTCGACTCCAACTTCGTCCGGGCGCACGTGGAGGAGGACGCCGCCGAGCACGGCGACCGGCGGCGGGCCACCGCTCGTATCTTCGGGTCGAAGCCGGGTGCCTACGGCGCCGGCCTGCTGCCGCTGATCGACGCGCGGAACTGGCGCAGCGACGCGGACCTCGCCGAGGTGTACGCCGTCTGGGGCGGCTACGCGTACGGGCGCGGGCTCGACGGGCGGGCGGCGCGGGGGGACATGGAGACGGCGTTCAAGCGGATCGCTGTCGCCGCGAAGAACGTCGACACCCGCGAGCATGACCTCGTCGACGCCGACGACTACTTCCAGTACCACGGCGGCATGGTCGCCATGGTGCGGCATCTGACGGGGGCCAACCCCGAGGCCTACGTGGGCGATTCGGCGACGCCGGACCAGGTGAAGACCCGCACCCTGGGCGAGGAGACCCACCGCGTGTTCCGCGCGCGTGTCGTCAACCCGCGCTGGATGGCGGCGATGCGCAGGCACGGCTACAAGGGCGCCTTCGAGATGGCGGCGACCGTGGACTACCTCTTCGGCTACGACGCCACGGCCGGGGTCGTCGACGACTGGATGTACGAGAAGCTCAGCGCGGAGTACGTCTTCGACCCGGAGAACCGGGACTTCATGAAGCAGTCCAACCCCTGGGCGCTGCGCGGCATCACCGAGCGACTGCTGGAGGCCGCGGACCGTGGGCTGTGGGCGGAGCCGGACGCGGACACGCTGGAGCGACTGCGTGCCACCTATCTGGAGCTCGAAGGCGACTTGGAGGGCGACCAGTGACAACTCCTTTCCCTTTTACGGCCGTTGTCGGCCAGGACGACCTGCGGCTCGCGCTGCTGCTGAACGCCGTGTCGCCGGCGGTCGGCGGTGTGCTGGTGCGCGGCGAGAAGGGCACCGCCAAGTCGACGGCCGTGCGGGCGCTTTCGGCGTTGTTGCCGGAGGTCGATGTCGTCGCCGGGTGCCGTTTCTCCTGTGATCCGGCCAAGCCCGATGCCGGGTGCCCCGACGGCCCGCACGAACCCGGCAACGGCACGGCGCGGCCCTCCCGCATGGTCGAACTCCCCGTCGGCGCCTCCGAGGACCGGCTCGTCGGCGCCCTCGACATCGAGCGGGCGCTGGCCGAGGGCGTGAAGGCATTCGAACCGGGCCTGCTGGCTCAGGCGCACCGCGGGATCCTCTACGTCGACGAGGTCAACCTTCTCCACGACCATCTCGTGGACCTGCTGCTGGACGCGGCCGCGATGGGCGCGTCGTATGTCGAACGCGAGGGTGTCTCCGTACGGCATGCCGCGCGTTTCCTGCTCGTCGGGACGATGAACCCGGAGGAGGGCGAGCTGCGGCCGCAGCTCCTCGATCGCTTCGGACTCACCGTCGAGGTCGCGGCCTCACGCGAGCCCGATCAGCGGGTGGAGGTCGTACGGCGGCGGCTCGCCTACGACGACGACCCGGCCGGTTTCGGCGCGCGGTGGGCCGACGAGGAGGCCTCCGTACGGGCGCGGATCGTGGCGGCGCGGGAGTTGTTGCCGTCGGTGCGGCTGGGGGACGGGGCGCTGCGGCAGATCGCGGCGACCTGTGCCGCGTTCGAGGTGGACGGCATGCGGGCCGACATCGTGATGGCGCGTACCGCCACGGCGCTCGCCGCCTGGGCAGGGCGGAGCGAGGTACTGGCCGAGGACGTGCGGCAGGCCGCGCTGCTCGCGTTGCCTCATCGCAGGCGTCGTAATCCCTTTGATGCGCCGGGACTTGACGAGGACAAGCTGGACCAGACGCTGGAGGAGTTCTCCGGGGACTCCCCCGAGGACGATCCCGACCCGGACGGGCCGGGCGGGGGTGGCGGGCAGCCGCCCTCGGATTCCGGTGGGCCGCAGAGAGGCGGCTCCGGTGCGCGTCCCGAGGCCGGCGAGGACGGGGAGCCGCAGGCTTCCGGGGCCGGGGAGCAGACTCCCGTACGGGCGTCCGAGCCGTTCCGGGCGAAGGTGCTGAGCGTTCCGGGTATCGGCGAGGGTGCCGCCGGGCGGCGGTCGCGGGCGCGTACCGAGCACGGGCGGACGACCGGTGCGCGGCGGCCGCGGGGGGCGCTGACGAAGCTGCATCTGGCGGCGACCGTGCAGGCGGCTGCGCCGCATCAGCGGGCGCGCGGGCGGTCCGGGCCGGGGCTGGTCGTGCGGCGTGACGATCTGCGGCAGGCGACGCGGGAGGGACGCGAGGGCAACCTCGTGCTGTTCGTGGTGGACGCCTCCGGTTCCATGGCCGCCCGGCAGCGGATGAGTGCCGTGAAGGGTGCCGTGCTGTCGCTGCTGCTGGACGCGTATCAGCGGCGGGACAAGGTGGGTCTGGTGACGTTCCGGGGTTCGGCCGCGGAGGTCGCGCTGCCGCCCACGTCGTCGGTGGACGCGGCAGCGGCCCGGCTGGAGTCGCTGCCCACGGGCGGGCGTACGCCGTTGGCCGCGGGGCTGCTCAAGGCGCATGACGTGCTGCGGGTCGAGCGGCTGCGGGATGCCGCGCGGCGGCCGCTGGTGGTCGTGGTGACCGACGGGCGGGCCACCGGCGGGCCGGAGCCGGTGGCGCTGGCGGGGCGGGCGGCTCGGTTGTTCGCCGCCGAGGGCATCGCCTCCGTGGTCGTGGACTGCGAGGCCGGGCCGGTGCGGCTGGGGCTCGCGGGGCAGCTCGCGGGTGAACTGGGCGGCACGGCGGTGACGTTGGACGAGCTGCGGGCGGACTCCATCGCCGGTCTGGTGAAGGACGTACAGAGGAGGGCCGCGTAATGCCACAGGGACAGCCGAGTGTGGTGCCGGACGACGGGCTGACGACGCGTCAGCGGCGCAACCGTCCCTTGGTCGTCGTGCACACGGGGATCGGGAAGGGGAAGTCCACCGCCGCTTTCGGGCTCGCGCTGCGGGCCTGGAACCAGGGGTGGCCCATCGGGGTGTTCCAGTTCGTCAAGTCGGCGAAGTGGAAGGTCGGCGAGGAGAACGCGCTGCGGGTGCTGGGGGCGTCCGGGGAGGGCGGGTCCGTCGACTGGCACAAGATGGGCGAGGGGTGGTCCTGGGTTCAGCGGGACATCCAGGGTGACAACTCGACCAACGAGGAGAAGGCCCGGGAGGGCTGGGAGCAGGTCAAGCGGGATCTGGCGGCGGAGACGTACAAGCTGTACGTGCTCGACGAGTTCGCCTATCCGATGCACTGGGGGTGGGTGGACACCGATGAGGTCGTCGACGTGCTGCGGAACCGGCCCGGCACCCAGCATGTCGTGATCACCGGGCGGAACGCGCCCGAGAAGCTCGTCGACTTCGCCGATCTCGTGACCGACATGTCCAAGGTGAAGCATCCGATGGACGCCGGGCAGAAGGGGCAGAGGGGCATCGAGTGGTGACGTCTTCCGTCCCTCGGCTGGTCATTGCCGCGCCTTCCTCGGGCAGCGGCAAGACCACCGTTGCCACGGGGTTGATGGCCGCGTTCGCCGCGCGGGGGCTTGCCGTGTCTCCGCACAAGGTGGGGCCCGACTACATCGATCCCGGGTACCACGCGCTCGCCACCGGGCGGGTGGGGCGGAATCTCGACGCGTACCTGTGCGGGCCGGAGCTGGTCGGGCCGTTGTTCGCGCACGGGGCGCGGGGGTGTGACCTCGCGGTCGTCGAGGGCGTGATGGGTCTCTACGACGGGGCCGCGGGGGAAGGCGAACTGGCGTCGACGGCGCAGGTGGCGAAGTTGCTGCGGGCGCCGGTGGTGCTGGTGGTGGACGCGTCGTCGCAGGCCCGGTCGGTGGCGGCGCTGGTGCACGGGTTCGTGTCGTGGGATCCGGAGGTGCGGGTCGGGGGCGTGATCCTGAACAAGGTCGGCTCGGATCGGCACGAGGAGTTGCTGCGGGAGGCGTTGGAAGCGGTCGGGGTGCCGGTGCTGGGGGTGTTGCGGCGGGCTCCGCAGGTGGATACGCCGTCGCGGCATCTGGGGCTGGTGCCGGTGGCCGAGCGGGGGGCCGCGGCCGTGGAGGCGGTGGCCGCGATGGGGGCGCAGGTGGCCGACGGGTGTGATCTGGAGGGGTTGCTGGGGCTGGCGCGGAGTGCGGGTTCTTTGTCGGGTGCGGGGTGGGATGCGGCTGAGGTTTTGGGTTCTTCGCCCCCTCCGCCCCTTCCCGTCCCGACCCCGGGGGCTGCGCCCCCAGACCCCCGCTTCGGCCCTGGACGGGCCTCGTCCTCAAACGCCGGACGGGCTGAAAGCACCGGCCTGCGTCCCGTTGTCGCCGTTGCCGGTGGGGCCGCCTTCACCTTCTCCTATGCCGAGCATGCCGAGTTGCTGGCCGCGGCCGGGGCCGAGGTGGTGACCTTCGATCCGTTGCGGGACGAGCAACTGCCGGATGGGACGCGTGGGTTGGTCATCGGGGGCGGGTTTCCCGAGGTGTACGCCTCCGAGTTGTCCGCCAACGAGCCGTTGCGGAAGGCGGTCGCGGAGCTTGCGCTCGGTGGGGCTCCCGTTGCCGCCGAGTGTGCCGGGCTGCTCTATCTGTGCCGTGAGCTGGACGGGCGGCCCATGTGCGGGGTGCTGGATGCGGAGGCGCGGATGACGGGGCGGCTCACGCTCGGGTACCGGGATGCCGTGGCGGTCGGTGACAGTTCGCTGGTTGCCGCCGGGGGGCGGATGCGGGGGCACGAGTTCCATCGGACCGTCGTCGAGCCGGGCGCCGGGGCGGCTCCCGCGTGGGGGGTGCGCGCCCCTGAGCGGCGCGTCGAAGGTTTCGTACAACTAGGTGTGCACGCGAGTTATCTGCACACGCACTGGGCGTCCGCGCCCGGTGTCGCCCGTCGGTTCGTGGAGAGGTGCCGGACGTCATGAGCAACAGCAGGCTGATCGGGGTCGGGGTGGGTCCCGGGGACCCGGAGCTGGTGACGGTCAAGGGCGTCAACGCGCTGCGGGCCGCCGATGTCGTCGTCGTACCGGTGATGGACACCGGGGAGCGAGGGCGGGCCGAGGCCACGGTGCTGCACTACGTGCCCGGGGACAAGGTCGTACGGGTGGTGTTCGCGCTGAACGAGCGGACGGACCGGGGGCGTCGTGAGGCGGCCTGGGACGCGGCGGGCGGACGGGTGGCCGAGCTGCTGCGGGAGCATTCCGTCGTCGCGTTCGCCACGATCGGTGATCCCAACGTGTACTCCACCTTCACCTACCTCGCCCAGACCATCGGGGGGCTCGTGCCGGGGACCGTGGTGGAAACGGTTCCCGGGATCACCGCCATGCAGGACCTCGCCTCGCGGTCGGGGGCCGTGCTGACGGAGGGGACCGAGCCGCTGACGCTGGTTCCGGTGACCGCCGGGGCCGCGGTGCTCAAGGAGGCGCTGGCCGGGCCGGGGACCGTCGTCGCCTACAAGTTCGGGCGGCAGGCCGGTGAGGTGGCCGAGGCGTTGCGGGAGAGCGGGCGGCTCGACGACGCCGTGTGGGGGGCCTCGCTCGGGCTGCCCGAGGAGTCGATACGGCCCGCCGGCGAGCTCGACGGCACGCCGCTGCCGTATCTGTCCACGCTCATCGCGCCCGCGCGGCGCGACGGCGGGCGGGGCGGCAAGCTGTGAGTCCGTCAACCGGACAGGCCCACCACCAGCCAGATGAACGCCGCTCCCGCGATCGTGCACAGCACGGTGGAGCGGGCGGGGTGTTCGTGGTGGGCCTCGGGGAGGATCTCGGCCGCCGCGAGGTAGAGGAGCGCGCCGCCGAAGAGGCCGAGATAGCCGCCGAGCAGGTGCTCGGGGATGGTGAACAGGAGCGTGGAGGCCGCGCCCGCGACCGGCGCCACCGCGTCCGCGAACAGCATCGCGATCGCTCGGCGGCGGGCGTTGCCGTACAGGCTGGTGATCGTGTACGTGTTGAACCCGTCCGCGAAGTCGTGGGCGACGACGGCCAGCGCGACCGCCGTGCCCATGCCGCCGCCGACCTGGAAGGCGGCGCCGATCGCCACGCCGTCCATCGCGCTGTGGCCGACCATCGCCGCGGCCGCCGTCAGGCCGACCTCGGGGGCCCGGCCGTTCGCCTCCTCGGCACCGTGTGCCGCCTGGCGGGCCGCCAGCAGGCGTTCCACCAGATGGGCCAGCAGGAAGCCGGCCACGAAGAGGAGCAGGGCGGCCGGTACGCCGTAGATCTCCTCGCCGGCCGCGTTCAGCGCCTCCGGCAGCAGGTCGAGGCCGACCACGCCCAGCATCAGGCCGCCGGCCAGGCCCAGCACGAGGTGACGGCGGTCCGTCACACGTTGTGCCGTCCAGCCGCCGGCCAGCGTCATCAGGAACGCGCCGAGCGCGACGAAGACCGCCATGTGCTCTTCGTATCCGATCGGCGCCCCATTTCGCACATTCAGCCTTCGCTGTGACATCCCGTACGAGAGGACCCCAACCCATGGCCGACACCCCCACCGGCAAGGTGACCTTCGTCGGTGCCGGCCCCGGCGCCGCCGACCTGCTGACGTTCCGTGCCGCGCGGGCCATCGCGGAGGCCGATGTCGTGATCTGGGCGGCCAGCCTGGTCCAGGCGGAGGTCCTGCAGCACGCGCGGGAGGATGCGGAGGTCCTCGACTCGGCGACCATGTCCCTCGAGGACGTCGTCGCCGTGTACGAGCGGGCGCGGGCGGAGGGGCTGCGCGTGGCCCGTATCCACTCCGGTGACCCGGCCCTGTGGGGCGGTACGCAGGAGCAGTTGGACCGGTGTGCCGCGCTCGGTATCGCCACCGAGGTCGTGCCGGGTGTCTCCGCGTTCTCCGCCGTCGCCGCGCTCGCGCAGCGTGAGCTGACCATCCCGGAGGTGGCGCAGTCGGTCGTGCTGACCCGGCTCGGTGGCGGAAAGACGCCGATGCCGCCCGGGGAGGAGGTGCGGGAGTTCGCCAAGCACGGCACCACCATGGCGATCTTCCTGTCGGCCGCCCGCAGCGGGCAGTTGGTGCGGGAGCTGCTGGAGGGCGGCTACCCGACGGACACCCCGGTGGTGGTCGCGTACCAGGCGACCTGGCCGGAGGAGCTGGTCGTGCGGTGCACGATCGGCACGCTGGAGGAGACGGTCAAGGAGCACAAGCTGTGGAAGCACACGCTGTTCCTGGTCGGCCCGGCGCTCGACGCGCACGGCACCCGCTCGCACCTGTACCACCCGGGTCATTTCCACGGCTACCGCAAGGCCGACCCGGAGGCCCGTCGGGCGCTGCGCGAGCGGGGTGCGAGTACGTGAACCGTCTGATCACCGTCTTCGGTACGGGGACGGGGGCGCCGGTTCCGGCGGAGGTGCTGGCCGGGGCCCGGCTGGTGGTGGGCGGCCGGCGGCATCTGGAGTCCGCGGCGGTGCCGGAGGACGCCGAGCGGGTCGTGCTCGGGCCGTTGGCGCCCGCGCTCGATGTGGTCGAGCGGCATCTGGACAAGCAGGACCGGGTCGTCGTGCTGGCCTCCGGCGATCCGGGGTTCTTCGGGATCGTGCGGGCGCTGGCCGAGCGGTTCGGGTCGGAGCGGCTGGACGTGCGGGCCGGGGTGTCCTCGGTGGCCGCCGCGTTCGCGCGGGCCGGGCTGCCGTGGGACGACGCCGTCGTGGTCAGCGCGCACGGGCGGGACCTGCGGACGGCCGTCCACGTGTGCCGGGCGCGGCCGAAGGTCGCCGTGCTGACGGGGCCGGGTTCGGGGCCCGCGGAACTGGGGGCGGCGCTCAAGCACGAGGCGCGTGTCCTCCTCGTCGCCACCGCGCTCGGCTCGGCGGACGAGCGCGTCGAGCGGGTGACCCCCGCGCAGGCCGCGGCCCGGGACTGGGGTACGGCGGTGAGTGTCGTGCTGTGCCTGGACGAGGCGCGGGCGCTGGGGCCGGTGCGTACGGTCGCCGGGGCGCCTGCCGGGCCCGCCGGATGGGCGCTGGACGAGGCCGGGTTCGCCCACCGCGACTCGATGATCACCAAGTTCGAGGTGCGGGCGCTGGCCCTGGCCCGGCTCGGTCCGCGGCTCGGCGAGCACGTGTGGGACATCGGCGCGGGCTCGGGGTCGGTGGCCGTGGAGTGCGCGCGGTTCGGTGCCGCCGTCACCGCGGTGGAGAAGACCCGGGACGGGGTGGAGCGGATCCGTGCCAATGCCGCCGCGCACGGTGTCGACGTACGGGCGGTGCACGGGGCGGCGCCCACGGTGCTGTCCGATCTCGACGATCCCGACGCGGTGTTCGTCGGGGGCGGGGGGCGCGAGCTGCCCGCGATCGTGACCGCGTGCGCGCGGCGGGCCCGGCGGACGGTGGTCGTCGCGATGGCCGCGCTGGACCGGGTGCCGGCGGCACGCGCGGCGCTCCTCGGCGCCGGGTTCGCCTGCGACGGGGTGCTGTTGCAGTCGTCGCGGCTGGCACCGCTGCCGGGCGAGGTGACCCGGCTGGCGGCGACCAATCCGGTTTTTCTGTTGTGGGGCGTCAGAAACCCCGTCTCTCATGAAGGAGTTGCTCAGTGATCGGCCTCATTTCCGCCACCGCGGCGGGGGCGGCTGCGCGGGACCGGCTGGCCGCGGCGTGGCCGGAGCGGACGCGTGTGTACGAGGGTCCCGTGGGGGACGCCGTGCGGGCCGCGTTCGCGGAGTGCGAGCAGCTCGTGTGCTTCCTGGCCACGGGGGCGGTGGTGCGGCTGGTCGCGCCGCTGCTCGGCGACAAGGCGTCCGACCCGGGTGTGGTGTGCGTCGACGAGGGCGGGCGGTTCGCCGTGTCGCTGGTCGGCGGGCACGGCGGCGGGGCCAACGAACTCGCCCGCGAGGTGGGCGGGTTGCTGGGCGCCGAGCCGGTGGTGACCACGGCCACGGACGCGGTCGGCATCCCGGGCCTGGACACCCTCGGCATGCCCTACGAGGGTGATGTCGCCGGGGTGAGCCGGGCCCTGCTGGACGGGGAGCCGGTCGCGCTGGTGCCGGAGGTGGTGTGGCCGTTGCCGCCGCTGCCGCTCGCCGCCGAGGGGGACCGGAAGATCCGGGTGACCGATCGTGCGGACGAACCCGCCGACGGTGAGGTGCTGTTGCGTCCGCCCACGCTCGTCGTCGGCGTCGGCGCCTCCAAGGGGGCGTCCGTCGAGGAGGTGCTGGGTCTGGTCCGGGCGAGCCTGCGGGAGGCGGGGCTTTCTCCTCGTAGCGTCGCCGAACTGGCCACCGTGGACGCCAAGTCGGAGGAGACGGGCATCGTCGGGGCCGCCGCGCTGCTCGGGGTGCCGGTGGTGACGTACCCGGCCGAGGAGCTGGCCGGGGTCGAGGTGCCCAACCCGTCGGGCGCGCCGCTCGCCGCCGTGGGCACGCCGTCCGTGGCGGAGGCGGCGGCGCTGATCGGCGGGGGCGAACTCCTCGTGCCCAAGCGGAAGTCGGAGCGCGCGGACGGGCAGCCCGCGATGGCCACCTGTGCCGTCGTACGGCGTCCCGCGCGCGGGCGGCTCGCGGTGGTCGGGCTCGGGCCCGGCGCCCGGGACCTGCTCACGCCGCGTGCCGAGGCCGAGTTGCGGCGGGCTTCGGTGCTCGTCGGGCTCGACCAGTACGTCGACCAGATCCGTGATCTGCTGCGGCCCGGCACTCGGGTCCTGGAGTCGGGGCTCGGCGCGGAGGAGGAGCGGGCGCGGACGGCCGTGGCGGAGGCCCGCAAGGGGCAGGCCGTGGCGCTGATCGGCAGCGGTGACGCCGGGGTGTACGCCATGGCCTCGCCCGCGCTCGCCGAGGCCTCCGACGACATCGACGTGATCGGGGTGCCCGGGGTGACGGCCGCGCTGGCGGCCGGGGCGATCCTCGGGGCGCCGCTGGGCCACGACCATGTGTCGATCAGCCTGTCCGACCTGCACACGCCGTGGGAGGTCATCGAGCGGCGGGTGCGGGCGGCGGCCGAGGCGGACATCGTGGTCACCTTCTACAACCCCCGTTCGCGGGGCCGTGACTGGCAGTTGCCCAAGGCGCTGGCGATCCTCGCGGAGCACCGGGAGCCGGCGACGCCGGTCGGTGTCGTACGCAACGCGTCCCGCCCGGACGAGTCCAGCCGACTCACCTCGCTGGCCGAACTCGACCCGGCGACGGTCGACATGATGACGGTCGTGACCGTGGGCAACACCGCGACCCGGAACATCGCGGGGCGCATGGTGACGCCGCGCGGTTACCGCTGGCAGGCATCGCAGGAGGGCCCGAAGTGAAGCGCGTCGTCCATCCGATCGAGGAGGAGTCCTACCGTCGGCTGCGCGCCCGCCTGGACACCTCTCATTTCCCGCCGCTGACCCGGGCGGTGGTGGAGCGGGTCATCCACTCCGCCGCCGACCTGGAGTACGCGGACGATCTCGTCATGGACGAGGGCGAGTTGGCGAAGGCGCACCGGGCGCTGCACGCCGGGGCGCCCGTCGTCGTGGACGTGGAGATGGTCGCGGCCGGGATCACCCGGCGGGAGACCGTGTGCCGGCTGAGGGACGCCGTGGCCGGGCCGGGGCTGACCCGTTCGGCGCACGCGATCCGGCTGGCGTACGAGCAGGTCGGTCCGGGTGCCCTGTGGGTGATCGGCAACGCGCCGACCGCCCTGGAGGAGCTGCTGACCCTGGATGCCGCCCCGGCCCTCGTCATCGGCCTGCCCGTCGGCTTCGTCGGCGCGGTCGAGTCCAAGGCGGCGCTGCGCGAGAGCGGACTGCCCGCCGTGAGCAACGTGTCCGAGAAGGGCGGTTCGGCGGTCGCTTCCGCCGCGCTCAACGCCCTGCTGTACCACCCCGTTTCGTCTGAGGAGAACCCGTGACCACCCCGCCGCCCGCCCTGCTCATCGCCGGCCACGGCACCCGGGACGATGCCGGAGCCGAGGCGTTCCGCGACTTCGTCCGGGAGCTCGGCGCCCGCCACCCCGACCTGCCCGTCGCGGGCGGTTTCATCGAACTGTCCCCGCCGCCGCTGGGCGAGGCCGTCACCGAGCTGGTGGAGCGGGGCGTGCGCCGGTTCGCCGCCGTTCCGCTGATGCTGGTGTCCGCCGGGCACGCCAAGGGGGACATCCCGGCGGCGCTGGCCCGCGAGAAGGAGCGGCACCCCGGGATCTCGTACACCTACGGGCGTCCGCTGGGGCCGCACCCGGCGCTGCTGAGCGTGCTGGAGCGGCGGCTGGACGAGGCGCTGGGCGGTGCGGAGGGCTCCTCCGGTGACCGTGCGGACGTGACCGTGCTGCTCGTGGGGCGCGGTTCCACCGATCCGGACGCCAATGCCGAGGTGCACAAGGCGGCGCGGCTGCTGTGGGAGGGCCGGGGCTACGCGGGCGTGGAGACGGCGTTCGTGTCGCTGGCGGCGCCGGACGTGCCGAGCGGTCTCGACCGGTGCGTGAAGCTGGGGGCGCGGCGGATCGTGGTGCTCCCCTACTTCCTGTTCACGGGCATCCTCCCGGACCGGGTCCGGCGGCAGACCGAGGACTGGGCGGCCGCGCACCCGGAGGTCGAGGTGCGCTCCGCCGACGTGATCGGTCCGGAGCCGGAGCTGCTGGACCTGGTGATGGAGCGGTACCGGGAGGCCCTCGAGGGTGATCTGCGGATGAACTGCGACAGTTGCGTGTACCGGATCGCGCTGCCCGGTTTCGAGGACAAGGTGGGCATGCCGCAGCAGCCGCACTTCCACCCGGACGACGACGGCCATCACCACCACCATCACGGAGGGCACGCACACTCCCATGCGCACTGAGGGCCACGACCTGCGCCACCACGGGGACGCGGAGGTCCGTGACGAGGGCTCGGCGCTGGTCGACCTGGCGGTCAACGTCCGTGCGGACACGCCCCCGGCGTGGCTGCGCGAGCGGATCGCCGGGTCGCTGGCCTCCCTCGCGGCCTACCCGGACGGGCGGGCCGCACGGGCGGCGGTGGCGGCACGGCACGGGCTGCCGGCGGAGCGGGTGCTGCTGACGGCGGGCGCCGCCGAGGCGTTCGTACTGCTGGCGCGTGCCCTGAAGGTCCGTCACCCTGTCGTGGTGCACCCGCAGTTCACGGAGCCGGAGGCCGCGCTGCGGGACGCCGGGCACAGCGTCGACCGGGTGCTGCTGCGGGCGGAGGACGGCTTCCGGCTGGATCCGGCGGCGGTCCCCGAGGACGCCGACCTGGTGGTGATCGGCAACCCGACGAATCCGACGTCGGTGCTGCACCCGGCCGCCGCGATCGCCGGGCTCGCCCGCCCCGGGCGGACGTTGGTGGTGGACGAGGCGTTCATGGACGCGGTGCCGGGCGAGCGGGAGGCGCTGGCCGGGCGCACGGACGTGCCCGGTCTCGTCGTCCTGCGCAGCCTGACCAAGACCTGGGGGCTGGCCGGGCTGCGCATCGGCTACGTCCTGGCGGCGCCGGAGACCGTCGCGGACCTGGAGCGGGCCCAGCCCCTGTGGCCGGTGTCCTCGCCGGCGCTCGCCGCGGCGCAGGCGTGCGTGGAGCCCCAGGCCCTGGCCGAGGCCGCCCACGCCGCCCACCGCATCGCCGCCGACCGCTCCCATCTGGTGGCGGGACTGCGCGAGTTCGCCGACCGGGGCCTGCGGGTCGTGGCACCGGCCGAGGGCCCCTTCGTCCTCGTACGGCTGCCGGACGCGGCCGCGGTACGGGGGCGGCTGCGCGAGCTGGGGTTCGCGGTGCGCCGCGGCGACACGTTCCCGGGGCTCGACGAGGAGTGGCTGCGGCTCGCGGTCCGGGACCGGGGGACGGTCAGCTCCTTCCTTGCGGCGCTGGACCTGGCGTGGGGGCCGGGTCGGGGGTGAGCGGAGGGGCGCCGGGTGCCGGTTTCGGCAGGTCCCCGGCGTCCCGCAGGTAGTGGCCCGGTCCGTCGGGGTGGGTGGTCCAGTCCGCCGCCCGCCCCTCGTTCCACCGTCGCGTGGCCCACACGTACCACTGCCCGGTGCTGTCGGCCACGACCGCCTGCACCGCCGATTCCAGCTCGGTCCAGGTGCCCTGGGCCGTGTCGGTGTCGCCGCGCCTGACCTGCGTCTCCATCAGGTCCATCAGGGTCTGCACCCACAGCTGGACGTACCGCAGGACCGTGTCCCTGGGGGCGCTGCGCGTGTGCTCGCCGAGCACGGCGAGGAATCCGTCCGCCGCGGCCCGGTAGCCGTGTTCCGCGGCGGCGTCGCGGCGTGCGTGTGCGGCGTACCGCGCCTTGTGGAGCGCGGCCTCGGCGTGCACGGCCCGGGCGAGGTGTCCGCCGTGGGTGGCCGCCAGCCAGTCGAGCAGGCCCACCGTCTCCGCGAGGGCGTCCCAGGACTCGGCCGTCCTCAGCCGCTGGGCGAGGACGGTCAGGAGGGCCTGGAACTCGTCCCCGTCGGACACGGAGCGGCAGTGGTGGATCCTCTTCAGCAGGCCGCCGGCCTGCGCGAACACGGTGAACCGTGGGATGCCGCCGGCCCGGTGCAGGTCGGTCGGGCGCTCCCCGTCCCGGTCCGCCCTGTGCAGCCGGTCCAGCGCGTCCCCCAGCAACTGCACCGCCTCCGGCAGTCGGCCCAGCTGGACGAGGTCCCCGGCCAGGTTCGCGGCGGCACGGCCGGTGGCGTCGTGCAGGGCGCGGCCCTCGTCGGCCAGGCGGCGGTAGGCCGACACCGCGGCCTCGCCGGCGGTCACGGCCAGGGACAGATCCCCGTAGTTGCTCGCGGCCACCGCCACCCGCAGCATGCCCTCGGCGTACTGGTCCTCCAGCAGCACGCCCCCGTTCACCGCGGCCTCGATCTCCACCATGTTCTCGACTTCCATGTCGAGGGAGTCCTTGTACCGCTCCTCGTCGTAGTACAGGTTCGCGAGGAGGTAGCGGGTGATGATCCGGATGCGGGCGTGATTGCGGTTGTCCCGCTCGTTCAGCAGGCCGAGCGCCCGTGTGCACAACTGCCGTGCCGTTTCCCGGTCTCCGGCCCGTCGGCGCAGGATCGCGACCTCCCGGCAGAGAGCCGCCTCGGCGGTCCGCGCGAGGGGTGAGTCCGGGAAGTCCGGGTGCCGGGTGACGTCGAGGCCCTTGGCGTAGTACTCCTCGGTCACGCTCGTCCGCCCGGCCCTGAGATGAGCGATGCCGGTCTTGCGGTACGCCTCCACCAGCTCGACGCCCCAGCGCTCCAGGCCTTCGAGGTCCGTCAGCTGGATCCACCGGTCGAGGCCCGTGGTGGCCGCTTCGAGGGCCCGTTCCACGGAGTCGTCCCACAGTACGGCGGAGGCGTGGTCGCAGGCCTCGGCCAGGGCGTGGACGAGGGAGGCCCTGCCGTCCGCGCGCACCGCGGACTCCAGATGCCGGCGGGCTCCGGTGTACGCCTCGGCGGCCGCGGCATTGTCTCCCACCCATTCGTGGATCTGGCCGATGAAGAACTCCGCCTGGGCGAGCGGCCCGAGCAGGTCGCCCCGCCCGCGTGCGACGAGCCGGCGCAGGATGTCGTGCGCCCGCTGTCCGCGGCGCAGGGCCGCGGCGGGATCGATGATGCGTTGCCTGCCGAGCGAGAGCCAGATCTCCGCGCGCCGGGCCGGGTCCAGGTCGACGGCCGGGTCCTCGCTGTCGAGCCGCTCCTCGACCTGCCGGAAGCGTTCCTGCGCCTCCTCGTCCTGGCCCAGGTCCTGCAGGGCGTAGGCCAGGTTGAGGCCGGACATGACCGCCGCGGCCGGGGTGCCGCCGGCGACGCACGCCTCGTGGGCCGTCCGGAGCAGCTCAAGCCGTTCGTCCGGCTCGGCGGCGCAGCGGGCCCGGCAGGTGAGTGCCACGGACAGCAGCGAGCTGCTGTCCGGCGACTCCGGCAGTGCGCGGGCCACCGCGAGCGCCCGTGCGCTGATCCGGTCGGCCTCCGCCGGCTCGTCCTCGTTGTGCAGGTGGTTGGCGAATGCCGCCAGTGCCTCGCACAGCGGCACCGTGGGGGTCTCGCCCAGCAGCGTCAGGCACTGGCGGTACTTGGCGGTGGCTCCCCGGCCGTCGCCCAGGCGGGTCAGTACGCGTGCGGCGGACATCAGGGCCTCGCAGGCCAGCCCGGTCCGATCCTCGGTGAGCGGGCCCGGCGCCTCGACGAGCATGCGGTGCGCCTCGTTGATCGCGTTGAGCTCCTGGAGCAGCCGGGACTTCATTCCCCCGTCGTCACCGGGCCAGAAGGGCAGGGTCTCCAGGTAGGAGCGGCCGGTGAGCAGGCCGGCACCCAGCAGCAGGTCCCGGCCGCTCGACCAGTACGCCCCGCCGGGCATCCGGCGGTCCTCCGAGCGGAAGTCCGACACCTCCTGCCTGGGCGGGGGCGGCGCGGTGAGGCCGAGCGGCGTGCCCGTCTCC
The DNA here is from genome assembly GCF_014596915.1 of Streptomyces sp. TRM68416. GTDB lineage: Bacteria > Actinomycetota > Actinomycetes > Streptomycetales > Streptomycetaceae > Streptomyces. Next base: position 95,575 of record NZ_JACVWU010000019.1, read on the forward strand.
TCGGCCGCGATCTCCAGCAGCCGCTGCGCCAGATCGCCCAGGGACTGCGGGCGCCGTGCGGGGTCCGGGTGGAAGCATGCGTCGAGTACGTCGGTGAGGGAGCGCGGCAGGGTGAGTGACTGGGGGCGCAACGGGGCCTGGGTGGCGGCCCGCAGTACGTGCCCGGCGACGGCGCCCGAGCGCCAGGTGCGCTCGCCCACGAGCATCTCCAGCAGCGTGACCGCCCAGCTCCACACGTCCGTCGCGGGGCCGAGCTCCCGCCCCTCGGACTGTTCGGGTGAGGCGTACGGCAGGGAGCGGCGGCCGACGGAGGCGGCGTCCGGCCCGTTGCCCAGGCCCAGTTGGCGCCTCGTCTCCTCGACCGCGGCGGCCAGTTCCGCGGTGCGCGCCTCCAGGTCCGTGCCCGGCCCGACCATCTCCGCCAGCCACGCCCGCAGCCGACGGTCGTGCAGCTCGGCGCGGGACCAGGCGTGGCCGGAGACCCCGAAGTCGGTCAGCTTCGCGGTGCCGTCGCCGGTGAGCAGGATGTTGGAGGGCTTCACGTCGAGGTGCAGGGTGCCCGAGGCGTGGGCGGCGTCCAGCGCCCAGGCGATCTGGGCCGCCACGGTGAGGACGGCCGACAGCGCGGCGGCCGGATCGGCCGGGGGCCCGGTCCGGCCGAGCAGCCACTCGGCGAGGGAGCCGCCGGGCACGTACTCGCCGAAGATGGCGAGGTGGCGGCTGCCGAGCCGGGTGAAGTGACAGGCCGTGATGTACGGGTGGGGCGGCAGCCCGACCCAGCGCTGGGCCTCCTGGAGGGCGAGCGCGGAGTCCGCGGCGGTCCGGGTGCGGATGTGCTTGACCGCGTACCGCTCCTGGGTGCGCACGTCGCGCACCAGGTCCACCGTACTCACCCCGCGTCCGAGTCTGCGTTCGACGACGAAGCCGTCCAGCACGTTGTCCTCACCCGTGCCCTCGCTTTCGCTTTCGCCTTCGCCGGCACGGAGTTGCGGGTCGGTCATGTCCGCCCCCTTTCACCTTTCACCGGGCGTCAGCCGAACGCCGCCAGCGCCGCGCGCAGGTCGGCCGCGGACACCGTGGGCGGCACGAGGTCCGCCCGCAGGGTGTCGTCCACCAGGTCGGCCAGGGCCTTGGGCACCGGTGTGCCCCGGTCGGCGAGGGGGACCAACGGGGTTTCGAGCACGGCCAGTTGGAGGTCCCTGTCCGGCGGGAGGTCGCGCGGCGCCCGGCCCGTCAGGGCGAGGTAGAGCGAGGCGGCGACCCCCCAGACGTCGACTCCACGGGTGGCCCGCTTGTAGTCCAGCGCCTGCGCCCGCGGCATGAAGGCCGGGGTGCCGCCGTAGTCGCCGGTGCGGGTGATGCTGATGAGGCCGGCCGCCTCGCAGGCCTTGGCGAGCGTGAAGTCGGCGAGTTTGGCCGTCGTACGGTCCGGTCCCCGCGCGAGGAGGATGTTCGACGGTTTGACGTCCCGGTGCACGATGCCGTGGACCGTGACGGGTTGCCCCTGGGCGTCCACGGTGGCCAGCGGGGCGTGGTGGGCGTAGGCCAGTCCGTCGAGCAGGTCCAGGAACAGCGGGACCGCCTCCGCGACGGACAGCGGGCCGTGGCCGGTCACCCGGTCCTCCAGGCTGCCGAGGCCGCAGTACTCCATCACCAGGCAGGGCAGCCCGCCCGACTCCCCGGTGCGGTGCACGCGCACCACGTTGGGGTGCACCAGGGCCAGGCAGATGCCGGTCTCCCGGCCGAAGAGGGCCGCGGCGTACGGGTCGGGTTCGCCGCCATCGAATCTCATGACCTTGACGGCCCGGGTCTCGCCCGCCTCCGGGTCGAGCCCCGCGTAGACGTCCGCCCAGCTGCCGCTGCCGATCTTCCGCAGTTCGCCCCAGTCCTCGAATCCGGGCAGCCCGGCTACGTGTTCCGGCATCGGTCCCCCGTTTGTGCGCTTGTGACGTGCCTCATGTTCTTCCCGTACCATCGCCTCATATGCATGACCGCCCGGACGGTTACGGCACGCGAGATGGTGGGATGACCTCCTGTGCGGCCGACGGAGGGGAAGTTGATGGCGGATCCGTTCAGTACGTTCCTCAACACGTCCCAGGCGATCCGCCAGCAGAACGTGCAACAGGGTGAGCAGCAGAACATCTCCGGTCCGGGGCAGGGGGCCGTCGGGTATACGGCGGAGCGCCGTGACGCGCTGGTGGAACTGCTGCATCACCTGTCGGACCAGGCCGAGGCGCATGCGGCGGAGCTGTCCGACCCGGCCGCGGTCCAGGACGTCATCGCGCAGGCGACGGCCCAGGCGGAGCAGGAGTCCCCGAACTTCACACTCCTGCGCGCGCTGCTGGAGGCGCTGCGCGTCAGTGTCGCGCCCGTCTCCGCGATGGTCGCGGTCACCTCCGCCCTCCAGGCGCTCCTCGCGGACCTGCGAGGCTGAGCGCCGACCGCCGACGACCGCAGGCTGCCGAAGGACAGGGGGACGGCTGTGCTCGACTACGTGGTGGCGTGCGGCGGAGGGGCCCTCGTGGGGCTGGTGGAGCTGTTCTCCCGCTACCGGGACCGCCCGTCGGCGCTGCTGTGGGTGGTCAGCGCCTGGATGTACCTCACGATCAACGCGGCCGCCTCGGGCGGTGTGCTGCTGCTCGTCCACACCTTCGACCTGACCTTCGGCGCGACCGAACCCGGCACGGTCGGGACCACCCAGGTGCTCGTCGCCCTCTTCGGGGCGCCGACGGTGCTGCGCAGTTCGCTGTTCACCATCCGGGTCGGCGGCCAGGACATCGGCATCGGACCGTCGTCGATTCTCAGCACGCTGCTGTCGGTCGCGGACCGCGGGGTCGACCGGGCCCGCGGCCGGGACCGCTCCCGGCAGGTCGTTGCGGTCATGCGCGGCGTCTCGTACGAGAAGGCGCGGCTGGCCCTGCCGTCCTTCTGTCTGGCCCTGCTGCAGAACTGTCCGCAGGACGAGCAGCAGAACCTCGCGGTGGCGAACGAGGCGCTGGCCGAGAGCCAGATGTCGGACGCCCAGAAGTCCTACGGGCTGGGCCTGCTCCTCGTCAACCTCGTCGGCGTGGACCTGCTGCGGGAGGCGGTGGAGGCGATGGGCGACGAGATCCGGGCCGAGCCGCCCCACCGTCCACCGCCGCCCGCGCAGCCGCTCTGATCCAACGCCGCCGGCCTACCCGCGTCGGCGTGCCAGGACCACCGCTCCCCCGCCCGCGACGAGGAGGGCGACCGCGCCGGCGGCGAGGTACGGCGTGGTGGAGCTGCCGCCGGTCTCGGCGAGGCCGGCCTCGGCGGGGGCGCCCTGCGGCTTGACCTCGGAGGCGGGTTCCTGGCTCGGGGCGGCGGGTTCCCGGCTCGGGGCGGGGGCCGGGGGTGCCTCGCAGGTGGCCTTCGCCAGGGTGACGGTGCCGGTCACCTCGGCCACGTTCAGCTTCAACGGGTTGACGGAGACGGTGAGTTCGAGGGCGGTGGCGGCGGCCGTACGGGACGTGGTCTCCGTCTTCGACAGGTCCAGGCGGACCTCGCCGACACCGGGCACCGTGACCTGGGTGGGGCCGCCCGCGGTGAGCGTGACCTTCTTGCCGAGGGCGGTGACCGAGCCGAGCACGTTGGCGGAGGCGGTCGGTGCCTTCCCGGCCTCGCAGGTCGCCTTGGAGGTGACGCCCTCGATCTCGACGAGGGAGAGCAGCGGCAGACCGGGGACGTGGATCTCGGCGTGGGCGAGGTTGGTGGACCCCTCGGCCTTGGTGTCGGTCGTCGTGGCCTTCGCCGAGGCCACGTCCGCGCGCAGGACGCTGAACGGCTGTCCGCCGTCGACGCCGTCCAGCCTGGCGGTCAGGGTGGTCTTCTCGGCGCTCTGCGGGGCCTGGACCTCGTTGAGGGAGACCGCGAGCGGGACGTTCACGGTCTTGTTGAGCAGGGACACGTCGAGCCCGGTGCGCAGGACGACGGCGCTCGCGCGGCCCTGCTCGCCGGTGGCGTGAGCGGGACCCGCGGCGGCCAGTGCCGCGGGCCCGGCGGCCAGGGCGGTGGCCGCGGCGACGGTGGCCCAACGGCGTGCGGGCATGCGGAAGTTGTTGTCGTTCACGGTGGTGGGACCCCCAGAGAGACATGCTTGGGACCCGGACAGAATTACGCACTCGGAGTGAACAGGCGGCGTTCCGGTGCCACTTCACTCCAACGTGGTGTTTCCGTGAACCTTTTCGATTCAGGCGGCACGGGTGTTCCACCCGTTCACCCTCGCACCGGCGCAAGCGGGGACCGGGGGTCGCGCGAGCCGGGGTGCAGAACGAGCCACCACCCCGGCCGGTCACGCTGCGTCAACCGGCGGCACGCCCGTCGGCCGACGACCCGCCCGTCAACCGACGACCCGTCCGTTCAGCACGATCCGGCGCGGCGCCGCCAGGACGCGTACGTCGGCCCGGGGGTCCGTCTCGTACACCACCAGGTCGGCCGGGGCGCCCTCGTCGAGGCCGGGGCGGCCCAGCCAGGCGCGGGCCGCCCAGGTCGTCGCCGCGAGGGCGTCGGCGGCGGGCAGTCCGGCGGTGACCAGTTCCTCGACCTCGGCGGCGACCAGGCCGTGCGGCAGGGTGCCGCCGGCGTCGGTGCCGACGAACACCGGGATGCCGGCGTCGTAGGCGGAGCGGACGGTGTCGTAGCGGCGTTCGTGGAGCCGGCGCATATGGGCCGACCAGCGGGGGAACTTGGCCTCGCCGCCCTCGGCGAGCCTGGGGAAGGTGGCGATGTTGACCAGGGTGGGCACGATGGCGACGCCCCGCTCGGCGAACAGCGGGATCAGGTCATCGGTCAGGCCCGTGGCGTGCTCGATGCAGTCGATGCCGGACTCCACCAGGTCGCGCAGGGAGCTTTCGGCGAAGCAGTGGGCGGTGACGCGGGCGCCCAGGCGGTGGGCCTCGGCGATGGCCGCCCGGGCCGCCTCCCGGGGCCAGCTGGGGGCGAGGTCGCCGAGGTCGCGGTCGATCCAGTCGCCGACCAGCTTCACCCAGCCGTCGCCGCGCCGGGCCTCCCGGGCGACGTAGGCGACCAGGTCCTCGGGCTCGATCTCGTGGGCGTAGCCGCGCAGGTAGCGGCGGGTGCGGGCGATGTGCCGGCCCGCGCGGACGATCTTCGGGAGGTCCGCGCGGTCGTCGACCCAGCGGGTGTCGGAGGGCGAGCCGGCGTCGCGGATCAGCAGGGTGCCGGCCTCGCGGTCGGCGAGGGCCTGCTTTTCGGCCACGTCCTTGTCGACCGGCCCGTGCGCGCCGAGGCCGACGTGGCAGTGGGCGTCGACGAGGCCGGGCAGCGCCCAGCCCGTCACCGTGCGCACGTCGCGGGCGCCGGCGCCGGCGCCGGCGGGACGGTCGTAGGAGATACGGCCGTCCACGACCCACAGGTCGTCCCGGACGTCGTCGGGTCCGACCAGGATCCGGCCCCTGACATGCAGCACCGCTCGATCGTTCATGGACGGCACCTTAGCCAGGCCCCCGCGGGGTCACTGTTCCCAGGGTGGCGGGCCTTCGAAGGCGAGCATGTGCACGTCGAAGAGGACGGCGGCCTGCACGCCGAGGGCGGGTCCGGCCTGGTGGGCGGCCCAGGTGAGGAAGGGGCGGGGTTCGAAGGACCGGTCGCCGAGGCCCTTGGTGTACTCGGCGTGGGCGGCCAGGGAGGCGATGCCCCGTTCCAGCGGCTCGCCCGTGACGTCCACGCCGTGGGTGGGCCGCTCCGCACCGGCGAAGCACACGAAGCGGATGCCGCCCCAGGGTTCGAGGCCCTCGTCGGCGAGTTCGGGGAAGATCCACCGGTTGCCCGCGTCCCGGGCCGCGTCGAGCGCGGCGAGGCCCACCGCCCGGTGGTCGGCCTGGTTGACCAGGCCGCCGACCATGCGCACCGTGAACGCGCCCGAGACGAGCACCTGCGGGCGGTGGCGGCGGATCGCCCGCACGACGTCCCGGCGCAGGTCGAGGCCGTACTCCACGGTTCCGTCGCGGTGGTCGAGGAACTCGACCGTGTCCACGCCCACCTCACGCGCCCCCGCCCGCTCCTCGGCCTCGCGCAGCGGGCCGACCCGGTCCGGGTGCATCGCGTCGATGCCCGCCTCGCCGCGGGTGGCCAGGAGGTAGGTGACGTGCTTGCCCTGGGCCGTCCAGCGGGCCACGGCCGACGCCGTTCCGTACTCGATGTCGTCCGGGTGCGCGGCCACGGCCAGGCAGCGCTCCCAGTCCTCCGGCAACGGGGGCAGCGGCGCGGCGGCCGCGAAGCCGCCCGCCTCGTCGAGAGTCGTCATGGCCGAATGATGACGTTCCCGAGCTCTGGGCGAAAGGGGAATGTCTGTCCGGTTTTATCGGCTTTCGCCCACCTGGTCCGACGTCTCCTCCTCCACCTCGGCCATCGCGGGGTCGAGGAGGCGGGAGAGGAAGTGCCGGGTGCGTTCGTGCCGGGGGTTGCCGATGACCTGTTCGGGGCTGCCGTCCTCGACGATCACGCCGCCGTCCATGAAGACGACCCGGTCGGCGACCTCGCGGGCGAAGGTCATCTCGTGGGTGACGACCATCATGGTCATGCCCTCGTTCGCCAGCATGCGCATGACGGCGAGGACGTCCCCGACCAGTTCCGGGTCGAGGGCGGAGGTCGGCTCGTCGAAGAGCATCACCTCGGGTCCCATGGCGAGCGCCCGGGCGATGGCGACGCGCTGCTGCTGGCCGCCGGAGAGGGAGGCGGGGTAGGCGCCCGCCTTCTCCGCCAGGCCCACCCGCTCCAGGTTCTCGGCGGCGATCTTCGCGGCCTGCTCCTTGCCGCGCCCGAGCACCCGGCGCTGCGGCAGCGTGAGGTTCTCGGTCACGGTCAGGTGCGGGAAGAGGTTGAACTGCTGGAAGACCATGCCGATACGGCGGCGTACGGCGTCGATGTCGACGTCGGGATCGGTGAGTTCCGTGCCGCCGACGAACACCTGGCCCTCGGTGGGCTCTTCGAGCAGGTTGACGCAGCGCAGCAGCGTGGACTTGCCGGAGCCGGAGGGGCCGATGACGCACACGACCTCGCCCTGGCGGATCTCCAGGTCGATGCCCTTGAGGACCTCGTTGTCGCCGAAGGACTTGTGCAGGCCCCGGACTTCGATCTCTGCCATGGCACTCACTTCACGGCCTCCTGGGCCTTGGCCTCCATGCGGCGCACGACGAAGCCGAGCGGGATCGTGATCAGCAGGTAGCACAGGCCCGCGACCAGGATCGGCGTGGAGTTGGCGGTCGTACTGGCCAGGTCCCGGCCGAACTTGGACAGTTCGCGTTCCTCCAGGGTGACGCCGAGGAACAGCACCAGCGAGGAGTCCTTGAAGAGCAGGACGAGTTCGTTGGTCAGCGGCGGCAGGATGATCCGGAACGCCTGCGGGATGATGATCGAGACCATGGCCCGGGCGGGCGAGAAGCCCAGCGAACGGGCGGCTTCCATCTGTCCCTTGGGCACCGCCTGGATGCCGGCCCGGATCGTCTCCGCCATGTAGGCGGCGGCGACCAGGCCGAGCGCCAGCGCGACCTTGCCGTAGGTGCCGCCGGGGATCTCGGTGCCCGGGAAGGCCAGCGGGACGGCCACGCCGATGAAGATGAAGATGAGCAGGGCGGGCAGGCCGCGGAAGATCTCGATGTAGATCCCGGCGAGCCAGCGGTAGGGGCCGACCGAGGACAGCCGCATCAGTGCGACGACCATGCCGAGGGCCAGGCCGAAGGCGAAGCCGGACACGGTGTACAGCACCGTGTTCTTCAGCGCCAGGGTGATGATCTCGGGGAACATCTGTTCCGCGATGTCCGTCTGCGCGAACTGGTTCCGCAGCCGACCCCAGTCGGCCGCGGCCGCGAATCCGGCCACGGCCGCGGCGAAGACGACGTACTGGATGCCGCGTGACAGACGGCGCTTCTGACGCCGGGTCAGTCCCTTTTTCCTCGGCTGGAGTTGCCCGTTCTTCCTGGGCTGGAGCGGTGCGTCCGTATCCGTCATGAGGCGGACGGGGAAGCGGAGGCCGCCGACTCGTCGTACGGGCCGATCCACTGCTCGTAGATCTTCTTGTAGGTGCCGTCGGACTTGGCGTCCGCGATGGCCTTGTTGATGGCCTCGCGGAGCTTGTCGTTGCCCTTCTTCATCGTGAAGCCGTACTGCTCGCCGGTGTTGATCTGCTCGGCGACCTCGAAGGCGTCGGCGTTGGCCTTGTCCTTCAGCCAGCCCTGGACAACCGGGTAGTCGATGACGACGGCGTCGACCTGGCCGGTGCGCAGGCCGTTGAGGACGGCGTCGGAGGACTCGAAGGAGACCGGGTTCAGGCCCTTGCTCTTGGCGTAGTCCTCGCCGGTGGTCTGCGCCTGGGCGCCGACCTTCTTGCCCTTGAGGCCGGCGAAGGACGTGATGCCGCTGTCCTTGTCCGCGAGGACGGCCTGGGTGGCCTCGAAGTACGGGTCCGAGAAGTCGACGTTCTTCTTGCGCTCCTCGGTGATGGTCATGCCGGCCGCGGCCAGGTCGCACTGGCCGGCGTTGAGGGAGCCACCGGTCTTGAAGTTCTCGAACGGCTGGTCGACGATCTGCTGCTTCACCCCGAGGTCGTCGGCGACGAGGTCGATCAGGGCGACGTCGAAGCCCTGCACCTTGCCGTCGATCTCCGACTGGAAGGGCGGATAGGGCAGGTGGGTGCAGGTGGTGAGCTGCCCCGCCTTGACCAGTTCGACACCGCCGGCGGCGGTCTTCGTGCCGTTGCCGCTGCCGCCGTCGTCGTCGGAGGAGCAGCCGGCCACGAGCACCAGCCCGGCCGTCGCGGTGGTGGCGGCCAGAATGCGGGTCCGGCGCCCGAAGGTCGTCTTCACGGGGGAGCCTCCTGTGGGGGAACTAAGGGTTCCGATTATAAGGAGAAGTTTGAGGTCCTCAAATCAAACCCATGGCCTGGGGGCCGTTCGACCTAAGAACTCGGCGGTCGGAGGGGCGGAGGCAGCGGTCGGAGGGGCGGCGGCAGCGGCCGGATACCCTCGTCTGCGTCGACCCTCGTGAACGAAGAGAGCACCGCCGTGACCCACCCCTTCCTGGACCTCGCCCCGCTGAGCGCAGCGCAGTTCGCCTCGATCGAGGACCGGGTGGCGCGACTGCTGGGCACCGAGCAGGACGTCGTGATCATGCAGGGTGAGGCGCTGCTGCCGCTGGAGGGCGCGATCCGTGCCACCGCCGGTCCCGGCACGACCGCGCTGAACGTGATCACCGGCCCGTACGGGCAGACCTTCGGCGACTGGCTGCGGGACTGCGGCGCGACGGTGATCGATCTGGCGGTGCCGTTCCACACGGCGGTGACGGCGGAACAGATCCGTGCGGCCTTCGCCGAGCACCCGGAGATCGACTTCGTGTCGCTGGTGCATGCGGAGGCGGCGACCGGCAACACGAACCCGGTCGCGGAGATCGGTGAGGTGGTCCGGTCGCACGGCGCCCTGTTCTACCTGGACGCGGTCGCCTCGATCGGCGCGGAGCCGGTGCTGCCGGACGCGTGGGGCGTCGACCTGTGCGTGATCGGGGCGCAGAAGGCGATGGGCGGTCCGGCGGGCGTTTCGGCGGTGTCGGTGAGCGAGCGGGCGTGGGCCCGGATGGCGGCGAATCCGCGGGCGCCGCGTCGCTCGTACCTCTCCCTGCTGGACTGGAAGGAGCGCTGGATCGACGGTGGCCGGCGGGCGCTGCTGCACGCTCCGGCGCAGTTGGAGATGCTGGCGCTGGATGCCTGCGTGGCGCGGATCGAGGCGGACGGTCTCGACGCGGTGATGGGCCGCCATGGGCTCGCCGCGGCGGCCACGCGCGCGGGTGCGGTGGCGCTGGGCGGGGGGCTTGAGCCGTACGTGTACGAGGCGCGGGAGGCGGCCCCCGTCGCCACGACCCTGCGGACTCCGGCCGGGGTGGTGGCGTCGGAGCTGGTGGACGGCGCCCTTTCGGCCGACCCGACGCTGCCGCTGGCCGCGGGTGGGGGTGCGCTGGCCAAGGAGATGATCCGGGTCAATCACTACGGGGCCGACGCGACGGTGGAGACGGTACGGCGGTGTCTGGCGGCGCTGGGGGCGGGGCTTGCGGAGCGGGGGCTGGACGTGGATGCGGACGGGGCGGTGCGGGCTGTGGAGGGGGTCGGGCGGTAGTCGCGCGGGGGGATGCGGGCCCGGCTTATTTCGCCCCCGCCGCCCCTACCCGTCCCGTCCCCAGGGGCTCCGCCCCTTCGACCCCGCCAGGGGCTCCGCCCCCCTGGACCCCCGTTCGGCCTGAACGGCCTCGTCCTCAAACGCCGGACGGGCTGGATGTAGCGGCCGACGTCGGCGAGGGGCCCTCCACGGGTGGGTGGGGGATCGGGATGGCAACCGCCATGTCACGCTGGCCCTATGACTGCTGACGCGCGCCCCACCCTCCCCGATGGTCGTCCCGTTCCCCTCATGACCGGGCCGGAGCGGCCCATGTTGGAGAGTTGGCTGGACTTTCATCGGGCCACGCTGGAGGTGAAGTGTGCCGGGCTGGACGACGGGCAGGCGCGGGTCGCCTCGGCGGCGCCGTCGGAGCTGACGTTGTTGGGGCTGGTGCAGCATCTGGCGGAGGTGGAGCGGAACTGGTTCCGGCGGGCGTTCGGGGACGCCGGGCTGCCGCCCGTGTTCGACGAGGCCACCGGGTACCGGCTCAGTCCGGAACGGGGGCTCGACGAGGCGCTGTCGGTGTGGCGGCGGGAGATCGAGCGCGGCCGGGAGGTGTGCGCGGGGCGCTCGCTGGACGACGTGGGGCACATTCCGGACGAGGGGCCGATGGGCGGGGCGGAGATCAGCCTGCGCTGGGTGTTCCTGCACATGATCGAGGAGTACGCCCGCCACAACGGACATGCCGACATCCTGCGCGAGCGTATCGACGGGGTTATCGGATTCTGAATTCGGCGTAATTCTGGAATTCTTTTCCAGCTTTTCCAGGGCAGCTTCCCATTATCTTCTGCCCGGTTTCGCGGAGGCTAAACACAAAGATTTAGCGAACGTCAAACGGAGTAATTCGGACAGATCTCGCGCGGATTACACGACTGTGACGCGTCCCACAGTGCGCCCGTTATGCGGCTTATGCAACGCACAAAACCACACATATCACCCCTCGCGCGAATAACATATCGGTCCCGTATACGTAACCCCACACGGCCATGCATTTTTGAATTTTGCTCGGTAAGTTCAATTCGCATGACTGCCGCACAAGCAGACCTGCAAATCGACCGGCCGACGGTGGCAGACGGCGCCGCACTGTGGCGGATCGCCAGAGACTCCAAGGCCCTCGACCTCAACTCGTCCTACAGCTATCTGCTGTGGTGCCGCGACTTCGCCGGCACCTCGGCGGTCGCCCGCGACGAGCACGGGGAGCCGGTCGGCTTCGTCACCGGATACGTACGGCCCGACCACCCCCGCACCCTGCTCGTCTGGCAGGTGGCGGTGGACGACGCCCACCGCGGGCGAGGCGTCGCCGCCTCGCTGCTCGACGGGCTCGTCGCACGGATCGGCGCCGAGCGCGGTCTCAGCACCGTCGAGACCACGATCACGCCGGGCAACACCGCCTCCGAGCGGCTGTTCACCGCGTTCGCCGAGCGGCACGGCGCGCGCCTGGAGCGCGAGGTGCTGTTCGGCACCGGCCTGTTCCCCGACGGGCCGCACGACCCCGAAGTCCTGTACCGCATCGGTCCCCTCTCCCTCTGACCTCCCCACGTACCGAGGAGCGATTCGTCGTGACCATCACCCAGCCCGACCTCAGCGTCTTCCAGACCCTGGAGTCCGAGGTGCGCAGCTACTGCCGAGGCTGGCCCACCGTCTTCGACCGTGCGCGCGGCAGCCGCATGCACGACGAGGACGGCCACGAGTACCTGGACTTCTTCGCCGGGGCTGGCTCACTGAACTACGGGCACAACAACCCCGTCCTGAAACGGGCGTTGATCGACTACCTGGAGCGGGACGGCGTCACGCACGGGCTCGACATGTCCACCAGCGCCAAGCGCGCCTTCCTGCAGACCTTCCAGGACCTGGTGCTGCGCCCGCGCGACCTGCCGTACAAGGTCATGTTCCCGGGCCCGACCGGCACCAACGCCGTGGAGGCCGCGCTGAAACTGGCGCGGAAGGTGAAGGGGCGCGAGGCGATCGTGTCGTTCACCAACGCCTTCCACGGGATGTCGCTGGGCTCGCTCGCGGTGACCGGCAACGCCTTCAAGCGGGCCGGGGCCGGGATCCCGCTCGTGCACGGCACGCCGATGCCGTTCGACAACTACTTCGACGGGACCGTCCCGGACTTCCTGTGGTTCGAGCGGCTGCTGGAGGACCAGGGCTCCGGGCTCAACAAGCCCGCCGCCGTGATCGTGGAGACCGTGCAGGGCGAGGGCGGCATCAACGTGGCCCGGCCCGACTGGCTGCGCGCGCTCGCCGAACTGTGCGAGCGCCAGGACATGCTGCTCATCGTCGACGACATCCAGATGGGCTGCGGGCGGACCGGGGCGTTCTTCTCCTTCGAGGAGGCCGGCATCACCCCGGACATCGTCACCGTGTCCAAGTCCATCAGCGGCTACGGACTGCCCATGTCGCTGTGCCTGTTCAAGCCCGAGCTGGACATCTGGGAGCCGGGCGAGCACAACGGCACCTTCCGCGGCAACAACCCCGCCTTCGTCACGGCGACCGCGGCCCTGGAGACGTACTGGGCCGACGGCTCCGCGATGGAGAAGCAGACCCGCGCCCGCGGCGAGCAGGTCGAGCAGGCGCTGATCTCCATCACCGAGGAGAACCTCTCCGACGTGAAGGAGTACCGCGGCCGGGGTCTTGTGTGGGGCCTGGAGTTCCACGACAAGGACCGCGCGGACCGGGTCGCCAAGCGCGCCTTCGAACTCGGGCTGCTCATCGAGACCTCCGGTCCCGAGGGCGAGGTCGTCAAGCTGCTGCCCGCGCTCACCATCACCCCCGAAGAGCTCGACGAGGGCCTGCGCGTCCTCGCCCGTGCCGTACGAGAAACCGTCTGATCAGGAGGCGTCCAGAACCGTGATCGTCCGTTCGTTCAAGGACATCGAAGGCACCGACCGGCATGTGAAGGCCGCATCCGGCACGTGGGAGAGCAAACGCATCGTCCTCGCCAAGGAGCGGGTCGGCTTCTCGCTGCACGAGACGATCCTCTACGCGGGTACGGAGACGTCGATGTGGTACGCGAACCACATCGAGGCCGTCGTCTGCGTGGAGGGCGAGGCCGAGCTGACCGACCACGAGACCGGGCTGACCCACACGATCACGCCCGGGACCATGTACCTGCTGGACGGTCACGAGCGGCACACGCTGCGGGTCAAGGAGGACTTCCGCTGCATCTGCGTGTTCAACCCGCCCGTCACCGGCCGGGAGGACCACGACGAGAACGGCGTGTATCCGCTGCTCACCGAGCCCGAGGAGGTGTGACGCATCATGACGATGACTGATCTGTACCCCAGCCGCGGCGCCACCGAGGTGTCGATCCCGCGCCAGGACCCGGTGGTGTGGTCGCCGCCGGACGCGCCCGGCCCGATCTCCGGCCCCGATCTCCAGTCCTACGAGCGCGACGGCTTCCTCGCCGTCGAGCAGCTCATCACCGACGACGAGGTGGCGGTCTACCGGCGGGAGCTGGAGCGGCTCGTCACCGACCCGGCGATCCGGGCCGACGAGCGGTCGATCATCGAGCCGAAGTCCAAGGAGATCCGGTCCGTCTTCGAGGTGCACCGGATCAGCGAGGCGTTCGCCGCGCTGGTGCGCGACGAACGGGTCGTCGGGCGGGCCCGGCAGATCCTCGGCTCGGACGTGTACGTCCACCAGTCGCGGATCAACGTCAAGCCGGGCTTCGGGGCCAGCGGCTTCTACTGGCACTCGGACTTCGAGACCTGGCACGCCGAGGACGGCCTGCCGAACATGCGCACGGTGTCCGTCTCGATCGCGCTGACCGAGAACTACGACACCAACGGCGGGCTCATGATCATGCCCGGCTCGCACAAGACCTTCCTCGGGTGCGCGGGGGCCACGCCGAAGGACAACTACAAGCAGTCCCTGCAGATGCAGGACGCGGGGACGCCGTCCGACGAGGCACTGACCGCGATGGCCTCGCAGTACGGCATCAAGTTGTTCACCGGCCGGGCCGGTTCGGCGACCTGGTTCGACTGCAACTGCATGCACGGGTCCGGCGACAACATCACGCCGTTCCCGCGCAGCAACGTCTTCATCGTGTTCAACAGCGTGGAGAACGCGGCGGTCGAGCCGTTCGCCGCCCCGGTACGGCGGCCCGAGTTCATCGGCGCCCGGGACTTCACGCCCGTCAAGTAGTCAGCTCCCGTCAAGCAGTCCGTTCCGCCAAGCAGTCCGCTCGCGTCAAGCAGTCCGCTCCCGGCAAGCAGTCCGCTCCGCGCCGGGGTTCAGGAGGACAGGGCCTTCAGCAGGAGGTCCACGTCGGCGGGCGTGTTGTAGAGGTGGAAGGACGCCCGGAGATTGCCGGCCCGGTCGGACACCTCGATGCCGGCCCGGCCCAACTCGGGCTGGCGGTGGCCCAGTCCGGGGACGGAGACGATCGCCGAACCGGGTGCCGGGACGGGTTCGTGGCCGAGGTCGGCGAGCCCGGCGCGGAAGCGGTCGGCGAGGGCACGGTCGTGGGCGTGCACGGCGTCCACGCCGAGCTCCTCGATCAGGGAGAGCGAGGCGCGCAGTCCGGCGAGGGTGAACAGGGCGGGGCTCACGTCGAACCGGCGGGCGGAGCGGGCGAGTTCCCGGACGGGGCCGTAGCAGCTCTCCCAGGGCACCTCGCCGGCGATCCACCCGGCGGACAGCGGGGTGAGCCCGCCGAAGTCCTGCGGGACGACGAAGAACGAGGTGCCGTGCGGGCCCAGGAGCCACTTGAAGCCGACGGCGGCGACGAAGTCGTGGGCGTCGGCGTCCAGGGGCAGCCAGCCGGCCGACTGGGAGGCGTCGACGTAGGTCCGGGCGCCGTGCCTGCGCGCCGCCTCCCCGATGGCGGTCAGGTCGGCGAGGCGGCCGTCGGCGGACTGCACGGTGCTGACCGCGACGAGTGCGGTGCCGGGGCGGACGGACTCGGCGAGCCGCTCCAGGGGCACGGTCCGCACCTTGAGGTCGGCGCGCATGTGGAAGGGGTTCACCAGGGAGGCGAAGTCGGCCTCCGCGGTGAGGACTTCGGCACCGGCGGGCAGCGAGGCGGCGATCAGCCCGCCCAGTTCGGCGACCGAGGCCCCGGCCGCGACCCGCTCGACCGGCACGCCGGCCAGCCGGGCGAAGGCGGTCCGGGCCGCCTCGACGTCCTCGTACAGGGAGCCGAGCGGCCGTCCTTCGGCCCGCATCCGCATCGCGCTGTGCACGGCGGTCACGGTGCGGGCCGGCAGGAGGCCGTTGCTCGCGGTGTTGAGGAAGGTGCTCTCCGGGGCGAACTCTGCGCGGACGAGGCTCTCGAAGGTCTCCATGGGACCACTCTGCGTCCCGTGGAACTCCCCGTCCATTGCGATTTTTTACGTGGTTTCGCTAAGCAACCCTTATACGTCCGCCCCGACCTGCGGTTTTCAGCTCTGCTGCGGCACCGCGCATCCGTCGGGACCGCACGCGTCCGCCTCGCCCCGGTCGATCAGCGTGAGCGGGGAGTGCTCGGCCCACGCCTGGGCCAGGGCCTGGGAGAAGACGTCGGCGGGCTGGGCGCCGGAGACGCCGTACTTGCGGTCGATGACGAAGAAGGGCACGCCGGTCGCACCGAGCTGGGCGGCCTCGCGCTCGTCGGCGCGGACGTCGTCGGCGTAGGCCTCGGCGTCGGCGAGCACCGCACGGGCGGCGTCCGCGTCCAGGCCCGCGGTGACGGCCAGCGCCACCAGGCGCTCGTCGTCGCCGAAGACGGAGGCCTTCTCGGCGAAGTTCGCCTCGTACAGGGCCTGGATCAGCTCGCCCTGGCGGCCCTGCTCCTTGGCGAAGTGCAGCAGGCGGTGCATGTCGAAGGTGTTGCCGTGGTCGCGGCCGCGGGTGCGGTAGCCGAGGCCCTCGGCGGCGGCCTGGGCGCCCACGTTGTCCTCGGCGGCCTGGGCCTGCGCCTCGCTCATGCCGTACTTCTTGGCGAGCATGGGAATCACGGGGCCGGTGTCGTCCTTGGCGCGGCCGGGGTCCAGCTCGAAGGAGCGGTGCACCACCTCGACCCGGTCGTGGTGTGGGAAGGCCGCGAGCGCCTTCTCGAAGCGGGCCTTGCCCACGTAGCACCAGGGGCAGGCGATGTCGCTCCAGATCTCGACGCGCATGTTCTCGGCTCTCTCCACTCGGACGGATGCGGAGACGGCCTCCGCAAAAGTGGATGAACGTTCAAGCGACCTGCTTCATTCCCTTCTGCACTCCCCTCTTCATTCCCGTCTGCACGCCCCTCTTCGTTCCCACCTTCATTCCCATCCGGCTGAACTGCGTCCGGTAGGCGCTCGGGGTCAGCCCGGTGCGGCGCACCAGGTGGGCGCGGAGCGAGTCGGCGGTGCCCAGGCCGCAGGCGCGGGCCACCTGGTCCATGGGGAGCGTGGTGGTCTCCAGCAGTTCCTTGGCCCGCTCGACGCGCTGGTGCAGCAGCCACTGCAGGGGGCTCACCCCGCTCTCGGCGTGGAAGCGGCGGGTGAGGGTGCGCACGCTCACCCCCGCGTGCCGGGCCAGGTCGGTGAGGGTGAGCGGCTTGTCGAGGTTGCGCATGGCCCAGCCGCGGGTGTCGGCGCAGGCGGTGCCGCGCTCGGGCGGCAGCGGGGTCTGGGTGAACTGGGTCTGGCCGCCGGGCCGGACCGGGGCGACCAGGGCGAGGCGGGCCACCTCGTTGGCTACGGCGGCGCCGTAGTCGGTGCGGATGATGTGCAGGCACATGTCGATGCCGGCCGCGTAGCCGGAGGCGGTGAGGATCTGGCCGTCCTGCACGTAGAGGACGTCGCCCTTGACGTCGAGCGCCGGGTAGCGCTCGCGCAGCTCCTGGGTGAGCTGCCAGTACGTGGTGGCGCTGCGGCCGTCGAGCAGGCCGGCCTCGGCGAGCACGAAGGCGCCGCTGCAGATGGAGGCGACGCGCTTGCCGGCCGCCGCGGCCGCGCGGACGGCGGCGACGGTGCGCGGCTCCGGCTCGAACCGCTCGCCGGTGCCCGCGACGAGCACGGTGTCGGCGTCGTCGAGGATCTCAAGGCCCTTGCCGACGTGCAGGTCCAGGCCCCCGGTCGTGACGATCGTCCCCGGCTCGGGCGTGCAGACGGTCACCTCGTAGCCGGGCACGCCGTCCACGTACGTCCGCTCGAAGAACAGCTCCGGGATGGCGAGGTTGAACATCGACACCCGGAAGGGGGCGATGACGGCGACTCGGTGCATGGCCAGAACCTCCGGACGTATGGCATTCGGGCCACTACTGTACGCCGCGCGTGATCCGCAGCATGGGGGCATGTCAACGAAGCAGACCGTCCAACTGCCGGAAACTCCTCTCCCGTTGCCCGCGAAGCGGCCCTCCCCCGCGCTCACCCTGACCGCCGCCCTCCTCGGCTTCGGGCTGATCTGCCTCGACGCCTCCGTGGTGAACGTCGCCCTGCCCGCGATCGGCGGCTCCTTCGACAGCGGGATGTCCGGCTTGCAGTGGGTGGTGGACGCCTACACGCTGCCCTTCGCCGCGCTGATGCTCTCCACCGGCGCCTTCTCGGACCGCGCCGGGGCGAGCCGGGCGTACGCGCTCGGCACCGCGGTGTTCACGCTGGCCTCGGTGGCCTGCGGACTCGCCCCGAACCTGCCGGTGCTGCTCGGTGCGCGGGCGGTGCAGGGCATGGCGGCGGCGGTCGTGCTCCCGGCCTCGCTGGCGCTGGTGCGGCAGGCGTTCCCCGACCCGGCGGGGCGGGCCCGGGCGGTGGCCGCGTGGGCGGCGGGCGGTTCGGCGGCGGTGGCGCTCGGCCCGGTGGCGGGCGGGGCGCTCACCACGGCCTGGGACTGGCGCGGGATCTTCTTCGTCAACCTGCCGGTCGGACTGCTGATCCTGGCCCTGCTGGTGCGGGCCCCGCGCTCGGAGCGCCGTCCGGCGCCGCTGGACGTTCCGGGCCAGGTGACGGCGGCGCTGGCGCTGACGTCGGTGGCGTTCGCGGTGATCGAGGGCGGGACGGCGGGCTGGGCGGCCCTGGCGGTCGGCGTCGCCGCCGCCGTGGCGTTCCTCCGTGTCGAGTCCCGGCACGCGCACCCGGTGGTGCCGCTCGGGCTCTTCCGCGACCGGACGGTGACGGCGGCGGTGGCGGCGGGAGCGGCGGTCAGCGTGGCCTTCTACAGCCTGGTGTTCGTCTTCTCGCTCTTCTTCCAGCAGGTCCAGGGGCTGTCCGCGCTGCACGCGGGCCTGATGTTCCTGCCAATGACCGGGCTGATCGCGGTGACGAACGTGGTGGCGGGCAAGCTCGCGGGACGCCACGGCCCGCGCCTGCCCATGCTGGCGGGCCAGGCGCTGGCCGTCGTGGGCCTGCTGGTCCTGCTCTACGTCGACGCCGGCACGCCTCCGGCCCTGGTGGCCGTGCTCCTGGTGCCGATGGCGCTGGGCTGCGCGCTGACGGTGCCGCCGCTGACCGCGGCGATGATGGACGCGGTCCCCGCCGAGCGGGCGGGGCTGGCGGCCGGGGTGCTCAACGCGGCGCGGCAGGTGGCCGGAGGGCTGGGGATCGCCGTGTTCGGCGCGCTGGTCTCCGACGGGTTCGCGGCGGGCATGCGGTGGAGCCTGGCCATCAGCGCGGCCCTGCTCCTGACGACGTTCCTGCTCAGCTTCCGTCTCTCAGGTCGCTCGGTCCGCCCGGCCTGAACTCCAGGTGGTCGTAGGTCACCACGCACCCCTCCCCCATCGGCGACTGGGCCATGAAGCCGACGAGGGCCGCGCCGGTCTCCTTCTCGTCGGCCAGGGTGAAGAGGCGGACGAAGGTCCAGTGGTGGCCGTCGTGGGAGGCGTGGAAGGCGAAGGCGCGTCCGGTGCGGCTCACTCGTAGCCAGACCGAATCGCCCTCCACCGTCCAGGAGTTCGCGTCGTCGGAGTGTCCCCGGGTGACCACCGTGCAGACGGTGGGCACGTCCGGGGAGTACTCCAGACAGAGCTTGGCCCAGGCCCGTTCCCCGACATGGACGTAGAGCACCCCGGCGTCGAAGGCCCCGGCGAACCCGACGGTGACCCGGGCGACGAGCCGGAAGTCCCCCTCGGGGGCGCCCAGCAGCCGCGGCGCGTCGGAGGCGGGGTCCAGCGCCTCGCCGGTGGGCGGCACGAAGCGGTCCTGCCGGGAGCCTGCCCGGCCGGTGAGCACGCCGCCCTCGTAGGACCAGTGACCGTCGGGACCGTGGGCGCGCAGCGGGAAGGGGAGTTCCGGGAGCTCTACGTCCATCGCGGGGTCAGCGCTCCAGACGGCCGTTGAAACGCCGGGGCAGGCCCAGGGGGTTGTCGTCCTTCAGCTCCGGCGGGAGCAGGGCCTCGGGGGCGCCCTGGTAGGCGACCGGTCGCAGCCACCGCTCGATCGCCGTGCCGCCGACGGACGTGGAGGTGGACGTGGTCGCCGGGTACGGGCCGCCGTGGTGCTGGGCGGGGGCCACGGCCACGCCCGTCGGCCAGCCGTTCACCAGGACGCGGCCGGCCAGCGGGGTCAGCTCCGCGAGCAGTTCGGGGCCGCGGCCCTTGCCCTCCGCCTCCTCCGAGGACACGTGAACGGTCGCCGTGAGGTTGCCCGGCAGCCGCGACAGCACGGTCTTCGCCTCGTCCTCGTCGGCGTAGCGGGCGACGACGGTGACGGGCCCGAAGCACTCCTCCAGGAGCAGGTCGTAGGCGCCCTCGGCGGCCAGCCGGTCCGCCGGCACCGTGAGGAAGCCCGCGCTCACCGTGTGCTCGCTGCCGGCGCCCGGGGTCACGGGCGTCTCCACGTCGGGCAGTTCGGCGCGCTCGGCGACCCCGGCGACGAAGTTGTCCCGCATGCGGTGGTCCAGCAGGACACCCGCGTCGGTGTTGCTGACCGCGTCCGTCAGGGACTTGAGGAGCCGGTCGCCCGCGTCGCCGGCCGGGGCCAGCACCAGACCGGGCTTCACGCAGAACTGGCCGACGCCCAGGGTCATGGAGCCCGCGAGCCCCGCGCCGATGGCCTCCGCGCGCTCGGCGGCGGCGGCCTCCGTGACCAGCACGGGGTTCAGGGAGCCCAGCTCGCCGTGGAAGGGGATCGGGACCGGACGGGCGGCCGCCGCGTCGAAGAGGGCACGCCCGCCCCGTACCGAACCGGTGAAGCCGGCCGCCGCGACCAGCGGGTGCCTGATCAGCTCGATGCCGGCCTCGAAGCCGTGGACGAGACCGACCACGCCCTCGGGGACGCCGTGCTCGGCGGCGGCCGTGCGCAGCACCTTGGCGACCAGCTCGGACAGGCCGGGGTGGTCGGGGTGGGCCTTGACGACGACCGGGCAGCCCGCGCCGAGCGCGCTCGCGGTGTCGCCGCCGGCGACGGAGAAGGCGAAGGGGAAGTTCGAGGCCGAGTACACGGCGACGACCCCGAGGGGCACCTTGTAGCGGCGCAGGTCCGGGATGGGCGGGGTCGCGGTGTCGTCGGGGTGGTTGATCACGACGTCGAGGAAGGCGCCCTCGTCGACGATGTCGGCGAAGGCCCGCAACTGGTAGCAGGTGCGGGCGAGTTCGCCGGTGAGCCGGACCGGCCCGAGCGCGGTCTCGGCGTCGGCCGCCTCGACGAGCTGCTCCTTGGCGCCCTCCAGCTTCTCGGCGGCCGTGCGCAGGAAGGCGGCGCGGACCGTGCGGTCGGCCAGGGCCGCGCGGGCGTCGTGCGCGGCGCGGACGGCGGCGTCCACCTCCTGGGCCGTGGCCTCCACCGCAACCTGCTCGCGCTGCTTCCCGGTACGGGGGTCGACACTCCAGACTGGTGCTGCTGCCACCGCAGGTCCCTCCACACATGTCATGCCGCAGTACGGGTCATCCACCAGGGTCGTTCGATATACTGAACATCGTCTCTGATGGTGAATATGCCGTTGGAGACTATATCTTCAGCTTCTCGTCGAACGAAGGGGTCAAGGGCGATGTCGGCTGGCGAGACGGGGGGCGGAGCGCAGGTCAAGTCCGCGGTGCGGACGGTCGAACTGCTCGAGTACTTCGCCGGCCGCCCCGGTATGCACTCCCTCGCGGCGGTCCAAGAGGCCGTCGGGTACCCCAAGTCCAGCCTGTACATGCTGCTGCGCACCCTCGTGGAGCTGGGCTGGGTGGAGACCGACGCGACGGGCACGCGGTACGGCATCGGCGTGCGGGCGCTGCTGGTCGGCACCTCCTACATCGACGGCGACGAAGTGGTGGCGGCGGCCCGCCCGACGCTGGACCGGCTGGCGGACGACACCACCGAGACCATCCACCTGGCCCGCCTGGACGGCACCAACGTCGTCTACCTGGCCACCCGTCAGTCCCAGCACTACCTGCGCCCCTTCACGCGCGTGGGCCGCCGCCTCCCGGCGCACTCCACCTCCCTGGGCAAGGCGCTGCTGAGCACGTACACCGACGAGCAGGTCCGCAAGATGCTCCCGGAGACCCTGCCGGCGCTCACGGAGAACACGATCACGGACCGGGAGAAGCTCATCGAGGAGTTGCACCAGGTGCGCGAGCAGGGCTTCGCCGTGGACCGCGAGGAGAACACCCTCGGGCTGCGCTGCTTCGGCGTGGCGGTCCCCTACCGCACCCCCGCGCGGGACGCGATCAGCTGCTCGGTGCCGGTGGCGCGGCTGACGCCCGCCCACGAACAGATGGTGAAGGACGCGCTGTTCGACGCCCGGGACCGGCTGACCCTGGCCACTCGTAGGCTCTGAGGCATGGAGCTCACCCTTCGCACGGTCCACGACAGTGATCTGCCGGTCTTCTTCCGGCAGATGAACGACCCCGAGGCCGTCCGCATGGCCGCCTTCACCCCCAAGGACCCGGCCGACCGGGACGCGTTCGACGCCCACTGGAAACGGGCCCTCGCCTCCGACGCCGTCCACCGCACGATCCTCGTGGACGGTGACGTGGTGGGCAGCACGGCGGTGTACGGGGAGCCCGGCGAGCGCGAGGTCACCTACTGGATCGACCGCGCGTACTGGGGACGCGGTATCGCCAAGGCCGCCCTCGCGGCGCTGGTCGCCGAGGTCCCCGAACGCCCGCTGTACGCCCGCGCCGCCGCGGACAACGCCGCGTCGCGGCGCGTGCTGGAGAAGTGCGGGTTCCGGGTGACCGCCCACGCGCGCGGGTTCGCCAACGCCCGCGGCGAGGAGATCGACGAGGTCGTGCTGGTCCTGGAGGGTTGAGCCCCCTCTCCCCCGCACGGCGGAGAGGGATCGTCGCCGTGCAGGAGGCGGGCGCCGGGGGTGCCGCGAGAGCGTGAGGGCATGACGCAGTCACTCCTCGCCGAAGCCGAACGCGGGCCGAAGTCCGGCGCCCTCCCCCTCTCCCTCCCCCGGCGGGCGCTGCGGGCCGTGGCCATCGTCTCCTGTCTGCCGTACGTCGGACTCAAGGTGGCCTGGCTGGCCGGGAGCCACATCGGCATTCCGGAGGGCAGCTCGCTGCTGGAGCACCGGACGGCCATGGCGGTCGCCAACGGGATCACGCTGCTGATGGACTCCGGCGTCATCGTGCTGGCCCTGGTGCTGACCCGCCCCTGGGGGCTGCGCGTCCCGGCCTGGCTGCTGGCGGTGCCCGTATGGGTCGCCACCGGCCTGCTCGCGCCGATCATGACCGGCTTCCCGCTCCAACTTCTCGTGCGGCTCCTCGGCGGCACGGTGAGCACCGCCGATGACACGGGAGGTGATTCGGCGGCCGCCCCGTTCCTCCACGAGTGGGTGTTCGGGGTCGTCTACGGCGGTTTCATCGTCCAGGGCCTGGCGCTCGGCACGCTCTTCGTCCTGTACGCCCGTGACCGCTGGGGCGAGCTGTGGCACGGCCGGATCTGGGACCTGCCGCGCGGCTCCGGCGCCTCCGTCCGGCGTGCCGGTGCCGTCGCCGCCGCCGTCGTCGCCCTGTTCCCGCTCGCCTGCCATCTGCTGTGGGCCTGCGGCGGCACCGCCGGCCTGAGCGCGGGCCGGGTCGCCGACCGCACCACCGACTTCCACGTGCTGCAGGCCGTGGACGTGCTCTTCCTCCTCGCCGCCGTGGCCGGCGCCTGGCTGCTCGCCTTCCGCGGCGCGCCCGTGCTGCCGGTCGGGGTGCCGCTCGCGCTGGCCTGGGTCGGTTCGGGCGCTGTCGCCTGCTGGGGCGCCTGGCTGTCGCTCGCCTCCCTGACCGGCACGGACGACGTCGGCGACCGCCTCACCCCGGCGATGCACTTCGCCTACGCTGGCCAGATGATCACCGGCATCCTGGTGGCCGCCGTGGGGGCCCACTTCCTCGCGGAGCGGTCCGCCGTCCTCCTCCGGCGCCGCACGTGAGGGAGTTCGCCCGGCTGTTGTTCGGGCGGCGGACGCGCCGGCGGTGGATCCATCTGATCCTCGGCGGCGCGCTCGCCATGCCGTATGTCTTCGTCGGGCAGCTCGTCGTCGGGCCCGCGCTCGACTCGCGGTACGTCTTCAACGACCTCCGCGCGCAGGTGCTGTCGTTCGTCGTCGGACTGCCGCTGGCCGCGCTCACCGCGTGGCTGTTCCCACTGACCCGTTCCATGGAGGCCGTCGTGGTGCGGTCGCTGTGCGGGGTCGACGAGGGCAGGCTGTCCTACGGTCCCGCCCGGAGCCGGGTGGCGAGGCGGCGTACGGCTGCCTGGTTCACGCTGCATCTCGGCTTCGGCGGGATCATCGCGGGGATGTCGCTGGCGGTGCCGCCGTTCGCCGCCGTGCTGATCGCCCTGCCGGTCGTCGCCCTGTTCGACGACGACCTGCTCGGACTCCCCGAGGCCATGGGCGACGGCCGGCTGCTGGCGCTGATGCCGGTCGCGGGCGTGGCCTGTCTGGTGGCGCTCGCCGCCTGCGCGGCCGGTGCGGGCGCGCTGCTCGCCCGCTGGGCGCCCGCGCTGCTCGGCCCGACCCCGGAGGACCGGCTCGCGGCGGCCGAGGCCCGCGCCGCCGATCTCGCCGTACGCAACCGGCTGGCGCGCGAGCTGCACGACTCCGTCGGGCACGCCCTGAGCGCGGTGGCGCTCCAGGCGAGCGCGGCCCGCCGGGTTCTGGACAGCGACCCGGAGTTCGTGCGGGAGGCGCTCGCCGCGATCGAGGACACCACGCGGCGTACGGTCGGTGAACTGGACGCCGTCCTCGGAGTGCTGCGGGAGGGCGACGCACCGGGCACCGCGCCCGCGCCCACCCTCGCCGCCGATCTCGACGGTCTGCTGCGCCGCACCAGGGCCGGCGGGCTGCGGGTGAGGGCCACCGTCGACGCCGACCCCGAGTCGCTGCCGCCGGTGGTGTCCCGCGAGGCGTACCGCATCGTGCAGGAGGGGCTGAGCAACGCGCTGAAGCACGCGGGCGGGCAGGTCACCGTGACCCTGCGGATCGCCGTCGCGGACGGGCATCTGGAGATCACCCTGGACAACCCCCTCGGCGCCGCCGCCCCCTGCCGCCCCGGCGGCGGCCACGGCCTGCGCGGCATCGCCGACCGGGCCCGGCTGCTCGGCGGCACCGCCGAGGCGGGCGCCGACGCGGCCGGCTGGCGCCTGCGTGTACGCCTCCCGCTGAGGAGCCCCGCGTGAAAAGACCCGCGCCGCCCCGGCGACGGCCGCAGCCTGCCCGGCACCGCACGGGCCGGCATCGACGCCGTCGGCCGACGCCCACACATACGCCTCCCCCTGAGCAGCCCCGCATGAAAGGACCCGTATGACCCCCCGTCCGCCCGTCCGGGTCGTCCTCGCCGACGACGAGCGCATGGTCCGCACCGCCCTGCGCGCCATCCTCTCCGCCGAGCCGGACCTGGAGGTGGTCGGCGAGGCGGCCACCGGCGCCGAGGCCGTGTCCGTCGTACGGGAGCGGCGGCCCGACGTCGTGCTGATGGACGTACGCATGCCGGAGGTCGACGGCATCCGCGCCACCGAGCAGATCCTCGCCACGCTTCCCGATCCGCCCCGCATCGTCGTCGTGACCACCTTCGAGAACGACTCCTACGTGTACGACGCCCTGCGCGCCGGGGCCGCCGGGTTCCTGCTCAAGCGGGCCGACGCGGACGCGCTCGTACAGGCGGTACGGCTGGTCGCGCGCAGCGACACCCTGCTGTTCCCGGCGGCCGTGCGCACCCTCGCCGCCGAGCACGCGCGCGCGTACCCCGCGCCCGCGCCCTGGGTGGCGAGGCTCACCGGGCGGGAGAGCGACGTGCTGCGGCTGATGGCGGCCGGGCTGACCAACGCGGAGATCGCCCGGCGGATGGAGGTCGGCCCCGCCACCGTGAAGTCGCACGTGGCGGCGGTACTGGCGAAGACCGGCACCCGGGACCGCACCCAGGCCGTGATCGCCGCGTACGAGGCGGGCTTCATGAACGCTCGATGAGAAAAGCCGCGCGGGGGAACGATCCGCCCGGCGTCGCTCGTCCTCACGGCGGGATGAACAAGACGATCAGGCGCGCCGCGGTCTTCACGCTGCTCATGGTCCTCGCTCTGCTGGTCAGGGCGACCTGGGTGCAGTTCTACGAGGGCCGGGCGCTCGCGAACGACAAGGACAACCGGCGGAACGTGATCGCGACGTACGCGGCACCGCTCGGGAACATCATCGTGGCCGGTGAGGCGGTCACCGGTTCGGCGAGGACGAAGGGAAGCGACCTCGCGTACAAGCGCACGTACACCGACGGTGAGCTGTACGCGGCGGTGACCGGCTATGCCTCGCAGGCCTACGCGCCCACCCAGCTGGAGGGCATCTACCAGGACCTGCTCAACGGCACGGACGACCGGCTGAAGACCGTGATGGACACGGTCACCGGCAAGCGGGCGGAGCCGGGCAACGTGGTCACCACGATCGACCCGGACGTGCAGAAGGCGGGGTACGAGGCGCTGGGCGACAAGAAGGGCGCGGCGGTCGCGATCGACCCGGCGACCGGGAAGATCCTTGCGGTCGTGTCGACCCCGTCGTACGACCCGTCGTCGCTGACGGACGCCAACACCGCCGGGTCGGCCTGGAAGCAGTTGACCAAGGACCCCGACAAACCGCTGACCAACCGCGCGCTGCGCCAGCCGGTGGCGCCGGGCTCGACGTTCAAGCTGGTCGTGGCGGCGGCCGCGCTGGAGGACGGGCTGTACAGGTCGGTGGACGAGAAGACCGACAGCCCCGACCCGTACACCCTGCCGGGCACGGTGACGGTCCTGGAGAACGAGAACAGGTCGGCGCCCTGCGAGAACGCCTCGATCCGGGTGGCGCTGCAGTACTCCTGCAACAACGTCTTCGCGAAGATGGCCTACGACCTGGGCCAGGACAAGGTGCGGGCGACAGCGGAGAAGTTCGGCTTCAACGACGACAAGCAGGACGTACCGGTACGGGCGTACGAGAGCGTGTACCCCTCCGGCATGGACGACGCGCAGACCGCCCTGACCGGCATCGGCCAGTTCGACGTCACCGCGACGCCGCTGCAGATGGCCATGGTGTCGGCGGCCGTCGCCCACGGCGGCGAGCTGGTGTCGCCGCACATGGTGTCGGAGATCACCGACAGCGGCGGCGACGTCCTGAAGGACTACGACGACGAGGCCGGCACGACCCGCATCATGAGCTCCGAGACCGCCGACGAACTGCGGTCGGCGATGCGGACGGTCGTCGAGGAGGGCACCGGCACGAACGCGCGGATCCCGGGCGCGACCGTGGGCGGCAAGACCGGTACGGCCCAGCGCGGCGAGAACAACAGCCAGACGCCGTACGCCTGGTTCACCTCGTACGCCGAGGCCGACGGCAAGGAGGTCGCCGTGGCGGTCATGGTGGAGCAGTCGGACGCGGCCCGGTCGGAGGTCAGCGGCAACGGGCTGGCCGCGCCGGTGGCCAAGGCGATGATGGAGGCGGCGCTCAAGGGGTAGTGCGGGGCCCCGGCGGCTACTTCACGCCCAGCATCTGCTCGATGGGATCGATCGCGAAGTACACCAGGAACAGCGTCGACGTGATCCACATCAGCCAGTGGACCTCCTTCGTCTTCCCCAGCACCGCCTTGATCAGGACGTAGGAGACGAAGCCGGCCCCGATGCCGTTGGTGATCGAGTAGGTGAACGGCATGACGGCCATGGTGAGGAAGGCCGGGACGGCGGTCTCGTACTTGTCCCAGTCGATGTACTTGACCTGGGTCATCATCAGGAAGCCGACCGCGACGAGGGCGGGGGCGGCGGCCTGGAGCGGGACGATGGTCAGGACCGGGGTGAGGAACAGGGCGAGGGCGAAGAGGCCGCCGGTGACCAGGTTGGCGAAGCCCGTGCGGGCGCCCTCGCCGACCCCGGCCGCCGACTCGATGTAGGAGGTCGCGGAGGACGCGGACGCCGCGCCGCCCGCAACCGCCGCCGCGCCGTCGATGAACAGCACGCGGCCCAGGTTCCCGACCTTGCCCTGCTCGTCCAGCAGGTTCGCCTCCGCGCTGATGCCGACGACGGTGCCCATGGTGTCGAAGAAGTCGGACAGGATCAGCGTGAAGACGAGCAGGACGACGGTGATGACGGTGGCCTCGCCGAACGCCCCGAACAGGCTGAAGTCGCCGAGGAGCCCGAAGTCGGGGGTGTCGACCAGCTGGTTGGGCCACGTGGGCGTGGTCAGGCCCCAGGTCTCGACGTCGGCGATCGCGTTGACGACGAGGGCGACGGCCGTCGTGGCGACGATGCTGATCAGGATGGCGCCCTTGACCTTGCGGGCGAGCAGCCCGACCGTGAGCAGCAGGCCGAGGCAGAAGACGAACATCGGCCAGCCGGAGAGGGTGCCGGTACCGCCGAGCTGCACCGGGACGGTGGTGTTCGCCGCGTCGGGGATGCGGGTGACGAAGCCTGCGTCGACGAAGCCGATGAAGGCGATGAACAGGCCGATGCCGACGCTGATCGCCTGCTTGAGCGCCTGCGGGATGGCGTGCATGACGGCCTCGCGCAGCCCGGTGGCCGACAGTACGCAGATCAGCAGGCCTTCGAGGACGATCAGGCCCATCGCGTCGTCCCAGCTCATCAGCGGGGCGATCTGGTAGGCGACGACGGCGTTGAGGCCGAGGCCGGCGGCGAGGGCGAGCGGCAGGTTGCCGCCGACGCCCATGACGATCGTCATCACGGCGGCCACCAGGGCGGTGGCGGTGGCGAGTTGGACCGGGTTGAGCTGGTGGCCGAACTTGTCCGTCGCGCTGCCGAGAATGATGGGATTCAGGACAAGGATGTAGGCCATCGTGAAGAACGTGGCGAAGCCGCCGCGTATCTCACGACCGAAGGTGGACCCCCGTTCGGAGATCTTGAAGAAGCGGTCGACGCTGCTTACGGCCGGGGGCGCGTCCTCCGGCCGGTCGACGGTCTTCTGCAGTTCGGGCATGCGGGTCGCTCCTCGGTGCCTGACTGATCGGTGTGCGGATGCTGGCTGGATTGTTCCTGCGTCGAACCCGTTTCAGGTTTTCCCCGTGTTACGGATCGGGCCTGCTCACCGTGCGGCCCGCCACACGGTGTTCGAAGCCCCGTACGAACCACGTGTTCGATCACTGCTACGCTTCCGGACCTCGACCGGAAGATCGCTGGAAGATCGCCGGACCACCACACGTCATTCACATGCCACTCATCGGCAGGAGAGGTCGCCCGTGGGCACAGTCGTCGACGACGCCGCCTCCGTGGAGTTCCATGCCTTCTTCGAGCGCCACTACGCCGAACTGTCCCGGCTGGCCCATCTGCTGACGGGCGACCCGGACGCCGCCGACGATCTGGCGGCGGACGCGCTGCTGGCGCTGTGGCACCGGTGGGACCGGGTCCGCGCGGCCGACCATCCGGCCGCCTACGCGCGCGGTGTGGTCGCCAACCTGGCCCGTACCCGGATCCGCAGCGCCGTCCGTGAGCGGCGGCGCATCGCGCTGTTCTGGTCGCAGCGCGAGGAGAAGACGGAGAACCCGGACGTGGCGGGCGTCGTCGACGTCCAAGAGGCGTTGCGTAGACTCCCGTTCCGCAAACGCGCCTGCGTGGTGCTGCGGCACGCCTTCGACCTCTCGGAGAAGGACACCGCACTGGCCCTCGGCGTCTCGGTCGGTACGGTGAAGAGCCAGACGTCCAAGGGAATGGCGGAGCTCCAGCGGCTGCTCGGCACACAGGAGTCACCGCTGAGGATGCAGACGGCCATGGCGCGCAATGCCGCAGGAAGGGACCGATGAGGATGCAGCGGGACGTGCACGACGAGCTGCGCGCCCGGCTGCACCAGGCGGCCGGGGAGCACGAGCCGAACCGCGAGCACATCCTCGCCCGGGTCGAGCGCGGCATGGCGGAACAGACCCGTCCCGACCACCGGGCCACCCGTCCGCCGGTCTTCGGCTGGGTGCGGGTGGTCAGCGCGACGGCCGCGGTCGCGGGCGTGCTCGCGGTCGGCGGCTACGCGGTGGCGTCGGCCGTGAAGGAGGACACCCCGCAGCGGTCGGTGACGACCTCGCCGACACCCACGCCGTCGCCGGACACGACCAGCCGTGCGCCTGCCCCGCCGGCCCCGCCCGCGGACCCGACTCCGGAGCGCTCCGGGGAGGGCGGCCGGAAGCCGAGTGCGACGCCCACGCAGACTCAGCCGTCGGCGACGGCCCAGCCGCCCGCGGCGGACGCGCAGGACGGCCCGCTGTGGTCGGAGGGCACGGTGGACCCGCACAGCAACGAGTTCTGGGCGCAGAGCAACGTGACGCTGAGGACGGACGAGGAACTGACCGGGCTCACGGTCGTGCTGAAGGTGGCGCAGACCGGCGGGGTGAGTTCGTCCGGTGCCTGGCGGTCGCTGCCGGAGGACGACTTCACGCTCACCGTCGAGGAGCGTGACGGCTTCCTCGTGTACACCTGGAAGCTCAAGGAGGGCCGTACGGCCCGCAAGGGCGAGTGGGTGTTCGCGGGCCAGTACAACCATGAGCGCGGGGGCCGGGACGCCAAGGACGACCGCTATACGGCGACGGCCCGGGCGGGCGGCAAGCAGTGGTCCGTGGCCGGCGGCTTCGCCCCGCAGGAGGGCGACGGCCCGAACGCCGAGGGCGGCTCGTAGGGCCCGCGGAAGGCAGCCGCGAAGGAAGGCGCGAAAAAGTTCCGAGGGCGCGGCAACCCTTTCCGCACCCGTGGCGACCAGGAAGCGCAAGGCACCTCTCCCCACGCAAGGAATGGGCATGACCGCACGAGCCGAACAGCGCGTCCGCCGCCGGGTCACCGGGCTCACCGGGCGGCGGGCGGTGGTCGCCGGTGCCCCGGCCTTCGAAATCGGCTCGGTGTGGCCGCGGACGGAACGTCATGCCGCTTCGGCGCGTCTGACATCACGTACCAGTAGTAACCCCAAAGACCTGCTGACCTGAGCCCCCCTCGGTCAGCAGATGAAGCGCCCCCGCCGGTGACGACCGGCGGGGGCGCGCTTCTCGGGTCCGGTGCCCGGCCCGGGGGCGGGGTTGGCGCCCCCGGCGAAAGCGACCGAAACTTTCGCTCACTTCCATCCCACCGCTACCGATTGACGTGCTGTTTCCGGCTGGTAACACTCCGAGGGCGCCCCACCTTCAACAGAAACCCCCACACCCACACAGGGACTGACATGCGCCCACGCCTCCTGCTCGTCGCCTGTCTCTCGCTCCTCCTCGCCCTCCTCACCGCCCCGCCCGGTTCCGCCCACTCCGGAGCACCACCCGTGAAGCAGCCCAAGTACGCCGGCTATCTCTTCGCCTACTTCACCGGCGAGGGCACCGCCGACGGCGAGCAGATCCGCTACGCCCTCAGCCGGGGCAACGACGCCCTGCACTGGCGCGAGCTGAACGCCGGCAAACCGGTCCTGACCTCCACGATCGGGGAGAAGGGGCTGCGCGACCCGTTCGTGATCCGCTCCCCCGAGGGCGACAAGTTCTACATGATCGCCACCGATCTGCGCATGTACCGCAACTCCAGCGGCAGTTGGGACCACGTCCAGCGGCACGGCAGCAAGTCGATCATGGTCTGGGAGTCCACCGACCTGGTGAACTGGACCGACCAGCGCCTGGTGAAGGTCTCCCCCGACAACGCGGGCAACACCTGGGCGCCGGAGGCCTACTGGGACGCCTCGCTCGGCGAGTACGTCGTCTTCTGGGCGTCGAAGCTGTACGCCGACGACGACCCCGGCCACACCGGCTCGACGTACAACAAGATGCTGTACGCGACCACGAAGGACTTCCGCACCTTCAGCGAGCCCAAGGTGTGGAACGACCCCGGCTACTCGGTCATCGACTCCACGGTCGTCGAGCACGCGGGCACCTACTACCGCTACACCAAGGACGAGCGGGACCCCTCCTCCGGCAGCCCCTGCTCGAAGTTCGTCACCGGTGAGAAGTCGTCCTCGCTGACCGACACCTCGTACGAGTTCGTCTCCGACTGCATCGGCAGCGGGGCGATGGACCGCGGCGAGGGACCGACGGTGTTCAAGTCCAACACCGAGGACAAGTGGTACCTGTTCATCGACGAGTACGGCGGCCGCGGCTACCTCCCCTTCGAGACCACCGACCTCGACTCCGGCCGGTGGACCCCGTCGACGGACTACCAACTGCCCGCGAGCCCGCGGCACGGCACGGTCATCCCGGTGACGCAGAAGGAGTACGACCGGCTGCTGGCCGCCTACCCCGAGAGCCCGACCTCACTGGTGGACGCGACGGCGCGCGGGCAGAAGGGGTACGCGATCGTCACCGAGTCGGCGAACAAGGTCGTCCTCCCGATGGAGCCGAACGCCGATCTGCGGCGTCTCGCCCCGCAGTTGTGGGTGGGCGAGGGCGCCACGGTCAGCCCGAGGTCCGGCACCCGGCGCGACTTCCGCACCCCGCGGACGTACACCGTCACGGCGGCGGACGGCACGAGCCGCACCTGGACGGTCGAGGCGGTGCCGACCCGCAGTCCCGTCCTGCCCGGCCTGAACGCCGACCCGGACGTGCACTACCTGAACGGCGAGTACTGGATCTACCCGACCACCGACGGCTTCCGCGGCTGGAGCGGGACGCGGTTCAAGGCGTACTCGTCGAAGGACCTGGTCCACTGGAAGGACCACGGAGTCATCCTCGACCTCGGCCCCGACGTGAGCTGGGGTGACACCTACGCCTGGGCACCGGCGATCGCCGAGCGCGACGGCAAGTACTACTTCTACTTCTGCGCCGAGCAGCAGATCGGCGTGGCGGTGGCCGACTCCCCCGCCGGCCCCTTCAAGGACGCCCTGGGCAAGCCCCTGGTGGCCAAGGGCGGCGCCTGGGGCGGCCAGATGATCGACCCGGCGGTCTTCACGGACGACGACGGACAGGCGTACCTGTACTGGGGCAACGGCCGCGGCTATGTCGTACCGCTCAACGACGACATGGTGTCGTTCGACCCGGCCGCGGTGAAGGACATCACCCCCGAGAACTTCCGTGAGGGCGCCTTCGTGATCAAGCGGAACGGCACGTACTACTTCATGTGGTCCGAGGACGACACCCGCAGCGAGAACTACCACGTCGCCTACGCCACCGGCCCGTCCCCGCTCGGCCCGTGGACCAAGCACGGCACGATCCTCGCCAAGCGGCCCGAGTACGGCATCAAGGGCACCGGCCACCACTCGGTGGTCAACACCCCCGGCACCGACGACTGGTACATCGTCTACCACCGCTTCGCCCTGAACGGCCCCGGCCGGCCGGGCGGCGACGGCATGCACCGGGAGACCACGATCGACCGCCTGCGCTTCGCCGCGGACGGCACGATCGTCCCGGTGGTGCCGACCCTGGAGTCGGTCCGGCCGGTCAAGCGCTGAGCGCTCCGCTGAAAGTGCCGCGACGGGTCGTCGTTCGCCCGGGGACTCGTCGTGGCCGGTCGCGCAGTTCCTCGCGCCCCTTTTGGGGCGCGAGGAACTGCAGTCGAATGCGCCAGGTCCGCTTGGCTCAGTCGATCGTCGCGCTCAGCGGGCGTCCCGCCACGGCTCCCACTCGCCGAGCAGGGCGGCTCGGGTCTGTGACTCGGCCTGTTCGTCGGTGAGTTGGGGGCGGTTGGCGGGGACGGTGGTCCGGGCGCCGGGGCCGGTGTTGCGGTACTCGGCGAACCGCTGCTCCTGCCAGGGGTGGCCGCTGGACATGGTGGCGTAGGGCGCGACCGCGTCGATGCCGGGGCCCAGCCAGGTCTCCCGGACCGTGAGCCTGGGGCGGGCGGTGGGGTCGGAGCTGGGCACCCAGGGGCGGGCCAGCTTGTAGAAGGCGTCCGGGGCCTCGCTGGTCACCCGGCTGCGGGTGACCAGGTAGCCGTTGGGGTTGGCGCCCGCCGTCGAGGGCGCGAAGACGAAGCCGTAGGGGGCGCCCGCCAGGTCGGTGCGGGTCAGGGTGCGGAAGTGGCAGTGCTCGAAGACGGCCGTGGCCCGGCCGAAGACGAAGTCGACGTCGCCCTCGGCGTAGCAGTGGGAGAAGTACTGCCGGGCGAAGCGGGTCAGCGCGTTCGTGTCGGCGTACAGCGTGTCCTGGTGGCCGAGGAAGCGGCAGTGGTGGAAGGCCGAGCGGTCGCCCGTCACCTTGATCGCGACGGCCTGGGTGCCGGTGATCTCCGGATGGTCGGCGCGCAGCCAGTCGTTGGCGAAGGTGATCCGGCGGGCGGTGAAGCCGTCGGCGCGCACGGTGGTGGTGGCCGAGCCCGTGGTGCCGTACGTGCCCGAGCCGTCGGGCTTGGGGGTGCCGGCGGCGTTGTCGTACACGATGACGACGTCGCGCGGGTCGTCGCCGGCACCGAGCCAGGTCATCCCGGTGCGGGCGGCGGTGACCGAGACCGTCTCTCGGTAGGTGCCCGGCGCGAGGACCAGCGTCCAGCCGCTTCCGGTGGCGGCGTCCACCGCGGCCTGGACGGTGGTGTGGTCGCCGCGGCCGTGCGGGTCGACGTACAGGGTGGTGGGCGTGAGGCGGGCGGCGGGCGAGCCGTGGCGGCCGAAGGGGCGGCGGGTGCCGGCCCGCCCGGGGGCGGGGGCGAGGCCGATCACGGCGGCGGCACCGGCGCCCGCCGTCAGGAATCCCCTTCTGGACAGGGGCGGTTCGTGGTGGGGCCAGGGCATGCGGGTGCTCCTTGGAGGTGCGGTGGCCTACGGGGGTGTTCCTCGCCGTGGGAGGCGGGGTGGGCGGGGGGCCGGGGCGGTCGCGCGCCCCGGCCCCCGCCGGGTCAGCAGCCGCCGGCGCCGGCCCGGCGGTCGACGATGCCCGGAACTGCTTGCGGCCGGTCGACCTTGGTGCGCAGGGTCGGGGTCCAGCCCGCGCCGGACTGAAGGGTCTCCTCGGGGATCTCCGCGTTGTGCACGGCGATCAGGTCCGTCAGCTTGCCGTTGACGTAGTTGTGCTCGGCGGTCAGCGGCGCCTCCTTCCACTTCTTCAGCACCTTGCCGACGCTGACGCCGGGGGCCAGCGTGAGGGCGTTGTGCGTGGCGTGGAGACGGGACTCGATGCCGATGCCGAAGACGTAGCCGAACTTCTGCTCCTTGGTCACCACGAAGTGGTTGTTGTAGGAGTCGACCTGCCCGAACCGCACGCGGGGCGCCCGCTCCACGATGCCCTCGAAGCGGTTGTGGTGGAGCGTGACCTTGAGCTTGCCCGCGTCGGTGGCGGCCGCGCTGTCGCTGTTGCCGATCAGCATGGTCTTGTCGTGGTCCGCGAAGGAGTTCCACGACACGGTGACGTGGTTCGCCCCGCGCACGATGTCGAGCAGGCCGTCGTGCTGCTGGTAGGTCTTGCCGAAGTAGGACGGCAGGGAACTGTCGGGGTGGCGGCCGTCGGTGAGCGTGTTGTGGTCGATCCACGCATGGGTGGAGCCGTAGACCACCACACCGTCGTACTCGGAGTTCCAGGCGCCGGTGTTGTCGTCGTCGGTCGGGTCCCACTGCGGGAAGCAGTCGAGCGGGGCCTCGATGGTCAGGTTGCGCAGGATGACGTTGTCCACGCCCTTGATCTGGAGGCTGCCGCCGAGGATCCCGGAGTCCTTGCCGACTCCGACGATGGTGGTGTTGGCGGGGACGGCCGCCTTGATGGCCTTGTCCTGGTTGTCCGCGGAGGCGGCCCGCAGGTCCTCCTGCTCACCGCTGACGGGGGTGTCGTTGCCCCAGACGGCCGGGGCGTAGTCGGCGAGGTACTGCCGGAAGTCGTACCCCTCGGCCTCGAAGGCCTCGCAGCCCTGGGACACGGCGTCGATCATGCCCTTGACCCTGATGATCCTCGGGGCGTCACCGCCGTCCTTCAGGGCGGCCCTGAACTCCTCCCACGTGGTCACGGTGTAGACGTGCTCGGCGTCGGCGGCCGAACCGCCGGTGGTACCGGCACCCTCCGAGGCCCAGCCGTCCCCGGCGGCCAGGACCTCCCGGCCCAGGTCACGGGAGCCGGCCTGGGCGACGCCGGTGCCGGTGACACCGAGGACGAGCGCGGTGCAGCCGATCAGCGCGGCCGCCCTGGTGGTGGCATGCCCATGCCATTTCAGTGCGTTCATGGTGCGGCTCTCTTCTCTCGGTAGGGGTTCAGGCCTCGGGCCAGGTGATCCAGGACTCCGGGATCTCCTCGTCGATCCTGCGCACGTCCTGCGGGCGCAGCACCCGCGTGCGCAGCAGTTCCCGGGCCACGAGCCGCGCGACGGCGATCGCGCCGGGCGGGTTGAAGTGCGTGTTGTCCTGCTCGGTGGCGGTCCAGTTGAAGTACTTCTTCGTCTCCTCCGCGCCCAGCTCCTGCCACAGGGCCAGCGACAGCGCCTGGATGTCGAGCAGCGCCACGCCCTCCTCCTCGGCGAGCGCACGCATGGCCGCCGGGTAGTCGCCGTGGGTGGGCTGCGCGGTGCCGCCCGCGTCGAACTTCCGCCGCTCGACCGAGGTGGCGAGCACGGGCCGGGCGCCGCGGGACCGGGCGCCGTCGACATACAGGCGCAGGTGGTCCTGGTACGTCGTCCAGGGCTCGGTGTACCGCGTGGGGTCCGCGGTCTTCTCGTCGTTGTGCCCGAACTGGATCAGCAGGAGGTCACCGGGCCGAAGGGCGCCGAGGACGACATCAAGTCGGCCCTCGTCGACAAAACTCTTCGAACTCCGCCCGTTGACCGCGTGGTTGGAGACGCGCAGGCCCTTGTGCAGCAGGAACGGGAGCGCCATGCCCCACCCGGTCTCGGGCGCGGCGTCGGCGTACTTCTGGGCGGCGGTGGAATCACCGGCGAGGTAGAGGGTCCGGGTCCGACGCGAGGATGCCTGCGCGGTCCCGCCGACCGCGACTCCGAGGGGAACGGCCGCGAAGGCGGCAGCGGCGACTTGCCTACGGGAAAGCGACACGGGGTTCCTTTCAGGAAGGGTGACTCGACCTACCAGGGGCACGGGGAACCGCGCGACCGGCCACGACGGCCCGCAGCTCCCCCACGACAGAAACCACCGAGCTCTCAGCCCTTCTGCTCGTTCCACTCGGCCTGGGCCTCGTTCAGCTGCTCCGCCAACGTGTCGAGGAAGTCCTTCGCGCTCATCTTCCCGAGCAGCACCTTCTGGAAGTTCGGCTCGTTGTCCGCCTTCGAGATCGTGTTCCAGTCGGGCAGGTAGTAAGGAAGCTGGACGACAGTCGTGGAACCGTCGTTCAACGCGGCCGCGGCCAGCTTCGTCGGCTCCGCCTCACCGATCCACGCGTCCTTCGCCGCCTCCGTGTGGGACGGAATCGCGCCCGCGGACTCGTTCCACTTGGAGTTCGACTCGTGCGAGGCGGCGAACTCGATGAACTTCCAGGCCGCTTCCTTGTTCTTGGAGCTCTTGAACAGGCCCAGGCCGTCGACCGGGTTGGACACCTGCACCCGCTTGCCGCCCGGACCGACCGGCTGCGGAATGCCCCGGAACTTCTCTGCGCCGAACGCCTTCACGTGGTCCTGGTAGGAGCCCAGGTTGTGGTTCAGCATGCCGATGGTGCCCGAGTCCCACTGGGCGACCATCTTGGTGAAGTCGTTGTTCAGGTCGGCGGCCGGGGTGACCTTCTTGTAGAGGGCGGCGTACTTCTCCAGCGCCTCCACGTTCTTCGGGTCGTTGACCGTGGTCTTCTCGCCGCTCGCGTCCCAGAAGGAGGTGATGCCGGACTGTCCGTACATCGCGTCCAGGGCCTGCGCGATCGAGCCCGCGCCGCCGCGGATGGTGTAGCCGAACTCGTTCTTCTTGGCGTCGGTCAGCTTCTCGGCGGCCTGGTAGAAGGCCTCCCACGTGCTCGGTTCCTCGAGACCGGCCTTGTCGAACAGGTCGGTGCGGTAGTAGAGGACGCCGTTGTTGGCGGAGGTGGGGATCGAGTACATGTGGTCGGAGCCGCCGGCCACCTTCACCGACTCGACCATGTCCTCGTTGAGCTTGCCGTCCAGGGAGGACCCGGCGAGCCGCTCCTCCACGGGCTCCAGCGCGTCCTGCGCGGCGATCCCGGCGAGCATCGCCGCGCCGACCCCGCCGACGTCCGGCAGCCCGCCGCCCTGGATGGCGGTGTCGTACTTGGACTGCACCTCCGTGGAGGGGATGCCGACGTAGTCGACCTCGATGTCCGGGTTCGCCTTCTCGAAGTCGGCGATGATCTCCTTCCAGATGTCCGTGCGGACACCGCCGTTGTTGTCCCAGAAGACGATCTTTCCCGTGCCGGAGCCCTCGGCTCCGTTGCCCCCGCCACCGCCGCTGCCGTCGTCACCGCAGGCGGTGGCGGTCAGGGCGAGTACGGAGCCCAGGGCGACGGCTGTGGCAGCGCGCCTGCTTCTACGGATGCTGATCTTCATCGGTCGGCTCTCTTCTTCTGGATCAGTTCTTCCGGACCAGTTCTTCTGGACCAGTTCTTCCGGACCAGTTCTTCTGGATCAGGGGTGATAGGAAGTGGTGGGGTCAGTGGTGGCGGGCGTGCGGAGCCCAACCGTCCGCGCCCGCGAGGTAGTCGGCGACGGTGTACGACCGCGCCTCCTCGTCACTCATCTGCGGCCGGTCCGCGGTGACTTGGGCCCCCGGGCCGTAGGTGCGGTACTCGGTGAACCGCGCGTCCTTCCACGAGAAGCCGCTCATGTCGGTCCACGGCGAGGCCTTGACCGCGGCCGGCAGCTCGGTGTCGCGGATCAGCACCTGGGCGACGGCGTCCGGTTCACCGCCGGGGTGCCAGGGCCGGCCGAGGTGGAAGGACCCGGCCGGGGCGTCGCTGACCACCCTGGAGTCCGTGATCAGGAACCCGTAGGGGTTGCCCTTCCAGGTCGAGGCGGCGGTGATGTAACCGTTGTTGGTGGCGGAGCCCCGGCTGAGCGCCTTGATCACGGAGCGTTCGACGACGGTGGTCGCCCGTCCGTAGATGAAGTCGACATCGCCCTCGATGTACGAGTCGCGGATGTAGACCCGGCTGATGGTGGTCAGCTTGGGGCTGTCGGTCATCAGGGTGTCCTGGTTGCCCAGGAAGGCGGTGTTCTCGAAGACGATCCGGTCGCCGGTCGTCTTCATCGCCAGCGCCTGCTCGCCGTTCAGTTCGTGCGCGGCCTCGTCGAAGTCGTTGCTGAAAGTGAGGTTCCGCGCCGTGACGTCATTGGCGGCGATCCGTACGGTCGCGCTCCCGGTGGAGCCGCCGTACTCGGCGGGCGTGTCGTAGACGATGACGGTGTCGGACCGATCTTGTCCAGTCCCCTGCAGCAGGATGTTCGGCTTCGTCGCGGGGACGAAGACCTTCGCTCGGTACGTCCCGGGCGCGACGGCGACGGTCACCGGCACGGTGTTGCCGTTGGGCACGGCGTCCACGGCGGCCTGCACGGTCGGGTAGTCGGCGGGGACGTGCAGCACCGTGCCGATCCGCCGTTGCGGCCCGGAGAAACGCTGCACGAGCGCGGGCACGGCGGCGGCCGGGTCGATCCGGTAGTCGTAGAACTCCCGTGGCTCGAAGGCGTCGCCCCACGTGTCGTGGCGGCCCGTGGTGTTCCGCAGGATCGACCCGCGCTGCACCAACTCGGCGGTGGCGTCCGCCTGATGGGGGTGCTGGACACCGTCGTAGTAGCTGTTCTCGATGACCATCTTCGTCCGGCCGCGCGCCCAACTGCCGTACGTCCACACGGGGTCGCCGTCGGTGACCTGGTTCGAGAAGTAGTTGTTGTACAGGTGCGCGTAGGCGCAGTTGTCGGCCGAGGGGTTGCGCTGTTTCGTCCCGGAGAACCAGTTGTGGTCGATGGTGATCTGGGTCTCGGCGTTATCCGTCCAGCCGATGCCGAGCGCCTTGTTGTGGTGGGTGAACCGGTTGTAGGAGACGGTGACGTACCGGCTGTCCTTGCGGATGTCGAGCAGTCCGTCGCCCATGTGCGTGAAGCGGTTGTGGTCGATCCAGACGTGGTCGACCGCGTCCATCTGGATGGCGTCGAAGTCCGTGGTCTTGCCGTCCCAGTCGCCCTCGACATAGCTGTCGCGGATCGTCAGGTTGCGGATGATGACGTTGCTCGTACCGGGTTTGAGGTGGAGTTCGCCGTGGACGATCTCGCCGGTGTCGCCGACGCCGATGATCGTCTTGTCCGAGCCGACCACGATGTCCGAGCCGAACGGCTCGACGTCGATCGACCCCGACACGCGGATGACGTACGGCTCCGGCGCCGCCGCGTACCTGGCCAGCGAGGCCTGGTCGGTGACCGTGACGACCTTGCCCCCGGCGCCGCCGGTGGTGCCGCCGGCGAGGGAGGCGAAGCCGTGGGGGCGGCTGGAGAAGCGGTCGGCGGCTGGGGCGGTGCCGGGTCGCGCGGCGTCGGCGGGTGCGGTGCCGGGTCGCGCGGCGTCGGCGGGTGCGGCGGCGGCCTCCCCGGCCGAGCCCAGGCACAGGGCCGTGACCAGGCCGACCACGGCGGCCAGGGCTCTGCCCGCGCCGGGCAAGCGCTTGCTACGGAAGTGCTTCATTGCGGCTCCCAACAGGCGTACGGATCAAGTGAGTTACAGAGGGCTGACCCTGAAGTGCGTGAAGGTGGCGGCGCCGGTGCGTCCCTGACCGGCGGGCGCGAGGGCGAACAGGCCGAGCAGGGCGCCGACCCAGCGCCAGGGGGTGGCGGCGAAGACCTGGCCGGAGGGCTGGCGGCCGTCGCCGGTGTCGTAGGAGAAGCGGCAGCGGGCGCCCGTGCCGATCTCTATGCGCAGCCGTGCCGTGCCCTCGGGGGCGAGCCGGGGACGGTCGGCGTCCCGCTCCCCGTCCGCCACAGCCTCCGCGAACCGGTGCACGAGGTGGACCGAGCCGTCCGCCCCGCGCTGGAGGCCGATCCAGCAGAACGCGTCCCCGAGCACCGCGAGCCCGGCCCGCGCCCCCGGTTCGTCGCTGTCCAGCCGCAGTTCGACCTCGACCGCCGAGGGGGTGCCGGGCAGCCGCTGGGTGAGCACGTTCGGCAGCTTGCGCAGGTCGTGCGCGTCGGCCGAGCGGACGCAGGTCAGCCGCAGGCCGTCCGCGGAGTGCTGGGTCGCCCAGCCGTCGCGGGGGTTGGCGGTCCACTGCCACTGCCGACCGAACCGTCCGCCGGGGAAGTCGTCGTCGGTGGCGGGCGCGGCGGGCGGCTGCGGCGGCAGATCGGGGGTGCGGTGTACGGCGACGGGGGCGCCGTCGTCCCCGATCACGGGCCAGCCTCCCCCACTGTCGGCTTCGCTCGACCGGGAGGTGCCCCCATCGCTCCAGCGCATCGGCTGGAGGTGGACGACCCTGCCGTAGGCGCCGCGCTGCTGGAAGTGCAGGAACCAGTCCTCGCCGGACGGAGTGCGCACCCAGCCGCCCTGGTGCGGGCCGTTGACATCGGTGTCCTTCTGCTCAAGGACGACCTTCTCCTCGTAGGGCCCGAAGAACCCGCGGGAGCGGAAGGCACCCTGCCAGCCGGTCGCCACTCCGCCGGCGGGGGCCAGGATCCAGTACCAGCCGTCGTGCCGGTAGAGCTTGGGGCCCTCCAGGGTGAACCAGCCGGGGATGCGGTCGCCGTCGACGATCACCTGGCCCTCGTCGAGGAGTTCGGTGCCGTCGGGGTTCATCCGGTGGCCGGTGAGGCGGTTCTTGATGCCGGAGCGGGACTTCGCCCAGGCGTGCACCAGGTAGGCCTCGCCGGTCTCCTCGTCCCACAGGGGACAGGGGTCGATCAGGCCCCGGCCGGCCTTCAGCAGGTGCGGACGGGTCCACGGGCCGCGGATCTCGGGGGCGTTGACCTGGTGGATGCCCCGGTCGGGGTCGCCCCAGAAGATCCAGAAGCGGTCGTCGTGGTGGCGCAGGGACGGGGCCCACA
The DNA here is from genome assembly GCF_014596915.1 of Streptomyces sp. TRM68416. Classification (GTDB taxonomy): domain Bacteria; phylum Actinomycetota; class Actinomycetes; order Streptomycetales; family Streptomycetaceae; genus Streptomyces. Next base: position 136,856 of record NZ_JACVWU010000019.1, read on the forward strand.
CGCCGCAGTCGTGGCGCGGGGTGCGGAACTCGGCGGCGGGCTCCAGGCGTTCGAGGGCGTGGCCGACCAGGGTCCAGTTGACCAGGTCCCGGGAGTGCAGCAGGGGCAGTCCTGGCACCCGGCCGAAGCTGGAGGCGGTCAGGTAGAAGTCGTCGCCGACGCGGACGACGTCCGGGTCGGACCAGTCGGCGTTCAGGACGGGGTTGGCGTAGGTGGTCACGGGCTCACCGCCTTGCGGACCAGGGCGGCGGCCGCGTCCCGGTCGAGCCGGCCGTCGGCGACGACGGTGACGATCCGCCGTTCGAGCGTGTCGCCGGACGGGATCGGCAGCCGCTCGGTGTGCGCCAACGACGAGCCCACGCCCGGGTATTCGGCGGTGCGCACGAACCAGGGGTCCCGGCGGGTCCGTTCGGTGGCCCCGGCGAACACCAGCGTCCAGGTGGCGCCGGCCAGCGCGAGCCAGTCGGCGCGCCTGCCGTGCACCCGCGACTCGCCCTCGCCGTCGGCGTCGGCGTCGGCGGAGAACACCTCCGGCGCCGCCTCCTCCTTGCGGGCCCGCCAGAAGAAGCCGCCGTAGGCGGCGCCGGGGCGCCCGTTGGTGGCCGGGCTGCCGATGGACAGCGGGCCGGAGGTGACGTTGGTGAGCGAGAAGGCGAAGTCCAACGCCCAGGCGGTGTCGGTCAGTTCGGTGACCTTCACGGTCCGGCGCTCGTGCAGCAGCTCCGCGCCCGCGGCCATCCAGCGCAGCTCCTCCACGAACCCGCCGGGGTCGCGCAGCGGGAAGCCTGCGTGGCGCTGGGCGCCGTGGTTGGCCAGCTCGGTGGGGCCCCGGTCGCGGACGAAGGTGCGCCCGCCCCAGAAGTTGTGCCCCTCGACGTCGGGGACGGCGACACCGACGCCGAGGTGGTGTGCGTGGTCGGCGGGGCTCAGCTCGGTGACCGCCGTGCCGGCCAGGGTGGTGACGGGGTGCAGGTAGGGGCGGGGGGAGAGCCGGTCCGGCAGTGCGGGGCGGGTGACGTACCGGGCGACCGGGCGGCCCGCGACCTTCAGGACCGGGGCCTCGTGGGCCGTCATCATGTGCTCACCTCTTTCCGGGGAGCGCTCGGGAGCGCCCAGGGGGCGCCCAGCTCGGAGTAGAGGGCGAGGGTGTCGGCGGCGGCCGCGACCAGGGCGTCGACGCCGGGCACCACCCGGCGCTGTTCGTCGGGCAGCAGGTGCCAGGAACCGGCGGGCAGCGGGGTGGGGTCGGGGGCCAGCCGGATCGCCTCGACGACCTTCATGAAGGCACCGGTCTCCTCCGGTGCGGCCAGCAGGCGGGTGCCGTCGGTGAGGTGGGCGACGAGGTTCTCCAGCAGGTCGGTACGGCCGTACTCGTGCTCCTCGGGGCCGTGGTCGGCGCGCTGCAGCAGCACGCGGTCCTGCCGGTACCAGAAGGTGATCCGGCCGCGGCTGCCGTGCACCACGACGTACGGCTCGTCCGGCTCCTCGGCGCACAGGGTGGCGGCGACCGTGACGGGGTGGCCCTGCGCGGTGGAGACGCGCACGCAGGAGGTGTCGTCGGACTCGATGTCGTTGGCGCGCAGCAGCTCGGTCTCGACCTCGGTGACGTCCTCGGCGCGCGTCGAGCCGCCGAGGGCGAGGGCGGTGGCGACGGCGTGCGCGAGCGGGTTGGTGAGCGCGCCGTCGATCACGTCGACGCCGTTCAGCCGGCGCCTGCCCGCCCAGGGTGCCCGCCGGTAGTAGGCCTCGGCGCGCGCCCAGGCGCCGGCGCCGCCGATCCCGACGACCTCGCCGATCGTGCCCTCGGCCATCAGTGTGCGGATCGCGGGCAGTGCGTGCGAGCCGAGGGACTGGAAGCCGATCTGGCAGGCGACCCCGGCCGCGGCGACCCCGTCGGCCATCCGCCGGAACTCGGCGTAGGACGGCGCGGGCGGCTTCTCCAGCAGCAGGTGCACTCCCCTGGCGGCGGCCGTCAGGGCGAGGTCGGTGTGGGTCGGGATCGGCGTGCAGATCACCGCGACCCGGGCGCCGGTGGCGTCGAGCAGGGCGCCGAGGTCCGCGGACTGCTCGGGCGTGCCGAGGCCGTCGGGCAGTTCGGCGGCGGTGAGCGGGGTGAGCTCGCAGATGCCGGCCAGCCGGACGACTCCCTTGTCCTGGAGGCGGCGGATGTTGTCCAGGTGCCAGCGGCCGTGGCCGCGCGCGCCCGCGAGCACGAGGGGTACGGTCATGGGATCCTCCCTGGCTCGCTGCCGGAGTTGTCATGGTTGTGGATCGCCGGCACGAGGAGTCGGAGCTTCCTCATCCCTTCACCGCCCCGGCGCTGAAGCCCGTGATCAGCCACTTCTGGATGAAGGCGAAGACGACGACCACGGGTACGGCCGCGATGATGCCGCCCGCGGCGAGCGCGCCGAGGTCGACGCTGTCCGCGCTCATCAGGGTGTTGAGACCGACGGGGATGGTCTGCTTCTCCTGGTTGTTCAGGAACATCAGGGCGAACAGGAAGTGGTTCCAGGAGTGGACGAAGGCGAAGGAGCCGACGGCGATCAACCCCGGCCGCAGCAGCGGGAGGACGACGATGCGGAAGGCGGTGAACCGTCCGCAGCCGTCGACCCAGGCGGCCTCCTCCAGGGAGTAGGGCACGTTCTTGATGAAGTTGCTGAGCAGGATGATCGACAGCGGTAGCTGGAAGACGGTCTCCGCGAGGATGACGCTGCCCAGCGAGTTGATCATCCGGAGTTCGGCGAAGATCTCGAACAGCGGCACCAGCAGCAGCGCGCCCGGCACGAACTGGGAGCAGAGCAGCCCCAGCATGAACGCCTTCTTGATCCTGAAGTCGAAGCGGGCGAGGGCGTAGCCGCCGGCCAGGGCGACCACCGTCGTCATGACCAGGGTGGCCACGCCGACGAGGACGCTGTTCTGGAAGTAGGTGCCGAAGCTCCGCTCGTTCCACACCTTCTCGAAGTGGTCCCCGGTCATCGGCCAGGGCACGAGCGAGGTGGAGCCGGCCGGGCGGAGCGCGAAGAGCAGGATCCAGTAGAACGGGATCAGGGTGAAGAGCAGGTAGATGCCGAGCGGCAGGTAGATCTGCCAGCGCGGGACCTCGTCCCAGGCACGGTGCCCGGTCTTCGGGGCCGAGGGCGGCGGGGTCTTCCGGGCGGCGGGCACGAGAGGGGTGGCTTCCTTGATGCTCACTTGCTGTCACCTCCGAACTTGCTCAGCCGCAGATAGACCATCGAGCAGAAGAGCAGGATCACGAACGCGACGGTGGTCAGTGCCGACGCATAGCCGAAGTTGTGGGCGTCGACGCTGGTGTTGGCGATGTACAGCGGGAGTGTCGTCGTCTCGCCCGCGGGTCCGCCGCCGGTGAGGGTGTAGAGCAGGTCGACGTTGTTGAACTCCCACACCGCGCGCAGCAGCGTGGACAGGATGATGGCGTCCTTCAGATGGGGCAGCGTGATGTGCCAGAACTGCTTGATCCTGCTGGCCCCGTCGACCTCGGCGGCCTCGTACAGGTCCTTGGAGACGGACTGGAGGTCGGCGAGGATGAGGATCGCGAAGAAGGGGACACCGCGCCACAGGTCGGCGACGATCGCCGCCGGGAACACGGTGGAGGGATCCGACAGCCAGCTGGTGCCGTAGGAGCCGATGCCCAGGTCCGCGAGGTAACGGGTGATGCCCGTCTGGGAGTTGTAGAGCAGCACCCAGATCGCGGAGGTGAGCACGCCGGAGACGGCCCACGGGGAGAAGACCAGGGCGCGGCCGAGGGCACGGCCGGCGAAGGTCTGGTTGACGATGAGGGCCAGCGCGAGCCCGAACAGCAGCTGGAGCCCGACCTCGACGAAGACCCACTTGGCGCTGAAGACCAGCGTGTCCCAGAACAGCGGGTCCTCGGTGAAGGCGTGGACGAAGTTGTCGAAGCCCGCGTAGCCGTTCCGCCACGGCTTGGTGGGGTTGTAGTCCTGCAGGCTGTAGTAGAAGACGCTGATGACCGGGTAGGCGATGAAACCCACCATGAGCAGGGCGGCGGGAGCGATCAGCAGGTACGGGAGCCTGCGGGGTGTGGCGGAGGTACGGCGCCGCCTCGGTGGCGCGGGCGGTTTCGCCACGGCTGCGGCTCGGGCCATGACTGTTCTCCGTTCTTGTGCGTTTCTCGTGCGGCCTCGTACGGGTGAAGCGTTTGCCGGTTGTTGTTCGGTATCTCGGCCATGAAGCGGGGCGGCCGAGCGTCGTTCAGCCCGCGTACGGGTCCTGCACCGTGCCCGGCCGGGCCAGGAACGCGAAGTCGCAGCCGGTGTCGGCCTGGGTGATCTGCTCGTTGTAGAGGGCGCCGTAGCCGCGCTCGTCGCGCACGGGCGGTGGCGTCCACGCGGCCCTGCGGCGCTCCAACTCCGCGTCGTCCACGTCGAGTCGGAGGGTGCGGGCCTCGACGTCCAGGGTGATCGGGTCGCCGGAGCGGACCAGGGCGAGCGGTCCGCCGACGTACGACTCCGGCGCCACGTGCAGCACACAGGCGCCGTAACTCGTGCCGCTCATCCGGGCGTCGGAGATCCGGACCATGTCCCGCACGCCCTGCTTGAGCAGGTGGTCGGGGATGGGAAGCATGCCGTACTCGGGCATGCCCGGTCCGCCCTTGGGTCCGGCGTTGCGCAGCACCAGCACGGAGTCGGCGGTGATGTTCAGCGCCGGGTCGTTGATGGTGCGCTGCATGGTCCGGTAGTCGTCGAAGACGACGGCGGGGCCGGTGTGCTTGAGCAGGTGCGGTTCGGCGGAGATGTGCTTGATGACGGCGCCGTCCGGGCACAGGTTGCCGCGCAGGACGGCGACCCCGCCCTCGCTCGCGACCGGGTTCCCGCGGGTGCGGATGACGTCGTCGTCGTGCACGACGGCGCCCGCGAGCTGCTCGCCCAGGGTGCCGCTCACCGTCGGCCGGTCCAGGTGCAGCAGGTCGGTGATCCGGGAGAGGAAGGCGGGCAGGCCGCCGGCGAAGTGGAAGTCCTCCATGAGGTACGTCCGTCCGCCGGGCCGGACGTTCGCCAGCACCGGCACGGTACGCGCGATGCGGTCGAAGTCGTCCAGGGTGAGCCCGACGCCCGCGCGGCCCGCCATCGCGATCAGATGGATGACCGCGTTGGTGGAGCCGCCGAGCCCGAGCACCGTGGTGACGGCATCCTCGAAGGCCTCGCGGGTGAGGATCCCGGAGGGCTTCAGCCCGGTCCAGGCCAGCTCCACGGCGCGGCGCCCGGAGGCGGCGGCCATCCGCTCGTGCCCGGAGTCCACGGCCGGGATCGAGGAGGCGCCCGGCAGAGTCATGCCGAGGGTCTCCGCCGCCGCGGTCATGGTGGACGCGGTCCCCATGGTCATGCAGTGCCCCGGGGAGCGGGCCAACCCGCCCTGCAGCTCCCGGAGTTCGCAGTCCGTCAGGTTGCCCGCGCGGTGCTCGTCCCAGTACTTCCACATGTCGGTGCCGGAGCCGAGGGTCTCGCCGCGCCAGTGCCCCGGCAGCATCGGGCCCGCGGGCACGAAGATCGACGGTACGTCGGCCGAGGTCGCGCCCATGAGCAGCGCGGGCGTCGACTTGTCGCAGCCCCCGAGCAGCACTGCCGCGTCGATCGGGTACGACCGCAGCAGCTCCTCCGTCTCCATCGCGAGGAGGTTGCGGTAGAGCATCGGGGTCGGCTTCTGGTACGTCTCCGAGAGCGTGGAGACCGGGAACTCCAGCGGGAATCCGCCGGCCTGCCACACACCCCGCTTGACCGCCTCGGCCCGCTCGCGCAGATGGACGTGGCAGGGGTTGATGTCGGACCAGGTGTTGAGGACGGCGACCACCGGGCGCCCCCGGTACTCCTCCGCCTCGTAACCGAGCTGGCACATCCGGGCGTTGTGCGACCAGGTGCGCAACTGGCCCTCGGTGCCGTACCACTGATGGCTTCTCAGCTCCTCGGGGCGCATCCGCGCTCTGCCGGTCATACGGCCCACCCGGAGGCTATCGCGGCGACCTCGGCGCGCTCGTCCTCGGGCAGCGGCCTGCTCGGCGGGCGGACGTCGCGGCGGCACAGACCGAGGGAGGCCAGGGCCTCCTTGACGACGGTGACGTTGTTGGCGTGGGCGTCGGCGGCGCGCAGCTCCTCGAAGCGGCGGATCTGCTCCCAGACCTTCATGGCGGTCGGGTAGTCGCCGGAGCGCAGGGCTTCGATCATGTTCAGCGAGACGGCCGGGGCGACGTTCACCAGTCCGGAGGTGAAGCCGGTGGCGCCGGCCGAGAAGTAGGAGGGGGCGTACGGCTCGGCGAGCCCGGCCACCCACACGAACCGTTCCAGACCGGCGTCCCGGGCGAAGCCGGCGAACCGGGCCGCGTCCGGGACGGCGTACTTCACGCCGATGACGTTCGGGCAGTGGTCGGCGAGTTCGGCGAGCCGGGCGCCGTGGAGCTGCGCGTTGCGGATGTACGGGACGACACCGAGCTCGGGCACCGCCTCGGCGATGGCGCGGTGGTAGTCGACCCAGCCGCCCTGCGCGACGTAGGGGTGGACGGGCTGGTGGACCATCACCATCGCGGCGCCCAGCTCCCGGGCGTGCCGGGCGGAGGCGACGGCGGTGGGCACGTCGTGGCCGACGCCGACGAGGATCACGGCGCGGTCGCCGGCCTCGTCGACCGTGATCTCGGTGACGAGCCTGCGCTCCTGCGGGGAGAGGGCGTAGAACTCGCCGGTGTTCCCGTTGGGGGTGAGGGTCCTGATCCCTCCGTCGAGGAGACGACGCAGCAGGGCCCGGTGGGTGTCCTGGTCGACGCCGCCGTCCTCGGCGAACGGGGTCACCGGGATCGACACCACGTCGGCCAGGGCCGCCCGCTGGGTCTCGAACGTCGTTGTCATGCCTGACCGCCCTCTCCCTGGGCCTCGATCTCGATGTCGGGGAAGGCCCGTCGCACGAAGGACGCGATGTGGGCGTGCAGGGCGCGTGCGGCGCCGTCGGCGTCGCCGTCGAGGGCGAGCCGCAGGATCTCGCGGTGCTCGCCGGCCTCCCGTTCCCAGGAGGGCGAGGCGGCCCAGGCGACGGCGGAGACTAGGGCGGCCTGGTCGCGGACCTCGTCGAGCATCCGGCCGAGCAGCGGGTTGCCGCAGGGCAGGTACAGGGCGCGGTGGAACTCCCGGTTGGCCAGGGAGCGTTCGGCGGTGTCGGTGGCGGAGTCGGCACGGGTCAGCGCGTCCCGGGCGGCGTCGAGGGAGGCCCTCCGGCGCACGGCGCGCTTCAGCGCCTCCGGCTCCAGGAGCAGCCGCACGTCGTAGACCTCGCGCGCCATGTCGGCGTCCACCATGCGCACCGTGACGCCCTTGTACTGGCTCATCACCACGAGCCCGGTGCCGGCCAGGGTCTTGAGCGCCTCGCGCACCGGGGTCTTGGACACCCCGAACTGCGCGGCCAGCTCGGTCTCGACCAGGGCCTGCCCGGGGGTCAACTGCCCGGTGAGGATGCGGCGTTTGATCTCCTCCAGCACGTACTGCGTGCGGGAGGGGATCGGCGTGGGCACAGAGGTCATGCGCGCCTCTCGGATCTCGCGTCCCCGGCGGGGATCGCGTATCGGATCTCACGTATCGCGTCTCATATATGACGTACGAAGTACGACGCGATGACGGTAGGAGCGCCTCTGTGCTTCGTCAATGCTTCTGACAAAGGGAGTTCAGGATGCGCGCGACGGCTCCGGCTCCTTGGACAACGGGCGCATCCGTTCGCCATCGCGATGTACGCCGGTGTCGGCGCTGCGCCTCAACAGGCGCGCGGAGTCGGCGAGTCCGGCGCGCGGGGCGGGCTCCTGAGTCACGGGAGGGGTGAGCGGGCGCCCGCCGGGGCCTTCGGTCCGCGGGCCGAAGGCCCCGGCTTCGTGCAGGACTTCGCGCGCGGTGGGCGCAGGAACGTCGTGCCGGGCCGGCCGTGCGGCCGCCGCACGGAGAGCGGCCGTCGCACGGAGGGGGCCGTCGCACGGAGGGCGGCCGGTATGCGCATGCGGGATCCGGACGGCGTCCAGCCACGCCGGATCACTGTGCCGCCGCAACTTCGCGAAGGCTCCGGACCCCGCGTCCGAACCACGGGAAGGCCGGGTCTCACCGCACACCGGGAAGACCGGGTCTCACCGCACACCGGGGAGACCGGGCCTCACCCCCCGCCCCCGATCACAGCCGCACCCACCCCGGGTCCCGCCCGCTGAGCCCCACCGCGCGGTCGAGCAGCGGCGCGTCCTCCGGCACCGGCACGACGGGGCCGAAGATGGCGCCCCGGCCGGGATCGTCGGCGGAGGCGAGGAGGAAGTCGTACGAGGCCTTCAGCGCGGCCGGGTCGGGCTCGTAGGTCCGGTCGGTGGCGCGGGCCAGGTCCCAGCCGTGGATGACGAGTTCGTCGATACAGACGGCACCGGCGACCGCGCCGGGCAGGTCGACGCCGCCGGCCCGGGTCATGCCGGTCCAGGCGTCCGGGTCCCGCCAGGCCTCGGCGAGTTCGTCGAGCGCCTTGGGCAGTTCCTCGCGCCAGCCGGCGCCGATGTCCGGGACGGCGGCGGTCGGGCTGGTGTCGGTCATGGGGCCGAGATCCTTGCGGGCGGCGTCGCGGAAGGCGACGGACAGGCCCAGCAGGTGTCCCAGCAGGTTGCGCAGCCGCATCTCCGGACACGGCGTCGGGTCCGTCAGCCGCTCGTCGCTCACGCGGTCGGCGAGGCCGGCCAGGACGCGGGTCTGGGGGCCCAGGTCGATGATCTGATCCGTCATGCGCTGCTCCTCGGCAGTCCGGGAACGGTCGTGAAGGGGTGACCGCCCCCGCCCCGGAAACTCATCGCTCACGCCCGGAGCAGCCTCGTGTCTAAGGCACCTGCCCCATCCGCACCTCCGCCCCTTAGCCGCACGATGACCAGGCATGAAGACGACATGGACCGTCCTGCGCGACCGCAACGCGGGGCTCTGCCTCACCGGAGTCGTGGTCTCCGGCTTCGGCACCTCGGCGCTGTGGCTGGTGTCGGGTGTGTGGGTCAAGGACCTCACCGGTTCGGACGGGCTGGCCGCGCTGTGCATGCTGGCGTTGTGGGCGCCCACCGTGGCCGGCCCCGTGCTGGGCGCGCTCGCCGACCGCACCCGCCGTCGGCCGCTGCTCATCGGCACGAACCTGCTGCTGGCGGCCCTGCTGCTGCCCCTCCTCACCGTCGACTCGCCCGACCACCTCTGGCTGCTCTTCGCGGTCCTGTTCGTGTACGGGGCTGCGGGCGCCGTCCATGACGCGGCCGAGTCCGCGCTCGTCGCCTCCGCCGTACCGAAGCCCCTGCTCGGCGACTTCAACGGACTGCGCATGACGGCCGGCGAGGGCATGAAGATCCTCGCTCCGCCGGCGGGCGCCGCCCTGTACACGGTGTACGGCGGACCGAGCGTGGCCCTGCTGGACGCGGCCACCTTCGTGGCGGCCGCGGCCCTGTACGCCTGCCTGCGCGTGCGGGAGGGCGGGCCGGAGCGGACCACGACCGACTGGCGGGCGGGTACCCGGTACCTGTGGTCCCGGCCGCCGACCCGTCTGCTGGTCCTGGCGGGCGGCACCACGATGCTCCTCGCCGGCCTCAACGGCACGCTGGTCCACGCCGTCGTCGAGGCCCTCGGCCACTCCCCCGCGTACGCGGGTGTGCTGTACGCCGTCCAGGGCGCCGGTTCCGTGGCGGTGGGCCTGCTCTCCGGTCCCGCCCTGCGCCGCCTCGGCCCGCATCGCTTCGCGGCGTACGGCATCGCTCTGACCGGGGCCGCCGTGACCCTGCGGGCGGTGCCGTCCGACCCGGTGGCCCTGGCGTGCAGCGCGGCGATCGGCGCGGGGCTGCCCTGCGTGCTGATCGCCGCGCTGACCCAGGTGCAGCGCGAGACACCGGGGCCGCTGCTGGGCCGGGCCACGGCCACCGCTCACACACTCATGTTCACCCCGAACGTCGTCGGACTGGCCGTCGGCGCCGCCCTGGTCGAACCGGTCGACCACCGGCTGCTGTTGACGGTGACCGGCGCGGCACTCCTGCTGACGGCGTTTCAGAGCGCGGCGCGCACCAGCTCCAGGTCGGCGTCGGAGGCCAATCCGGCGTGATACAGCCGCAGTTCCGTCGCCCCGAGGTCACGCGCGCGTGCCGCGTCCGCGGCCAGGGTGGCCGGACTGCCGCCCATGCCGGAGACCACGGTGAAGTTGGCGGCGAGGACCCCGCGCCCCTGGTCCGCGAACGGCGTCAGCGGGCCGGGGCCGCCCGTGCACGGTACGACCACGCCGTCCGCGACGGACAGGATGTGCCCGGGGTCCACACCGGCGTTGGCCCCGCAGTGGTAGGCCACCGGGTCGGCGTGCAGCAGCACCTGGAAGCCGTGGGGGGCCGCGGCCCGCACCGCGCCGACCGCGGCCTCCTGGAGGGTGCGGGCGACGGTGTCGCGCCACGCGCGCGTGGCGGCCGCGTTGTCCTCCCCGAGCAGCTTCTCGACGTCCGCCCAGCCCTCGTCCGACGCCGTGCCCCGCCACAGCGGCTCCAGCGCGGCCCGTACGGCGGCGGCCAACTCGTCGGCGTCCAGGCCCTGTTCGCCGTATCCGGCCCGGCAGTGCGGGCAGAAGCAGAGCGACATCAGGTACTGCCCGGCCTCCCCGAGTGCGACGCCCGCGGTCTTGTCGTGGGCGTGCAGATGGGCGAGCCCGTACCAGCCGAGGGACTCCAGTTCGGTGCCGTGCGCGCCGGGCCGTACGGCGGCCTCGGCGGCCAGGTCGGTCAGGTACGCGCGCGTGGCGGGCTGCGCGATGCACGGGGCCCACGGGTAGCGGTCTCCGTAGGCGTTGACGACGGAGGTGTGCGGATGGTCGGCGCCCAGGCGGGAGTTGTGCGCGAGCACGACCCAGGTGTGCACCTCTAGGCCGGCGTCCGCAAGCGCCTGGGCCGCCTCGCCGTAGGCGTCGCCGGGCGCCCAGTCGCCGGCCGCGCGGGGGCGCAGTTCCCGGTCCCGCCAGCGGTCGTCCGTGGGGTAGAGCACGGCGGCGTGCTCGGCGGTGACGATGCGGTGGCGCGGGTGGCGGGGGGTCAGGGCCCGGGTGGAGTGGTAGGCGGCGGCCAGCGTCACCTGCCGGACGCCGAGGGCGGCGATCCGCCCGGCCGCCTCGGGGTCCCCGTTGACGTCCCAGGGGTAGACGAATGCCGACGCCTTCACCACGTACCCTCCTCCGGGCGTACGAATTTCTGGCCGGAGTTTATGTTCATGAACATAAACTCCGCCACCCTTGACGAGCCACGAAGATGATCCTTAGCTTGTCCACGCATGTGAACATCGGGCACCCATACGGCCGTCGATCCAAGGAGAACGAGGATGCCAGCGCCGCGCACCGTCCTGCTCACCGGCGCCGCCGGCGGACTCGGCACCTTGATGCGGGACCTGCTCCCCGCCCACGGCTACCGGCTGCGCCTGCTCGACCTGCGGCCCATCGAGGGCGAGCCGGACGCGATCGTCGCCGACCTGGCCGACAGGGCGGCGCTGCGGGAGGCCGTCCGGGGCGTCGACGCGATCGTCCACCTCGCGGGCATCTCCCTGGAAGCCCCCTTCGAGAAGATCCTCAAGGCCAACATCGAGGGCACGTACCACCTGTACGAGGCCGCGCGCGAGGAGGGCGTCGCACGGATCGTCTTCGCGTCCTCCAACCACGCGGTGGGCTTCACACCCCGCCCGCAGGGCGACGCCCCCCTCGTCCCCGTCGACACCCCGCACCGCCCGGACACCTTCTACGGCCTGTCGAAGTCCTTCGGCGAGGACCTCGCGCAGTTCTACTGGGACAAGTACGGCCTGGAGACCGTCTCGGTGCGCATCGGCTCCTGCTTCCCCGAGCCGACCAGCGTCCGCATGCTGTCGCTGTGGCTGAGCCCCGCCGACGGTGCCCGCCTCTTCCACGCGGCCCTGACCGCCGACGACGTCGGCCACACAGTCGTCTACGGCTCCTCCGCCAACACCCGCCTGTGGTGGGACCTGACCACCGCCCGCTCCCTCGGCTACGACCCCCAGGACGACTCCGAGCCCTACGCCGCGAAGCTCATCGCCGAGCAGGGCGAGCCGGACCCGGAGAACATCGCGCACGCCTGCCTGGGCGGCCACTTCGTGAACGACCCGCCGATCTGGCCGTACTGAGCCGTCGGCGCGGCGGAAAACGAGCGTCCGGGGAGCGGACGGGCACCGAACGGGCCCGTCCGCTTCCGCATTCGGGCATCCGCCCTGCCCGTTCCCACGTCCGCGGGCCACGGGCGTGCAGGTCCGAGGCGGTCACCCGTCGAACGAAACGGGCACAAGCGGGCAGCATCGACTCGGCAACAGACCTGTTCAGACCCGAAACCCGGCTGTAGAACTTCCCCCATGGGCCCCACCGGGCCCGAACGGGCAACGTGAACCGATCGCTCCGGTCGCGATCGAGTCACGCAGCACAGCACGGAAGCGGGTGTCGACGATGACGACGGCGAACACGGCGAGGACCGCCGAGGAACGTCAGCGCGAGATCGTGCGCCGCGCCCGCGCCACCGGCTCGGTCGACGTCACCGCGCTCGCCGACGAACTGGGCGTCGCCAAGGAGACCGTACGGCGGGACCTGCGCGTCCTGGAGGACCACGGGCTACTCCGCCGGACGCACGGCGGCGCCTACCCCGTGGAGAGCGCCGGCTTCGAGACGACGCTCGCCTTCCGTGCCACCAGCCACGTCCCCGAGAAGCGCCGGATCGCGGCCGCCGCGGCCGGACTGCTCGGGGACGCCGAGACGGTCTTCGTCGACGAGGGCTTCACCCCGCAGCTCGTCTCCGAGGCCCTGCCCGGGGACCGGCCGCTGACCGTGGTCACCGCCTCCCTGCCGGTCGCCGGCTCGCTCGCCGAGGCCGAGAACGTCTCAGTCCTGCTGCTCGGCGGCCGGGTGCGGTCCGGCACGCTGGCCACCGTCGACCACTGGACGACGAAGATGCTCGCCGGCTTCGTCATCGACCTGGCGTTCATCGGCGCCAACGGCATCTCCCGCGACCACGGCCTCACCACCCCCGACCCCTCCGTCAGCGAGGTCAAGGCGCAGGCGATCCGGTCCGCCCGGCGCACGGTGTTCGCCGGTGTGCACACCAAGTTCGGCGCGGTCAGCTTCTGCCGGTTCGCCGAGATCGGCGCGCTGGAGACGATCGTGACGAGCACGCTGCTCCCCGCGGCCGAGGCCCACCGCTACTCCCTGCTGGGACCGCAGGTCATCCGCGTCTGACACCCCCACCCGAGTTCCGGAGACCCAACCAACCCACCGCACAGGGCACCCCCACACCCGCCACCGTCCCCTTCCTGCCGAAATGCCCAGGAGTACTCCCATGCGAACCCAGAGCCGACGCGCGCCACGCTCCCTCCTCCTCGTGGCCACCGTAGGGACGCTGATCACTCCGCTCGCCGCCTGCGCTGGCGCCGGCGGATCCGGATCCTCCGGCGGCGACTCCCTCAACGTCCTGATGGTCAACAACCCGCAGATGGTGGAGCTCCAGAAGCTCACCGCCGACCACTTCACCAAGGACACCGGGATCGAGGTGCACTTCACCGTCCTGCCCGAGAACGACGTCCGCGACAAGATCAGCCAGGACTTCGCCAACCAGGCCGGCCAGTACGACGTCGCCACCCTGAGCAACTACGAGATACCGATCTACGCCAAGAACGGCTGGCTGCACGCCCTGGACTCCTACGTCGAGGACGACACCGCCTTCGACCAGGACGACATCCTCACGCCGATGACGCAGGCCCTCACCGCCGAGGACGGCAAGCTCTACGGCGAGCCCTTCTACGGCGAGTCCTCCTTCCTGATGTACCGCAAGGACGTCCTTCAGAAGGCCGGCCTGACCATGCCCGCCAAGCCGACCTGGAAGCAGGTCGCCGACCTCGCCGCCAAGGTGGACGCGGCCGAGTCCGGCATGAAGGGCATCTGCCTGCGCGGCCTGCCCGGCTGGGGCGAGGTCATGGCCCCGCTCACCACCGTCGTCAACACCTTCGGCGGCACCTGGTTCGACCAGGACTGGAACGCCCGCCTGGACTCCAAGGAGTTCAAGGAGGCCACACAGTTCTACGTCGACCTCGTCCGCAAGCACGGCGAGTCCGGTGCCGCGCAGTCCGGCTACGCCGAATGCCTGAACAACATGACCCAGGGCAAGACGGCCATGTGGTACGACGCCACCGCCGGCGCCGGCTCCCTGGAGGCCGCGGGATCGCCGGTCAAGGGCAGGATCGGCTACGCCCCCGCGCCGGTCGAGAAGACCGAAAGCTCCGGCTGGCTCTACACCTGGGCCTGGGGCATCCAGAAGGCCTCCAAGAACGCCGAGAACGCCTGGAAGTTCATCTCCTGGGCCTCCGGCAAGGAGTACGAGAAGCTCGTCGGCGAGAAGATCGGCTGGGCCAACGTGCCGGGCGGCAAGCGGGCCTCCACCTACGACATCCCCGAGTACCGCAAGGACGCGGCCGCCTTCGCCGACGTCACCCGGGACGCCATCGCGAACGCCGAGCCGGAGGACCCGGGGGTGCAGCCCCGGCCCGCACCCGGCATCCAGTTCGTCGGCATCCCCGAGTTCACCGACCTGGGCACCAAGGTCTCCCAGGAGATCAGCGCCGCGATCGCCGGCCGCCAGTCCGTGGACAGCGCGCTGAGCAAGGCGCAGAAGCTCGCCGAGGCCGTCGGAAAGAAGTACCAGTAGCCATGACCGTCACGACTCCCCCCGCACAGGTCGCCGCCGCTCCCCGGCGGCCGGCGGCCCGACGGCCGAACCGCATGCGCGCCTGGGCCACCCGGGCGCCCCTCCTGCCCGCGCTGATCTTCATGATCGTCGTGACGCAACTGCCCTTCGTGGCCACCCTGGTCATCTCGTTCTTCGACTGGAACTCCCTCTACCCGGACGACCGCCGCTTCGCCGGCTTCGCCAACTACTCCGAAGTGCTCAGCACACCCGAACTGCGCAAGTCGGTGGGGACGACGATCCTGCTGACCGCCACGGTCGTCCTCGTCAGCCTGGTGCTCGGCCTGATCCTGGCGCTCCTGCTGGACCGGAAGTTCCGTGGCCGGGCCGCCGTCCGCACCATGCTCATCGCCCCGTTCCTGCTGGTGCCGATCGCCGCCGCCCTGCTCTGGAAGCACGTCCTGTTCAACCCCGAGTACGGGCTCTTCAACGGCGTCCTGCACTGGATCGGAGGCGACGGCGCCGCCCAGCCGGACTGGATCTCCGAGATGCCGCTGATAGCCGTCGAGGCGTCGCTGATCTGGCAGTGGACCCCGTTCATGACGCTGATCCTGCTCGCCGGACTGCAGAGCCGCGACCCGCAGCTCATCGAGGCGGCCCGGGTGGACGGCGCGAGCGACCGGCAGGTGTTCATCCACATGACGCTGCCGCACATCCGCCGCTACATCGAACTGAGCGTGCTGCTCGGCTCGATCTACATCGTGCAGAACTTCGACGCGGTGTACACCATCACCTCCGGCGGCCTGGGCACCGCGAACCTGCCGTACACCATCTACCAGACCTTCTACCAGGCGCACGAGAACGGCCTGGCCTCGGCGGCCGGCGTCATCGTCGTCATCGGCTCGATCGTCCTCGCCACCTTCGCCCTGCGCGTGGTGTCGTCCCTGTTCCGCGCGGAGGTGTCCCACTGATGACCACCGCAGCCGTCCGGCCGCACGGCCGGTCCCGACTCCGGGGCGCCGCCCTGGGGATGACGGCCTGGCTGGCCGGCCTCCTCTTCGTGCTCCCGATCCTCTGGATGGTCCTGACCTCCTTCCACTCCGAGGCGGACGCGGCGACCAACCCGCCCTCCGTGGCCGCCTCCCTCACCCTGGACAGCTACCGCGCGTTCTTCGGCGTGGACGGCGGCGCGAGCCCCTGGCCGTCACTGATCAACTCGATGACGGCGTCGCTGGCCGCCACGCTGCTGACGCTGCTCCTCGCGCTGCCCGCCGCGTACGCGCTGTCCATCCGGCCGGTGAAGAGGTGGACGGACGTCCTGTTCTTCTTCCTCTCCACCAAGATGCTGCCGCTGGTGGCGGGCCTGCTGCCGATCTACCTCTTCGCCAAGAACACCGGCCTGCTCGACAACATCTGGGCGCTGGTCGTCCTCTACACCGCCATGAACCTGCCGATCGCGGTGTGGATGATGCAGTCCTTCCTCGCCGAGGTGCCCGTCGCGATCATCGAGGCGGCCCAGATCGACGGCGCGCGACTGCCGACCGTCCTCGCGCGCGTGGTCGCCCCCATCGCCCTGCCGGGCATCGCGGCGACGTCCCTCATCTGCTTCATCTTCAGCTGGAACGAGCTGCTGTTCGCCCGTGTGCTGACCGGCGTGGTGGCGGAGACCGCCCCCGTCTTCCTGACCGGCTTCATCACCAGCCAGGGCCTGTTCCTGGCGAAGGTGTGCGCCGCGTCGCTCGTCATCTCCCTGCCGGTGCTCGCCGCGGGGTTCGCCGCCCAGGACAAGCTGGTCCAGGGCCTGTCGTTGGGAGCCGTGAAATGAAGGCCGCCGTCATCGAGTCCGTGGGCCGTGCCGTCGTCACGGAGGTCCCTGACCCGACGCCGGGACCGCGCGACGTCGTGGTCGAGGTCGCGGCGTGCGGCCTGTGCGGAACGGACCTCCACATCCTCCAGGGCGAGTTCGCGCCGAAGCTGCCGATCGTGCCGGGGCACGAGTTCGCGGGCGCGGTGGTCGGGGTGGGCACGCAGGTCACGGAGGTGTCGGTGGGCGACCGGGTGGCCGTGGACCCCTCCCTGTACTGCTACGAATGCCGCTACTGCCGTACCGGCCACAACAACCTCTGCGAGCGCTGGGCGGCCATCGGCGTGACGACGGCGGGCGGCGCCGCCCAGTACGCCCTCGCCCCGGTCGCGAACTGCGTGAAACTCCCCGAGCACGTCCGCACCCAGGACGCGGCCCTGGTGGAGCCCCTGTCCTGCGCGGTACGCGGCTACGACGTCCTCCGGTCCCGTCTCGGCGCCCACGTCCTGATCTACGGCTCGGGCACGATGGGCCTGATGATGCTGGAGCTGGCCAAGCGGACGGGGGCGGCGAGCGTGGACATGGTCGACGTGAACGCGGCCCGCCTGGAGACGGCCCGACGCCTGGGCGTCTCGGCCGCCGCCGCGAACCCCGACGAGCTGGAGCGTCCGCAGGGCTGGGACCTGGTGATCGATGCCACGGGGAACGCGGCGGCGATCCAGGACGGCCTGGAGAGGGTGGCCAAGGCCGGCACCTTCCTCCAGTTCGGCGTGGCCGACTACGCGACGCGGGTGACGATCGACCCGTACCGCATCTACAACCAGGAGATCACCATCACCGGTTCCATGGCCGTCCTGCACAGCTTCGAACGCGCGGCGGAACTGTTCGCCAACGGTGTCCTCGACCCCGACATCTTCATCAGCGACCGCATCCCGCTGGACCGCTACCCGGAAGCGCTGGACCGGTTCGCGGCGGGCGTGGGCCGAAAAACGGTAGTGATCCCGTAACACCCTCCTCGCCCCCGCCGCCCCTACCCATTCCCATCCCCAGGGGCTCCGCCCCTTCAACCCCACCCGGGGGCTACGCCCCCAGACCCCCCATCGCCCCTGAACGGGCCTCGTCCTCAAACGCCGGACGGGCTGAAATCACCCCCTCCACCACCCGAGGGGACGGCAGCCCCGGAAACCTCCACCAACGCCGCCCCACATCCCTCAACCCGCCCGACGCTTGAGGACAAGCCACCAACCATCCCGAACCCCCACCCACCCGAGGGGGCGGCAGCGCCGGGACCCTCTGCTGGCGCCGGTCCGCATCACTCAGCCCGTCCGGCGTTTGAGGACGAGGCCGTTCAGGCCGAACGGGGGTGCAGGGGGCGGAGCCCCTGGCGGGGTCGAAGGGGCGGAGCCCCTGGGGGACGGGACGGGTAGGGGCGGCGGGGGCGAGACAAGGCCGGGCCAGGCGAATGGGCTCGGTAAGGGAACGGTAAATCGCCCCCGCTCGTTCACCCGGCATGACAGCTATGACCCCCGGCTCGAACATTCCCCTCTCCGCCGCCCGCGTGACGGTGGACGTCGCCGCCCCGGTGCGGCTCGACGTATCGGGCCTGCTGCTCACCGCCGATGGCAAGGTGCGCTCCGACGACGACTTCATCTTCTACAACCAGCCCACCGGCCCGGGCGTGACATACCGCTCGGGCGGCGGCACCGCCCCCGACGCCATCACCGTCGACACCAGCGCCGTACCCTCCGGCATCGAGAAGATCGTCGTCACGGCCAGCCCGGACGCCGCCGGCCAGACCTTCCAGGGCATCGAGCCCACAGCCACCATCCGCAGCGCCGACGACAACACCGTCATGGCCACGTTCACTCCCCCGCAGCTCGGCTCCGAAACGGCCTTGGTGATCGTCGAGATCTACCTGCGCAACGGCCAGTGGAAGGCCCGCGCCGTCGGCCAGGGCTACGCCAACGGCCTGGCCGGCATCGCGACGGACTTCGGCGTCACGGTGGAGGAACCGACCCCGGCCCCGGCCGCCCCGACCCCGGCTGCCGCCCCCGTGCCCCCGCCCGCCATGCAGCCCCCGGTCACCCCGCCGGCCCCGCCCATGGCCCCGCCCGCCCCTCCCGCCACCGCCCCGGCCCCGGCCACCGGCAAGATCAACCTCGACAAGGGCCGGGTCAGCCTCCAGAAGAACCAGACCGTCTCCCTGGTCAAGGGCGGCCGCCCCCTCCTCTCCCAGGTCAAGATGGGCCTCGGCTGGGAGCCGGCCTACCGCGGCAAGGACATCGACCTGGACGCCTCGGTCATCGCCTACGGCCCGCAGCGCAACCACATCGACAGCTGCTACTTCGGCAAGCTCCAGATCGTGAACGGCGCGATCCGCCACTCCGGCGACAACCTCACCGGCGAGGGCGGCGGCGACGACGAGGTCATCACCGTGGACCTGGGACGGCTCCCCCAGGAGGTCACCGGCCTGGTCTTCACCGTCAACTCCTTCTCCGGCCAGAAGTTCACCGAGGTCGCCAAGGCCTACTGCCGCCTCCTGGACGCTGGCACCGGCGAGGAACTGGTCCGCTTCGACCTCACCAGCGCCGAACCCCAGACCGGCGTACTGATGGCGAAGATGATCCGCCAGTTCTCCGGCGAGTGGGAGATGACGGCCATGGGCGACTTCGTGAAGTCCCGCACGGTCCGCGGCATGGTGAAGCCGGCGGCCCAGGCGCTGTAGCGGCCGACCGGCCCGCAGAACACACGAGTGGCCCGTACCCGGCAGGCGGGTACGGGCCACTGCTCCTCACCTCACGCCCCTGCTCACCTCACGCCGCGCCCCACGGCCAGTCCGCGTCCCGCGCCGCCTCCAGCAGCGGAACCATCCGGAAGGCCGCGTCCGAGAGTCCCCCGAACGTGTGCCGGTTGCCCTTCCCGGACGGACCGTGGCCCGCCCGGTACCCGGCGAGGTTCCAGGTGTACACCGGTACGTCCGCCGGGACCTGCGAGGTCGGGTCGCCGTGGCGGCTGTACGTGTACTGCTCGTCGGTGACGATCAGCACCCGGTCCTGCCCCCGGTAGTGGGCCCGCACCGCCGACGTGGTGTCGGTGCCGCCCAGGTCGCCGAAGCGGTCCAGGATCTTCAGCACCGACTCCCCCTTGCGGAAGGGAACGCGGTTGCACGTCGTGCCGAACTCGACGAGGTCCGCGTCCTGCGCCCGCAGCGCGAGCGCCGTCCCGAAGATCGCCGCCGCGTCGGCCCGGTTGAGCTGCGAACGGTCCGACAGCCGCGCCCACATCGAACCGGACCGGTCGACGAGCACCAGCGTCCGCCCGGACAGCGCCGGCACATTGGCCAGCGAGTGGCCGAGCGCCTGCTCCAGCGGGTACGACCAGCGCAGCGACGGCGCGTGCTGGTACGCGGCGAGGTACCGGAAGGGGAACTGCCGGGACCGCGCGACCTCGGCCGGGTCGCTGATCCGCGCGGCGACCTGGGCCGCCACCTCGTCCGAGACGCCCGCCTCGTCGAAGTTCCGAAGGTTCCGCACCAATGCCATCGCGCCCATGGACGGAATCACGGCCTCCCAGGCCTCCTTGTCCATCGGCCCCTGGAGCCAGCCCGCCAGCGCCTCCCAGGTCATCCCGGCCGCCGCGAGCCGCTCGGCCCCGCCCGCCGAGGTGACGACGGCACGCCGCTCCGCGACGGGCAGCGCCATCAGCTCGCGGTGCGCGACCAGCGTCCGGTTCGACGCGGGCGGCACGGCGGTCTCCGGGTGGTACCGGCGGTCGAGGGCGTACTGGAACAGCTCGCCCTGCCACGGCTTGTCCGGGTCCGGCGCGGCGTGCACCAGGTTGAGGATGTCGCCGAAGCGGTAGCCCTTGGACGCCGTGTCGTACTTCAGCAGCGACTTGCCGCCGTAGAGCCGTCGTACGGCGTCGGCGATACCGCGCTTGACCGGCTTGGGCACATTGCGGCCGTACGTCGCCGTCCAGTACGCCAGCAGCTCGCCGGGCTCGTCCGGCCGCCGCAGCACGGAGTCGACGACCTGCCGGTTCGACGGCCCGTCGGTGGCGCCGGCGTCGAGGCGTGCCTTGACGTACTCGGCGGCGCCCACGACGGAGGCCGTACGGAGGTTGCCCTCGCCGCGCAGCCAGCCGAGCAGGCCGGCCGTCCACTCCGGGTCGGTGACGGCGAGTTCGCGCACGAGGCGCGCGAACCGGTCGTCGCGGTCGGCCCCGGACTCGTAGAAGGTCTGCTGAGAAACGAAGTTGGCGACCGCGAGCAGAAAGAGTTCGGAGCGCGCGTCGCGCTCATGGCCTCGGCCGCCCTGGTACGTACGCAGAATGCGTCCCGTCGACGTCACCCGCGAAGTGGGCTGCGCCCGCGCGGCCTTGGTGTTGAATCGCGCCATGGTGAATTCCCCCGAATTCGTTGCCGTTCCGGAAGGAGGCGCAGCAAAAGGAGGGTGCCCGAGGTCGAAGTCGGCTGCGGTGCTTATAAACGGGCGCGTCTTCCTTTTCCGCCACACCGACCCGAGGTCGATGACGGGATTCGAACCCGCACGGGGAGCGCGTCCCCACCAGTTCCCGGAAGTATCCGCTGCCTGCGCACCGGGCACCCACCATGAGCTGCGCCTCCCGAGATCAAGTCGGCGGCGGCCGGGATTCTTTTGCAGAGAAGGAGCCGTCGCCCGCGCACCGGGAGGTGCGATGAAATTGTGGTGTCCAGAGTTCAGGTCGGCGGAACCGACATTAGGTGCTCTAACCCCTGAGCTACACCGGCGCGTTGTACCGATGGCGGGACTCGAACCCGCGACCGCCCCATTATCAGTGGAAGTAGGTCCTGCCTTCGCACCTGGACACGTCCTCACTGTAGGAGGCGTACCGCGGGCCGGGCTAGCGAATTAATGACACGCGCTTCTGCCGCTTCCGGAGCCGGACAGAACCTCACCGGGCCCTGCTGTGCGAACCCGCACGCATGCACGCACGGACACCAACCTCCCCTCCAGCCCGGGAAATTGGTCGGACGAATCTTCGTAAAGAAGGTCAACCGGCACAGAGCACCGCAGTACCCATGATTTACGGCGGACGTACTTGACCGGCGTGCTCCGCGGCAATAGATACCAATCCACCTGAAGCACCCGGGGGAGGCGAGCCGAAGTGGACGCACGTCGGACACGCAGCCTCCATGAGGGCCGGCTGCTGAGCATGGCCCATGTGACGGGGGTCGGGACCGGGAGGGACGAGCACACGGGCGAGGACGTCATCGTCGTCTTCGTGACCCGCAAAGTGCCCCGGGACCGGCTCAGGGAAGAGGACGTGGTTCCGGACGAGCTCGACGGCGTACCCGTGCGCGTACTCGCGATCGGCGATGTCTCCGCGCAGGAGTAGCGCGCCGCGCGCCCCGGCACCGCGATGACACCGGAAAATCACCGGGGAAGAAGGTGGTCTGGCCGTGACGAGCCAGCCCGAACTGATGCGAGGTCCCACCGGCGGACAGCTCACCGACAACTCGCGCCGGCAGGCGTTGTCGGACTTCCTGCGGCGTGAGCAGCCGCTGGCGAACGTCGTCGGCTTCGGCCACGGCGTGAAGTGGAGCGGGGGTCAACCGACCGGCGAGGAGGCCGTGTTGGTGTTCGTGACCCAGAAGGTCCCGGAGTCGATGCTGCCGGAACGGGACGTGATCCCGTACCGGATGGACGACGGCACGCCCACCGACGTGGTGGCCGTGGGCCATGTCGCCGCCCAGCGCCAGCAGCGGGCGTCGGGGGCCCGGCGCGAGGAGCGGCGAGGGGTCTCCTACGGCCCTGACGGCAGCGTCGAGGAGCAGTTGGCGCGGCTGTCGCAGCCGCTGCTGGAGGAGCTGGGCACGGCCGGCGCGTTCGAGCCGCAGATCCTCAAGCGCCGTATGCGGCCGAGCCCTTCGGGCTTCTCGGTCGGCAACGTGCGGGTGACGGCGGGCACGCTCGGCAGTGTGGTGTACGACTTCCTGCCGGGCGCGACGGTCGATCCGCCCGGCCCGGGTCTGGGCGTTCCGGCGAAGTTCTACATCCTGTCCAACAACCATGTGCTCGCGGACTCCAACCGGGCACAGCTGGGCAGTCCGATCGTGCAGCCGGGTGTCTTCGACGGCGGCTCGGACCCGGCGGACCGGATCGCGACCCTGGACCGCTTCGTGACGATCCAGTTCGCGCCGCAGATCCCGCTGGAGCAGCACAACAACGTCATCGACGCGGCCCTGGGCGCGGTGGACTTCCAGGACGCGACCCGGGAGCAGTACTTCAGCGGTGCGCCGCGCGCCTGGCGGCGCAAGGCCAATGTGGCGGTCGGGGACCTGGTGAGGAAGACGGGCCGGACGACCAACATCAGTTTCGGCCGGATCATCGCGGTCGACGCGACGATCGACGTCAACTTCGGCACGGCCGGGACGGCCCGCTTCAAGGACCAGATCCTCACCACGAACATCTCCGCGGGCGGCGACTCGGGGTCCCTGGTCACCTCGCTCGACAACGTGGCGGTGGGGCTGCTGTTCGCCGGTTCGTCGGTGGTGACGGTCGTCAACCACATCGAGAACGTCCGTGCGCTGCTGCGCGTCGAGGTCGCCGAGCAGCTGGCATGAGGAGGAGCATCCGATGACGACACAGGCGCGCAAGCAGAAGGCCGCGTCCTCGGCCGAGCGTCACTTCCACAACGCGCAGGGCGCGGAGGTCAAGACCCACGACGAGGCGTTCGCGCTGCAGCAGCAAATCTCCCCCGAGGCGGTGTCCGCCGCGGCGAAGCTGGTCCTGCACAACGGCTCGGTCACCTTCGACATGGAGGTGAAGTACAACCCGAACACCTACCCGCACGTGATCACCGGCGGTCAGATCACGGGGACCATCTGCGGGGCGCCCTGGAACATCACGGGCGGCTTCATCGGCCAGACGATCAGGCTGGACGCCAAGCGTGCGGGCACGGGCTCCTGCGCCGAGACGCTCACGGTGGTCGGCGAGTACCAGAACCCGCCGGCGTACCGGGGGACGTACGGCTTCAACGGCGCGGCGTCGTCGTTCAGGCACACGACGGTGTACCACTGCTGAGACCGCCGGGCATACGGGCGGCGAGGACCGACACCGCTCAACGCGGTGTCGGTTCCCGGCGTACGCGGGGTCCGCGCGCGAGGGGTCAATCGCCCTTCTGCGACCGCGCCTTGAACGCGGCCTTCCGCGCTTCCTTGGCCACCTTCTTGTCCGGGTGCAGCCGCCCCATGGCTTCCAGTACTTCGGCCGTGGCCGGGTGGTCGACCCGCCAGGCGGCCGCGAAGAATCCGGCGTGCTGGCGGGCGAGCCCCTCCACCAGTGCCTGGAGTTCGTCGGAGTTGCCCTCGGCGGCCAGTTGCGCGGCGACCGTGTCGATGGTCAGCCAGAAGACCATCGCCTCCGAGGGCACGGGGACGTCGGTGGCCCCGTGCTCGGTGAGCCACACCCGGGCGAGCCCGCCCAGTTCGGCGTCGTCGAGGACTTCTCGCAGGGCGGGCTCGGCCTCCTGTCCGACGAGCGAGAGCGCCTGCTGGCAGCGCAGCCTGCGCAGCGGCGCCCCGGCGTCCGCGCCGCGGGCGGCGGCGAGCAACTCCCGTGCGGCCGCGAGGGGTTCGCGTCGCGCCAGCCACTGTTCGGTCTCGGCGCGGGCGGCGTTCGGGGCGTAGGAGGCCGTGCCGTCGAGCAGGGCGTCGGCTCCCTTGTCCGCGAGGTCGCCCACGGCGGGCGCCGCGAACCCGGCGTCGAGCAGCCGCGCCCGCAGCCCGTACAGGCCGAGCGGAGTCAGCCGTACCATCCCGTACCGCGATACGTCCGTGTCGTCGACCGGCGCGGACGGCTCCTCGTCGGCGTCGGCCATGAGCGCCTCGTCGACCGGCTGGAACTCGACGAGTCCGACGGGCTCCAGCAGCCGGAACTGGTCGTCCAGCCGCATCATCGCGTCGGAGACCTGCTCCAGTACGTCGTTGGTGGGTTCCCCCATGTCGCTGGGCACGATCATCGACGCGGCCAGGGCGGGCAGCGGGACCGGCCCGTCACCGGGGCCGTCGTCGCTGACGGTCAGCAGGTACAGGTTGCCGAGGACCCCGTCGAGGAACTCCGCCTCGGCCTCGGGGTCCCAGTCCAGCGCGGAGAGGTCGATCTCGCCGCCTTCCTCCATGGCGTCGACGAGGTCGTCCAGGTCGGGCACGCTCGCGTCGGCGAGCACGGTCTCCAGTGCGCCCAGCCACACGCCGAGCACGTCCTGCGGCGCGCCGCCGGTGAGCAGCGCCAGGTCCTCGCCCGCGGTGACGGTGCCCGTCTCCTCGTCGGTGATCTCGACGAGCCCGGTGTCGACGGCGACGCGCCAGGCCTCACTGGCACTGGCGGCGGCGTCGTCCCCGGTCAGTCCGAGTGCCTCGGCCGCGGCGGGGAGCTGGTCCTCGGCGAGGCCGCCGCCGGCGTCCACCCGGGTGTCGGGTCCGGCCCAGCGGGCGAGCCGGGCGGCACGGGACAGCAAGGGCGTGGACAGCGCGTCCCGCGCCAGCTCCGCTTCGGGGTGCAGCCGCACCGGGGGCAGGGGGGAGCTGTCTGACATCGGCTGATTCTCCTAGGGGGCGCGTCGTACCACTCAGCCGCTCAGCCTAGACGGATTTGGACCCATGCCGCCCGGTTCATCTGGCCGTTGGCCGCCGTACCTGGCCGAAACCTTGACAAGTGGCCTGACCAGGCATGAGATTACGCGCGTAGAAACCTGCTGGACATCTGTTCACTGTAATTTCTACGCGCGTCGCGCCGCCCCACCGGTCGCGGCATGCACCGTTGCCGCCCCACCGGTCGCGGCCCCGCCGTTCCACGCTCCACCCTCGTCCCGGCGCCCACGCACGTCCCCGGAGGGATCCCGTTGCCGAGCAAGTCGTCCGCGCGCCTCGCCGCGCTCACCGTCGCCGCTGTCTGTTCCGCGGCGTCCACCATCGTCCTGACGTCCCCCGCGCACGCCGATTCCGTGCGCATCCATGACATCCAGGGCACCACCCGCATCTCCCCGTACGCCGGCAAGCAGGTCACCGACGTGACCGGCATCGTCACCGGCATACGCACCTACGGCTCGTCCCGCGGCTTCTGGATCCAGGACCCGGACGCCGACGACGACGCCGCCACCAGCGAGGGCATCTTCGTCTTCACCAGCTCCACGCCCAAGGGTGTGGCCGTCGGCGACGCGGTGAGCGTGTCCGGCACCGTGTCGGAGTTCGTCCCGGGCGGCACCTCCTCCGGCAACCAGTCGATCACCGAGATCACCAAGCCGGTGTTCACCGTCGTCTCCAGCGGCAACCCGGTGCCGGCCGCCACGGTCGTCGACGCGCGGTCGGTGCCGGCCGCGTACACCCCGGCCGGGGACGCCGCCGCGAACGGCTCGATCAACGGTCTGACGCTGCGGCCCTCGACGTACGCCCTGGACTACTACGAGTCCCTGGAGGGCATGAACGTCCAGGTCTCCGACGCCCGGGTGGTCACCGCGACGGACCGCTTCGCCGAGCTGTGGGTCACGGTGAAGCCGTGGGAGAACCGCAACCGCCGCGGCGGCACGGTGTACGGCTCCTACACCTCGCAGAACACCGGCCGCCTCCAGATCCAGTCGCTCGGCGCGGCCTCCGCGTTCCCCGCCGCGAACGTCGGCGACACCCTCGCCGGCACCACCACCGGCCCGCTGGACTACACCCGGTTCGGCGGCTACACGCTCGTCGCGAGCACGCTCGGCACCGTGGAGAGCGGCGGCCTGGCGCGGGAGACGACCCGCAAGCAGAAGAACGGCGAGCTGGCGGTCGCCACGTACAACGTCGAGAACCTCGACC
Organism: Streptomyces sp. TRM68416; assembly: GCF_014596915.1. Taxonomy (GTDB): domain Bacteria; phylum Actinomycetota; class Actinomycetes; order Streptomycetales; family Streptomycetaceae; genus Streptomyces. The sequence goes on from NZ_JACVWU010000019.1 coordinate 163,184, forward strand.
CGTCCGACACCACGTTCGACGACCACGCCGCCGCGATCGTGAACAACCTCAAGTCGCCCGACATCGTGTCCCTGGAGGAGATCCAGGACAACAACGGCGCGACCGACGACGGCACGGTCGCCGCCGACCTGACGATGCAGAAGCTGATCGACGCGATCGTCGCGGCGGGCGGCCCGGCGTACGACTGGCGCTCGATCGACCCGGTCGACAAGGTCGACGGCGGGCAGCCCGGCGGCAACATCCGCCAGGTGTTCCTGTTCAACCCGAAGCGGGTCTCCTTCACGGACCGCGCGGGCGGCGACGCGACCACCGCGGCCGGCGTGACCAGGAAGGGCGGCAAGGCGGCCCTGACGGTGTCGCCCGGCCGGATCGACCCGGCGAACGCGGCCTGGGACGACAGCCGCAAGCCGCTGGTGGGCGAGTTCGCCTTCCGTGGCCGTACGGTCTTCGTGATCGCCAACCACTTCGCCTCCAAGGGCGGCGACCAGGCGCTGCACGCGCAGTACCAGCCGCCGGTCCGCAGCTCGGAGACCCAGCGCCACCTCCAGGCGACCGCCGTGAACGCGTTCGTCAAGGACATCCTGGCGACCCAGAAGAACGCGGCCGTGGTCACGCTCGGTGACATCAACGACTTCGAGTTCTCCGACACCACCAAGCTGCTGGAGGACGGCGGCGTGCTGTGGTCGGCGATCAAGTCGCTGCCGAAGAGCGAGCGTTACAGCTACGACTACCAGGGCAACAGCCAGGTCCTGGACCAGATCCTGGTCTCCCCGTCGATCCGCCGCGGCTGCGACTTCGAGTACGACAGCGTGCACATCAACGCGGAGTTCCACGACCAGATCAGCGACCACGACCCGCAGGTGCTGCGGTTCAAGCCGTAACACGCGTGCGCTCGGGGCCGGCCGGACACTCCGTCCGGCCGGCCCCGCCACGCGGTCCCGCACGCCGGTCCGGCTACGGCACGAGCCCGACGGTGTGCGTGTAGCGGACGGCGCTGAACCCCTTGAGGCCGGGATACGTCCGCACCCGCACCCACTCCGGCCCCACCGGCGCGGCGACGGCCTCGTCGTAGGAGTCGTCGCTCTCCCACTCGGCGTAGTTCAGGACGTGGCCGCCGTCGGTGCTGAGGTGGAAGTGGGCGGAGATCAGACCCCGGTCGGCCTCCGGGCTCGACAGGGCGGTGAGGACGGTGTCGACCCAGTCGGCCCGCTTCCCGGCCGCGTCCGGCTCGAAGTCGATCCGCACGATCACGATCAGGCCCGGTATCCGGGTGTCACCGGCGGCCCGCTCCCTGCTGCGGTAACGGCGGTAGCGGTCGAGTCCGACCCGCTCGATGCCGGGCACGGCGGTGTCGATCTCGTCGTTGCGCTCCTGGCGGTGGGTCTTGACGAAGGCCTCGTAGGCCTGCTCGGACCGCCACTGGGAGTGGTGCAGCAGGGTGGTGCCGTCGCGGCCGGTGTAGAGGTGGTAGCCGAGCAGGTCGTTCGTCGGCCAGGGGCGGCCGTCCCAGGTGCGGGCCACGGCCTCGACGGCCTGCGCCTGCCGTTCCGGTGTGCCCACGCGCCAGGTGCTGAAGAAGGGGGCGCCGGACTCGGGGCGGGTGAGGTCGGGGTGGGTGTGGGTACGGCGGGTCATGCCGGCCTCCGGGTGCGTCGGTGGTCTGTGCACCACCACCCTCCGACCTCAACCATGCTTGAGGTCAAGTGCGGGGAGTGCGGCGGCGGTTGGCCCGTCGCCGCACTCCCCGTCCCCGCTCAGTGGCGCCTGCGGTGCCGCCGTACCGCCGCGACCGCGACGACCGCGCCCACCGCCGCACCGGCGACCAGCACCGGCCCCGGGTGCCGCAGCCCGGCCCGGACGACGGTCCGGACGGGGGGCGGGGCGCCGTGCTCGACGGCCTGCCCCGCGCGCGTGGCCCGGTCCTGCACGGTGTGCCCGGCCTGGGCCGCCTTGTCGTGCACGGCGTGACCGGCCTGCTGCGCCCGGTCCTGGACAGCGTGCCCGGCCTGGGCCGCCCGGTCCTGCACGGCGTGCCCCGCCTGGGCCGCGGTGCTGCGCAGTTGTACGGTCATCGCGCCCGCCCGGTCGCGCAGTTCGGCCGCGCGGACCCGGGCCCGGCCCTTCACATCCGCCTTGCCCGCCAACTCCTCGACGGTGTCACCGAGTTGTTCCCGGGTCTCTGCTATCTGCCGGCGCAGCTCGTCGGGGCCCTTGGCTCCCTGGCCGACGCCCTCCGCCGCCTTGTCGGTCATCGGTGTGCCCTTTCCTTGATCTCCTCGACGTCCGCCCTGACGCTGCCGAGGGCCTCCTCGGGCGTGGGGGGCGCGGCGCGCTTGAGCTGGGCGCGGCCGGTCGCGCCGAGCACGCCCGCGACGGCGAACAGCACCGCCGTCACGATGAGGGCCGCGGCCCAGACGGACAGCGCCAGCGAGAGCGCGGCGACGGCCGTGCCGGCCAGGGCGAGCAGACCGGCATAGGCGACGGCGCCCGCCGCGCCCAGCAGTCCGCCGCCGCGGCCCGCGCGCCGCCCCTTCTCGGCCAGCTCCTCCTTGGCCAGGGCCATCTCCTGTCGTACGAGCAGGGAGAGCTGCTCGGTCGCCTGCCCGACGAGTTCACCCACCGAGTGGTGGTCGTCGTGTGCCGGCCCGGGGGCCGTGGTCCCGGTCACGGTGTCCCCCTCCTCTCGTCCCCTCGGTTCGGACCCCCCGGGTACCCGGCCCGGCTCCCGCTATCCCTGCGGGCCGCCGCCCGGCCCGCGCCGGCCGAGCCGGGCCAGCTGGGTCTGGAACCAGTCGAGGCGCGCCTGCAACAGGGCCGCCTCGGCGGTGAGTTCGGGCACACCGAGCCCGGCCGGCCGTACGGCTCCCGGGACCGCGGCCCCGGCGACCACCCGCAGCCCGTCCCCGGCCAGCCGGGCGAATCCGGCGAGCGAGACGGACGTACGGCCGCGCAGGCAGCCCGCACAGGAGGGGGCCAGGCCCCACCAGCCCGGCCGGCCCCAGCCGGCGTCGGCGAGAGCGGCGGCGGCCGCGCCGCACGGGCAGGGGCCCACGGTGGCGGTGCGCACCCGCTGGCGGGCGTAGCGGAAGCCCAGCTCGAAGCGGAGGTAGCGGCCGAGGACGGTGACCTCCAGCAGGACGGCCGTGCGGTGCTCGGCCGTGCACAGCAGCGCCTCGGCTGCCGTGCGGTCGTGCACGCAGTGGAAGCCGCAGTCGCAGCGCCGGTGCGGTGCCCGGTGCCGCAGGCCGTAGACGCAGGACGCGTCGGCGAGGACTCCGTACGGCAGCGCGCCGCCCAGCGACACACCGGTGAACCCGGCCCGGGTGCCGTCGTGGGACAGCACCGGGTGGGCGATCTTGTATCCGGTCGGCGGCTCCGTCGGGCGTTCCTCCGGAAGCCGCAGCCTCATCGGCCGGCCGGGGCCTCTTCGGGAGCCTTCGGCTCCTCGATCTCCTCGACGGCTTCGGGGAGTTCGAGTTCGTGCTCAGGGAACTCCGGCCGCTCTTCCGCGACTCCGGTGGCGAGTGCTTTGCCGAGCCTCATGACGCCTCCCAGGACCAGGGGTCGTTGACCGTCCCGGCCATGGTGACGCATGACGCCCGCGTTTGGACATAGGGCCTGGAGCCAAAGCGTTAGCGATGCTTACTTCCATGTCGTAGAAAAATTAAGTGGAGCTACACAGTGGCTGCGCCGACACTACTCCCATGACGACCACGCCTTCGCCCTCCCACCCCTCCCGTCCCTCCCGTCCCTTCGGCCGCGCCCTCTGCGCGATGATCACGCCCTTCACCACCGAGGGCGCCCTCGACCTCGACGGGGCGCAGCGGCTCGCCGCGCGGCTGGTGGCCGAGGGGTGCGACGGTCTGGTGCTGTCCGGGACCACGGGCGAGTCGCCGACCACGACGGACGAGGAGAAGTCACGGCTGGTGCGGGCGGTCCGGGAGGCGGTGGGCGACAGGGTGTCGATCGTGGCCGGGGTGGGCACCTCCGACACCCGGCACACCGTCGAACTGGCCCTGGCGGCCGAAAAGGCGGGCGCGGACGGGCTGTTGGTCGTGACGCCGTACTACAGCCGGCCGCCGCAGGACGCCGTGGAGGCACACTTCCGGGAGATCGCCGACGCCTCGGGGCTGCCGCTCGCGCTGTACGACATCCCGGGCCGCACCGGCGTCCGTATCGAGCCGGACACCATGCTCCGGCTCGCCGAGCATCCCCGGATCGTGGCGGTGAAGGACTGCTCCTACGATTTCCTCGGCGCCCAGAAGGTCATCTCCCGCACGGAGTTGGCGTACTACGCGGGCTGCGAGGAGCACAATCTCGCGCTGTACGCGGTGGGCGGGGCCGGCTACATCAGCACGGTCGCCAATGTCGTACCGGACCGACTCCGCGCGGTCCTGGACGCGTTCGAGGCGGGCGACACCCCCGTGTCCGCCCGCCTCCAGCAACGCGCCACGCCGCTCATCGAGTTGATGATGGCGTCGGGCCTGCCCGGCACGGTCACCGCCAAGGCCCTGCTCAACGAGCTGGGTCTGCCGGCGGGCCCGGTCCGCTCCCCCTTGCGCCCCGCCGACCGCAAGGCGATCGACGGACTGCTGACGGCCTACCAGGAACTGACCGCCGACTGACCACCACCCGACACCGCCCGATCACCGCTCGGCGAAGACCGGCTCCCAACGCCCGCCGGCCCCGTCGTTGCCCCCGCGGACGCCGCTGAGCGGGACGGTCCTGTCGCTGCCGACGGTGACCAGCACGAGCCGCTGGTGGAACTCGTTGTTGTCGCCCGGCACCATGTCCCAGGCGACCAGCGACTTCTCACCGGCCCAGGCGAGCAGCTGCTGCCCGCGTACCTCGGTCCTCCTGCCGGTGCGGGCGTCGACGACCCAGGAAGACGTCTTCCACTTCTGCCCGGCGAAGTCACCGGCAACGAGCCCCCCGCTGGGCGACAGCCCCGCCTCGACCCACCACACCAGGTGCTTGAGGTTCTCCGGTACGGAGACCTCGGCGCCGCCGAGGTCGTAGAACTGCTTGCCGATGTCCCCCATCGGGGTCCCGGCCCAGACGTACCGGCCGTCGGGGGTCGGGGCGAAGTCCTGGCGGGCGTTGAGGAAGGCGCCCTCGGGGTCGTTCGGGTCCGCGGCCGACTTCACCTCGCTCCAGGAACCCTTGCCGGAGGCCACGTCGAGGACGTAGAAGCCGGTGCGGGTCGAGGGCTGCTTCTGGTCCCAGCCGTCGGAGCCCTCCGTCTTGACCAGTTCGTCCGGGTTCCCGCCGTAGGTCGTCGCGACCAGCTTCAGTCCGTCGCGCGAGAACGAGAGCCCGGCGACCTTGTGCTCGACCGGGATCCACCGCTCGACCTCGCCGGTGGCCAGATCGAGCAGGCCGATCCGCGAGGCGGGCAGGTTCCGCTCCAGTACGGCGGCGGTTCTCAGGCCCGGGGCGACGGCGACGTAGGACCACTCGGCGGTCTTCGCGTACTTGCCCGTCCTCGGGTTCAACAGCCAGTAGTCGCGGACGCGTTCGGCGCTGACGGCGGAGTGCTTGACGGTCCTGGGGATGTAGTACGCGGCCAGCGCCGTGTCCCCGGCCGAGATCAGCTCGCGCGGCGGCGACTGGTCCGGATGCGCGTTGATCCCGTCCTTCTGTACGACGTCCGCGGGCCGTACGTCGGCCTTCCCGGAGTCCAGCAGCGGCACGGCCACCGCGACACCGACCACGGCGGCGGTGGCCGCGGCGGCACAGACGAGCCCACGGGTGCGCCGGCGCCGGCGCACCGCCAGCACCCGGTCCGCGAAGCCCGGCCCCGTCGACGGCTGCTCTTCGGCCTGCTCCCGCAGCGCATCGCGTACGAGTTCCTCGACGTTCACGGACGCACCTCCACGGGCGAGAAATCACTGGACGGCGGCAGGGCGGAGCCGGCCGCCGGATCGAGGGACGCCAGCTCCGGCGCGAGGGTGCGCAGCCGCGAGAGGGAGCGATGGGTCGTGGACCGGACGGTCCCGACGGAACAGCCGAGGAGCCGCGCCACATCGGCCTCCGGCAGATCCTCGAAGTAGCGGAGGACCAGCACGGTCCGCTGCCGTGCCGTGAGCCGGGCGAGCGCGCCCCGCATCACCAGCCTGAGCTCGGCGGTGCCCGCGTCGTCGCTACGCGCACGGGTGTCCGGCGGCTCGGCCACGCTGAGCTCGCGCCGCCGCCACTTCAACCGCCACCGGCTGATCTGCTGCCGGTACAGGATCTGCCGTACGTACGCCTCGGGCTCGTCGATCCGGTTCCATCGCCCGGCCGCCTTGATCAGCGCGTTCTGCAGCAGGTCCTCGGCGGCATGCCGGTCCCCGCCGCTGAGCAGCACCGCGGTCTTCAACAGCGCGGACGACCGGTTCTCGACGAACTCCCGGAAACTGCCCTGCGCCTCGACATCCATCGTCACCTTCACTCCCTGGACGAGCCCCTGCCCGCCCCCTCCATCCCTCCTGACGCGCGCACCACCCCCTGGCTATGCCTGCCCCGCAGAAAAAAATTCCGGGGCGCACTCGGTCGGGGCACAACGGAGCGCCCTCCCGCTGACCGCGGAAGGGCGCTCGCGCCCCTTCAGGGGCGCCGGGCTGTATCGATGTGCGGCTCTCCGCGGGGGCACGACGAGCCGCACCGGGCCCGCAGTGGGAAACCGCGGCTTCCGGCGCAGCTAGTTGTGGCTGTGGAGGATCTCGTTCAGGCCGCCCCACACCGCGTTGTTCGGGCGGGCCTCCACCGTGCCGGTGACGGAGTTGCGGCGGAAGAGGATGTTGGAAGCGCCGGACAGCTCGCGGGCCTTCACGATCTGGCCGTCGGGCATGGTGACGCGGGTGCCGGCGGTGACGTAGAGGCCGGCCTCGACGACGCACTCGTCGCCGAGCGCGATGCCCACGCCCGCCTCGGCGCCGATCAGGCAGCGCTCGCCGATGGAGATGATCACGTTGCCGCCGCCCGAGAGCGTGCCCATCGTCGACGCGCCGCCGCCGATGTCCGAGCCGTCCCCGATCACGACACCGGCGGAGATGCGGCCCTCGACCATGGAGGTACCGAGCGTGCCGGCGTTGAAGTTGACGAAGCCCTCGTGCATGACGGTGGTGCCCTCGGCGAGGTGCGCACCGAGCCGCACCCGGTCCGCGTCGGCGATGCGGACGCCCTTGGGGGCGACGTAGTCCGTCATGCGCGGGAACTTGTCGATCGAGGTGACCTGGAGGTGCAGCCCCTCCGCGCGGGCGTTCAGCCGCACCTTCTCGACGTCGTCGACGGCGACCGGGCCGAGCGAGGTCCAGGCGACGTTGGCGAGGAAGCCGAACATGCCGTCCAGGCTCTGGCCGTGCGGCTTGACCAGGCGGTGGGAGAGCAGGTGCAGACGCAGGTACACGTCGTGGGCGTCGATCGGCTTCTCGTCCAGGGAGGAGATGACCGTACGGACCGCGACCACCTCGACGCCCCGGCGGGCGTCCGGGCCGATCGCCTTCGCGGCGCCTTCGCCGAGCAGCTCCACGGCACGCTCGGCGGACAGCCGCTCCGTGCCGGACGGGCCGGGCTCCGCGGAGAGCTCGGGGGCGGGGAACCAGGTGTCGAGGACGGTGCCGTCGGCGGCGATGGTGGCGAGGCCGGCGCCAACGGCGCCGGTGGTGCGAGGTGCAGTCGTGTCGGTCATGAGGGCAACCTAACTTGGCGGGGGCCGCCGGGGCGAACCGGTGCGCCCGGCATCTCACGTGCCGGGCGCGGACGGCAGGGACGCCGGGCCGCGTCCTCGGCCGGTAGCCCCCGGGTCCTCCGGGGCGGAGGGTTCACGCCTCCGTGGCGAGGACCCGGGCCAGCATCTCGCGCGCGTATGTCTCGTCGTACGGCGTGCCGGTGAGCAGGACCTGGAGGCAGATGCCGTCCATCAGCGCGACCAGGGCGCGGGCGGTGACGGGGTCGGTGTGGTCGGCGATCAGGTCGGCGAGGTCCTGCGCCCATTCGGCGGCGACGGGGCGCAGGGCGGGGCGGCGCAGGGCGGCCAGGTACAGCTCGCACTCCAGCTCGACGCCGGTGCGGTCGCCGGCCAGCCATTCGCCCGTCCAGCCGGCGAGTTCCCCGGCCAGGTCGGTGCCCCGGAGGCCGCCGCGCGAGGCGATGACCTTGGCGAAGCCCTCGCTGGCCTGGCGCAGGGCGGCGACCATCAGCTCGTCGAGGGTGCTGAAGTGGTACGTCGTCGAGCCGAGCGGGACGTCGGCCTCCGCGGCGACCGAGCGGTGGCTCAGTCCCGCCAGGCCCTTCTCGCCGACGACTCTGATCGCCGCGTCGATGATCCGCTGCCGCCGCTCGGGGTCGTAGCGCCGGGCCATCAGTGGGCGCCGCCCAGGTTCAGCACGACGACCCCGGCGACGATGAGCAGGATCCCGGTGACCTTGGTGGCGGTCAGCGCCTCCCCGAACAGCGCGAGTCCGAGGACGGCGATGGTCGCGGTGCCGACGCCGGCCCAGATCGCGTAGGCCGTGCCGATGCCGACGGTCTTCAGGGTCTGGGCGAGCAGCGCGAAGGAGACGACGTATCCGAGCGCGGTCAGCAGCGAGGGCCAGAGCCTGCTGAAGCCGTCGCTGTACTTCATGGCCGTGGTGGCGGCCACCTCGGCGGCGATGGCGCCGGCGAGCGTGAGGTATCCCATGCGTACAAGCGTACACAGCGATGCGTACACCCGTACACAACGGTGCACGGGCGACCACGGCCGCCGAGACGGGCCGGGACGGGTTTCGAGACAGGAATGTGAGGTGGAAAACGGCTGTGACACGCCCGCGGGTCCACTAGGGTTTCGCCACCGAAAACTTCTCTCTTCAATTACCGGCCGTCCGGGCGCAGTTGTCCCCCGCGCGCCCCTGGAGGAACCGCGCATGCCCAAACAGAAACCCCAGCCGCCGCAGGACCGCCCCTGGGAGAACGGCTGGGCACCGGACGGATCCCGGACACCGGGTACGCGCCGCCTCTGGCTGGCCGGCGCACTGGCCCTGGTCACCGTCGTCGCGTGCGTGACGGCGCTGGCCACCACCCAGCGGGCGCCCGAGGAGCAGTCGCAGCGGGCGACCCCGTCGGCCGGCGCCTCCCTGCCGGGGCTGATCACCTTCGCCTCCCCGTCCGCCTCCCCGTCGGACGGGCCGGGCAGGTCCCCCGGCAGCGGCGCCCCGTCGAGCCCCACGCCGACCCCCACCCCCACGCCCACCAAGTCCCCTTCGCCGCCGCCCTCTTCGGGCGCCCCCAAGCCCAAGCCGAAACCGGAGCCGAAGCCGGAACCGAAGCCCGAGGCCACCTGGCGCTCGGTGCGTTCGGTCAACTACCCGGACCGGTACTGGCAGTTGCACGGCGACAGCGTCGTCCTCGGCACCGCCCGCACCACCTTTCGGCTGGTCGAAGGCCTGGCGGACGCCTCCTGCTACTCCTTCGCCACCGCCGACGGCGCCCATCTGCGCCACCGCGAGTTCCTCCTGCGCGCCGAACACAAGGACGGCACCCGCCTCTTCGAGCAGGACGCCACCTTCTGTCCCCGCGCCTCCGCCCACTCCGGCGCGATCATGCTGGAGTCGGTGAACTACCCCGGCCGCTACCTGCGCCACCGCAACTTCCAGCTCCGCCTGGACCCGTACCAGCACAGCGATGTGTACCGCGCCGACTCGGCGTTCCGGCTGGTGGACTGAACGCACGGAAGCGGCGACCCCCGAGGGGGGCGCCGCTTCCGCGAACCGCACGTCTCAGACGTTGAACCCGAGCGCCCGGAGCTGCTCCCGGCCGTCGTCGGTGATCTTGTCGGGGCCCCACGGCGGCATCCAGACCCAGTTGATGCGCAGCTCGTTGACGAGGCCGTCCGTGGCGGACTTGGCCTGGTCCTCGATGACGTCCGTCAGCGGGCAGGCCGCGGAGGTCAGGGTCATGTCGATCGTCGCGATGTTCGCGTCGTCGATGTGGATGCCGTAGATCAGGCCCAGGTTGACGACGTCGATGCCCAGCTCGGGGTCGACGACGTCGTAGAGCGCCTCGCGGACCTCCTCCTCGGAGGCCGGCTTCATCTCAACGGTGTCGGTCATGCCGTCTTCCTTTCGGCGTCGGCTCCGCCCAGGGCCTGGGCCGTCGCGTCCTTCCACGCCATCCAGCTCAGGAGAGCGCACTTCACCCGCGCCGGGTACTTGGAGACGCCCGCGAACGCGACCGCGTCCTCCAGGATCTCCTCCATCGCGTCGTCGGGCTCGATCTTGCCCTTGGACTGCATCAGCTCCAGGAAGGTCTCCTGGATCTGCCGCGCGTCGGCCAGTTCCTTGCCGACCAGCAGGTCGTTCAGCACGGAGGCCGAGGCCTGGCTGATCGAGCAGCCCTGCCCCTCGTACGAGACGTCCCTGATGGTCGTGCCGTCGTACTTCACCCGCAGCGTGATCTCGTCGCCGCACGTCGGGTTGACGTGGTGCACCTCGGCGTCGCCATCCCTCAGACCACGCCCGTGCGGGTTCTTGTAGTGGTCCAGGATGACTTCCTGGTACATCGAATCCAGCTTCACGGTCTCAGCTCACGCCCTTCAGCCGAAGAAGTTCCGAACGTGCTCCAGCCCCTCGACCAGTGCGTCGATCTCGGCCGGCGTGGAGTACAGATAGAACGACGCTCGCGTGGTCGCAGGAATTCCGTACCGCAGGCAGACGGGGCGGGCGCAGTGGTGGCCGACCCGGACCGCGATGCCCTGTTCGTCCAGCACCTGGCCGACGTCGTGGGGGTGGATGTCACCGAGCGTGAAGGAGATCGCCGCGCCGCGGTCCTCGGCCGTGGTGGGGCCGATGATTTTGAGGTCGGGGACCTCCGCCAGCCGCTTCACCGCGTACTCGGTGATCGCGTGCTCGTGGGCGAGGATCCGGTCCATGCCGATCGAGTTCAGGTAGTCGATCGCCGCGCCCAGACCGACCGCCTGCGCGACCGGCGGGGTGCCCGCCTCGAACTTGTGCGGGGCGGGGGCGTACGTCGACGAGTGCATCGACACCGTCTCGATCATCTCGCCGCCGCCGAGGAAGGGGGGCAGGTCCTCCAGGAGTTCCTGGCGGCCCCACAGCACGCCGATGCCCGTCGGACCGCACATCTTGTGGCCGGTGAAGGCCACGAAGTCGGCCTGCAGGGCCTGTACGTCCATCGGCATGTGCGGCGCGGCCTGGGAGGCGTCGATGCAGACGAGCGCACCCACCTCCTGCGCACGGCGGACGATCGTCTCGACCGGGTTGACCGTGCCCAGGATGTTCGACACCAGCACAAAGGAGACGATCTTCGTCTTCTCGGTGATGATCTCGTCGATGTTGGACAGGTCGAGGCGGCCGTCGTCGGTGAGCCCGAACCACTTCAGCTTCGCGCCCGTGCGCTGCGCGAGCAGCTGCCACGGCACGATGTTGGAGTGGTGCTCCATCTCCGTGATGACGATCTCGGTCTCGGCGTCCACGCGGTAGGGCTCGTCGGCCCAGCCCAGCATGTTCGCCACGAGGTTCAGCGACTCCGAGGCGTTCTTGGTGAAGATCACCTCGTCGCGGCTGGGCGCGTTGATGAACTCCGCGACCTTGTCGCGCGCGCCCTCGTACAGCGCCGTGGCCTCCTCGGCGAGCACATGCACACCGCGGTGGACGTTGGCGTTGTAGCGCTCGTAGTACTCGCTCAGGGCGTCCAGCACCTGGCGCGGCTTCTGCGAGGTCGCCGCGTTGTCCAGGTACACGAGCTTCTTGCCGTCGTGGACCTGGCGGTCCAGGATGGGGAAGTCCTTGCGGATCGCCTCGGTGTCGAGGAGGCCCGGCATCTGTGTCACTCGGATGCGCCGCCCTTCGTGTAAGCCGTGTAGCCCTCGGCCTCGAGCTTGTCCGCGAGCTCCGGACCACCGGACTCGACGATCTTGCCGCCCGCGAACACGTGGACGTGGTCGGGCTTGATGTAGCGCAGGATGCGCGTGTAGTGCGTGATCAGCAGGGTGCCGACCTCACCGGTCTCGCGGACGCGGTTGACGCCCTCGGAGACGATCCGGAGCGCGTCGACGTCCAGGCCGGAGTCGGTCTCGTCGAGGATCGCGATCTTCGGCTTGAGGAGCTCCAGCTGAAGGATCTCGTGGCGCTTCTTCTCACCGCCGGAGAAGCCCTCGTTGACGTTGCGCTCGGCGAAGGCGGGGTCCATGTTGAGGCGCTCCATGGCCTCCTTGACCTCCTTCACCCAGGTGCGCAGCTTGGGGGCCTCGCCGCGGACGGCGGTGGCGGAGGTGCGCAGGAAGTTGGAGACCGAGACGCCGGGGACCTCGACCGGGTACTGCATGGCGAGGAAGACGCCGGCGCGGGCCCGCTCGTCGACCTCCATCTCCAGGACGTCCTCGCCGTCGAGGGTGACGGTACCGCCGGTGATCTTGTACTTCGGGTGACCCGCGAGCGAGTAGGCGAGGGTCGACTTGCCGGAGCCGTTGGGGCCCATGATGGCGTGCGTCTCGCCCTGCTTCACGGTGAGGTCGACGCCCTTGAGGATCTCCTTCTCGGCGTTGTCGGCCTCGACGGTGACGTGCAGGTCTCGGATTTCAAGCGTAGCCATGGGTGTCTCAGGACTCCTGGGTGAGGGAGACGAGCACGTCGTCCCCTTCGATCTTTACGGGGTATACGGGGACGGGGCGCGTCGCGGGAAGGCCGGACGGCTTGCCGGTGCGGAGGTCGAACGCGGAGCCGTGCAGCCAGCACTCGATCTGGCAGTCCTCCACCTCGCCCTCGGAGAGCGAGACGTTCGCGTGCGAGCAGATGTCGTGGATCGCGAACACCTCCCCCTCGGTACGGACGACCGAGACCGGCGTGCCGTCGAGTTCCACCCGCTTCGGGGTGTCCTCCTCCAGCTCGCTGAGGCCGCAGGCGCGCACGAAGGCAGTCATCAGACCGACGCCTCCAGCTCCTCGTCGATCTTCGCGAGCAGGCGCTCCTCGATGTCGTCGACACCGATCTGCTGGACCAGTTCGGCGAAGAAGCCGCGGACCACCAGGCGGCGGGCCTCGTCGGCCGGGATGCCGCGGGCCATCAGGTAGAAGAGCTGCTCGTCGTCGAACCGGCCGGTCGCGGAGGCGTGGCCGGCGCCGACGATCTCGCCGGTCTCGATCTCCAGGTTGGGCACGGAGTCGACGCGGGCGCCGTCGGTGAGGACCAGGTTGCGGTTCATCTCGTACGTGTCCGTGCCCTCGGCCTTGGCCTCGATGAGCACGTCGCCGATCCACACCGCGTGGGCGTTGTCGCCCTGGAGGGCGCCCTTGTAGACGACGTTGGACTTGCAGTGCGGGACGTTGTGGTCGACCAGGAGGCGGTGCTCCTGGTGCTGGCCGGCGTCCGTGAAGTACAGGCCGAGCAGCTCGGCCTCGCCGCCGGGTCCGGCGTACGTCACGCGCGGGTGCAGCCGGACGACGTCGCCGCCGAAGGTGACGACGACGGACTTCAGCGAGGCGTCGCGGCCGATGAGGGCGTTGTGCTGGGCCACGTGCACGGCCTTGTCGTCCCAGTCCTGGACGGAGACGACGGTCAGCTTGGCGCCGTCGCCCAGGACGTAGTCCACGTTGGCGGCGAGCACGGCGTCACCGGTGTGGTCGATGACGACGACGGCCTCGGCGAACGCGCCCAGCTCGATGACCTGGTGGCCGAAGGCGGTGCCGCCCTCGCCGTGCACGGCGATGCGGATCGGCTCGGTGAGGACGGTCTCCTTGGGGACGGTCACGACCGAGGCCTTCTCGAAGGCGGAGTACGCCTGGGCGGCGATGCGGTCCACCGGGGTGCCCGCCCTGCCGAGCCGCGCGTCCTCGCGGCCGACCGTCTCGACGACGACGCCGGCGGGCGCCTCGACGGCGACCTTCAGGCCCTCGTCGGTGGCGACGGCGGTGCCGTCGTGCAGCCCGCGCAGGCGCTCCAGCGGGGTGAACCGCCACTCCTCCTCGCGGCCGTGCGGGACCGGGAAGTCCGCGACGTCGAAGGACGGGGGCGCGCTCATGCGCGTGGCGACGGTCGACTCGGCGGCCACCGCGATCTGGCCCGCGGTGGTGGACCCCACGGGGATGTTCTGAGCCTCAGCCATGGCTGTCGGTCTGCTCTCTTCCTGCGTCAAGAAATCTGGCGACTGCTTCGGGGGCGGGTCCTAGCCGACCGCGCCTTCCATCTGCAGCTCGATCAGCCGGTTGAGCTCAAGGGCGTACTCCATCGGCAGCTCCTTGGCGATGGGCTCGACGAAGCCGCGCACGATCATGGCCATCGCCTCGAACTCGGAGAGGCCGCGGCTCATCAGGTAGAAGAGCTGGTCCTCGGAGACCTTGGAGACGGTCGCCTCGTGGCCCATGGACACGTCGTCCTCGCGGACGTCCACGTAGGGGTAGGTGTCGGAGCGGGAGATGGTGTCGACGAGCAGCGCGTCGCACAGCACGTTCGACTTGGAGCCGTGGGCGCCCTCGCCGATCTCGACGAGACCGCGGTAGGAGGTACGGCCGCCGCCGCGCGCCACCGACTTGGAGACGATGTTGGAGGAGGTGTTCGGCGCCATGTGGACCATCTTGGAGCCGGCGTCCTGGTGCTGGCCCTCGCCCGCGAAGGCGATGGACAGGGTCTCGCCCCTGGCGTGCTCGCCCATCAGGTAGACGGCCGGGTACTTCATCGTCACCTTGGAGCCGATGTTGCCGTCGATCCACTCCATGGTCGCGCCCTCGTACGCCACGGCGCGCTTGGTGACCAGGTTGTAGACGTTGTTCGACCAGTTCTGGATGGTCGTGTAGCGGCAGCGGGCGTTCTTCTTGACGATGATCTCGACGACCGCGGAGTGCAGCGAGTCCGACTTGTAGATCGGGGCGGTGCAGCCCTCGACGTAGTGCACGTAGGCACCCTCGTCGACGATGATCAGGGTGCGCTCGAACTGGCCCATGTTCTCGGTGTTGATACGGAAGTAGGCCTGGAGCGGGATCTCGACGTGCACGCCCTTCGGCACGTAGATGAAGGAGCCGCCGGACCACACGGCGGTGTTCAGCGCGGCGAACTTGTTGTCACCGGCCGGGATGACGGTGCCGAAGTACTCCTGGAAGAGCTCGGGGTGCTCCTTCAGGGCGGTGTCGGTGTCGAGGAAGATGACGCCCTGCTCCTCCAGGTCCTCGCGGATCTGGTGGTAGACGACCTCCGACTCGTACTGGGCCGCGACACCGGCGACGAGGCGCTGCTTCTCCGCCTCCGGGATGCCGAGCTTGTCGTACGTGTTCTTGATGTCCTCGGGCAGGTCCTCCCAGGACTCCGCCTGCTTCTCCGTGGAGCGCACGAAGTACTTGATGTTGTCGAAGTCGATGCCCGACAGGTCCGAGCCCCAGTTCGGCATGGGCTTCTTCTCGAAGAGCTTCAGGCCCTTGAGGCGGAGCTTGGTCATCCACTCCGGCTCCGACTTCTTGTCGGAGATGTCGCGGACGACAGCCTCGCTCAGACCGCGCTTCGCAGCGGCACCGGCCTCGTCGGAGTCCGCCCAGCCGTATTCGTACTTGCCCAGGCCTTCGAGCTCAGGGTGGGCAGTCTCCTCGATGGGGAGAGTCATGCGGGGTTCCTCCCGGCCGTGCTTGCAGATGCGTTGTGGGAAATCTTGGGGATGAACGTCGTGCAGACGCCGTCGCCGTGCGCGATGGTCGCCAGCCGCTGGACGTGCGTCCCGAGCAGCTGGGAGAAGATCTCGGTCTCCGCCTCGCAGAGCTGCGGGAACTTTTCGGCGACATGGACGACGGGGCAGTGGTGCTGGCACAACTGCTCACCCCTCTGCGGGAGGGGCGCGCTGCGCGCCGTAGCAGCGTACCCGTCCGCGCTCAGCGCCTTGGCCAGGGCTTCGGTGCGCTTCTCGGGGGCCGCGGCCTCGATCGCCCGGCGGTAGGCGTCGGCCTGCGCGGCGATCCTCGCGCGCGCGAAGGCGACCACCGCCTCGTCCCCGCCGAACCGGTCGCGGATCCAGCTCAGGGCGTCCGCGGCGAGCTTGTCGTACGACTGGTCGAAGGCGTCGCGGCCGCAGTCGGTGAGGGCGAAGACCTTGGCGGGGCGGCCACGCGTGCGCGTGCCGTACACCCGCTGCTCCCGCGCCTCCACGACGTCGTCGGTCACGAGCGCGTCCAGATGCCTGCGGACGGCCGCCTGCGTGAGCCCCAGCCGGCCGGCGAGTTCGGCGACCGTCGACGGGCCGTGGTCCAGGATGGACCGCGCGACCCGGTTGCGGGTGGACCGCTCACCGGTCGCGAGCTCCTCGGGGGCCTCGCCGACGTTTTTCACAACGCCATTGTTGCGTAATTCCTCAGAGCCAGGCAAGCGGGGTCCGGGCGCCCCGACGGTGCCCTGCGTCACTTAGGTTTACCTAATCTGACCTGCGGAAACGATCTTTGATCGATCAGAGGCCCGCGCAATTCGGTAGCGCCCGCGCGCGGCCTCCGGGACACTCCCGAACCATGTCGACACCCCCTCCGACCGGCCCACTTGTCACCCGGACCAGCCTCGCCGAAGCCCTCACGGAACTCGGCATCAAACCGGGCGAAACGATTCTCGTCCACTCCTCCCTCCGCTCCCTCGGCTGGGTCTGCGGCGGCGCCGTGGCGGCCGTCCAGGGGCTGCTGGACGCCCTGGGCCCGCAGGGCACCCTCGTGGTCCCCACCCAGTCCGGCGACCTGTCCGACCCTGCGGTGTGGGAAAACCCGCCGGTGCCCGAGGAGTGGTGGGAGACGGTCCGGGCGACCATGCCCGCCTACGACCCCCGCATCACGCCCACGCGCGGGGTCGGCGTGATCCCGGAGACCGTACGGACCTGGCCGGGCGCCCTGCGCAGCGCGCACCCGCAGACCTCCTTCGCCGCCGTCGGCCCGCGCGCGGCCGAGGTGACCGAGGGCCACGCCCCCGACTGCCGCCTCGGCGAGCACAGCCCGCTGGCCCGCCTCGAGGCCCTCCACGCGCGCGTGCTCCTGCTGGGCGCCGGATACGACACCTGCACCAGCTTCCACCTGGCCGAGTACCGCATCCCGTCCCCCCTCGTGAAGGTCGGCCGCCCGGGACCGGCGGGCTGGGAGACCGTGACCGAGGTCTCGATCAGCTCGGAGCGGTTCGACGAACTGGGGCACGACTTCGAACGGGACCGTCCGGTCGTACGGGGCAGGGTGGGCGCGGCCGAGGCGCGGCTGTTCCCGGTGGCGGACGCCGTGGCCTACGCACAGCGGTGGCTGGCGGTGCACCGGCCCCGTGAGGAGGAGATCTGAACCCGCCGGTCCGGCGGCACGCGCGCGTACCTAGACTCTTGAGCCATGCGAACTGAGCCCGTGGTCCAGGTCCAGGCCCTGGTGAAGCGGTACGGCACGAAGACCGCCGTGGACGGCCTCGACCTGGTGGCCGGGGCGGGCGTGACCGCCGTACTCGGACCCAACGGAGCGGGCAAGACGACCACGGTCGAGACCTGCGAGGGGTACCGGAAGCCGGACTCCGGCACGGTGCGCGTCCTGGGCCTCGACCCGGTGCGCCAGTCCGGCGAGCTGCGCCCCAGGATCGGGGTGATGCTCCAGTCCGGCGGCGTCTACTCGGGCGCTCGGGCCGACGAGATGCTCCGGCACACGGCCCGGCTGCACGCGCACCCCCTGGACGTGGACGCCCTGATCGAGCGCCTGGGCCTGGGCAGCTGCGGCCGCACCACGTACCGGCGGCTGTCCGGCGGCCAGCAGCAGCGGCTCACGCTCGCCATGGCCGTCGTAGGACGTCCGGAGCTGGTGTTCCTGGACGAGCCGACCGCGGGCCTCGACCCGCAGGCGCGGCGCGCGACCTGGGACCTGGTCCGGGATCTGCGCGCGGACGGCGTCTCGGTCATCCTCACCACGCACTACATGGACGAGGCCGAGCAGCTCGCCGACGACGTCGCGATCATCGACGCGGGCCGGGTCATCGCCCAGGGCTCCCCCGAGGAGCTGTGCCGCGGCGGCGCCGAGAACACGCTCCGCTTCACCGGCCGGCCCGGCCTGGACGTCGGCTCCCTGCTCAAGGCGCTGCCCGCGGACTGCACGGCCGCGGAGCTGACGCCCGGGGCGTACCGGGTCGGCGGCAAGGTCGACCCGCAACTGCTGGCGACCGTCACCTCGTGGTGCGCGCAGCACGGCGTGATGCCGGAGCGGATCTCCGTCGAACGCCACACCCTTGAGGACGTCTTCCTGGAACTGACCGGCAAGGAGCTGCGCTCGTGACCGTGGGTACCTTCACCCCGAAGCCCGGAGCCGCTCCGCTCCCCCGCATGATCATGGCGCAGGCGGTGCTGGAGACGAAGATGCTCCTGCGCAACGGCGAGCAGCTCCTGCTCACGGTGATCATCCCGACCCTGCTGCTGGTGCTGTTCAGCACGGTGGACATCGTGGACACCGGCGAGGGCGAGGCCGTCGACTTCCTCACGCCGGGCATCCTGGCGCTGGCGGTGATGTCGACGGCGTTCACCGGCCAGGCCATCGCGACGGGCTTCGAGCGCCGCTACGGCGTCCTGAAGCGCCTCGCCTCCTCCCCGCTCCCCCGCTGGGGCCTGATGACGGCGAAGACGCTGTCGGTCCTGGTCACCGAGGTCCTCCAGGTGCTCCTGGTGACGGTGATCGCCCTCGCGCTGGGCTGGGACCCGCGGGGCAACCCGCTGGCCGTGTTCCTCCTGCTGGTCCTCGGCACGGCGGCCTTCTCCGGGCTCGGGCTGCTCATGGCGGGCACGCTGAAGGCCGAGGCGACGCTGGCCGCCGCGAACCTGGTCTTTCTGCTGCTGCTCATGGGCGGCGGTGTGGTCGTGCCGCTGGACAAGTTCCCGGACGCGGCACAGGACGTCCTGGGGCTGCTCCCGATCGCGGCGCTGTCGGACGGGCTGCGGGACGTGCTGCAGCACGGGGCCGGGATGCCCTGGGCCGACCTGGGGATCCTCACCGTCTGGGCGGTCGTGGGGCTGGCCGCGGCGGGGAAGTTCTTCCGCTGGGAGTAGCCCCTCATGAGGCTGGAGGGAGCCCCCTCGTGAAAGCGTGCACAAGCCCGGGCCTACGATAGGGCGCGTGCCAAAGATGACCCGCGCCGACGCCCAGGCGGCCGTGCGCAACCCCCTCGCCTTCGTCGCCGCGCGCTGGACCCCGCAACCCCGGACGGTCCAGCGGGCGGCCCTCGCCGCGCTCGTCATGTCGGTGGTCATCGTGGTCACCGGCGGTGCGGTGCGGCTGACCGGGTCCGGGCTCGGCTGCCCGACCTGGCCCAAGTGCACCGAGGACTCGATCAACAACACCGCCGAGATGGGCATCCACGGCTACATCGAGTTCGGCAACCGCCTGCTGACGTACGTGCTGTGCGCCGCCGTCGGCTGGGCCATCGTCGCCGCGCGCTCCCAGAAGCCGTACCGGCGCAGCCTCACCCGGCTGGGCTGGGCCCAGTTCTGGGTGGTGATGGGCAACGCGATCCTCGGCGGCATCGTCGTGCTCGTCGGCCTGAACCCGTACACGGTCGCCGCGCACTTCCTGCTCTCCTCGGCGCTGATCGCCGTGGCCACGGTGATGTGGCAGCGCACCCGGGAGGGCGACGGCGAGCCCCGCCCGCTGGTCGGCAAGTCCGTGCAGCAGCTGGTCTGGTTCATGGTCGCGGCCACCGTGCTGCTTATCGCGGTGGGCACGGTCGTCACCGGCGCGGGGCCGCACGCGGGCGACTCCAGCGAGGTCGAGCGGATGCCGCTGGACTGGGAGAGCGTGAGCAAGCTGCACGCCGTGCTGGCCTGGATCGTGGTGACGCTGACGTTCGCCCTGTGGTTCGTCCTCAAGGCGGTCGACGCGCCCAAGGCCCCCTTGGCCCGTACCCGCGACCTGTTCATCGTCCTGTTGGCCCAGGGCGTCGTGGGCTACGTCCAGTACTTCACCGAGCTGCCCGAGGTACTGGTCGGCGTCCACATGTTCGGCTCGTGCGTGGTGTGGATCGCGGTCCTGCGCGTCCTGCTGTCGCTGCGCGAGCGCCCCGAGACCCCGGTCGCCGACCTGCCCGCTCAGTCGTACGACGCGGTGAGCGCGTCGATCGCCGGGCCCAGGTAGTCCCGGGTCAGCCCGGCCCTGCGCACCGTCCACCCCTCGGCGGGCGGCGCGGGGTCGCCGTAGCGGCGGCCGCGGATGTCCTCGACGACCTCGACCGGTGCCCCGAGCGCGGGCAGCAGGTCCAGGGCCTCCCCTTTGGAGATCAGCCGGCCGTCGCGCACGGTGACGGTGGCCCGGGCGAAGGTGACCATCCCCAGGTCCACCCAGACGTCCTGCGTCCACAGCCGGGGGTTGTCGACGGCACGCCGCCAGAAGTCCCGCTGGTCACGTACGACGTAGCCACCGAGTTCACGGTCCGACACCGGCGGCAGCAGCCCGGCGGGCCCCCGCCCGTGCAGCACCCGCCCGAAGGCGTGCAGCTCACGCCGGGTCACCGGGCTGACCGGCCGCCGGAAGAGTTTCTGGTGGGCCCAGGTCAGATGGCTGCGGTTGGTGTCGTCGGCCGTGGCCGGGGTCAGATAGGTGCAGTGGAGCTTGGCGGCGAGGGGCTCGTTGCGCAGCCGGGCGTGTGTGAGGGCGATCCGCCATACGACGCGCGGTGTCACGGGGCCCGGCAGGACCGTGATCAGGTCCAGGTCGCTGCGGCCCTCCTGGTAGTCGCCCCCGGCCAGCGAACCCGTCTGTACAGCTCACTGCAGTCCGTACACCCTGCGTGCGTTTCCCGCCGCGATCAGTCCGGCCACCCGTTGGGCGTCCGCCGGTGACCATGCGCCCTCGGCGACCCAGGTGCCGAGCACCCGGCCGAGGGCCTCGCGGAACAGACGTGCCCCCACCACGTGGAGTTCCGGCAGCTCGTAACCCCCGCTGGAGAAGAGGATCTTCCCGAAGGGGGCCAGCTCCAGGATCTCGGCGAGGACGGTCGCGGCCCGGGCGCCGGTGCGGACGAGCGCGGCGCCGGAGTCGGCGTAGACGTGCGGGAAGACACCGGCGAGGTGGGCGGACTGGCGGTGGTAGGGGTAGCCGTGCAGCAGGATCAGATCGGTGCCGAGACCGGCCGTGGCGCGCACGAAGTCGGTCAGCAGCACGGGGTCCGTACGGTCGATGCGCAGCCCCGGTTCGCCCAGACCCGCGTGGAGCTGGAGCGGCAGTCCCGAGGCCACCGCGATCCACAGCAGATGCCGTAACAGCACCGGATCGGTCAGCTCCCCGCCGACCCTGCGCCCGGCGAGCCACCGCCCGGCCGCGCCCCGCACCTCCCCCGGCCCCGGCGGCTCGGGCGCCAGCGCGAGACCGTGCCGTACGCCCGCCACGGAGGTGAAGGCGACCGCGTGCGTGGCGGCGCCGTGCACCGACTCGGCGAGGTTGGCGAGGAAGGACTCGACGGTGCCGGAGGTGTCGGCGACCTGTTCGGCGAGGAGTTCGAGGCGCACGATCTCGTGCGCCTGCGCGTCTCCCGTACAGGCCATCTCGTCGGGGTCGGTGAGGTCGCCGGGCAGCCCGGTGTCGACCAGGTACGTCGTGATGCCACTGCCGCGCAGCAGCCGCCGGCCCGCCTCCAGCACGCCGAGTTCACGGCGCCGGGCGAGATAGCGGGCGGGCGGGCAGTGCGGTTCCAGGCCGAGGAGCGGGGGGCACCAGCGGCGTACGGCGAAGCCCGTCTGCGTGTCGAAGAGGGTCGTGCCGGGGGCGGGCGGGCCCTCGGTGCGGGCGAGGCGGGCCTCGAAGGTGCCGAGGCCCAGCTCCGTCCGCAGTACGCCGTGGCAGTACTGGTCCACCAGGGACGGCGTTTCGATCATCCGGCTCTCCCCGTCGGTCGACCCTTTACAGGGCTTAACGGGTGAACCGGGGTTCAGGTGTGGGGGTGCGCCCGGTTCGTTGGCCGCGCCCCTGATCCCTGGCCGCGCCCCCGGAGGTCAGTTGCTCGGGCCGCCTACCTGGATGCCCGCCATCCGGCTCCACTCGTACGGGCCCGTCTTCACCTTCGCCGCGAACTCGCCGTCGAAGTCCTCGTGGACGGTGATGCCCGCCTTCCGCACGGCCTTCTCGGCGATGTCGTACGTGGGGGCCACCAGGTCGCCCCAGCCGCCGTCCTCGCCGACGAGGACGATCCGGGCGCCGCGCTGCCCGAGGTAGGCCACCTGGCCCTCGGCGCCGCCGTGTGCCTTGGAAAAGGCCTCGATCTGCCGGGCCAGCTTGGCCACCCGGCGCTCGGCCTTCGCGTCAACCGCTTGCGTGTCTGCCATGGCCAGGATGCTACCGACGGGTAGCTCGATCGGCGACGGGTGGGTCGAGTGACCCGCGCCTCAACCCCGCGGCGCGTCAGCGCGTAGCGCCTCGGCGCCTCGGCGCGTCAGCGCAGGAACGGGTCCACCGCGATGGCGACGAACACCAGCGACACGTACGTGATGGACCAGTGGAACAGGCGCATTTCCTTCAGCTTCGCGCCCGTCACCTCCGCCTTCGCGCGGTTCTGCAGGGCGTGCGCCTCCCACAGCCACCAGCCGCCCGCGGCCAGCGCGACCAGCGTGTAGAACCAGCCGGTGTAGCCCAGCGGGGTCAGCAGCAGCGAGACCGCGACCATCACCCAGCTGTAGATCACGATCTGCTTGGCGACCACCTTGTTGGAGGCGATGACCGGCAGCATCGGCACGCCCACGCGCGCGTAGTCCTCCTTCACCTTCATGGACAGCGGCCAGTAGTGCGGCGGCGTCCAGAAGAAGATGACCATGAAGAGGATGACCGGCGCCCAGGAGAGCGAGTTGGTCACCGCCGACCAGCCGATCAGCACCGGCATGCAGCCCGCGATGCCGCCCCACACGATGTTCTGCGCGGTGCGGCGCTTGAGGATCATCGTGTAGACGACGACGTAGAAGAGGAGCGCGCCGAGGGAGAGCCAGGCCGACAGCCAGTTGACCGTGAGGCCGAACAGCAGGGTGGAGACGACCGCCAGGGTGATGCCGAAGGCCATGCACTCGCGCGGGCTCACCATGCCGGTGACCAGCGGCCGCTGCGAGGTGCGGTCCATGAGGGCGTCGATGTCGCGGTCGATGTACATGTTGAGCGCGTTGGCGCCGCCCGCGGACAGATAGCCGCCGACGCAGGTGAGCAGCACCAGCTTCAGATCGGGCATGCCCTGCTGCGCCAGGAACATCACCGGAACGGTGGTGATCAGCAGCAGCTCGATGATCCGCGGCTTGGTCAGCGCCACGAACGCCATGACCCGGGCCCCGAACGGCCGCCGACTCGGGCTCTGGCTCGTCCCGACAATCCCCGCTGGACGGGATTCAACGGCCGTCACGCACACCCCTGACAGAGACATCCCAGCAAGCCTCCCGTGTGAAGTGCCGGTAAAGGCTCGCGCGTACCACGCCACTGTAGACGTTGCCCAGACCCGGACATTCGCGGGGGTGGCCTCGTGTTGGCGAGCACCGCTGGAAGAGCCGATCGGCACTCGATTGAGCACTCGTTCGAGCGGCTCCGTATTCACTTGCCGAGCGCGCTACAGCCCAGTCGGGAGGCGGATTCCAGCAAGTCCCGGCAGTCTGGAATGACTCGAAAAAACGCACGTACATACGGGGGTAGGCTCGACCACGGCCGGGGCGCTCCGTGCACCGGCATTCGACATGCGTGACATGTGGAGAGGAGCCCTGACCCAGGGTGAGCACCAAGCCGACCACCGCAGACCTCGAGTGGACCGAACTGGACCAGCGGGCCGTGGACACCGCCCGCGTCCTGGCCGCCGACGCCGTACAGAAGGTCGGCAACGGCCATCCCGGTACGGCGATGAGCCTGGCCCCCGCCGCGTACACCCTCTTCCAGAAGGTGATGCGGCACGACCCGGCGGACGCCGACTGGGTCGGCCGCGACCGCTTCGTGCTGTCCGCCGGCCACTCGTCCCTGACCCTCTACACCCAGCTGTACCTGGCCGGCTTCGGCCTGGAGCTGGACGATCTGAAGTCGTTCCGCACCTGGGGCTCGAAGACCCCGGGGCACCCGGAGTACGGCCACACCGTGGGCGTGGAGACGACGACCGGGCCGCTGGGCCAGGGTGTCGCCAACGCCGTGGGCATGGCCATGGCCGCCCGCTACGAGCGCGGCCTGTTCGACCCGGAGGCTCCCGTCGGCGAGTCCCCGTTCGACCACTTCGTCTACGTCATCGCCGGTGACGGCTGCCTCCAGGAGGGCATCTCCGCCGAGGCGTCCTCGCTGGCCGGCCACCAGAAGCTGGGCAACCTGGTCCTGCTCTGGGACGACAACCACATCTCGATCGAGGGCGACACCGAGACGGCCGTCTCCGAGGACGTCTGCAAGCGCTACGAGGCGTACGGCTGGCACGTCCAGCGCGTCGAGCCGCAGGCCAACGGCGACCTCGACCCGGCCGCCATCTACGACGCCGTACAGAAGGCCAAGGCCGTCACCGACAAGCCGTCGTTCATCGCGATGCGCTCGATCATCGCCTGGCCCGCCCCGAACGCGCAGAACACCGAGGCCGCCCACGGCTCGGCGCTCGGCGACGACGAGGTCGCGGCGACCAAGCGGGTGCTGGGCTTCGACCCGGAGCAGACCTTCGAGGTCTCCGACGAGGTCATCAACCACACCCGCCAGGCGCTGGAGCGCGGCCGTCAGGCCAAGGCGGAGTGGGAGAAGTCCTTCCAGGAGTGGCGCAACAGCAACCCCGAGCGGGCCGCCGAGTTCGACCGCATCTCCGCGGGCGAGCTGCCCAAGGGCTGGGAGGAGAAGCTCCCGGTCTTCGAGGCGGGCAAGGGCGTCGCCACGCGTGCCGCGTCCGGCAAGGTGCTGCAGGCGCTCGGTGCCGTGATCCCCGAGCTGTGGGGCGGCTCGGCCGACCTGGCCGGCTCGAACAACACGACCATCGACAAGACGTCGTCCTTCCTCCCGGCGGACAACCCGCTGCCCGAGGCGGACCCGTACGGCCGCACGATCCACTTCGGCATCCGCGAGCACTCCATGGCCGCGGAGATGAACGGCATCGCGCTGCACGGCAACACCCGCGTCTACGGCGGCACCTTCCTGGTGTTCTCCGACTACATGCGCAACGCGGTGCGCCTGTCGGCCCTGATGCACCTGCCGGTGACGTACGTGTGGACGCACGACTCCATCGGTCTCGGCGAGGACGGCCCGACGCACCAGCCGGTCGAGCACCTGGCCTCGCTGCGCGCGATCCCCGGTCTGAACGTGGTCCGCCCGGCGGACGCCAACGAGACCGCGATCGCCTGGCGAGAGATCCTCAAGCGGTACACGAAGGTCTTCGGCAAGGGTCAGCCGCACGGCCTCGCGCTGACCCGTCAGGGCGTGCCGACGTACGAGCCCAACGAGGACGCCGCCAAGGGCGGTTACGTCCTCTTCGAGGCGTCCAACGGCTCCCCCGAGGTGATCCTGATCGCCACCGGTTCCGAGGTGCACGTCGCCGTGGACGCGCGCGAGCGGCTGGAGGCCGACGGCGTTCCCACGCGCGTGGTGTCCATGCCGTCCGTGGAGTGGTTCGAGGAGCAGGACCAGGGGTACCGGGACAGCGTCCTGCCGCCCGCGGTCAAGGCGCGCGTCGCGGTGGAGGCCGGTATCGGGCTCACCTGGCACCGTTACGTCGGCGACGCCGGCCGCATCGTCTCCCTGGAGCACTTCGGTGCTTCGGCCGACGGCAAGCTGCTCTTCCAGGAGTACGGCTTCACCGGCGAGAACGTGGCCGCCCAGGCCCGGGAATCGCTCGCCGCCGCCCAGCGCTGACGCTCACATACGACACGTAGGAGATGTAATTCCATGACAGACGCACTCAAGCGCCTCTCCGAGGAAGGCGTCGCGATCTGGCTGGACGACCTGTCGCGCAAGCGGATCACGTCCGGCAACCTCGCCGAGCTGATCGACCAGCAGCACGTCGTGGGCGTCACCACCAATCCGACCATCTTCCAGAAGGCGATCTCGTCGGGTGACGGCTACGAGCAGCAGCTCGCCGACCTCGCCGCCCGCAAGGTCACCGTCGAAGAGGCCGTCCGCATGATCACCACGGCGGACGTCCGGGACGCCGCCGACATCCTGCACCCGGTCTTCGAGGCCACCGGCGGCCAGGACGGCCGGGTGTCGATCGAGGTCGACCCGCGGCTGGCCCACAACACCAGGGCGACCGTGGCCGAGGCCAAGCAGCTGGCCTGGCTGGTCGACCGCCCCAACACACTGATCAAGATCCCGGCCACCGAGGCGGGCCTGCCGGCCATCACCGAGGTGATCGGCAACGGCATCAGCGTCAACGTCACGCTGATCTTCTCGCTGGAGCGCTACCGCGCGGTCATGGACGCCTACCTGGCGGGCCTGGAGAAGGCGAAGGAGAAGGGCCTCGACCTCTCGCTGATCCACTCCGTGGCCTCCTTCTTCGTCTCCCGGGTGGACACCGAGATCGACAAGCGGATCGACGCGCTGGGCACCGACGAGGCCAAGGCCGCCCGCGGCAAGGCCGGCGTCGCCAACGCACGCCTGGCCTACCAGGCGTACGAGGAGGTGTTCGGCACCGACCGCTGGGCCGCGCTGGAGAAGGCGGGCGCCAACAAGCAGCGTCCGCTGTGGGCCTCCACCGGCGTGAAGGACCCGGCCTACAAGGCGACCCTGTACGTCGACGAGCTGGTCGCGCCGAACACGGTGAACACCATGCCGGAGGCGACCCTGCAGGCCACCGAGGAGGGCGGCGAGATCCGGGGCAACGCGGTCGCCGGCACCTACGAGCAGGCCCGCGCCGAGCTCGACGCCGTCGAGAAGCTCGGGATCGCCTACGACGACGTGGTGCAGCTGCTGGAGGACGAGGGCGTCGAGAAGTTCGAGGCCTCCTGGAACGACCTGCTGAAGTCGACCGAGGCGGAGCTGAACCGCCTCGCCCCCTCGGAGGGCTGAGACCTTGGCCCCTCTTTCCGGTTCCGGAGCGAATCCGCTTCGTGACCCCGCCGACCGACGGCTCCCGCGTATCGCGGGGCCGTCGGGCCTGGTCATCTTCGGCGTCACGGGCGATTTGTCACGAAAGAAGCTCATGCCCGCCGTGTACGACCTCGCGAACCGGGGTCTGCTGCCGCCGGGTTTCTCGCTGGTCGGCTTCGCCCGGCGTGAGTGGCAGAACGAGGACTTCGCCCAGGAGGTCCACGACGCGGTCAAGGAGCACGCCCGCACCCCCTTCCGCGAGGAGGTCTGGCACCAGCTCATCCAGGGCATGCGGTTCGTCCAGGGCACCTTCGACGACGACGAGGCCTTCGAACGGCTGCGCGACACCATCGACGAGCTGGACAAGGCCCAGGGCACGGGCGGCAACTTCGCCTTCTACCTGTCGGTGCCGCCGCGCTCGTTCCCGGTGGTCATCCAGCAGCTGAAGAAGCACGGCCTCGCCGACCAGTCGAGCGGCTCCTGGCGGCGCGCGGTCATCGAGAAGCCCTTCGGCCACGACCTGAAGTCCGCCGAGGAGCTCAACAAGGTCGTCCACGAGGTCTTCGCCCCGGACCAGGTCTTCCGCATCGACCACTACCTGGGCAAGGAGACCGTCCAGAACATCCTGGCGCTGCGCTTCGCCAACACGATGTTCGAGCCGATCTGGAACCGGTCCTTCGTGGACCATGTGCAGATCACGATGGCCGAGGACATCGGCATCGGCGGCCGGGCGGGCTACTACGACGGTATCGGCGCCGCCCGTGACGTCATCCAGAACCACCTGCTCCAGCTGATGGCCCTGACGGCCATGGAGGAGCCGGCCTCCTTCGACGCGGACGCGCTGGCCGCGGAGAAGACCAAGGTGCTCGGTGCCGTACGGCTGCCGAAGGACCTGGGCCGGGACACCGTGTTCGCGCAGTACGCGGCCGGCTGGCAGGGCGGCGAGCAGGCGGTCGGCTACCTCCAGGAGGAGGGCATCGACCCGGCGTCGAAGACCGACACCTACGCCGCGATCAAGCTGGGCGTCGACAACCGCCGCTGGGCGGGCGTGCCGTTCTACCTGCGCACCGGCAAGCGGCTGGGCCGCCGGGTCACCGAGATCGCGGTGGTCTTCCAGCGGGCCCCGCACTCCCCCTTCGACCACACGGCGACGGAGGAGCTGGGCAAGAACGCGATCGTCATCCGCGTCCAGCCGGACGAGGGCGTCACGGTCCGCTTCGGCTCGAAGGTGCCGGGCACCTCGATGGAGATCCGGGACGTGTCGATGGACTTCGCCTACGGCGAGTCCTTCACGGAGTCCAGCCCCGAGGCGTACGAGCGGCTGATCCTGGACGTCCTGCTCGGTGACTCCAACCTCTTCCCGCGCACCGAGGAGGTCGAGCTGTCCTGGAAGATCCTCGACCCGATCGAGGAGTACTGGGACGAGCACGGCACGCCGGCCCAGTACCCGGCCGGTACGTGGGGTCCGGTCGAGGCGGACGACATGCTGGAGCGAGACGGACGGAGCTGGCGCCGGCCATGAAGATCGACCTGACCGACACCACGGCAAGCAAGATCAACAAGGCCCTTGTGCAGGGCCGCCGGGCCATCGGCACCCCGGCCGTCGGCATGGTGCTCACGCTGGTCATCGTCACGGACGAGGAGAACGCGTACGACGCGCTCAAGGCCGCGAGCGACGCCTCGCACGAGCACCCCTCGCGCACGCTCGTGGTCATCAAGCGGGTCTCGCGCTCGCCCCGCGACCGCACCACGTCCCGCCTGGACGCCGAGGTGCGGGTGGGCGCGGACGCGGGCACCGGCGAGACCATCGTGCTGCGCCTGTACGGCGAGGTCGTCGACCACGCCCAGTCGGTCGTCCTGCCGCTGCTGCTGCCGGACGCACCGGTGGTGGTCTGGTGGCCGGTGAACGCGCCGCTGGATCCGGCGAACGACCCGCTGGGCGCCCTCGCGCAGCGCCGGGTCACCGACACCTACGCCTCCGAGCAGCCGGTCCAGGACCTCGGTGCCCGGGCCGGCACCTACACCCCCGGTGACACGGACCTGTCGTGGACCCGCATCACGCCCTGGCGCTCGATGCTGGCCGCGGCCCTGGACCAGGTGGTGTGCGAGGTCAAGGGCGTCGAGGTGGAGGGCGAGGAGTTCAACCCGAGCTGCGAGCTGCTGGCGATGTGGCTCGCGGACCGGCTGGACGTGCCGGTGCGGCGCTCGCTGTCCTCCGGCCCGGGTCTCACGGCCGTCCGGATGGCGACGGACTGCGGCCCGATAGTCCTGGACCGCGCCGACGGCTCGCTGGCCACGCTCTCCATCCAGGGCCAGCCCGACCGGGCGGTGGCGCTCAAGCGCCGCGAGACGGCCGAGCTGATCGCGGAGGAGCTGCGGCGGCTGGACCCGGACGACACGTACGCGTCGGCGCTGCGGTTCGGGGTGGAGCGGCTGAACGCGGCTTCCGAGCCGGCGGACGAGAAGTCGGCCGAGGGGCCGTCCGAGGAGCCGTCCGAGGAGCCGGTCGCCGTCGAGGCGCCGGTCGAGACGGCCGCGAAGGCGCCCGCCAAGAAGGCGGCGAAGAAGGCTCCGACGAAGCAGACACCGGCGAAGAAGGCGGCGGCGAAGTGAGCACTCCGCAGCTGGTCGTGCACCGCGACAAGGAGCTGATGGCGCAGGCCGCGGCGGCCCGGCTGATCACGAAGATCGTGGACGCCCAGGCCTCCCGGGGCCAGGCGTCCGTGGTCCTCACGGGCGGCCGCAACGGCAACGGCCTGCTGGCCGCGCTGGCGGCGGCCCCCGCCCGGGACGCCGTCGACTGGAGCCGCCTCGATCTCTGGTGGGGCGACGAACGCTTCCTCCCCGAGGGCGACCCGGACCGCAATGTCACGCAGGCCCGCGAGGCCCTGCTGGACGCGGTGCCGCTGGACCCGAAGCGCGTGCACGCCATGCCCGCGTCGGACGGTCCCCACGGCGCGGACGTGGACGCGGCGGCGGCCGCGTACGCCGAGGAGCTGGCCCGGGCGGCGGGCCCGGAGAACCACGGGGCGGTGCCGACCTTCGACGTCCTGATGCTGGGCGTGGGCCCGGACACGCACGTGGCGTCCCTGTTCCCCGAACTCCCGGCGGTCCGTGAGACCGACCGTACGGTGGTCGGCGTGCACGGCGCCCCGAAGCCCCCGCCCACCCGGGTCACCCTGACGCTCCCCGCCATTCGGGCCGCCCGCGAGGTCTGGCTCCTCGCGGCCGGCGAGGACAAGGCCCGGGCCGCGGCGATCGCCCTCTCGGGCGCGGGCGAGATCCAGGCCCCGGCGGCAGGCGCCCACGGCCGCCAGCGCACCCTGTGGCTGTTGGACGCGGCAGCGGCCTCCCAACTCCCGAGGTCGCTGTACCCCCCGGCGTCCCCGTAACCACCCCTGGGGGCTCCGCCCCCAGACCCCCGGGCCTTTGCCCACCCAACCACCCGTTTCCAGTGGGCTGAAGGGTGAACCTCTCAACCCACCGAGTCGGGTGGTGGGTGGGCAAAGGCCGGCGGGGTCGAAGGGGCGGCAGCCCCTGGGGACGGGAAGGGTAGGGGCGGCGGGGGCGAGAAGAGCCGACCCGCACCCCACACCCCCGTACCCCCTACTTCACGGACCCCGCCATAACCCCCTGCACAAAGTGCCGCTGGAAGGCGAAGAACACCGCCACCGGCACCACCAGCGACAAGAACGCCCCCGGCGCCAGCACATCGATATTGCTGCCGAACTGCCGGATCTGCGACTGGAGTTCCACCGTCAGCGGCTGCGAGGAACTGTCCGCGAAGAGCAGCGCGACCAGCATGTCGTTCCACACCCACAGGAACTGGAAGATCGCGAGGGACGCAATAGCCGGCCGCCCCACGGGCAGCACGAGCCGCACGAAGATCCGCCACTCCCCGCCCCCGTCCATCCGCGCGGCCTCCAGCATCTCCTTGGGCATCTCGGCGAAGTAGTTCCGCAACAGGAACACCGCGAACGGCAGCCCGTAGGCGACATGGAACAGCACCACCCCCGGAATCGTCCCGAACAGCCCCAGCTGACCGAAGAGTTTGGCGACCGGCAGCAGTCCCACCTGCACCGGGACCACCAACAACGCCACCACCACCAGGAAGATGGCCTCACGCCCGGGAAAGTCCAGCCACGCGAACGCGTATCCGGCGAGCGCCGCGAGCACGACGACCAGCACGGTCGTAGGCACGGAGATCAGCACGGTGTTCCAGAACGCCCGAGTGATCCCCGCGTTCTCCAACAACGCCGAGTAGTTGTCCAGGGAAAGCTGCCCGGGACTGGTGAACACCGTCCACCACCCACCCCGCGCATTGTCGGAGGCCGACCGCATGGACGACAGCAACAGCCCGGCCAACGGCGTCACCCACACCAGCCCGACCACCACCAGCACGGCCTGCACCGCGCCCTTGCCGAGACCACGTCGCACGGCGTTCGCGGCGTTCACGGCGTTCATCGCTGACTCCTTCGGAAACGGCGGAGGTTGAAGACCATCGCGGGCACCACGAGCAGCAGCAGAAGCACCCCGAGTGCGCTACCGAGCCCCTGGTTGTTGCCGCCGCCGAACGACACCAGCCACATCTGCGTCGCCAGCACGGTGGCGTCCTCCTGCACCGGCCCGGGCGCGATGATGTAGACGAGGTCGAAGACCTTCATCACATTGATCACGAGCGTCACGAAGACCACCGTCAGCACGGGCCCGAGCAGCGGCACCGTGATCCGCCGGAAGATCTGCCACTCGTTCGCCCCGTCCATCCGCGCCGCCTCCAGCGCGTCGCGCGGCAGCGTCGCGAGCCCGGCGCCGATCAGCACCATCGCGAACCCGGTCCAGATCCACAGGTACGCGCCGATGATGGCCGGCGTGACGAGGGCAGGACCGAGCCAGGAGATGCCCTCGTAGGGGGCGGCGAAGTTCGACCCGGGCAGCCGCACGTCGTAGGCCCCGTCGGCCAACTCGGGGAAGCGGAAGGAGCCGTCGGAGGCGGTGGTCGTCGTGGCGACCGTCCGCCCGTCGCGCACCGCTTCCACCGTGACGCCGGGCAGCCCGCTCTCCTGCCGGTCGACCCGTCCCTGCTCCCCTCCCCCGCCGGGGGTGAAGTCCAGGTAGACGACCCCGCGCAGTTCGCCGGGGGCGGCCTGCCGGGCGGCGGCCGCGTACGCGGGTTCGGCGTCGGCGGGCAGCGCCTTGGGCGCCACGCCGACCAGGCCGAGGGCCACCGTGTCGCCCGGCGAGACACTCGCGCTCGTCCGGTACGCGCCGTCCTCGCCCCCGGTCAGCCCCTGGCCGTCCCGGGCCCGGGCGTTGGGGTAGGCCGAGGTGCCCTTGAAGGCGTCGTGCACGGAGACGACGGCGGCGTTGAGGACGCCCTTGTCGGGGTCCTCGTCGTAGGCGAGCCGGAAGATGATGCCGGCGGCGAGGAAGGAGACCGCCATCGGCATGAACAGCAGCAGCTTGAAGGCGGTGGCCCAGCGGATCTTCTCCACCAGCACGGCCAGGATCAGCCCCAGGCCGGTGAGCAGGGCGGGTGCCACCACCACCCAGATCGCGGTGTTGCGCACGGCCTTGAGGGTGGCCGGGTCACGGAACATCTCGGAGTAGTTCTCGCCGCCCACGAACCGGGTGCCGGAGGCGTCGAAGAAGCTCCGGCCGACCGAGAACAGCACGGGGTAGACGACGAGCGCGCCCAGCAGGAGCAGCGCGGGGAGGACGAAGAGCAGGGCGACGATCCGTCCGCGCCGCCGCATGCGCCGGGCCCGCGCGGGGGGTGTGAGGCGCGGCGGTGGGGGGCTCGTCTCCTTCACCAGGGTCGCGGTCATGGCGCGTCAGCCCCGGTAGGCCTTGGCCGCGGCGGCTTCGAGTCGCGCCGCGGTCGCCTTGGGGTCGGAGGGGTCGCGCAGGAAGTCCTGGAGGATCTTCCACTCGCCGGCGCCCTTGGTGCCGCCGAAGGAGGCGGGCGCCTGGTCGGACATGTCAAAGCGGACCGTGTCCCCGGCGGCGATCAGGGACTTGGCGGTGGACCGGGTGACGCCGTCGCTGTAGGCGGAGAAGTCGAGCTTCTTGTTCGGGGACAGGAAGCCGCCCGCGTCGGCCCACACGGCGGCGGCCTCGGGTGTCGCGAGGTATTCCACGAGCGCCTGGGCGGCCTTCTGGTTCTTGCCGTCCTTCAGTACGACGGCGGCGTCACCGCCGCTGACGACGGGCTCCTCGCCCCCGTCGACCGCCGGGAACGGGAAGAAGTTGGCGTCGTAGCCGATCGACCTGTCGAACTGGTCCTTGGCGACGCCGGCCACGAAGTCCCCCTCGTAGACCAGGGCGGCCTTCGGCTCCGGTCCGAAGACCTTCTCCACCGAGCCGGGGAAGTCGGTGTTCAGGGCGCCGTCCCGGCCGCCGGCTATGAGCTGCTCGTCCTTGAAGAACGTGCCGAGGGTGGTGAGTGCCTCGACGACACTGGCGTCGGTCCACTTCAGTTCGTGGGCGGCGAGGGCGTCGTACTTCTCGGGTCCGGCCTGGGAGAGGTAGATGTTCTCGAACCAGTCGGTGAGGGTCCAGCCGTCCTGCCCGGCGACGGCGAACGCGCCGATTCCGGAGTCGGAGACGGTCCGGCCGGCCTTCAGCATCGCGTCGAAGGTGCGGGGCGGCTCCACGCCGGCCTGGTCGAGGGCGTCGGGGCTGTACCAGACGGTCGACTTGTGGGCGGCCTTGAAGTAGAGGCCGTAGAACGTGCCGTCGACGCTGCCGTAGTTCTTCCAGACCTCGGCGTAGTTGGCGTCGACGGAGTCCTCGGTGGTCTTGGACAGCGGCTTGAGCCAGCCCTGTTCGGCGAACTGCTGCAGGACGCCGACCTGCGGGACCATGACGACGTCGGGGGCGTTGCCGCCCTCGATCTTGCTGCCGACGACGGTGGAGACGTTGTCTCCGGTGGACACGAACTGCGTCTTGGCGCCGGTCTTCTCGGCGAAGGCGTCCAGCACCTTCTGGAAGTTCTTCTGCTCGCTGCCGGACCAGACACCGGCCACGGTGACCGTCTGGCCGCTGAGTGACTGGTCGCCGCCGCCGGCCGTGACGGGCCCGCCGCCGCAGGCGGTCGCGCCGAGCGCCAGGGCGAGGGCGGTGCATCCGGCGAGCAGGGTGGTACGTCGTCGCATCATCGTTGATGTCCCTTCGGGGGGTGGGGAGTTGACGGAGGTTCAGAGGTCGTTGATCCACCAGGCGGCCGTGGAGCCGGGCAGGACGCCTGCCGGGCAGGGGCCGCTGGACAGCAGGGGGGTGCCGGAGACCGGCGCGGGAGCGGGTGCCGTACCGAAGTTGACGGCGCAGACGACGCCGTCGCCGCGGGTGAAGGCGAGGACGGCGGGCGCGCTGTCCAGCCAGCGCAGTTCACCCTCGCCCAACTGGGGCAGCGAGGAGCGCAGTTGGAGGCCGTCGCGGTACAGGTGCCAGAAGGAGCGGGTGTCGGCGAGGGCGCGGTCGGTGGCGTACTCGGCGAAGTACTCGGGCTGCGGCAGCCAGGGCTTGGCGCTTTCCGCACCGGAGGTGAAGCCGAACGGCGAGGCCTGTCCCGACCAGGGCAGCGGCACCCGGCAGCCGTCGCGGATCCGGGCCCGGCTGCCGGTGCGGCGGAAGATCGGGTCGGTGAGCACGTCGTCGGGCAGATCGACGACCTCGGGCAGCCCCAGCTCCTCGCCCTGGTAGATGTACGCGGCTCCGGGCAGCGCCAACATCAGCAGCGCGGCGGCGCGGGCGCGGGCGGGGCCGAGGCCGCTGCCCTCGGGGGTGGGTTCGCCGTAGCGGGTGACGGTGCGGACCTGGTCGTGGTTGTTGAGGACCCAGGTCACCGTGGAGCCCGTGCCAGCGATGTCCTGCATGGCCTCGGAGATGACCTTGCGGAAGGCGTCGGCGTCCCAGGGGGCGCCGAGCAGGTCGAAGAAGAAGGCCTGGTGGAGTTCGTCCGGGCGGACGTAGAGGGCGTGTTCGCGGGCAGTGGGCACGGAGACCTCGCCGACCAGGAGCCGCTCGTGGCCGTCGCGGGCGGTGTACTCCTCGCAGAGGGACCGCCAGCGGCGCCACACGTCGTGCACCTCGGGCTGGTTCCAGGCGAGCGGGTTGACGGAGTCGCGGGTGCGGGCGTCGGCCTCCGGGTCGTCGGAGTCGGGCAGCTCGGGGTGCTTGTAGAGGCCGGCGGCGACGTCGATGCGGAAGCCGTCGACGCCCCGGTCGAGCCAGAAGCGGAGCACCTGGTCGAACTCGGCGCCGATCTCGGGGTTGCGCCAGTTCCAGTCGGGCTGCTCGGGCGCGAACATGTGCAGGTACCACTGGCCGTCGTCGACGCGGGTCCAGGCCGGGCCGCCGAACATGGAGTGCCAGTTGTTGGGCGGCTCGGCGCCGTCCGGGCCGCGGCCGTCGGCGAAGTGGAAGCGGGCGCGGGCCGCGCTGCCGGGCTCCGCGGCGAGGGCCTCGCGGAACCAGGGGTGCTCGCTGGAGCAGTGGTTGGGGACGATGTCCAGCAGCACTTTGACGCCGAGCCGCCGGGCGGCCGCGATCAGCAGGTCGAACTCGGCGAGGTCACCGAAGATCGGGTCGACGTCGCGGTAGTCGGCGACGTCGTAGCCGTGGTCGTGCTGCGGCGAGGGATAGAAGGGGCTCAGCCAGATCCCGTCGACCCCGAGCTTCTTCAGGTACGGCAGTCCGGCCCGGACCCCCGCGAGATCTCCGACGCCGTCTCCGGTGCTGTCCAGGAAGCTGCGGACGTACACCTGGTAGATCACTGCGTCACGCCACCAGTGGCACTTACTTGACATGTATGCATGTTAGGTAGCGGTGTCGCGAGGGTGTCAATGAGAAGAACGCACACTACTGCCGAGTCGGGCTCTAAATACGGATTTATCAGGGCACTGAGAGGCCAGATGAGACGCCCGCGTTACCTAACAAGTAAGTAGGAGGGTCTAGCGGGCGGAGACGGCAGCCAGCTCGCGCGCCAGTCGCCGCACCGCCGACGCGGGCGTCTCCCGCCCGGTCAGCGCGTCGTGCACGACCGCCTGCACCACCAGGCTCACCTGGTCGTAGCGCGGGCTCTTGGGGCGCGGCGCGGCCGTGAGCACGCTCTCGCGCAGGGTCGGCAGGTACGGGAAGGCCCGCACCAGCCCGGGGTCCTCGTACAGCGCGGCCCGCACCGGCGGCAGCGCGCCGCGCGTGAGGACCTGGCGCTGCACCCGCTCACTGGCCAGGTACGCGATCAGGCGCGCGGCGGAGTCGGGGTGCCGGGCGTGCGCGCTGACGGCCAGGTTGGAGCCGCCGAGCACACTGGTGCCGGGCCCGTCCGGCCCCGGCAGCGGTACGGCGCCGATCTTCCCGGCGACCGGTGACCCCTCGGCGGAGGCCACGGCGTAGGCGTAGGGCCAGTTGCGCAGGAAGAGCAGGCGGCCGTCCTGGAAGGCCTGCTTGGACTCCTCCTCCTTGTACGTCAGCGCCCGCCGCGGGATCCACCCCTCGCGCACCCCGCGGGCCAGGAAGCCGATGCCCTCGCGTGCGGCGGCCGAGTCGACGGTGACGCGTTCGCCCTCGCCGCCGAGGATGGAGCCGCCCGCCGAGTAGACGGCCTCGGCCGCGTTGACGGTGAGCCCCTCGTAGGGCAGGAACTGGCCCGCGTAGCCGTCGAGCCCGTGCTTCGGGGCGACGGTCTTCGCCAGGTGCTCCAGCTCGGCCCAGGTGCGCGGCGGATCTGCGCCCTCCGCGGCGAGGACGTCCTTGCGGTAGAGGAGCAGGCCGGCGTTGGTCACGTACGGGACCGCGTAGAGCCGTCCGTCGTAGGTGGCCGTGTCGACCACCGGGGGCAGGAAGGAGCCCAGCGGGAAGCGGTCGCGCGGCAGCGGCCTGATCCATCCCGCCGCCGCGAACTCCGAGGTCCAGCTGACGTCGATGTTGAGCACGTCGAACCGGCCGCGGCCGTCGCGCCGCAGGTCGGTGGCCATCTGGGCGCGGGTCTCGTCGGCGGAGTCCGGCAGCTCGACGAGGGTGACCCGTTCGCCGGGGTGGGTGCGGTTCCAGCCTTCCAGGAGGGGGCCGAGATAGCCGGTGAGGTCACCGGCGGTGGCGAGGGTGAGCGGTCCGCGGCCGTCGCCGTCCGCGTCCCCGGACCCCACTCCGGAGGCCGCGTACCCGGTCAGGACCACGAGCAAGGCGAGGAGGCCCCTACCGGCGGCGTGTATCCACCGCATAGGTTCCTCCCTGTACACCGGCACGGGCCTCGTCGCCCGGTCAGAGGCCATGTATACCTGTTAGGTATGCGCGATACTAGGGTCTGTCGCACATTACGCCAGCCGCACACGGCGAGGACCCGAGGAGGACAGCACGAGTGCGCCTGCCCCTCCTGGCACTCCTCGCACGCGGCCCCGCCCACGGCTACGAGCTCAAGCAGGACCTTGAGCAACTGCTGGGCTCGGCGTACCCTCAGCCGAACGTCGGCCAGATCTATGTCACCCTCGGCCGCCTCGAAAAATCGGGACTGATCGAGGGCGAGGACGTCGAGCAGGCCGGCCGGCCCAACAAGAAGGTCTACCACCTCACCGACGCCGGGCGCGAGGCACTGAGCGCCTGGTTCGAGGATCCCGAGGACGAGCCACGGGTACGGGACGAGTTCTTCATGAAACTGGCCCTCGCCCCGCGCACCGGTCTCGCCGACCAGATCGCCCTCATCAACAAGCAGCGGCGCCAGTACCTCACCACCATGCGCAACCTGTCGAAACTGGCCGCCGCCGAAGACCGCGACAACCGCATCGCCCATCTGCTGATCGAGGGCGCGATGCTGCACCTGCAGGCCGACCTGGACTGGCTGGAGCGGTGTCAGGAAGAGCTGGAGGAGCTGGAATGAACGACGGTCCCGCTCCGGTGCTGCACGCCGAGGGCCTGGTCAAGACGCACCACGGCGAGGGCGCCCCGGCGCATGCCGTGCGCGGGGTCGACCTGTCGGTGGCGCGCGGCGAGTTCACGGCGATCACCGGCCCGTCCGGCGCCGGCAAGTCCACGCTGCTGCACCTGCTGGGCGGTCTGCAACGGCCGGACAGCGGGAGCATCCGGCTGGACGGGGAGTCCACGGACGCGTGGAGCGAGGCCCGCTGGGCCGTGGAGCGCCGGAAGCGCATCGGGATCGTCTTCCAGTTCTTCAACCTGGTCTCGAACCTGTCGGTCGCCGACAACGTCGAGCTGCCCGCCCTGCTCGCCGGCACCCCGCCCAAGCGGGCGCGCGCCGAGCGCGAGGAGCTGCTGGCCGAGCTGGGCCTCACGGGCAAGGAGCGCAGCATGCCGGGCGAGCTGTCCGGCGGCGAACAGCAGCGGGTCGCGCTGGCCCGCGCCCTGGTCAACCATCCGCCGCTGCTGCTGGCCGACGAACCCGCGGGCAGCCTCGACAGCAAGGGCACCCGCGAGGTGATGCGGCTGCTGTCCCGCTTCCACCAGCGCGGCCAGACGATCCTCCTGGTCACCCATGACGCCCGGCTGGCGAGCGCCGCGGACCGGGTGATCAGCTTCTTCGACGGCCGGATAGCCGACGACGCGACCCTCGAGGACACCGCTCCGTCGCGCCGCTCCGGCATATCCGGGGTGCTGGAGCTCAGGGACTGAGATGCGGGCGCACCACGATCCCCGGAGGCCCTGAGCCGTATGCGAGCCACCCTGCGCTGGGCGCACTCCGACCTTCGCACGCACCGCGGCGAGGCCCTGTTCCTGGTCCTCGCCACCGCGGGCGTGGTCGCCTCCCTGCTGCTGGCCACGGCCCTCTTCGGCTACGCCACCAACCCCTGGCAGCGCGTCTTCGCCCAGTCCCGCGGCGCCCATGTGTGGCTGCACACCGCCGAGTCCGCCGACGCCGGGAAGCTGTCCGCGCTCGACGGCGTCACCGCCGTCGCCGGCCCCTACCCGACCGCCGCCGCCACCCTCGCCTCCCGGGGCGTCCGCGCCTCGGTCGAACTGCGCGGCACCCCCGAGAAGCCGTCCGTCGGCCGCCCGCTGCTCACCTCCGGCCACTGGCTGGACCCGGCGGCCCCCGACGGCGTCGTCCTGGAGACCCGCCTCGCCCGCAGCCTGCTCGCCGGCCCCGGCGACACGCTCACCGTCCCCGGCACCGCGCGCACCCTGACCGTCCTCGGCGTCGCCGACAGCGCCGAGCCGCGCTACCGGCCGGGCGAACGCCCCGGCCTCGTCTGGGCCCTGCCCTCCGCCGTGCGCGACCCGGGCGGCCAGGTGACCGGCCTGCGCCTGACGGACCCCGACGACACGGGCTACGCCGTCCAGCGCGCCGTCACCGTGCTCGGCGCCGGCGCGGTCGGCGAGGTCACCACCTGGCAGCAGGCGCGCGCCGAGGAACAGGGCGACGACCGGCTGCTCGGCCAGGTGCTGGGCCTGTTCGGACTGGGCGCGCTGATCGCCGCAGGGCTCGCCGTGCACGGGGCGATCGGCACCCGGATCCGCGGCCACCTGCGGGACATCTCGATCCTGAAGGCCATCGGCTTCACCCCGGGCCAGGTCGTCCGCGCCTACCTCCTCCAGCACATCGCCTACGCGCTGCTGGGCGCCGTGTCCGCGGTCGCCCTCATCGTGGTCCTCGGCAGCCGCCTGCCCGGCCGCCTCGGCGACGCGGTCGGCGTGTGGCAGGGGCTGCCCGGGCACGCGGTGGCCCTGTTCGCGGTCCCGGCCTGCGCGGTCCTGTTCATCGCCGCGACCACCGGCCTCGCCGCCTGGCGCGCGGGACGGGTGCCCCCGGTGCCGGTCCCCCGGCCCGCGGCCTCCGCGGGCCGCGGCCTGGCGGGTCCGGTCCGCCGGGCGCTCGGCGTACGGCTCGGTCGAGCGGGCGGGCCACGGCTGTCCCCCGCGCTGGTGCTGGGCTGGCACACCGCGTTCGCCCGCCGTCGGCGCACACCGGCCACCGTCGCCCGGCTCGCCCTGCCGCTGCTGCTGATCGTCGTGGCCCTGAGCGCCTGGAGCACCATCGACCGCTTCCACAGCAGGCCCGAGGAGATCGGCCTGCCCACCGCGCTCACCGTCCACACGGACTCCGGCCTCGACGGCCGCGACGCCCGCGCCCTGCTGGAGCGCGACCCGCAGGTCACCGCCGTCCACCCCGGCGTCGAGGTGGCCGCCCTGGTCCCTGGCCAGACCGCCACCATCGCCCTGCGCGGCCTCGGCACCCGCGAGGACCCCTACCCGTACGCCCTGGCCGAGGGACGCCCCGCCGAGGGCCGGGACGAGGCGGTCGCCGGGCAGGGGCTGCTCAACCTGCTGGACGTCCGGGTCGGCGACTGGATCCGGATGACCGTCGGCGACCAGCCGCAGATCCTGCACATCGTCGGCCGCAGCATCGAACCGGAGAACGCCGGCCGGGTCATCTCCACCTCTCTCGACACCCTCCGCGAGAACGACCCCCGCCTCACTCCGACCCGCTACGAGATCCGGCTCCACCCGGGCGCGGACCCCGCCGAGGTCGCCGCCCGCCTGACCGAGGCCGGCCATGGCCACCTCGACATCCACACCGTGCCGAACCCCGCCGACGGCCTCTCTCCCCTGCGCGGAGTCGTCCTCGGTCTGATCACCGTGCTGGCCCTCATCGGCCTGATCGAACTGCTCACCGCCATAGGCGGCACCGTCCGCGAGAGCGAACGCGACCTGCTGGCCCTCAAGGCGGTCGGCCTCTCCCCCCGCCAGATCACCGGCATCACGGTGACGGCCACCGCCTGCACCACCCTGGCCGCCGCCCTCCTCGCCACGGCCCTCGGCACTCCCCTGGCCCGCTGGCTGATCGACGCCCAGGGCAGCTCGAACGGCATCGGCGCGGGGATAGCCGCGAGCCCGTCAACCACCCTGCTGCTGCTGTTCGTCGCGTCGGCGGTAATCGGCGCTGCGGCGGTGGCAGCGGTCCCGGCGGCCCGGGCGGCAAGACGCAGACTGGCGGACACTCTGAGCGCGGTCGCCTAGCAGCGCCCCTTCAGGGGCGCGGGGCTGTATCGATTTGCGGCTCCGCCGCGTGGGCGCGAGAAACCCCCACGGCCCGCAGCCAGGATTCAACCGCTGTACGGATTCCCGTGCTGCGGCGCATACGGAGGCCACGCCGGAGGCGGAGGCACAACCGGCAACCCCAGCGGAGCGGGATGCGCCCCGAGCCGAATCCCGTACCGCGCCTTCAACCGCCTCACCTCCCACAGCGAAATCCCCGTGACCGTCACCGGCGCCCCCAGAATGAACAGCACCCCCATCGTCAGGCTCAGCCCGTGCAGATCACCGGTGACAAGATCCGGAATGGCCATCAGCCATGTCGTCACCGTGGCGAGCAGCGGCGGCAGACACCGGTGCACACCCGCCGTGCCGAAGTAGTTCGCGCCGACGTGCCAGGCCCCCCGCGCCACGAAACCGATCAGCCAGAGCACCACCGGAGCGAGCAGCAGGACGAAGAGCCCCGCGCTGCCCGAGGCCTGGAGCAGGACGACGGTGAGCACGATCGACCCCACGAAGAGCAGCAGCAGCTTCAGCGAGTTGAACAGCGGTACCTTCAGCGACCGCACGGAGCCACCGTGCCGCCACACGAAGAGCATCACGCCGACCGTCAGCGGGGTGACGAACAGCAGGACGACGGAGGCCGTCAGCATGTTCTCCAGCATTTCGTCGAAGGCGAAGCCGCCCTCGACGAAGGTGTAGACCCCTACCGCCGCGATCGTCCCGGCGATGATGCGCGCCTTCTTGAGCTGTTCCACCGCCGGGTCGACGGACTCCGGGATCCATGCCGGATGGAACACCGCGCGCGCCGCGTGCTTGGGCTTCCACAGCGGCCCGGCCGCCGGCCTGCCGCCCGTCCAACGGCCGCGTGAACCCACCAACTTCAACTCCCCCGAGTCACAGCCTTCATGATCGCCAGGGAGTCTACGGGAAGCGGGCGGCAGCGCGCCGCCCGCTTTCACGATCAGCGGCCGCGCAGCTCCCGGTACTTGGCGACCAGCGCCTTGGTGGAGGCGTCGAGGCCGGGGACGTCGGCGCCTTCGGTGAGGGCGGGTTCGACGCGCTTGGCGAGGACCTTGCCGAGTTCGACGCCCCACTGGTCGAAGGAGTCGATGTTCCACACCGCGCCCTGGACGAACACCTTGTGCTCGTAGAGGGCGATGAGCTGGCCGAGCACCGACGGGGTCAGTTCGCGGGCGAGGATCGTGGTCGTCGGGTGGTTGCCCTTGAACGTCTTGTGGGTGACCAGCTCCTCCGGCACTCCCTCCGCGCGTACCTCGTCCGGGGTCTTGCCGAAGGCGAGCGCCTGCGTCTGGGCGAAGAAGTTGGCCATCAACAGGTCGTGCTGCGCCTGGAGTTCACCGCTCATCTCCTCCACCGGGCGGGCGAAGCCGATGAAGTCGGCCGGGATCAGCTTCGTTCCCTGGTGGATCAGCTGGTAGTAGGCGTGCTGCCCGTTGGTGCCCGGGGTACCCCACACCACCGGCCCGGTCTGCCAGTCCACCGC
>NZ_JACVWU010000002.1 GCF_014596915.1 Streptomyces sp. TRM68416
TTTTGGCACGCTGTTGAGTTCTCAAGGAACGTTCGCTTCCTTTGTACTCACCCTCTCGGGCTTTCCTCCGGGCTTCCCTTCGGTGTTCCACACTCTATCAGGGTTTTTCCGGCCCTCTGACCACCGTCCTGCAGGCATGCAGAAGGTGACCCCGAGATAGGATCTGACAAGTTGGGTGCTGCCAGGCGAGGACGCTTGGTTGCGTCGCTCAGCCCTAAGCAGGAGTACGACTGTACACGGGGCCGCGGAGCGGGTGCAAATCGATTGGGGTTATGGTCTAGACCACCAAACGGAAGCTCTCCGTGCGGAACCGGTACTACCTATGACATACGCTGCTGAACAGTGCGCCGTCCGGGACAGGCAGTGACGGCCCATATGAATCTCCACCCCTGGGAGGCTTCCCATGACCACCGTGACGTCCCCGCTTGCAGGACGCGCCATCGGACTGGCCGCAGTGCCCGATCCGGTCTTCTCCGGGGCCATGGTCGGCCCGGGTACAGCGATCGACCCCGTACGTGAGCCTTCCGAGGCCGTCGCACCCGTGGACGGAGTCATCGTTTCCCTCCACCCGCACGCGTTCGTAGTAGTGGACGAGCACGGACACGGCGTCCTCACTCACCTGGGTATCGACACCGTGCAGCTCAACGGCGAGGGCTTCGAGCTGCTGGTGAACAAGGGCGACACCGTGACCCGTGGTCAGGCCGTCGTGCGCTGGAACCCGGCCGCCGTGGAGACCGCCGGAAAGTCTCCGGTGTGCCCCGTCGTCGCTCTTGAAGCCACCGCTGAGGCCCTTGCCGATCTCCGCGACGAGGGCGACGTGAAGGCCGGCGACAGTCTCTTCACCTGGAAGTGACGTCAGTGCCGTCCCACGACGGCAAGCAAGGGACAACCACCGCGGCGGCGGGACCCGCCGCACTATCGGAGACGGGTGAGATGGAGACAACGCTGCGAGGCGTCGGCGTGAGTCACGGTGTGGC
Source organism: Streptomyces sp. TRM68416 (assembly GCF_014596915.1). Lineage (GTDB taxonomy): Bacteria > Actinomycetota > Actinomycetes > Streptomycetales > Streptomycetaceae > Streptomyces. Next base: position 978 of record NZ_JACVWU010000002.1, read on the forward strand.
GATCGGCGAGGTTCGGCACATGGGAACGGCGGTCCTGGAGCCGCCGGCCAGGCAGATCCCGGCGGAGGAGGCGGAGCGTGAACAGGGGCGCGCCCGCAAGGCTGTGGAGGCTGTGGCAGCCGACCTGATGGCGCGCGGCAATCTGGCGGGGGGCGAAGCCCAGGCGGTTCTGGAAGCCCAGGCCATGATGGCCCAGGATCCCGAACTCATGGCGGACGTGGATCGACGTATCGCCGTCGGCAGCACGGCCGAGCGTGCGGTGTACGACGCGTTCGCCGCGTACCGCGAGCTGCTGGCGGGCGCCGGGGAGTACCTGGCCGGTCGTGTGGCTGACCTGGACGACGTGCGGAATCGTATCGTCGCGCGTCTGCTCGGGGTGCCGATGCCGGGTGTGCCCGACAGCGACGAGCCCTACGTCCTGGTGGCGCGCGATCTCGCGCCGGCCGACACGGCTCTGCTGGATCCGACCCTGGTACTCGGTTTCGTCACCGAGGAGGGCGGGCCGACCAGCCACAGCGCGATTCTGGCGCGGGCGCTCGGCGTGCCGGCGGTTGTGGCGCTGCCCGGTGCCGGTGAGCTCGCCGAGGGCACGATGATCGCGGTCGACGGCAGTACCGGCGAGATCTTCGTGAACCCCAGCGACGAGAAGAAGGCGCAGCTTGAGGCTGCGGCCGCCGAGCGCAAGGCGGCGCTGGCCGCCTCGACGGGCCCGGGTGCCACGGCTGACGGCCACAAGGTGCCGCTGCTCGCCAATGTCGGCGGGCCGTCGGACGTACCGGCTGCGGTCGAGGCGGGTGCCGAGGGTGTCGGTCTGTTCCGTACGGAGTTCCTCTTCCTCGACGACAGCAAGAACGCGCCGTCGGAGGAGAAGCAGGTCGAGGCCTACCGTCAGGTGCTGGAGGCCTTCCCCGAGGGCCGTGTGGTCGTGCGGGTGCTGGACGCGGGCGCGGACAAGCCGCTGGACTTCCTGACCCCGGGCGACGAGCCGAACCCGGCGCTGGGCGTGCGTGGCCTGCGGACGCTGCTCGATCATCCGGAGGTGCTGCGTACGCAGCTCACCGCGTTGGCCAAGGCGGCCGAGGGGCTGCCGGTCTACCTTGAGGTCATGGCGCCGATGGTGGCTGACCGGACCGATGCCAAGGCGTTCGCGGACGCGTGTCGTGCGGCCGGGCTCCAGGCGAAGTTCGGCGCGATGGTCGAGATTCCGTCGGCCGCACTGCGGGCTCGTTCGATTCTGCAGGAGGTCGAGTTCCTGTCCCTGGGGACGAACGACCTCGCCCAGTACACCTTCGCCGCCGATCGTCAGGTGGGCGCGGTGTCCCGTCTGCAGGACCCGTGGCAGCCGGCGCTGCTCGACCTGGTGGCACTGTCCGCCGAGGCGGCGAAGGCCGAGGGCAAGAGCTGTGGTGTGTGTGGCGAGGCCGCGTCCGACCCGCTGCTCGCGTGTGTGCTGACCGGTCTGGGTGTCACCTCCCTTTCCATGGGGTCGGCGTCGATTCCTTATGTGCGGGCGACGCTGGCGAAGTACACGCTGGCGCAGTGTGAGCGTGCGGCGGCTGCCGCTCGGGCGTCGGACAGCGCCGAGGAGGCGCGCACCGCCGCTCAGGCGGTGCTGTCCGGCGAGTAGTCGGCGGCCGCCCGGCTTCGGACCGTGTGCAGAGGGGCGCTCCGCTTTCGAGTGGGGCGCCCCTTGGCGTTCAGTGGTGGTGGCCCGGCGGGGTTCCGTGTGCTCCGAGGTCCGGCGGGACCGTGTAGTCCACGTTCGATTCCGGGGAGATCAGGTCTCCGGAGTCGAGGTCGGTGCAGTAGGCGTCGAAGACCTCTCCGGCAGTGAGGGGTTCCAGGCCGTTTCCGCGGAGGCGCCAGCCGTAGATGCGGTCGGTGGTGCCAGGGGCGCTGGTGCGCATGACGAGTGCGCCGGCGCTCTGGGCGGCGATGCCCAGGGCGAGCACGGTGGTGAATTCGAGGGCCTCGGCCTCGTCGAGTTGTGTGGCGCCGGTGGTGTCCTCGTCGGCGTGCAGGACGGAGACGAGTGTTTCGGGGTCGCCGGTGACGCTGCAGACGAGGTGTCGTTGCCCGGTCCGGGCGGTGTCGAGGATGCGGACGAGCAGGGACGAGGCGCGGGTGAAGGCCGCGCGGCCGATGTCCTCTCCGCAGGTTGTGCAGGGGCCGAGGCGGGCCAGGAGCGTGGAGGCGTACTCCCATGTGGCCTGGCGGACCGCCTCATCGATGAGGGACGGGACGAGGTCGGCCAGGGCTTGGCCTTCGTAGGGGAGGCTGGGGCCCGTGGCGGCGAGTTCGGCGGTGAAGCGTGCCCGGCTCGACGGGATGTCGGGGTCGAGGCCGGTGTCCGCGCAGAACTCGGCGTACTCCTGCGGGTCGAAGAGTGCCACGGTGGTGTGGCTGCCCTGGGAGGCGCGTGTCTTGAGGAGGGTCTCGACCTGTTTCAGGTAGGTGGTGTGGTCCTCGAAGGTGAAGCTGCGGTAGCGCCGCATGGCCCGGAAGTCGTGTTCGTCGGTCAGCAGGCCGATGGTGCCGGCGATTTCGCGGCGCAGGACGCGTCGCATGGTCTGGTGGTCTGTGTGCGCCATTTTTCCCCCTGTGCACAGTCGATCAATGCTCACTCACAGTAACCGGGCGCACTGACAATGGGCCTGCCCTCGGACTTTTCCACTTACAGATCGTGGAGCCGAGGTCGGGCCGGGGGTGTGGCGTGCGGGATGCGGGGGTCAGTCGCGCTTGCGGGCGAGGTCCTCGTAGAAGTGCAGGAGGTCGAGGTTGTCGATGGAGCCGGGGTTGACCGCCTTTTCCAAGGGGGTGCCCTGGAGGAGGCGCTTGACCGGCACTTCGATGCGCTTGCCGGTGAGGGTGTGCGGGATGCCGGGTACTTCGATGACCTCGTCGGGGACGTGGCGCGGTGAGAGCTGTTCGCGGATGGTGTGCTTGATGCGGTTCAGCAGGGCCTCGTCGAGGGCGGCTCCGGGCACGAGGTGGACGAAGAGCGGCATCCAGTAGCCCCCGTCGGGCTGTTCGATGCCGATGACGAGGGATTCCTTGATCTCGGGCAGTCGCTCGACGGCCTCGTAGATGTCGGCCGAGCCCATGCGGACGCCCTGCCGGTTGAGTGTCGAGTCGGAGCGGCCGTGGATGACGACGGAGCCGCGGGAGGTGACGGTGATCCAGTCTCCGTGGCGCCACACGCCGGGGTAGGTGTCGAAGTAGCTGTCGTGGTAGCGGCTGCCGTCGGGGTCGTTCCAGAAGTGGATGGGCATCGAGGGCATGGGGTTGGTGACGACGAGTTCGCCCACCTCGTCGGTGAGCGGCTTGCCGCTCGGGTCCCAGGACTGGAGATCGGTGCCCAGGCCGGGGGCCTGGAGTTCGCCGATGTACACGGGGAGGGTCGGTACGGCTCCCGCGAAGCACGAGCAGACGTCGGTGCCTCCGCTGACGGATGCGATCCACAGGTCGTCACGGACCTCGTCGTGCAGCCAGCGGAAGCCGTCGGGCGGCAGCGGTGATCCCGTGGTGGCGACGCATTTGACCTTCGACAGGTCGAAGTCGCGCGACGGGTGCACGTCCGCTTTGCGGCAGGCCATGACATACGCCGCGGAAGTGCCGTAGAGGGTGGCTCCCGTGCGCTCGGCGACGCGCCACTGGGCGCCGGTGTCCGGGTAGCCGGGGCTGCCGTCGTAGAGGACGATCGTGGTGCCGGTGAGGAGGCCGGAGACGAGGAAGTTCCACATCATCCAGCCGGTGGACGTGTACCAGAAGAAGGTGTCCTCGGGGCCGAGGTCGCAGTGCAGGCCGAGTTGCTTGAGGTGCTCGACGAGGATGCCGCCCTGGGACTGGACGATGGCCTTGGGCAGGCCGGTGGTGCCGGAGGAGTAGAGCACCCACAGGGGGTGGTCGAAGGGGACCTGTTCGAAGACCGGTTCTGTGTCTGCCTCGGTGAGGGCCGACCATTCCAGGGCGCCCTCGGGGGCTTGGGTGCCGAGGACGGGGATGTGGACGACGGCGCGCAGGGTGGGCAGCTCGCGGCGGAGTTCGGCGACGATGTCGCGGCGGTCGTGTTCCTTGCCGCCGTAGCGGTAGCCGTCGACGGTGAACAGGACGACCGGTTCGACCTGTTGGAAGCGGTCGAGGACGCTGCGGGCGCCGAAGTCGGGGGCGCAGGATGTCCACACGCCGCCGACGGCGGCTGTGGCGAGGAGGGCGACGACGGCCTGCGGGATGTTAGGGAGATAGCCGCTGACGCGGTCTCCGGGACGGACGCCGAGGGTACGGAGTTCGGCGGCGAGGGAGCCCACCTGGCGACGTAGTTCGGACCAGGTCACGGGGGTGGGGTCGTGGGTTTCGTCGACGTGGAGGAGGGCCGGTTCGTTTGCGCGGGTGTCGGCTGCGCGGAGTGCGTGTTCGGCGTAGTTCAGGGTGGCCCCGGGGAACCATTGGGCGCCGGGCATCGTGCGGGTGCCCAGTACGCGCGCGTAAGGCGTCGAGAACCGTACGTCGAACCATTGGGTGACGGCTTCCCAGAAGGTGTCCGGTTTCTCCACGGACCAGCGGTGCAGTGCCGCATAGCCGCCTTCGGCGGGGGCGCCGTGGTGTTCGGCCGCCCAGGCCTGGAACTTCGTGACCTGTGCCTGGGCGATGCGTTCCGGATCCGGCTGCCAGAGCGGCTGGGGGTTCACGGTCGACATGATGCGGCTCCCGGACTGTGCGCGTCGTGTGCGTCGTCCGCGCACGGGCCTGGGTGTGCGCGTGACACGGCTGACAGGGACGATGCCATGTGATCGACTTCCGCACCAGGGCCCGCTCCACAGAGTCCGTGTCGTGAAGATGTGGTCCCGGCACGGGTGAACGGCAGTTGAACGGCACCCATGTGGGCGGCGGGCAGTGGCAGGCTGAGCAGCATGGACGGTCGTGACCTGGTGCGTTCGATGAAGGTGGTGGCCCTTGCGGGGGCGGCTCAGAGGTTGCGGACCGTAAGGGCGGCGTGGCGCAGGAGGCGGGCCGATGCCTCCGGTCTGCCGCCCCGGAAGGGCGAACGCGCGCGCGTGCCGGGGCCCGTGCGGGACGTGGAGCCCGGTCCGGGCGGTGGCCTCGTACGGTTCAGCCGGGCCCGGCTGCGTGTCACCGTGACGGTGAACGGGGCCGTCTTCTGGGGCTGGGACGGTGCGGATCCCGAACCGTCCCACGCACTGGCCGGGCGGAGCCCTCAGCCGGATCCCAGGGCGGTGCTGGAACCGGACAAGGACGGCGGCTGGCGGGTGGTGGCCGAGCGGGTGACGGTCGTCGTCTCGCGGCACGGTGCCGTCGAGGTGCGTACGCCCGGCGGCGTGACGTTGCGCCGTGATCTTCCGCCGCGGTGGTGGGAGCCGGTGGACGGCGGGCCGGCACGCTGGATGCAGCGGTCGGAGGTGGCCGCGGACGCGCGCTTCTTCGGCCTCGGGGGGCGGGCTTCGGGCCCCCGGCTGCGGAACGGGACGTACCGGCTGTGGAACACCGACCCGGGCCGTGTCTTCGGGCCGGAGGACGATCCCCTGTACATCACGATGCCGGTGCAGGTGGTGGTGGCCGACGCGGCCACGCACCTGGTGTTCCACGACACCTCGTGGGACGGCACGGTGATACTGCGGGAGGGCGAGGAGGGGGCTGGTTCCGGGCACGACCGGGCGGGCATGTGCGAAGTGCGGATGGACGGCGGGCCCCTGCGCTGCTGGGTGATCGTGGGTACCCCCGCGCGCGTGCTGCACACCTGGGCCTCGCTCACCGGGGCACCTGCCCTGCCGCCCGCGTGGGCGCTCGGGCACCATCATGCGCGGTGGGGCTTCGGCAGCGAGCAGGAGGTGCGGCGGATCGTTTCGGGGTATCAGGAGCACGATCTTCCGTTGGATGCGGTGCACCTGGACATCGATCACTACGACGCCCACCAGGTGTTCACCGTCGACCAGGATCGGTTCCCCAAGCTTCCCCAGCTAGCCGAGGAGCTGCGGCGGGACGGCATCCGGATGGTGTCGATCGTCGATCCGGCGGTCAAGGCCGCTCCGGGAAACGAGGTGTACGACAGCGGGAACGCCGAGGACGCCTTCGTACGGGATGCCTCGGGGCGGCTCGTCACCGGTGTCGTCTGGCCGGGGGACGCCGTCTTTCCTGACTTCACTCACGCGCGCGTGCGGCGGTGGTGGGGCGGTCTCTACGAGGAGCGGCTCGCCCAGGGGTTCGCGGGCTTCTGGCACGACATGAACGAACCGACGTCGTTCGCCGCCTTCGGGGAGTCGACGTTGCCGCGTTCTGCCCGGCACTCGTTGGAGGGGCGGGGCGGTGATCATCGCGAGGGGCACAACGTGTACGCGCTGGCCATGGCGCGGGCGGCGTACGAGGGGTTGTGCGAGCTGGCTCCCGAGGAGCGGCCCTTCCTCTTCTCCCGCTCCGGCTGGGCGGGCATGCAGCGGTACGGAGGCACCTGGTCGGGGGATGTCGCGACGGGCTGGCCGGGGCTGCGTGCCTCGCTGTCCCTGGTCATGGGGCTCGGGCTGTGCGGGGTGCCGTATTCCGGGCCGGACGTGGGCGGGTTCGACGGGAGTCCGTCTCCCGAGCTGTATCTGCGGTGGTTCCAGCTGGGCGCGTATCTGCCCCTGTTCCGTACCCACGCGAGCATTCGAGCCGGGCGCAGGGAGCCGTGGGAGTTCGGTGCCCCTGTGCTGGAGCACGCGCGTGCGGTGCTGCTGGAACGGCGGCGGCTGCTGCCGTACTTCCTGACGCTCGCGCATCTGGCGCGGCGTACGGGGGCTCCCTATGTGCGGCCGTTGTGGTGGAGTGCGCCCGAGGACCGTGCGCTGCGCGACTGCGAGGATGCCTTCTTGCTGGGTGACTGTCTGCTGGTCGCTCCGGTGCTGGATCCGGGCGCTGACCGGCGTGCGGTGCAGTTGCCGCGGGGGCGCTGGTACGACACGGCCACGGAGGAGGTGCACGAGGGGCCGGGGCAGGTGCTCCTGGACGCGCCGCTGTCGCGGATTCCGGTGCTCGCGCGCGCGGGTGCCGTCATCCCCGTGCGAGGGGAGGACGGCGGGTTGGAGCTGGAGGTGTGGGCGCCCGCTCGGGGGCGGACCGGCGGCGGGCTGGTCGTGCCGGACGCGGGCGACGGCTGGGACGAACCGGAGATCGAGCGTTACGTCGCCCGCCGGCAGGGGTCGCGGGTGGTGGTGGAGCAGGAGGGTGAGGACGGCGCGAGTCGGCCGTCCCACCCGGTGCGCGTACGGGGGCTGGCTGGGCGCCGGGGTCAGTAGCGGCCCTCGAACCAGGCTCGTACGGCCACTGTGTGCAGGGGGAAGGCGAGTTCCTCGGGTCGTCGCAGGAGGTGCCAGCCGTCCGTCTCGTCCGTCACCGCGGACGACGGAAGGCCTTCGGCCGGCCGTTCCGGGAGGAGACCGAACAGCAGCAGGTGGCCGTCGGGCGAGCTCATCGCGTCGACGAGTCGTACGTCGCGGCTCGCCGCGTCGATGCCCGTCTCCTCCTTGAGTTCGCGGACGACGGCCTGGCGCCAGTCCTCACGGTCGTCGATGTAACCGCCGGGCAGTGCGATGCCCCCGCGCGCGGGGGCGTTGGTACGGGTGATGACGACGAGGGCGGTGCCCTTCGTGTCGTACACGGGCTGGAGTGCGATCGCGACGGGCAGCGGGTTGCGGTAGGCCACGGTGCCGCAGGCCGGACAGGTGCGGGGCCAGCCGGACACGCCCTCTCCAAAGGGCGCTCCGCAGCTCGAACAGTGGGAGTCGGGCGCGGAGTTGGGGGTGGAGTGCTGAGTTTCGGACACGCGGCGGACTGTATCCGATCGGCGGAGGGTCGTCTTCCGGGGGCGGGTCTGCCACGGGTGACAGGACGGTCTGCCCATTCCCGGGCACCCGTGGCAGACTTCTGACGTTCCGTCAGATGCGGCGCCGGGGAGGGACCTTGTCACGTACACGTACGCCCGTGATGGCCGGATGGTTCGCCGGTGACGGAGAGGGGTTCAGGCTCCTCGGGACCCGCTGCTCGGCCTGTGGGTCGGTCTTCTTCCCGCGCGAGGACACGCACTGCCGCAACCCGGGCTGCCCGGGCGGCGACCTGGAGGAGCTCGCACTCTCGCGACGCGGCCGCGTGTGGTCGTACACGGACAGCCGCTACCGGCCGCCGTCACCCTATGTGACCAATCCGGAACTTCCGTGGGAGCCGTACGCGTTGATCGCTGTGGAGCTGGAGGCCGAGCGTCTGGTGGTACTGGGGCAGGCGGTTCCCGGGGTCACCGTCGCCGAGCTGACGGTGGGCATGGAGGTCGAGGTCGTTCCCGGGGTGCTCCACGAGGACGCGGAGACGGTCTGGACGACCTGGCAGTGGCGGCCGACGGGGGGACGGTGACGGCATGACACAGGACGTGGCGGTACTCGGGGCGGGGATGCACCCCTGGGGCAAATGGGGGCGCGGCTTCGTCGAGTACGGGGCAGTGGCCGCCCGAGCGGCGCTCGCCGACGCGGAGCTGGACTGGCGGGACGTCGCATCGATCGTCGGCGCGGACACCGTGCGGGGCGGCTATCCGGGGTATGTCGCCGGGGCGAGCTTCGCCAAGGCGCTGGGCTGGCAGGGCGCCCGGGTGACGAGCGTGTACGCGGCGTGCGCCTCCGGGGCACAGGCCATCAGCACCGCTCGCGCCCAGATCCTGGCGGGCCTCGCCGAGACAGTGCTCGTCGTGGGCGCCGACGCCGCCCCCAAGGGTTTCTTCCGGCCCGCGGGAGGGGACCGGCCCGACGATCCCGACTGGCAACGCTTCCGGATACTCGGCGCGACCAACCCGACGTACTTCGGGCTGTACGCCCGTCGCCGCATGGCCCTGCACGGGGACTCGCCCGAGGACTTCGCGCAGGTCAAGGTGAAGAACTCGGCCATGGGGGCGCTGAACCCGTACGCGCGGTACCGCAAGCGGGTCACGGCGGAGGAGGTGGCCGCCTCCGCCATGGTCGCCGATCCGCTGCGGCTGCTGGACATCTGCGCGACCTCGGACGGCGGCGCGGCTCTGGTGCTCTCCAGCATGGAGTTCGCGCGGCGGCACGGTGTGCCGGAGCCGGTGCGGATCCGGGCGGTGTCCACGGTGACCCCGCGCTACCCCGCCACCGTGCTGGACCTGCCGGACATCGCGACGGACTCCGCCGCGGCGGTGGAGCCCGCCGGTGAGACGTTCCGGGCGTCGATCGCCGATGCCGCGTACGCGGAGGCGGGCGTCGGTCCCGGGGATCTCGACGTCGCAGAGGTCTACGACCTGTCCACCGCGCTGGAGTTGCAGTGGTACGAGGATCTGGGGCTGTGCGGGGAGGGGGAGGGAGCGAAGCTGCTGCGGGAGGGTGCGACGAGTCCGGGCGGGCGCATACCCGTGAACGCCAGCGGGGGTCTCGCCTCCTTCGGCGAGGCCGTGCCCGCCCAGGCCGTCGCGCAGGTGTGCGAACTGGTCTGGCAGTTGCGCGGGACCGCGGGCGCGCGTCAGATCTCGGGCGCGCGCGTGGGCATCACGGCCAACCAAGGACTGTTCGGGCACGGATCGGCGGTGATCGCGGTGCGGTGAGCGAGGACCGGCGCGGCCCGCGGCCAGGGATCCGTACCGTGCGTGATCGGCCCGGAATCCTGCGTGAACGTCTCATGAACTGCGCTCGGGCGCACGGCAGGGGCGCCATCATGCTCCCGTGCACTCCTGGTCGGACACTCTCCGCTTCGCCTTCCAACCGGTGATCAACCTGTCGACCGGCGGGGTGGCCGGGCTGGAGATACTCGCCCGCCCGGAGACCGGCGACATCCTGGCCGAAGCCCGGCGCGATCCCGAACTCGACGGCGGGCTGGCCGTGTCGGCCGTCCGCGCGGCGGCTCGCAAGGAGACGCTTCTGCCGCTGCACGTCAATGTGTTCGCCGGTACGCTCGCCGACCTCGGCGGTCTCGCCGTGCTGCACGACGCCGTGCGGCAGGCGGGGCGGATGCCGTGGGAGGTGACGCTCGACGTCGGCCCGCCGTACACGCACGTGCCGCAGCAGGCGCTCCTGGAAGCGGTGGCAGGATTGCGGGAACAGGGCTTCCGGATCAGTGCGGACGGCATCGGGGACGGTGATGTGCCCCTGCGGCTGCTCGTGGACATGGCACCCGATCTGGTGAAGCTCGACGCCTCGCTGCTGGCACGCCCGTCGGCGGTCCGAGCGATGCGGACGCTCTGCGACCATCTGGGGGCCCTGCTGTGCGTCGAGGGTGTGGAAACCGAACTGCAGTGTGCGGCAGCGCTGTCCGCCGGAGCGCAACTGGCGCAGGGTGAGCTCTTCGCGCCGCCGACTCGGCTGCCCGCGGCGGACGTGTACGTTCCGCCCCGCTCCCCCGTCGGTGGTGTGCCGCCGCGGTCGGGGCCGACGGTAGGGCAGTTCGTACGGCCCGCCGCGCTGCTGCCCGCCACCGCCTCCGCCGGGCAGGTGCGGGCGCTGCTCACGGGGTCGCCGGACGTGTCCGGGGTGGTGCTGGTGGACGCGCGCGGGATGCCGGTCCGGTCGGTGCACCGGTCGCGCTTCCTGTTGTCGATGTCGGGACGCTACGGCCATGCCCTGTACGCCGACCGGCCCGCGGTCAAGCTCGGCGATCCGCCCCGCACGGTGGGCGTCGACGCCACCGCCTGGGAAGTGCTGGACGTCGTCGCGGTCGGCGGCCGGGACCGGACCTCGGACGATGTGGCGGTGGTCGACCGGTACGGCCGGTGCGTGGGCGTCCTACGGCTCGCGGACCTCGTACGGGCACTGGCCGAGAGCCGTGTCGAAGAGGCCGCCGGGCTCAATCCGCTGACCCGGCTGCCCGGTTCGGACGCCATCACCGGTGAGGTGGACCGGCGGATCGCGGACGGCGGGGCGTTCGCCCTCAGCTGGCTGGACATCGACCACTTCAAGCAGGTCAACGACGGTGCCGGATTCGCCGCGGGCGACGAGTTGATCCGGTCCGTGGGGCAGGCTCTTCAGCGGTCGGCGTCCGGGAACACGCGCGTGGGACACATCGGGGGTGACGACTTCCTGCTCCTGGCAGATCCGGAAGGGATGGATCGGCTCGCCTCGGCCGTGTTGGACACGCCCTGGTCGGCGAGCGGGCGGCCGGTGACGCTGTCCCTGGCGACCGTTGTGTGCACGCCGGGAAGCGTGCGCGATCACCGGGAGGCCGCCGCCTGCCTGGCACCGCTGAAGCAGGCCGCGAAGGCGTTGTGCGGGGCCAGTTGGGTGCTGGGGCGCGCCGGACTGCCCGGACACGAGGTCCGGCGCGGGGCGGGGGCGCGGGCCCCGCAGGCGCGGTGCGGGTGAGGGAGCCGGACCGAGGCTGAGGCGGTGCTGCGCGGGTGGCCGACGGGCGCGGGGGCGGTGGAGTGGCGTCGGCCGGTTCGCCGACGGGACTACGACCCCGTACGCGACGCACGGCACGCTTGCTCACCCGCGTACCGGGACGGCCGTCCGCGTCCGCTCTCAGCCGCGGCTCGGTGCGCTCGGCGCTGCCCTGGGTTCGGCCCACCCTCGTCTTCGGACAACCCAGGAAGCCGTCCCTCCGGCCCGTGAGGCCCTGCGGGCGTGCCCTCAACCGTTGCGGTCCGCGACCTTGACGCCCTTGGGACGCCGGTGAACACTTCCGGTGTCAGTCGACATCGCCGTACATTCTCGGCGTATTAGGCACTCTGCGCTGCGCGGGCCCCGTCTGGTCCACGGCCCACTCCCCCACAAGCGATGCGACGACGACGGCACGCTCGTCACGGACGCCGGGCGGGGCTCGGGACCCTCCCCGACTTCGGTCGAAGTCGCCGTGGGAAACGCACCCTGCACGGAGGACCGGGGGTCGATGCTCCCGGGCAAGGGCCTAGGAGCCGCCATGAGCAACGGAGACATATTCGTCGGTGAGGTCATCGGCACCGCGATCCTGATTCTGTTCGGCGCCGGAGTCGTCGCCGCCGTCGTACTCAACTACTCCAAGGCGAAGGACGCCGGCTGGGTCGTCATCGCGTTCGGCTGGGGATTCGGCGTGATGGCCGGGGCGTACACCGCCGCACCCCTGTCGGGCGGGCACCTCAACCCCGCGGTGACCGTGGGCATCGCCATCGACACCGGGGAGTGGGAGAAGGTCCACCTCTACGTCGCCGGGCAGATGGTCGGCGCGATCCTCGGCGCGGTGCTGTGCTGGCTGGTCTACTTCGCGCAGTTCCAGGCCAATGCCGAGGAGGACAAGGCCCAGCCGACCCTGGGGATCTTCTCCACCGCACCCGCGATCCGCAATCCCGTGGCAAACCTCATCACCGAGATCATCGCGACCATGGGCCTGGTGCTGCCCATCCTGGCCTTCGGGCTGACCAAGGGGCTCGGCGAGTCCGGTACCGCCATCCTGATCGTTGCCTTCCTGGTCGTCGGCATCGGTCTGTCACTCGGTGGTCCCACGGGGTACGCGATCAACCCGGCCCGCGACCTGGGCCCGCGGATCACGCACGCCATCCTGCCGATCCCCAACAAGGGCACCTCGGACTGGGGTTACGCGTGGATCCCGGTGATGGGACCGCTGATCGGCGGGGCGCTGTCCGGGCTCATCTTCAACGCAGCCTTCTGAAGGAACCGACGAAGGGGACGTCATGACGGACAAGTTCGTCGCCGCTATCGACCAGGGCACCACCTCCAGCCGCTGCATCATCTTCAACCAGGACGGCGCGATCGTCGCCGTCGACCAGCGCGAGCACCGCCAGATCTTCCCCAAGCCGGGCTGGGTGGAGCACGACGCCACCGAGATCTGGTCCAAGGTGCAGGCGGTGGTCGCCGGGGCGATCGCCAAGGCCGGTCTGCGTGCCGACCAGCTCAGCGCGCTCGGCATCACCAACCAGCGGGAGACGACGGTCCTGTGGGACCGTGCGACGGGCAAGCCGGTGCACAACGCGATCGTGTGGCAGGACACCCGTACGGCGGCGCTGTGCAACCAGCTCGGCGGCTCGGACGGGCAGGACCGTTTCCGCGAGCAGACGGGTCTGCCGCTGGCCAGCTACTTCTCCGGGCCCAAGGCGGCCTGGCTGCTGGACAACGTGCCCGGGCTCAGGGACCGCGCCGAGCGCGGCGAGATCGCCTTCGGCACCATCGACTCCTGGCTGATCTGGAACCTCACCGGAGGAACGAACGGCGGGCACCACGTCACCGACGTGACGAACGCCGGACGGACCATGCTGATGAACCTGGAGACCCTCCAGTGGGACTCCTCGATCCTGTCCGCCATGAACGTGCCCGAGGCCGTCCTGCCGGAGATCAAGTCCTCCGCCGAGGTGTACGGAACCGCCGTCGGCCAGCTCGCCGGCGTGCCGGTCGCCTCCGCGCTGGGCGACCAGCAGGCGGCGGTGTTCGGGCAGGCCTGCTACGACGTGGGCACGGCGAAGAACACCTACGGCACGGGTAGTTTCCTGCTGCTCAACACCGGCAACCGGCCGGTGCCGTCCAAGAGCGGGCTGCTGACGACGATGGGGTACAAGATCGGCGGTGAGGCGCCGGTCTACTGCCTGGAGGGGTCGATAGCCATAACGGGCGCGCTGGTGCAGTGGTTCCGCGACCAGCTCGGCATCATCCGCACCGCGGACGAGATCGAGCCCCTGGCGGCGAGCGTCGAGGACAACGGCGGCGCGTACATCGTGCCCGCCTTCTCGGGCCTGTTCGCACCGTACTGGCGCTCCGACGCGCGCGGTGTCGTCACCGGCCTGACCCGGTACGTCACCAAGGCGCATCTCGCGCGCGCGGTGCTGGAGGCGACCAGCTGGCAGACGCGGGAGGTCGTGGACGCCATGTACCAGGACTCCGGGGTGCAGATCACGACCCTGAAGGTGGACGGCGGCATGACGAAGAACAACCTGCTCATGCAGCACCAGGCCGATGTGCTCGACGTGCCGGTGATCCGTCCCAAGGTGTCCGAGACGACCTGTCTGGGTGCCGCCTACGCGGCCGGGCTGGCGACCGGCGTGTGGAACGACCTGGACGAGCTCAAGGCGCACTGGCAGCGGGACGTCGAGTGGACGCCCGCGATGGAGGCGTCGGTGCGGGACCGTGAGTACCGCAACTGGCGCAAGGCGGTGGAGAAGAGCTTCGGCTGGCTGGAGGACGGCGAGGAGTAGCCGCACGCGCGCGTGCGGGGCGTTCCCGGGCCCGCTCGGCTCGCGCCCGCGCAGGGAGTAACCGCACGCGCGTGTGCCGGGCACGGACCGCGGCTCGTACCCCGGTCGGCGGGGGTACGGGCCGCTCGCGTGCCCCGGGTCACGTGGTGACGGCCTGCCGGCGGCCCGCCGCGTGGGCCATGGCGTGCTGGACGACGCCGATGAGGACGTCCTTCACGGATTCCCGGTCGCGCGCGTCGCACAGGACGAGCGGCACGTCGTCGTCGAGGTCGAGGGCCTGGCGGACGTCGTCGGCCGGGTAACGGGGGGCTCCTTCGAAGCAGTTGACGCCCACCAGGAACGGTATGGAGCGCCGCTCGAAGTAGTCGACGGCGGCGAAGCAGTCCTCCAGGCGGCGGGTGTCGGCGAGTACGACGGCTCCGAGGGCGCCCTCGGAGAGTTCGTCCCACATGAACCAGAACCGCTCCTGGCCGGGCGTGCCGAAGAGATACAGCACCAGGTCCTCGCGCAGGGTGATGCGGCCGAAGTCCATGGCCACGGTGGTGGTGTGCTTGCCCTCCACCCCGCTGGTGTCGTCGACCGGGCGGCCGGCCTCGGTGAGGAACTCCTCGGTGCGCAGCGGCCTGATCTCGCTGACCGCGCCGACGAGGGTCGTCTTGCCCACGCCGAAGCCGCCGGCCACCAGGATCTTGAGCGTGACGGGCTCGACCGGGGGCTTGCCGCGCTCAGAACGCCCGAAGATCATCGATCTCTTCTCCTGCTTGCTGGGGGTCGGGCGACGGTGGGCCGTAGCCTCCGCCGCCGGGGGTTTCGATGACGAGGACGTCGTCGGGGCCGACGTCCGCCGAGTCACTGCCGACGAGGGGGGTGACCGTGCCGTCGGCCCGCTCCACCCGGTTGGCGCCGAGCGCGCCGGGTTCGCCGCCGGCCATGCCGTAGGGCGGGACCCTGCGGTGCTGGGACAGTGTGGAGACGGTCATGGGCTCGCGGAAACGGATGCGGCGGACCGCGCCGTCGCCGCCGCGCCACCGCCCGGCCCCGCCGCTGCCGCGCCGGACGGCGAATTCGTCGAGCCGCACGGGCAGCCGCCACTCCAGGACCTCGGGGTCGGTCAGCCGGGAGTTGGTCATGTGGGTCTGCACGACGGGCGCGCCGGGAAAGCCGTCGCCCGCGCCGGAGCCGGAGGCGACGGTCTCGTAGTACTGGTGACGCTCGTTGCCGAAGGTGACGTTGTTCATGGTGCCGGAGCCCTCGGCCTGCACGCCGAGCGCGGCGTAGAGGGCGCCCGTGATGGCCTGGGAGGTCTCCACGTTGCCCGCGACCACCGCGGCCGGCGGTTCGGGGGCGAGCATCGAGCCCGGCGGCACGATGATCCTCAAGGGGCGCAGGCAGCCGTCGTTGAGCGGGATGTCGTCGTCGACCAGGGTGCGGAAGACGTACAGGACCGCGGCGTTGACGACCGAGAACGGCGCGTTGAAGTTGGTGGTCAGCTGGGGTGACGTGCCGGTGAAGTCGACGGTGGCGGAACGGCTTGCGCGGTCCACGCGCACGCGTACCCGGATGACGGCGCCGGAGTCGGTCTCGTAGGCGTACTCGCCGTCGTCCAGGGCGTCGATCACCCGGCGGACCGCTTCCTCCGCGTTGTCCTGGACGTGCCGCATGTAGGCCTGGACGACGTCGAGGCCGAAGTCGTCGATCATGTGCGCGACTTCGTCGACGCCCTTCTGGTTGGCGGCGATCTGGGCCCGCAGGTCGGCCAGGTTGGTCCTCGGGTTGCGGGAGGGGTGGGGCGCCTCGGTGAGCAGGCGCAGCGTCTCCTCCTCGCGGAAGCGGCCGTTCTCGGTGAGGAGCCAGTTGTCGAAGAGGACGCCTTCCTCCTCGATCGTGCGGCTGTCGGCGGGCATGGATCCCGGGGCGATGCCGCCGATCTCGGCGTGGTGACCGCGGGAGGCGACGTAGAAGAGGATTCGGTTACTCTCCGTGCTGTCTGCGCTCTGCGCGTTCCGCGTCTCGAAGACGGGCGTGATCACCGTGACGTCCGGCAGATGCGTGCCGCCGTGGTACGGGTCGTTGACGGCGTAGGTGTCGCCGGGCCGCATCCCGGTGCCCCGTCGCCGGATGACCTCCTTGACGCTGGTCCCCATCGAGCCCAGGTGGACGGGGATGTGCGGGGCGTTGGCCACCAGGTTTCCGTCGGGGTCGAAGAGCGCGCAGGAGAAGTCCAGGCGTTCCTTGATGTTGACGGACTGGGCCGTGGACTCCAGGCGGGCGCCCATCTGTTCGGCGATGGACATGAAGAGGTTGTTGAAGACCTCCAGGAGAACCGGATCCGCTTTCGTGTCGAGATCGGAACTCTGCGTAATCGCCGCGCGTTCCATGACCAGATGCCCGTCGTGGGTCGTCGCGGCCCGCCAGCCGTCGTCCACGACGGTCGTCGCACCGGCCTCGGCGATGATCGCGGGGCCGGTGACGAGGTCGCCGGGAGGAAGGTCCTCGCGGCGGTGCAGGGGTACGTCGCGCCAGATGCCGCCGGTGTGGAGGCGGACGGTGTCGGGGGCGGCGGCGCGGCCCTGGTGGGTGGCCAGGGCGGAGAGATCGGGGGGTGGCGTGATGCCGGTGGCTTCCACGGAGAGGGCTTCGACGACGATCGGGCGGTCGAGGGCGAAGGAGTACGTGGCGCGATGACGTTCTTCGAAGGTGCGGCGCATCGTGTCGGGCTCGGTCAGCTCGACGGTGAGCGTGGTGTCGGTGCCGTCGTAGCGGAGCTGGGCGCGGCGGGTGACCCGGATGCGGTCCTCGGGGACGTCCTCGTCGAGGAGTTCGGCGCGGGCGGCGGCCTCCAGGTCGTCGGCGGTCTTGAGGACGGCCGGCAGCGACGCGGCCTCCAGGGGTGCCTCGACGGACTGTTCGCGCATGGCCGTGGTGTCGGCGAGTCCGATGCCGAGTGCGGAGAGGACACCGGCCATGGGCGGCACGAGCACGGTGCGGATACCGAGCGAGTCGGCGACCGTGCAGGCGTGCTGTCCGCCGGCACCGCCGAAGGTGGTGAGGGCGTAACGGGTGACGTCGTGGCCCTTCTGCACGGAGATCCGCTTCACGGCGTTGGCGATGTTGGCGACGGCGATCCGGAGGTAGCCCTCGGCGACCTGCTCAGGGGTGCGGTCGTCGCCGGTTCGCTCGCGGATCTCGTCCGCGAGGGCGGTGAAGCGGTCGCGGACGAGTTCGGTGTCGAGCGGCTGGTCGCCGTCGGGGCCGAACACCTCGGGAAAGTGGGCGGGTTGGATGCGGCCGAGCATGACATTGGCGTCGGTGACCGTGAGCGGGCCGCCGCCGCGGTAGCAGGCGGGCCCCGGGTCCGCGCCCGCCGAGTCGGGTCCCACGCGGTAGCGGGAGCCGTCGAAGTGGAGGATCGAGCCGCCGCCGGCCGCGACGGTGTGGATGTCCAGCATGGGGGCGCGCAGCCGGACGCCGGCGATCTGGGTGGTGAAGACGCGTTCGTACTCTCCGGCGAAGTGCGAGACGTCGGTGGAGGTGCCTCCCATGTCGAAGCCGATGACCCGGTCGAAGCCGACCAGCTGCGACATGCGGGCCATGCCGACGATGCCGCCGGCGGGACCGGACAGGATGGCGTCCTTGCCGCGGAACTGCCCGGCGTCGGCGAGGCCACCGTTGGACTGCATGAACATCAGCCGGACGTCCTGGAGTTCGTCGGCGACGTGCTGCACGTAACGGCGCAGCACGGGCGAGAGGTAGGCGTCGACGACGGCGGTGTCCCCGCGCGGGACGAGCTTCATCAGTGGGCTGACCTCGCTGGAGAGCGAGATCTGGGGGAAGCCGATGCGGTCGGCCAGGCGGCCGACGGCCTGCTCGTGGGCGGGATGGAGGTGGCTGTGCATGCAGACCACGGCGACGGCGCGGATCCCGTCGTCGTACGCCTGGCGCAGGGGGCCGGTGAGGGCCTCCAGGTCGGGGGCGCGCAGGACGGTGCCGTCGGCGGCGATGCGCTCGTCGATCTCGATGACGCGCTCGTACAACAGTTCGGGGAGTTCGATGCGGCGGGCGAAGATGCGGGGGCGGTTCTGGTAGGCGATGCGCAGGGCGTCGCGGAAGCCTCGGGTGATGAGCAGCAGGGTGCGCTCGCCCTTGCGTTCCAGGAGGGCGTTGGTGGCGACGGTGGTGCCCATGCGGACGGTCTCGACGGGTTCCTCGGAGCCCCGCATGAGTTCGCGTACACCTGCGACGGCCGCGTCGGAGTAGCGCGCCGGGTTCTCCGACAGGAGCTTGTGGGTGAGCAGACGGCCGTCCGGGCGCCGCGCGACGACATCGGTGAAGGTGCCGCCTCGGTCGACCCAGAACTGCCAGCCTGTCACGTCAGTACCCCGCTTCTGCGCCGGTCACAGCGCCCGGAGGCCGTTGATCACGTCGCGCAGAATACTCTCGTCCACCAGTTCCGCAGGGGGAACGGGCCGGTTCACATGGACGAGTTCCCCGGCCACGAGGTCTCCTACGAGGACTCGGACCACTCCGATGGGCAGGTCGAGTTCGGCGGCGAGTTCGGCGACCGACTGCGGGGCGTCGCGGCACAGCTCGACGATGTCCACGTGCTCCGGGGACAGCGTCGCGTCCGCTTCCGGATCGTCCGCGTGCCGCTGCGCGACGACCACGGCGATGAGGTCGAGGCGGTGCTGGGCCGCACTGGTGGTGCGGCCCCGCGTCATGGCGTACGGGCGGACGACCGGTCCGGCCTCGTCGTCGAACCAGTGGCTTCTTCCCTGACCGTCTGGGCTCATGTCATCCCACTACCCGCCGGAGGGCAGATCGGTGCGTGGAGCCGCGGTCAGATGCACGCCGACGCGCTTGACCAGGAGGGTCATCTCGTAGGCGACCTGGCCGACGTCGGAGTCGGCGTCGGAGAGGACGGCCAGGCAGCTGCCGTCCCCCGCGGCGGTGACGAACAGGAACGCGTCGTCGAGCTCGACGACCGTCTGGCGCACGCTGCCGGCCTCGAAGTGGCGGCCCACGCCCTTGGCGAGGCTGTGGAATCCGGAGGCGACGGCGGCCAGGTGCTCGCTGTCCTCCCGGGTCAGGTCCTTGGACGCCCCCGTCGGCAGGCCGTCCCCGGAGAGCACGACGGCCTTGCGGATGCTGGCTACCCGGTCCACCAGGTCGTCGAGGAGCCAGTTGAGCTCCCCGGACTTGTTCGCTGTGTGGCCGGTCGCCTTCGGTGCGGTCATCGACCGTCCCCCTTTGTCGTTCCTCGTGGTGCTGTGCCGCTCTGGGCGTCGTCGCCCGCGGCGTTCTCGTCGCGGCCGCGCTGCCAGCCTCGCTGGAGCGAGGCCATGCGGCTGCGCACCTCGTCCGCGTCCCGCTCGACGGGCCCTCCGTCGGCCTCGGTGGGCCGGACGGGATCCTGTCTGAGCTGCGGAGCGAGGTTCGCCTGCCGTACGCGCCGGGGAAGCGGTCCCGTGTCGGAGCCGGTCTGGTGCTCCGTGGGGGCCGGACGCCGGTCGGTTGCGTCTGTCCTGGTGGACTCGATCGCGGCGCGACGGGTGCGTCGGGGCAGCGCAGGGGGCTGCCCGGCGCGGTCCGGGTCGGCGGACGCCGTGGTCTCGGTTCGTTCGCCGGAACGGTCTGCCGGGCCGGGTCCGCGACGCAGCGCTGCGGGCCCGCCGCGTCGGGTCGACAGCGGTGCGGGGGGAGTCGGCTCGTGGCGGTCCGGAGCCGAGGCGGGGCCTTCGGCTGCCTCGTCGCGCCGCTCGCCGACCGGGCGCCCGTGCGAGCTGACCAGCTTGGGTGCGTGCCGGCGAGGCAGTGGCACCGGGGCGCTCAGGTGGGGGTCGGTGGCGTCCTGGCCCGGGTCGCCGGAGGCGGTCGGCTCCGGGCGGCCGCGGTCGTCGCGGCGGGCGTCTTTGGCGTCCTGCGCACCGGCGAGTCGGGAGCGGCGTGGGCGGAACAGGCCGCCGCGTTCGCTGTCCTCGTCGTCCAGGGTGTCGGGGAAGTCGTCCAGGGCGTCCAGGTCGACGGGCGCCTCCAGTTCGACGGGGCCGTCCAGCAGCGGGGAGGGCAGGCCGGACAGCGGCACGGGTACCTGGGCGAGAGCGGTCCGGCGGCTCTCGTCCAGCCTGCTGCTCTCCGCCGGCCGACGGCTCTCCTGCAGCTCGGCCCCCTTGGAGGGGGTGGGCCGGTCGAGACGGAAGCCGATGCCGTTGGTGTCGGGAACGTCGTCGGTCAGCAGGGCGTCGGGGATGAAGACGACGGCGGTCGTGCCGCCGTAGGGCGACGGCTGCAGGGAGACCCGGACGTTCTGGCGCTGGGCGAGCCGGCTGACCACGAACAGGCCGAGCCGGTCGGTGTCGGAGAGTTCGAACTCAGGTGTCTCGGCGAGCCGGAGGTTGGCATCCAGGAGCGCGTCGGCGGCCATGCCGAGTCCGCGGTCGTGGATCTCCAGGGTGAAGCCGTTGGCGACGCGGTCGCCGAGCACATGGACGGCGGTGTGCGGCGGGGAGAACACCGTGGCGTTCTCCAGGAGTTCGGCCACGAGGTGGGTGAGGTCGGCGACGGCCGGACCGGTGACGGCGACGCGTGGCAGGCGGCGTACCTCGATGCGCTCGTAGTCCTCGACCTCGGCGACGGCGGCGCGCACGACGTCCATGAGCTGGACGGGTTTGCGCCACTGCCGGGAGGGGGCGGCACCGGAGAGGATCACCAGGCCCTCGGCGTGCCGGCGCATACGGGTGGTCAGGTGGTCCAGGCGGAACAGGTCGGCGAGTTCGTCGGTGTCCTCGGTCCGGCGTTCCATGGTGTCGAGGAGGGTGAGCTGCTTGTGGAGGAGTACTTGGCTGCGGCGGGCGAGGTTGACGAAGACCTCGGAGACGCCGGCGCGGAGTTGGGCCTGCTTGACGGCGGCCTCGACGGCTGCGCGCTGGAGCGTGTTGAGGGCCTGGCCGACCTCGCCGATCTCGTTCCTGTCGTACTCCAGGCGCGGGACCTCGGTCTCCACGTCGACCTGTTCGCCCACGGACAGACGGCGCATCACGCTGGGCAGCCGGACGCCGGACGCCTCGTGGGCCTCCAGGCGCAGCTGTCGCAGGTCGCGGATGAGGCCACGGCCGATGCGCACCGACAGGACCAGCGAGACGAGCAGGGCGATCAGTCCGAGGACACCGGCGACGGCGGCCTTGGCGATGACGCCCATCGCGACGGGACGGACACGGTCCTGGTAGCGGTCGCCGGCCTCGTCGTTGAGCTCGCTGAGCTCTTCCAGGACGTGACCCGCGGCGGCGTCCCAGCTCTTCGCGGTGACCCCGCTGGGGGTTCCGGCGCCGGCCGAGACGGCCGCGTCCTCGGCCACGAGGAGGCGGGCGCCGGCGGCGTTCTCCCAGAAGCGCTGGAAGCGGTCGTGCTCCCAGGAGGGCAGGAGCGAGAGGTTGACGTCGTAGATCAGGGTGCGCTGGGCGGCGTAGTCGGAGACCTGGCGGATCTCCTGGCGGGAGAGCCTGCCGACGATCAGTGCGGAGCCCAGAAGGGCGTCCTCGCGGGAGAGCAGTTCACGGGCGCGGGCGAGGCTGACCAGTGCGCGGTACTGCTTGTCCATCTCCACGTTGTCGACGACATGGAGGTTGGCGAGCAGGACATAGCAGGGCTCGACCATGTCGTTGTAGAGCTTGAGGGCCTGCGCGCGGTCGACGGTGCCGTCCTCGATGCTGCGTCGCAGGGAGGCGAGGCCGTCGAAGGCGTCCAGGACGGCGGTCATGCGTTCGTCGGTGTCCTGGCCCATCGCGTCGCGGACGTCCGGCTTCCGGGCGTTCCTGCGGATCTCGGCGACGGCCTTGTCGGTGGCGGTGCGGCTGCGCTGGAGGGCGGCGAGGCCGTCGGAGGCGCGGGGGTCGGCGAGGTGGACGAGGGTCTGGCGGCGTTCCTGCTGGAGCACCCGGACGGTGTCCTCGACGGGGTAGGCGATCTTCTCCACGACGGAGGACACGTTGAACAGCTCTTGTGCCTCGCGTCCCGTGAGTACCGTGGCGAAGCCCCAGATCGCGGTCAGGGACACCAGCGGCACGAGAAGCAGCGCCACGATCTTCCGGCGGATGGACTTCCCGCGAAAGCGCATGGCCTCCCCCAGCTCGACCCCCGCCGGACCGGGGGCACACATGTGCGTCAACAAACGGCGCGAGCCTACTACCGACGCATGCGTAACTCGAAGGGCTATCCGGAAGCCGAACTTCCGCACTGGGGCCGGGACATGGGGAGTTGTCCGGGAATTACGGGAGATTGCCTCCCGGGTTTCGGCGTTCGCCACCCAAAACGATCCGGCCGCCCCGTCCGGCCAGTTGGCCGGATTTCTTCCGTCGTCGGGAATCTTCCGGGTGCGCCGTTCGTCCTTCTCTACGGGAAATGGGGGCGGAATCGGCCACAGGAGCCGCATCCCGTCACCGGGCGGCGTAAAACAGCGCAAGGCGGGCAGCCAGTGGGGAGCCAGGTCTTCGGGCGCAGGAGCGAGGGGTGTGCTGGCGGTGGGGAGTGACACGTTGATGGGCACGGCGGAGCGGCGCATGACGTCCGACGAGAGCAGGACGACGGCGTCTTCGACGGTGCGGCAAAGCGTTCAGGCGCCGGATCGCGACATTCCGGCACAGGGACGTGCAGCCTTGGACGCGGGCCCCCCTCGTTCGGAGCCCGACAGCAGGGCGACGGCGCGCGCGGGCGCCGCCGACAGGGACGGGCAGGGGCCCGCCGAGCGTGCCGCGGCACCCGAGCGGGCGTCCTACCGGCCGTTGTGGGTCGAGGAGCCGGCACGGCGGCGCCGGATGCCCGATCCGGTCCGTACGGCGGCGGTGCGAGCGGTGCTCATCATCGCCGTGACGCTGATTCAGGCGATGGTGGCCTTCCTGTGCACGTTGGCCGGATCGTGGCTGGCCTTCCCGATGGTGCTCAGCAGCGTGGCCAGCACGGTGGTGGCCACCTGGGGCGCGCTCGACGTCTGGGTGACCCGCCAGGTGTGGAACCAGCGCAACGGCGTGGTCTCGGAACCGAGCAGTACCGCGCGGGCGCTGCGCCGCGAGCGCCGCCGGGCCCGGCGACAGGCGCGGGCCGCCGAGCGGTCCCAGGAGCGGATACGCAGGTCGGGCGGTGCGGGCCAGCTGTCGCATCCTTGAGCGGACGAGGCCACCGGCTACGGCCACTCCGGGCTGCTCGTCGGCGGACGTGTCAGCCCGGGTGGGCGGCCGGACGGGAGCCGGGCCGGCGCCCGCCCGTCTGATCAACCGGTCGGCGCAGGCTTCCTGAACATCCGCGTCGCCGTGATCTCGCTGTGCACCGACTCCCCCGCCTCGGCCTGCTGGGGCAACCCCGGGCGCAGATGTTCCTCCACGCTGATGTACTTCAGGCCGGCCCTGAGATCAGCGTCGTTGCGCAGCCGGATGACCAGCGGGAACTCGGCGAGGGCGGTGGTGTCGAACAGTCCGGTGGTGTACAGGAGCTGCACCCCCAGGGCGTCCGACACAGCCCGCTGAAGCTCCAGCAGGTACGTGGCGTTGGCCCGCCCGATCGGATTGTCGAGGAACAGGGTGCCCGCGTGCCGGTGCTTGTCCCGGCCCCGGTCGTTCGACCGGAGCGCGGCCATCGTGCAGTACAGCGCGATGGCGGCGGTGAGCAGCTGGCCGCCGGAGAACACATCGCCCATCTGCCCGACCGGCACTCGCTCGGCGCGCAGCACGGCGTCCGGCTTGAGGATCTCGACGGCGACACCCTTGGGCTGGAGGGCGGCGGCAACACCGCGCAGCAGCAGGGACATTCCGTCGCGGCGCAGGTCGGAGTTCTTCTTCACGGCCGCACGGGTCGCCTCGTCGATGACCTCCCCGAGCCGCTCCGTGAGAGTGGCCTGGTCGGGTTCCTCGAAGCGGATGCGCAGGAACTCCTGCCCGGACCACTCGCCGAGGCCCTCCGGCAGCCGGGAGAGCCGCTGGGCCGACCGCAGCGTGGCGAGCGCCGACTCCACCAGCCCTCGCAACCGGTCCACGATCGAGTCGCGGTTGCGCTCCAGCTGCTCCAACTCGTCGGTGAGGACGCGCAGTCGGGGGGCGAAGGCGTCCGCCCACTTCTGGGCGTGCTCGGGGAGCGCGGACGCGGGCAGCTCACGGATCTGCTGCCGCGCGGGGGTGCGCACCTGCTCGTAGCGCGTGGAGTTGGCGTGCCGCACGAGGACGTCACTCGCCTCGCGTACGGCGGCCTCGGCGGCGGACAGGTCGGCGGCGCAGCCGCGCAGGGACCGGCGGGCCTCGGCGGCGGACTGCCGAGCCTCCTCCAGGCTGCCCGGGTACGGCTCGGGCTCCTCCTGCTCCTCGTCGGCCGCGTGTTCGCGCAGCAGGTCGCGGAGCATCGCGGCGATCTCGTCGAAGCCACCGGCCGCGTCCTCGGCGGCGCGGTGGGCGTCCAGCAGCTCGGCGTGAGCCTCCCGGGTACGGCTCAACGCCTCGGTCCGCGAGGCGAGTTCGGCGGTCGCCGTACGCAGCAGCGCCTGGGCGTGCTCGGCGTCGCGCGGCTGCAGTTCCTCGGGCAGGTCGGTGTGCGCCTCGCCGTCCTCGGGCGCATGCCGCTCGGCCTCGCCGCGCAGCCGCCCGAGCTGCTCGCTCGCCGTCGACATACGGGTCTCCAGGAGCTGCACGAGCTCTTCCGCGCGCGCGACGGCGGCCTGCCGGGAGGGCCCGTCGGAGCCGTCGGGCGACTGGAGCAGCTGCTCCGCGCGGGTGCGGACCTTGTTGCTCAGCCGGTCCAGCTCCGCGCGCGCCGCGCTCTCGTCGCTCTCCGCGCGGGCCTGCTCGGCGCGCAGGTCGGCGCCGACGCCGACCTTCTCGTACACCTGCGAGGCGGCCCGGTAGGCCTCACGCAGGGCGGG
Organism: Streptomyces sp. TRM68416; assembly: GCF_014596915.1. GTDB lineage: Bacteria > Actinomycetota > Actinomycetes > Streptomycetales > Streptomycetaceae > Streptomyces. The sequence goes on from NZ_JACVWU010000002.1 coordinate 26,027, forward strand.
CAGCGACGCCTTGGGGTCGTCCGCGTCCGACTCCGGTACGTCGTCGGGGGCGCCCGCGATCTCGGAGCGCTCGGCGCGCAGCGCACGTGCGGTGCGGCGGGCGTCGTCGGCGGCGCGCTGGGCGGCGCGACGGTCCTCGTCGGCGGCGCGGGCCCGCTCCAGGCAGGCCTGGGCGCGGGCCTCCGACTCGGCGGCCTCGTCGGCGAGTTCGCGCAGACGGGACTGCCAGCCGGCCCGCTCGCGCAGCCGGAAGGCGAGTCCGGCGAGAGCGTCAGCGGCCCGTCGGGCCTTCTGCGCGGCCTCCTGCCGTTCGTCGCGCACCTGGGCGGCCTCGGCGGCGGCTTCGTCGGCCTCGGCGCGCACCGTCCGTGCCTCGGCGAGTTCGGCCTCGCTCTCCTCGGCGAACGCGCGCGCCTCCGTGGCGGCCTCGGCGAGCTCGATCAGCCGTCCGGCGGGGCAGCCGGTGCGCCACGAGGCGAGCCGCGCGGCGAGTTCCCGGTCCTTGCCGAGCCGCGCGGCGAGCGTGCGGATCTCCTCGTCCCGCTCGGTCGCCCGCGCACGCAGCGCCTGCCGCTCCTCGTCGGCGGCGTGCTCGTCGTGCATGGCCGGGTTCGGCGGTACGAGGAAGACGTCGCCGCTCTGCGCGTCCGTGCCCGGCGTCGGGGCGAGCAGGGCGGCCGCGGTGCCGACAGCCACGGCGGACCGGGGCAGCAGCGCCGCGTCACCGAGCGCCTCGCGGGCACGCGCGTGTGTGTCCGGATCGGTGATGATCACGCCGTCGACCAGCTCGGGGCGGGCGGCCAGCACGCGCGCGTGGTCGGCGGGGTCGACGGCCTGGGCGAGGTAGCGCCAGCCGGGCAGCGCGGGGATGCCGTGCTCGCCGAGGTACTCCACGGTGGCCAGCACGTCCGGGCCGGGCGGGAGCAGTCCCCCGTCACCGAGGGCGCCGAGGATCCGGGAGTCGTCGGCCGCGGCCGTGCGCAGTTCGAAGAGCTGCCGTTCGGCGGAGGACACGGCGTCGTCGAGGAGCTCACGCAGCTCGTCGGCGAACCGGTCGAGCTCCTCGGGGCTGAGCGGGCCTCGGTCGTCGGTCTCCTGGCGGGGCTGCGGCACGCTCCCTGCCCCGCCGGTCAGGCTGAGCAGTTCCGCCAGCCGTTCCTCGGCGGCCAGCATCTCGGCGAGTCGGCGTTCGGCCTCGTAGGACCGCTCCGCCGCCGTCGCCGCGTCGGCGGCGCGGGCCGCGGTCAGCTCGGCGCGGGACTCCGTGGCGGCCGCCTCGCGCGCGTGCTCCGACGCTCGCCGGGAGGCTTCGCGCGCGGTGTCCCAGGCGGCGACGGCCGTCTTCTCGGCGTCGCTCGCGGCGAGGGCGGCTCGGGCCGGGTCGGCGTCCGGGGCGCTGTCGTCGAGCCAGCCTGCGCGCACGGCCTCGGCCGTCTCCTGCTCGACCTCGGCGAGCCGCTGCTTGAGGTGCCCGATCTCGCTGCGGGCACGCTGGGCCTCGGTGGCGGCGGCGGTGGAGTCCCGGTAGGCGCTCTCGCCGACCTCCTGCAGGGCGGCCGAGCGCTCCTCCCCCTCGTTGGCGAGGTTCTCGGCGCTCTCCGCGGCCGCGTGCAGTGCCCGTACGAGATCGACGGCGGCCTTCGCGCGGGCGGCGAGCGCGGGGGCCGCGTCCCGTTCGGCCTCCTGGATGGCGGCGGCCACGCGCGCGACGCGGTCGGCGGCGGCGCGGTGGCGCAGTACGGCCTCGGCGGCCTGCCAGGCGGAGTGCAGGGTGCGTGCGTCGGCGAGTTCGCGCTTCTGGGCGGCCGCGGACTTCTCGGCCGCGGCGAGGGCCAGCGAGGCGTGCCGGTAGGCGAGTTCGGCGGCGATCGCGGCGCTGCGCTGCCGTGCCGCCTCGGCGTGCGTGACGGCGTAGGCGGCGGCGGTGACGCGCTGGGCGAGGTCGGCGGCCCGCACGCGCTCCTGCACGCCGCGCGCGGAGAGCCGGCGTGCCAGCGTCCGGGTGCGGCGCTCGGCGCCCGCGTGGATGTCACGCGCGCGGGCCCGTGCGTCGGCCGCCTCGACGATCCGCCCGAGCAGGTCGACCGAGCCCGCGGTGAAGTCGCGTTCGGCGATCAGCTCGGCGCGCCGGCCCAGCTTGTTGCCGAAGCCGCTGACCAGGTCGGCGAGCCCGTCGGTGTCCCGGGTGTCGGTGACCGCGCGCAGCAGCAGGTCGGTGAAGTCGGAGTCCTTCTTGACGGCGAAGAGGCCGGCCGCCTCACCCTCGTCGGCGTTCATCTCGCGCTGGTAGCGGAAGAGTTCGGGGTCGAGGCCGAGGTCACCGAGGTGCTCGATCCAGCGGTCGTGGATCTCCTCCCAGTGCACCTCCAGGTGCGGGTAGGCCTTGCCGGCCTCGGTGAGGGCGTCCCGGAAGCCCTTCATGGTGCGGCGGCGGCCCTGTGCGCCGGACTGGCCCTCCACGGGCGGTCGTACGGCGGTGGCCTCGGCGACGGGGAGGTTGTCCAGGCTGAGTCCCGGGCCGGGTCGGAAGGAGTACCAGGCCTCGGCGAACTTCCGCGGGTCGTTGGAGACCTGCCGCCCCCGCCATTCGCTGACCTTGCCGACGACGACGCACTCGCCGGTGAGCGTGTGCTGCCACTCCAGGGCGACGTGTCCGCAGTCGTCGGCGAGCAGGAACTTGCGCAGGACGCCGGAGCTGGCGCCGCCCAGCGTGTTGCGGTGGCCCGGCAGCATCACGGAGAAGATCAGCTTCAGGAGGACGGACTTGCCGCCGCCGTTCTCCAGGAAGAGCACGCCGGCGGGCGCGGGCCGGCGCGGCGGGCCGACGGGCTCCTCCTCGAAGAACTCCGCCTGGGTGGGCGCGGGGTCGGGCACGGGCTCGCCGACGCCCCGCAGGTCAAGCACGGTGTCGGCGTAGCGCGCACCGGCGGGCCCGATGGAGTAGAGGCGGACCCGGGACAGCTCGTACATGGCGGACTCTCGTAAGTCTTCGGCAGATCGGGGAAGTTCAGGACTGGGCGGGCGCGTGGAACGGCAGCCCGGCGTCGGCCACCAGTTCCAGGTCGTCGCCGTCCTCGGGCGGCAGCAGCGTGGCCGTGCCGTCGGTGACCGGGACGACGCCCAGCTCCAGCAGCTCGGCCATCGCGGCGCTGCCGGCCATGTCGCGCACCTGGAGCTGGTAGCGGGCGGTCGTGCGGTACGTGCCGCCGTTGTCGTCGCCCGTGCGCTGCAGGAAGCCGGAGTCGGTGAGGAAGGCGACGGCCTTGCCGACGATGCCGGTGGTGGACCCGGCGAGGCGGCGGGCGTCCTTGGTGGCGCCGGTCGCGGTGCGTCTGGCCCAGATCCGCCAGGCGGCCTCCAGGCAGGGCGCGTCGGTGGCCGGGTCGGTGTTCTGGCCCTGTTCCTCGGCGCGCTCCTCCAGGCGTCGGCAGGCCTGGCGGACGAAGGCGTCGACGCCGTTGACGGAGACCCGCCCGATGTAACCGTCGTCGGCGAGGTCCTCGGGCCGCGGGAAGGCCAGGGCGGCGACCGCGAGATGGGCGAGGCCGTGCAGGAAGCGGTCGCCGGAGTCGGCCGAGGTGCGCTTCGCGTAGTCGCCCATGCGTACGGCGAACACCGAGTCCTCGGCGGCGGTCACCGCCATCCCCGCGCGCGGGGAGACCTCCAGTACGACCAGGCCGAGACCGGTGGCCACGGCGTCCGCGAGGCGCGCGAACGGCGGGTCCTCCCGGTACCGGCGCAGCAGCTCGGTGTACTCCTGGTCCCGCGCGGGCTGCAGCTTGGGCTGCAGCCCGAAGGCGACGAGCCGAGCCGCGTCGGCGGCGTCGGCGGGCGTGACGGCGGCGGAGACCGGTGCGGGGCCGGTCTCCTGCTCACTCCACTCGACGTGCTCGCTCACGGTCGCTCTCCTTGCTGCGCTGTCACTCGGCTCATGCCGCTTCCGTCCTGTCCGCCGCCATCCCGGCCGCGTCCAGCAGGGCCGTGCCGACGATCAGGTCGGCCCCGCCGAACTCGGGATCGTCCAGCTCGGTCCCGTCGTCCACGGCGAACAGCAGCTTCTCCTCGCCCTGCCGGTAGGCGGTGCCGACCGGCGGGCTGGCCGCGTGCACCGCCAGCAGCGCCACGAGGTAGGGCAGGTCGGGGTCCGACCGCCGGGCCTCGGCCAGCAGTCCCGAGAGCCGCCGCGGGGCGTCCGCGGGCAGGTCCAGCAGTTCCATGGCGGCGGCGAGCTGCTCCTCGCTGAACCGGCTGTCGTCCGGCGTCGCGATGAGGTCCGGCTCGGGCATCTCCGCACCCAGGTGCTCCCGCTCCACCGGGGGCGTCAGCAGTATGTCCACCAGGTCCGTGACCCGGACGGACACGGGCGTGCGCAGCCCGGTGCCGCGCGCGAAGAAGGCGTCCGTGACCCGCACGGCCTGCTCGACGGGCAGCGGCAGCACCGGGGCGACGAGATGGCCGTACAGGTCTATGCCCGACGTCGTCATCGGGGTCGCGAAGGCCTGCCGGTCCTGCTCCGCGCGGAACAGCGGACCGGCCTCCAGCAGCCGCGACTGCAGCTGCGTGTGCCGTCGGATGCAGTCCTTGACGATGTCGACCAGTTCGGCGGCCCGTCGCTTGTGCTCGGGGTCCTCGGACTCGTCCCGGGCCTTGCGGATGTTGGTGAGGATCGCGTTCTCGTGCCGGTACCGGTCGGCCACGTGGTCCAGGGCCTCGGCGATCATGTCGGGCACCGCCCTCAGCCAGTCCACCGCGCGGACGTTGCGCCGGGTCGCGTCCAGGGCCTTGCGCAGGGTCTCCGAGTACTGCACGGTCCGGTACCGGGCCTGCTCGGCGGCGAGCTGGGCGTCGGCGAGGCGGCCGCGGCTGATCAGCACCTCCAGCTTGACCTCGGCGGCGATCTGCGCGCTGGTGACGTCGGTGTCGAGGGCGCCGACCAGGACGTTGACGGCCTCGTCCGTGGTGCGGAGGTAGACCGTGCCGCCGGGGCCCGGGACCTCCTCGATCAGCTTGAAGTCGTAGTCGCGGCGGACGTAGGTGCCGTCGGGCGCGAAGGTGCCGTAGACGGCGCGGAAGCCGCGGTCGACGCTGCCGACGTTGATCAGGTTCTCCAGGACCCAGCGGGCCACGCGCTCGTGCTCGGCGGCGGGCCGCCGCGGGGCCTGGGCGGCGATGCGCGGGACGAGTCGGGCGACGATCTGGTCGTGGTCGGCACCCGTGTCGAAGTCCATGTTGAGGGTGACCAGGTCGATGGCGGCGAGTGCCACCTCGGCCATGCCGTACACCGAGTACTCGCCCGCCAGGTTGGCCTTGCGGGCGTCGAGGTCGTGCAGTGGGGCGGTGCAGGCGAGCGCGCGCAGCCGCCGCGCCAGTCCCTCGTCGGCGGCCGGACCCGGCGCGGGTCGCGGCCCCGCGCTGAGCTGGGGCGGAACGCTGTCCGTCGGTGCAGGCGAAGTCACGGTGCACAGACTAGGTCCTAGGTCTGACAACGACCCAAACGACTCAGAAGCGACGGCCGCCACCGGGGCACGACAGGCCGCGGCCGAGGTCCGCGCCGTCCTCGCCCACCCGGCGCCGGTAGACCTCGACGACCCGGCGCAGGGAGTCGCCGAGGTAGACGGCGAGGAGCCGCTCGGCCCCGTCCCGGTCCCCGTCCCGGAGCGCCTGGAGGATCTCCAGGTTGCGCACGAGGTACGGCTCGTGCAGCCGACGCGGGTCGTCCACGACGTGGAAGGCGAGCCGCAGTTCGGCGAAGACGCTGCGCATCAGTTCGTCGGTGCGGTCGCTGCCGGCCAGCGAGACCAGCTCCCGGTGGAAGTGGATATTGGCCGTGCCCACTCCGTTCCAGTCGCCTTCGCGGGCCGCCCGCTGCCCCTGGGCGACCGCTTCGTCGAGGCGGTCCAGCCCGTACGGCGGCTCCCCCAGCCCGCGTACGACCGCGCACTCGACCAGGCCGCGGGTGCGGTAGATGTCCTCGACGTCCTCGACGGTGAGGACCCGCACGAAGACGCCCCGGTTCAGTTCGTGGACGAGCAGGCGTTCGTGGGTGAGCAGCCGGAACGCTTCGCGCAGGGTGTTGCGGGAGACCCCCAGGGCGCCGCCGATGCTGTCCTCCGACAGGCGGGTGCCGGGCGGGAAGTAACCGTCGGCGATGCGGGTCCTGAGAATGTCCGAGACCCGTTCGGCGGTGCTGGTGCGCCCCAGGAGGGCGCGGTCGTCGGCCAGACCCGTCAGCTGCTCTGCCATGCCCGGAATTGAAGCGCAGGGACAAGAACGAAACAACGTGGGTATTGAAGGATCGTTCAACGATCCTCTACGTTGCTGGTCGGCACCGCCACTCGACTGACCTCCCAGGCGGCTCCGGCACGCTGACCACATGGGTGCCGGTCCCCACGAGGGTCGGCCTTCTGGCGGACGGCTGCGGACGGCTGGGGAGTGGGCGGCGCGATCGGCTACGGCCTGACGGCGCCGACCCTGTTCGGGTTGCCCAAGACGCGCGGGAGGGAGCAGGTGTGAACCGCACGAACGACCGCCCCCTGACCGTCGTCGACGCGCACGCGTGGCGGCCGAGGGACGCCGGGGCCAGCCCTCGGTGCCGTCCGGCGGGGCGCTGATGGTGTCGGCCTGAGACGAGACGCGAAGGATCCATGACCCCGATCGATCTGAACGCCGACCTCGGCGAGGGCTTCGGCCGCTGGCGGCTCACCGACGACGAGCGACTGCTGTCCGTCGTCACCAGTGCCAACGTGGCCTGCGGGTTCCATGCCGGGGACGCGGCCACCATGCGCCGGGTGTGCGAACTGGCGGCCGCGCGCGGGGTACGGATCGGCGCCCAGGTCTCCTACCGCGACCTGGCGGGGTTCGGGCGGCGCGCGATGGACGTGCCGCCGGCCGAACTCACCGCCGAGGTGGCCTACCAGATCGGCGCCCTGGAGGTCTTCGCGCGCGCGGCCGGCACGCGAGTGTCTTACGTGAAGCCGCACGGCGCGCTGTACAACCGCGTCGTGCGCGACGAGGAGCAGGCGGGCGCGGTCGTCGACGGTGTGCTTCTGGCCGACGCCTCGCTGCCCGTGCTCGGCCTGCCCGGCTCGCGCCTGCTGGAACGGGCCGGGAAGGCGGGCCTGCCGACCGTCACGGAGGCGTTCGCGGACCGCGCCTACACCGACGAGGGCACCCTCGTGCCGCGCGACCGGGAGGGTGCCGTGGTCACCGACCCGGAGGCCGTCGTGGAGCGGTCGGTGAGCATGGCGCGCTTCGGCATGGTCGACGCCCGGTCCGGGGCGCGCATCGAGGTACGCGCCCGTTCGCTGTGTCTGCACGGCGACACGCCCGGCGCGGTGGAGCTGGCCCGCCGGGTGCGCGAACGCCTCCAGGAGGCGGGCGTGCGGGTGGAGGCCTTCGCATGAGGGCGCTGCCCGTCGGCGACGGCGCCCTGCTCGTCGAGGTGGCCTCCGGCGAGCAGGCGCAGGCCCTGCACGCGGAGCTGCTGCGCCGCCGCGCGGAGGGATCGCTGTCCGTCCGCGAGATCGTCCCCGCGGCCCGCACGGTCCTCCTCGACGGCGTCGCCGACCCGGCCCGTCTGGCATCCGAGCTGACCGCCTCCGAGGTGCCGCCCGCTCCCCCACGCGCGCGTGAGATCGTCGACCTTCCGGTCCGCTACGACGGCCCGGACCTCGCGGACGTCGCCAGGCACTGGGGCGTGGACGAGGCGGAGGTGGCCCGCATCCACGCGGGCACGGAGTTCACGGTCGCCTTCTGCGGCTTCGCCCCCGGCTTCGGCTATCTCACGGGCCTTCCCGCGCGCTACGCCGTGCCGCGGCGGGCGACGCCGCGCACGGCCGTCCCGGCCGGTTCGGTGGCCCTGGCCGGTCCCTATACGGGCGTGTACCCGCGCTCCTCGCCGGGTGGCTGGCAGCTGATCGGGACCACGGACACGGTGCTGTGGGACCACGCGCGCGTACCGGCGGCGCTGCTGGCGCCGGGGACGCGTGTGCGGTTCGTACCGCAGGGTGCGGAGGGCTCCTGATGACGGACCGCGCGCTGGCCGTCGTACGGGCCGGAGCCCTCACCACCGTGCAGGACACGGGCCGACCCGGCCACGCCCACCTCGGTGTGCCCCGCTCCGGCGCCCTGGACGGCCCGTCGGCGGCCCTCGTCAACCGCCTGGTCGGCAACCCGCGCGGGGCGGCGGTGCTGGAGACCACCCTCAACGGGGTTGCCGTACGCCCGGGTTCGACGGTCACGGCGGCGGTCGCGGGCGCGCCCTGCCCGGTCACGGTGGACGGCCGCCCGGTCGCCTGGGGCGCCCCGGTACGCGTGCCCGCCGGAAGCGTCCTGGACGTCGGCCCGGCCGTCCGCGGCGTCCGCAGCTACGTGGCCGTCTCCGGCGGCGTCGCCGTGGAAGCGGTCCTGGGCAGCCGCTCGACGGACCTGCTCTCCGGCCTCGGCCCCCCGCCGCTCACGGACGGCACGGTGCTGCCCCTGGGACACCCCACGGACGTCCACGCGCGCGTGGACGTAGCCCCGCAGCCCGCGCCCCCCGCGGAACTGCTCCTGCGCGTCACCCTCGGCCCCCGGGACGACTGGTTCACGCCCGAAGCGACGAGGGCCTTCACCACGCGCACCTACCGGGTGTCTCCCACGAGCAACCGCATCGGCCTGCGCACGGAGGGCCCCGCCCTGGAACGGTCCGTCACGGGTGAACTCCCCAGCGAGGGCATGGTGCTGGGCGCGGTCCAGGTACCGCCGGACGGCAGGCCGGTGGTGTTCCTGGCCGACCACCCGACCACCGGCGGCTACCCGGTCATCGGGGTGGTCCGCACGCCGGACCTTCCGGCAGCGGCCCAGGCGGCACCGGGGACACCGGTCCGCTTCATGGCCGTACGCAGACGCTGACGCCCCCTTCAGGGACGTGCAGAGCGAGTTCCTATGCCTCCCCCGCCACTACGGCAGCCAACGCCGCGGACACCGCAGCAGAAGCCTTCACGTCGAGCCGCGCGCTCGTCCCCCGCGCCCGGTGCCGTATTTCGTCCGCGGCGAGCCCCAGCAGTTGCGGCAGCAGGTCCGTGCACCGCCGGGCCACCCACCCGGTCCCCGCGGTCGCGAGCCACCACAGGCTCGCCGACTTCGTGGGCGCCGGAAACTCCGGCTCCGCCGAGGGCGCGACGCCGCTGGCCCGTCCTGCCTCGGCCAGCAGCGCGTGGAACCGCACGGCCAACTGCCGGTGCCCCCGCTCGCCGGGGTGCAGCCGATCCGCGCTCCACATCGCGCGGTCCGTGATCCAAGCACCCTCGCAAGCGTGCAGGTGCACCGCTTCGTACCGCTCGGACAGCACGTGCACCACGGCGTTCACCGCGCGCTGCCGCCGGGCCAGCGGACGCGCGAGGGCCCCGGGCAGGCCGAGCATCGCGCCGGGGTCGGGCAGGCAGGCCGTGAGCAGGACGGCGCCCTGCCCGGTGAGGGCCGCGTACACGGTGTCCAGCCGGGCGGCGACGGCACGGATGTCGAAGGTGCAGCGCAGGGTGTCGTTGACGCCGACGACGACGGACGCGATGTCCGGCCGCAGCTCCAGCGCTGTGGGCAGCTGCCGTTCCCGTACGTCCCGGGTCTGGGCTCCGCTGACGGCGAGGTTGGTGAAGGCTACGGGGTGTTCGGCGAGTCCGGCGGCGAGCAGGGCGGCCCAGCCGCGCCACCCGTCGCCGACGGGATCGCCCACGCCTTCGGTCAGCGAGTCGCCGAGGGCGACGAACCGCAGGGGTCTCATCCGACGCCCTCCGCCGCCCGCGTGCGCCCGGGGACCGGCACGTCGTGCGCGGTGAGGAAGGCCGCGACCGCCGTGTCCCAGCCGAAGCACTCCGCACGCGCGCGTGCGGCCTCGCGGCGTTCGGCCTCGGGGCGGGCGAGGAGCAGCTCCACGGCGTCGGCGAAGCCCTCCCCGTGGTCCGCCGCGACGGCCCCGGCGGCCCCGACGACCTCCGGCAGGGCGGACGACGTGCTCACCGCCACGGGCGTGCCGCAGGCCAGGGCCTCCAGGGCGGCCAGGCCGAACGTTTCGGCGGGCCCCGGCGCCAGACACACGTCCGCGGACGCCTGGAGCGCGCCGAGCAGACCGCGGTCGGCGACATGCCCGAGGAAGGTCACCGGCAACCGGCGCTCGCGCGCCCGCTGTTCGAGCCGCGGGCGCAGCGGTCCGTCACCGGCGACGACCAGCACGGCCCGTCGCCCGCGCGCGAGCAGCGCTTCCAGCGCGTCCAGGGCGGTTCCGGGCCGCTTCTCCACCGAGAGCCGGGTGCAGGTGACCAGCAGCGTCTCGTCCCCGCGCGCGTGGCGCGCCCGCAGCCCGGGGTCGCGCAGGGCGGGGTGCCGCTCCGCGAGGTCGACGCCGAGCGGCGCCCGTACGACGTTGCGCGCCCCGATCCGCACGAACTCCCGCTCGGCGAACTCGGTGGTGCACACCACGCGCGCGTACGTGTGTGCCGTACGGACGTTGAGGGCGTCGGCAGCGCGGCGGGCGGCGCCCTCGGGCAGCCCCCAGGTGCGCAGGACGCCGTCGGCGGTCTCGTGGGAGACCATCACGGCGGGGACGCGGGCCCGCCGTGCCCACTTGCCGGTCCAGCGCAGCGTCGTACGGTCGGACACCTCCAGCCGGTCCGGGGCGAGCTCCTCCAGGAGGGCGGCCACGCGCCGCTTGTCGGTGAGCACGCGATAGCCGCCGGTGCCGGGCAACAGCGGCCCCGGCAGGGTGATGACCCGGCCCTGCTCGGTCTCGCGGTCGCCGTGACGCTCGCCGGGCACGATGAGCACGGGGTCGTGCCCGGCCGCCTTGTAGCCCTTGCCCAGTTCACGCAGGGCGGTGCGCAGCCCGCCGGACGCGGGCGCCACGAAGTTGGCGAGCCGGACGATCCGCAGGGCGGTCGCACGGCCACCTTCGGGAAGAGCCGGCACGGGGACGCGGGCACCTTCTGGAACAGTCGGGCCGGGAACACGGGCCCCTTCTGGAGCAGTCGGGCCGGGAACACGGTCACCGGCAGCAACCGTCGATACGCCGATACGACCACCACCAGGAACCGTCGACACGCCCATACGACCACCACCAGGAACCGTCGACACGCCCATACGACCACCACCAGGAACCGTCGACACGCCCATACGACCACCACCAGAAGCCGTCGACACGCCGACACGACCCCCCTCAGCGACCCTCGTCCCGACCGTCCCGCCGTCACCGCCAGAGCCGGTGGACACGGCAGTGGCACGGCCATCGCCACCAACCGCGGACAGCCCACCTTCCGGAACAACCGACCCGGCGCTCACGCCGCCACCACCGCCCTGCGGTCCGCCAGCACGTCGGTGTAGTGGCCGATCAGCCGGTCGCCGACGGCCGCCCAGGTGCGCCCCTCGACCATGGCGCGGGCGGCGGCGCCGTAAGTGCCCCGCAGGGTGGGGTCGGCGGCCAGCGCCGCCACCGCGTCCCGGACGGCGTCCGCGTCGCGGGGCGGAACCAGGAGGCCGGTGTGCCCGTGGGCGACCAGGTCCAGTGGACCGCCGGCGGCGGGCGCGACCACGGGTACACCGCTGGCCATGGCCTCCTGCACGGTCTGGCAGAAGGTCTCGAAGGGGCCGGTGTGCGCGAAGACGTCCAGTGAGGCGAAGATCCGGGCGAGTTCGTCGCCGGTGCGGCGGCCCAGGAAGACCGCGCCCGGCAGCGCCTGCTCCAGGGCGGGCCGGCTCGGTCCGTCGCCCACGACCACGACGCGGACGCCGTCCAGGCCGCAGGCTCCGGCGAGCAACTCGATGTGTTTCTCGGGGGCGAGCCGTCCGACGTAGCCGACGATCGTCTCGCCGTTCGGGGCGAGTGCGCGGCGCAGCGCCTCGTCCCGGAGGTCCGGGCGGAAGCGGACGGTGTCCACCCCGCGCGGCCACAGCTTGACCCGGGGCACGCCGTGCGCCTCCAGGTCGTTCAGGGAGGCGTGGGAGGGGGCGAGGGTGAGGTCGGCGGCCGCGTGGACGGAGCGGATGCGGCGCCAGGCGGCGGCCTCGCCGGCGCCCATGTAGGTGCGGGCGTATCCGGCCAGGTCGGTCTGGTAGACGGCCACGGCGGGGATGCCGAGCCGGGCGGCGGCCGCCATGCCGCGGACGCCGATGACGAAGGGGCTGGCCAGGTGGACCAGGTCGGCGTTGTGCTCGACGAGGGTGGCGGCCAGGCGGCGGCTGGGGAGGGCGACGCGGACCTGGGGGTAGCCGGGGAGCGGGAGGGAGGGGACGTGGACGACGGGGCAGGGCGCGAGGGCGCCGAGCCGATGTCCGGGAGCGGGGGCGGGGGCGACGACGACGGGGGCGTGACCGCGGTCGACGAGGTGTCGGGCGGTCTGGAGCGCGCAGTGGGCCACGCCGTTCACATCGGGGGGAAAGGATTCGGTCACGATGACGACACGCATACCGGTGTTGTCGCCGTACTGGACGTGGCCGCGTCAAAGTGGATCTGTCCGGACGACAAACGTCCCATGAGCGTTGCGCTGCACACCCGAGCAGGTCAGGCCGCGTCCACGCCCGCCTGACCCGCGGGTCATCCCTCGTTCACACGGCGGGCGCGTCGGGCCCGAACCGGCTGCGTACGGCCGTCTGGACCTCGGCCTCCTCGGCCGGGTCGGCGGCGAGCCGGCGCAGGCGGTCCACGACCCGGTTGTCACCGGTCTCGGCATGCCGGGCGGCGATCTCGCGGGTGGTCTCCTCGCAGTCCCAGAGGCACTCGACGGCGAATCCGGAGGGGAAGGAGGGGTCGGTGGCGGCGAGCGCCCGGGCGGTCCGGCCGCGCAGATGCGACGAGGCCGTCTCGCGGTAGATATGGCGCAGGACGGGGGCGGCGCAGGCGATGCCGAGCCGTCCGGCGCCGTCGACGAGAGTCCACAGGGTGGGCGCGTCCGGCCCTTCGCCCCGTACGGCTTCGCGCAGGGCCGCGAGGACCAGGTCGCTGTCCTGGGCTCCGCCCCGGCAGGCGAGCATCCGTCCGGCGGCGGCGCCCAGGGGATCGGGGCGCCGGGCCCAGCCGCGCGCCCGGTCCACGGCGGCGACGCTGCGCATGCGCTCGAAGGCGTCGGCGGCGGCCTCCACGACGGGCCGTGGTCCGGTGGTGACGGCTGCCTCGATCAGGTCGAGGGCGTCGCGGTCGTTGCTGTCGGCGAGGTAGCGCAGGGCGGTGCAGCGGGCTCCCTCGCTGCCGTCCTTGGCCGCCTGGACGATCTCGGGCCGGTCCTCGGGCCCGGCGACGGCCGACAGACATCGGGCGGCGGGCACGTGCAGCGCGGCGCCGCGTTCGACGCCCTGCTGGGCCCACTCGAAGACGGCCTGGACGCTCCACCCCGGACGGGGCCCGGTAGGTCGCATCTGCCGTTGCCAGCGGTCGAAACAGCCCGCCTCCTGAGCGGCACGCACACGCGTGGCGACGGATTCGCGCGGATCGTCGGCCCACAGCCGCCACGGCCGGGGCTCGAAGGCGTCGCGCACGGCGGCGGCCAGTTCGGCCTCGCCCTCGGGGTCTGTGGCGAACCTGGCCAGGACGGGGGCGGCGAGGGCGCGCAGTCCGGCGTCGTCGTCGCGCAGCGCCAGTTCGTCCAGGGCCCAGGCCCAGTTGGAGCCGGAGGCGGCGTACCTGCGCAGCAGTTCGAGGGCGTCCCGCCTGCCGTAGGAGGCGAGGTGGCCGAGGACGGCCAGGGCCAGACCGGTGCGTGACTCCTCGGTGTCGAAGACGTCCTCGACGTCGAAGAGGTGCGCCTCGATCTCGTCCAGCTCGCCATTGAGGTCGAGGAAGAGACGGGCGTAGTAGAGGGAGCGGTTCTCCACCTGCCAGTCGTGGCGGGGGTCGCTCAGCACGCAGTGGTTCAGGGCCGCGAGCGCTTCGGCTCGCGGGGCGGTGAGCGCGTGCAGCGTGCCGTCGCCGCGGCCCCGCTGAAGCAGGCCGAGCAGCGTACCGCTGGGCGCTATGACCGGATCGAACATGGGAAACAGCCTCACATCAAGCGTCGACGCAACCGGGGATCGTGCTTTACCTGGCCGCGTGACAACACGTCGGGGCGCCCGCCGTTTCCTGCTTGCTGTAGACCATTTTCCTCTGCCTCTCGTCGGTGGCCCATGCGGACCGCATCACGGTCCGCGCGGTGCGGCATCACCTGCCCAGCCATCGCGTCCGTGAATCACGACGTCATGATGACTCGGCAGTTCCATCTGCCGCGACCGAAATTTCGGCGGCCCTTTACCGCCTCCCCCGTTATCTGTGTCTTCGCTGGTCAGAACAGTCGGATCACTGTGCGCCGAACAATTCCAGCAGTTCTGTCTTGCCGAACATGCGGGCGGTGTCGACGGCCGACGGAGTGCCCTCCGCCGGATCGGCTCCGCCCTCCAGGAGCGCCTTGATGACGTCCGTCTCACCCTTGAACACGGCCCCGGCGAGCGGGGTCTGGCCTCGGTCGTTGACCCGGTCCGCCTCGGCGCCGCGGGCGAGGAGCGCCCGTACCGCCTCGGCATGGCCGTGGTAGGCGGCCAGCATGACCAGGGAGTCGCCGCGGTCATTGGTGAGGTTGGCCGGAACGCCCGCGTCGACGTACGCCACGAGGGCCTCCGTCCGCCCCTGCCGGGCCAGATCGAAGATCTTCGTCGCCAGCTCCACGACCTCGGGGTCGGGGGCTTCACTCATCGGCCGGTCCGCCTCTCACTACAACCGTTCAGGTGAATCGCCAGGGTACTGGCTCCCGCGGCACATGACCCGATGTGCCCGAGGTAAAGATCACCACGAACCCGGTCGGACGCAAGACCGCGGCCCAACCGGGCAAGGACAGCTCCACCATCCGAGGGAAATCTCCAAAATTTCCCCCATTTGCACCTTTTATCGTATGGATACATGCTGTGAGCCTGGAAGTACTCATGGTGACTGTCCCCACGAACCAGGAGAACTCAAATGATCCTGTCCATCTCAGGCGTGGTCCTGCTCGGCATCATCGTCTTCCTCTTCTTCAAGAAGGACGGACTCAAGGCGTCGCACGCCCTGGTGGCCGCTCTCTTCGGCTTCTACCTCGCGAGCACCGCCATCGCTCCGAGCATCCAGGCCGGCGGCGAGAGCCTGGCGAGCCTCCTCGGCGGCATCAAGTTCTGACGCCGCACGTCCCGTCCGTACGCACCTTCAGGAGACACCAGTGGCCCGGCGCCCCCTCCCCCGCATCCTGAGCACAGGCAGCGCGCAGATCGCCCGGAGCCGGGAGCTGGCCCGGACGGCGGCCGACAGCGCCACCGACGTCCTCCATCCGCTGATCACGATCACCCGCGGACTGCGCCGGCTGGCAGCGGCCGGACGGCGCAAGTGGGCCGACACCCCCAAGGACAAGCGCGGGCCGCTGCTGTTCCTGGTGGCCTCGGTGATCCTGGCCGTGGCGCTCGTCCCGTACGGCCCGCTGCTCGCCGTCATCGCGCTGATGGCGGCGGCAGCATGGCAGGGCCGGGACCGCACCCCGCCGGCCCCCGACGGCCCCGACGAGTCCCAGACCGAGCGCCTGAAGTCGCTGTACGAGGCCCTCGTCCCGTACTTCTCGACGGCCGAGGACCCGGCCCCGATGTTCTCCCACGGAGGCGAGTGGGAGAGCGTCTTTCCCGGCTACGAGTTCGACGAGTCCGGGCGCGTCACGAGTCTCACGATCCGCTACCCGGCCTACTTCCCCGACGGCGAACCCGAGGCCCGCGCGCGGATCGAGCAGCTGCTCGCCGCGAAGTCCGGCCGCGGCCGGGAGTACCACTTCGACTGGGACGAGGAGGGCAACCAGCTCACCGTCACGGCCCTGCGCCCCCTGCCCACCGACATCGCCGCCCAGCGTTTCGTCACGGCGCCGGGCGAGACGGTCCTCGGCTTCACCGACCCCAGCGAGGTCCGGCGCACGCTCCCCCTCACCCACGGCGAGGAGCGGCGCGACGTCCCGCCGGTCGTCTGGCGCACCGGCCTGCGCTCCACCGAACCCCACCTGCTGGTCATGGGCCAGCCCGGCAGCGGCACCTCCACGCTCCTGCGCTCCATCGCCCTCCAGGCCCTCCAGTACGGCGATGTCGTCATCGTCGAGGGCGGCGGCACCGGCGAGTACGCGTGCCTGACCGGCCGGGACGGCGTCCTGGCGGTCGAGTGCGCGCTGGCCGGGGCCCTGGCAAGCCTGGAATGGGCCGCCGCCGAGACCGAACGACGGCTCATCGCCGCCAACCGCGCCCGCCAGGCGGGCCACCCCGCGCCGGAGGACACCAAGCGGCCGCTGTGGATCCTCCTGGACCGTCCGAGCGCCTTCACGCACCTGGCCGCCGCGGACGGCCGCAAGGACCCGCAGTCCCTGCTCCAGGTCCCGCTGCGGCACGGCCGCGCGGCGAACGTGACGGTGGTCGTGGCCGACCAGTTCGACAGCGCCGACGCGCTCGCCGACGCCGTACGGCAGCACACACGCGCGCGTGTCGTGCTCGGTCCCGCCACTGTCGACCAGCTGACGGCCGTGCTGGGCGCGCCCCCGCACACCACCCCGGTCGCCCAGGTCCCACCCGGCCGCGGCTACGCCCGCCTGGGCTCCGGCCCGGTGCACCGCCTCCAGGTCCCGGCGACGCCGGACCCCTACGACGACGCCACGAGCGACGCGGACCGCCAGGCGGTACTGGAGCTCCTGCCGCCGCGCACCACGTCGGCGGACGCGGAGCAGCAGCCGGAACCGGTCCCGGTGGAGGCGGTGACGGCGGAGACGTCCTAGTTGTCGAACCAGACGACCAAGCGCACATGGTCGGCCCCGTGCCGACGGGCGAGGATGCGCATCAGGGTCCAGACGTCACCCCAGTCCGCGTCCCGCACGGCCTCGCGACGGGTCAGCGGATCCCTCGGCAGACGACTCGGCGCTTCCCGTTCGTTCCAGTCCGCTGCCTCCAGCTCGGCCCAGGTGATCCAGGACGGGCTGTGGGAGTCCGCCTTCTCCTCCTCCCACGCCCGTGCGGCGGCTCGGGACGCGTCCGGCGGGAAACCGCGCTCCGGCGCCAGCGGTTCGAAGGTCCGGCCGCGGACACCGAAAAGGCACCCGAACGCCTCGTAGGACCGGCCGTTGTAGAGGAAAGGCAGGGGCAGGGCCGGATGCCAGCGCAGGTCACTGTCCTCCTCCTCCGGCTCCGAGGTGTCATCGAACCAGCTTCTGACCTCGACGTATCCGTGAATGTCGCACCCCATGGCGCGATCATGCCACGAACGTCCTCGGCGCCTCGCCGCCCCCCGTCCCCCCGCTCTCCACCAGCTTCGCCGCCGCGGCCAGCCGTACCGCCGCCTCCTCCGCCACCGCGCCCCCCACGGTGAACGGCAGCCGCACATACCCCTCGAAGGCCCCGTCGACCCCGAACCGCGGCCCCGAGGGCACCCGCACGCCGACCCGCTCCCCCGCCTCCGCGAGCCGTGAGCCGGACAGTCCGCCGGTGCGCACCCACAGGGTGAGTCCGCCCCGGGGCACCTCGAACTCCCACCCCGGAAGCTCCCGCCGCACCGCGGCCACCAGGGCCTCCCGGTTCTCCCGCGCCTGCACCCGGCGCAGCTCCACGGCCTGCTCCCAGCCCCCGGTGCTGAACAGCCAGTTCACGGCCAGCTGCTCCAGGACCGGCGTGCCCAGATCGGCGTACGCGCGCGCGGCGACGAGGCTGCGGATGACGTCGGGGGCCGCCCGGACCCAGCCGATGCGCATGCCGGCCCAGAAGGCCTTGCTGGCAGAACCGACGGTGATCACCGTGGACCCGGCGGGGTCGAAGGCGCACACGGGCCGGGGCATCTCCACCTCCGGGTCCAGCCACAGCTCGCTCATCGTCTCGTCGGCGACGAGCACGGTCCCCGCCGAGCGGGCCGCGTCCACGAGCTGCCGCCGCTGGTCGTCGTCGGCGAGCGCGCCGGTCGGGTTGTGGAAGTCGGCGACCACGTAGGCGATCCGGGGGGCGGCGTCCCGCAGCACCTGCCGCCAGCGGTCCACGTCCCAGCCCGTGAGCCCTTCGGCCATGGCGACCGGCACCAGGCGGGCGCCCGCCTCGCGCATCAGCTGGAGGATGTTGGCGTAGGACGGCGACTCCACGGCGATGCGCTCGCCCCGGCCGGCGAAGAGGTGACAGATGGCGTCGATGGCGCCCATCGCGCCGGTCGTCACCATGATCTGCTCCGGCATCGTGGGGATCCCGCGCGCGGTGTACCGCTCGGCGATCATCGAGCGCAGCGCGGGCAGCCCGGCCGGGTAGTCGCCGTGCGTGTGGGCGTAGGGCGGGAGTTCCTCCAGGGCGCCCTGCACGGCCCGGGTGAGCCACGGTTCGGGCGCGGGCAGGGCCGCGCAGCCGAGGTCGATCATCGAGCCGAGGGCCTCGGGGGGCAGGGGCTCCAGACCGCGCGCGGGCAGCGGATTGCCGGCCGGGACCGCGGTCCAGCTGCCCGCTCCGCGCCGGGACTCCAGGAAGCCCTCGGTGCGCAGCGCCTCGTAGGCAGCGGCCACCGTCGTACGGCTGACGGAGAGGGCGACGGCCAGCTCGCGCTCGGCGGGCAGCCGGGCGGCGACCGGGACGCGCCCCTCCAGGACGAGCAGACGGATGCCGTCGGCGAGCGCCCGGTAGGCGGGCGGGCGGCGGCTGCCGGGGCCCGCGGGACGGTCCTGCTGGGAGCTGAGCAGCCGGGCGAGCTGCGCCGGCCCCACCGCCGAGGTCCACTGAGCCATCGAAATCAGTCCACCTTCCCCGGATTGGCCATGGTTGGCCGATCTCCTCCGGCCACAGGGTGTCATGAACCAGGCCACTACCACCACAGGGGGCACCTCTTGTCCATGACAGGCCGTCTCGGGCGACGGTTGATCCAGCTGTACGCCGGTCTCGCGCTCTACGGGGCGAGTTCCGCGATCCTCGTCGAGGCGGGGCTCGGCCTCGAACCCTGGAACGTGCTGCACCAGGGCCTCGCCGAACTGACGGGCCTGACGATCGGCGTGGTGTCGATCGTCGTGGGCGCGGCGGTGCTGCTCCTGTGGATCCCACTGCGCCAGCGGCCGGGCCTCGGCACCGTCTCCAACGTCTTCGTGGTCGGCATCGCCATGGACGCCACGCTGGCGGCCCTCCCCGACGCGCCCTCCCTCGCCGTTCGGATTCCGCTCATGCTGGCCGGCATCCTGCTCAACGGTGTGGCCACCGGCCTGTACATCGCCGCCCGCTTCGGGCCCGGACCGCGCGACGGCCTGATGACCGGGCTGCACCAGCGCACCGGCCGCTCGATCCGGCTCATGCGGACGGCCGTGGAGATCACGGTGGTCGCCACCGGCTTCGTCCTCGGCGGCACGATCGGCGTCGGCACCCTGCTGTACGCGGTGGCCATCGGCCCCCTCGCCCAGCTCTTCCTGCGTGTCTTCGCCGTCCCCGCGGCATCCGACGGCAGCACGGTCGTTGCCGCCGGGCAACCCCGGCGGGCGATACTGCGACGGTGAGCACGCGGATACGCCACCCCTACCTCGACCACCCCGGCCCGATCGCCTTCGCCCACCGGGGCGGGGCGGCGGACGGCCTGGAGAACACCCTGCCGCAGTTCCGGCGGGCGGTGGAGCTGGGCTACCGGTACCTGGAGACCGACGTCCACGTCACCCGCGACGGCAGGCTCGTCGCCTTCCACGACGCGACGCTGGACCGCGTGACGGACGGGGCCGGCCGGATCGCCGACCTGCCCTGGGCCGACGTACGGCACGCGCGCGTGGGAGGCCGGGAACCGGTGCCGCTGTTCGAGGAGCTGCTGGAGGCCTTCCCCGACACCCGGTGGAACGTGGACGTCAAGGCGGAGCCGGCGCTGCTGCCCTTCCTGGACCTGGTCGAGCGCAAGGGCGCCTGGGACCGGATCTGCCTCGGCTCCTTCTCCGAGGCGCGGGTGGTGCGGGCCCAGCGGCTGGCCGGGCCGCGGCTGGCGACGTCGTACGGCATCCGGGGAGTGCTCAATCTGCGGCTGCGCTCCTGGGGGCTGCCCGCCGCGGTGCGCCGCTCGGCGGTCGCCGCGCAGGTTCCCGAGACGCAGTCCGGCATCGAGGTGGTGGACCACCGCTTCGTCCGCGCAGCCCACGCGCGCGGGCTGCAGGTGCACGTGTGGACGGTCAACGAACCCGCGCGCATGCACCGGCTCCTGGACCTGGGAGTCGATGGCATCATGACCGATCACATCGACACACTGCGCAAGGTCATGGAGGACCGCGGCGTCTGGGTCTGAGACCACGATGGGGTCCGAGACCTCGGTGCCCCGCGTCCCGGACAGGGAAGCGAGGGCACGGGTGAGCACCGACGCCGTGCGGACGAAGACGGCCGACGAGGCCGTCGGGCGGCGCCGCGAACAGCGCGGCTGGTACTTCTACGACTGGGCCTGCTCCGTCTACTCGACGAGCGTGCTGACCGTGTTCCTGGGCCCCTATCTGACATCGGTGGCCGAGGCGGCCGCGGACCCCGACGGGTTCGTCCATCCGCTCGGCGTCCCGGTGCGGGCCGGGTCGTTCTTCGCCTACTCGGTGTCCCTGTCGGTGATCGTGGCGGTGCTGGTGATGCCCCTGGTGGGCGCCGCCGCCGACCGCAGCGGCCGGAAGAAGCCCCTGCTGGCCGCGGCCGCGTACACCGGCGCCACGGCGACGACGGGCATGTTCTTCCTCGACGGCGATCGCTATCTCCTCGGCGGTCTGCTGCTGGTGGTCGCGAACGCGGCGCAGTCCGTGGCGATGATGCTCTACAACTCCTATCTGCCGCAGATCGCCCCGCCCGAGGAGCGTGACGCGGTCTCCTCCCGGGGCTGGGCCTTCGGCTACGCGGCGGGCGCCCTGGTCCTGGTGGCGAACCTGGTCCTCTATCTGGCGCACGACTCCTTCGGCGTCTCCGAGACCACGGCCGTCCGCATCTGTCTGGCGTCGGCGGGTCTGTGGTGGGGCGCCTTCACCCTCATCCCCCTGCGCAGGCTGCGCGACCGCCGCTCGTCGTCCGGCGAGCATCCCGGCGAGCACCCCAACACATCCCTCGGCAGGCAGCCGACCGCGACCGGCTTCCGGCAGCTCGCGGCGACGATCCGCGACATGCGCCGCCACCCCCTGACGCTGGCCTTCCTGCTGGCCTATCTCGTCTACAACGACGGCATCCAGACGGTGATCTCCCAGGCATCGATCTACGGCTCCAAGGAACTGGGGCTCGGGCAGCCGACGCTCATCGGCGCGGTGCTGCTGGTCCAGGTGCTGGCGGTGGCGGGCGCCCTGCTGCTGGGACGGCTGGCCAGGACGTACGGCGCCAAGCGCACGATCCTCGGCTCGCTGGTCGCGTGGACGGTGACGCTGGCCGCG
The DNA here is from genome assembly GCF_014596915.1 of Streptomyces sp. TRM68416. Lineage (GTDB taxonomy): Bacteria > Actinomycetota > Actinomycetes > Streptomycetales > Streptomycetaceae > Streptomyces. The sequence continues at coordinate 47,377 of NZ_JACVWU010000002.1, forward strand.
GGGTACTTCCTGCCGGCCGGGGCGCCGGTGTGGTTCTTCGTGCTGGCGGCCGGGATCGGACTGGTCCTGGGCGGCAGCCAGGCGCTGTCCCGCTCCCTGTTCTCCCATCTCGTGCCGCCGGGCAAGGAGGCCGAGTACTTCTCGGCCTACGAGATCAGCGACCGCGGCATGAGCTGGCTCGGCCCGCTGCTGTTCGGGCTCACCTACCAGCTGACCGGCAGCTACCGGGACGCGATCATCTCGCTGGTGGCCTTCTTCGCCGTCGGGTTCGTCCTGCTCGCCCGGGTCCCGGTGCGGCGGGCGATCGGCGACGCGGGCAACCCGATTCCCACGAGGATTTAGCGTTCCACGCGAAAGGGCTGTAGTGTACGCGTTTGGCCTGCCAGGCGTACCGTTACTGCGCGTCAAAGATGCCGAAACGCTGGGTGACATCTGCTAGCAGATGTGACAAACCGGGCGCCGGTGGGTACAACAAGGGGCGGCTACGACGGCGACGCATGACCCGGAACGGGAATCTTTACCGCCGACCGGACGTTGACCGGATGACGACGACAGCGACACCTGTCCTGTGGGCGACAAGCCCGGGAGGCACGATTCATGAGTGAGCGAGCTCTTCGCGGCACGCGCCTCGTGGTGACCAGCTACGAGACGGACCGCGGCATCGACCTGGCCCCGCGCCAGGCCGTGGAGTACGCATGCGAGAAGGGGCATCGGTTCGAGATGCCCTTCTCGGTCGAGGCGGAGATCCCGCCGGAGTGGGAGTGCAAGGTCTGCGGGGCCCAGGCACTCCTCGTTGACGGCGACGGCCCTGAAGAAAAGAAGGCCAAGCCCGCGCGTACGCATTGGGACATGCTGATGGAGCGGCGCACCCGTGAGGAACTCGAAGAGGTCCTTGAGGAGCGCCTGGCCGTTCTGCGTTCCGGCGCGATGAACATCGCGGTCCACCCCAGGGACAGCCGCAAGTCGGCCTAGTTCCGCCGGGTCCGGAACCCGACACACAACAAGAACCGCGGGCGCCGTACGGAGACGTACGGCGCCCGCGGTTTTCCGTGTGCCCGGGAGGCCCGGTGCTCAGTGCGTGAGCGGCGGGCGCGGTCCCTGCGGGTTGTCGCCCGTGGTCCCCGGCTCGTCCCTGATGACCTCGCCCTGGACGATCTTTCCGTCGGGCCGGTGGATCCGGGCCTGCTGGAAGGCGTCGCCCAGGGTGCCGGGGCCGGCCTGGCGGAACCTGCGCTCCAGGGAACGCTCGGTGTACCGGCTGAGCCCCTTCTGCACCGGCGGGACCAGCAGGAGCAGGCCCACGGCGTCCGAGATCAGGCCGGGCAGGACGAGGAGCAGGCCACCGAGCATCATCAGGCCGTTGCCGCCGCCGCCCTCCCGGGCGGGGGTCCCGCCGTTCTGCAGGGCCTCGTTCAGCTTCTGGAAGGCCCGCCTGCCCGCCCGCTTGATCACCACCGAGCCCAGCACGACACCGGCGAGCAGCAGCAGGAAGACCGTGAGGCCGCCCGCGGCACTCGCGACCACGGTCAGCAGCCAGATCTCCAGCACCAGCCAGGCGGCGAAACCGAGCGGCAGGAACGTACGCAGCCGGGAGCGCCGGGGCCGGGCGGGATGCGTGGGAGTCGGAGCGCCAGTCGTCATGCCTCCAGTGTGCCTGGCCCCGGCTCAGCACGGGATAAGGGGAGCATCAACGGGGCCTGTGCGCCCGTACACCAACGGGGCCTGTGCGCCCGTACGGCTACGACGGTGGCGTCTGCGACGACTCGGGGGACCCGGCCGCCTCCCCGGCCGCCTTCGCGGACGACGTCCCGGACGGACCGGTCTGCTCGGCCGTCTCCGCAGGCGACGAACCGGCCGGGTCGGCGGGCTCGACCGACTCCGCGGACGACGCCCCGGACGGCTCGGCGGACTCGACCACCTCCGCAGGCGCGGCCCCGGACGAGCCGGCAGTCGCGGTCGGCTCCGTGGACGGCGTCCGGGACGGCCCGACAGGCTCGGTCGGCCCCGTCGGCTTGGCGCGGTCCAGGAGTTTGCCGACACGTTCCTTGGCGCCCCAGGTCGTGACCCGCCACAGCGCCTCCACGAGGATGTCCCGGCTCATCTTGGAGTCGCCGTGTTCGCGCTCGACGAAGGTGATGGGCACCTCGACGACGTGATAGCCGGCCTTGACCGCGCGGCGGGCGAGGTCGACCTGGAAGCAGTAGCCCTGGGAGGCGACGTCGTCGAGGCCGAGGCCCTCCAGCGTCTCGCGGCGGAAGGCGCGGTAGCCGCCGGTGATGTCGCGCAGCGGCAGGTCGAGGGCCACGCGCGAGTAGAGGCTGCCGCCTCGGGAGATGAACTCGCGGCTCTTGGGCCAGTTCACGACCCGTCCGCCGGGCACCCAGCGCGAGCCGAGCGCCAGGTCGGCGCCCTTGAGCGCGGTGAGCAGCCGGGGCAGCTCCTCAGGCTGGTGGGAGCCGTCGGCGTCCATCTCGATCAGGACGCCGTAGCCGTTCTCCAGGCCCCAGCGGAAGCCCGCGAGGTAGGCGGCGCCGAGGCCCTCCTTGCCCCTGCGGTGGAGCACCTGGACGTGCTCGTCCGCGGCGGCGAGTTCGTCGGCGAGCTTGCCGGTGCCGTCCGGGCTGTTGTCGTCGGCCACGAGCACGTGCGCCTCGGGCACGGCTTCGCGCACCCGGCCGACGATGGCCTTGATGTTCTCCGCCTCGTTGTAGGTCGGGATGATCACCAGTGCCGTGCCGAGCGGGCCGAACCGCCTCCCTGAGTCCCGCGTCTCGCGAGTCTCGTCGCCGTCGTTCACTGCTGCCCCTTCGTCTCCGTCCGCAGACGTCCACCATAGTGGCCGCGGCCTGCTATGACGTGACATCCCGTTCGTATGGTGGTGTCGATTCCACAAGATCGGGGTAGGCATCGGCTTTTGGGATCATGTGTCCCCGTGCCGGACCGGGTGTTCCTGCGGATGGGGGCCCGGCGCCCTTCGGGCCGACCTGGGACCCGCTGGCTGCGGGTCGACCGAAAGCCGTTGTCTACTGAGCGCCCGGGCCCCACCCGGGGTCACACCTCCCCGACCGGCCGGAACGTTCCCTCGCCGCGGCGCGGGCGCTGAGCCTGGCTCCCAGTGGCGGTGCCCCGGTGCGGCACACCGTCCCTGACCCAGCGGCGCTGAGGCGAGGACCTGAAGTTCCGTCGTTCCCCGGTCGGGCGTCCGGTGGTGGACTCGGCCGAACCTACCCGCCCTCTGCCGTCGGCTGTCAACAGCCGCTTGACCTGCGGATCTTTCCTCAACTGCCTGGTCAGCGCGGAGGACGGGCAGGTCGCGCCAGGCAGCCGTGACGCACGATCGGCCGCACGGCCGCGCGGCAGATCACTCGCCCGGCCGTACGAACACCGTCCGTCCGCCGACCACCGTGCGCAGGCAGACGGGCAGGTCACGGCCCGGCGTCAGATCGGGCAGGCCGGGGGTGCCGGAGCGGGGGTCGGTCGACCAGCGCGCGACCCGGTCGTCCGGCGCCTGGACGACGAGTTCGCCGGTGCGCCACACGGCGTAGTCGGCGGGGGCGCCGGGGACCAGGACGCCGGCGTCGTCCCGGCCGACCGCCCGCCAGCCGCCGCGCGTGTGTGCGGTGAACGCGGCCCGGACGGAGACGCGGTGCTCGGGTGTGCGGTGGAAGGCGGCGGCGCGAACCGTGCCCCAGGGGTCCAGGGGCGTGACGGGGCTGTCGGAGCCGAAGGCGAGGGGCACACCGGCCTTCAGCAGGGCCGCGAAGGGGTTCAGCGCGCGGGCCCGGTCGCCGCCAAGGCGTCGGGCGTACATGCCGTCCTCGCCGCCCCACAGCGCGTCGAAGGCCGGCTGGACGGAGGCGGTCAGGCCGAACTCGGCGAAGGCGGCGATCGTCTCGGGGGTCAGCATCTCGGCGTGCTCGACGCGGTGGCGGGCGGCGCGGACGCGGGCGAGGCCGAGCTTCTCGGCGGCGGCCCGCACACCCTCGACGACGGCGGTGACGGCGGCGTCCCCGATCGCGTGGAAGCCGGCCTGGAGGCCCGCCTCGGTGCAGGCGACGACATGGGCGGCCACCGCGTCGACGTCGAGGTAGGCGATGCCGGTGTGGTCGGCGTCGGCGTAGGGGTGGTGCAGGCAGGCGGTGTGCGAGCCGAGGGAGCCGTCGACGAACAGGTCGCCCGCCGCGCCCGCCGCGCCGAGTTCCCGGGCCTTGTGGACGTCCTGCTCGGCCCAGTAGCCGACCACGCGCGGGCCGGGCTCCTCGGCGGCGAGCCGCAGCAGGCCGGTGAGGTCGTCCTCGGAGGAGATGTCCGGGCCGGCGCACTCGTGGAGGGTGCCGATGCCGAGGGAGGCGGCGTGGGCGAGAGCGGCGCGCTGGGCCTCGGCACGCTGCCCGGGCGTGACCGCGCCGAGCGCAGCGGACCGGACGGTGTGGTGGGCGTCGGCGGTGAGCGGGCCGTCCACCCGCCCCAGGGAGGCGAGGTCGAGCAGGGCCGTGGTGACGACCGCCGAGTGGACGTCGATGCGCGACAGGTAGAGCGGGCGCCCGCCGGTGGCCTCGTCGAGTTCCGCGCGGGTCGGGGGGCGGCCGCCGGGCCAGCGGGCGGAGTCCCAGCCGTGGCCCAGCAGGACGCGGTCGTGGGGGCGGTTGGCGGCGAAGTCCCGTACGAGGGCCAGGGCCGCCTCCAGGGAGGGGGCGGTGGACAGGTCCAGGCCGGTCAGGGCGAGGCCCGTGGCGGTGGTGTGCACATGGGCGTCGGTGAAGGCCGGGGTGACGAGGGCGCCGTCCAGGTCCACGACCTCGTCCACACCGTCGGCGAAGGCGTCGGCGGCGCCCTCCGAGCCGACCCAGGCGACCTGGCCTCGTTCGACGACCATCGCCGTGGCGAACGGGTCGGCGGGGCTGTGGACTTCTCCGCGGCGGAGCAGGACGGTCTTCGGCTCGGACTCGGCGGTGCGCTCACTCATGGGGAACAGTCTCCCGCCTCGCCCCGCCCGGCCCGCACGCAGGTGGGGTCAGATGCGGGGCGGCCGTGCCTCGTACGGGGTGGAGAGGACCACCGTCGTCCGGGTGGAGACCCCGGCGAGCGAGCGCAGCCGTGCCAGCAGCTCCTCCAGTTCGTGCGGGGTGGCCACACGCACCTTGAGGATGTAGTTCTCGTCGCCCGCGACGCTGTGGCAGGCCTCGATCTCGGGCACGCCCGCGAGGCGCTCGGCGATGTCGTCGGGCGCGCTGGGGTCGAACGGCTTCACCGAGATGAAGGCCGTCATGGGCAGCCCCACGGCCTCGGGGTCGACCACAGCGGCGTAGCCGCGGATGACGCCACGCTGTTCCAGCCGTCGCACCCGCTGGTGCACGGCGGACGTGGACAGGCCCGTGGCCTTGCCCAGGTCGGTGTAGCTCATCCGCCCGTCCTTGACGAGCAGCTGCACGATCTGTCGGTCCAGCTCCTCCATGGCGCAGAACTTACAGTGCGCCTGATCTCCTCGGATACCTGAGCGGACCAGGTCATGCCCTGTTTGTGATGTGGGCGCACGGAGTCGGTGAGCCGCCTGGGGGACAAACCGGCCGCGCCGGGCACCTGCGGTCGGCATGTGACGAACGCCACAGTCACCGAACAACCTCCGTGATGTTCTCGTGATTACCGCCGAGACGGGGCGGGAAGTGCTTGCTGTGGTCGAGGCCGCAGCGCCTGAACGGCCCAGCCCGAGGGGGAGAGTCCCATGCAGAGTCTTAAGCGCCCTGGTCGTACCGCACCCAAGCGCCCGCAGCTTGTCGTCGAGCCCGAGCCGGAGGGCGTCGAACCCGACCTCGCCGACGAGGAGTTCGACGCGTACGACACCTTCGAGATGTACCGGGTGATCTGCCCGGACTGCGCTCAGCCCATCGCCCTGCTGGCGGACGAGGAGGTCCTGCCGGAGCACGCGCGGTGCGTTTCGCCGTGGAACCCGTTCGGCCTCACGGTGTGCGCCGGCACCGGCCGCCGCGCCGCCGACGCCCGTTCCGCGGACGAGTCGGCCCAGCCTCAAGAGCAGGACACCGCCCTGCTGTTGACACTCCCTCAGAGCCTGGACTGGCGGACGCAGCCCTTCTCCCACGTCGGCGGCCCGGGCTCGCGCCCGATGCGGGTGCCGGCGATGCGGCGCCACGCCGCCTGAGCGACTCCGCTCACCTTCGCAGCCGAAATCCCGTACCGCGGCTCGCAGGACGCCGTGGTGCGGGTTCGGTGCGTCCGGAAGAGCAGCAAGGCCCGGTGGGCAGTGGGGGCCGCTAGGTAGCTAGGGCCAGCAGGCAGTGGGGGCTGGCTGGGTAGCGGGCCGGTAGGTAGCGGAGGCCGGTGGGCGGTGCCGAACTCACGGGCGATTGAGTGCAGCGGTGACCTGTCCGGTCACCGCTGCGTTGCCCTGGTATGACCCCCACATATTCAACAACCGGGCGTCAGCGCCACGTATTCGTCCCCCCACCCGCAGAATCGGTTCCGCTAACGCCTCCGCCGTCCCAGGATCCGCCCATCTACCGTGATCTGATGCGCACTTGGGCCGACCGCGGCCGGACGCTGCCGGGCCGCCACGATCCGGAGTGGGGCCGGCTGGCGGCGCCGACGGTCCGGCCGGGGCAGTTCAGCGCCCCTCGGGACCCGCGAGGTGACGGGCGATGACCATGCGCTGGATCTGGTTGGTGCCCTCGACGATCTGGAGCACCTTGGCCTCGCGCATGTAGCGCTCGGCCGGGAAGTCGGCGGTGTAGCCGTAGCCGCCGAGGATCTGCACGGCGTCGGTGGTCACCTTCATCGCCGTGTCGGTGCAGTGCAGTTTGGCCATGGCCGCCTGCTTGGCGAACGGCCGCCCCGCGTCCCTGAGCCGCGCCGCGGCCAGGTACAGCGCGCGGCCCGCCTCGATCTGGGTCGCCATGTCGGCGAGCATGAAGCGCAGTCCCTGGAAGTCGGAGATCGGCCGCCCGAACTGCCGCCGCCCGGCGGCGTACGCCACGGCCTCGTCCAGCGCCGCCTGGGCCACGCCGATGGCACAGGCCGCGATGCCGAGCCGTCCGGAGTCCAGCGCGGACAGGGCGATGGCGAAGCCCTGCCCCTCCTCGCCGAGGCGCCGGTCGTCCGGGACGCGGACGCCGTCGAAGTGGACCTGCGCGGTCGGCGAGCCCTTCATGCCCATCTTCTTCTCGGGCACCGCGCCGCTCAGTCCCTCCGCGTCGCCGGGCACCAGGAAGGCGGTGATCCCGCGGGGACCCTCCTCGCCGGTGCGGGCCATGACCGTGTAGAAGTCGGCGATGCCGCCGTGGGTGATCCAGGCCTTGGTGCCGGTGATGACCCAGTGGTCGCCGTCCCGCACGGCCTTGGTGCGCAGGGAGGCGGCGTCCGAGCCGGAGGACGGCTCGGACAGGCAGTAGGCGCCCAGCAGACCCCCGCCCAGCATCGCGGGCAGGTGCTCGACCTGCTGCTCCTTGGTGCCGTAGGCGGCGAGCGCGTAGGAGGCGAGCGTGTGCACGCTGACGCCGAGGCCGACGGTGAGGCGGGCTATGGCGAGCTCTTCGAGGACCTGGAGGTAGACCTCGTACGGCTGGTCGCCGCCGCCGTGCTCGGCGTCGTAGGGCAGGCCGAGCAGGCCGGACTCGGAGAGCAGGGTGAAGACCTCGCGCGGGAAGCGTCCGGCGTCCTCCTCCTCGGCCGCCTTCGGTGCGATCTCACGCTGGGCGATGTCGCGGACGAGCGAGATCAGATCCCGGGCCTCGTCCGTGGGCAGTTGCCGGTCCACCGGCTGCGGGGCGCGGTCGGGCATGGCGACGCTCTCCTCCCTGTCGGGCACGTCGGCGGGCGTGCGCCTTGGGTGGGGCGGCTCCGCCGGGTCTTGCTGATGTAGGCCGATGCTCGCTCTCCCGGGTCTCGGAAGCGGCTGACCAGCGGCTGCGCGCTGTGAGTATGCCCGATCGCAGGCATCCCGTCACCAGTTAACGACCGCTTACTCCAAGAATAGTGCACGGGCGGACGAGGAGCCCTCGACAATTGGTCCGAACCATTGACCGCCATGGTCTAGTCCTCCTACGCTGCGGACCAACGCCTTACCGCGTTCATGCCAATCGGCGCACGTCCCCCTCTCCCCCACGAGGAGACACCCGATGCACATCTCGCACCGCCCCCGTGCCCGGCTGCGGACCCTGGTCTCCGCAGCGTGCGCGGTCGTCCTCGGCGCCGGTCTGCTGGCCGGCGCGGGCACGGCCACCGCCGAGGCCAAGGCCCCCGCCGCGGAAGCGGCCGCCGGCTCCAAGGTGATCGGCTACTTCACCGAATGGGGCACCTACGACCGCAAGTACTACGTCAAGAACATCGACACGTCCGGCTCCGCGGCCAGGCTCACCCACATCAACTACGCCTTCGGCAACGTCACCGGCGGCAAGTGCACGATGGGCGACAACTACGCCGCCACCGAACGGACCTACACCGCGGCCGAGTCGGTCGACGGCGTCGCCGACACCTGGGACCAGCCACTGCGCGGCACCTTCAACCAGTTGCGCGAGCTGAAGAGGAAGCACCCGCACCTCAAGGTCCTGTGGTCCTTCGGCGGCTGGACCTGGTCCGGCGGGTTCGGCGAGGCGGCGCGCAACCCGGCCGCGTTCGCCCGGTCCTGCTACGACCTGGTCGAGAACTCCAGGTGGGCGGACGTCTTCGACGGCATCGACATCGACTGGGAGTACCCCAACGCCTGCGGCGCGACCTGCGACACCAGCGGGCGGGCGGCCTTCCGGAACCTGATGCAGGCCCTGCGCACCACGTTCGGCACCGGCAACCTGGTCACCGCGGCGATCACGGCCGACGCCACCGCGGGCGGCAAGATCGACGCGGCGGACTACGCGGGCGCCGCCCGGTACGTCGACTGGTACAACCCGATGACCTACGACTACTTCGGCGCCTGGGACGCCACCGGGCCGACGGCGCCCCACTCGCCGCTCGCCTCCTACCCGGGCATCCCGAAGGCCGGCATGCACAGCTCGGCGACCATCGCCAAGCTCAAGGGCCTCGGCATCCCGCCCGCCAAGCTGCTGCTCGGCATCGGCTTCTACGGCCGCGGCTGGACCGGAGTCACGCAGTCGGCGCCCGGCGGTACGGCGACCGGCCCCGCCGCCGGCACCTACGAGCAGGGCATCGAGGACTACAAGGTGCTCAAGGCCAAGTGCCCGGCGACCGGCACCGTGGGCGGCACCGCGTACGCCAAGTGCGGTTCCAACTGGTGGAGTTACGACACCCCGGCGACCATCGCGACGAAGATGACGTACAAGAACCAGCAGGGTCTGGGCGGGACCTTCTTCTGGGAGCTGAGCGGCGACACCGCGAACGGCGAGCTAATCAGAGCCATCAACTAGCCCCCGTACGGGGGGACTTGGGGGCGGGGGACCACGAGCTCCCGCCCCTTTGTCATGCGCCCCGGCGGGCGGGCGGCGGGGCCGGGTGGGCGGGGTCCAGCTCCTCGATGGCGCGCAGGGTGCCGCCGAGGGTCTTCACCAGCAGCTCGCGCATGGTGTCGCGGGAGAGCGCGGGTCGGTCGATCCAGTCCAGGGCGGCGCCCTCCACGCTGCACACCCAGGCCACCAGGCCCATCCGGGCGAGCGGGGAGATGGCCAGGCGGCCGTAGGCGCCCTCGGCGATGGTCGCGACGATCGCCTCGCGGACGCCGTCACGGATGGCGTGCACCTCGGCGTCGAAGCCGACGCCGCCGCTGACGATCGTGCGGTAGGCGGCCTGGTTGTGCTCGGCGTAGCGCAGATAGCTGTCGATGGTGCGGTGGACCCGGTCCACCTGGGGCATGTCGACGCCGCTCGCCGCGTAGGTCACCAGATCGGCGACGGAGTCCTGGATGATCGCCAGGTAGTAGCCGCGCTTCGACTGGAAGTAGTAGTAGATCAGCCCTTTGGCGACATGCGCCTGGCGGGCGATGTCGTCCATCGAGAGGGCGTCGTAGGAGGTGTCGGCGAACAACCTCCGCCCGATGGCGATGAGTTCGGCGCGGCGCGCCGCCGACCGCTCGGTGCCGCGCGCCCGGGGACGGGCGACGGCATCGTGCTGCTGGCTGATGTTCAATTTCGACCCTGGTCTCCAACGGGCGGCGGGACATCCGCAGTATGACAGGTCAAATGCGGGGTCACGTCACGGTGGAGCGGATGCGGTCAGAGCAGGCCCAGTTGGGTCACGAGCATCGCGACGACCACGACGAGGACCCAGCCCATCGCGTGTTCCAGGATCTTCGGGCCGTTGTCCTCGGGGCCGCCGGTACGGACGCGGGCGGCGGTGGCTGAGTTCGCGGTCATGGGCATCTCGCTGGTCTTGGACGGGTGGGCCGGTCTGTCCACCTTGCCACCGACCAGGGCTTTTGCGGCCGAGACCTTGGTCACAGCGAACGGCCCCCGCGCGCGGCGGGGGCCGTTGCGGAGGCGGTCGTCAGCACACACCGACCGCGGCGAGCGCCGCCCGCTGCCGCGCGGACAGGCGCGCCGGGAAGTACAGGTAGCAGACGCCGCCGGTACCGGAGACCACCCGGCCGGAGGCGTTGTACCGCTTGGTGCGCAGCCAGATGTTCTCGAACTCCCGCCGCCGGTACACCCGTCGCACCGCCTCGTTGGTCGGCGAGTTCGGGTCGTTGGCGATCACGTCGCCCTCGGCGGTGAAGCCGATCACGGTCATCAGGTGCCCGGCCGTGCCGTAGCCCGCTCCCGTGAGCTCCTCCTTGAGGAAGGACTGGGAGGTGATGGCGGGGATGCCGGCCGCGATCAGTGTCTCCAGGTCGGTCAGCGAGCGGAGCCGGGTGACCACGCCCTGGAGGTCCTTGAACGTGGCCGCGTAGGCGGCGTTGAACGGCCAGTTGCCGCAGCCCTCGTACTGGTAGTCGTAGGTGTACCGGGCCGCGTGGCACACCTGCGGGTCCGCGAAGGACGGATCGACCCAGGCCAACTGCTCCGCCGTGAGCCGGCCGCCCCAGTACTCGATGATCATCTGCGAGGAGGTGGGGCTGCACCAGGCCTCGCCGCCGTTGTCGTACTCGGGGTACTGGCCGATGTGGATCTCCTGCGAGTACCGCGGGACGGCCAGTTCCCGGGCGAGGCCGGGGGCGGAGGCCGGGACGGTGAAGCGGTCGGGCACGTCGGAGCCCATGGCGCCGACCCGCCACACCGTGGGGGTGATCTTCGCGCCGGGCCTGCGGTGGAGCGTCAGCCGCAGCCGGTACGAGGACAGGCGCAGCCCGGACGCCGTGTCGTCGATCGCGAAGGTGTCCGTCCAGATACTGCTCCGGCCGTCGCTCTGGTCGTCGACGGAGGTCCGTCTGATGTCCTCGTCGCCCGCGGCCCACCGGCCCATCACGTACCACGGCGTGTGCGTGCCGTCCGAGTACGTCCCCCTGAGCTCGACCTGGATCCAGGTGCCGGCCGGGGTGTGCGCGTTCCAGGAGGCGATCGCCTCCGTGGACGGCACGGCGAGCCGGTGCACCGGGGAGGTCCAGGTGGCGTACTCCCAGGTGGCGGTGGTGCCGGTGTGCGGGTCGGCGTAGTCGACGGTGCCCACCGGGGCGCCGATGACAATGCCGGGACGGGCACCGGCCACGGCCCGGGTGCCCTTGGCGGTGCCGGAGCGCCAGTCGCTGTACGTCGTCCAGGCCCGGTTGTCGATCGTGCGGGCCGGGGCCCGGGCGGGCGCGGCGGCGTCCGTCGCGGGACCGGCGGCCGCGGCACCGGTGGTGTCGGCCGCCGCGGGGCCGACGCCACCGGCCACCGCTGTGGCGACCGCGACGGCCAGAACGGTTCTGCGGGACGGCTGTTCGGATCTGCTCATGGGTGAAAGACCCCCAGGTGTGTCCGAGTCGGGGCAGGTCCAGTGCACGGTGTGTGCGCCAACTATGGACGCAGGCGGGGGCTCCTGCCAGCACTTCGGCGCATGCCGCGCCGGGAACATTGGCCTCGACCACTGGCATGCCCCGGCGGCCCGCGTCACTAGACTTCCGGTGCAATCACGACTCACCCCGGGACCCGCCATGCACGAGCTCGCCGCACGGCTCCGCCGCCTCCCCGCGTCCTGCGGGCCGGTGCGCCTGATCGGGATCGACGGGCACGCGGGCTCCGGGAAGTCCACGTTCGCCGCACGGCTGGCCGAAGCGCTCGACGGGGCGCCGGTGCTGCATCTCGACGACATCGCCAGCCACACCGAGCTGTTCGACTGGACCGGCCGGCTGCTCACCCAGGTGATCGAACCCCTCTCCCGGGGCGAGACGGCCCACTACACCCCCTATGACTGGCGCACCCGCCGCTTCGGACCGCCCCTCCCCCTGCGGCCCGCCCCGGTGGTCCTCGTCGAGGGGGTCGGCGCCGGGCGCCGGGCGCTGCGGCCGTATCTGGCCCGGCTGCTGTGGATTGACCTGCCGCCGGCCGAGTCCTGGGCGCGCGGGCGGTCGCGGGACGGCGAGGAGCAACGGGAGTTCTGGGACGGGTGGGTCGCGGCGGAACGGAGCCACTTCGCCACGGACCCCTCCCGGCCCTACGCCGAGATTCTGGTGCGGCAGTGCGAGAAGGGGTACGAGGTACTTCCCGGGCCTGCCGGTACGGCTGAAGCGAGCCGCATTCTCACTCAGAGTGACAGACCATCCTCATTGTGGTGAACTTGTGAAGACGGGTCCGTGAGAACTTGCCGGAGTGCCCCAACTCCGCTTGACCCAAGGGCCGTACAGGTCTTACGTTCTCAATGTGCGGCCGTTCGAGGCCGCCCCACAGACGCGAAGCCCCCGGTTGTTCCCCCGTGATCGGGGGCTTCGTTCTGCCCGCGGCCCGTTTTCCGGACGCGACGAGGTGCGATTCGCTCACCCTCGGTCACCATCCGCGCGGCCCTCCATCCGCTCCCACCTCGCCAAACGGCCGGTGCGGCACCCTGGGGCGGGCGACACCACCGCAGGTACGATGCCCTCGGTGCGACCTAGGACGGACTGCTCTGTACACCGGGCAACTCCGGCCCGCAGTACGGCGGTTCGATGAAGGCGGCCGACGGGCGACGGCCCGTGGACCAACCGACGGGGGCACGGTTTGTGGGGGACGTGATGGACTTCGGCACGCAGGGCCCCGAGGCCCCGGCCGACCTCGCCTGGCTGCGAGGCGTGGATGCCTACACCATGGGCGCTTATCCGCAGGCGGAGGAGGAGTTCCGCGCCGCGGTGCGGATCGATCCCGGGATGGCCGACGGCTGGCTCGGCCTGCACGCGCTGCGCGTCGACACGACGACCGCGCTGCTCCGGATGTTCCGGCACCGGGACCGGTTCGGCGAACAGCGCTCCCGGCACCGCCGTACCCTCAACTCCTGGTACTGGCTGGGCTGGTGGGTGCAACCGGTGCTGGAGAGCCCGCGCGACCTGCTGCTCGCGCACGCCTCGCACTGGCTGGACGGCCGCCATGTCCCGGAGCTCGACCGGGCGCTCGCGGGCCTGCCGCCGGTGGACGCCGACCCCCAGGTGCGGTTCCTGCACGCCTGCCGCGCCTATCTGGTCAAGGACTGGGAGCAGTTGGTCCGGCACACCGACCCGCTCCTCGACGACGCCATGCTCGGTATCGAGGCCGGTCTGTTCGGCGGCATGGCCCGGGTCCGGCTGGAGATGTACGGCCAGGCCGAACCCCTGCTGTCCGCCGCGCTGATGCGCTGCCGCAGCGAGCAGCCGCAGCGCAAGGAGCTGCGCTACTGGCTGGCCCGGTCCCACGAGGGCACCGGCCGGTCGGCGGCCGCGCTGCCCCTGTACCGGGCCGTGCACCGCGTCGACCCGGCCTTCATGGACACCTCGGCCCGGCTCACGGCGATCGCCGAGGGCGACGGCTACGACGACGCGGCCGACCTCGCGCCGATCACCCTCACCGGGCTCGGCCAGGACATGGTCGAGGGCCCGGACGGTCTCGACCCGCTGTTCGGCCTGGAGGGCCGGGACCTGAAGCTGTCCGACCCCGGCCTGCCGCCCGCCGGTCCGCTGCCGCCGGTGCCCGATCCCGCGGTGCGCGAGAAGGCCGGGCCGCCCGCCCAGCCGCCGCTCGCCGGACCCACCGACCCCGGCTTACTCGAGGAGGCGCTCGCCGAACTCGAACGCATGGTGGGCCTCGAACCGGTCAAACGCCAGGTCAAAGCGCTCTCCGCGCAGTTGAACATGGCCCGCCTGCGCGCCGGGCAGGGCCTGCCGGTCCAGCCGCCGAAACGCCACTTCGTCTTCTCCGGCCCCTCCGGCACCGGCAAGACCACGGTCGCCCGCATCCTGGGCCGGGTCTTCTACGCCCTGGGCCTGCTCGGCGGCGACCACCTGGTGGAGGCCCAGCGGGCCGACCTGGTGGGCGAGTACCTCGGCCAGACGGCCGTGAAGGCCAATGAGCTGATCGACTCCGCGCTGGGCGGTGTGCTCTTCGTCGACGAGGCGTACTCGCTGTCCAACTCCGGCTACGGCAAGGGCGACGCGTACGGCGACGAGGCGCTCCAGGTGCTGCTGAAGCGGGCCGAGGACAACCGCGACCACCTCGTGGTGATCCTGGCCGGCTACCCGGAGGGCATGGACCGGCTGCTGGCCGCCAACCCGGGCCTGTCCTCGCGCTTCACGACCCGCGTCGACTTCCCCTCGTACCGCCCGCTCGAACTCACCTCCATCGGCGAGGTGCTGGCCGGGGAGAACGGTGACGTGTGGGACGAGGAGGCACTGGACGAGCTGCGCTCCATCGCCGGGCACGTGGTGGACCAGGGCTGGATCGACGAACTCGGCAACGGCCGGTTCCTGCGGACGCTGTACGAGAAGAGCTGTGCCTACCGGGATCTGCGGCTGACCACCTATCCCGGCACGCTGACGCGGGACGATCTGTCGACCCTGCGGCTGCCGGACCTGATGCAGGCGTACGGCGAGGTGCTGTCGGGGCGGGGCCCGCAGGATCCGTCGGCCATGTGACCCGCCAAAGCCCGCGGCCGCCCGCCCCGGTCTACGACGCCAGTACCTGCTCGGGCTCCGGCCGCTTGGGCATCTCCCGGTGCGCCGGGTCGGTCACCTCGCCCACCAGCAGCTCCAGTACGTCCTCCAGGGCGACCAGCCCCAGCACCCTGCCGGACGCGTCCGCGACCTGCGCCAGATGCGTGGCCGCCCGGCGCATGACGGTCAGCGCGTCGTCCAGCGGCAGTTCGGAGCGCAGGGTCGTCATGGGCCGCCAGACCTGCTGCGGGACGGCCCGGTCGGAGTCCTCCAGGTCGAGTACGTCCTTCACGTGCAGGTAGCCCATGAAGGCGCCGGTCTCCGCCGCGACCGGGAAGCGGGAGTACCCGGTGCGGGCGGTGAGCTCGACGATCTGCCCCGGGGTGACCGACGGCGGGACCGTCACCAGCGACTCGCGCGTCAGGAGTACGTCCGTGACCGGGCGGGAGCCCAGCTCCAGGGCGTCCTCCAGGCGTTCCTGCTCCTCGGGGTCGAGCAGCCCCGCCTGGCCGGAGTCCTCCACGAGCCGGTTGAGCTGCTCGCTGGTGAAGACGGCCTCGACCTCGTCCTTGGGCTCGACGCGGAAGAGCCGCAGGATGCCCTGGGCGCAGGCGCCGAGGGCGACGGTGATCGGCCGGCACAGACGGGCGAAGGCGACCAGGCCGGGGCTGAGCCACAGCGAGGCCTTCTCCGGGGCCGCCATCGCGAGGTTCTTCGGGACCATCTCGCCGATGACGAGGTGGAAGAAGACCACGGCCGCCAGGGCGATCACATAGCCCAGCGGGTGGATCACGCCGTGCGGCAGGTGGATCCATTCGAAGACGGGCTCCAGCAGACGCGCCACCGTCGGCTCGGCGACCGCGCCGAGGGTCAGCGAGCAGACCGTGATGCCGAACTGGGCGGCGGCCATCATCTGCGGCAGGTGCTCCAGGCCGTAGAGGACCTGGCGGGCACGCTTGGTGCCGAGCGGCTCGATCTGGCTGCGCCGCACGGAGACCAGCGCGAACTCGGCGCCGACGAAGAACCCGTTGGCCAGCACGAGCAGCGCGGCGAAGAGCAGTTGGAGCACGCTCATCGGACGCCCTCCGCCACGGGGGCCGTGCGCACGAGCCGTACCCGCTCGGCGCGATAATGGCCGACCCGGCGCACCGACAGCCGCCAGCCGGGGAGTTCGGCCCGGTCGCCGGGGACCGGGATGCGGCCGAGGAGGTCGGCGACGAGTCCGGCGACGGTCTCGTACGGTCCCTCGGGCACGTCGAGGCCCATGCGCCGGAGGGTGTCGACGCGGCAGCTGCCGTCGGCGTCCCAGGCGGGCCGGCCCTCCTCCGCGGGGGCGGGGGCGAGTTCGGGGGCGTCCAGGCCGTCGTGCTCGTCGCGGACCTCGCCGACGATCTCCTCGACGATGTCCTCCAGGGTGACCACGCCGGCGGTGCCGCCGTACTCGTCGACGACGACGGCGATGGGCTGCTCGCTGCGCAGCCGGGCGAGCAGCGGCCGGACCGGCAGCGTCTCGGGGACCAGCAGCGCGGGCCGGGCGATCCGGCCGGCCGGGGTGCGCAGGCGCTCGGCCGCCGGCACGGCCAGGGCGTCCTTGAGGTGGACCATGCCGACGATCTCGTCGATCCGCCCGCGGTACACGGGGAAGCGGGACAGGCCGGTGGCGCGGGTCAGGTTGACCACGTCCTCGGCGGTCGCCGACGACTGCAGTGCGCTGACCTTCACCCGCGGGGTCATCACGTGCTGCGCGGTCAGCTCGCCCAGCGACAGGGTCCGGACGAACAGGTCGGCGGTGTCCTGCTCCAGGGTGCCGGCCCGGGCGGAGTGGCGGGCCAGCGAGACGAGTTCACCGGGGGTGCGGGCGGAGGCCAGTTCCTCGGTGGGCTCGATGCCGATCGCGCGGACGAGACGGTTGGCCACGGAGTTCAGCCCGGCGATCACCGGTCGGAAGGTGCGCGCGAAGAGGTGCTGCGGGCCCGCGACGAACCGCGCGACCTGCATCGGCCGGGACACCGCCCAGTTCTTGGGCACGAGTTCGCCGATCACCATCTGCACGGCCGAGGCCAGCAGCATGCCGATGACCACGGAGATCCCGGACACCGCGCCCGCGGGGACGCCGGTGGCGGTGATCGGGCCGTGCAGCAGCTCGGCGAGCGCCGGTTCGGCGAGCATGCCGACCACGAGGGAGGTGAGGGTGATGCCGAGCTGGGTGCCGGAGAGCTGGAAGGAGAGCTCCTTCAGCGATTCGACGACCGTACGGGCGCGGCGGTCGCCCTCGGCGGCGGCCTTCTCGGCATCCGGCCGCTCGACCGTCACCAGGCCGAACTCGGCCGCCACGAAGAAGCCGTTGGCGAGGATCAGCAGGAACGCCGCCGCAAGGAGCAGCAGGGGGATGGTCATGCCGCCGCCTCGGGATGTCGGGAGGGGGCGGCGCAGGTACTACAGGACGATCCGTCCATCGCTGGAGGGAGTCACTCCTCGGGTTGCAGGGGCCGCTGGGCACCTGGTCGGAAACCAGCGACGGAGGCGCTACGAAAACGCCTCCGCCAACAGATTAATCAAGACGGGGCCGCCTACGGCAGATCCCTCGTGGTGCGGGCTTCCACGAGTGCCCGCAGTGCGCGGGCGTCGGCGATGGCCCGCTCCTTGGCGATGCCCGGCTGGATGCCGAGCGCGGGCAGGCTGGTGCCGTCGCTGAGGTCGAGGAAGACCCAGGGGTCACCGGGGCGCAGGTTCACCCGGAGGATCTCCGCCCAGGCCAGGCGGCGCCGGCCGGCGATGTTGACCACGGTGACGCCCGCGTCGTCGGCGACGACCTTGACGCGGGCGAGCAGGGCCAGGACGCCGAACATGAGCGCCCCGGTGAAGATGAAGCTGAGGCGCTCGCCCGGGCCGAGGTTCTCCAGCAGCAGGGCGATCACCGTGATCACCACGAAGATCGTGGCGCCGGCCGTGAGCAGCACGGCCCGGGTGCGTCCCGGCCGGAAGGTGACGGGAAGGACAGGCAGGTCGGACATCTCAGGGCTCTCAGAGGCGGCAGGCGTGGATGGCCGTGGTGAGGATGGCCCGCGCGCCGATGTCGTACAGGTCGTCCATGATCCGCTGGGCCTCCTTGGCGGGGACCATCGCCCGGACGGCGACCCAGCCCTCGTTGTGCAGCGGGGAGACGGTCGGGGACTCCAGGCCGGGCGTGAGGGCGACGGCCTTCTCCAGCTGCTCGACGCGGCAGTCGTAGTCCATCATCACGTAGGTGCGGGCGACGAGGACGCCCTGGAGGCGGCGCAGGAACTGCTGCACCTTGGGCTCGTTCTCCGAGGTGGTGTCCGCGTCGGTGCGGCGGATCACGACGGCCTCGGACTTCATGATCGGCTCGCCGAAGACCTCAAGGCCCGCGTTGCGCAGGGAGGTGCCGGTCTCGACGACGTCCGCGATGACCTCGGCGACACCGAGTTCGATGGCGGTCTCGACGGCGCCGTCGAGGTGGACGACGGAGGCGTCGACGCCCTTGTCGGCGAGGTGGCCCTCGACGATGCCCTCGTAGGAGGTGGCGACGGTCTTGCCCTTGAGGTCCTCGACGCCGCCTGCGGTGCCGGGCCTGGCGGCGAAGCGGAAGGTGGAGCGGGCGAAGCCGAGCGGGAGGATCTCCTCGGCCCGGGCGCCGGAGTCGATCAGCAGGTCGCGGCCGGTGATGCCGATGTCGAGGCGGCCGGAGGAGACGTAGATCGCGATGTCGCGGGGGCGGAGGTAGAAGAACTCGACCTCGTTCTCCGGGTCGACGATCCGCAGTTCCTTGGACTCCCGGCGCTGCTGGTAGCCGGCCTCATGCAGCATCTCCGCCGCAGGTCCTGACAGGGAACCCTTGTTGGGGACGGCGATGCGCAGCATGAGGTCGGCTTCCTTTGCGTGGGGTGTGCGGGTGGAGGTGTACGGGGCTCAGAGGTGGGCGTAGACGTCGTCGAGGGAGATCCCGCGCGCGACCATCATCACCTGGACGTGGTACAGCAACTGCGAGATCTCCTCGGCTGCCGCTTCCTTGCCCTCGTACTCGGCGGCCATCCAGACCTCGGCGGCCTCTTCGACGACCTTCTTGCCGATGGCATGGACGCCCTTCCCGACCAGCTCTGCGGTGCGGGAGGTGGCGGGATCGCCGTGGGCGGCCTTGTGCTGGAGCTCGGTGAAGAGCTCCTCGAACGTCTTATTGGACATGGTGGCGCCCACTCTACGCGGTGTGCGAAAAGCTCAGCGCCACGGTTCAGATACTGAGCGGAGCGTGGCCGCGGTGGCCACCGCCGCGGTCACCGCCTCGTGCCCCTTGTCCTCGTTGGAGCCGGGCAGTCCGGCCCGGTCCAGGGCCTGCTCCTCGTTGTCGCAGGTGAGCAGGCCGAAGCCGACGGGGACGCCGGTGTCCACGGAGACCTGGGTGAGGCCCTGGGTGACGCCCTGGCACACGTACTCGAAGTGGGGGGTGCCGCCGCGGATGACGACGCCGAGGGCGACGATCGCGTCGTAGCCGCGGCCGGCGAGGACCTTGGCGACGACCGGGAGTTCCCAGCTGCCGGGGACCCGGAGCAGGGTCGGCTCGTCGATCCCGAGGTCGTGCAGGGCGCGCAGGGCGCCGTTCACCAGACCGTCCATCACCTTGTCGTGCCACTGCGCCGCGATGACGGCCACCCGCAGGTCGCCCACATTGCGTACGGACAGTTCCGGTGCACCCTTGCCGCTCACGTCTCTCCTCGGTGTTCTTGCTGCTTACTGATTGCCGCAGGCGGCCGGGGCGGGGCCCGTCTCCAGCCAGGGCAGGTCGTGACCCATCCGGTCCCGCTTGGTGCGCAGGTAGCGGAGGTTGTGCTCGCCCGCGGTGACGGGCATCGGCTCGCGGTCGGTGACCTTGATGCCGTGGCGGACGAGCGCGTCGCTCTTGTCCGGGTTGTTGGTCATCAGGCGGACGCTCCGCACCCCGAGGTCGTCGAGGATCTGCGCCCCGGCCGCGTAGTCCCGGGCGTCGGCGGGCAGACCGAGCTCCAGGTTGGCGTCCAGGGTGTCGCGGCCGCGCTCCTGGAGTTCGTAGGCGCGCAGCTTGGACAGCAGGCCGATGCCGCGTCCCTCGTGACCGCGCAGGTAGACGACGACCCCGCGGCCCTCGGCCTGGACGCGCTCCAGGGCGGTGTCCAGCTGGGGGCCGCAGTCGCAGCGCAGGGAGCCGAAGACGTCGCCGGTGAGGCACTCGGAGTGGACGCGGACGACGACGTCCTGGCCGTCGCCGATCTCGCCGTGCACCAGGGCGACGTGCTCGACGCCGTCGACGGTGGAGCGATAGCCGTACGCGGTGAAGGTGCCGTGGGAGGTCGGCAGGTGGACCTCGGCCTCGCGACGGACGGTGGGCTCGGCGCTGCGGCGGTAGGCGATCAGGTCCTCGATGGAGATGATCGTCAGGCCGTGCTTGCGGGCGAACGGGATCAGCTCGGGCAGGCGCAGCATCCGGCCGTCCTCGCCGGCGATCTCGACGATCGCGCCGGCCGGGCGCAGGCCGGCCAGGCGGGCGAGGTCGACGGCGGCCTCGGTGTGGCCGTTGCGGACGAGCACCCCGCCGGGCTTGGCGCGCAGCGGGAAGATGTGGCCGGGGCGGACGAAATCGTCGGCGCGGGCGGTGCCGCTCGCCAGCAGTTGCAGCGTGGTGGCGCGGTCGGCGGCCGAGATGCCGGTGGTCACGCCGTGGGCGGCGGAGGCGTCCACGGAGACCGTGAACGCGGTCTTCATCGACTCGGTGTTGTCCTCGACCATCTGCGGGAGGTCGAGCCGCTCCAGTTCCTCGCCCTCCATGGGGGCGCAGATCAGGCCGCGGCACTCGCTCATCATGAAGGCGACGATCTCGGGGGTGGCCTTCTCGGCGGCGACGACGAGGTCGCCCTCGTTCTCGCGGTCCTCGTCGTCGACGACCACGACGGGCCGGCCGGCCGCGATGTCGGCGATGGCCTGCTCGATCGGGTCGAGCGACCAGTCCTCGATATTGCCGGTGCTGTACAGAGCCGGTGCCGTGCTCATGCGGGCGCTCCTTCCAGGACGGGCCGCGGGTCCTTGCGGGAGCGCAGCCACCAGTCGCGCATGCCCCACAGGACGAGTGCGCCGTAGATGACGTAGACGAAGCCGGAGAAGGCGTAGCCGTTCGCGAAGTTCAGGGGGACGCCGACCAGGTCGACGAGGAGCCAGGCGAACCAGAACTCGACCATGCCGCGGGCCTGGGCGTACATGGCGACGATGGTGCCGACGAAGATGTAGGCGTCGGGCCAAGGGTCCCAGGACAGGCTCGGGTACGCCTTGAACAGCAGGGCCACCGCCACGGTGCCGGCGGCGCCGGCCGCGATCATCGCGCCGCGCTCGCGCCAGGTGGCGAACCGTACGGCGATGTGCCCGTCGGTGGCCCGGCCGGTGCCGCGGTTCCACTGCCACCAGCCGTACAGCGCGACGACCACGACGACGGCCTGCTTGCCGGCGCTGCCGGTCAGATGGCCGTAGAAGGCGCCGAAGAGGATGAGGCCGGCGAGGAACTGCACCGGCCAGGTCCACACCGAGCGCCGCCAGCCGAGGGCGAGGGCGACGAGGCCGAAGATGTTGCCGACCATGTCCGACCAGATGATGTGCTGGCCGAAGAGGGTGAAGGCCTCGGAGTTGAGCCAGTTCACGCCTGCGCTCCCCGGCCCGCGGCGAGCAGCCGCTCGACGTACTTGGCGACGACGTCCACTTCGAGGTTGACCGGATCGCCGGGCTGCTTGTGGCCGAGCGTGGTCAGGGCGAGGGTGGTGGGGATGAGGCTGACGGTGAAGTGGTCGGGGCCGGCGTCGACGACGGTGAGGCTGATGCCGTCGACGGTGATGGAGCCCTTCTCCACGACGTACCGGGCGAGGTCCGCGGGGAGCGAGACCTTCACGATCTCCCAGTTCTCGGAGGGCTTGCGCTCCAGCACCTCACCGGTGCCGTCGACATGGCCCTGGACGATGTGGCCGCCGAGGCGCGCACCGACCGCGGTGGGGCGTTCCAGGTTGACGCGGGAGCCGACGCCGAGGGCGCCGAGGCTGGAGCGGTTCAGGGTCTCGGCCATGACGTCGGCGGTGAACTCGTCGCCCTCGTGCTCGACCACGGTGAGGCAGACGCCGTTGACCGCGATGGAGTCACCGTGCTTCGCGCCCTCGGTGACGACGGGGCCGCGCAGTCGGAAGCGGGAGGCGTCGCCGAGGTTCTCGACGGCGGTGACCTCGCCCAGCTCTTCGACGATTCCGGTGAACACTTCCCGGGTCCTCCTGCCTCATTCGGGCACGGACTCCGGGGCTGTCGATGACGACAGAAGATACGGGCGACGACACCGGGAGCGACGCCGGACGGACCCGTCCACCACGGAACGGGCTCATATCGGCGGCGCGCACGAATGCCCGCCCGCCGCGCACTGCCTCCCATCCGGACTTTAACCGTCGGTCCAGGAATTTCACCTGGTCAACCGGCCGCTGGAGGCGACCGGGTCGCGGACTGTAACCGCCGGTTCGGACTTTCACCGACCCCGGAGTGCGCTGCTACTGGTACAGGGCCAGTGTGCCACGCCTGATCGGCGTCCATGCGGGTGAATGCTGTGGGGTGGCTCACAAGCGGGGGCCGGAGACTTCCGCTCCTTGATTGGTCCATACCTATTGACGCATTGGTCTAGTCCTCCTTAAGGTCTGCGCAACTTCCGTGGAGAGGAACCGACTTGCTGTCACGCAACCGAGCCAGACCCGCCCTGCTCACCGCCGTCGGCGCGGTCGCCGGCCTGGTGCTCGCCGGCCTGCCGGCCACCGTCTCGCACGCCGCCGACCAGGAGTCCTGCCGCCCCGACGGGCTGTACACCACACCCGGCGTCGACGTCCCCTACTGCACGGTCTACGACACCGACGGCCGGGAGAAGATGGGCGCCGACCACCAGCGCCGGGTGATCGGCTACTTCACCGGCTGGCGCACCGGCAAGGACGGCACGCCCGCCTATCTGGCCTCCGACATCCCCTGGGACAAGGTCACCCACCTCAACTACGCCTTCGCCCACGTCGACGGCTCGAACAAGATCTCCGTCGGGACGGACGGCGCGACCAACCCGGCGACCGGCATGACCTGGCCGGGCGTGAGCGGCGCCGAGATGGACCCCGGGTTCTCCTACAAGGGCCACTTCAACCTGCTCAACAAGTTCAAGAAGCAGCACCCGGACGTCAAGACGCTGATCTCGGTGGGCGGCTGGGCCGAGACCGGCGGCTACTTCGCCGACGACGGCACCCGCGTGGACTCCGGCGGCTTCTACTCGATGGCCACCAACGCCGACGGCTCGGTCAACCGGGCCGGCATCGACACCTTCGCCGACTCGACCGTGGCCTTCCTCCGCAAGTACGGCTTCAACGGCGTCGACATCGACTACGAGTACCCGACGACCATGAAGGACGCGGGCAACCCGCTCGACTGGTCCCTCTCCAACGGACGCCGCGCGGGCCTGGTCAAGGGGTACGCGGTCCTGATGAAGACGCTGCGCGAGAAGCTCGACCGGGCGGGCGCGGCGGACGGCAGGCACTACCTGCTGACGGTCGCGGCACCGTCCTCCGGCTATCTGCTGCGCGGCATGGAGACCTTCCAGGTCCAGAAGTACCTGGACTACGTCAACATCATGTCGTACGACCTGCACGGCGCCTGGAACGAGTACGTCGGCCCGAACGCCTCGCTCTTCGACGACGGCAAGGACGCCGAACTCGCCGCGGCGGGCGTGTACTCCACGTCCCAGTACGGCGGCATCGGCTACCTCAACACCGACTGGGCGTACCACTACTTCCGCGGTTCGATGCCGGCCGGCCGCATCAACATCGGACTCCCCTACTACACCCGGGGGTTCAAGAACGTCACCGGCGGCACCGACGGGCTGTGGGGCAGGGCCCCGTCCACGAACTGTCCTGCCGGGTCCGGTCTGACCAAGTGCGGTGACGGCGCCAGTGGCATCGACAACCTCTGGCACGACCTCGACACCAACGGCAAGGAGTCGCCCGCGGGTTCGAACCCGATGTGGCACGCCAAGAACCTGGAGAAGGGCGTCGTCGGGGACTACGTGACCAAGTACGGCTTCCCCGCCGACACGCGGCTCACCGGCACCTACGCCCGCAAGTACGACGCCACGCTGGTGGCGCCCTGGCTGTGGAACGCCGAGAAGAAGGTCTTCCTGTCCACCGAGGACGAGCAGTCGGTGAAGGCCAAGGCCGACTACGTCGTCGACAAGGGCATCGGCGGCACCATGGTGTGGGAGCTGGCCGGTGACTACGGCTGGAACGCGGCCAAGGGGCAGTACGAGCCGGGGTCCACGCTGACGACCGCGATGTACGAGAAGTTCAAGTCGGCCGCCCCGTACGGCGCGCAGCGGTCGACGGTCGAGCTGCCGAGCCGGGCGCTGGACATCGACGTCGACTTCGGGCAGTTCCCGCTCGGCGACTCCAACTACCCGATCAGCCCCAAGCTGAAGATCACCAACAACACGTCGGCGACCCTGCCGGGCGGTACGGAGTTCCGGTTCGACTACGGCACCTCCGCTCCCGGCAACGCCAAGGACCAGTCCGGCTTCGGCACTTCGGTGATCCGCAGCGACCACACGGGGAGCAATGTCGGCGGGCTCAAGGGCGACTACCACCGCGTCTCGCTGAAGCTGCCGAGCTGGCAGACGCTGGCGCCGGGCGCCTCGGTGGAGTTGGACTTCGTGTACTACCTGCCGGTGTCGACGCCGTCGAACTGGACGGTGACGTTCGGCGGAACGACGTACGCGCTGGCCGGGGATCTGGCGCGGGGGACGACGGTGGTGGAGCCGGGGGGCTCGTCGCCTTCGCCGACGCCGACCGGCGGTGGGTCTCCTTCGCCGACGCCGACCGGCTCGTGCACGGACGCGGCGTGGAACGCGGATGTGGCGTACGGCGGAGGCAGCACGGTCTCCCACCAGGGGCACGCGTGGAAGGCCAAGTGGTGGACGAAGGGCGAGGAGCCCGGCACCACCGGTGAATGGGGTGTGTGGCAGGACCTCGGCGCCTGCTGATCCCCTCCCCCCTATCGGCCCGGCGGCGGTGACGACGGCCCTTGCCCGCCGCCGGGTCTCTCAACTCCGGTTCGCATGCGCCGCCGGCCGGGTCGTCGGGGTGTCACGTTTCGCATGGGGTATTCCGTCCTGGCTGATGAAGGGCGCTCCGTCGGGGAGTGCCCGGCATGCAAAGGGGCTGAACACCATGACCACGATTCTGGTGACCGGCGGCACCGGTACCTTGGGCCGGCTCGTCACCGAGCGGCTGCGCGCGGACGGGCACGAGGTGCGGGTGCTCAGCCGGCACACCCAGCCCCTACGCCGTTGACCTGCGGGCGGGCGGCAGGGGGCTGGACGCGGCCGTCGCGGGGGTGGAGACGATCGTGCACTGCGCGAGCTCGCCCCGGGGTGGCGACGAGGAGGCGGCGGCGCATCTGATCGCCGCGGCGCGGCAGGCGGGTGTGCGCCATCTGGTGTACATCTCGATCGTCGGCGTCGACCGGGTGCCGTTCGGCTACTACCGGAGCAAGCTCGCGGTGGAGAAGCTGGTCGAGGACTCCGGGCTGGGGTGGACGGTGCTGCGGGCGACGCAGTTCCACGATCTGCTGGTCCAGGTGTTCGCCGCGGTGGCCAAGTCGCCGGTGATGCCGTTGCCCGCGGGGGTGGCGGACCAGCCCGTGGAGGTCTCCGAGGTCGCGGACCGACTGGTGGAGCTGGCCCTGGGCGCGCCCGCGGGGCGGGTTCCGGACATGGCCGGGCCGGAGGTCCGTCCACTCGGCTCCCTGGCCCGCGCCTACCTCAAGGCGACGGGGCGCAGGCGGGCGGTGGTCGGCGTACCGCTGGCCGGTCGGGCCTACCGTGCCTTCCGGGCGGGCGGGCACCTCGCCCCTGAACACGCGGTGGGGAAGGGGACGTTCGAGGAGTACCTGGCGGTACGCTTCGGCCGCTGAGCCCCGGGGGCGGACGGGCTTTCTCGCCCCCGCCGCCCCTACCCATTCCCGTCCTCCAGGGGCTGCCGCCCCTTCAACCCCGCCCAGGGGGCGCCGCCCCCTGGACCCCCGCTCCTCAAGCGCCGGAGGGGCTGAATTTCAGCGCCGGGCCTGGCCACTTCAGCCCGTCCGGCGTTTGAGGACAAGGCCCGTTCAGGGCCGATGCGCGGGGCTGGGGGCGGCGGGGGCGAGGAAAGAAGGGCCGGAGCCCGTTAGCGTGCCGGGGGTGCGAACAGTTCCTCCTGTGCCCGGTCCCGGGCCGTCAGCAGGGCCCCGCGCAGCACCGCCCCGCCGCCCAACGTACTGGCCCGCACCTCCGTCGGCAGGGGGGACATCCGGCCCAGCCGGTCCTGGACACGCGCCGCCAGCGCCTCGCCGCCCGCCCGGCCGATCTCCCCCGCCAGCACCACGCACCCGGGATCCAGTACCGAGGTCACCGCGGCCGCGCCGAGTACCAGCCGGTCCGCCAGCGCGTCGAGGAAGTCGCCGAAGGACGGGTCGGCGACCGCCGCCCGTACCAGCGCCGCCGCATGCGGCTCCCCCGCCACCGCCGGCGCCGTCACCCCGTACTCCCCCGCCAGCACCGCCACCGCCGCCGCCCCGACGAGGGAGTGGAATCCCCCGTCGCAGTCGTGCGCCGAGGGCAGCCCGGTCGTCCCGGGCACCGGCAGGAACCCGATCTCGCCGGTGCCGCCCGAGGCACCGCGGCGCAGGGTGCCGTCGAGGACGACCGCCGCGCCCACCCCGAGCCCCAGCCAGAGCAGTACGAACGTGTCCCGGTCCTGCGCGACCCCGTCCCGCTGCTCCGCCAGGGCCGCGAGGTTGGTCTCGTTCTCCACGCTCACCCGCGCCTGCGGCAGCCGTTCCTGGAGGGCGGCGACCAGGCGGCGGTGCCACTCGGGCAGGCTCGTGGAGCGCCGGAGTTCACCCGTCGCCGGGTCGATGAGGCCGGGCGCACCGATGCCGACGGTGTGCAGCCGGTCCACGCCGGCCTCCTTGGCCGCCCGCTCGACCAGCGCCACCGCCTGCTCGACCGCCGACCCGGTCCCGGAGTCGCCGGTGATCGGCGCGGACGCCTCGGCGAGCACCTCGCCGACCAGGTCGGACACGACGACGGCGACGCCCTCGGTGCGGACGTCGAGGGCGGCGAGATGGGCGCGGTCGGCGACGATGCCGTAGAGCTTGGCGTTGGGGCCGCGGCGCTGTTCGCCCGATTCGCCGACCACCGTGATGAGCCCGGCGGCGGTGAGACGTTCGACGAGGTCGGCGACGCTCGGCCGGGACAGGCCGGTCAGTTGCTTCAGCCGGGCCGCCGTCAGCGGGCCCTCCTGCTGGAGCAGGCGCAGGGCGAGGCGGTCGTTGATGGCCCGGGCGGTGCTGGGGGATGCGGGCGGCATGCCGGGATCCTTCCAGATCGGCAGGGCCGTGCGGTCCGCGGCCCTTCAGAAACCCCTATCTATCAGGCAGGGTTCCTGATAGTTTACGCCGACAGGCCGCAGGTGCCAGGACGGGGCACGGGGAGGGACCGGAGAATGAGTGAAGTGGGGTACGACGCACACGAGGTGCGGCGGGCGCGGTACGCCGTGGCCGCCGTGTTCGCCGTGCACGGCGCGGTGACCGGCTCGTTCGCGACCCGGGTGCCGTGGATCCAGGACCACGCCTCGGTGAGCGCGGGCCAACTGGGCCTCGCCCTGGCCTTCCCCGCGCTCGGCGCGTCGGTGGCGATGCCGCTCGCGGGCGGGATCAGCCACCGCTTCGGCGCCCGCAACGCCCTGCGCGGCCTGATCGCCCTGTGGACGCTGGCGCTCGTCCTGCCGTCCCTGGCCCCGAACCTGCTCACCCTCTGCCTGGCCCTGTTCACTTTCGGCGCCACCGCCGGCATGGCGGACGTGGCGATGAACGCCCTCGGCGTCGAGGTCGAGAACCGCCTCGGCCGGTCGATCATGTCCGGCCTGCACGGCATGTGGAGCGCCGGCGCCGTGCTCGGCTCGCTCGGCGGCACGCTCGCCGCCCACCTGGGCGCGGACGCCCGCCTGCACCACGCGCTGGCGGCCGCCGTCCTGACCGTCCTCGGCGTGACCGCGTCCACCTGGGTGCTCGACCTTCAGCCGACCCAGGGCGAGGAGCCTCCGCCGCGGTTCGCCCTGCCGCCCCGCTCCGCGCTGCTGATCGGCGCGGTCGGGTTCTGCGCGGTGTTCGCGGAAGGGGCCAGCCTGGACTGGTCGGCCGTCTATCTGCGTGACCAACTGGACAGTTCGGCGGGTCTCGCGGCCGCGTGCACGACCGGCTTCACGCTCACCATGGCGGTGGCCCGGCTCGCGGGCGACAAGGTGGTGGACCGCTACGGCGCCGTCCGCACGGTCCGCCTCGGCGGCGTCCTCGCCGCGGCCGGCGGTCTGCTGATCGTCACGGCCGGCCATCCCGCGGTGGCGATGACCGGGTTCGGTCTGATGGGTCTGGGCATCGCGGTGGTCGTCCCGCTGTGCTTCGCGGCGGCGGGCCGCAGCGGCCCCAACCCCAGTCAGGCCATCGCGGGCGTCGCGACCATCACGTACACCTCGGGCCTGGTCGCCCCGAGCGCGATCGGCGGGCTGGCCCAGCTGACCAGCCTGGTGGTGTCGTTCGCCCTGGTCACGCTGCTGTCGTGCGGGCTCGCCGCGTTCGCGGGCGTGCTGCGCAAGGCCGACCGCGACCGGCCGACGATCAGCCGCCCGGACGCAGCAGTCCCCGACCCACGGCCCTGAACTCCTCGCTCCACGGCGCGGGCCGGAGCGTGGCGGCGTCCAGCCGGACCAGCACCCGGGCGCCCCGCGCGTACGTCACCGCGCCGTCCGCCGAGCAGAAGCGGAAGCCGTAGGTCAGGCCGGTGGTGCCGAGCCGCTCCAGCCACAGGTGCACGGCGTACGGGCCGGGCCTGGTCACCGGGGCCTCGTAGGTGATCCGCAGTTCCTTCACCGCGTTGCAGGCGTCGCCGGCCGCCGCCCAGTCGCCCTCGAAGCGGAAGCCGTGCTCCTGCCAGAGGCCGGCCCAGGCCCGCTCCACCATCACCGGGTACCGGGCGTTGTGCAGCAGCCCGAGCGCGTCGAGGTCGTCGAAGTGGACGGTGACGGGGACGAGCCGGCCGCAGGCCGGGGCGGGGGCGGTGGGCGCTTCGGCGGTCACGGTGGTGCTCCTGGGGCGTATGAGATGACTGCACCCCATCCTAAGCGGACGCTCAGCATCCCTTTTCACCCCCGACAATGGTCCGGACACGCACGCACGACCGAAAGCGAACCGCACCATGGATCTTGGCGTCCGCTGGAAACTGCACGGCGACGGACGCACCCCGGCGCCCGGCGCGGTGGTCCGGCCCGACGAACGGCTCTCCTGGCCGCGCACGGCCGGGCTCGGCGCCCAGCACGTGGTGGCCATGTTCGGGGCCTCTTTCGTGGCGCCGGTCCTGATGGGCCTGGACCCCAACCTCGCGATCATGATGTCCGGTGTCGCGACCGTCGTCTTCCTGCTGGCCACCCGGGGCCGGGTGCCCAGCTATCTGGGCTGCTCCCTGTCGTTCGTGGGCGTCGCCGCCGTCATCCGCGCGCAAGGGGGCAGCAGCGCGACCGTGACCGGCGCGGTCTTCGTCGTCGGCGCCGCGCTGTTCCTGGTGGGCCTCGCCGTCCGGCGGTTCGGGGCGCGGATCATCCACGCGACGATGCCGCCGATCGTCACCGGCGCGGTCGTGATGCTGATCGGCTTCAACCTCGCCCCGGTGACCGCCGCGACCTACTGGCCGCAGGACCAGTGGACGGCCCTGCTGGTGATGCTCTTCACCGGTCTGGCCGTCGTCTGCCTGCGCGGCTTCTTCTCCCGGATCGCGATCTTCCTGGGCCTGGTCTTCGGCTACGGCATCTCCTGGGCCTTCGACCGGATCTTCGGGCAGATCCACTCCGTCGACGCGAGCGGCAAGGTCACCGACCACTGGCGCCTGGACCTCTCCGGCGTCGGCCAGGCGGACTGGATCGGCCTGCCGACGTTGCACGGCCCGTCCTTCGAGTGGTCGGCGATCCTGGTCGCGCTGCCCGTCGTCATCGCCCTGGTCGCCGAGAACGCCGGACACGTCAAGGCCGTCGGCGAGATGACCGGCGACAACCTGGACGGCAGGCTCGGCACGGCGATCTCCGCCGACGGCGTCGGCTCCATGCTCTCCACCGCGGTCGGCGGCCCGCCCAACACCACCTACTCCGAGAACATCGGCGTGATGGCCGCGACCCGCGTCTACTCCACGGCCGCCTACTGGGCCGCCGCCGGCTTCGCCCTCCTCTTCGGCCTGTGCCCGAAGTTCGGCGCGGTCGTGGCCGCGATCCCGGGCGGCGTCCTCGGCGGCATCACCGTCATCCTCTACGGCATGATCGGCCTGCTCGGCGCCCAGATCTGGATCAACGCCGAGGTCGACCTGCGCAACCCGCTCAACCTGGTACCGGCCGCCGCGGGCATCATCATCGGCGTCGGCAACGTCACCATGGAGTTCACCGACACCTTCGAGCTGAGCGGCATCGCCCTGGGCACCCTGGTCGTCATCACCGGCTACCACGCCCTGCGCGCCTTCGCCCCGGCCCACCTCAAGACCCAGGAGCCGCTCCTGGACGAGGGCACGTCCTCCTACGACGAGGCGAAGCCCTAGGCGGCTACGGCGACCAGGTCGTCGTACGCCCTACGGCGAGGCCAAGTCGTAGGCGTACGACGGGCTGAACGTCCCCGGCGTCCCCTTGCAGCCGTCGGACTCCCCCGGCAGCTTGATCCACAGGTAGCCGTCGATCCGGGCCTCCCCGGTGCTCAGGGTGGGCGCCCGGCCGACCTTCCGTCCGGCGGGGTCGCACCACTCGCCGTCGGCCGGGGCGCCGTTGCCGTTGCGGCTGGTGTCGACGACGGCACCGAGGGAGGCGGGGCCGCCGAGGGCGTCGAGGACCTGTCGGTCGTAGGCGACCTCGTCGGCCGTGGTGTGGAAGTTGGAGACGTTGCTGAAGATGCCGTCGGAGGACGCGGCCGACGCGGCGCCCGCCTGCTTCAGCCAGCCCGCCTGCTTGCCGGGCGCGTGCCACCCGGAGTGCCCGGCGTCGTAGTACACGCGCGCCCTGGGGTTGGCGGCCTTCAGGACGCGCCCGGCGCGGGCCAGTGAGGCGAAGCGGTCGGCCCGCCCGGCGCCGGAGAGGCAGTCGGCCTGGGCGACCGAGTCGGGCTCCAGCACGACGATGACGTCGCCGGAGCCCAGCCCGGCGGCGAAGCGGTCGATCCAGTCGTCGTAGGCGCCGAGGTCGGGCGCCCCGCCCTGGCTGGCCCCGCCGCAGTCGCGGTCGGGGATCGCGTACGCCACGACGACGGGCACCCGGCCCTGCGCCGCGCCGCCCGAGGTGACCGCGCGGACCCGGGCCGTGATGGTGTCCGGCGTGAAGTCGGCGAACCACACGGCGGCCGGGTGGGCGGCGATCCGGGACTGTATGACCCCGTGGCGCGGGTCGCCGGGGTTGTCGCGGACCCAGTCGAGGACCTGGGACGCGGAGTGGCGGTACAGGCGCGTGGACACGGCGGCCGTGTGCCGCTCGCGCTCGGTCCGGGACGGCGAGGGCGACGGCGAGGGCGAGGCGGACGCCTCCGGCTTCCTCTTCGTCCGCGTCGGCGAGGGCGACTCGGTGACCGACGGGGACGGCGGCGGCACCACCGGCAGCGACTCAAGGCGCGGTGAGTACGTCACGTCGGGCCGGGCGTCGTCCGAGCCCCGCTCCTCGTCGAGCGCATGGATCATCCCGGACGCGGTGCCGACGGCGACCACCACGGAGGCCGCCGCGACCATGGCGGCGCGCCGACGCCGGGATCTGCGTACTGCACGACGCTGGACACGTGAGCCGGCCACGCCGGTTTCCCCCTCCCCCACGACGGGCGCGTTCCCCCGTTCTGGGGAAGCGTCGGGCCCGCCGTCACTCCGGTCACCCTAAAGCTGGGACTCTGCCCCCATGGCGCAATGCGAACAATTCACCACCCCCGTCGACGCGGTCGTCTCCCGTATGCGCGCCCTCGACGCGGCGCTGCCCGAGCGGGACGGCATCGCCGTCTTCAACCGCGTCTACCTGACGGTGACGGAGGCCGTGGACCGGCACATCGACGCGGGCGGCTTCCCCGACGCGCGGGCGGCGATCACGCTGGACGTTCGGTTCGCGGAACGGTACTTGGCGGCCGTCGACGCGGTCGCGGACGACCGGCGCCCGCCCGCCTGTTGGCGGCCCCTGTTCCAGCTCCGCCGCCATCCCGGCGTACGTCCCCTGCAGTTCGCGCTCGCGGGCATCAACGCGCACATCGGGCACGACCTGGCGCTCGCCGTCGTGGACGCCTGTCGTACGCTCGACTGCGAACCCGCCGACCTGGAGGACGAGTTCGACCGGGTGGGCGATCTCCTCGTCTCGCTGGAGGAGCGCATCCGCGAGGATCTGATGCCCGGCCCCGACCTCCTCCGGATCGCCGACCCGCTCACCCATCTGCTCGGCTCGTGGAGTCTGGAGCGCGCCCGGGACGCCACGTGGTCGGCCGCCCGTGCACTGTGGGCGCTGCGCCGACTGCCCGACGTGGCCGAGGGGCTGGCCGAGCGGCTGGACGCCGTGGTGGGGCTCGCGGGGCGCATGATGCTCACGCCGCTCCCTGACTGATCCCGCCGCGCGCGTTACGTTGGCGGTGGACCGCCCGCGACAAACCGACGCAAAGGAGCGCAGGGATGGCCATTCGGCTGGGACTCAGTCTTCCCCAAGCGCGGCAGTACGACATCGGACGCGACGTGCCGGACGTGGCACGCACCGCCGAGCGGATCGGCTACGAGAGTCTCTGGGTCTACGAGCGCGCCCTGTTCCCGGAGCCCGCGACCCAGGGTCTGTACGGCATCGAGGGGCTCCCCTGGCCCGACATGTACCGCGGGGTCCCGGAACCCCTGGTGACGCTGACCCTGGCCGTCACGGCGACCGAGCGGGCCCGGCTCGGCACCAGCGTCCTGGTGGCGCCCCTGCACGGGCCCTTCCAACTGGCCAAGTCCCTCGCCACG
The DNA here is from genome assembly GCF_014596915.1 of Streptomyces sp. TRM68416. GTDB lineage: Bacteria > Actinomycetota > Actinomycetes > Streptomycetales > Streptomycetaceae > Streptomyces. The sequence goes on from NZ_JACVWU010000002.1 coordinate 80,442, forward strand.
CTGGACGCGGCGAGCGGCGGCCGGGTCGTGGCGGGCTTCGGCACGGGCTGGTCGCTCGACGAGTACGCGGCCGCCGGCGTCGCCCCGTTCGAGGAGCGCGGCCGCGTCCTGGACGAGGTCATCGACGTCTGCCGGGCGGTGTGGGGACAGGACCCGGTGGCGTACGAGGGCCGGATCACCAGGATCGCGCCGGCCGTCGTCGGACCCAAGCCGGCCCGGCCGATCCCGATCCTGGTGCCGGGCAACAGCAGGAAGGCGATGACCCGGCTCGTCGACCGCGCCGACGGCTGGATGCCCATCGCCATGGGCGCCGAGCAACTAACCGCCCAGTGGCGGCAGTTGCAGGACCTGGCGGCGGAACACGGCCGCACACACCCCATCGAGACGGTGGTGCGGGTCAACGCGCAGTACAGCCCCAAGGCGTACGACGGCGCCGACCGCTCCGCGTTCCAGGGAAGCGTCGCCCAGATCGTCGAGGACCTGGCCGCGCACGCCGTGGACGGGCTCGACACGTTCTTCTTCGAGCTCCAGGGCCAGGCGCGCGACGCCCAGGAACTCAAGGACGTCGCCGCCGAGGTGTACGAGGCGGTACGGGCCGCCGGGCTCTAGTCCTCGGGCAGCTCGACCGGCGCGATCTCGTCGTAGACGTCGCCCGGGCCCGGGTTGGTCGCGTCGGTGGTGCCGCCGAAGTGGTGCATGACGCCCCAGACCGCGTTCAGCGCGGTCTGGACCGCGCCCTCGGCCCAGCCGGCCGTCCAGGAGATGTCGTCGCCGGCGAGGAAGATGCCCCGCTTGTCCTCGGGCAGCCGGTCCTGCATGAAGTGGGTGAACAGGCGCCGCTGGTAGCGGTAGTGGCCCGGCAGGTTGGCCTTGAACGCGCCCATGAAGTAGGGCTCGTTCTCCCAGGAGACGGTCACCGGGTTGCCGATGATGTGGCTGCGGATGTCGACCTTGGGGTAGATCTCGCCGAGCGATTTCAGCATGACCTCCATCCGCTCGGCCGCGGACAGCGGAAGCCACTTCAGGCTGTCGTCGCACCAGGTGTAGGAGAGGCAGATCACGGCGGGCTTGTCCGGACCGTCGTCCAGCAGGTAGGTCCCGCGCGTCATCCGGTCGGTGAGCGTCATCGACATGACGTCCCGGCCGGTCGGATTTCCCCTGTCGTCGACGGCCTTGTCCAGCCAGAACGGCCGGTCCACGGGCACGAAGAGCTTCGAGGACTCCATGTAGTGGGTGCGCTCGATCGCCGTCCAGTGGTCGATCGGGAAGAGGGCGTCGTCGCAGGCGATCTTCGACAGCAGCATCCAGGACTGGGCGGTGAAGATCGCCGCCCGGTAGGTGCGGATGTCGCCGTTCGCGTCCGTCACGGTGATCCGGTTGCCCGCCGTGCGGTGCAGCCGGGTCACAGCCGGGCGGGGCGCGCCGTCCTCGTGCAGCTTCGCCAGCGAGGTGCCGTACGCCCAGTGGACGATCTTCTCCGGCTCTCGCTCCCACAGGCGCAGCGGCAGCTGCTGGGAGCCGCCGACGATGCCGCGGTGGTGGTCGTCGGCCTCGGTGTAGACGACGCGCAGGATCTCCAGGATGGAGTTGGGGAAGTCGGTGTCCCAGCCGCCGGTGCCGAAGCCGACCTGGCCGAAGATCTCGCGGTGCCGGAAGGACTTGAAGGCCTCGGAGTCGCAGAGGAAGCCGTAGAAGGTCTGGTTGTCGAGCTTCTCGACGAGCTTGCCCCAGATCTCGCGGATGCGCGGCACGTCGCGCTCGCGCATCGCCTGGTTCATGTCCGAGAAGTCGGCGCCCTCGTCGAGGCACTTGTTCCAGGCGGCGGCGACGTCACGGTAGACCTGCGGCAGGTCGTCGATCGTCTCGGCGTAGTGCGTCTCGCCCTTGAGGTCGACGACGGTCGAAGGCGTCGCCTCGGCAAGGGGGTTGGGGAAGGGCCGGGTCTCCAGGCCCACCAGGTCGATGTAGTGCTGCAGCGCCGTGGAGGACGGCGGGAAGCGCATCGCGCCCATCTCGGCGGTCAGGCCCTCGGTGCCGGGGCCGTCGAAGCCGACGGTGCGCAGTCGGCCGCCGATCCGGTCGGCCTCGTAGACGACGGGCTTGAGGCCCATCTTCATCAGCTCGTACGCGGCCACGATGCCGGACAGGCCGCCGCCGATGACCGCGACCTCGGTGCCGTGCTCGGTCGCGGGTATCTGGCCGAGGCCCGCCGGGTGCGCGAGGAAGTCGTCGTACGCGTACGGGAAGTCCGGCCCGAACATGGTGATCGGGGGCTGCTGCTCGTCGGCGTGCTGGACGGCGTTGGGCACCGTGGACGTCATGGGGTACGGACTCCTTGCGACTGCGGGGGAAGAAGGCGGGGTGTCAGACCAGGGACCCGTAGAGGCCGGGGCGGCGGTCCGTCAGATACGGGTTGGCCTCGCGGGAGGCGGCGACGAAGGCCGGGTCCACGTCGGCGAGGACGAGATCCTCGGCGCGTCCGGCGCGGGTGCGGGCGACCCCGTCGGGGCCGGCCAGCGTGGAGAGGCCGACGAACTCGAACTCCCCTTCCCGGCCGACCCGGTTGACGTACGCGACGTACATCTGGTTCTCGAACGCGCGCACCGGGATCATCGACTCGGCGACGAACTGGAACGGGTGCATCTGCGCGGTCGGGACGACCAGGAGGTCGGTACCGGCGAGGGCGTGGGCGCGGACGTTCTCCGGGAACTCCACGTCGTAGCAGATCATGAGGCCGACGCGGACGCCGCCCAGCTCGGTCTGGACGACCGGCTGCTCGCCCGGTGTGAAGTGGTCGCGCTCGAAGCAGCCGAAGAGGTGGGTCTTGCGGTAGTTGGCGAGGCGGGTGCCGTCGGCGGAGATCAGCTGCGCCGAGTTGTACACCGTGTCGGCGTCCCGCTCCGGGTAGCCGTACGCGAGGGCGACGCCGTGCCGCGAGGCGATCTCCGCGACCGCGTCCGCGCTGTCCCCGTCGGCGGGCTCGGCGAGGCGGGCGATGTCGTCGCCGATCGCGTACCCGGTCAGGAACATCTCCGGCGCGGCCAGCAGCCCGGCTCCCGCGGCGGCGGCACGGCCCGCGGCCTCGTCGAGCACCTTGAGGTTCCCGACGACCGAGCCGGGACGGCCGGAGCTCTGGAGCAGGGCGGTGCGCATGCGTGTCCTCACCGGGGCGAAAGGGGTGGTTGTGGGGGCCACGTAGACGGTACGGGCGGCGGCCTCGGCCGGACAAGGAGGAGCCGTTGCGCGCTGGTGAGCGGTTTGTTGCGTCGGGGGTGGGGGTGGCGGCGATTCGTTGCGCGGTCCGGGGAGCACTCCTTGGGCAGCGCGCGAAAGCCCTCGCCCAGCTCCCCACCCCTCACGGAGCGGACCTGGGGACGCGCCTACGAGAGGCACGGTGAGCGCTGGGCAGGCTCCCACCCTGCGGAGCGGCACCGGAGCCCTTTACGCGGGGCACGGGGAATACTCACGCAGCTCCCCACCCCCGCGGACCTGCCCCGAGAAGCCCCCTCCGCGAGGCGCGGCGACATACTCGCGCAGCTCGCAGCCCCGCAGCCCACAAGCCCGCAGCCCACAAGCCCACAGCCCGCCAGCCCACAGCCGCCAGCCCCGCGGAGCGCCCCTTCAGCGACACGGGGACCTACGTGCGCGGCCCCCGCCCCCTGCGAACCGCCCCTTCGGAAGCGCGGGACGCGCCCGCGCAGCCCGCCGCCCCCGCCGAGGTACGTCAGTCCACCCCCCGTCGAGCCCTCAGCACCCCCGCCGTCACCAGGTACGGCACCGCGAACGCGGCGAAGACGAAGCCGTGGGCGGCCGCTCCGCCGAGTACCGCGTACGCGCCGTACACGGTGATCGTGCCCACTTCCGTGGCGAGCCCGGCGACCGAGGTGAGCGTGGCCCGGCCGGTGCCCTCGATGCGGTGCTGGAGGCGGACGTCGGCGAGGACGGTGGCCAACTGGAAGCCGCCGAAGGCGAGAGCGACGAGGACGAGGCCGAGCGGCGTGCGGACGCCGGCGCCCAGGGCCAGGGCGAGGGCGGCGCCCGCCAGCAGCCAGGCGAGGCCGCGGGTGCCCAGGCGTTCGGCCCGCCCGGCGAGCAGGCTGCCCGCGGTGGCTCCCGTCCAGATCAGCAGGAGCAGATAGGGCACCCGCTCGTCGGGCACGCCGGTGTCCCGGACCAGCAGCGGGGTGTACTCGTCGAGCGCGCCCCACACGGCACCGACGGCCGGCACGAGCAGCAGCGCGCCGCGCAGGGAACGGTCGCGGCGGGCCTCGGCGAGTCCGGACCGCAGGGTCGCCGACCAGTTGCCGTGCCCGGCCGCCGCCCTGGGATGCTCCGGGAACCGGGTCGCGAGCGCGGCCGTCAGCAGGCAGGCCAGCACGCTCGCCGCGCCCACCGCCCGATAGCCGCCGGACGCGAACACCGGCCCGGCCGCCGCCATCGCGGCCATGACGGCGATCAGGCCCGCGGCCCGGGCCCGGCCCATCACCCGCGCGTACCGGCCGGCCGCGCCTAGCCGGTCGAGTTCGTCGTAGACCAGTGCCTCCAACGCGCCGGAGGCCAGCGCTCCGCTCGCGCCCCACAGGACGAAGCCGACGGCGAAGGCCCAGTACGACGGGACGAGGATCCACAGGGCGAAGCCGGCCGCGGTGAGCAGTGGGCCGAGCCACAGCAGCAGTCGGCGCGAGACGGCGTCGGCCCAGGCGCCGGAGGGGACCTCCAGGGCCACGCCGGTGATCGACCACAGGGCGAAGAGGGAGGAGATCTGCCACAGCGACAGCCCGGTGTCGGCGAACAGCAGCGCGTAGACCGGGTAGAGCAGGACGAAGTCGTCGAGGAACGTGTAGCCGTACAGCGTGGCCGTCAGGCGGCGGACGCCGGTGGCGGGCACGCGTGCGGGTGAGAGTGTCATGAGGCCTTCCCGAGGGGGCGGATCGGACGCGGTCGGTACGGCGTCCGAGGCGGCCCTCGGCAGGCACGGCTGGTGGATCAATGTCGCCAGGTCATGACACCGATCCTAGGAGACCTCCGCTCCCGCGCGCCACGGAGAATGTGGTGATCACGGCCGCGTGGTCGGAGGGCCAGTCGTTGTCCTCGACGTCCGGCCAGAGCCGCGGACGGCCGCTGACGTGCGTACGGGAGTCGAGCACCCCGAGGCCCCGGTGGAGCACGAAGTCGATCCGGTCCTGCGGCTCGGGGCCGCCGCTGCCGTCCTCGCGCTCGGCGTGGACGGGCGACCAGGTGTGCCCGGGGTCGCGGAGCGGGTCGGGGTTGGCCTGCCGGTAGGAGTCGCGGAAGCCCGCCTCCTCGGCGGCCTTCGTCACCGGCCAGGCGACGCCCGGCCGGTCCAGGTGCGAGGGGCAGTTGAAGTCGCCCACCAGCACGGCCGGCACGCAGTCGTCAATCCGGCTCAGGGTGTCCCGCATCTGCGCGAGCCGGACGCCTTCGTGGACGGTCGGGTCGCCGTCGGTCACGTAGGGCCCGTACGACCGGTAGTCGAGATGGACCGTCCAGATGTCGATCTCCCGGCCCGCTACGGCGATCCGGGCGCCGGCCGCCCCGTAGAAGCCGACGTCCGGGTCGCCCAGCCGGGCCGTGATCGGGAAGCGGCTGACGATGCCGAGGTTCTCCCCGGCGCGGTGGTGGTGCCAGCCGAGCGCCTCGGCGAGTTCCTCGGCGGCGCTGCCGTACGTCTCCTGCAGTCCGACCACGTCCACGCCGGTCTCGGTGATGACCTTGAGCTGCTTGGCCCGGTGGTCGCGCACCTTGGTGCCGCCGTACCAGAGGTTCCAGCTCATGACGCGCAGCTCGTACGGGAGCAGGGCGCGCAGCCGGTCCGGGGTGACGCCGGCCAGGGTGTCCAGGACGGTCCGTCCGGGGGCCGCCTCGACGGGGGCCAGCGAGGGCACGGCGAGGACCGCGCAGCCGGCCGCCTCGGCGGAGCTGATGCCGGTCTGCGTGTCCTCGACGGCGACGCAGGCGGCGGGGTCGACCCCGAGGGCGTGGCAGGCGGCGAGGTAGGGATCGGGGGCGGGCTTGGTGTGCGCGGTGTCGTCGGCGGTGACGGTGACGGCGAAGCGGTGCGCGCCCAGGGCCTGCAGAACGGTGTCGGCGACGGCCCGGGGCGAGGCGGTGACCAGCGCGGTGGGCACGCCCTCGCGGGCCAGGGCGTCGAGCAGGTCGAGGGCGCCGGGGCGGGGCACGATGCCGGTGCGGACCCGGTCGGCGAACTCCCGGTGCAGGGCCGCGGCGAGGTCCGCGGCCGGCCGGCCGGTCCGCCCGGCGAGCCAGTCGGCGGTGTGCTCGACCGGGCGGCCCAGCACCTCCGTCTCGTCGGCGGCGGTCAGCGGCCGCCCGGCTACCTGCGCCACGGCCTCCCACCACAGTCGCTCGGTGTCGACGAGGGTGCCGTCCATGTCGAAGAGCACGGCTTGCAGCATGTCGGTCTCTCTCATCCCGCTCGTCCCCGGGTACGTTCCGCCACCAGCACCGGCCGCTGCGGCAGTGACACCCGCACGGCGGTGCCGGGCGCGGGCGCCTCGTGGGCGGGCAGGTCGGCCTTGACCTCGGTGCCGTCGGCGAGCCGGACGGTGACCCGCACGACCGCCCCCAGGAACGCGGTGGCCACGACCCGGGCATCGCCCGTCTCCTCGGCCCGCACCCGGACGGCCTCGGGGCGCACCAGCACGTCGACCTCACTCAGGTCCGGCGGCTGCCCGTCGACGGGCAGCCGCTGCCCGAGCACCTCGACCTCGAGCCCCTTCAGGATGCCGGGCAGACGGCTCATCGTGCCGACGAACTCGGCGACGAAGGCGGTGGCGGGCCGTCCGTACAACTCGGCCGGGGCCGCGCACTGTTCGAGGCGTCCGGCGCGCATGACGGCGACCCGGTCGGCCATGGACAGCGCCTCCTCCTGGTCGTGCGTGACGAACAGGGTGGTGATGCCGAGTTCCTGCTGGAGCCGCCGGATCTCCTCGCGCAGGTTCGTGCGGACCTTGGCGTCGAGCGCGGAGAGCGGCTCGTCGAGCAGCAGGACCCGGGGGCGCAGGGCGAGCGCGCGGGCGAGCGCCACGCGCTGCTGCTGTCCGCCGGAGAGCTGGTGCGGGAACCGCCCGCCCTTGTCGGCGAGGCCGACCAGCTCCAGCAACTCGGCGGCGCGGGCCCGCCGTTCGGTAGTGCGCACCTTGCGCATCCGCAGCCCGAACGCCACGTTGTCGACCACGTCGAGGTGCGGGAAGAGGCTGTACGACTGGAACACCATCCCGGCGTCGCGCCGGTGCGCGGGTACGCCGGTGACGTCCTCGCCGTCCACCAGCACCGCCCCGGAGTCGGGGTGTTCGAACCCGGCGAGCATGCGCAGGGCGGTGGTCTTGCCGCAGCCGGACGGGCCGAGCAGGGCGAGGAGTTCACCGGGCCTCACGGTCAGGTCGAGGCCGTCGAGGGCGACGGTGGTGCCGAACTCCCTGCGCAGGCCGCGGAATTCGACGGTGGTCGCCTTGTCGAGCGTTTTCATGATCGGGAGTCCTTATGAGTACGCCCGCCGAAGCCGGCGAGCACGAGCAGCAGCACCCAGGTCACGAGCAGACTGAGCACGGACACGGCGACGGACAACTGGGCCTGCGAGCCGCTGACGTTGACGATCCACACCGCGAAGGGCCGGAAGCCGAGCAGTTGCGCCACGGTGAACTCGCCGAGCACCAGGGCGAAGGTGAGGAAGGAGGCGTTGAGCAGCGCGCCGCGCAGATTGGGCAGCACGGCCCGTACCAGCGCCTGCGGCCACCCCGCCCCGCAACTGCGCGCGGCCTCGACGAGGGTGCGCACGTCGACGCCGCGCAGCCCGGCGTCCAGCGCCCGGTACACGAACGGCAGCGCCATCACGACGTACGCCAGGACCAGCACGACGGGGAAGTCCGGGTTCTGGATCGCCACGAACGTCTGGAACAGCGGCGTGCGCGACAAATGCTCGGGGCCCCACTTCAGGACGGTGCCGATGCCCGCGACGAACGCGATCGGCGGGACGACCAGCGGCAGCGAGCACACCACCTCGACCACCGGCCGCAGCCGGGCGGCGCCGAGCCGCAGCGCGACGGTGGCCGGCACCATCAGCAGCAGGACGACGGCGATGGTGGCGGCGGCCAGCTGCAGCGAGAGCAGCAGGCTGGTCAGGAAGCCGTCGGTGGCGAAGATCCGCGTGTAGGCGTCGAAGTTGAGGCCCCGGCCGGGCACGTCGACCGTGAAGACGACCGAGGCGGCCAGCGGCACCAGGAAGTACAGTCCGGCGAGGCCGAGCACGCCCCACCGCCACAGGCTCAGGCGAGCCATCGCGCGCTCCGTCGTTGCAGGGGCAGGTAGACGGCCATGACCAGGCCCGCGACCAGGACCATGTCGAGGCTGAGGGCGAGGGCCACGTTCTCCTGGCCGACCAGGACGTTGCCGGAGAGGGCGTCGGCAATCTGGAGGGTGACCAGCGGGACGGAGCTGCCCACCATCGCGGCGGCGGTGGCGTAGGCGGCGAAGGCGCTGCCGAAGAGGAGCACGAACCCGCCGAGCAGGGAGGGCAGCAGGACGGGCAGGGCGACGTACCGCCAGTACTGCACGACCGTGGCGCCGTTGTTCTGCGCGGCCTCGCGCCACTGGACGCGCAGCCCTTCCAGCGCCGGGCTGATGGTGAGCACCATCAGCGGGATCAGGAAGTACAGGTAGACGATCACCAGTCCCCAGAAGCTGTACAGGTCCCAGCCCTTGTCGCTCAGGCCCAGGTGCCGGGTGAGCACACCGGCGTTGCCGAGGGTGGCGACGAAGGCGAAGGCGAGCGGGACGCCGCCGAAGTTGGCGAGCACCCCGGAGGCGGTGAGCACGGCCTCGCGCAGCGCGCGGGAGCGGGAGGTCACCACGGCCTGCGCGAGGGGCAGTCCGAGGAGGGCGGCGAGCGCGGCGCAGACGGCGGACAGCTTGACGCTGCCGAGCAGGGCCGTCAGATAGGCGCCCTGGAGGGAGGCGCTCAGGTTGGCCGTGCTGTACGCGCCGGTGTCCTTGGCCGTGAAGGCGCCGTCCAGGACGGCGAAGGCGGGCAGCCCGAAGGCGAGCGCGGTGAAGCCGAGCAGCGGGACGACGGCGAGCCCGCCGAGGGACCGGCGCCGCCGCTGCACCGCGGCGGCGGGCGCCGTGTCGGCCCGGGTGAGGGTGGCCGTCATCCTGCGACGGCCCCCGCCCAGCCCTGTCCCAGGACCGTCTTGGCCTTGTTCTGCTGGGCCTCGGTCGGGAAGGAGGGCGTGCCGGAGACCTCGGGCAGCTTGGCCGCGGCGGCCTTGTCGAGGGTGCCGGCCTTGTCCATGGCGATCATCAGGGCGGGCCGGGCGTAGCCCTTGAGCCACAGGTTCTGGCCCTCGGCGCTGTAGAGGTACTCCTCCCACAGGCGGGCGGCCGCCGGGTGCGGGGCGTCCTTGTTGATCGCCTGGGAGTAGTACTGGGAGAACTTGCCGTCCTCCGGCACCGACACCTGCCAGTCGACGCCCTTGGACCTGAACTCCTCGGCGTACCCGGCGTTGAGGTAGTCCCAGTCGATGCTGATGGGCGTCTCGCCCTGCTCGACGGTGGCCGGGGTGGACTCCACGGGCGTGTAGTTGCCGTTCTTCTTCAGCTTGGCGAAGAAGTCGAGGCCGGGCTCGATGTCGTCGAAGGAGCCGCCGTTGGCGAGGGCGGCGGCCCAGACGCCGCCGAAGGCCGAACCGGACTTGGTGGGGTTGCCGTTGAGCGCGACTTGGCCCTTGTAGACCGGCTTCAGCAGGTCGGCGAAGGTCTGGGGGCAGACCTTGACCCGCTTGGCGTCGCAGCCGATGGAGATGTAGCCGCCGTAGTCGTTGTACCAGCGGCCCTGCGCGTCCTTCTGCTCGGCCGGGAGGTCGTCGAAGGCCGCCACCTTGTACGGCGCGAGCAGCCCCTGCTCGGCGGCGCTCAGCGCGAAGGAGCTGCCCAGGTCGAGGACGTCGGGCGCGCGGTCCTGGCCCTTCCTGGACGTGACGGCGTTGATCTCGTCCTGACTGGAGCCGTCCGGGTTCTCCACCTCGACCTTGATGCCGTACTTCTTCTCGAAACCGTCGATGAGGGCGCCGTAGTTGGCCCAGTCGCGGGGCAGCGCGATGGCGTGCAGCCTGCCCTCCTTCTTGGCCGCCTGCACCAGCGCGTCCATGCCGCCGAAGTCGGCGGCGGAGGTGGCGGTGGCGGCGCTCTTGCCGTCGGCGGTGGTCGACGCGTCGTCGGGGGCCGCACCGCAGGCGCTCAGCGCGAGCGCGGCGACGACGGCGAGGGCGGCGGTTCTGGGCAGGGACACGGTTCTCTCCAGGGGACGCGCGAGGGTGCAGGAGATCTAGGAGGCAACTTGTCTGAACAAGTTGGCCTCAGTACGCCCGCCGCGGGTGTCCCGTTCGTAAACAGTGGCGAAACCCTGACCCCTGATTCCGTGCACACTCCCGGCCGGCGTGGATCTGCCACGGATGTCGATTACGCTGCTCACGCTGTGCACAGCGACCGAACCAGAGGGGGAGCATGGCGGCGCGACACGAGAAGATCGCCGACGAACTGCGCCGGGCGATCGACCGCGAGGAGTACACCGTCGGCGGCCTGCTGCCCGCCGAGACGGAACTCGCCGCCCGCTACGGCGTCTCGCGCGGCACGGTCCGCCAGGCGCTCGCGGCGCTCACCGCCGAGGGGCTGATCGGCTCGCGCCAGGGCGCCCGGCGCGTAGTGCTGGCCGGCCGCCGCAGCCAGAGCTTCGCCGAACTGCGCAGCTTCGCCCAGTGGGCCCGCGCGATGGGCCGCGAGGCGACCGGGCACGTGGTGAGCCAGGAGTACCGCCCGGCCACCGCCGAGGACGCCGGACGCCTCCAACTGGCCGTCGGCACACCGGTGTTGCACGTCCTGCGGATCCGCGGGCTGGACGGCGAGCCGGTACTGCTGGAGCGGACCGTGTACGCCGACTGGATCTCCCCGGCCGTCGAGGGCATCGAGCCGGACTGCCCGTCGGTCACCCAACGCCTGTACGACGACACGGGGTTGGTCTTCGCCTACGGCGAGCACGTCATCGACGCGGTGGCGGCGGGCGCCCGGGACGCGGAGCTGCTCGGCGTCCGCCGCACCAGCCCGCTGCTGCGGGTCCGCCGGGTGACCACGACCCGCGAGGGCCGCCCGGTGGAGTGGTCGGACGACCGCTACCGCTCGGACGCGGTGAGCTTCAGCGTGCACAACTCGACGGGCAACAACGCCCTGGCCCGGACGACGCCCGGCTGACCCCTCCCCCGAACGGCTGACCCGCTCCTCCCGGCGGAGGACGCCACCGCCCGCACCGGCCCACAAGACTTCCCTCATGGACGTCACCACACACCTCGCGCTCCCCCACGTCGACGAGCACACGACGGTCGTCCCCGCACCGGCGGACGCCGTCTGGCGGGAGCTCGGCAAGGTCCTGGACCACTCCTTCGGCCACGGGCGCGCCGGCGCGGTCGCCCGCCTGCTCGGCTGCCCCGACCACACGCCGTCCGGCCCCCGCCCCCTGGCCGAGGGCTCGACGCTCACCGGCTTCCGGGTGGCCGCGGCGACCCCGAACCGAGAGCTGCTCCTCATCGGACGCCACCACTTCTCGACGTACGCCCTGATCCTCCGCCTGGACGAGGCGGCCCCGGGCCGCACTCGCCTGCGCGCCGAAACCCGGGCAAGGTTCCCCGGCCCGGCAGGAGCCCTCTACGGCCGGCTGGTCATAGGCACAGGCGGCCACGCCCTCTTCACACGGCACCTACTAAGAACGGTAGAAAAACGCGCCCCAAAGGGGCGCGGGGCTGTGACATATGCGGCTCCGCCGCGTGGGCGCGAACAACCCCCACCGCCCCGCAGACAAAACCCTACGTAGGCGACCCGGACGAAAATCTCCGCAACAACGGCGACAACACCAACACCGACTTCGTCCGCTCCACGAACGGCTCCCCCGCGATCCGCTCAAGAACACGCTCAAAGTGCCGCATGTCCGAGGCGAAGACCTGCACCACCGCATCGGCCTCACCGGTGACGGTCGACGCGGCCACCACCTCCTGGTACCGCTCGAGCCCTCGCTGGATCGTCTCCGGCGAGGTGTTGCGACGGCAGTAGATCTCGACGAACCCCTCCGTCTCCCAGCCGAGCGCCGCCGGGTCCACCCGTACCGTGAATCCGGTGATGGCCCCGGTCGCGCGCAGCCTGTCCACGCGCCGCTTCACGGCGGGCGCGGACAGGCCGACGAGCTGCCCGATGTCCGCGTAGGAGCGGCGGGCGTCCTCGGCGAGGGCGTGCACGATGCGTTCGTCGAGATCGTTCAGCACTGCGGGTGGTTCACTTCGTTTCTGCTACGGCAAGACGGGAACGGCGATGGCCGTACACGAAGTAGAACACGAGACCCGCGGCCATCCAGAACCCGAAGACCACCCAGGTGACGGTGTCGAGGCTGAACATGTTGTACGCGCAGAACAGGAAGCCCAGCACCGGCAGCACCGGACCGAACGGGACCTTGAAGGTGCGCTCCAGCTCCGGGCGCCGGTAGCGCAGGACGATCACCGAGATGTTGACCAGCGCGAAGGCGAACAGCGTGCCGATGCTGGTGGCGTCGACGAGCTTGCCGAGCGGGATCAGGGCGGCGAGGACACCGCAGAACAGGGAGACGATGACCGTGTTCAGACGCGGGGTGCCGGTACGGACGTGGACCTTGCCGAGCGCCTTGGGCACCAGGCCGTCGCGGGACATCGCGAAGAGGATGCGGGTCTGGCCGAAGAGGACGGTCAGGACGACGCTCGCGATGGAGATGACCGCGCCCAGGGCGAGCAGGGTGCCCCAGAAGGTCTGGCCGCTGACGTCGTTCATGATCGCGGCGAGGGAGGCCTCCGAGCCCTCGAACTTCGTCCACTTCCAGGCGCCGACGGCGACGGCCGCGACGAGCACGTACAGCGCGGTCACGATGATCAGCGAGAGCATGATCGCGCGGGGCAGGTCCTTCTTGGGGTTCTTCGCCTCCTCACCGGCGGTGGAGGCGGCGTCGAAGCCGATGTAGGAGAAGAACAGGGTGGCACCGGCGGCGCTGACACCGGCCATGCCGAGCGGCATGAAGTCCTCGTAGTTGCCGGACCGGAAGCCCATGAAGCCGACCGCGCAGAACAGCACCAGCGCGGCGATCTTCACCGCGACCATGATGGTGTTGACGCGGGCGGACTCACGGACGCCGCCGAGCAGGAACACCATCGCCAGCAGGACCACGATCAGGGCCGGCAGGTTGACGATCCCGCCCTCACCGGGTGCCGAGGACAGGGCGGCCGGGATGGTGACGCCTATGGTCCCGTCCAGCAGCTCGTTGAGGTACTCGCCCCAGCCGACGGCGACGGCGGCCACCGAGACGCCGTACTCCAGCACCAGGCACCAGCCGCAGACCCAGGCGACGAGTTCGCCCATGGTTGCGTACGCATACGAGTACGAGGAACCGGCGACCGGGATGCTGCCCGCCAGCTCGGCGTACGACAGGGCCGAGAACAGGGCCGTGAGACCGGCGATGACGAACGCCAGGGTGACGGCCGGACCGGCCTTGGGGACGGCGTCGCCGAGGACGACGAAGATACCGGTGCCGAGCGTGGCACCGATGCTGATCATGGTGAGCTGCCACAGCCCGAGGGAGCGCCGCAGCGAGCCTCCCTCACCCTGGCCCCCCTCGGCGACCAGCTGTTCCACGGGCTTACGGCGCATCAGTCGCGCACCGAGCCCGGGGGAGGCGGGGGCGATCCGACTTCTGTCCTGCGGGGGTGCGCCTTGGTCGAGCACGCGCTGGGCTCCTTATCGCTGCCGGTCAGGGAGACGGGGACCGGCGGCACACCTGAGCAACAGGAACCCACCGAGCGGGGTCCCCGCCACGCCACGTACGAGGCGACAGCCTATGAGCTGGAGCGTTGCCGTAGTAATGCAGCAACCTTGCGCGTGACCGCATGATCATTGCGTTCATCGGAGCGGCGCGGATGTTCGTTGCACGGCGGCTGTCGACCGTTGCGCGAAGGCCCTTCCCGGGGCCCTTCCGGGCCCGGAAACACGAACGGGCCCCGTCGCATCGACGGGGGCCGTTCGCGATCGGGTCGCGTCAGCTCCAGCTGGCGTGCAGCGGCTTGCCCTCGGCGTAGCCGGCGGCGCTCTGGATGCCCACGACGGCCTTCTCGGCGAACTCCTCCAGGGAGCCGGCGCCGGCGTAGGTGCAGGACGAGCGGACGCCCGCGATGATCGAGTCGATCAGGTCCTCGACGCCCGGACGGGCCGGGTCGAGGAACATCCGCGAGGTGGAGATGCCCTCCTCGAACAGCCCCTTGCGGGCCCGGTCGTACGCGGACTCCTCCGAGGTGCGGTTGCGCACCGCACGCGCGGAGGCCATGCCGAAGGACTCCTTGTACAGCCGGCCGTTGGCGTCCTGCTGGAGGTCGCCCGGGGACTCGTAGGTGCCGGCGAACCAGGAGCCGATCATCACGTTGGACGCGCCCGCCGCCAGCGCCATGGCGACGTCGCGCGGGTGCCGGACGCCGCCGTCCGCCCACACGTGCTTGCCGTACTTCTTCGCCTCGGCCGCGCACTCCAGCACCGCCGAGAACTGCGGCCGGCCGACGCCGGTCATCATGCGGGTGGTGCACATGGCGCCCGGACCGACACCGACCTTGATGATGTCGGCACCGGCCTCGATCAGATCCCGGACGCCCTCGGCGGCGACGATGTTGCCGGCCACGATCGGCACCTGCGGGTCGAGCGCGCGGACCGTCCTGATCGCGCTGATCATCGACTCCTGGTGGCCGTGCGCGGTGTCGATGACGAGCGTGTCGACACCTGCGTCGAGCAGCTGCTTGGCCTTGCCGGCCACATCGCCGTTGATGCCGACGGCGGCGGCGATGCGCAGCCTGCCGTGCGCGTCCACGGCGGGCGTGTACAGCGTGGCGCGCAGGGCGCCCTTGCGGGTGAGGATGCCGGCCAGCTTGCCGTCGGCGTCGACGGCGGGGGCGTAGCGCCGGTTGTGGTGGTCGAGGGTGTTGAAGGCCTCGCGCGGGTCGATGTCCGCGTCGAGCAGCAGCAGGTCGCGGGACATGACCTCGGCGAGCTGCGTGAAGCGGTCCACACCGGTCAGGTCGGCGTCGGTGACCACGCCGACCGGCTTGGAGTCCTCGTCCACCACGACACCGGCGTTGTGCGCGCGCTTGGGCAGCAGCGCCAGGGCGTCGGCGACGGTCTGGTGCGGGGCCAGCACGATGGGGGTGTCCAGGACGTGGTGGCGGCTCTTGACCCAGGAGACGACGCCGGTGACGACCTCGATGGGAATGTCCTGCGGGATGACCACCAGTCCGCCGCGCCGGGCCATCGTCTCGGCCATACGGCGGCCGGCGATGGCGGTCATGTTGGCGACGACGAGCGGAATCGTGGTGCCCGTGCCGTCCGGGGAGCTGAGGTCCACGCCCTGCCGCGAGCCGACCGCCGAGCGGCTCGGCACCATGAACACGTCGTCGTACGTCAGGTCGTACGGGGGCTGGATGTCATTGAGGAAACGCACGTGCTGCACATCCCAGTCGATCAAAGGTGGCCCCCGGACAGGTCAGCCAGGGGGAAAGAGCACGTACTTCATTGTCCCATGTCGGCCGGAATGCCATACACAGTCTGTTCATCCAGGCTGGTCAGCGACGTCTAGGAGGATCCTCCAAGGGCGAGCGCCACGGTGACGGCGGAGGCGCCCGAGAACACCTCGGTGGCGATCTCCCACTCCTCCGGCCGCGCCTCGGCGTACGGCCGCCAGTTCCGTACGACGACCACGACGGCGTCCTCCGGCCACAGCCCGGGGTCCGAGAGGACGTCGGCCAGCGCGTCCCAGTTGCGGCCGAAGTAGTCCGGCAGCCCCAGGTCCCGCCGGCACCGGTCCATCAGGCCCGCCTTGTCGGTGACCCCCGCGAGGTCCAGCAGCCTGGCCGGGACGTCCGTCATCTCAGTACCGCCCTGAACGAGTCGTAGTGATCGTCGGTGTAGTAGACCTCGCCGCCCTGCCCGGTGACGAGGCGCCGGGCCCCGCGGTCGCGCGAGCCCGGCGTGGGGACGGTGTACTCGCGGTAGTAGCCGCGGCCGTGATCGGGCAGCAGCCCCTCGAAGTTCCCGAAGACGGAACCGTCCTTGGCGTACGGGAAGGGCCCGCCGTCGTCGATGAGTTCAAGAGTGCGGCGGGCCTCGACGGGAAGCTCGGCGACGGTGACCGTGGCCATCCCGGAGGGCGGATCGGAGTCGGTGGAGGCACATCCCGCCAGCAGGACGAGCAGACAGAGCAGCACCCGGGGAACGAACCGCAGCAGCATACGGACGATGCTGCCACGGCCCTTCCCCTGTGACCTTCTGTCAGAGGCCGTCCGGGTCGGCCCTGTTCAGCGCCGGTTTCGGCGTGGGGCCGGCCGCCATCAGCACGTCCGCCGCCGCCGTGTCCGTCACCAGGCTGGTGACCAGCCCGGAGCGCAGCACCGCGTCGATCGCGGACGCCTTGCGCTGCCCGCCCGCGATCGCCACGACCTCGGGGATACGGCGGAGCTGGTCGGTCTTGACGGTGATGCACCGCTCGCCCAGGTCCCGGCCGATCCGGCGGCCGTCGGCGTCGAAGAGGTGCGCCGACATCTCGGCGGCGACGCCGAGTGAGGCGTAGTGCGCCCGCTCCTGGTCGCTGAGCATGTCGTGCACCGTGGAGATGCCGGGCTCCCAGGAGCCGATGGAGACGCAGGCGACCGTGACCTTGTCGAAGTACTCGAAGGCCCGGGCGATCCCGGTCTGGTTGCGCAGCGCCGCCGCGGTGGCCGCGTCCGGCAGCAGCATCGGCGCGTAGATGGGGTGGGCGTCGCCGCCCGAGACCTGGGCCGCCCTGCGCACCGCCTCCACCGAACCGCGCTCGGCGGTACCGGCGTCGTAGACGCCCGTCAGCTGCACGACCGTGCACGGCGGCAGCCGGTCGAGGGCGGCCGCCATGTGGATGGTGGACCGGCCCCAGGCCAGCCCCAGCACATCACCCTCGTTCACCAGTTCGCCGAGCAGGTCAGCGGCCACTTCTCCCAGGTTCTCCGGATCGGGAGACTCCTCGGCCTCCGCCGGGGACTCCACCACGACGGCGTGCCGCAGGCCGTAGCGGGCGCGCAGCGCGTCCGAGCGCTCTGCGTCCAGCTCGGCGGGGACGCGGATCTCGATACGCACGAGATCCCGTTCGAGGGCGGTCTCCAGGACCCGGGCCACCTTGAAGCGGCTGACGCCGAACTCCTCCGCGATCTGGATCTTGGACTTGCCCTCGAGGTAGAAGCGGCGGGCCATGGCCGCCGCCTGCACCAGCTCAGCGGGTCCCATCCGCATGGCTGACCGGCCCGCCGACATACCCGACACGGCGATCTCCTCACTCCTGCTGTTCACACTCTGGATTCGCCGTTCATCCTCGCAGATTCGGCGCGCTTGATCAGCCCCGATGGGCGCCGTTCACGTTCCCTTGGCTCAGTGGTCGCATGCCCAGGCCGCGGACTTGGCCGCTCCTTCGGCCTGGGCGCGCAGGGCTCGCACCGCTTCGGCGGGGTCCTCGGCCCCGTAGACCGCCGAACCGGCCACGAAGACGTCCGCGCCCGCCTCCGCGCACTGCTCGATCGTCGAGGCCGAGACACCGCCGTCGACCTGGAGCCACAGCTCAAGGCCGTGCTTGCTGATCAACTCGCGGGTCCGGCGAATCTTCGGAAGCATGATGTCGAGGAACGCCTGGCCCCCGAAGCCCGGCTCGACCGTCATGATCAGCAGCATGTCGAGCTCGGGAAGCAGGTCCTCGTACGGCTCGATCGGCGTCGCGGGCTTGAGCGCCATGGAGGCACGAGCCCCCTTGGCGCGGATCTCGCGGGCCAGACGCACCGGCGCGGCGGCCGCCTCGACGTGGAAGGTGACGGAACCGGCCCCCGCCTCGACGTACTGGGGCGCCCACCGATCGGGGGCCTCGATCATCAGATGGCAGTCCAGCGGAGTGTCCGTCGCACGGGCGAG
Organism: Streptomyces sp. TRM68416; assembly: GCF_014596915.1. Lineage (GTDB taxonomy): Bacteria > Actinomycetota > Actinomycetes > Streptomycetales > Streptomycetaceae > Streptomyces. The sequence continues at coordinate 98,502 of NZ_JACVWU010000002.1, forward strand.
CGACTCTACGACCGGCACACCGAGCGTGAGGTTCGGGACGAAATGGTTGTCCATGACGTCGACATGGAGCCAGTCGGCTCCTTCGACCGCCTTCGCCTCGTCCGCGAGGCGGGCGAAGTCGGCGGACAGAATGCTGGGGTTGATCTGCACGGCCATGTACCAAGCCTGCCATGCCCTCCGGGGGTTGGGTGCATCGGTCCCGGGTGGTTGCTCTTCGCAGGCAGGTGCGGGCCGTCCGTGGCCGGTCGCGCAGTTCCCCGCGCCCCTTACGGGGCGCATCCCACCGTGCCATGCTTTTGCGCCATATGGCTCCGGGGGTGGCTATGACCGGGAAAGCAGGCATCGCGCATCTGGTCTGCGGGCGGCGGGGCAAGTGGGTCGTACTGGTGCTCTGGCTCCTCGTACTGCTCCTGACGGCGCCCTTCGCGCAGAAGCTCACCGACGCGCAGGACAACGACGCCGCCTCCTGGCTGCCGGGTTCGGCCGAGTCCACGCAGGTCCTTGAGGTCTCGGAGGACTTCCGGCCGGAGCAGATCCCGGCCGTCGTGGTGTACGCGCGCGAGAGCGGGCTGACGGCCGAGGACCGGGCCGCCATCGCCGAGGACGTCCGGCAGCTGAAGCAGTTGTCCGACCACGGCGTGCGCGGCGACGAGACCCGCGGCCCGGTCTTCGACCGGGAGACCGACCCGCGCGCGGCCCAGGTCTATGTGCCGATCACCATGGACGAGAAGGGCTGGGAGCGGATCGGACCCGCCGTCGACTCCATCCGGGACGACGTCGGCGAGGGCGGGGACGGACTCGCCGTGCACATCACGGGCCCGGGCGGCACCTCGGCCGACTTCTCCAAGGCCTTCGAGGGCATCGACTCCACCCTGCTGTTCGCGGCGATGTCGGTCGTCATCGTCATGCTGCTCATCACCTACCGCAGCCCCACGCTCCTGCTGATCCCGCTGCTCTCGGTGATCGCCGCCCTGTTCACCGCGCAGGCCCTGATCTACCTGCTCGCCGAGCACGCGGGCCTGACGGTCAACGGGCAGAGCGCGGGCATCCTCACCGTGCTGGTCTTCGGCGCGGGCACGGACTACGCGCTGCTGCTCGTCGCCCGCTACCGGGAGGAGCTGCGCCGCCACGAGGACCGGCACGAGGCGATGGCGCTGGCCCTGCACCGGGCGGGCCCGGCGGTGATCGCCTCCGGCGCGACCGTCGTGCTGAGCATGCTGGTGCTGCTCGCGGCCGAGATGAACTCCACCAGGGGCCTCGGCCCGGTGGCGGCGATCGGCGTGGCGGTCGGCCTGCTCGCGATGCTGACCCTGTTCCCCGCCCTACTGGTGATCTTCGGCCGGTGGATCTTCTGGCCGGTGATCCCGCACCTGGGCACCCCGAACCCGGCCGACCGGGGCCTGTGGGCCCGCATGGGCCACCGTATCGCCGTCCGCCCCCGCATGGTGTGGGGCGTCACGGCGGTGATCCTGGCGGTCTGCTCCCTCGGCCTGCTCCAGATGCGCGCCGAGGGCATCAGCAACGCGGACGCCTTCACCGACAAACCCGACTCCATCATCGGCCAGGAGGTCTCGGAGCGGTACTTCCCGGCGGGCAGCGGTGATCCGCTGGTGATCATCAGCAACCAGGCGCAGGCCGAGGAGGTCGGCCGCGCGGTCGCGGAGACCGAGGGCGTGGTTCCCGAGTCGCTGGGGCTGCCGCCGGGCACCAAACCCTCCTTCGAGGGCAAGGTGCTGTTCGAGGCCACGATGTCCGACCCCGCCGACAGCGAGGCCGCCAAGCGGACGGTGGAACGGGTCCGCGACGCCGTGCACGCGGTGCCGGACGCCGACGCGCAGGTCGGCGGCGGTACGGCCGCGCTGCTGGACATGGACGAGGCGACCACCCGCGACAACATCGTGATCATTCCGCTGGTGCTGGTGGTGGTCCTGCTGATCCTGTGCGCGCTGCTGCGCTCCCTGATCGCCCCGCTGCTGCTGATCGGCACGGTGATTCTGTCGTTCGCGGCGGCCCTCGGCATCAGCGCGCTGGCGTTCCGGCACCTCTTCGACTACGCGGGCGAGACGACCGACTTCCCGCTGTTCGTCTTCGTCTTCCTGGTCGCCCTGGGCATCGACTACAACATCTTCCTGACCACCCGCATCCGCGAGGAGGCGGTCCACCAGGGCACCCGCAAGGGCGTGGTGACCGGACTCGCCGCGACGGGCGCGGTCATCACCTCCGCGGGCCTGGTCCTGGCCGGTACCTTCGCCGCCCTGGGCACGCTGCCGATGGTGGCCTTCGCGGAGATCGGCTTCGCGGTGGCGCTGGGCGTGCTCCTGGACACGTTCGTCGTGCGGTCGGTGCTGGTGACGTCGCTCTTCCTGGACGTGGGGAAGAAGGTGTGGTGGCCCCACCGGCTCGCCCGGGAGGACGGCGGGGCCGAGGTTCGCGAACCGGCGGAGAGCGTCAGCCGGTCCGGCGGATGAGCGCCAGGTACATCGCGTCGGTCCCGTGCACATGCGGCCACAGCTGTACGTCGGGACCGTCGCCGAGTTCCGGCACACCGGGCAGCAGCGGCCGCGCGTCGATCGGCTCGGCCGACGGGAACTGCTTGAGCACGTCCTCGACGACCGCCCGCGTCTCGGCGAGATGCGGTGAGCAGGTGGCGTATCCGACGACGCCCCCGACCCGCACGGATTCGAGCGCGGTCCGCAGCAGCCCCCGCTGCAGCGGCGCGAAGGCGTCGAGATCCTCCGGCCGCCGCCGCCAGCGCGCCTCCGGCCGCCGCCGCAGCGCGCCGAGCCCGGTGCACGGCACGTCCATGAGCACCCGGTCGAAGGCCCCGGGCTGCCACGGCGGCCGGGTCCCGTCGGCGGCGATGACCTGGTACGGCCCCGGATTGCCGGCCAGCGCCTTGGCGACCAGCCCCGCCCGGTGCGGCTGCTTCTCCGAGGCCAGCAGCACGGCACCGCGCTCCGCGGCCAGCGCGGCGAGCAGCGCCGCCTTGCCGCCGGGCCCTGCGCACCCGTCGAGCCAGCGCGCGTCCGGACCGTCCAGGGGCGCGTTGGCGAGCGCCAGCGCGACGAGCTGACTGCCCTCGTCCTGCACCCCGGCCCGCCCGTCCCGTACGGCCTCGATGGCGCCGGGCTCGCCGCCCTCGGCCAGCCGCACGGCATACGGCGACCAGCGCCCCGGCACCGCGGCATCCTCGTCGAGCAGTTCCTCCGTCGTCGCCCGGCCGGGCCGGGCGACCAGGGTCACCTCGGGCCGCTCGTTGTCGGCTTCCAGCAGCTCCTCGACACCGGCGCGGCCGCCGCCGAGCGAGTCCCACAGTGCGGAGACGACCCAGCGCGGGTGGGAGTGGACGACGGCGAGGTGGTCCTCGGGGTCCTCGTCGTAGGGCGGCGCGACCCGCTCGATCCAGCCGTCGAGATCGTGCTGGGCGACCTTGCGCAGCACGGCGTTGACGAACTTGGCCCGCCCGTCGCCGAGGACGACGCGGGCGAGCTCGACGGTGGCGGACACCGCGGCGTGCGTCGGGATCCGCGTCCCCAGCAACTGGTGCGCGCCGAGGCTCAGCACGTCGAGCACCGGCGGGTCGACCTCCCTCAGCGGCCGGTCGACGCACTCGGCGAGGACGGCGTCGTACGTCCCCTGCCGCCGCAGCGTGCCGTACACCAGCTCGGTCGCCAGGGCGGCGTCGCGCCCGTCGAAGTCGCCCTTCTCCCGCGCCTTGCGCAGCAGCGGCGGCAGAACGAGGTTGGCGTAGGCGTCCCGCTCGTCCACGGCCCGCAGTGCCTCGAAGGCGAGGATGCGGACGGGGTCCTTCTGGGGCCGACGGTGGGGCTTGCCGGGTTTGCGGGGCCGACGGGAGGTGTCGCTCACGAAAAAGGTGCTCCGGATTACTGGCTGACGTGTGCGTCCAGCGTACGGCGCGCCCCGGGCCGGTGCGCGGCCGGTCAGGCCCCCACGCGCTCGCCCTCCGCGATCCGCGCGCCGCGCGCCCAGTCCGCCGCCCGCATCGGCTTCTTGCCCTGGGCCTGCACCCACAGCAGCTCCACGCCGTAGGAGCCGGTGCCGACGTGGACGTCGTTCTTGCCGACGGACAGCGCGCCCGGGGCGAGGTCGGTGCGCTCGGGCACCGGCCTGACCTGGATGAGCTTGAGCCGCTCGCCCCGGAAGACGGTCCAGGCGCCGGGCGCCGGGGTGCAGCCGCGCACCACCCGGTCCACACGCAGCGCGGGCGCGGACCAGTCGACCCGGGCGTCCTCGACGGTGATCTTCGGCGCGAGGGTGACGCCGTCGCCCGGCTGCGGTACGGCCTTCAGGGTGCCGTCCTCGATCCCGTCCATGGTCGCGGCCAGCAGCCCGCTCCCCGCGAACGCCAGCCGCGTCAGCAGGTCACCGGCGGTGTCGGTGGGCCGGACCTCCTCGGTGACGGTGCCGTAGACGGGCCCGGAGTCCAGCCCTTCCTCGATCAAAAACGTGGACGCACCCGTGATCTCGTCGCCCGCCATGATCGCGTGCTGGACGGGAGCGGCACCGCGCCAGGCGGGCAGCAGCGAGAAGTGCAGGTTGACCCAGCCGTGCGCGGGGATGTCGAGGGCGACACGCGGCAGCAGCGCCCCGTACGCGACGACGGGGCAGCAGTCCGGCGCGATCTGCGCGAGCCGCTCCAGGAATTCGGGGTCCCGCGGCTTGACGGGCTTCAGCACCTCGATCCCGGCCTCCTCGGCCCGCTCGGCCACGGGAGACGCGACCAGCCTGCGCCCCCGCCCGGCCGGGGCGTCGGGCCGCGTGACGACGGCGGCCACGTCGTGCCGCCCGGAGGCGATCAGGGCGTCCAGAGCGGGAACGGCGACCTCGGGGGTACCGGCGAAGACGAGCTTCATGGGTGGGTGCGAACCTCTCGGACGGCGGTGGGGTACGGGCAGCACACCAGTCTATGGGCCCCCGAACGGGACGGCCGCCGCCGGTGAACAGCCCCTGACCACCGGCGCACGCATATGCCGGTACGCCCCCTCTGCGTGACCCGCGGAGCGAATCCGCGTTGGTCAAGAAAGAGTTGACCACAGCGGGCCGCACATCGCGCGGCCCCATCCTTTTCAACGCCGGTTCGAGAGGCTTGTTCATGGCCGACCACGCAACCCACGACGCCCAGGCTCGGGCCAGCCTGCACTTGCTGGTGCGGGACATCGAGCGGGTCCGCCGGCAGGTGGACGCACTGCGCACACTCACCGCCCAGTTGGGCAACGTCTACCGCCCGCGCCGCTCCGGCCCCTCCACGGGCTTCGTCGTCTACGGACGCGCTCCCGCCCCGACGGTGCGTCTCGCCCAGGAGCTGCGGGACAGTGTCGAGACCCTGGTCACGGCCGCCGTGGACTTCGACCGCTCGCTCGGCTTCTCGTGGGACGCGGTGGGCTCCGCCCTCGGCGTCACCAAACAGGCGGTCCACCGCCGCTACGGCGCCCGCCGCGCCGCGACCCAGGCCGCCGCCGAGGCCGAGCGGACGACCGAGCCGTCCGGCAGCCGGACGGTCAACGTCAGCACCGCCATCCCCCCGGTACCGACGGTCCCCGCCGCCCGCTCCATGCCCACGCAGCCGACAGCGGGCAGCCCCGTCCTCCGCGACGAGGCACGACCCACCGCCTTCCCCGGCCCCCGCAACGGCTGACCGGCCCCCTGTGCCTCCGTCCTCCCGCGCCGACATCGGGAGGCCGGAGGCACAGGTCGCTCCAGGCCACCGCGCCCCAAGCGAAGCCGGCTACGGTTCGGCAGCACCCCGAGGGGGCGCGGGGAACTGCACGACCGGCCACGACGGCACCTCGGGGGACAGAGCCACACGAAACTCCACGCCACCGCGCCCCAAGCAGATCCGGTGCACTCGGCTGCGCTTCGGCAGCGCCCCGAAGGGGCGCGGGGAACTGCGCGACCGGCCGCAACAGCCCCGCAGACGAACCACACCCCGTCGCGGCACTTCCAGCGGAGCGCTCAGCAGCGGACCACCCCACACTCCGCCGCCGCACCCGCGAAAGCCCTCACGCCCGCGCACCCCACCCACCAGCTCAACGCCCCCACCCTCCCGCGCCTGACCCCGCCGAACGCCACGCTCCCCCGCACGCCACTCCCCTGAAGGCCCCACCTCCACGCCCACCGGCCCAACGCCCCGCGCCCCACCGGCTCAACGTCCTGGCCCTCCGCATCTCACCCACCGAAGGCCCCGCTCCCTCGCGTCCCGCCCGCCCAGCGCCACGCACCCCCGCGCGCCCCCCTGAACGCCCGCCCCCGGACCGCCGCGCCCCGCCACCTCACGGCCCCGTGTCTCACCCGATGTCAGGCGGATCGACCCGAATCCGTACCGCGGCTTCCCCTCCGGCGCCACCGCGGGCCATCCGAGCCGCCTGTGCCGCCTTCAGGGCTGCCGCGAGCGCGGCCCCGCTCCCCGGAGGTACTCGGACGAGCGCACGCTCCCACTGCTCCCCCACGGGCGGGGCCCCGGTCCGCCGCGGGCGCCCCGTGGCCGTGACGGGCAGCGGCACCGGGCCCAATACCTCCGCCTCCCGGGGCAGTTCCACGGCTCGCAGGAACTCACCCACCGACTCCGCCGGCCCCGACACGGCCGCCATCCGGGAGACCGGCGGAAAGCCCAGCTCGGCCCGCTCGGCGAGTTCCCGCACCGCGTGGCCGACGGGATCCCAGCGCACCAGGGCCTGCACGGGCCGAAGGGTCGGTTCGGCAACGACGACGACGGTCCCCCCGTCGCCCTGCGGCCGCACGAGCGAGGCGGCCGCGATCCAGCGCCGCAACGCGTCCTCCCCGGCCCGCAGATCGGGCCGCCCGAGCATGGCCCAGCCGTCCAGCAGCAGCGCCGCCGCGTACCCGCCCTCGGCGACCGGCTCGGCCCCGGGCGTACTCACGACGAGCGCGGGCGCCCCCGGCACCGTGTCCAGGACCTGCTCGCGCCCGGAGGTCCGCACCGGCACGGCGGGAAACGCCCGCCCGAGCTCCTCCGCGGTCCGCCGAGCCCCGACCACCTGCGCCCGCAGCCGGAAAGAACCGCACTCCGGACAGTGCCAGGCCCCCTCCTCGCGCCCGCACCACCCGCACCGCAGCGCACCGGTGTCCTGCGCCTCCAGCGGCCCGGAGCAGTGCCGGCAGCGCGCGGGAGCCCGGCAGGTGGCACACGCCATCCGCGGCACGTACCCCCGGCGGGGCACCTGAACGAGCACCGGCCCCTGCCGCAGCGCGTCCCTGACGGTCTGCCAGGCGAGCGAGGGCAGCCGCGCGGCGCGCGCGGCCTCGTCCCGGGCCAGATCGGTGTCCCCGACCGTCCGCACCAGCGGAGCGGCGGCCCGCACCTGCTCCCGGGCGGCGACCAGCGGCCGCGCCCACCCGCTCTCCACCAATTGCGCGGCCTCCACGGTGCAGCTCCAGCTGCCCAGCAGGAACCCGCACCGATCCTGGGCGGCCCGCAGCAGCAGCACATCGCGCGCATGCGGCTGCGGCGCGTGCGGTTCGCTGTGGCTGTCGTCCCCGTCGTCCCAGATGGCGACCAGCCCGAGGTTCCGCACCGGCGCGAACATGGCGGCGCGCGTCCCCACGACGGCCCGTACGGACCCCCTGCGCACCGCCAGCCACTCCCGGTACCGCTTCTCGGGCCCGGCGTCGGCGGTGAGCACGGCATGGCGCCCCTCCCCCAGCAGCGAGGTCAGCGCGGCGTCGACCCGCGCGACGGCCCGCCCGTCCGGCAGCACGACCAGCGCGCCCCGCCCGGAGGCGAGGGTCGCCGCCACGGCCCGCGCCAGCTCCTCACTCCACTCGGCCCCGGGCAACGCGTTCCACACGGCACGCGGCGCCCCGCCCGATGCCAGCGACTCCAGGAACGCGGCCCCGTGCCCGTACCGCCGCCAGGACCCCGCCTCGGGCGCCGACGGCACCGGCAGCGGCTCGGGCGAGGGCCGCTGCTCGGCCCGCGCGCTGCGCGGCGGCACGGCGAGCTGCAGCACATCGGCAAGGCTCCCCGCGTACCGGTCGGCCACGCCCCGCGCAAGCCCCAGCAGCTCCTCGCTCAGCACCCGCTCGGGCGACACGACCTGCGCGAGCGCCGCCAACGGCCCGGAGTAGTCGGACTCGGCGAGCCGCTCAACGAGGAACCCGTCGATGAGCCCCCCGCCCTCACGCCGCCCGTCCCGCACCCGATGCCGCCCGGCCCCGAACCGCACCCGCACCCGCACCCCCGGCTGCGCGTCCGCGTCCAGCTCCGCGGGCACGGCGTAGTCGAAGTACCGATCGAGATGCAGCACCCCCTTGTCGACCAGCACCCGCGCAACGGGCAACTCCGCGGCCAACGCGGCCCCCCGCCACGTCCGCGGCTTGGCCCGGGGCCCCTTGGCCTTGCGGACACTCTCCCGAATCAACGCGAGCTGCTCGGGCGGCGCCCCCTCGGCCCCACCACCACCGTGCCCGTCCTCGCTGCTCACGCTTGCATTCTTACCAAACCCCACCGACAACCGACGCCCACCGGAGCTCAGCCTGGCCACGCCCCCGAGGGAGGCATCCCAGAAGTACCCGCGCCCGAAGCTTGCGCCCGCCCTCCGGCCCGGCATCAGGTGGTATCAGCCAAGGTGTCGGGCGAAGAACCGCAGCGTGCTGTCCACCTCGAATGCCGGGATCTCACCGTGCTTGCCGGGGTTGGCGTGCAGCGACTTCTCGATCGAGGCGAAGGCGTCGAACAGTGCCAGGCTCTGGGCCCGTGGCACTCGTTCATCGTCCCACTGCACGAGGAACTCCACTGGGACGGTAATCCGCGCGGCGGTCTCGGCCGGCACCTCAGCACCGCCCAAGCCCAGCACCGCCGCTCGGATCCGTGACTCGGCGGCGATCAGCGGAACCCCGATCACGCAGCCCAGCGACAATCCCCAGTAGCCAACTGGGCCAATGCCGACATGACTGAGCTTCTGGACCGCGTTGAGGACACTCTGCCATTCCGGCACCATCTGGCGGACAACGAGCGTCTGGAAGTCGGCGATCGGCGCGGCCAGTCCCTCACCGGCGTCAAGCCGGGCCTCGTACTCGGTCGCGATCCGGGTGAACTCCTCATGTTCCGGCCGGTCACCGTGGCTGGGTGCATCGATCGCCACCACGGCGAAACCGCACTCGGCCACGAAGCGGCGCGCACGGTCCAGGATGTCGGGGGCCTTCTTGTTCTGACCGCCGCCGTGCCCCATTGCAATCAGGGGGCGCGTCCCGTTGACGCCTCGTGGAGTCCATAGCACGCCAGGGACGCCGTTGAGCAGGAAGACCTGTTCCAAGACGCCGCCATCGGACGACGTTTCAGAAGTAAAGCGCATACTGTTGCGGGCCTTTCGGGATGCCTGCCTCGGGCGCGCTTACCAGCGCGCTTCCCTCCTCGGCACCGGTCAACACACTCATGTTCCTCATGGCCCCGGTCACGGCGGTCTGGGGAGTCCTCATGTTCGGCGAACCGTTCGGTCCGCAGACTGCTTTCGGCCTGGCTGTCGGCCTCCTGGCAGTCGTCATCGTCCATCGCGGTGATACCTCAGCCACCACCGTGCGCGCGGGACACGGACACGAGGGAGGGCACGAAGCGGCCACGTACGGCGCGTGATTCCTTTTGAGTTTCTGGGTCACGCCGTGGGTCGAGATGCGCGCCCCCTGCCACCGGAGGAGGGCGAGGACGATTCCGAACCCCCTCGACGGACCCGGGGCCCACCACTGAGCCCTGGAAACGGGACGAGGCCCGGCCCCCCCGTGGGGAACCGGGCCTCGCGGCAAGACGTGTAGCTACAGCCCCGCGGCCTTCCGCAGTGCCTCCACGCGGTCCGTGCGCTCCCAGGTGAAGTCGGGGAGTTCGCGGCCGAAGTGGCCGTACGCGGCGGTCTGGGCGTAGATCGGGCGCAGGAGGTCCAGGTCGCGGATGATCGCGGCCGGGCGCAGGTCGAAGACCTCGTCGATGGCCTTCTCGATCTTCTCCACGTCGACCTTGGCGGTGCCGAAGGTCTCGATGAAGAGGCCGACGGGCTCGGCCTTGCCGATCGCGTACGCGACCTGCGCCTCGCAGCGCGAGGCCAGACCTGCGGCGACGACGTTCTTGGCGACCCAGCGCATCGCGTAGGCGGCCGAGCGGTCGACCTTGGACGGGTCCTTGCCGGAGAAGGCGCCGCCGCCGTGGCGGGCCATGCCGCCGTAGGTGTCGATGATGATCTTGCGGCCGGTGAGGCCGGCGTCGCCCATCGGGCCGCCGATCTCGAAGCGGCCGGTCGGGTTGACCAGCAGGCGGTAGTTCTCGGTGTCGAGCTTGATGCCGTCGTCGAGGAGCGCCTTCAGCTCCGGCTCCACGACGAACTCGCGGATGTCCGGCGCGAGCAGCGACTCCAGGTCGATGTCGGAGGCGTGCTGCGAGGAGACGACGACCGTGTCCAGGCGGACCGCCTTGTCACCGTCGTACTCGATGGTGACCTGCGTCTTGCCGTCCGGGCGCAGGTAGGGGATGGTGCCGTTCTTGCGGACCTCGGACAGGCGCTTCGACAGGCGGTGCGCCAGGAAGATCGGCAGCGGCATGAGCGTCGGCGTCTCGTCCGTCGCGTAGCCGAACATCAGGCCCTGGTCACCGGCGCCCTGCCGGTCCAGCTCGTCCTCGTCGCCCTCGACCCGGGACTCGTACGCCGTGTCGACGCCCTGTGCGATGTCGGGGGACTGTGCGCCGATCGAGACCGAGACGCCGCAGGAGGCGCCGTCGAAGCCCTTCTTCGAGGAGTCGTAGCCGATCTCCAGGATCTTGTTGCGGACCAGCGTCGCGATGTCCGCGTACGTCTTGGTCGTGACCTCTCCGGCCACGTGCACCAGGCCGGTGGTGATCAGCGTCTCGACGGCGACGCGGGACGTCGGGTCCTCACGCAGAAGCGCGTCGAGAATGGTGTCGCTGATCTGGTCAGCGATCTTGTCGGGGTGACCCTCGGTCACGGACTCCGAGGTGAACAGGCGACGGGACACAACGCTCCCTGGGGTTGCAGCGGCTGCTGGCTGATCATGGGCGGACGGGACGGGGGCTGCGCCCGGCGTCGTCCGAGAACAGTTTATCGGTCGCGCTCGGCCGCGGGCCCACCCGTCTCGCCTCTCGGGAGTGCTGTGACCTGCGGCACGGGCATTCTGCCCAATGCCGAGCGGGCTTGGCCAGGGGCGCCACGCCCCAAAGAGCGGGGTTTTGGGGGCCGTATGCCGAATGCAACGTTCAGCTCAGGCGTTCCACGACGAGATCCCATACGGTTTCGGCCAGGGCTTCCTTGGGGCCGTGCGGAACGGGCCGCTCGGTGCCGTCGGCACCCAGCACCACGGCCTCGTTCTCCTCGGAGCCGAAGGTCTTGCGCTCCCCCACCTCGTTCACCACGAGGAGGTCGCAGCCCTTGCGTTCCAGCTTCGCACGGCCGTTGGCCAGCACGTCGTCGGTCTCGGCGGCGAACCCGACGATGACCTGGCCCGGGCGGGCGCGGTCGGCCGAGATCTCCGCGAGGATGTCCGGATTCCGCACCAGGACGATGGGCTCCGGGTCCTGGCCGTCCTTCTTCTTGATCTTCCCGGTGGCGTACGCGGACGGGCGGAAGTCCGCGACCGCCGCCGCCATGACGACGGCGTCGGCGTCGGCGGCCGCCTTCAGTACCGCCTCGCGCAGCTGCACGGCCGTGCCGACGGGGACGACGTCGACGCCCGCCGGGTCCGGCAGGCCCGTGTTGGCGGCGACCAGTGTCACCCGGGCGCCCCGGGCGGCGGCGGTGCGGGCGAGGGCGTAGCCCTGCTTGCCGGAGGAGCGGTTGCCGAGGAAGCGGACGGGGTCGAGGGGCTCGCGGGTGCCGCCGGCGCTCACCACGACGTGCCGTCCGGTGAGGTCCGGCTCGGTGACGCCCCGGGCCAGTACCCGGCGGCAGACCTCGAAGATCTCGCCGGGGTCGGGAAGTCGGCCCTTGCCCGTGTCGACGCCGGTGAGGCGGCCGACGGCCGGCTCGATGACGACGGCACCGCGGCGGCGCAGCGTCGCCACGTTCTCCTGGGTGGCCGGGTGCTCCCACATCTCGGTGTGCATGGCGGGGGCGAAGACGACCGGGCAGCGGGCGGTCAGCAGGGTGTTGGTGAGCAGGTCGTCCGCCAGGCCGTGGGCCGCCTTGGCGAGCATGTCGGCCGTCGCCGGGGCGACGATCACCAGATCGGCGTGCTGCCCGATGCGGACGTGCGGGACCTCGTGGACGTCGTCCCACACCTCGGTGGAGACGGGGTTGCCGGACAGCGCCGACCAGGTCGCGGCGCCAACGAAGTGCAGGGCGGAGGCGGTGGGGACGACGCGGACGTCGTGGCCCGACTCCGTCAGCCTTCTGAGCAGTTCGCAGGCCTTGTACGCGGCGATGCCGCCACTGACCCCCAGCACGACCTTCGGCTTGTCCACCGTCTCTCCCCGACCTCGGACCACACGCCGCGCTCCCGGCGTACGACTCCATCACACACCACAGGCCCGACAGTCGCGCTGCCGGGCCTGTGGAAAAGCCAACTGCAATCTGCAAGTACTACTTACTGCGCCGGGCCCTCGATGGCCTCGGAGGTCAGCAGACCCGCGTTGATCTCGCGGAGCGCGATCGAGAGCGGCTTCTCGTGGACGTGGGTGTCCACCAGCGGACCGACGTACTCCAGGAGGCCCTCGCCGAGCTGCGAGTAGTACGCGTTGATCTGACGGGCGCGCTTGGCGGCGTAGATCACGAGGCTGTACTTCGAGTCGGTGGCCTCAAGGAGCTCGTCGATCGGCGGGTTGATGATGCCCTCGGGCGCGGTGATGGAAGAGGACACGCTCTACCTTCCGATGGGTGGAAAAGAATCAGGCATGATCACAGAATTCGCGATCACACAACATCCATCAAGGCTAGCAGCTCGCGCGCCACGTCCTCGACGGAGGTGTTGACCAGGGTCTCGTCGAACTCCGGCTCGGCCGCCAGCTCGACCTTGGCCGCCTCCAGGCGACGCTCGATCACCTCGGGCGCCTCGGTGCCCCGGCCGGTGAGCCTGCGCACGAGCTCCTCCCAGGAGGGAGGAGCCAGGAACACCAGATGGGCCTCCGCCATGGACTCGCGGACCTGTCGGGCACCCTGGAGGTCGATCTCCAGCAGGACGGGCTCGCCCGCCTCCAGGCGCTCCAGCACGGCCGCACGCGGCGTGCCGTAGCGGTTGCCGGCGAACTCCGCCCACTCCAGCAGCTCACCGTTGGCGATCAGCTTGTCCATCTCCTCGTCGGTGACGAAGAAGTAGTGGACTCCGTGCTTCTCGCCGGGGCGGGGCTTGCGGGTCGTCGCCGACACCGAGAGCCAGACCTCGGGGTGTTCCTTGCGCATATGGGCGACGACCGTGCTCTTGCCGACCCCGGAGGGGCCGGAGAGCACGGTCAGCCGCGGACGTTCACTCATGCAGCGATTATTCCAGCAATCCCGGGGTGCCCGGGACTCCCTTCCCGGCAGTGCCCGGGATTCAGGAGCCGGTGCTGCCGAACTCACGCTCCAGGGAGGCGATCTGGTTGGAGCCGAGGCCGCGCACGCGGCGGCTCTCGGAGATGCCGAGTCGCTCCATGATCTGCTTGGCGCGGACCTTGCCCACGCCCGGCAGGGACTCAAGGAGGGCGGAGACCTTCATCTTGCCGATGACGTCGTTCTCCTGGCCCTGCTTGATGACCTCGTGAAGGGAGGCGCCGGAGTGCTTGAGTCGATTCTTGACCTCGGCCCGCTCCCGGCGAGCCGCGGCGGCCTTTTCGAGCGCGGCTGCGCGCTGTTCAGGGGTAAGGGGCGGAAGAGCCACGCCTACGTCACCTCGGATGTTGAACTGTCGGATACGGACCGGTGAGGAACCTAGTCGCCCCACACCTGGGGAGCCACGAGCAACACGCTTGCCCGTTCTCTCGTCGGAGACTAGCGGCCAAGTCCGCCAGAGTCAGCGAGAACAGCGGAAAAGTCCTGGTCAGCCTCCGTCAGGGCGGACATTTCAGACATACTGCCCCGGATTTGAGGATGTATTCAGACTCAAGTCGGCCCCGAGCCGTCGCCGGGACGGTCGAACAGGCGTCCAGAAACACCTGGTCGACCGCCCTGGACGACTCAGCCCGCCGTCACGGCCGCGCGGATCTCCGCCGCGAACCGCTCCGCGACCGCACGCAGCGCCTTTACGTCAGGACCGTGCCGCAGGACGCCCCGGCTGACGTTCGGCACGACATTGCGCACCGCGGCGCCGAAGACGCCCGGGAGATCGGCCGGCGTCGCCCCCTGGGCGCCGATGCCGGGCGCCAGGAGGGGACCGTTGATCTCCAGGTCGTAGGACGACAGATCGCCGAGCGTGGCGCCGACGACCGCGCCGAAGGAGCCCAGCGGCTCCTCCCCCGCGTTCTCGGCGGCCAGGTGGGCCAGCATGGTCGCGCCGACGGTGCGGCCGTCGCCGCGCACCGCGTGCTGCACCTCGCCGCCCTCCGGGTTGGAGGTCAGCGCCAGCACGAACAGGCCGGCGCCGTTCTCGCGCGCGAGATCCACGGCGGGCTTGAGCGACCCGTAGCCGAGGTACGGGGAGACGGTCAGGGCGTCCGAGAACAGCGGGGCGTCCTTGTGCAGGAAGGACTCGGCGTACGCGGCCATGGTCGAGCCGATGTCGCCGCGCTTGGCGTCCATGACGACCAGCGCACCGGCCGCGCGGGCCTCCTCGACCGACTTCTCCAGGACCGCGACACCGCGCGAGCCGAAGCGCTCGAAGAACGCGCTCTGCGGCTTGAGGACGGCGACCCGGTCGGCCATCGCCTCCACGACCGTGCGGCTGAACCGCTCCAGGCCGGCCACGTCGTCGTTCAGGCCCCACTCGGCGAGCAGGGACGCGTGCGGGTCGATGCCGACGCACAGCGGGCCACGGTCGTCCATGGCCCGGCGCAGGCGGGCGCCGAAGGGCTCCGACACGGTCATGCGGACTTCCTCACGTCGGCGCCGACCGCGTCGGCGAGGGTGGCGTACGGGCTGGTGCGCAGACGGGCGGCGAGGCCCTTGTGGATGGCGCGGCTGTAGCAGGGCCCCTCGTAGATGAAGGCGCTGTAGCCCTGGACCAGGGTGGCGCCCGCGAGGATGCGCTGCCAGGCGTCCTCGGCGTTCTCGATGCCGCCGACGCCCACCAGGGTGATGCGGTCGCCCACGCGCGCGTAGAGGCGGCGCAGCACCTCCAGGGAGCGTGCCTTGAGCGGCGCCCCGGACAGGCCGCCGGTCTCCTTGACCAGTGCGGGTTCGGAGGTCAGACCGAGTCCCTCGCGCGCGATGGTGGTGTTGGTGGCGATGATGCCGTCCAGGCCGAGTTCCACGGCGAGGTCGGCCACGGCGTCGACGTCCTCGTCGGCGAGGTCCGGCGCGATCTTCACCAGCAGCGGGACGCGCCGGTTGGCCACCGTGCGGTCGGCGGCCTCGCGGACGGCGCTCAGCAGGGGGCGCAGCGCCTCGGTGGCCTGCAGGTTGCGCAGCCCGGGCGTGTTCGGCGAGGAGACGTTGACGACCAGGTAGTCGGCGTACGGCGCGAGCCGCTCGGTGGACTTCACGTAGTCGCCGACGGCCTCGGACTCGGGTACGGCCTTGGTCTTGCCGATGTTCACGCCGACGACCGTCCTGAACACGGGGTTGCGCGAGGCCAGGCGGGCCGCGACCGCGAGCGAGCCGTCGTTGTTGAAGCCCATGCGGTTGATCAGCGCGCGGTCCGGTACGAGCCGGAACAGCCGCTTCTTGGGGTTGCCGGGCTGCGCCTCGCCGGTGACCGTGCCGATCTCGACGTGGTCGAAGCCGAGCATCGACATCCCGTCGATCGCGACGGCGTTCTTGTCGAAGCCCGCGGCGAGCCCGAAGGGGCCGTGCATGCGCAGTCCGAAGGCCTCGGTGCGCAGTTCCTTGTGGCGGGGCGCGAGGGCGGCTGCGACGAACGTGCGCAGGACGGGGATCCGCGCCGCCAGCCGGATCCAGCGGAAGGCCAGGTGGTGGGCCTGTTCGGGGTCCATCCGGGTGAAGACCAGGCGGAAGAAGAGCTTGTACATGTCGGTGTCCTCACCAAGAGGGGGACACCGTTTCCGGTGTCCCCCTCCTGGCTGCTAGTCGCGGGCCGCGGTCAGGTGTTCGGCGTGTTCCTGGAGCGAGCGGACGCCCACGTCGCCGTGGTTGAGGGCGTCGATGCCCTGCACCGCGGCGGCCAGCGCCTGCACGGTCGTCAGGCACGGCACGGACCGCGCCACGGCCGCCGTGCGGATCTCGTAGCCGTCCAGGCGGCCGCCGGTGCCGTACGGGGTGTTGACGATGAGGTTGACCTCGCCGTCGTGGATGAGCTGGACGATGGTCTTCTCGCCGTTCGGGCCGGTGCCCTCGGACTGCTTGCGGACCACGGTGGCGTTGATGCCGTTGCGCTTGAGGACCTCGGCGGTGCCGGAGGTGGCCAGCAGCTCGAAGCCGTGCGCCACCAGCTCGCGCGCCGGGAAGATCACCGACCGCTTGTCGCGGTTGGCCACCGAGATGAAGGCGCGGCCCCTGGTGGGCAGCGGGCCGTAGGCGCCGGCCTGCGACTTGGCGTACGCCGTGCCGAAGACGTTGTCGATGCCCATGACCTCGCCGGTGGAGCGCATCTCCGGGCCGAGGACCGTGTCGACCCCGCGGCCGTGGATGTCGCGGAACCGCGACCACGGCATGACGGCCTCCTTGACGGAGATCGGCGCGTCCAGCGGCAGCTCGCCGCCGTCGCCGGTCTTCGGCAGCAGCCCCTCGGCGCGCAGTTCGGCGACGGTCGCGCCCAGCGAGATCCGGGCGGCGGCCTTGGCCAGCGGCACCGCGGTCGCCTTCGAGGTGAAGGGGACCGTGCGCGACGCGCGCGGGTTGGCTTCGAGGACGTAGAGGATGTCGCCGGCCATCGCGAACTGGATGTTGATCAGGCCGCGGACGCCGACGCCCTTGGCGATGGCCTCGGTGGAGGCGCGCAGGCGCTTGATGTCGAAGCCGCCGAGGGTGATCGGGGGCAGCGCGCACGCGGAGTCGCCGGAGTGGATGCCGGCCTCCTCGATGTGCTCCATCACGCCGCCGAGGTAGAGCTCCTCGCCGTCGTAGAGCGCGTCGACGTCGATCTCGATGGCGTCGTCGAGGAAGCGGTCGACGAGGACCGGCCGGGAGGGGCTGATCTCGGTCGACTCGGCGATGTAGGACGACAGGCGGGTCTCGTCGTAGACGATCTCCATGCCGCGGCCGCCGAGGACGTAGGACGGGCGGACGAGGACCGGGTAGCCGATCTCGTCGGCGATGGCCTTGGCCTCGGCGAAGGTGGTGGCGGTGCCGTGCTTGGGGGCGGGCAGGCCGGCCTCCTTGAGCACGCGGCCGAAGGCGCCGCGGTCCTCGGCGGCGTGGATCGCCTCCGGGGAGGTGCCGACGACGGGGACGCCGTTGTCCTTCAGCGCCTGTGCCAGGCCCAGCGGGGTCTGGCCGCCGAGCTGGACGACGACGCCCGCGATCGGGCCGGCCTGCGCCTCCGCGTGGACGATCTCCAGCACGTCCTCCAGCGTCAGCGGCTCGAAGTACAGCCGGTCGGAGGTGTCGTAGTCGGTGGAGACGGTCTCCGGGTTGCAGTTGACCATCACAGTCTCGTAGCCGGCCTCGCTCAGCGCGAAGGAGGCGTGGACGCAGGAGTAGTCGAACTCGATGCCCTGGCCGATGCGGTTGGGGCCGGAGCCCAGGATGATGACGGCCGGCTTCTCGCGCGGCGCGACCTCGGTCTCCTCGTCGTAGGACGAGTAGAAGTACGGCGTCCTCGCGGCGAACTCGGCGGCGCAGGTGTCGACCGTCTTGTAGACCGGGCGGATGCCGAGGGCGTGCCGGACCTCGCGGACGACGTCCTCGCGCAGGCCGCGGATCTCACCGATCTGCTGGTCGGAGAAGCCGTGCCGCTTGGCCTCGGCCAGCAGGTCGGGGGTCAGTTCCGGGGCCTGGGCGAGCTCGTCGGCGATCTCCTTGATCAGGAAGAGCTGGTCGACGAACCAGGGGTCGATCTTCGTGTACTCGAAGACCTCCTCGGGCGTGGCGCCCGCGCGGATGGCCTGCATGACCGTGTTGATCCGGCCGTCGGTGGGCCGTACGGCCTCGGCGAGCAGTGCGGTCTTGTCGCCGGGCTCGCCGACGAAGGTGAACTGGCTGCCCTTCTTCTCCAGCGAGCGCAGCGCCTTCTGGAAGGCCTCGGTGAAGTTGCGGCCGATGGCCATGGCCTCGCCGACCGACTTCATGGTGGTGGTCAGCGTGGAGTCGGCCTGCGGGAACTTCTCGAAGGCGAACCGCGGGGCCTTGACGACCACGTAGTCGAGCGTGGGCTCGAAGGAGGCCGGGGTCTCCTGCGTGATGTCGTTCGGGATCTCGTCGAGGGTGTAGCCGACGGCGAGCTTGGCGGCGATCTTGGCGATGGGGAAGCCGGTCGCCTTGGAGGCGAGGGCGGAGGAGCGCGACACGCGCGGGTTCATCTCGATGACGATGACCCGGCCGTCCTCGGGGTTCACCGCGAACTGGATGTTGCAGCCGCCGGTGTCCACGCCGACCTCGCGGATCACGGCGATGCCGATGTCGCGCAGGATCTGGTACTCGCGGTCGGTCAGTGTCATCGCCGGGGCGACGGTGATGGAGTCACCGGTGTGCACGCCCATGGGGTCGAAGTTCTCGATGGAGCAGACCACCACGACGTTGTCGTGCTTGTCGCGCATCAGCTCCAGCTCGTACTCCTTCCAGCCGAGGATGGACTCCTCCAGGAGCACCTCGGTGGTCGGGGAGAGCGTGAGGCCCTGGCCGGCGATGCGGCGCAGCTCCTCCTCGTCGTGGGCGAAGCCGGAGCCGGCGCCGCCCATGGTGAAGGAGGGGCGGACGACGACCGGGTAGCCGCCGAGCGTCTCGACGCCCTTGAGGACGTCGTCCATGGAGTGGCAGATCACCGAGCGGGCGGACTCGCCGTGCCCGATCTTGGCGCGGACGGCCTCGACGACCTCCTTGAACAGGTCGCGGTCCTCGCCCTTGTTGATCGCCTCGACGTTGGCACCGATCAGTTCGACGCCGTACTTCTCCAGCGTGCCCGCCTCATGCAGCGAGATGGCCGTGTTGAGGGCCGTCTGGCCGCCCAGGGTGGGCAGCAGGGCGTCCGGGCGCTCCTTGGCGATGATCTTCTCGACGAACTCGGGGGTGATCGGCTCGACGTAGGTGGCGTCGGCGATCTCCGGGTCGGTCATGATCGTCGCCGGGTTGGAGTTCACGAGGATGACCCGCAGGCCCTCGGCCCGCAGGATGCGGCACGCCTGGGTGCCGGAGTAGTCGAACTCGGCGGCCTGGCCGATGACGATCGGGCCGGAGCCGATGACCAGGACGGACTGGATATCGGTGCGCTTAGGCACGCTGGCCCTCCATCAGGGAAACGAAGCGGTCGAACAGGTAGGCGGCGTCGTGCGGGCCCGCTGCCGCTTCGGGGTGGTACTGGACGCTGAAGGCCGGGCGGTCGAGCAGCTGCAGGCCCTCCACCACGTTGTCGTTGAGGCAGACGTGGGAGACCTCGGCGCGGCCGTAGGGGGTCTCGGAGACCTTGTCGAGCGGTGCGTCGACGGCGAAGCCGTGGTTGTGCGCGGTGACCTCGACCTTGCCGGTCGTACGGTCCTGCACCGGCTGGTTGATGCCGCGGTGGCCGTACTTGAGCTTGTAGGTGCCGAAGCCGAGGGCGCGGCCCAGGATCTGGTTGCCGAAGCAGATGCCGAACAGCGGGGTGCCGCGCTCCAGGACCGCCTGCATGACGGAGACCGGGTGGTCGGCGGTGGCCGGGTCGCCCGGGCCGTTGGAGAAGAACACGCCGTCCGGGTTGACGGCGTAGACGTCCTCGGCGGTGGCCGTGGCGGGCAGCACGTGCACCTCGATGCCGCGCTCCGCCATGCGGTGCGGGGTCATGCCCTTGATGCCGAGGTCGACGGCGGCGACGGTGAACTTCTTCTCGCCGATCGCGGGGACGACGTACGCCTCCTTGGTGGCGACCTCGGCGGAGAGGTCGGCGCCCTTCATCTCGGGGGCCTGGCGGACCTCGGTGAGCATGGTGCCCTCGTCGGGCAGGGCGTTGCCGGAGAAGATGCCGACGCGCATGGCGCCGCGCTCGCGCAGGTGGCGGGTGAGGGCGCGGGTGTCGATGCCGGAGATACCGACGACGCCCTGGCGGCGCAGTTCCTCGTCCAGCGTCCGCTTGGCGCGCCAGTTCGACGGCACGCGCGCGGGGTCGCGCACGACGTAGCCGGCGACCCAGATGCGCTTGCTCTCCGGGTCCTCGTCGTTGACGCCGGTGTTGCCGACGTGCGGGGCGGTCATCACGACGACCTGGCGGTGGTACGACGGGTCGGTGAGGGTCTCCTGGTAGCCGGTCATGCCGGTGGAGAACACGGCCTCGCCGAAGGTCACCCCCACGGCCCCGTAGGCACGGCCGCGGAAGATCCGGCCGTCCTCCAGGACGAGGACGGCGGGAACCTTGGTGGCTCCCCTTGTGGAGGTCGTCATCGTGCGCCTTCCGTCTTGTTGATCATCTTGTTCAGGGTGTCGACCCACTCGTTGTGCTCGGCGGCCGTGTC
Source organism: Streptomyces sp. TRM68416 (assembly GCF_014596915.1). Taxonomy (GTDB): domain Bacteria; phylum Actinomycetota; class Actinomycetes; order Streptomycetales; family Streptomycetaceae; genus Streptomyces. The sequence continues at coordinate 119,143 of NZ_JACVWU010000002.1, forward strand.
CGAGCGGAAACCGGAGTCGATCAGGCGTTCGCCGTGCGCCCAGGTCACCACGAGCAGTCCGCCCTCGGTGAGGACCTTGCCGGCGATGCCCTTGTCGAGCCGGGCCTCGCGCAGCTGCCCGGCCGGGACGAAGAAGTCGGTCGCGCCGGGGCGAACGACGTCCAGTCCCGCGTCCGTCAGCGTGAGCTCGACCCGGCTGCGGGTGCCCAGGCCGTGCGCCACGATGCGGTCGAGCCACTGCCCGGCGGTGGTGGAGCCGTGGTAGCGGCCGCTCATGCTCAGTCTCACCGGCCCCGGCTCATCGGGCGCGCTGGGCAGCTCCGGGAGGTCGCTCTGGAGGGTGCCGCGCCACTTCCAGCCCTCGCGCATCAGCCAGTAGACGAGCGCGACGAACAGGGCGAGTCCGACGAGCCAGCCGATGCGGGCGGCCCAGTCGGTCACCTCGGCCGACTTCTGTTCTGCGGCGATGGTCAGGAGTGGTGTCACGTGAGCTTCCCGTCGACGAGCGTGGCCTTGCCCCGGAGCCACGTGTGCGTCACACGGCCCGGCAGCTCACGCCCCTCGTACGGAGTGTTGCGGCTGCGCGAGGCGAAGCCCGCGGGGTCCACGGACCCACGGTATTCCGTGTCGACGAGCGTGAGGTTGGCGGGCTCACCAGCCGAGACGGGGCGACCGTGGCCCTTGGCCTGCCCGATCTCGGCGGGCTTGAAGGACATGCGCGCGGCGACCCCGGCCCAGTCGAGGAGCCCGGTGTCGACCATGGTCTCCTGCACCACTGACAACGCGGTCTCCAGGCCGACCATGCCCATGGCGGCCGCGGCCCACTCGCAGTCCTTGTCCTCGTGCGGGTGCGGGGCGTGGTCGGTGGCGACGATGTCGATCGTGCCGTCGGCGAGCGCCTCGCGCAGCGCCAGCACGTCGCGCTCGGTGCGCAGCGGCGGGTTGACCTTGTAGACCGGGTTGTACGTGCGCACCAGCTCGTCGGTGAGGAGCAGGTGGTGCGGGGTGACCTCGGCGGTGACGTCGATGCCGCGGGACTTGGCCCAGCGCACGATCTCCACGGACCCGGCGGTGGACAGGTGGCAGATGTGGACGCGGGAGCCGACGTGCTCGGCGAGCAGCACGTCCCGGGCGATGATCGACTCCTCGGCCACCGCCGGCCAGCCCCCGAGCCCCAGCTCGGCGGAGACGATGCCCTCGTTCATCTGGGCGCCCTCGGTCAGCCGCGGCTCCTGCGCGTGCTGGGCGACGACGCCGCCGAAGGCCTTCACGTACTCCAGGGCGCGCCGCATGATGACGGCGTCGTCGACGCACTTGCCGTCGTCGGAGAAGACGGTGACGCCGGCCGCGGACTCGTGCATGGCGCCGAGCTCGGCGAGCTTCCTGCCCTCCAGGCCGACGGTGACGGCGCCGATGGGCTGCACGTCGCAGTAGCCGTGCTCCTGGCCGAGCCGGTAGACCTGCTCGACGACGCCGGCGGTGTCGGCGACGGGGAAGGTGTTGGCCATGGCGAACACGGCGGTGTAGCCGCCGCTCGCCGCCGCACGCGTGCCGGTGAGAACCGTCTCGGAGTCCTCGCGGCCGGGCTCACGCAGGTGCGTGTGCAGGTCGACCAGGCCGGGCAGCAGCACCTTGCCGGCCGCCTCGACGACCTCGGCACCCTCTGCCGAAAGCCCCGTACCGACGGCCTCGATGACCGAGCCGTTGATCAGCACGTCCTGCGGCTCGCCGCCGAGCACCTTGGCACCACGGATCAGGATCTTGCTCATGTGTCTTACTTCTCCTCGATACGGGTGTGGCTGACGGCGGGCTCGCTGCCGCCCAGCAGGAGGTACAGGACGGCCATCCGGATGGAGACTCCGTTTGCGACCTGCTCGACGACGGTGCAGCGGTCGGAGTCGGCGACCTCGGCGGTGATCTCCATGCCGCGGACCATCGGGCCGGGGTGCATGACGATGGCGTGCTCGGGCATCTTCGCCATGCGCTCGCCGTCGAGGCCGTAGCGCCGGGAGTACTCGCGCTCGGTCGGGAAGAACGCGGCGTTCATGCGCTCGCGCTGCACGCGCAGCATCATCACCGCGTCGGACTTGGCGAGGGTGCTGTCGAGGTCGTACGCCACCTCGCACGGCCAGGTCTCGACGCCGACCGGCACCAGGGTGGGCGGGGCGACGAGGGTGACCTCGGCGCCGAGGGTGTGCAGCAGGTCGACGTTGGAGCGGGCGACGCGGCTGTGCAGGACGTCGCCGACGATGGTGATGCGCTTGTCGGCGAGGTCCTGGCCGATCCCGGCGTCCCGGCCGACCAGGCGGCGGCGCATGGTGAAGGCGTCCAGCAGGGCCTGGGTGGGGTGCTGGTGGGTGCCGTCACCGGCGTTGATGACGGCGGCGTCGATCCAGCCGGAGTTGGCCAGCCGGTACGGCGCTCCGGAGGCGCCGTGCCGGATGACGACCGCGTCGACGCCCATGGCCTCCAGGGTCTGGGCGGTGTCCTTGAGGGACTCGCCCTTGGAGACGCTGGAGCCCTTGGCGGTGAAGTTGATGACGTCCGCGGACAGGCGCTTCTCGGCGGCCTCGAAGGAGATACGCGTGCGCGTGGAGTCCTCGAAGAAGAGGTTGACGATCGTGCGGCCGCGCAGGGTCGGCAGCTTCTTGATGGGGCGGTCGGCCACCCGGGCCATCTCCTCGGCGGTGTCGAGGATCTGGACGGCGTCGTCACGGGTGAGGTCGGCGGCCGAGATGAGATGACGCTGCATCTGTCAGGCTCCGTAAGGCAATTCGGGAGTTTTCGGGCAAACGGACGCACACGTCGGCACGCGAAGCGGTGCCGTGCGCCCGGCTTGCTACTGCGCGGTCTGCTTCACACCGAGCAGCACGGTGTCGCGACCGTCCTCCTCGGCGAGCTGGACCTTGACCGTCTCCCGCAACGACGTGGGGAGGTTCTTGCCGACGTAGTCGGCGCGGATGGGCAGTTCGCGGTGGCCCCGGTCGACGAGGACCGCGAGCTGTACCGCGCGCGGGCGCCCGATGTCGTTCAGCGCGTCGAGGGCGGCGCGGATGGTGCGGCCGGAGAAGAGGACGTCGTCGACGAGGACGACGAGGCGGCCGTCGAGGCCGTCACCGGGGATCTCGGTACGGGCCAGCGCACGCGGCGGATGCATGCGCAGGTCGTCGCGGTACATGGTGATGTCCAGCGAGCCGACCGGGATCTTGCGCTCGGTGATCTCTTCGAGCTTGACGGCGAGCCGCTGGGCGAGGAAGACGCCTCGGGTGGGAATGCCGAGGAGCACCACGTCGTCGGCGCCCTTGGCGCGTTCGACGATCTCGTGGGCGATGCGGGTCAACACCCGCGCGATGTCGGGGCCTTCGAGGACGGGCCGCGCATCGGACGCTTGAGTGTCCATACGAAAAGGACCTCCTTCTCCGCCTCACGGGACGGACCTTAAAGGACGTCGGGTTTGCGCCACTCACCCTAGCAGGCCGCACCACGCCCCCGGTTCACCCCCATGGCGTAATCGGCCGCCACTCCCACGGAAGAGTCGGTGTGGACCATTCGGCTTGACGCAGAAGAGTCACGCTGCGTAACCTCACAGTGAGTTACCAGCCGCGCGGCGGGAACACAGCCGGCCGCGTCGACACAGTGTCCGGGGAGCTATATGTCCAGCGAATACGCCAAACAGCTCGGGGCCAAGCTCCGGGCCATCCGCACCCAGCAGGGCCTTTCCCTCCACGGTGTCGAGGAGAAGTCCCAGGGTCGCTGGAAGGCCGTCGTGGTGGGCTCGTACGAGCGCGGCGACCGTGCCGTGACCGTGCAGCGCCTCGCCGAGCTGGCGGATTTCTACGGCGTTCCGGTGCAGGAGCTACTGCCGGGCACCACGCCGGGCGGCGCCGCCGAGCCGCCGCCGAAGCTGGTCCTGGACCTGGAGCGGCTGGCCCACGTGCCGGCCGAGAAGGCGGGCCCGCTGCAGCGGTACGCCGCGACGATCCAGTCGCAGCGCGGTGACTACAACGGCAAGGTCCTCTCGATCCGTCAGGACGACCTGCGCACACTCGCCGTCATCTACGACCAGTCCCCCTCGGTGCTCACCGAGCAGCTGATCAGCTGGGGCGTGCTGGACGCCGACGCGCGTCGCGCGGTGTCCCACGAGGAGAACTGAGCCTTCTCCCGTCTCAGCAGAAACGTGCCGCCGGGGTGGCCGGAACTTGACGGTTCCGGCCACCCCGGCGGCTTTCGGCGCGTCTCACGCGTCACGGACGTACCAGGGCGCGTCTCACGCGCCACGGACGCACCAGAGAGGCGCACGATGCCGGAGGGGCCCACAGCGCGTCGCTGTGGACCCCTCCGGCATGTGGGTGCGTGCCCCGTTACGCCTCTTCGCGGCGCAGTGAGGGCTTGAGCTCCTTCAGACGGCCGAGGAGGCCGTTGACGAACGACGGCGACTCGTCCGTGGAGAACTCCTTGGCCAGCTGCACCATCTCGTCCAGCACGACGGCGTCCGGGGTCGCGTCGACCCAGATCAGCTCGTAGGCGCCGAGCCGCAGGAGGTTGCGGTCGACGACCGGCATCCGGTCGAGCGTCCAGCCGACGGAGTACTGCGCGATCAGCTCGTCGATGCGCGCCGCCTGCCGGGCGTAGCCCTCGACCAGCTCCATCGTGTACTCGCTCACGGGGGGCTGCCGGGTGTCGCTCCGGGACAGCCGGACCCAGTCCGCGAGGACCGTCAGGACGTCGACGCCACGCTGGTCGCCCTCGAAGAGGATCTGGAAGGCGCGCTTGCGGGCCGTGTTGCGGGCAGCCACGGTTAGCTGTTCACCCGGCCGAGGTAGTCGCTCGTGCGGGTGTCGACCTTGATCTTCTCACCGGTGGTGATGAAGAGCGGGACCTGGATCTGGTGGCCGGTCTCCAGCGTGGCGGGCTTGGTGCCGCCGGTGGAGCGGTCGCCCTGGACGCCCGGCTCGGTCTCCTGGACGACGAGCTCGACGGCGGCCGGCAGCTCGACGAAGAGCACCTCGCCCTCGTGCTGCGCGACGGTGGCGGTGAAGCCCTCGATCAGGAAGTTGGCGGCGTCGCCGACGGCCTTGCGGTCGACCATGAGCTGGTCGTAGGTCTCCATGTCCATGAAGACGAAGTACTCGCCGTCCATGTACGAGAACTGCATGTCGCGCTTGTCGACAGTGGCCGTCTCGACCTTGACACCGGCGTTGAAGGTCTTGTCGACGACCTTGCCGGAGAGCACGTTCTTGAGCTTGGTGCGCACGAAGGCCGGGCCCTTGCCGGGCTTGACGTGCTGGAACTCGACGACGGACCAGAGCTGGCCGCCTTCGAGCTTGAGCACCATGCCGTTCTTGAGGTCGTTCGTGGAAGCCACGGTTGCGGAATCTCCTGGACTGACGTGGACGACCCCGGGGCACGCACCTGCCTAGAGTGCGAGCAGCTCCTTGGTCGTGATGGTGAGTAGCTCGGGTCCGCCGTCCGCCTCGGGGCGAACGACGAGCGTGTCATCGATCCGGACACCGCCCCGGCCCGGGAGGTGGACCCCCGGTTCGACGGTGACCGGCACGCAAGCGTCCAGTTTACCCATGGCCGCGGGGGCCAACTGCGGGTCCTCGTCGATTTCGAGCCCGACACCGTGCCCGGTGAGCGGTGGCAGGCCCTCCGTGTATCCCGCGGAGTCCAGTACGTGGCGTGCGGCACGGTCCACGTCACGGCAGGCGGCGCCGGGTGCGAGGGCCTCGCGGCCGGCGCGCTGGGCGGCGAAGACGAGGTCGTACAGCTCGATCTGCCAGTCGGCGGGGGACGTGCCGATGGCGAAGGTGCGGCCGATCTCGCAGCGGTAGCCGCGGTAGGTGGCGCCCAGGCAGACGGAGAGGAAGTCGCCCTCCTCGACCCTGCGGTCGGTGGGGCGGTGGGCGCGGCGACCGGAGTGCGGGCCGGTGGCGACGGAGGTCGGGAAGGCCGGGCCGTCGGCGCCGTGGTCGACGAGGCGGCGCTCCAGCTCCAGGGCGAGATGCCGTTCGGTGCGGCCGACGAGGATGGATTCCAGGAGCTCGCCCAGGGCCTGGTCGGCGATCTCGGCGCCGATGCGCAGACAGGAGATCTCCTCCTCGTCCTTGACCACCCTGAGCTGCTCGACGGCTCCGCCCAGGTCGGCCAGGCGCAGGCGCGGCGCGACCGAGCGGATGGCGCGGTGGCGGGCCACGGTGACGTAGTGCTCCTCCAGGGCGAGGGAGTCGGCGTCCTGCGCGGCCGCGAGGTCGGCCGCCGCGACGGCGGGATCGCCGCCGATGCCGGGGAGGGTGTGCAGGCGCAGGGCCTCGTCCGGGCGCCCCTCGGCGGGACGGTCGTCCGGCGGGCCGGCGCACACCAGGACGTCCTCGGTCCTGCCGACCAGCAGGACGGCGCCGCGCGGGGCCGCGCCTGCGAGGTAGCGGACGTTGGCGGGGCGGGTCACCAGGGCGGACTGGCTGCCGCCGGCTTGGCAGCGGTCCCTGAGCCTGGCTCGGCGGGTGGCGTACACCTCTGACATGTGTCGAGCGTAGGAGCGTTGTCTGTTTTGTGCCGGTTGGGAGGGCCGAGTGGGGGTTGCGGGGGTGGTGCGTCGGGTGCGGGCCGGTGGGGGTTTCTCGCGCAGTTCCCCGCGCCCCTTGAGTACGTCAGCTCCCCTGCGCCCGGAAGAACCGCGCTACCACTTCGGCGGGCTGGCGATCGAGCGTGCCAGTACGTCGTCCAGCACCTGTGCCGTCTGCGGTACGTCCAGCTGGGAGTTGTCGATGATCGGCAGGCCGGAGCCGTACCAGCCGGCCATACGGCCGTGGATGCGGGCGACCTCCTCGTCGGTGAGGCGGCGGTTGCCGGAGCGTTCGGCGTTGCGCTCCAGGACGATCTCCAGGCCCGGCAGGAGAACCACCGGCAGCAGCCCCGGACCCACATGGCGCTTCCAGCCGCCGAGGCCCACGACCGGGCGGTCGGGGAAGACGGCGTCGTCGAGGATGCAGGAGATGCCGTTGGCCAGGAAGTTGCGCGCGGCGAAACCGCAGGTGCGGCGGGCCAGGCGGTACTGCGCCTCGGAGTTGTCGTTCCAGCCCGTCTGGGGGTCGGCGAAGCCCGAGCGGACCCATTCGCGTACGTCGTCGAGGCTGATGTGGGCGGTGGGCACCCGGCGGTGGTCCGCCCAGTACTTGGCGACGCTGGTCTTGCCGGCCCCGGCCGGGCCGATGAGCAGCACCGCGATCGCCGCGATCGCCGTGGTCGCCGGGTCGTGCGCGGCGGTGGCCGGCGGCGGACTCGGCATGGCCACGGGGCCGCCGGGCGGCAGCGTGACGTGCCCCGTGGTGTCCGGGGCCGGCGGCGCCGGGACGTGATGCGGAGCGGGCGGGACCGATCCCGGCGGGGGCGCGGTGAAGCCCGGCGCGGGGTGCGGCGGGGGGACGGGGGCCGATCCGTGGTACGGCGGAGGCACGGGTCCGGAGCCCTGGTGCGCCGGAGGGACCGAGCCGGAACCCTGATGCGCCGGAGGAACGGGGGCCGAGCCCTGATGCGGCGGAGGCACAGGAGCCGAGCCGCCCTGATGGGGCGGAGGAAGCGGGCCGGACGCCTGATGCGCCGGAGGGACAGGGGACGCCCCCGGATGCGCCGGAGCCGCGGGAGCGGATCCCTGGTGTGTGCCCGGGTGCGGTTGACCCGGGTCCTGTGCGGCCGGGGACCAGCCGACGGCCGGTCCGTGCCCCGGCTGGTGGGGCGGCGGCAGCGGAGAACCCACTGCGTGCTGCATCCGGTGCCACTCCATCTCGTACGGGCCATGGGCGCTGGCAGCGAGGTACGACCCCGCTCCCTACCGAACGGTACCGCCCCCGGCCACCGATTGGTGAACGGCCGGGGGCGGTCCGAAGTGCCCGTGCCCGCAGGGTAAATCGGGCGTACGACGTGGCAGCGGACTTACTGGCCCACTTCTCCGTAGGCGGCGAGCAGCACCGCCGGGTCCGGTCCTTCCAGGACGGTGGGCTTGGCCAGGCCGTCCAGAACGATGAAGCGCAGGAGGTCGCCGCGGGACTTCTTGTCGACCTTCATGTTCTCCACCAGCTTGGGCCACTGGTCGTAGCGGTAGGTCAGCGGCAGTCCGACCGCCTCCAGGATGGTGCGGTGGCGGTCGGCCGTCGCGTCGTCCAGGCGTCCGGCCAGCCGGCCCAGCTCGGCGGCGAAGTGCATGCCGACGGCGACGGCCGCGCCGTGCCGCCACTTGTAGCGCTCGTTCTTCTCGATGGCGTGGCCGAGGGTGTGGCCGTAGTTGAGGATCTCGCGCAGGCCCGCCTCCTTCAGGTCGGAGGAGACGACCTCGGCCTTCACGCGGATGGAGCGCTCGATCAGCTCGGCGGTGTGCGGGCCGGCCGGGGTCCGGGCGGCCTGCGGGTCGGACTCGATGAGGTCGAGGATCGCCGGGTCGGCGATGAAGCCGGCCTTGATGATCTCGGCGAGTCCGGAGACGTAGTCGTTGACCGGCAGCGAGTCCAGCGCGGCCAGGTCGCACAGGACCCCGGCGGGCGGGTGGAAGGCGCCGACGAGGTTCTTGCCCTCGGCGGTGTTGATGCCGGTCTTGCCGCCGACGGCCGCGTCCACCATCGCCAGCACGGTGGTGGGCACCGCGATCCAGCGCACCCCGCGCAGCCAGGTCGCCGCCACGAAACCGGCCAGGTCCGTGGTGGCACCGCCGCCGACGCCCACGACCACGTCGGTGCGGGTGAAGCCGGACTGGCCGAGCGCCTTCCAGCAGTAGGCGGCGACCTCGGCGGTCTTGGCCTCCTCCGCGTTCGGCACCTGGATGGCGACGGCGTCGTAGCCCTGGCCGGCGAGGTCGGCGCGCAGCGCGTCACCGGTCTCGGCGAGCGCCTCGGGGTGGATGACGGCCACCCGCTTGGCCTTGTCGCCGATCAGCCCGCCGAGCTCGCCCAGGAGCTGACGGCCCACCAGGACCTCGTAGGGGTCACTGCCCGCGGTGCCGCCGACCTGGATCCGGGTGACTGCCTCGCTCATGCTTCCTTCAACTCCAGTGCGTCCAGCGCCGCTTGCGTGACTTCTTCGGGCGTACGGCCGTCGGTGGCGACGACAGCCGTGGCGATCTGCTCGTACAGATGGCGGCGGGCCTCCATCAGCTCGCGCCACTGCTTGCGCGGGTTGACCGCGAGCAGCGGGCGGGCGGCGTTCAGGCCGGTGCGCTTGACCGCCTCCTCGACGTCCATCGAGAGGTAGACGACCCGCTGGCCGGCCAGTAGCGCGCGGGTGTCCTCGTCCAGGATCGCGCCGCCGCCGAGGGCGAGGACGCCGTCGTGCTCGGCCAGCGCCTGCCGGACGGTCCGCTTCTCGACGGCACGGAAGGCGGCCTCGCCCTCGTCGACGAAGATCTCGGCGATGGTCCGGCCCTGCTCGGCCTCGATGTCGTCGTCGGTGTCCCGGAAGCCGACACCGAGCCGCTCGGCCAGCAGCCGGCCGACGGTGGACTTGCCCACGCCCATCGGGCCGACGAGCACCATGACCGGGGTCATCGGATCGCCAGGTTGTCGAGGTAGGACCGGACGTTGCGGCGGGTCTCCACCACGTTGTCACCGCCGAACTTCTCCGCCACCGCGTCCGCGAGGACCAGGGCCACCATCGCCTCGGCGACGATGCCCGCGGCCGGAACGGCGGAGACGTCGGAGCGCTGGTGGTGCGCCTGCGCCGCCTCGCCCGTCGTCACATCCACGGTCTGCAGGGCGCGCGGCACGGTCGCGATCGGCTTCATCGCGGCGCGCACCCGCAGCAGCTCACCGGTGGACAGGCCGCCCTCGGTGCCGCCCGCGCGGCCGGACACGCGGCGGATGCCCTCGGGGGTGTTCACGATCTCGTCGTGCGCCTTGGAGCCGGGCACCCGGGCCAGGTCGAAGCCGTCGCCGATCTCGACACCCTTGATCGCCTGGATGCCCATCAGCGCACCGGCGAGCCGGGCGTCCAGCTTGCGGTCCCAGTGCACGTGCGAGCCCAGGCCCACGGGGACGTCGTAGGCCAGGACCTCGACCACGCCACCGAGGGTGTCGCCGTCCTTGTGGGCCTGGTCGACCTCCGCCACCATCGCCTTCGAGGTGTCCGCGTCCAGGCAGCGCAGCGGATCGGCGTCCAGCTTCTCGACGTCGGCCGGGGTCGGGTACACACCCTGCGGCGCCTTCACCGAGCACAGCTCGACGACATGGCTGACGATCTCGATCCCGGCCGTCTCCTTCAGGTACGACCGGGCCACCGCGCCCAGCGCCACCCGGGCCGCCGTCTCCCGCGCGGAGGCCCGCTCCAGGATCGGCCGGGCCTCGTCGAAGCCGTACTTCTGCATACCGGCGAGGTCGGCGTGACCGGGACGGGGACGGGTCAGCGGCGCGTTGCGGGCCAGGCCCGCGAGGATCTCCGGGTCGACCGGGTCGGCCGCCATGACCTGCTCCCACTTCGGCCACTCGGTGTTGCCCACCATGACCGCGACCGGGGAACCGAGGGTCAGCCCGTGCCGGACGCCGCCGAGGAAGGTGACCTCGTCCCGCTCGAACTTCATCCGCGCACCGCGTCCATAGCCGAGCCGCCGCCGGGCCAGGTGGTCCGCCACCATCTCCGTGGTGATCGGCACACCGGCGGGAAGGCCCTCCAGCGTCGCCACGAGTGCGGGGCCGTGGGACTCCCCCGCGGTCAGCCAGCGCAACCTGCTCAACGGTGCTCCTCAGTGCTCGCGCCCTGGTACTGCCCTCGTACGCGCTTCCTCGCGTACGGCGATGGCGCGACCAGGTGCGCGGCCCCGGCCCGCCACCTCCGATCCTCCCACGCCCGGCGCCTGTTTCCGGCCGCCGGTCCATCAGACGGACGGGACAGTGTCAGGTTCCTGCTGGGCGGCGCTCGGACGGAACCGCTCTCCAAGCGCTACCGAGGAGCCCCGCGGCGATCGGAGTCGCCGCACTGCCGCCGCGGAACCCGCCCTGCCCTGCGTCGCGCCCGGTACCGGACGATCCTTCTGCGCAGCGCGAGGACCCAGCTCGCCAGGACGGCGACCGCGATCAGCCAGAGCGCGACGTCCATGACCCAGGTGGGCAGGAACCACAGCAGCTGCCGAAGCAGTTCGGCAGACGCCAGCGGCATGCCTGCGGACACGAGACGCTTCCCTCCCGGCCCCGCACCCGCGGAACCAAGCGGATCCTAACGTTCCGCCAGCGCGTGCTCGCCCGCCTTCCGCATGGCGTCCAGCGGCGCGGGCGCGCGTCCCGTCATCTGCTCGACCTGGAGCACCGCCTGGTGCACCAGCAGGTCGAGGCCGCTGACCACGGCACCGCCGAACATCGACCAGCGGGCCGCGAGCTCGGTGGGCCACGGCTCGTAGAGCACGTCGAAGAGGGTGGCGGGCCGTTCCGGTACGGCGGTGGCCAGGGCGTCCGTCGTGCCGGCCGGCGTGGTCGCGATCACCAGCGGCGCGCGCAGCGCCCCGGCTGCGTCCGCCCAGTCCGCCGTACGCACCTCGACGTCCAGCCGCTCGCCCCACTGCCGCATCTCGGCGGCCCGGGCCTCGCTGCGGACGTAGGCGACGACCTCACCGGTGCAGACGCGGGCGAGGGCGGCCAGCGCGGAGGAGGCGGTGGCGCCGGCGCCGAGGATCGCCGCCGAGTCGACCTGCTCGATGCCGCGTTCCCGCAGGGCGGCGACCATGCCGGGGATGTCGGTGTTGTCGCCGACGCGGCGGCCGTCCTCGGTGAGGACGACCGTGTTGACCGCCTCCACCGAGCGGGCCGTCTCACTGACCTCGTCCAGCAGCGGGATGACCGCCCGCTTCAACGGCATGGTCAGCGACAGCCCGGCCCACTCCGGCCCGAGCTCGGCGAAGAACCCGGGCAGCGCCGCCTCGTCCACCTCGAACCGGTCGTACGTCCAGCCGGTCAGCCCCAGTTCCTGGTACGCGGTGCGGTGCAGCACCGGGGAGAGGGAGTGGGCGATGGGCGAGCCGAGCACGGCGGCCCGACGGGCGTTGGCGGCCCGAGCTGTCATTGAACCTGTCCTCAGTCCTTGTTCCGCGAGGCGTTGAACTCCTGGACCAGCTTGTCGTGTTCGGCGAGCGTCCTGGTGAACTTGCTGGTCTTGCCGTCGAGGGAGATGAAGTAGTACCAGCCGTCGCTCGTCGGATCGAGCGCGCCCTTGAGCGCGTCGTTGCCGGGGTTGGAGATGGGTCCGGGCGGCAGCCCCTTCACGTAGTACGTGTTGTAGGGGTTGTTGTACTGCTTCAGCTCGGCGATCGTCAGATCGATCTTGCTCTGGTTCTTGATGTAGTTGTACGTGGAGTCGAACTCCAGGGCGCCGTACGTCTGCGGGTTGCCGGGCTTGAGGCGGTTGTAGACGACCTCGGCCATCTTGCGGAAGTCGTCGTGGCTCGTACCCTCGGCCTGCACCATGCTGGCCACGGTGAGCAGTTGCCAGGGATCGTCGAGGCCCAGGCCCTCGGCCTTCTTCTCCAGGCCGAGTTCCTCGTACGTCGCGGTGGCCCGGCCGACCATCTCCTTCAGGACGGTCTCCGGCTTCTGCCCCTTGGCGGCGGGATAGGTGCCCGGGTGGAGGAAGCCCTCCAGCGGGTCCTTGACGTCGCCGCCCTTCTCCGCCCAGTCCGGCAGTCCGAGGCTGCCGTAGTTCTTCTGCGCCGCCTTCTTGGTGGCGCCCGACTCCAGGTCGAGCTTCTCGTCGATCGCCTTGTAGATGCTGAAGTTGCGCTGCCCCGGTGTGACCATCAGGTTGTTCTGGCTCTTGGGGTCGAGCATCATCACGACGGCGCTCTTGGCGGACATCTCCTTCTTCAGGAGGTAGGCGCCGGCCTGGATCTTGTTCCCGTCGGGGTTCTGGGACTGCGCGGCGACGAACGCGTCGACGCTCTTGACGACCCCCGCCTCCTTGAGAAGACGGCCGATCTCGTAGCCGCCCGCGCCCTTGGGAATCTCGACGGACACCGTCGTGGACGTGCCGTCCCCGGCATAGTCCGGAGCCTCGGCGAAACGATCCTGATAGAACTGATACCCGAAATATCCGACACCGGCGATGCCGCCACCGAAGACCAGCAGCACCACCAGACAGGCACACCCGCTACGGCGCTTCTTCCCGCCCTTGCCACCCCGGCCCCGCCGCTCCCCGCGGCCGCGCCGGCTCCCCGGCTCGTCGGCGTCCACGTCGTCGTCGGCGTCGGTGTCCTCTCCGCCGCCCGCGAAGAAGGCGTGTTCACCCTGGTCGGGCCCCGGATCCCAGTCGGTTCGGGGCTCCGGTTCGGTGCTGCGCCGGTTCGGGGGCTCCGGCGGCGGATAGGCCTCGGGCGTGCCGTAGTAGTCCGGCTGCTGCCCCTCGTATCCGCCGGCCTGCTGGCCGTAGGGGTCCGCGGGGTCGGTGTACTGGACCTGCGGTTGGTGCGTGCCGGCACCCCAGCCGCCGTTGTCGTAGCCCTGCTGGTAGCCGTCCCCCTGCTGGTAGCCGTCTCCCGGGTACTGCTGCTGGTTGTACTGCTGCGCCTGACCGTATCCGGCCTGTTCGCCGGTGCCCCAGTCGCCGTACTGCGGCTGCTGCGGCTGCTCTGGATAGTGCTGCGGCTGGCCGCCGTAGGAGGACTGCTGGCCCATGTGGGCCTGCTGTCCTTCCCATCCACCGTCCCCGTAGTACGGGTCCTCGGGATGCCACGGTTCGGAGCCCTGGCCCCGGCCATACTCAGTCATCGATCCCCTAGAGCCGCGAGGCGGCGGTCACGCGGCGTCGGGCCCGGCTTCCGATCCGCCTCTCTTTGTGCGGAGGCTGTTCGAACACCTCCGCATCGCGCGGAACGTTACCGTATCGCGATCAGATGACCACTTCGACGCCCTCGCCCGGCGCTTTGCCTGACACCCGTTCGGATTCCAGTGCCTGCTGGAGGATGATCACGGCGGCTGCCTGGTCGATGACCGATCTGCCCTTCTTGGACTTCACGCCCGAGGCGCGCAGCCCCTGACTGGCCGTCACCGTGGTCATGCGCTCGTCCACGAGTCTCACCGGAATCGGCGCGATCATGCGGGCCAGTTCCTGGGCGAAGCCCCGCACCTTGACCGCGGCCGGGCCCTCGCCGCCCTTGAGGGAGCGCGGGAGCCCGACGACGACCTCGATCGGCTCGTACTCCTCGACCAGTTGCCTCAACCGGCGTTGAGCTGCGGGGATGTCCCGGCCGGGGACGGTCTCCACCGGGGTGGCGAGGATCCCGTCGGGGTCGCACGAGGCGACCCCGATGCGGGCGTCCCCGACGTCGATGGCGAGCCGACGTCCTCTGCGCATTACTTGGCCGTCTCCTGGACGAGGCGCTCGACGGCGTCCACGGCCTCGCCGAGGGCGGCCGGGTTCTGGCCGCCGCCCTGGGCGACGTCCGGCTTGCCGCCACCGCCGCCGCCGAGGGTCTTGGCGGCCGTGCGGACCAGGTCACCGGCCTTCAGGCCGCGCTCGCGGGCGGCCTCGTTGGTGGCGATGACGGTCAGCGGCTTGCCGTTCGCCACGGTGAACAGGGCGACGACGGCGGCCCGTCCGCCCTGGATGCGGCCGCGCACGTCGAGCACGAGCTTGCGCAGGTCGTCGGCGGTGGTGCCGTCCGGGACCTGACCGGTCACCAGGGCGATCCCGCGTACGTCCTTGGCGGACTCGGCGAGACCGGCGGCGGCCTGGAGCACCTTCTCGGCGCGGAACTTCTCGATCTCCTTCTCGGCGTCCTTCAGCTTGCCGAGCATGGCGGAGACCTTCTCCGGGAGCTCCTCCGGACGCCCCTTGATCAGCTCCTGGAGCTGGGCGACGACCGTGTGCTCACGGGCGAGGAAGTTGTAGGCGTCAACACCCACGAGGGCCTCGATACGGCGTACGCCCGAGCCGATCGACGACTCGCCGAGCAGCTTCACCAGGCCCAGCTGGGCGGTGTTGTGGACGTGCGTGCCGCCGCACAGCTCCTTGGAGAAGTCACCGATGGTCACGACGCGGACCCGCTCGCCGTACTTCTCGCCGAACTCGGCGATGGCGCCCTGCTTCTTGGCCTCGTCGATGCCCATGACCTCGGCGTGCACGTCGAGGTCGCGGGCGAGCACCTCGTTGATCTTCTGCTCGACGTCGGTCATCACGGCCGTGGGAACGGCGGACGGGGAACCGAAGTCGAAGCGGAAGCGGCCGGGCTGGTTCTCGGAACCGGCCTGGGCGGCCGTCGGGCCGAGGGCGTCGCGCAGGGCCTGGTGGGTGAGGTGGGTGGCCGAGTGGGCGCGGGCGATGGCCTTACGGCGGCGGTGGTCGATGGAGGCGTGGGCCTTGGCGCCGACGGTCACCTCGCCGACCTGGACGACGCCCTTGTGGACGTAGACGCCGGGGACCGGCTTTTGGCAGTCGCGGATCTCGATGACGGCACCGGAGTCGACCTTGATCTTGCCGGTGTCGCCGATCTGGCCGCCGCCCTCGGCGTAGAACGGGGTGCGGTCGAGGACGATCTCGACCTCGTCGCCCTCGGTGGCGGCCGGGGAGGAGGAGCCATCGACGAGGATGCCGACGATCGTCGACTCGCCCTCGGTGTCGGAGTAGCCGATGAACTCGGTCTCGCCGGCGGAGTCGGCGATCTCCCGGTAGGCGCCCATGTCGGCGTGGCCGGTCTTCTTGGCCTGGGCGTCGGCCTTGGCGCGCTCCCGCTGCTCCTTCATCAGGCGGCGGAAGCCGTCCTCGTCCACGGACAGGCCCTGCTCGGCGGCCATCTCCAGGGTGAGGTCGATCGGGAAGCCCCAGGTGTCGTGGAGCAGGAAGGCCTTGTCGCCGGCGAGGACCGTGCCGCCGGCGGCCTTGGTCTCGGTCACGGCGGTGTCGAGGATGTTGGTGCCGGCCTTCAGCGTCTTGAGGAAGGCGTTCTCCTCGGCCAGGGCGACCTTCTCGATGCGCTCGCGATCGGTGACCAGCTCCGGGTACTGCTGGCCCATCATGGCGATCACGGTGTCCACGAGGTCCTTGACGACGGGGCCCGTGGCGCCGAGGAGGCGCATGTTGCGGATGGCGCGGCGCATGATGCGGCGCAGGACGTAGCCGCGGCCCTCGTTGCCCGGGGTGACGCCGTCGCCGATGAGCATCACGGCGGTGCGCATGTGGTCGGTGACCACGCGCAGGGAGACGTCCGAGGCCTGGGCGTCGCCGTAGCGGACGCCGGTCAGCTCGGTGGCCTTGTTGATGACGGCCATGGAGGTGTCGATCTCGTACATGTTCTGCACGCCCTGCAGAATCATGGCGAGGCGCTCCAGGCCGAGACCGGTGTCGATGTTCTTGCTCGGCAGGTCGCCGAGGATGTCGAAGCTCTCCTTGCCGGTGCCCTCGCCCCGCTCGTACTGCATGAAGACGAGGTTCCAGATCTCCACGTACCGCTCGTCGTTGACGGCCGGGCCGCCCTCGACGCCGAACTCGGGGCCGCGGTCGTAGTTGATCTCGGAGCAGGGGCCGCAGGGGCCGGGGACGCCCATGGACCAGAAGTTGTCCTTCATGCCCAGGCGCTGGATGCGCTCCATGGGCACGCCGACGACGTCGTGCCAGATGCGCTCGGCCTCGTCGTCGTCCTTGTAGACGGTGATCCACAGGCGCTCGGGGTCGAGGCCGTAGCCGCCCTTGTCCTGGGGGCTGGTGAGCAGCTCCCAGGCGAGCTTGATGGCGCCTTCCTTGAAGTAGTCGCCGAAGGAGAAGTTGCCGCACATCTGGAAGAACGTGCCGTGCCGGGTGGTCTTGCCGACCTCTTCGATGTCCGGCGTGCGCACGCACTTCTGCACGCTGGTGGCGCGGTCGAACGGCGGCTTGACCTCGCCCAGGAAGTAGGGCTTGAAGGGAACCATGCCGGCGGGGACGAGGAGCAGAGTCGGGTCGTCCGCGATGAGCGACGCCGAAGGGACGACGGTGTGCCCGCGCTCCTCGAAGAAGCTCAGCCAGCGGCGGCGGATCTCAGCCGACTCCATCAGTGGTCCTCATTCCGGTTGTACGAGTACGTCGTGCTGTCGATGACGTACGTCTTCGGCTTGTTGCGGTTCTCGATCGCGGCGTGGCGCCGCGGCGCGGGGAGTTCGGGGTCCGCGTTGAGGCCCAACGCGTCCTCCAGCTCGGCCTCCCGCCGGGCCATGTTGTCGCGGACGTCGAGGGCGAAGCCCACGGCCCGGTCCTTGAGGCGGTGGCCCGCGTCGAGCGCCTTGTTCGTCGCGGTGACGGCGAGGTGCTCGGGGGTCAGCTGCTTCAGCTTGCGGTTGACTTTGGTGGTGGCCCACACACCGGCGGCGACGCCCGTGGTGAACCAGAAGGTACGGCGGAACATCGCCTGGTCTCAGCCCTTCTTCCGCTTGTCCCGCCGTGCGGCCGGAACCGTGCGGCCCACGATGACGGTACGCCGGGGTGTCGTCCTCGCGGGCGCTTCGTCGTCCTTGCGGCCGGAGATGGCCCGGCGCACGCCGTAGCCGAAGGCCGCGACCTTGACCAGGGGGCCGCCGAAGGTGGAGGCCACGGTGGTGGACAGGGCGGAGGCGTTGGAGGTGACCTCCTGGACGTCCGAGGCGATCGCGTCGACCCGGTCGATCTGGGTCTGCGCCGAGCGCACCGCGGAGGAGGCGTCCGCCAAGAGCGGTACGGCCTGGTCGGTCACGTCCGCGACCAGCTTGGTGGTCGCCCTGAGCGTCTGGGCCAGCCTCGCGAGAGCCACCGCGAGGAAGGAGACCAGGATCGCCCAGAAGACGGCCACCAGCATCCCGGCAACCTCGCCTCCGGACACTGTGTGCACCCGCTCCCTGAAACGTGCAGTCAACTTCGGAACCTGAAGAAAACAGTAGGCCGAGCCTATCGCGCCGGGGGTGCGGCTCCGAACCGGATTACCGCCCCGCGCGGGCACCGGAATGCGGCAGCCCGCCGCCTCGCCCGCCCGGAAGGGCGGGGAGGCGGCGGGCCGGGGCGCGGAGGGTGCTACGACCGCTGAAGGATCAACGGGCGTAGTACTCGACGACGAGCTGCTCGTCGCAGATCACCGGGATCTCCTTGCGGTTCGGCTCACGGTCCAGGCGGAACGCCAGGGCCTTGAGGTTCACCTGGAGGTAGCGCGGGGTCTCGCCCTCGGGGGCGAAGCCGCCCTCACGGGCGATCGAGAAGAGGGTCTTCTCGCGGCTGCGCTCGCGGACCATCACGACGTCGTCGGGACGGACGCGGAACGACGGCTTGTCGACCTTCTGGCCGTTGACCTCGATGTGGCCGTGCACGACCATCTGACGGGCCTGGTAGATGGTGCGGGCGATGCCCGAACGCAGCACCAGGGCGTCGAGGCGACGCTCGAGCTCGATGATCAGGGCCTCACCGGTCTTGCCCTGGACCTTGGAGGCACGCTCGTAGGCGCGGACGAGCTGGCGCTCGGACACGTCGTACTGCGCACGCAGACGCTGCTTCTCCAGCAGACGGACCTTGTAGTCCGAGTTCTGCTTGCGGCCGCGGCCGTGCTCACCCGGCGGGTAGGGACGGGCCTCGAAGTACTTGACGGCCTTCGGGGTCAGCGCGATGCCGAGGGCACGCGACTTCTTGACCTTGGGGCGGGACTGGTTCGCCACAATCTCTCATTTCCTGGTTTCGGCTTGTCAGGGTTGTGGGAGGTCGCATCCGCAGCCGGGGAAACCCGCCTCGGTCCCGAGGGACCTCGGTGGGCAGCCGCTCCCTGGTCTGGGCACATACGTGCAGCACGCGAGTGGCCCACCGACCGGTCCCGTCCTGCGACGAGTGGTGGTGGGCTGCCCGCGACACCTGTCGAACGGTGCGCGACGCTCCTGGGACCCACTGGGGGCCCCGGCTGACCGTCCCGTTCTGACTGCACGGGACACAGCACTTCGAGGGATTCTACAGGGCGGTCAGGGCCGTCTGCGACCGAGGTGCTTGCGGGTCCACTCCACGGCGTCCGCGTACCGCGCCTCGGCGCCGTGCCGGGACGGCTCGTAGTACTCGCGGTCCTTGATCGCGTCCGGGGCGTACTGCTGCTCGGCGATGCCCTCGGCCAGGTCGTGCGGGTACACGTACCCCTGCGCGTGCCCGAGCTTGGCGGCGCCCTTGTAGTGCCCGTCGCGCAGGTGCGCCGGCACGGGCCCGGCCAGCCCTTTGCGTACGTCCTCCATGGCGGCGCCGATCGCGGTGGTGGCGGAGTTGGACTTCGGGGCCAGGGCGAGGGCGATGGTGGCGTGGCTGAGGGTGAGGGCGGCCTCGGGGAAGCCGATCATGGCGACGGCCTGGGCGGCGGCGACCGCGATGGGCAGGGCGTTCGGATCGGCCAGGCCGATGTCCTCGCTGGCGGAGATCATCAGGCGGCGGGCGATGAAGCGGGGGTCCTCGCCGGCCTCGATCATCCGGGCCAGGTAGTGCAGGGCGGCGTCGACGTCGGAGCCGCGGATGGACTTGATGAGGGCGCTGGCCACGTCGTAGTGCTGGTCGCCGTCGCGGTCGTACTTCACGGCGGCCCGGTCGACCGTCTCCTCCAGCGTCTGCAGGCCTATCTCCCGCTCGCCCTTGTCGAGGGCGGCCCCGGCTGCGGCCTCCAGGGCGGTCAGGGCGCGTCGGGCGTCGCCGCCCGCGATGCGCAGCAGGTGGTCCTCGGTGTCCTCGGCGAGGGTGACGGAGCCCTTGAGGCCGCGCTCGTCGGTCAGCGCGCGCCGGAGCAGGCCGCGCAGGTCGTCGTCGGTGAGGGGTTCGAGGGTCAGCAGCAGGGAGCGGGAGAGGAGGGGGGAGATGACGGAGAAGTACGGGTTCTCCGTCGTCGCCGCGATGAGCGTGACCCAGCGGTTCTCGACGGCGGGGAGCAGGGAGTCCTGCTGGGCCTTGCTGAAGCGGTGGATCTCGTCGAGGAAGAGGACGGTCTCCTTGCCGTAGCCGCCGGTGGCGCGGCGGGCGCCCTCGATGACCGCGCGGACCTCCTTGACGCCGGCGGTGATCGCGGACAGCTCCACGAAGCGCTTGTTGGTGGCCTTGGAGACGACGTACGCCAGGGTGGTCTTGCCGGTGCCGGGCGGGCCCCACAGGATCACCGAGGAGGGGCCGGCGGGGCCGCCGCCGGAGGCGCCGACGAGTCTGCGCAGGGGTGAGCCCGGCTTGAGCAGGTGCTGCTGGCCCACCACCTCGTCGAGGGTGCGCGGGCGCATCCGTACGGCCAGGGGGCTGGCGGTCGGGTCCTTCTCCTGGCGGTCTTCCGCTGCGGCGGTGAACAGGTCGGGCTCCACGCTGAAACCCTAAATCACCGCACTGACAATCCCGTCCGGACCGTCAGCCGGTCCAGAAGTCCCACCAGCGGGTCATGATCAGGATGCCGATGACGCCGATGTGCAGCACCGGCAGCACCCAGGTGAACTCGCTGAAGAAGCCCTTCAGCCAGCGCGGGCCGGGAAGGAAGCCCTGACGCACGTTGAACGAGGTCACGTACCAGAACATGATGATCGTCGCGACCCAGGCGAGGGAGCACCACAGGCACAGGGCGCCGATGCGGTACAGCGACTGGAACGTCAGCCAGGCGCAGAAGCTCACGCCGAAGAGCGTGCCGGCGTTGAAGGTGAGCCAGTACCAGCGCGGGAAGCGGGCGCGGGCGAGCAGGCTCACGCCGACGCAGATGACGATGCCGTAGGCGACGAGGCCGAGCATCGGGTTGGGGAAGCCGAAGACCGAGGCCTGGTCGCTCTCCATGACGCTGCCGCAGGAGACGACGGGGTTCAGGCTGCAGCCGGGGACGAAGGTCTTGCCCTCGACCTTGGCTTCGAGGAGCTTGAACTTGTCGATCGTGATGACCCACGCGGCGAGCAGTCCGGCCGCGCCCGTGATCACCAGCATCAGCGCGAACGCGCGGCTGCCGCCCACCGTGCGCGGCGCCTCGGCGGCGCGCTCCGGCTCCGGCTCGGTGGAGACGTCTTTGACTGTCGTCTTGCTCATCACGCCGATTCCGTCACTTGAGAGTTGGACCTTCTCCGGACACGGGTCATTGTGCCGCAGACGGGTGCGTGCCCACCGTTCACTGGAGATAAGGAAACTCTTGCGAGGGACGGGTTCCGGACAACGGGGCCCCGCCCTGCGGCGAAGCCCCGTCACCCTCAGCCCAGACGGGCCTCCAGCTCGGCGACGATCTCGTTCACGCCGATCGCCGTCTGCTCGCCCGACTCCATGTCCTTGAGCTGGACGACGCCTTCGGCGAGGTCTCGCTCGCCCAGCACGAGGGCATAGCGTGCGCCGGAGCGGTTGGCCGCCTTCATCGCGGCCTTGAGGCCCTTGCCGCCGTACGAGAAGTCCGCGGCGATGCCGACCTTGCGCAGTTCGGTGACCTTCGCGAACAGTACGCGGCGGGCCTCCTCGCCGAGCGGGACGGCGAAGACGCTGGTCGTGGAGGGGAGTTGGAGTTCGACGCCCTCCGCCTCCAGGGCGAGGACCGTGCGGTCGACGCCGAGGGCCCAGCCGACGGACGGCAGCGCGGGACCGCCGATCATCTCGGACAGGCCGTCGTAGCGGCCGCCGCCGCCCACCGCGGACTGGGAGCCCAGACCGTCGTGGACGAACTCGAACGTCGTCCGGGTGTAGTAGTCCAGGCCGCGGACCAGCTTGGGGTCGTCCTCGAAGGCGACGCCGGCGGCCGTGATCAGTTCGCGGACCTCCTCGTGGTACGCCTTGCAGGCGTCGCAGAGGTAGTCGCGCAGCAGCGGGGCGCCGGTGAGCTGCTTCTGGACCGCCTCGCGCTTGTCGTCCAGGACGCGCAGCGGGTTGATCTCCGCGCGGCGCAGGGTGTCCTCGTCGAGGTCGAGGCCGCGCAGGAAGTCCTGGAGGGCGGCCCGGTAGACCGGACGGCACTCCTTGTCGCCCAGGCTGTTGAGCAGGATGCGGAAGTTGCTGAGGCCCAGGGAGCGGTACGCCTGGTCGGCCAGGATGATCAGCTCGGCGTCCAGCGCGGGGTCCTCGGCGCCGATCGCCTCGGCGCCGACCTGGGAGAAGTGGCGGTAGCGGCCCTTCTGGGGGCGCTCGTAGCGGTAGTACGAGCCGGAGTACCAGAGCTTGACGGGGAGGTTGCCCGCCTTGTGCAGGTTGGCCTCGAGGGCGGCGCGCAGCACGGAGGCCGTGCCCTCGGGGCGCAGGGCGAGCCGGTCGCCGCCCTTGGTCTCGAAGGCGTACATCTCCTTGGTGACGATGTCGGTGGACTCGCCGACTCCGCGCGCGAACAGCTCGACGTTCTCGAAGCCGGGGGTCTCGATGTAGCCGTAGCCGGAGTTGCGCAGCGGGGCCGCGATCGCCTCGCGGACGGCCAGGTAGGTGGCGCTGTCCGGCGGGATCAGGTCGTAGGTGCCCTTGGGGGCCTTGAAGGTGCTCACGGAAGGTCTTTCGTCACATTCCTCGTCGGGGAGCCTGCTGGGGTGCGCCGCGACCTTGGCGGTCTGCGGCCACTTGCCGCAGATACGGGTTGGTGGCGCGCTCCTGGCCGATGGTCGTCTGGGGGCCGTGGCCGGACAGCACCACGGTCGAGTCGTCGAGCGGCAGGCACACGCGGGCCAGCGAGTCGAGGATCTCGGCCATGTCACCGCCGGGCAGGTCGGTGCGTCCGATGGAGCCGGCGAACAGCAGGTCGCCCGAGAACAGGATCGGCGGGATGTCCGCCGCCTCGGGCAGGCCGAAGGTCACCGACCCCTTGGTATGGCCCGGGGCGTGGGCGACGGACAGCTCCAGGCCCGCCAGCTCCAGCTTCGCGCCGTCGGTCAGCTCCTTGACGTCGTCGGGCTCCCCCACGGTCAGCTCGCCCATCAGCGGCATGCCGATGGAACGGCCGAGCGCCTTCTCGGGGTCGCTCATCATGTACCGGTCCTCGGGGTGGATCCAGGCCGGTACGTCGTGCGCGCCGCACACGGGGACGACCGAGGCCACGTGGTCGAGGTGGCCGTGGGTGAGGACGACGGCGACGGGCTTGAGGCGATGCTTTCGGATCGCTTCCTCGACACCTTCGGCGGCCTGGTGGCCGGGGTCGATGATCACGCACTCCTCACCGGCGGCGGGGGCGACGAGATAACAGTTCGTCCCCCAGGCCCCGGCGGGGAACCCGGCAATGAGCACGATCGTCCTTCGTTGTGTCGGTTCGGGTGGCAAGTTCGGTGGGCTGCGCCTTGCGGTCAGAGCCTACCGGCGCTGCCGATTCCACAGCGAACCCATATACGGTACGGGGCACACGCAGACGGTCGACCCGAAGGACGCACGCGTACCGGTCGACGTACGAGACGCATGAGGAGACAACCCCGTGGTCAGCCAGGAACAGCGGCGGCGTCAGCTCGCCCGGGAGAAGTTCTTGCGGCAGCAGCAGCGGCGCACGGACGCGCGGCGCAAGGCCCGCACGCGCAACGCGGTGATCGCGTCGACGGTCGGCGTCGTCCTCATCGGCAGCCTCGGGCTGTACACGGCCGGCGCCTTCGAAGGGGACGACGGCAAGGCGAACGCCGGCGCGGAGGTCACGCCGAGCACCACGCCGACCAGCAAGGTGCCGGACCCGTGCGAGAAGCCCGCCAAGGGCAAGGTCGAGACCATGAGCTGGAAGAAGGAGCCGGCCATGACCATCGACAAGTCGGCGGACTACACGATGGAGCTGGAGACCACCTGCGGTGACATCGACATCGCGCTGAAGGCCGAGGCGGCGCCGCGCACGGTCAACTCGTTCAACTTCCTCGCCGGCAAGGGCTACTTCGACCACACCAAGTGCCACCGGCTGGTCGACGGCGGCATCTTCGTGCTGCAGTGCGGGGACCCGACGGCCTCCGGCAGCGGCGGCCCCGGGTACACGATTCCGGACGAGAACCTCAAGGACAAGTCCCTCAAGGGCGACGTCTACCCGGCGGGCACGGTGGCGATGGCCAACCAGTACAACGCGCAGACCGGAGAGGGCCGCGACTCGGGCGGCAGCCAGTTCTTCCTGGTCTACCAGGACAGTCCGCTGCCGCCGAACTACACGCCGTTCGGCACGGTGTCGGAGTCGGGCATGAAGGTGCTCAAGAAGCTGGCCGCCGCGGGAGCGCAGGCCGCGGACCCCGCAACGGGCAACACGGCACCGAACGCGACCGTGGTGATCAACAAGGCGACCGTCACCAAATCCTGACCCCTCAAGTGCGAAATTTCGGTCGCGCGGGATGCGGACAGGCAACCCGCCGGTCGCCTATGTTGGCCGTGACGAAACTGTGGACGATGCCCAGGGGCCCCGAGGCCCCTCGCAGGCATCATGTGGAGGAGGCGCTGTGAGCAGCGACCCGTGGGGCCGCGTCGACGAGACGGGGACCGTGTACGTGCGTACGGCCGACGGCGAGCAGGTCGTCGGTTCCTGGCAGGCAGGCTCCCCCGAGGAGGCGCTGGCCTACTTCGAGCGCAAGTACGAGGGCCTGGTTGTCGAGATCGGCCTCCTCGAGAAGCGAGTGAAGACCACCGACCTGTCGGCGAAGGACGCGCAGACGGCGATCGACCACATCCGGGAGCAGGTTGACGCGCATCACGCGGTCGGCGACCTGGCCGCCCTGCGGGTCCGTCTTGACAAGCTGGTGGAGACCGTCGAGAAGCGGCGCGAGGAGCGCAAGGCCCAGCGGGCCAAGCAGTCCGACGAGGCGCGGCACGCCAAGGAGGCGCTGGTCGCCGAGGCGGAGGAGCTGGCCCAGTCCGACCAGTGGCGGGCCGCCGGTGAGCGGCTGCGGGCGCTGGTGGACACCTGGAAGGGTCTGCCGCGTCTGGACCGCAAGTCGGACGACGAGCTGTGGCACCGCTTCTCGCACGCCCGGTCGGCGTTCTCCAAGCGCCGCAAGGCGCACTTCGCGCAGCTGGACGCGCAGCGCGAGGAGGCCCGCAGGACCAAGGAGCGGCTGGTCGGCGAGGCCGAGGCGCTGTCCGGTTCGACGGACTGGGGTCCGACGGCGGCCCGCTACCGCGAGCTGATGGCGGAGTGGAAGGCCGCGGGCCGGGCCCAGCGCGAGCACGAGGACGACCTGTGGAACCGCTTCCGCGGCGCGCAGGACGTGTTCTTCGCCGCCCGCAGCTCGGTCTTCGCCGAGCGGGACGCCGAGCAGGCCGAGAACCTGAAGCTGAAGGAGGAGCTGGCCCAGGAGGCCGAGAAGATCCTCCCGGTCACGGACCTGAAGGCGGCGCGTGCCGCGTTCCGTTCGATCAACGAGCGCTGGGAGGCCATCGGCCATGTGCCGCGGGACGCCCGGCCGAAGGTCGAGGGCCGGATGCACGCCGTGGAGCGGGCCATCCAGGAGGCCGAGGAGGCCGAGTGGCGCCGGACGAACCCGGAGGCACGCGCGCGTGCCGAGGGTCTGACCGGTCAGCTCCAGGCCGCCGTGGACAAGCTGCGGGGCCAGATCGAGCAGGCGCGCGCCCAGGGCAACGACGCCAAGGCCGCCAAGCTGGAGCGTGAGCTGGAGGGCCGTCAGGCGCTGCTGGAGCAGGCACTGAAGGGTCTGCAGGAGTTCGGCGGCTGACGTCGGCCACGCGGACATGAGAGGGGGCTCCCCGCGGGGAGCCCCCTCTGTCGTTGTCGTACGGGCGATTACGTCCGGCGTGCCGACGTGACCCGGTAGACGTCGTAGACGCCCTCGACGCCTCTGACCGCCTTCAGGACGTGGCCGAGGTGTTTGGGGTCGCCCATCTCGAAGGTGAAGCGGGAGGTGGCGACGCGGTCGCGGGAGGTCTGGACGGCCGCGGAGAGGATGTTGACGTGCTGGTCGGACAGGACGCGGGTGACGTCTGACAGGAGCCGGGAGCGGTCGAGGGCCTCGACCTGGATGGCGACCAGGAAGACCGAGGACTGGGTGGGTGCCCATTCGACGTCGAGGATGCGCTCAGGCTCCCGGGACAGTGACTCCACGTTGACGCAGTCGCTGCGGTGAACCGATACGCCACTACCCCGTGTGACGAAACCGATGATCGGGTCGCCGGGGACGGGCGTACAGCAGCGGGCGAGCTTGACCCAGACGTCGTCGACGCCCTTGACCACGACACCGGGGTCCTGGCTGCTGCGCCGCTTGCGGCCGCGGCCGCGGGCCGGCGGTACCGCCTCGTCGATCTCCTCGGAGGCGGCTTCCTCCCCGCCGAGGGCCTGGACGAGCTTCTGTACGACGTTCTGCGCGGCCACATGGCCCTCGCCGATCGCCGCGTAGAGCGAGGAGATGTCGGGGTAGCGCATCTCGTGCGCCAGGGTGACGAGGGAGTCGCCGGTGAGGATGCGCTGGATCGGCAGGTTCTGCTTGCGCATCGCGCGGGCGATGGCGTCCTTGCCCTGCTCGATCGCCTCGTCGCGGCGTTCCTTGGAGAACCAGGCCCGGATCTTGTTGCGGGCGCGCGGCGACTTCACGAAGCCGAGCCAGTCGCGGGAGGGGCCCGCGCCGGACGCCTTGGAGGTGAAGACCTCCACCAGGTCGCCGTTGTCCAGGGTGGATTCCAGCGGTACGAGACGGCCGTTGACCCGCGCTCCTATGGTGCGGTGGCCGACCTCGGTGTGCACGGCGTACGCGAAGTCGACGGGGGTGGCCCCGGCCGGGAGCGCTATGACGTCGCCCTTGGGGGTGAAGACGAAGACCTCGTTGCGGGACAGGTCGAAGCGCAGGGAGTCCAGGAACTCGCCCGGGTCCTCGGTCTCCTTCTGCCAGTCGAGCAGTTGGCGCAGCCACGCCATGTCGTTGAGGTGGTCGTCCTTGCCCTTGCCCGCCTTGGGCACGTCGGTGCGCACCTTGGAGGCGCCGGCGACGGCCTCCTGCTTGTACTTCCAGTGCGCGGCGATGCCGTACTCGGCGCGGCGGTGCATGTCGAAGGTGCGGATCTGCAGCTCGACCGGCTTGCCGTTGGGGCCGATGACCGTCGTGTGCAGCGACTGGTACATGTTGAACTTGGGCATCGCGATGTAGTCCTTGAACCGCCCCGGAACCGGGTTCCAGCGGGCGTGGACGGTGCCCAGGGCCGCGTAGCAGTCGCGGACGGTGTCCACCAGGACGCGGATGCCGACCAGGTCGTAGATCTCCGCGAAGTCCCGGCCGCGGACGATCATCTTCTGGTAGACGCTGTAGTAGTGCTTCGGGCGGCCGGTGACGGTGGCCTTAATACGGGCCGCGCGCAGGTCCTGCTGGACCTCGTCGGTCACTATGGCCAGGTACTCGTCACGCTTCGGTGCCCGCTCGGCCACCAGCCGGACGATTTCGTCGTACATCTTGGGGTAGAGGATCGCGAAGGCGAGGTCCTCCAGTTCCCACTTGATGGTGTTCATGCCCAGGCGGTGGGCGAGCGGCGCGTAGATCTCCAGCGTCTCGCGCGCCTTCTTCTCCTGCTTCTCGCGCTTGAGGTAGCGCATGGTGCGCATGTTGTGCAGGCGGTCGGCGAGCTTGATGACCAGGACACGCGGGTCCTTGGCCATCGCCACGACCATCTTGCGCACGGTCTCGGCCTGCGCGGCCTCGCCGAACTTGACCTTGTCCAGCTTGGTGACGCCGTCGACGAGGAGGGCGACCGAGTCGCCGAAGTCGCGGCGGAGCTGGTCGAGGCCGTACTCGGTGTCCTCGACGGTGTCGTGCAGCAGGCCCGCCATCAGCGTGGCCGGATCCATGCCCAGCTCGGCGAGGATCGTGGTGACCGCGAGCGGGTGCGTGATGTACGGGTCGCCGCTCTTGCGCTTCTGGCCGCGGTGCCAGCGCTCGGCGACCTGGTAGGCCTTCTCGATCTGGCGGAGGGTGGCGGTCTCGATCTTCGGGTCGTTGCTGCGCACTATCCGCAGCAGCGGCTCCAGCACCGGGTTGTACGGGTTGGAGCGCTGGACGCCGAGGCGGGCGAGACGGGCGCGGACGCGGTTGGAGGAGCCGGAGCGGGGCGGCTGGCCGGTGTTGGGCCGGACCGCGGGCGTGCTGGGGCGCTCGGGCGGGGCCGGCTTGGGGCGCGACTGCTCTGCCGACTTGTCGACGGGCGCGGACTGGGCGTGCTCGACCGTGCCGCGGGTGTCGTTCTTCGCGTTCGACGTGTTCGGCGCGGGCTTCGCCGCGGGGCCCGAGGCGGACTCGGGCTTGGCGGCGGTCAGGTGCTGGGCCTCGTCTGGCAAGAGGACTCCTCGTGCGCGATCCGGGTCCCCCGGTCAGGCTCCGGAGACCCCATGGTAGCGATCCTGGGCCGCGGGATCGCCTTCAGGCCGTTGTGAGGGCCTTGTACGGGAGAAACGCGGGGGGCTGCCGCCGGATTCCCGAGGGGGGTGCGGGGTGGGTGAGACCGTTGTCCGGTGCCCCGCCCGTCGCGGCTGGTAGCGCTGTTCCCCGCGCCCGTGCGTGGCACGCGAAACGGCCGCTCCCGTCGCCGGGGCGGCCGTTTCGTGTGCCATGCGGGTCAGACCCTGAGCAGCGCTTCCAGCGGGGCGTCCGCGAGGGCCGGCTCCAGTCGGGCGCGGCCGCCCAGGAAGCCCAGTTCCATCAGGACCGCGAGGCCCGCGACCTCGGCGCCCGCCCGTCGGATCAGCTCGATGGAGGCCTCGGCGGTGCCGCCCGTGGCGAGGACGTCGTCCACGACGAGCACGCGGTCGCCGCTGGTCAGGTCCTCGGCGTGCACCTCGATCTCCGCCGAGCCGTACTCCAGGTCGTAGGCCTGGCTGAGGGTGGCTCCGGGGAGCTTGCCCGCCTTGCGTACGGGGATGAAGCCGAGGCCGGCGCGGACGGCGACCGGGGCGCCCAGGATGAAGCCCCGGGCCTCCAGGCCGACGACCTTCGTGGCGTTGGTGCGCTCGGCGATGCCGGCGAGGGCGTCGGTGAGCGCGGTGAACGCGGAGGGGTCGGCCAGGAGCGGGGTGATGTCCTTGAACATCACGCCCGGCTCCGGGTAGTCCGCCACGTCACGGATGCGGCTGAGCAGCAGCGTCGTGATGTCTGCGAGACCGGTCATCGGCGCTTCCCCGAGGGTCGGCCGCGGCCCCGGCTACGGGACGCGGGCTGGTTGCGCGGGCCGACGACGGCAGCCGCGGCGTCCTCGGGGCCGTCGTCGAGCGCCTCCGCGAAGCCGTTGTCCAGGGACTCGCCCTTGGCGGCGGACTGGGCCCGCTTGGCGAGTACGCGCTTGCGCAGGGCCTTCATCTGCGGCTCGAGCTCCTTGAGGTCGGCGACGAGCGGCGTGGCGATGAAGATCGAGGAGTACGCACCGGCCGCGAGACCGACGAACAGCGACAGCGAGATGTCGTTGAGCATGCCCGCGCCGAGGAAGCCGCCGCCGATGAACAGCAGGCCCGCGACCGGCAGCAGCGCGACCACGGTGGTGTTGACGGACCGGACCAGGGTGCTGTTGATCGAGCGGTTGGCGATCTCGCTGTAGGTCCAGCGGGTCTGTTTGGTGATGTCCTTCGTCTGCTCCTTGAGGCTGTCGAAGACGACGACCGTGTCGTAGAGCGAGTAACCGAGGATGGTCAGCAGACCGATCACCGTGCCCGGGGTGACCTCGAAGCCCACCAGGGCGTAGATGCCGACCGTGATGGTGATGTCGTGGATGAGGGCGACGAACGCGGCGACGGCCATACGCCACTCGAACGCGATCGCCAGATAGATCACCACCAGGACCAGGAAGATCCCGAGTCCCTGCCAGGCCTTGTTGGCGATCTGCTCGCCCCAGCTGGGGCCGACCAGCTCGCCGGTGACGTCGCTCTCGTCGACCTTCAGGTGCATGGCCAGTTCCGCGGAGACCCGGTCGGCCTCCTTGGTCTCGATGCCCGAGACCTGGATACGGAGCTTGCCGTCGCCGAGCTTCTGGACGATCGCGTCGTGGCCGGAGGCGTCTTCCGCGTATTCCCGGGCCTGGGCGACGGAGACGGATGTCTTCGGGGTGGTGAAGACCGCTCCGCCCTGGAACTCGATGCCCATGTTCAGGCCGCGCACCGCCAGGCCGACGATGGCCGTGATGGTGATCAGGATCGAGATGCCGTACCAGATCTTGCGGTTCTTGACGAAGTCGTAGCCGATCTCGCCACGGTGCAGTCGGGCGCCGAGGTTGCCGAGCTTGGACATCTCACGCCTCCTTGGTCTCGACGGGGCCCGCGGCAGGACCGACGGGACGGCGGGTACGGCGGAGCGGCGGCTTGGCCCCCAGTCGCTCGGGGTCGAGGCCGGACCACTTGTGGCCGTTCGCGAAGAACTTCTTGCGCGCCATGATGGTCAGGAGCGGCTTGGTGAACAGGAACACGACCACCACGTCGAGCACGGTGGTCAGGCCGAGCGTGAACGCGAAGCCCTGGACCTTGCCGACCGTGACGACGAACAGCACGGCGGCGGCGAGGAACGACACGAAGTCCGAGACCAGGATGGTGCGCCGGGCGCGCGGCCAGGCCCGCTCCACGGCCGGGCGCAGGGTGCGGCCCTCGCGGATCTCGTCCCGGACGCGTTCGAAGTACACGATGAACGAGTCCGCGGTGATGCCGATGGCGACGATGGCGCCGCAGACGGCCGGCAGGTTCAGCGCGAAGCCGATGGCCGGGCCGAGCAGCGACATGATCACGTAGGTGAGCGCGGCGGAGACCAGCAGCGAGGCGACGGCGATGAACGACAGGCCCCGGTAGTAGATCACCAGGTAGAGGACGACCAGGACGAGACCGATCGCACCGGCGATCAGACCGGCCCGCAGCTGCTCGCCGCCGAGCGCGGCGGTCACCGTGGTGACGCTGTCCTCGCTGAAGGACAGCGGCAGAGCGCCGTACGACAGCATGTTGGCGAGGCTCTGCGCCGACTCCTGGTCGAAGTTGCCGGAGATCTCGGCGTTGCCGCCGGTCAGCGCCTGGCGGACGGACGGGTCGGAGACGACCTCGTTGTCCAGGACGATGGCGAACTGGTTCTGCGGGGGCTGGTTCTGGGCGAGCTTGCCGGTGATCTCACCGAACTTCTTGCGGCCCTCGCTGTTGAACTCCATGGTGACGGTCCAGCCGGCGGCGGTCGTCGTGTTGAAGACCGCGTCGGCCTCCTTGACGTCCGTGCCGTCGACCTCGGCCGGGCCCAGGATGTACTTCTGCCACTGGCCGCCGGAGTTCAGGCCGCAGGCGACGGTGGGGTCCTCGGGCTTGACTCCGTCGCCGGCCTTGGCGCGGGCGGCCTCGTCGGTGCAGTCGAGCGCGGCGTACTGCTCTTCGAGCTTGCTGCTGTCGGCGCTGCCGGAGGGGCTGGCGCTGGCCGACGGGGAGGCGCTGGGGCTCGCGCTGTCCGACGGGGTGGGGTCGGCCTTCAGGGCGTCGCTGGCCGCGCGGCCCTGGGTGGTGGAGGTCGCCGACGGCGTGGTCGAGGCCGAGGGGGACGAGGAGGAGGTCGCCTTGTCGGTCGCCTTGTCCGAGGCGTCCTCCGAGGGGCTGCCGGAGCCGCTCGGGGACGGGCTGGTCGTCGCGGCGGCGCCGGAGACCTCGGTGGCGATGACCGGGCGGAAGTACAGCTTGGCGGTGGTGCCGACCTGTTCCCGGGCTTCCTTGGAGTTCGTGCCCTTGGGGATGTTGACGATGATGTTGCGATCGCCCTGGGTCTGCACCTCGGCTTCCTGGACACCAAGACCGTTGACGCGGCGTTCCATGATCGACACCGCGGTGTCCATGTTGGTCTTGTTGATCGCGGATTCCTGGCCGGGCTCGGCCTCCGCCCGGAGCGTGATGCTCGTACCGCCGGCAAGGTCGATGCCGAGACGCGGGGTGGTGTCGCCCGAGAGGAACATTCCCCCGGTGAGCGCCACCATGGCGATCAGAATCAGGGCCAGCGAGCGCCCTGGCTTGCTCTGGGCACTCGCGCTCCGGCCCTTCTTAGGTGCTGCCACCTTCTCGTACTCCCTCTCGGGCCGCCGCACGCCGGGTCGGCGGGCGGGCGGCCATGACATGGTGTCGGGGTCCCCGTGCGGGAGCCGCGCGTGTCCCGGTACGCGCGGGCGGTGCCCGCGCGTACCGGGAAGCGACTACTTCGCGTCGGAGTCGCCGTCGGTCTTCTTCGGCTCGGCGTCGGCCTTCGGCTCCTCGTCCGTGTCCTCGTCCTTCTTCCCGAGGTCGACGGGCTTCTCGTCGGAGGCGGCGGCAGCGTCGGCGGACTCGTCGGAGTCGGTGAGGGAGGAGGCGTCGTCCGGGACGACGTCGGTGTCGGTCTTCAGGTCGTGCTCGATGCCGTGGACGATGCGGTTGTACTCGTCGTCCGAGAGGACGGCACCGATGGCGTTCTTCGCGAAGAGCAGTTCCACACCCGGGCCGGCGTCAACGAGGACGGTGTCGTCGTTGACCTCCTTGACCGTGGCGTACATGCCCCCGATCGTGCGGACGCCGGAACCGGGCTGCATCTGGTTCCGCATGTCGGCAGCCTGCTGCTGCTTCTTCTTGGCCGACCGAGTCATCAGGAACATGGCCCCGATGAGCACGATGAACGGGAGGAGGGTCACGAGACTCACGGGTCGGAACTTCCTTCACACGACCGCGATGGGGAGCGGCCTGATGGTTGGGGGTATGTGTGCCGCCGACAACGGCGGCATCGGCGGAGTCTAAGCGAGTCCGCGCGCATGGAACAACGCTCAGCATGGCACCCGGGTTCCTTACCCTGCCAATGCCCGCGCCGTCACGAAGCCGTCACGCCCCGAACAGGTCCTGTTGTCCGTTTCCGGCCGTACGCGGCTGGGGCGGGGTGAGGCCGAGATGCGCCCATGCGGCGGGCGTGGCCACCCGGCCGCGC
Organism: Streptomyces sp. TRM68416; assembly: GCF_014596915.1. Lineage (GTDB taxonomy): Bacteria > Actinomycetota > Actinomycetes > Streptomycetales > Streptomycetaceae > Streptomyces. The sequence goes on from NZ_JACVWU010000002.1 coordinate 151,857, forward strand.
GGGGTACGGGCGAGCAGACCCTCTCTGACCAGGAAGGGCTCGGCGACCTCCTCCACCGTCTCGCGCTCCTCCCCCACCGCCACCGCGAGGGTGGACAGGCCGACGGGACCGCCGCCGAACAGCTTGAGCAGCGCCTCCAGGACCGCCCGGTCCAGGCGGTCCAGGCCGCGGGAGTCGACCTCGTAGACCGCGAGGGCCGCCGCCGCGATGTCCTTGGTGACCACGCCGTCGGCCTTGACCTGCGCGTAGTCGCGGACGCGACGCAGCAGGCGGTTGGCGATACGGGGTGTGCCGCGGGAGCGGCCGGCGATCTCCGCGGCGCCCTCGGTACCGATCTCGACGTCGAGGAGGTGTGCCGAGCGGTGGATGACCCGCTCCAGCTCGGCGGGCTCGTAGAACTCCATGTGGGCGGTGAAGCCGAAGCGGTCGCGCAGGGGGGGCGGCAGCAGGCCCGCGCGCGTGGTGGCGCCGACCAGGGTGAAGGGGGGCAGTTCGAGGGGGATGGCGGTGGCGCCGGGGCCCTTGCCGACGATGACGTCGACGCGGAAGTCCTCCATCGCCATGTAGAGCATCTCCTCGGCGGGCCGGGACATGCGGTGGATCTCGTCGAGGAAGAGGACCTCGCCCTCCTGGAGCGAGGAGAGGATCGCCGCGAGGTCGCCGGCGTGCTGGATGGCGGGCCCGCTGGTGATACGGATCGGGGCGCCCATCTCGGCGGCGATGATCATCGAGAGGGTGGTCTTGCCGAGGCCGGGGGCGCCGGAGAGCAGGACGTGGTCGGCGGTGGCGCCGCGCGCGCGTGCGGCGCGCAGCACCAGGTCGAGCTGTTCACGCACCTTTTCCTGGCCGATGAACTCGTCCAGGTCCTTGGGGCGCAGGGCCGCCTCTACGGCCTGGTCCTCGCGGTCGGCTGACGCGCCGACGAGCCGCTCGGCGGCGGAGGTGTCGGTCGTGTCGTCCCAGTTCACTGAAGTTCTCCTCGGGTGCGGGCTAGCGGGCGCGGTTCAGCGTCTGGAGTGCCGCCTTCAGCAGTTGGCCCACCTGGGGCGTGCCCTCGGCGGCCTCGGCCTGGGGGGCGACCGCGGTGACGGCCTCGTCCGCCTCGCGAGTGGCGTAGCCGAGGCCGATGAGGGCGGCGTGCAGCTGGTCGCGCCAGCCCTGGGAGACCGGTGCGCCGACCGCGGGGGCGCCGATCGGCTCGCCGAGGCGGTCCTTGAGCTCCAGCAGCAGCTTCTGCGCGCCCTTCTTGCCGATGCCGGGGACGGCGGTGAGCGCCTTCTCGTCGCCGGTGGCGACCGCGCGGCGCAGCGCGTCCGGCGTGTGCACGGCGAGCATCGCCTGGGCGAGGCGGGGGCCGACACCGCTCGCGGTCTGGAGCAGCTCGAAGACCTGGCGTTCGTCGTCGTCCACGAAGCCGTACAGGGTCAGCGAGTCCTCGCGGACGACGAGGGAGGTGGCGAGCTTGGCCGGCTGGCCGAGGCGGAGGGTGGACAGCGTGTTGGGCGTGCATTGCACGGCCATGCCGACGCCGCCCACTTCGACCACCGCGGTGTCGGGGGCGAGGGCGGCGACCGTGCCGCTCACGAAGGCGATCATGCCGTACGGCCTTTCGGTGCTTTGGCTGAATGCAGGGCCACGGCCTGCTGGAGTCGGTTCTGGGCGGGGGCCCGCCAGATGTGGCAGATGGCGAGGGCGAGGGCGTCGGCGGCGTCGGCGGGTTTGGGGGGTGCGCCGAGCCGCAGCAGGCGGGTGACCATGGCGCCGACCTGTGCCTTGTCGGCGCGGCCGGTGCCGGTGACGGCCGCCTTGACCTCGCTGGGGGTGTGCAGGGCGACGGGGATGCCGCGGCGGGCGGCGCAGAGCATGGCGACGGCGCTGGCCTGGGCCGTACCCATGACGGTACGGACGTTGTGCTGGCTGAAGACCCGCTCCACGGCGACGTATTCGGGCCGGTGTTCGTCCAGCCACTCCTCGATGCCCTGCTCGATGGCGACGAGCCGGTGGCCCAACTCCGCGTCCGCGGGCGTGCGTACGACGCCCACGCCGAGCATGGTGAGCGGACGGCCCGCGACGCCCTCGACGACACCGACACCGCACCGGGTCAGTCCGGGGTCCACCCCCAGTACACGCACCGCGCCCCCCTTCTTTCGATCGCCTGTTTGTGCAGGCTATCGGGTGCCACCGACAAAGCCCGACAACGCGACGGGCCGACGGGGGTGTCCCGTCGGCCCGTTCGAGCGTGAGCGTCGGCTCAGGCGTCTACCTTCTCCATGATCTCGTCGCTGACGTCGAAGTTGGCGAAGACGTTCTGCACGTCGTCGCTGTCCTCCAGCGCGTCGATCAGCTTGAAGATCTTCTTGGCGCCCTCTTCGTCCAGTTCGACCTGGACGGACGGCACGAAGCTGGAGTCGGCCGAGTCGTAGTCGATGCCGGCCTCCTGGAGGGCGGTGCGGACCGCGACGAGGTCGGTGGCCTCGCTGATGACCTCGAAGGACTCGCCGAGGTCGTTGACCTCCTCGGCACCGGCGTCCAGGACGGCGGTGAGGACGTCGTCCTCGGTCAGCTCGCCCTTGGGCACGATGACGACGCCCTTGCGGCTGAACATGTACGACACCGAGCCCGGGTCGGCCATCGAGCCGCCGTTGCGGGTCATGGCGACGCGGACGTCGGAGGCCGCGCGGTTGCGGTTGTCGGTGAGGCACTCGATGAGCACCGCGACGCCGTTCGGGCCGTAACCCTCGTACATGATCGTCTCGTAGTCGGCGCCACCGGCCTCGAGACCGCCACCGCGCTTGATCGCGGAGTCGATGTTCTTGTTCGGCACCGACTGCTTCTTCGCCTTCTGGACGGCGTCGTAGAGCGTCGGGTTTCCGTCGAGGTCGACGCCGCCCATGCGCGCCGCGACCTCGATGTTCTTGATCAGCTTCGCGAAGAGCTTGCCGCGCTTGGCGTCGATCACGGCCTTCTTGTGCTTCGTCGTAGCCCATTTAGAGTGGCCGGACATCTGCCTGTCTCCTTCGCGTAACCATCTACCTAACGAACCCCAGAGATCCTACAAGGACTCCGCCGTCCGGTTCGCGTGCACCATCTCGACGAACAGGGAGTGCACGCGGTGGTCGCCGGTCAGTTCCGGGTGGAACGACGTGGCGAGCGCGTTGCCCTGGCGGACGGCGACGATGTGGCCGTCGTGCTCGGCGAGCACCTCGGTCTCGGCGCCGACGGACTCCACCCAGGGGGCGCGGATGAAGACGCCCTCCACAGGATCGCCCGCGATGCCCTTCACGTCGAGGGCCGCTTCGAAGGACTCGTTCTGACGTCCGAAGGCGTTGCGGCGCACGATCATGTCGATGCCGCCGACCGTCTCCTGGCCCGAGCGCGGGTCGAGGATCTTGTCGGCCAGCATGATCATGCCCGCGCAGGTGCCGTAGACGGGCATGCCGTCCCGCACGCGCGCGCGAAGGGGCTCCATCAGGCCGAAGAGAACGGCGAGCTTGGAGATGGTGGTCGACTCACCGCCGGGGACGACCAGGCCGTCCACCTCGGCGAGTTCCTCGGGGCGCCGCACCGGCCTGGCCACGGCGTCGGCCGCGGCCAGGGCGATGAGGTGCTCCCGTACGTCGCCCTGGAGTGCGAGCACTCCGACTACGGGAGCGGTCATTACCAGCCCCGGTTCGCGTAGCGCTCGGCCTCGGGGAGGGTGTCGCAGTTGATGCCCACCATGGCCTCGCCCAGGTTGCGGGAGGCGTCGGCGATGATCTTCGGGTCGTCGTAGAAGGTGGTGGCCTTCACGATGGCGGCGGCCCGCTTGGCCGGGTCGCCGGACTTGAAGATGCCGGAGCCGACGAAGACGCCCTCGGCGCCGAGCTGGCGCATCAGCGCGGCGTCGGCCGGGGTGGCCACACCGCCGGCGGAGAACAGCACGACCGGGAGCTTGCCCAGCTCGGCGACCTCCTTGACCAGCTCGAAGGGGGCGCGCAGCTCCTTGGCGGCGGCGTAGATCTCGTTGTTGTCGCAGCCGCGCAGCTTGGCGATCTCGCCCTTGATCTGGCGCAGGTGGCGGACGGCCTCGACGACGTTGCCGGTGCCGGCCTCGCCCTTGGAGCGGATCATCGCGGCGCCCTCGGCGATACGGCGCAGGGCCTCGCCCAGGTTGGTGGCACCGCAGACGAAGGGGGTGGTGAACGCCCACTTGTCGGAGTGGTTGACCTCGTCGGCCGGGGTGAGGACCTCGGACTCGTCGATGTAGTCGACGCCGAGGGACTGCAGGACCTGGGCCTCGACGAAGTGGCCGATGCGGGACTTGGCCATGACCGGGATGGAGACGGCCTCGATGATGCCCTCGATCATGTCCGGGTCGGACATACGGGCCACGCCGCCGTCCTTGCGGATGTCGGCCGGGACCCGCTCCAGGGCCATGACGGCGACGGCGCCCGCGTCCTCGGCGATCTTGGCCTGTTCCGGGGTGACGACGTCCATGATCACGCCGCCCTTGAGCTGCTCGGCCATGCCGCGCTTCACGCGGGCGGTGCCGGTCTCGGGGGCCTGGTTGTCGGAGTGCGTGCTGGACACGGATGACCTCACTGAAGTGAAAGAGGGTTTGTGCAGCACCGAGGAAACGTGAGGGGACCAGGCCACAGCAAGGGCCAATGGTGAGGCGGTGGCTCGTTTTCCGGCCGTCGGCTTCAGGCCGAACGCTCGGCGAGGGCTGCCGGCGGCTCGTCGTCCATCTCGAACGCCAGGGGGAACGGGGCGTGTCCCGCCAGTCGGAACCAGCGCACCTTGCGGTGCCGGCGCAGGGCCCGCGCCGCGCGCACGGCGTCGTTGTGGAAGCGGCGGGCCATCGGCACCCGCAGCACGGCCTCGGTCAGCTCGCGGGCGGCCTCCTCTCCCCCGGGCGCCTCCCGGACCGCCTCCACCTGCTGGCTCTCCGCGAACACGGCCCGCAGCGCCTGGCTCAGTTCGCTCTCGGCCACCTCCCGCTGCTCCTCCTCGGCCTGCCGGGCGGCGTGGGCCGCCTCGTACAGGACGATCGAGGCCGCCGGGTCGAGCACCCCGGAGGTCGCCAGCTCCTGGGTCACCGAGGCCCGCCGCAGCAACTGCGCGTCGAGCCCGGCGCGGGTCGCGTCGATCCGGGCGTGCAGCCGGTCCAGCCGGCCCGCCGTCCAGCTCAGGTAGAGGCCGATCGCGACGACGGCGACAAGGATCCAGATGAGGGTTGCGGTCACGGGCGGCAAGGTTACCGAGGCACGAGCCCAGCGCTACGGGACCCCACGCCAGGAAGCAGCCTGGCAGAGGCCCACTCCAGGAACCGGCCCGGCGCGCCAGGGGCCCGCACCAGGACGCGGCCCGGCACAACAGAAGCCCACGCCAGGAAGCTGCCCGGCGCGCCAGCGGCCCGCGCCAGGACGCGGCCCCGGCTCAGCAGGGCGCCCACGCCAGAACACGACCGGGCTCGCAGGGATGCCCGCACCACAAAACGGGCGGGCTCGCGAGGATGCCCGCACCACAAGACGGCCCAGCTCGCGGGATGCACGCCAGAACACCACCTGGCTCGCAGGACACCCGCGCCAGAACACCGCCAGCCGGCGACGCCCAACGCCCGAACGCGCCCCGCCCCAGCGGGCCCCACCAAAACGCGCCCCCGCGCAGCAGCCCCCACCACCCACGCGCGGCCCCCACTCGGCAACACGCCACGCCTCAACGCGCCCCGGTGCGGCAACGCCCCCACAGAACGCGCCTCAGCCCAGCAGCCCCCGCGCCCACGCGCGGGACGGCTCAGTCCCGAGCCAGTCCCAGCCGTGCCCGTAGGCCCGTGGTCCGCTCGTCGGCGGCGACCGCTGCCGCGCCGGCGGTCACCGTCTCGTACACCGAGAGGATGTCCGCGCCGACCGTCGACCAGTCGAAGCGCCGTACGTGTGCGGAGCCGCGCTCGCGGAGTTCGGTGAGGCGGGCGGGGTCCTCCAGGAGCCGTACGGCCGCCTCGGCGAGCGCGTCCGCGTCCTCGTTGGCGAAGAGTTCGCCCGCGGCCCCGTTGTCGAGCACCTGCGCGAAGGCGTCCAGGTCGGAGGCGAGGACCGGGGCGCCGGCCGACATCGCCTCGACGAGGATGATCCCGAAGCTCTCGCCGCCGGTGTTGGGAGCGACGTAGAGGTCGACGCTCCGCAGCAGGCGTGCCTTGTCCTCGTCGCTGATCATGCCGAGGAACTCCACGCGCGCACGCAGCTCCTCGGGCAGGTTCTCCACGGCCTCCTCCTCGTCGCCGCGGCCCGCGACCAGCAGCCTGGTCTGCGGCCGGGCGGCGAGGATCTTCGGCAGTGCCTGCATCAGCACCGGCAATCCCTTGCGGGGCTCGTCGATCCGGCCGATGAAACCGATCGTGTCGCCCTGCCACTCGGCCTTCGGCTCGGCCTTGGCGAAGAAGTCGACGTCGACACCGTTGGGGATGACGACCGCGTCGCCGCCCAGGTGCTCGACCAGGGTGCGGCGGGCGTACTCGCTCACCGCGATCCGTGCGCTGATCTTCTCCAGGGCGGCCTGGAGGATCGAGTACGCGGCGATCATGGCCTTGGAGCGCGGGTTGGAGGTGTGGAAGGTGGCCACGAGCGGCCCCTGCGCGGCCCAGCAGGTCAGCAGGCCGAGGGAGGGCGAGGACGGCTCGTGGATGTGCACGACGTCGAACTCGCCGTCGTGCAGCCAGCGCCGTACCCGGGCCGCCGACAGGAAGCCGAAGTTCAGCCGGGCCACCGAGCCGTTGTACGGCACCGGGACCGCGCGGCCGGCCGAGACGACGTACGGCGGCAGCGGGGTGTCGTCGTCGGCCGGGGCGAGCACGGACACGTCGTGGCCGAGGCGGATGAAGTACTCGGCCAGGTCCCGGATGTGGAACTGGACGCCGCCCGGCACGTCCCAGGAGTACGGGCAGACGATGCCGATCCTCACGACGGGCCCTTCCCGGGGTCGAGGTCGGCGACCCACAAGCGCTGCAGCATGTGCCAGTCCTCCGGATGCTCGGCGATCCCCGTGGCGAAGGCGTCGGCCAGCGCCTGTGTCATGACAGACGTCTTTTCGACCCGGGTGCCTGTCTCCGGCACCTCGACCGGCGGATGCACGCGTCCTCGCATCACGGGCGAGTCGTCGTACCAGAGCGTCACCGGCAGCAGCAGCGCGCCGGTCTGCTGGGCGAGCAGGGCCGGTCCGGCCGGCATCCGGGCCGTCTCGCCGAAGAACTTCACCTCGACGCCGGAGGCGGACAGGTCACGGTCGGCGACCAGGCAGACCAGGCCGCCGTCGCGCAGCCGCCGGGCCAGCGTGCCGAAGGCCGAGCCGCCGCTGTGCGGCAGCACCTCCATGCCGAGGCCCTCGCGGTAGGCGACGAAGCGGTCGTAGAGGGTCTCCGGCTTCAGGCGTTCGGCGACCGTCGTGAAGGGGGTCTTCAGCTCGGTGGTGACCCAGGCGCCCGCCAGGTCCCAGTTGGCCAGGTGGGGCAGGGCCAGGACGACGCCCTTGCCGGCGGCCAGGCCCTCGGTCAGGTAGTGCACGTCCTTGGGGTCGAAGCCGGTCCTGACGCGTTCGGCGCTCCAGGCGGGGAGCCGGAAGGACTCCATCCAGTAGCGCAGGTACGAGCGCATGCCCGCGCGCGAGAGCTCGGCGAGCCGCTGCGGGCTCGCGTCGGGCACCACGCGCGCGTAGTTGCTCTCCAGCCGCTGCACCCCCTTGCCGCGCCGCTTCCAGGCGGCGTCGGCGATGGTGCGGCCGAGCCGGACCGCGACCGGCTCGGGGAGCTTCTTGACGGTGCTCCAGCCGAGGCCGTACAGCGCGTCCGTCACCCGCTCCTGGGTGCTCATTTCGCGGCCTCACTCCCTTGGGCGGCGTTCTGCTCGGCGTTCTCCTCGGCGTTTTCCTCGGCGGCGGCCGCCGCGTCCGCCTCGGCGGCTTCCCGGCGCACCGTGACGACCCGTTGGATCAGGGTGACCAGGCTGCCCACGGCGACGATCCACAGCGCGACGGGCAGCAGGTACTGGATGCCGGGTACCCCGAACGCGTGCATGCCGGCCAGACCGGCCGCGACCAGCGAGATCACCAGGCGCTCGGCACGCTCCACGAGGCCGTTGACGGCGACCGGCAGGCCGATCGACTCGCCGCGGGCCTTGGTGTACGACACCACCTGGCCGCTGGCCAGGCAGAAGATCGAGACGGCGCACAGGACGAGGTCGTCGCCGCCACCGGCGTACCACAGGGCGAAGCCGCCGAAGATCGCGCCGTCGGCGACTCGGTCGAGCGTGGAGTCCAGGAAGGCTCCCCAGCGGCTGGAGCGGCCCAGCTGGCGGGCCATGTTGCCGTCGACGAGGTCGGAGAACACGAACAGCGTGATCACGACCGTGCCCCAGAAGAACTCGCCCTGCGGGTAGAACACCAGCGCGCCCGCCATCACGCCGGCGGTGCCGATCAGCGTGACCGTGTCGGGGCTGACGCCCCGACGGATCAGAAACGCGGCAAACGGTGTGAGGACACGCGTGAAGAATGCACGCGCGTACTTGTTCAGCATGGCCTTCCCGAGGGTCGGTGTGGCCGCGCGGCCCCTGCTGGCCACCGGCTGGCCCATCGTAGCCACGCGCGCGGGCGGGCGACGGCCGGGCGCCTCCTGACGGAAACGAGCGGAACGCACTGGCGCGATCACGTCCACCGTATGGACGCACCGTGACGGGAGTGGAAAGCTCGAAGCACCGCGGGCGTCACCGGAGCCGCACCGCACGCGGGTCCGCATGTCCGCGCCCACAATGACCTCACCGTGCACGGGAGGCAAGGCCATGGGCGACAAGGCGAACGCACACCCCGGGGCCGCCGGCAGGGCAACAGCGGCCGACCACCCCGCGTCCGTACGGAATGTGGTGCTGGTCGGCCACAGCGGATCGGGCAAGACAACACTGGTGGAAGCCCTCGCGCTGACAGCGGGGGCGGTGAACCGGGCGGGCCGCGTGGAGGACGGCGGCACCGTCTCCGACTACGACGACATCGAGCACCGGCAGCAGCGGTCGGTACAGCTCTCCCTGGTGCCCGTCGCATGGGACGGCATCAAGATCAATCTTCTCGACACCCCCGGGTACGCCGACTTCGTCGGAGAGCTGAGGGCCGGTCTGCGAGCGGCGGACGCGGCCCTCTTCGTCGTCTCGGCCTCCGACGGGGTGGACGGGTCGACCCGCATGGTGTGGGAGGAGTGCGCGGCCGTCGGCATGCCGCGCGCCATCGTGATCACGCACCTGGAGTCCGCGCGCGCGGACTACGAGGAGATGACGCGGATCTGCGCGGAGGCCTTCGGCGCCGACGACCCCGACGCGGTCCTGCCGCTCTACCTGCCGCTGCACGGCCCACAGGGGCCCGACGGGCACGCGCCCGTGACGGGGCTGACCGGACTGCTGTCGCAGAAGCTGTACGACTACGCCTCCGGCGAGCGCAAGGAGTCCGAGCCCGGCGAGGAGCTGCTGCCGCGGATCGAGCAGGCCCGCAACCGGCTGATCGAGGGCATCATCGCCGAGAGCGAGGACGAGACCCTCATGGACCGCTATCTCGGCGGCGAGCAGGTCGACGTCAAGACGCTGATCGAGGACCTGGAGCGGGCGGTCGCGCGCGGGGTCTTCTTCCCCGTCCTGGCCGCCGCCCCCGCCGCAGAGGGCGCCCGGCAGGGACTCGGCACGGTCGAGCTGCTCGAACTCATCACGCGCGGGTTCCCGACGCCGTTCGAGCACCCCACGCCGGGCGTCACCACCGTCGACGGCAAACCGCGCGAGATCAAACCCTGCGACACCGAAGGACCGCTGGTCGCGGAGGTCGTGAAGACCTCCTCCGACCCCTACGTCGGGCGGGTCTCCCTGGTCCGGATCTTCTCCGGCACCCTGCGCCCCGACGAGACGGTCCACGTCTCCGGGCACGGGCTCGCCGACCGCGGGCACGAGGACCACGATGTCGACGAACGTGTCGGCACCCTGTCCACCCCCTTCGGCAAGCAGCAGCGCCCGGTGACGCACGCCATCGCGGGCGACCTGGTCTGCGTGGCGAAGCTGAACCGCGCGGAGACCGGCGACACGATCTCCGCCAAGGACGACCCGCTCCTGATGGAGCCCTGGCAGATGCCCGACCCACTGCTGCCGCTCGCCATCCGCGCACACAGCAAGGCGGACGAGGACAAGCTCTCCCAGGGCCTGTCCCGGCTGGTCGCCGAGGACCCGACCATGCGCCTGGAACAGAACCAGGACACCCACCAGGTCGTGCTCTGGTGCCTGGGCGAGGCCCACGCCGACGTCGCGCTGGAACGGCTGCGCAGCCGCTACGGCGTCCAGGTCGACGTCATCCCGCACAAGGTCTCCCTCCGGGAGACGTTCGCGGGGAAGTCCGGCGGCCGCGGACGGCATGTGAAGCAGTCCGGCGGGCACGGGCAGTACGCCATCTGCGAGATCGAGGTCGAGCCGCTGCCCGGCGGATCGGGCATCGAGTTCGTGGACAAGGTGGTCGGCGGCGCGGTGCCGCGGCAGTTCATCCCGTCCGTGGAGAAGGGCGTCAGGGCCCAGGCGGCCAAGGGAGTCGCGGCCGGCTATCCGCTCATCGACGTACGGGTCACCCTCCTCGACGGCAAGGCGCACTCGGTGGACTCCTCCGACGCCGCCTTCCAGACGGCCGGGGCGCTGGCGCTGCGGGAGGCGGCGGCCGACGCGAAGATCCATCTGCTCGAACCGGTGGCCGAGGTGACCGTGCTGGTCGGCGACGCGTACGTGGGCGCCGTGATGAGCGACCTGTCGGGGCGGCGCGGCCGGGTGCTGGGCACGGAACAGACCCCGGGCAACCGCACGCTGGTGCGGGCCGAGGTGCCGGAGATCGAGATCGGCCGCTACGCCGTCGACCTGCGTTCGCTGTCGCACGGCACCGCACGCTTCAGCCGCTCCTACGCGCGGCACGAGCCGATGCCGCCGCAGATCGCCGAAAGGATCCGTCAAGACACCAGCGATTCCGCGTAGTTGGCGGCGGGCACACCACAGGAGGAGGCCTACGGGCCCCGGACGAACGACCTTTGTGGAACGCTCCCCTCCGAGTCGGCGGGCGGCTTCGGCCGTCCGCCGACGAATGTCGGTGGCTGCGGATACGCTGATGACCTGATCAACAGGTGTGCGGGGCAGGCAAGTCGGGAAGGCCGCAGAGGCGAGACCGGCTGCGTTGGGGGGCGGGAATGACCGTAGGGATTGAGAACGTCTTCGGACCGCAGGTTCCCCTCACGGGCGACGACGGCCAGACGGCGACCTTCGCCCTCGCCTCCGCCGCCTACCGGGACAACCCGGTCGAGGACATCACCAAGGCCAACAACGAATGGCACAAGACGACCGTCAAGGGCGGCCAGAAGTGGGCCGGCAAGCTCTTCAGGCCGAACCTGGGCGAGGCGTACTCCCGGGCGGTGATCGAGCGCATGCTCGGCACCGGGCGCAAGGGACTGATCCAGTCCTTCGGCGCCGAACCCCAGGTCGTCGTCGACCACTGTCTGGCCGCCTACCGGCTGCGCCGGGACCGCGACAAGCAGTTGTCCGCCGTCATGGTGGTGTGCGGTCTGCTGTTCCTGCCCGGGCTGCTGGTCTGGCTCCTGGTCTTCCAGCTCCGCACCGGCATCGACAAGACCACCAACAAGCGGGCCTCCGCCCTCGCCACGGCCCTCCTCGTCGCCGTCGGCGCGCTCGCCGTCCTCTTCCTGGTCCGGATGCCGTTCTCCGGCTTCTGGGGCTGGTACGCGCGCGCGTGCGTGGTCGTCCCCGTCCTGGGCTGGTTCTGGGCCAAGCAGATCTGCGAGCGCTCGACGAGGGACCTGCGCGCGCGGTGGGACGGCCTGCTGGCGGGCTCCAGCGTCGGCGCCCAGGTCCCCGAGGCGGTGCCGAGCAGCCCCAGCGAGGCCCGGGCCGAGCAACTGCGCCAGTCCCTGGCCCGGCTGAGCGCCGAACAGCAGTCCAACATCGTCTTCTACGCCGGGCCCAAGGGCATCCTGGGCATGGGCACCCGCTGGGGCAGCTGGCAGCTCGCCGAGGACCTCACGCCGGCCGACCCGAGCCGTGAGATCAACCCCTTCCGCAGTTGGGACGTCATCCGCGCGATCCACGACAGACTGCGCATGCTGGAGCGGAACACGATCAACACCGGCGGCTTCCCGAAGGCCTCCGTACGGCACTGGATCGTCACGCCGATCGGGGAGAACGCCACGGCGGTGTCCCGCACCGAGCAGTCGGGGGACGTGGAGGCGTTCCAGCACAAGTCCCACTCGATACAGGACATCTGCAACAAGCAGCAGTTCGGCAGCGGGGACCGGCACTACCTCGGCGTGCAGTGGACCCTGTGGGACGGCCAGTTGATCCTCACCATGATGATCACCGTCACCGTGCTGCACGAGACCCTGCGCATCGAGGTGACGGGACACGCACTGGGTCCGGTCAACCCCCTCTTCATGGGCAAGCCCGAGGACCCCACCAAGGACGTCCCCAAGTCCTTCAAGCCGTGGGAGACCCGCAAGGTGAAACTCCCCCTGGTCCCCACCAACGAGGTGGTGCGCCTCGCCGTCCGCGCGCCCCTGTCCTGGTACCCGCCGCTGCTCAACTGGCTCGGCGGCACGATATCCCTGCCCGAGCCCTTCGGCCTGCGGCACGTCTGGGCGGACAAGCCCTGGCGCCACCGCTTCATGGCCGACGACGCGATGCGCGCCGCCACGCCCGTGCTGCGCGTGGTGCACGCGGCGGCCATCAAGGTCCTTGAGGACAACGGCGTCGACACGGACAAGTTCGGCACGCGGTCGGCGTTCCTGAGCACGGCCGTGCAGGACCCGTCCCCCAGGAAGGCCGACCTCTACGACGCCTGACGGCTGGGCCTGTCCGGCGGATCAGGTCGCAGGAAAGCGGCGGTGGCTCACCGGCATGATCCGCCGGACAGGCCCTAGGCCGGCCAGGCCTCCGCGAGCATCTTGCGGGTGTCCGCGAGCAGTTGCGGCAGGACCTTCGTGTGGCCGACGACCGGCATGAAGTTCGTGTCGCCGCCCCAGCGCGGGACGATGTGCTGGTGGAGGTGGGCGGCGATGCCGGCGCCGGCGACCGTGCCCTGGTTCATGCCGATGTTGAAGCCGTGCGCGCCGGACGCGGCGCGCAGGGCCGTCATCGCCTGCTTGGTGAGCGCCGCCAGCTCGACCGTCTCGGGCTCGGTGAGGTCGGTGTAGTCCGCGACATGGCGGTAGGGCACGACCATCAGGTGACCGCCGTTGTACGGGTACAGGTTGAGCACCGCGTACACCAGCTCACCGCGCTGGACCACCAGCCCGTCCTCGTCGGACTTGGCCGGAATCGAGCAGAAGGGACACCCGTCGTCGGCCCCCGGGCCGGTCGGCTTGTTCTCGCCCTGGATGTAGGCCATCCGATGGGGTGTCCACAGGCGCTGGAACGCGTCCTGCGTCCCCACTCCCCACTGCTGCTCCGGCTCACTCGTCATGCAGTGCAGCATATGGCTTCGCCCGTTCGGGGCGTGTCGCCGGGGCCGCGGGAAAAGGCTCCCGCGCGAAGCTGTGCGGATGGACGACGACAGCCGCACGGCTCGCTGGGAGCAACGCCTGGAGATGCCCCTCGCCGTGGCATCCCTGGCCTACCTCACCTCGTACGCGGTCCGGGTCCTCGCCCGTGACCTGCCGGAGTCCTGGCGCGCACTGTGCCTGGCCACGACGCTCACCGCCTGGGCGGTGTTCGTCGTCGACTACGCGGTGCGCTGGCGCCTGAGCGGACAACGCCTGCGCTTCATTCGCAGCCACCCGATCGACACCGTGGTCCTGCTGCTGCCCCTGCTGCGGCCGCTCCGGATCGTGAAGGTCTACGAGGCGGTGCAGCACCGGCACGGCCGCCCCCGCCTCCCCCTGCACGGCCGCGTGATCGCCTACGCCGGGATCGCCACCGTACTCCTCGGCTTCGCCGGCGCCCTCGCCGTCTACCAGCAGGAACGGGACGCCGCGGGCACCACCATGCGCTCCTTCGGCGACGCCGTGTGGTGGACGTGCTCCACCCTGACGACCGTCGGCTACGGCGACATCGCCCCGGTGACCCCGCTGGGGCGCGTGATCGCGGCCGGGATGATGGCCTGCGGCCTGGCGCTGCTGGGGGCTGTGACCGGGTCGTTCTCGTCCTGGCTGCTCCAGACCTTCGCCCGCGAGGACGACGAAAGGCCCCCGGGGAGCTGAACTCCCCGGGGGCCTCGCGTACGGCGTCGGATCAGACCTGTGTCCGCTCCTCGACGACCTTCGCGATCTTCGCGATGGCCTCGTCGAACGGGATGCCGTTCTCCTGCGAGCCGTCGCGGTAGCGGAAGGAGACGGCGTTGTTGGCCATGTCCTCGTCGCCCGCGATGACCATGAAGGGCACCTTCTGCTTCTGGGCGTTCCTGATCTTCTTCTGCATGCGGTCCGAGGAGGAGTCCACCTCGACCCGCAGGCCCTTGCGCTTGGCGGCCGAGGCGAACTTCGCCAGGTAGTCCACGTGCGCGTCGCCGATCGGGATGCCGATCGCCTGCACCGGCGCGAGCCACGCCGGGAACGCGCCCGCGTAGTGCTCCAGGAGCACCGCGAAGAACCGCTCGATGGAGCCGAACAGTGCGCGGTGGATCATGACCGGGCGCTGCTTGGCGCCGTCCGCGCCGGTGTACTCCAGGTCGAACCGCTCGGGCAGGTTGAAGTCGAGCTGGATGGTCGACATCTGCCAGGTGCGGCCGATGGCGTCCTTGGTCTGGACGGAGATCTTCGGGCCGTAGAAGGCGGCGCCGCCCGGGTCCGGGACCAGCGGCAGGCCCTGCTTCTCGGCGACCTGGCGCAGCGTCTCGGTCGCCTCCTCCCAGACCTCGTCGGAGCCGACGAACTTCTCCGGGTCCTTGGTGGACAGCTCCAGGTAGAAGTCGGTCAGACCGTAGTCGCGCAGCAGGCCGAGGACGAAGGTGAGCGTCTTGTCGAGCTCCTCCGACATCTGCTCACGGGTGCAGTAGATGTGCGCGTCGTCCTGCGTGAAGCCGCGCGCGCGTGTGAGGCCGTGCACCACGCCGGACTTCTCGTACCGGTACACGGTCCCGAACTCGAAGAGGCGCAGCGGCAGTTCACGGTAGGACCGCCCGCGCGCGTCGAAGATCAGGTTGTGCATCGGGCAGTTCATGGGCTTGAGGTAGTAGTCCACGCCCTCGTCGAGCTGCATGGGCGGGTACATGCCGTCGGCGTACCAGTCCAGGTGGCCCGAGGTCTCGAAGAGCTTCCCCTTCGTCGCGTGCGGGGTGTAGACGAACTCGTAGCCCTCTTCCTCGTGGCGGCGCCGCGAGTAGTCCTCCATCACACGGCGGACGACGCCGCCCTTGGGGTGGAAGACGGCGAGGCCGGAGCCGATCTGCTCCGGGATGGAGAAGAGGTCCAGCTCGGAGCCGAGCTTGCGGTGGTCGCGCTTCTCGGCCTCGGCGAGGAAGTCGAGGTAGCCCTTCAGCTCGTCCTTGGACGGCCAGGCGGTGCCGTAGATGCGCTGGAGCATGGGGTTCTTCTCGCTGCCGCGCCAGTAGGCGGCCGCGTTGCGCATCAGCTTGAACGCCGGGATGAGGCGGGTGGAGGGCAGGTGGGGACCGCGGCAGAGGTCCTTCCAGCACAGCTCGCCGGTCTTGGCGTCCAGGTTGTCGTAGATCGTCAGCTCACCGGCGCCGACTTCGACGTCCGCGCCGTCGTCGGAGGAGGCGGAGCCCTTGAGGCCGATCAGCTCCAGCTTGTAGGGCTCGTCGGCGAGCTCCTCACGGGCGGCCTCGTCGGTGACCACGCGGCGGGCGAACTTCTGCCCCCGCTTCTGGATCTCCTGCATCTTCTTCTCGATGGCCTTGAGATCCTCGGGCGTGAACGGCTTCTCGACGTCGAAGTCGTAGTAGAAGCCGTCCTTGACCGGCGGGCCGATGCCCAGCTTGGCCTCGGGGAAGAGTTCCTGCACGGCCTGGGCCATGACGTGCGCGGTGGAGTGGCGCAGGATGTTCAGACCGTCCTCGGAGGAGATCTCCACACCCTCGACGGTCTCGCCGTCGGCGAGGACGTAGGCGAGGTCCTTCAGCTCACCACCCACGCGCGCGGCGATGATCGAGCGCTCGCCGGCGAAGAGGTCGGCCGCCGTAGTGCCCGTCGTCACCACGCGCTCTTCCCGCTCGGAATCGCGTTGGATGATCACACGGACGTCTGACACCGGTCTCTCCTGACTGCAGGTGGGGTGCGGCGCCATACCGGGAGCGCGCGCAAGAGGGAATCGTACCGACCCACCCCCTCCGACCGCGAAACGGATAATGTCCACACCCGCCGCCACCGACCGCCCAGCCCCCGCCGCAGGTCCCCGCTCAGCCCCGACTCAGGCCGCCACTCAGCACCGCCGCAGGCCCCCGCCGCCCACTCCCTGCGGCAAGCCCCCACCCAGCCCCAGCCCCACCCCCGCCCGCCCACCGCTCACTCCCCGCCGCAGGCCTCCTCGAAGAAGTCGAGGTTCTCCTGCAGCGACTTCATCAGCCGGTCCCGTTCCGCCTCGTCGACCTGGACGGGTACGACGCAGGAGGCGCCGGTGAGCCTGCGGAACCCGCCGCGGCTCTCCAGCCGTCCGTGCACGCGCACGGGCAGGCCCACCAGGTGGGCGTGGCCGGCGATGCGATAGGCCTCTTCGTCCAGGGTCAGCCGGACGTGCGGGATCTCGGCCCCGGCCAGCACCCGCAGCCGTACGGCGCCCTCCCCGCGCGGCCCCGATCTGCGCATCCGGACCACCGTGCCGGTGATGCGGACGGCCACGGACGGCTCCTCGCGCAGATAGCGGGCCCCGGCCTCGCGCAGTGCCGGCAGGTCGCCGGGCGAGAACTCGACGGCCTCGGCGTGCGCCGCGCAGCCGTCCGGGACCCCCGCGCCGGGCGCCCACTCGACGGCGACCCGCGCGCCCTCGGTGCCCCGGACGAGGGCGATCAACGCCTCGGTGAGCTCACGGCTCACCCCTGCCGTCACGGCACCGTCGAAGGCGTCCATGCCGCCGGTGGCCCGCTGGTAGTCGATGGCCTCGCGGGCGGCGTACAGGGCCTGGTGCAGGCGTACGGCAAGAGGGCGGGCGGTGGCGACGGGGGCGAAGGCGGTCAGGTGGCCGCCGACCGGGGAGCCGACGAGGACGTCCTCCAGCAGCGCGGCAGCGGGGCGGCGGTGCCGGGCGCCGTAGTAGCCGGCCCGCGCGCGTGTGGCGAGGGCGGCGGCCAGGAGCATCTGGCGGGCGGCGGCGCGCAGTTGCTCCTCGACGGTCCAGGGCACGGTGCCGGCCGGGCCGGCGGGGGCGTCGCGCCACCAGCGGATCTCGTCGCTGGGGACGACGAGGGAGACGAGCACCTCGCGCGCGGAGGGCGTGCCGCTGCGGGACAGGGCGACGAGCGCCTCGCCGAGCAGGTCCTCGCTGTCGGGGAAGGCGCGGCTCTCGGGCACCAGCAGGCTCGTCCCGCCGCCGCCCGGGCCGGGCGGGGTCCAGCGGCCGTAGCGTCCGGCGGCGCCCCCGCGGCGCTGCCAGCCGTGCCGGCGCAGCAGGGCGCCGAGGACGGCGGGGTCCACCTGGCCTGGCTCGGGGGGCCGGTGCCAGGTGTCGGCGGGGTGCGGCCGGACCGGCCGCAGGGGTTCCTCGGTGGGGCGGTGCGTCATGGTCTGCCTCCCGTCCCGACCCGCGTCATGATCTCGCACAGCGCCCGGTCGTCGAAGACGCGTGCGGTCGGTATGCGCACGGTGGTCCGGGTCCGGCCGGTGACCGGGTGGCCGGCGAGGTTGACCCAGTAGCAGCAGTGTCTGAGGTCGAGCCGGTCGTGGCTGGCGCGCAGCCAGTCGTCCTGGGACCGGGGCACGAGCATCACGACGAGGATCTTGTGCACGGAGACCGGGGTGCGGGCGAGCTTGCGCAGGTGGTCGTTGTCCAGCGTGAAGGAGAAGGAGCGGCCCGGCGGGTTGGGCGGGACCTGGTAGGTGGCCTTGAGCTGGACCTTGATGGTGACCTCGTCGTCGACGGTGTGCCCGGGTGAGCCGTGGCTGACGTGCCAGTCGATGCCGTTGTCGGGGAACGGCTGGGACAGCGAGCAGCCGGCGGCTGCGGCCACCGCGTGCAAGTAGCCCACCTGCAGTGTCTCCATGCAGGCGGTGGTGGCGAGTGTGCCGCGATGGGGGCCCGTACGTTCGGGCAGCAGCCCGCCCCGCTCGGGCTGCGCTATCGCCATGACCAACAGCCTTCCCAGCCAAGTGAATTGCGTGATTCCGCGCGAACGGGCTCGCTGAACTGCAAAGACCCGTACCTCTGTTGTCTCCTTCCGGCGTACGGCGCAAACAGCCCGGGTATCACCAAACGGGCAGAAGACGGTGCGTCAGCTGCCGTGGGTGAACGAGGGGTTGTGCAGATATGGGGTGCTGGTACGAAGGCCCGCTGGCGGCATTCGACACAGAGACGACAGGCGTGGACGTCGAGACCGACCGAATCGTTTCGGCGGCGGTCGTCGTCCAGGACGCCCCGGGCACCCGGCCGCGGGTGACCCGGTGGCTGGTGAACCCGGGTGTGCCGGTGCCGGAGGCGGCGACGGCGGTGCACGGGCTGACGGAGGACCATCTGCACCGCAACGGCCGCTGGCCGGCGCCGGTGATGCAGGAGATAGCCGAGGTACTGGCCGAACAGGCGCTCGCGGGCCGCCCGCTGGTGGTGATGAACGCGCCGTTCGACCTGACGATGCTGGACCGCGAGCTGCGCCGCCATCGCGCGTCGTCGCTCGACCACTGGTTCCAGACGAGTCCGCTGCTGGTGCTCGATCCGCGGGTGCTCGACAAGCACCTGGACCGCTACCGCAAGGGCCGCCGCACGCTCACCGACCTGTGCGGGCACTACGGCGTCACCCTGGACGGCGCGCACGAGGCGGGCGCCGACGCGCTGGCCGCCATGGAGGTCGTACGGGCGGTGGGGCGCCGGTTCGCGGCGCGGCTCGAGCGTCTCTCCCCCGCCGAACTGCACACGTTGCAGGCGGTGTGGCACGCGGCGCAGGCACGTGGCCTTCAGGCGTGGTTCGCGCGCAGCGGCAGCGAGGAGGCGGTGGACCCGGCGTGGCCGCTGCGTCCGGATCTGCCGGCGGCGGCATGAAGAAGGCCGGTCCGCGTTGCTGCGGACCGGCCTTTCCCGGTGGGCGATACTGGGTTCGAACCAGTGACCTCTTCGGTGTGAACGAAGCGCTCTCCCACTGAGCTAATCGCCCGGGAACGCACTGAACAATACAGGTCTCCGCGGCTTTCCTTCAAACCGCTTCCAAGTGCGCGGCCAGGCCACGCCGTCCGGCCCGCATCATCAGCCGGTGGTTGGCGCGGAAGACGGGCCGTCCCGGCACGGCGAGTCGGCGCAGGAGCGGCTTGTGCACGTCGACGACCTGGTCGTAGCGGACGCGGGTGCCGGTGCCGTCCGGGGTAAGAGTCCAGCGTGCCCAGCCCTCCAGGTCGCCGGTCATGGCGATCTCCAGGACCCCGGCGGCCGCGTCGCGCCGCACCTCACGAGCGGTGAAGGTCAGCTCGTAGGGCAGGAGGGCGCGAATCCGGACCAGGCCGCTGGTGTCGTCGAGGCGGTGCACCTCGCGGACCTGGGGCCACCAGCGGGGGTAGTCCTCGGCGTGTTCCAGGACGTCGTAGACGACGGCCGGGGGTGCGGGCAGGGTCCACACGGTGCGGAAGCGGTAATGGGACCAGTCCATGGACTGAGTGTGGCACCGGATCTGAGTACGTTCTGAGTATCCGCGCTCATGTCCGGCGGGGTGACGCGGACCACACTTCGACCCATGACGCACAACCCGTCCCCGGTCGAGGAGTTGCGGCTCCTCGACACCGAGCTGTGGCAACTGGACGCACGCCGCGCCCAGTTGCTGGCCCGTCGCGTCCGGCTGGTCGCCGCGCTCGACGCGGCCCGCCCGGCGCAGCCCTTCGCGGCGCCCTCCGCGCTCCCGCGCCCCGAGGCCTCGGGGCCCCGGGTGCAGAACGTGCTGCTGGCCCTCGGCGGAGTCCTGCTCGCCATCGCCGCGACGGCGTTCACGCTGGTCAGCTGGGGCCACCTGGGCATCGCCGGGCGGGCCATGGTGCTGGGTGCGGTCACGGCGGCGGCGCTGTGCGCGCCGGTGGTGCTGCTGCGGCGCGGGCTGCGGTCGACGGCCGAGGCGGTGGCCGGCCTCGGGCTGGCACTGACGGTCCTGGACGCCTACGCGCTGCACGAGGTGGCGCTCGCCGGGGTGGACGGCGTCGGGTACACGGCGGGTGCGGCGGCGGCACTGGCGGCCCTGTGGACGGCGTACGGTCTGCTGCCGCGCGCGCGTGAGCTGCGTCTGCCGTGGCCCGCCGCGCTGGCCGCGGCTCAACTCCCGCTGCTGCTCTGGGCGGTGGCGGCGGATGCCGGACCGTATCTGCTGGCCGCCGCGCTGCTCGTGACGGCCGGGTTCGACACAGGAGTGGCGCTCCGGGTGCCGGTCCGTTCCGTACGTCTCGCCGCGACCGTCGGCGCGTACGGCTCGGGCGCCTGGGGTGTGCTGGCGGCCGGAGGTCTGTCGTGGACGGCCGCCGGTCCGAGCGCCGCCGCCCGTGCGGCGGCGCTCCTCGTCCTCGCCGCGGCGATCGCGCTCACCGCCGCCCGGCTCACGGCGCACCCCGGCACCTCGGCGCTGACCGCGCCGGCCGGCGGGCTGCTGCTGGTGGCGGCGTTCGGCGGCGTACTGCGGGTGGCCCTGCCGGACGCGTGGACGGTGCCCGCGTATCTGGCGTGCGGTGTCGCGCTGTTGGCGGCGGCGCGGCTGCCGGAGCCGGTGGGCGCGGGGATGCTGCGGGCCTGTGCCGGGGTTCTGGCGCTCGCGGTCCTGTGGGCCGTACCGCTGGTCGTCCTCACCCTGCTGGGCCCGGTCGCGTGGGTCGGCCGGGCCTGGTCCGGGGCGCCGTCGGACCTGCGCGCCGCGGTGGCCGTGGACGCGCCCTGGCCCGCGCAGACGGAGACGGTTCCGCTCGTTCTGGCCGCGGTGGCCGCCGTACTGGCCCTGGCGGTGCGGGACGCGACGTGGCGTCCTCGGGCGCTGACCGGTGCCCTGACCCTGACCTGGGCGGCGCTGCTCACCCTGCCGGCGGTGCTGGAACTGCCGTACGCCGTCGGCCTGTCGGCCCTGGGCATCACGACGGCGGCCGTCCTCGCGACGGCGGGGAGGCTACGGCCGTCCCGGCCCGTCGGCGAGAGCGCGAGCGCCGAGGCGGCCGAAGCCGCCGACGCTGCCGACGCGGGGAGCAGCGCCGCGGCTTGCGATGCCGAGCCGCCCGCTGCCACGCCGACCGGGCGGGACTCGACCAGGCCAGGCACCACCGGAGCACCCAAGCCCGCCGCAGCCCCGGCCTCCCCCGGCACTCAGCCGACCGCCCCGCCCACTGCCACCCCGACCAGGCCCGACTGGACCAGGCCAGGCGCCAGCGGGGGACCCAAGCCCGCCGCGGCGCCCGCCTTCCCCGACGCTCGGCCGGTCGCCCTCGTCCTCGCCCTCCTCTCCTCCCTCGTTCTCGCGGCCCTCTCGCTCGCCTCGCAGCCCGCGACCCTGTCCGTGCTGGGTGCGCTGACGGTTCTGTTCGCGGCGGCCTCCTGGCACCAGCACCTCGCCCCCGTCACCGCCCCGGCCGCGCTCGCGTACGCCACCGCGCTGGCCTGCGCGGTGGGCGCCGCGGCGCACTGGCCGCCGCAGCACACCGCGCTGCTGGTCCTCGCCGTCCCGGTGGCCGCCGCGCTGCTCGCCGCCAGGCTCGGCGGCGGTTCCCCCGCGACGCTCCCGATCGAGACGACGGGCGCCGCGGCGGGCCTGCTCGCCCTCGGGCTCGCGGTCACCGACCCGCCGCTGCTCGCCCTCGTCCTCGCCCTGTGCGGTGTGATCACCGCGGGCACGGCGCTACGAGCGGACCGTCGTCCCGTCGCCCACGCCTCCGCCGCCCTCTTCGCGCTGGCCACCTGGGTCCGGCTGGCGGCCTGGGGAGTGACCGCCCCGGAGGCGTACACGCTGCCGGTGACCGTGCCCGCCTTGGTCGTCGGCGTCCTGCTCCGGCGCCGCGATCCGCAGGCCTCGTCCTGGAGGGCGTACGGCCCCGGCCTCGCCGCGACCTTCGTGCCGAGCCTGGTCGCCGCCTGGGGCGACCCGGGCTGGACGCGCCCCCTGCTGCTGGGCCTCGCGGCGCTCGCGGTCACCCTGCTGGGCGCCCGCCACCACCTTCAGGCGCCGCTGCTGCTGGGCGGCGCGGTCCTCGCCGTGGACGCCCTGCACGAACTGGCCCCGTACCTGATCCAGATCGCCGGCGCACTCCCCCGCTGGGTGCCTCCGGCCCTGGCCGGCCTCCTCCTGCTGGCCCTCGGCGCGACCTACGAGCAGCGCATCCGGGACGCCCACCGGGTGCGGGACATGCTGGGCCGGCTGCACTGAGGCGCGCGCCCCAAGGGGGGCGCGGGGTGACTCCCCGCGCCCCAGCGGAACGTCACGGCATCTTGTCCCCGACCAGCGCCAGGTTCTGGATCGCCGCAAGCCCGTACAGCGCGGTCGCGTTCGTGGACACCCACGCGGCCTCGCTGCCGCCGACGAGGGCCGTCGGCCCCTCGATCTTCTTCGTGGACCAGTCGGTCGACTCCTTGTAGTCCCACGTGTCGCGGCTGCGGTAGAACTGCTGCCAGGCCCGCGCGGCCAGCCCGTCGTCACCCAACTGGACGGCGGCGTAGGCGTCCTGACGCGAGTGGCCCTGGAACAGCAGCAGCGTGCCGAAGTTCGAGCCGTACCGGGCGGCCTGTTCGGCCTTGCTGGCGTTGTAGTAGCGGCAGTAGTCCAGCCATGCCTCCTTGAACTTCGGCATGTCGACCTGGTCGATCAGCTCGGCGCACAGCTCGACCAGGCCGAACATCGCCGACAGGTGCGAGACGCCGACCTTGGGCTCCTCGTCGATCGCGAACTTCCCGGTGTCGAGGTCGTAGAGGGCGCTGCCCTGGACGAAGCCGTTGGGCTGGGCGGCGATGGTCTCCATGGTGGAGAGCACCCGGGCCTTGGCCTTCTTCCACTTGGGCCCGCGCCGTTCCCACTCGGTGAGCCAGGCGGAGACCAGCCCGGACCAGTCGGTGCCGAAGCCGATCGAGAGGGCGTTGCGGTCCGGCTCGTAGGGTTCGGTGCGGATCTTGCGGATGGGGTCGAGGACGAGGAACGTCTCGTCGGAGTCGACGTTGGCGTGCATGAGGTCGCCGACGCGTTCGTCCGCGGTGAGGAAGTAGTAGTAGCGGCGGTAGGTGGTGTTGGCGATGCGCTGCTGCTTGGCGCTGTCGGCGTAGTGCTGGACGCCGTGCCGGGTGCCGAGCCCCGCCCACTTGCCGATGTGGTAGACGTCCACCTCACCGGTGTGCCGGGTCATGGCCTCCGCGAAGCGGAAGATGTCGGCGCGGCCGGAGCGCATGTACGCGAACCACAGCCAGAGGTCGGGCGACAGCTCGGAGTTGTCCCAGGCGTAGCCTCCGACGTCGTAGCACCACTGGTGGCGGCTGGGGTCGTAGCTGTGCATGATGTCGCCGTAGTCCCAGAAGCCGTACCAACGGCGCATCTCCACCTGGTCCTTGTAGTAGGTGAAGAGGAAGTCGAGGTGGTCCTCGATCTTCGACTTGGCGTCGGTGGAGCGGTCCGGCTCGGAGAACAGCCCGCCGAACACGCCGGCCTTGATGAGTTGCTGGGGCGGTGCGGCGAGCTGGGGCGGGGTGCGGACGGCCTCGACCTGCCGGGCCATGGTCTCGGCGTCGGGCGTGGACTCGTGGGCCCAGAAGAGGAGTTCGCTGGTGCGGGCGATTCCGTAGGGGGTGCCGAAGCCGGGTTCGTAGTCCTCGTAGGTGATGTTGAGGCCTTCGAGCTGTTCGGGGTAGGTGTCCTGGCCCATGCCGTCGTGGTAGAAGCGCAGGTCCATGGGCTGGGCCTCGGGCGACCAGAGCCAGAGGGTGACCTGGGCCTCGTCGGTCTGGGCGTCGCGGATGTCGAGCTGGGCGGGGTGCTTCTCCCAGAAGTCCCTGATGCCGAAGGCGAAGCCGCCGCTCGCGCCGCCGACGTATCCGAAGCCGCTGGCCCGTCGGCCGCCGCCCGCGGGGATCCAGCCGTGGCCCTTCTTGGTGCGCTTGCGTACGGCGAAGCCGTCGGCGGAGAGCTGGGAGAGGGTGTAGTCGCCCCACTCCGGGATGTACTGGAGGCGGGTGGTGACGCGCTGGTCCCAGGTTGAGGGGTCCGGCAGCTTCCTGCCCTCGAACTGCGCCTCCCGTACGACGGCTCCCGGGTCGCGGCGCAGTCCGGTGATGCCCTTGACCGCCTCGCGCAGCAGGCCGGTGCCCTCGCCGCCGATGCGGATGTGGCGGTCGTAGGACTCGTCCCGCAGGGGGACGGTGAAGCGGACGCCGAGTCCGCGGATGAAGTCGCCGCTCGCCTTGCCGGGTTCCTGGGTGCCGTCGTAGGTGATGGTGTGCATCATGCGGAAGGACTCGGCGCCGGCGTAGAAGTAGAGCCGGATCGAGAAGGGCAGCCAACTGCGTGTGCCCTTGCGGTGTTTGCCGTCGATGCGGACGACCGCGCGGACGGGGCCGTCCTGTTCGACCTCGACCTCGCCGATGACGCTGTCGAACCGTTCGACCTTGGTGGCCGTCTGGTCGCCGTCCTCGATCTCGGGCTGGCGCAGGAGGACCAGCCGGCCGTCCTTGGCGATCTCGGTGCCGCCGCGGCGCACGGACTTGACGAGGACGGAGCCGCTCTTGCCGATCTTGGCGGTGATGACGCCGGTCGACACGTCGATGGTGCCGCCGCGCTTGTCGACGGTGACCTTCTTGGCGGGGGCCGCGGGCGTGCCGGGGGCGAGGGTGAGCTTGCCGGAGCCCGAGCCGACCGCGTGCGCGGTCCACTTCAGGGAGCCGTCGGGCCAGTAGGCGATCGGCCAGGACTGGACGGGGACGTCCTTGCCGTCGGCGTCCGTCAGCGCGAACGTCTGGTCCTTGTCGTAGGCGCCCTTGGGCCAGGGCACGCCCACGGTGGAGCCGGGAGCGGCGCCGAGGCCGCCCTTCTCCAGCCAGTCCAGGGTCACCGGTTCGGCGTCCGCTGCCGCAGCCGCGGGCGCGGCCTGCGCGCTCGACGTGCCGAGCGCCCAGCTGAACTGCGCGGCGGCTCCGGTGACGGCGGCCGTCTTGAGGAGGGATCTGCGGTCGATGGGGGACATCGCCTTTCCTTTCCGTGCGGGTGGATCGGGGCAGGGCAAAGGTGTGCGGTCAGGGGCATGACAGAGAGAGGTACGGCGCCCAGGGCGCCGACCCGGTGGCGAGGGCGCCGCCGGTCAGCGGCGCCGGTACCGCTCCTCGACGGCGACGGCCGCCGCGGCGACGGCCCCGAGGACGGGGACCGCCAGGGGGGTGACGAAGGCACCGGACAGGGCTACGACGGCCAGGCCGCCGACGATCAGGAAGGACCCGGCGGGGTCGAGCACGGTCCGGCGCACGGCGGCCGGGAGCAGCGCCCGCCAGGACGCGTCCGGCGTCCAGACGGCAGCCGCCCGCAGCAGCGCCACGGTCAGCCCGATCAGTGCGAACAGACCGACGGCCCCGACGAACCGCCCGCCGGGCAGGCCGGCCCGGGCGGCCAGGACGTCCACCCAGACCGCGGCGGCCACCGCCCAGCCGGCGAGCCCGGCGGCCCACCCGCCGCGCACGGCCGCCCGGAAGTCCGCGACGAACTCCCGCCACCCGCCGCCCTCGTGGCCGATGCGGCGCCGCAGGTGCCGGGCGCCGGCCGCGAAGGCGGCGGGATACGTGACGACTCCGAGGCAGCCCACGGCGATCCACACCCCGGTGAGCAGCGTCTCGGCGAAGACGGAGAACCGCTCGCCGAACACGGACTCCTTGCGTGCCTTCACGCGTGCCTGCGCCATGGTGAACGCCTCAGCCCTTTCGCTCGCCTACTTGAGTCCGGAGGTCGCCATGCCGTCGATGAGATAGCGCTGGAAGGCCATGAAGAAGGCGATGACCGGGATCAACGCCACCAGCGACATCGCGATCATGCTGCCGTAGTTGGAGATGCCCTCCTGGTCGCGGAACATCATCAGGCCGAGCGAGACGGTGTACTTCTCGGGGGTGTTGAGGTAGATCAACGGCCCCATGAAGTCGTTCCAGGCGTTGATGAAGGTGAAGATCGCGCTGGTGATGAGGGCGGGACGGGCCAGCGGCAGCACGATGGACCAGTAGGTCCTGAAGTGTCCGCAGCCGTCGAGCTTGGCGGCCTCGTCCAGCTCGCGCGGCAGCCCGCGCATGAACTGCACCATCAGGAAGACGAAGAACGCCTCCGTGGCCAGGAACTTGCCCGCGACGAGCGGCACCAGGGTGTCGGTGAGCTCCAGGTTCCGGAAGAGCACGTACTGCGGGATGAGCAGAACGTGGTACGGCAGCAGCAGCGTGCCGATCATCAGGGTGAACAGCAGGTTCCGCCCGGCGAACCGGATCTTGGCGAAGGCGTACGCGGTCAGCGAGCTGGACAGCACGACACCGGCCACGGCGAGGACCGCGTACATCAGCGAGTTCCAGAAGAAGCTGCTGATGGAGATGCCGGAGATGCCGTCGGCGAGTCCGGAGAAGTTCTCCCAGACCGGGTCGGTGGGCAGCAGGTCGAGGCTGGCGATGATGTCCTTGCTCGGCTTGAACGAGGCACCGACCACCCAGACCACGGGGTACAGGACGACCGCGAGGACCAGGAGCGCGCCCACGTGCCAGGCGATCGATCCGGTGCGCCGCCGCTCGTTCGCGGTGCGCCGGGCGGGCGTGGTGGCAGTGGTCACTTGGCGGCCTCCTCGTAGTGCACCCACTTCTTCTGCGACCAGAACAGGACCGCCGTGACGAGCGCCACCGCGACCACCAGCGTCCAGGCCATCGCGGAGGCGAAGCCCATCTGGGCCTCCTTGAAGCCCTTCTGGTACAGGTAGCAGGTGTAGACGAGCGTGGCGTCGGCGGGCCCGCACCGGGTGTCGGAGACGACGTAGGCCGAGCCGAACACCTGGAACGCGTGGATGGACTCCAGCAGTACGTTGAAGAAGAGCACCGGGGAGATCATCGGCAGCGTGATGTTCCAGAACCGCCGCAGGGGACCGGCCCCGTCCACCTCGGCGGCCTCGTACAGCTCGCGCGGGACCTGCTTGAGGCCGGCGAGGAAGATGACCATCGGGGCGCCGAACTGCCAGATGCTCAGGGCCACCAGGGCGTAGAGGACATAGTCCGGGTTGCCGATCCAGCCGCCGACCTCGACGCCGAAGATCTTCTGTGAACGGTCCACGATCGCGTCGTCCGAGAACAGCGCCCGCCATACGAAGCCCACGGAGACGCTGGCGCCGATGAGCGAGGGCATGTAGAACGCGGCCCGGTACAGGCCCTGTCCGCGCCGGCTCTGCGCGAGCAGCAGGGCGACGCCGAGGGCGAGCAGCAGCTTCAGCGGGGTGGCCACGACGACGTACTTGAGCGTGACCTCGACCGACCTCTGCCAGCGCGGGTCCTGGAACATCGTCGTGAAGTTGTCCAGACCGACCCACTGGGGCGGCGTGAACAGGTTGTAGCTGGTGAACGCGTAGTACAGCGACGCGATCATCGGCCCCGCCGTGAGCAGCAGGAACCCCGCGATCCACGGCGACATGAAGAGGTAGCCGGCGAGGTTCTCGCGGCGCCGCCCGCGCCGCCCGGCACCGGGAGCGGCGGACCGCTTCCCGGCCAGGCGCACGGGCGCTTCCTTGACGAGCGTCATGGTGGTACGTCCCCTCAGCCCGCGAACGCGGCCTTGGCTTCGTTGAACAGCGCCTTGGCGGCGTCGGCCGGCTTGGTCTTGCCCTGGGCGATCTCACCGCCGAGGCGCAGGAACGCCGCCTCGATGACGTCGGCGCCGGACGGGTGCGGGGTGATCTTCCCGAGCACTCCGGCCGCGGCGACCTCCTCCTCGTACGCCTTGACGCCCTTGTTGTTGTCGTCGGTGGGCGTGAACGCCTCGTACTGCTCGGTCGTGGCGAGGATGCCGCGGTCGTAGCCCATGATCCTGCCGACCTCGGGGTCGTGGACCATGAAGTCGATGAACTGGGCTACCTCCTTGGGGTGCTTGGTCCCGGAGAAGCCGCTGAGCATCAGCGAACCGAGGTACTGGCCCGTCTCCTTGCCGTCCGTGGTGGGGATCGGCGCGAGCCCGTAGTCCGACTCGCCCTCGCCCTCGTAGCGGATGGAGAAGTTGTCCCAGGTGAACTCGGAGGCGGCGAGGCCGGCCGAGAGACCGGACTTGGGCGCGACCTGCTCGATCTTCTTGGGGTCGGCGACGAGCCCGGAGCGCACGCGCTTGTAGCCGTCCTCCCACCACTGCGTCAGATCGTCCTCGGTGAAGCCGAGATCGGAGTCGGTGAAGAACGCCTTGCCGTTCTGACGGAGATACAGGTCGTAGAGGTACATGATGCCGAAGTAGCCGGTGTCACCGGCGATCTTCAGCTTGTCCTGGATCGTCTGGAGCGCGTCGAAGTACTCGTCCCAGGTCCAGCCCATCTTCGGCTCGACGCCCGCCTTCTTGAAGGCCTTGAGGTCGATGACGAGGGCCATGGTGTTGGCGCCGACCGGGATGCCGAGCTGCTTGCCGTCGACCTGACCGTTCGCCAGAACGCCGTTGCGGAAGTTCTCCAGGCTCAGATTCCCCGCGTCCGCCTGGGTCTTGAGATCCAGCAGAACACCACGCTTGTCGTACTTGCGCAGGAAGCCGACCGCATTCTGGAAAACGTCCGGCGGATTACCGCCGGAGGCCTGCGTCTGGAACTTCTCCCAGAACGCGGCATAGTCGGTGAATTCCGGCTTGATCTTGATCTTCGGATACTTCTTCTCGAAGAGGTCGATCGTCTTCTTGATGGCGATGGTGCGCGGCTCGCCACCCCACCACGCGTAACGGAGTGTCACCGTCCCGTTTCCGGAACCGCTGCCGTCGCCGCCGCACCCCGTCGTCGCGGCCAGCCCCAGCGTGGCCGCCGATGCGCCGGCCACCTTCAGGATCGTTCGCCTCTCAACATTCCTGCTGGTTCCCATGGTTGGGCCGCCTCCCCGCAGCGTCATCGCCGCCTGCATGAATCGTTTCAAGTAAGCGCTTGCTGGCACAAGTTACGGAGGGGCTCGTGGTGCGTCAATGATTCGGACAGGAATTTCTTGGAGACCGCCCCGGCGCGCCGGTGCCACCGAGGAACCGGGGAGCACCCCCGGCGGGACGGCTTCGCAGGTGGGAGGCTTGGGGCCGACTGCCCGAACAGGGCGGAAGGGGGCGCACGGCGGGGCGGGTCGGCCGAAAGTCGCCCACGGGGCCGCCGCCTGACGGGACGACGGATCACGCCGACCAGGGCGGGGTGGCGCGCCCGTCCGCCGGGACCGCGCGCGTCGAGATCGTGGCCACGAACGACGGCGGCCCGTCTGCAGTGATGCAGACGGGCCGCCGACTCCGGGTGGGCGATACTGGGTTCGAACCAGTGACCTCTTCGGTGTGAACGAAGCGCTCTCCCACTGAGCTAATCGCCCGGGCGCAGGAAGAACATTACCCCATGTCAGGGGGTGCCTGTGACCAGCACGGACGAGCACCGGCCGGCACCCGCACCCCCGTCACGGATCACTGGTTCTTGATCTTCCAGGGCATCTCGAAACCGAACTTCCACAGGTACACGCCGACGATGACGGCCACGATCACGAGGCCGATCGACGTCAGGATGATGTTCCGGCGCCTGACCTTGGGGTCGAGGGCACGCTGTGCCGCCTCGGTGACCTTGCGCTTGGTCCAGCGCAGCACCAGCTGGGCCCAGACGAACTCGGTTGCCCAGATCGCCATGCCGCCGAAGATCACGACCCAGCCGGGTCCGGGCAGCGGCAGCATGATGATGCCGGTGATCACGACGGCGAGGCCGATGATGAAGACGCCCACCTGCCAGCTCAGATGCAGAAGACGGCGCGCCTTGACGAATTCGGGTGCTCTGGAGCCGAGCGGCTGCTCCTTCACACCGTCCACTTCGATCCTGTTCGAGGCCATGGCCACCTCGCCACCCTCGTCACTCCCCGTGTTCATACGGCCAAACCCTACCCGAGAGAAACCGGTCACCGAAATGGTCGTACCTCGCGAACGGCGTCTCGGCCGGAAGAGTTACGTAAAGACACGCAAAACACTCAGAGGGGTTTACAACGGCACCGTAGGTGGCATGTCGATTTCGCCGACGTGCGAATCCCCGAGCGCACACTGAGCGAAAGGCCCTGGCGCTTATGAACACCACGGTCAGCTGCGAGCTGCACCTGCGCCTCGTTGTGTCGAGCGAGTCCTCCCTGCCTGTCCCCGCAGGCCTGCGGTACGACACGGCCGACCCCTACGCCGTGCACGCCACCTTCCACACCGGAGCCGAGGAGACCGTCGAGTGGGTGTTCGCCCGCGACCTCCTCGCCGAGGGCCTCCACCGGCCCACCGGGACCGGCGACGTCCGTGTCTGGCCGTCACGCAGCCACGGTCAGGGAGTCGTCTGCATCGCCCTGAGCTCCCCGGAGGGCGAAGCCCTGCTGGAGGCCCCGGCGCGAGCCCTGGAGTCCTTCCTGAAGCGAACGGACGCCGCCGTGCCGCCCGGCACGGAGCACCGGCACTTCGATCTCGACCAGGAGCTCTCCCACATCCTGGCGGAGAGCTAGGCGGGGCGCCCACGAAGCCGCCCGGCGCCGTCCACTCGGGGAGACGGCTCGGGCCACGACAACCGCATACGGTATGCACCGACGCCGTCACGCGAGGCTCTCGCGTGACGGCGTCGGTGTCTTTCGTCCGTGGGACCGCGACCCTGACAGCACCACTCGCAGCGCCACTCGGTTGCTCTCGGCTACCACTGGCACCTCGGGGCCGACCGAGTTGCCGTGGAGCCACTACCATCGGCCAGCATCGGCGGGCGTCCGCCCGACCCTCATGCCAGGGAGCGAAACGTGCTGATCACCCACGACACCCGGTGCGCCCTCGACGCCGTCGTGGATCTGGTGAACACCGCGCCGGAGGACGACGCGACGCCGGAGGGGCTGCCGGACGTGCCGGCCCTCGCCGATTTCGTGCGCAGGCACGAGATCAGCGACGTCGGCGTGCTCTCGGAGTTCGACCTGTCCGCGGTACGCAAGATCCGCGGCAGGTTCGCCGGGATCTTCGCGGCCCCGGACGCCAGGGCCGCCGCGGTCCTGATCAACGAGCTGGTCGCCGCCGCGGGCACGACTCCGCGGCTCACCGATCACGACGGCTACGACTGGCACGTGCACTACTTCGCACCGGGCGCCTCGGTCGCCGACCACCTCGCGGCCGACTGCGGGATGGCGCTGGCCTTCTTCGTGGTCGCCGGGGAGCAGGAGCGGCTGCGGCGGTGCGAGGCCCCCGACTGTCGGCGCGCCTTCGTCGACCTCTCCCGCAATCGCTCGCGCCGCTATTGCGACAGCCGTACCTGCGGCAACCGGCTCCATGTGGCCGCGTACCGGGCGCGGCGCAAGGAGGCGGCGGGGTAGGGGGCGGTGGCTGCGGGGTGCGGGGTGCGCGGTGCGCGGCCGCGGGGTATGCGGTCGCGGGGGGCGCTGGGCCGTCGGGCGCGTGCGGTGGCGTCGTGGCTGGGCGCGCAGTTCCCCGCGCCCCTATGGGGCGCTTATGGGTACCGGTGTCCCCCCGCGGGGGGGTGCGCTGGGCCGTCGGGCAAGTGCGGCGGTGGCGTGGTTGGGCGCGCAGTTCCCCGCGCCCCTGCAGGGGGCGGGTGGTGCGGTGTTTTGGGGTGTTCGTCGGCGCGGGCCCCGGCGGGTGGCGCCGGGGGCCGCGGGTACGGCTCAGAGCAGCAGCAGGTCGTGCAGCGCAGCCATGAGCAGCAGAGACCCGATCACCGCAAGGAAGATCATCAGCGGTGGCTGGGAAAGGGCGAAGAGGCATCCGCGCGGCTCGTCCTGCGGCGGCGCGGCCTCGCTCTGTGTCGTGTCCAGCATCTCGCGCCGAATGATGGCGCAGCGAACGGCCCCGTGGCGATCAACACGCCCGGAGAGAGCGGGAGTTCGTCGGAATCCGTGACGTCCGGTACAGGTCGTGATCGATTACGAGCGTGGGTGGACCCACTGTGTCGTTTCAGGCCGGCCTGCGGACGTCATATGCCGTGCTTCTTGAGGATGGCCTCGATGTCGCTGAAGTCCTCCTCGGCCCGGGGTGCCGCCGCGGGCTTGGTCGCCGGGCGGGAGGCGGCGCCCAGGGAGGGCGCCGAGGCCGCCGGCGCCACCGCCTCGCGCTGCCCGGACCGGGCCGCCTTGCGCTCCTTGCGGGTGATGCCGCGGCGACGCTCCACCACGCGGGTGCTCGCAAACAGCAGCCAGGCCGCGCCCAGCACGCCGAAGCCGGCCCACGCGGTCGGACTGAACGCGGTGTCCGCCATCCACTCGACGATCCCGGTCATCACCAGACCGATGGGAACGAGCGAATACGCGGCGATACGGGCGGCGGACAGGAAACGCTTGCGGTACGCCGTGACCGCCGCGATGCCCAGGCCGGCCGCGGAGACGGCGGAACAGACGGTCTCGGCAATCATCCGGTCCTCCAGACGGGATTCGGTCGGGCGCAGCCCTTTCGTCCCTTCCATCCTGCACCTATCGGGCCCCGCCGGGCCATGCCCCGACCCGAGATCAGGGACATCTCCGGGTCGGCTCCTCCGCAGGTGCCGGTCCGGTCGTACGCGGTCCGTGGCACGCACCTGCCGCGACGGGCCGCGTACGTCCCGTCCGGGCGGTCCGGTTGGGAGCGGTCGGCGGGGGCTGGGAGACTGTGCGCATGAGCGACTCCTCCCCCGTCCGTCCCATCGCCCCCGCCGTCGTCCTCGACGTGTGGTGCGAACTCCAGTGCCCGGACTGCCGTGACGCCCTCGACGACCTGCGCGCCCTGCGCGCCCGCTACGGCGACCGGCTGGATCTGCGGCTGCGGCACTTCCCGCTGGAGAAGCACAAGCACTCCTTCGCGGCCGCCCAGGCCGTCGAGGAGGCCGTGGAGCAGGGGCAGGGCTGGCCGTACGCGGAGGCGGTCCTGGAGCGGGTCGAGGAGCTGGACCGCAAGGGCGAACGCCTCCTGGTCGAGGTGGCCCGGGAACTCGGCCTGGACGCCGAGGAGTTCGACACCGCGCTGATCGACGGCCGGCACATCCTGATCGTGGACGCCGACCAGGCCGAGGGCAAGGCGATCGGGGTGACCGGCACCCCGACGTACGTGATCGGCGGCGAGCGGCTCGACGGCGGCAAGAGCCAGGAGGGGCTGCGCGAGCGCGTCGAGGAGATCGCGGACCGGCTGCTGGCCGAGGCCGGACAGGGCTGAGCTCAGAGCAGGTCCTTGTACATCACGTAGCTCTCCGGCTCGTACCCCAGCGACTCGTACAGCCGCTCGGCCGGTGTGTTGCCCGCGAAGACGTTGAGGCCGATGTCCCTTTGGCCGGCGGCCAGCGCCTGGACCTCGGCCAGCAGCATCAGGGAGCGGCCGTGGCCCCGGCCGCGGAACCGTTCGTCGGCCTCGACGTCGAACACGTACGCCCGCTCCCCCTCCACCGACAGCCACAGGGTGCCGACCGCGGTGCCCTCGTGCTCCAGGACGCTGATCAGCGTGTTCTCGGTGGCCAGGCCCTGCGGCAGCAGCCTGGCGTGGTCGCTCTCCGACTTGGTCCTCGCCTGGTCCTCGGGCACCCCGCGGTCGATCCAGCTCTGCGCGTAGTGCGCCTTGCCGTATTCCAGCCACGGCCCGAACTCCGCCTCCGTCATGGGGCGGCCGCGGCTGCCGGCGGGCAGCTCGGGCGGTGTCGCGGGCAGCCGCTTCCGCAGGCGGCGGTTGCGGTGGACGTACCCCAGGGCCGTGGCCAGCCGCAAGGCGGGCTCGGCGTCGCCGGGCACCGTGAGCTCGATGCGCTTGCAGCCCCAGCCGCGGGCCACCTCCTCGGCGGCGAGCGCGGCGACCGTGCCCCGGCCGCGCCTGCGGTCCGGCTCCTCGATCCGCAGGTCGAGGATGTCGGCGACGGTCGGCCCGAAGACGGGGTGGGTCGCGAGGTGTACCGCGCCGACGGGACGGCTGTTCACGCACACCTGGAAGTGGCGGGACAGCACCCCGTCGGCGGCACGCTGAAGCGGCTCGGTCGGCCGCAGGGTCGTGGTCATCAGGGGTGTTCTACCCGCGGTGGAGGCCCGCGTCAGCTTCTTTTCCGCGGCGGTCACGGAACCTGACCCCACTTCCACGTCCGCGGCCGTCACGGATCCTGCTTCCACATCCGCGGCCGTGACGAATCCCGCGTCCGCACCCGCGACGGTCAGGGATCCTGGTCGTGCCCGGACCGCTCGTCGAAGACGCGCATGGCCTTCGCGGTCACCGGGCCCGGCGCGCCCGGCAGTTCGCGGTCGTCGACCCGGTGCACGGCCTGCACGTCGCGCAGCGTCGAGGTGAGGAAGATCTCGTCGGCACGGTCCAGGACGTCCAGCGGCAGGTCGGTCTCCCTGGCGCCGGTCCACTCCACGGCCAGCGCGCGCGTGATGCCGGGCAGGCAGCCGGAGGTGACCGGCGGGGTGTGGATCTCGCCGTCCAGGACGACGAAGACGTTCGACCCGGTGCCCTCGCAGAGTTGGCCGACCGTGTTGCCGAACAGGGCCTCGGAGGCGCCGTGTTGGTGGGCGCGGGCGAGGGCGACGACGTTCTCGGCGTACGAGGTCGTCTTCAGGCCGGTGAGCGCGCCGCGTTCGTTGCGGGTCCAGGGGACCGTGATCACGGCGGTGGAGTCGGGACGGCGGGTGGTCTCGCCGAGGGCGACCACGAGGGTCGGGCCGTGCTCGCCGCGGTCGGAGCCGAGGGGGCCGTGGCCGCCGGTGTAGGTGATGCGCAGCCGGCCCAGCGGCATCGGGTTGGCGGCCAGAACGGCGGCGCAGGCGCGCCGGATCTCGTCGTGGTCCGGGTCGGGCAGGCCGAGGCCCCGCGCGGAGCGGGTCAGCCGGTCCAGGTGCCGGGTGAGCGCGAACGGCTTGCCGTCGGTCGCCTTCACCGTCTCGAAGATGCCGTCGCCCACGGTCAGCCCGTGGTCGAAGACCGAGACGCGGGCGGACTCGATGTCCTGGAGTCCGCCGTCGAGCCAGATCTTCACGTGCTCAGTCCCTCTCCACTCACGTCGTACTCTCCCGACGCTACCGCGAGCAGCCGGGACGCCTTCAGTTCGGTCTCCCGCCACTCCCCCTCGGGGTCGGAGCCCCAGGTGATGCCGGCGCCGGTGCCGAAGCGCAGCACGCCTTCCGTGCGGTCGATCCAGAACGTGCGGATCCCGACCGCCAGCTCGCCGGTGCCGCGGTCGGCGTCGACCCAGCCGACGCCGCCGCAGTACGGCCCCCTGGGTGCGGTCTCCAGCGCGTCGATGATCCGCAGGGCGCTGGACTTGGGCGCGCCGGTGACCGAGCCGGGCGGGAAGGCCGCGGCGAACAGCTCGGGCCAGCCGGCGTCCTCGCGCAGCTCGCCGCGGACGGTGGAGACGAGGTGCACCAGGCCCGGGTGCTTCTCCACGGCGCACAGGTCGGGGACGGTGACGGAGCCGGTGGCGCAGACCCGCCCGATGTCGTTGCGGACCAGGTCCACGATCATCACGTTCTCGGCGTAGTCCTTGTCCAGGAGGTCCGCCTCGGTGCGTCCGGTGCCCTTGATCGGCCCGGACTCGACGACCCGACCGTCCCGGCGCAGGAACAGCTCCGGAGAAGCGGTGGCGATCTCCACGCCGTACCCGGGCAGGCGGATCGTTCCTGCGTACGGTGCCGGGTTGCCGCGTGCCAGCAGGGCGGTGAGGGCGTCCACGTCGGCATCGGGCGCGACCGGCGCCGAGAGGACCCGGCAGAGGTTCGCCTGGTAGACCTCGCCGGCCGCGATGTGCTCGCGGATCCGGCGGACCCCGGCCGTGTATCCGGCGTGGTCGAGGGAGGAGGTCCAGTCCCCGGCTGCCGGTCCCCGCCAGGCGCCCGGCACCGGGGCGGGCACGGGTGCCCGTGTCACGTCACGGAAGCGGGCGCAGGTCAGCCGGCCCTCGAAGTCCGCGGCGACGGCCCAGAAGCCGGTGGAGTCGAGGGCCGCGGGGTCATGGGTGACGTCGAGGAGGCCGGTGGCGACGCGGTCACCGAAGCGGGCGAGGGGAGGGAGGTCGAGCACGTTGTCGAGTCTATGGCGGGTGTCTTCCGGGTGACCTGCGCATGTCTTCGCGGGCGTCCTGGGCGGGTGTCCGGGCAGGTCCGCGCAGGTCCGGCGCAGCACGCTGCACAAACGCGTTTTTGTACTGGCCCAGGAATCCGCTAGAGTTCAACACGTCGCCGGGACGCGCAAGCGGAACGGAAAGACAGGCGAACGTAGCTCAGTTGGTAGAGCGCAACCTTGCCAAGGTTGAGGTCGCGAGTTCGAACCTCGTCGTTCGCTCGAAAGAGCAAGGGGATCATCCCGAACCCCTACACTCCTGGTGGAGTGGCCGAGAGGCGAGGCAACGGCCTGCAAAGCCGTCTACACGGGTTCAAATCCCGTCTCCACCTCCAAGGACGATTAGCTCAGCGGGAGAGCGCTTCCCTGACACGGAAGAGGTCACTGGTTCAATCCCAGTATCGTCCACTGAGGCCTTCGGGCTTCGGGAGCCGCAAGGCTTCGACCCGCGCGATTAGCTCAGCGGGAGAGCGCTTCCCTGACACGGAAGAGGTCACTGGTTCAATCCCAGTATCGCGCACGCATGATCCGATCCGCGGCCTTCGGGCCGTGATCCCGAGGACGATTAGCTCAGCGGGAGAGCGCTTCCCTGACACGGAAGAGGTCACTGGTTCAATCCCAGTATCGTCCACGCACCGCAAGCCCCCGGTCGCTCGCCGCGACCGGGGGCTTCGTCGTGCGGTGGATCAGCTGGAGAACAGCATGTGGCCGAAGCTCTTGTGGCGCTTACGGCCGTAGTGGCCGCCGTGGTGACCGCCGGGGTGCGGGGCTCCCCAGGCGGGTGCCGCCGGGGCGACGGGGGCAGCGGGGGCGGCCGGGTAGGCCTGCGGGGCGGCCGGGGGCGGCGGGGCGGGCTGGGACCACTGGGACTCCAGACGGGTCAGGGCCTCCAGCTCGCCGTAGTCGAGAAAGATCCCGCGGCAGCCGCTGCACTGCTCGATCTGGACGCCGTTGCGGTTGTAGGTGTGCATCGCTGCACGGCACTTCGGACACTGCATGGTCGGCTCAACTCCTCGCCGGTCGGTCCTGCTTCGCGTATCGCCAGGACAGACACTGTCCGGCTGCGGTCGGTTGCACCCTACTTGGCGGATTCGTACGTCAACTCGGGTGGTGCGGCGGCCATTCGGACACATGCGTCGATCAAGGACTCCTCGACCTCGTCCAGGGGGCGGCCGGCCGCGGTCGCCTTGGTGATCGCGGTGGCGGCGGTCTGGACGGTGAGGGCGCGGGCCGGGACGTCCAGGGCGGGCCACGGGTCGCCGTCGGCGGGGACCGCGGGGCCGCCGGCCGTGCGGTACGCGGTCAGGAAGCGGGTCCATTCGTCGGGCGGGAGGAGTCCGCAGGCGTACCAGGCGGCGGGGCGGGCGAGATCCCAGGCGGGGTTGCCGGTGCCGAGGTCGTCGACGTCGATGAGGAGCCAGGGGCCGTGCGGGGCGGGATGGCGGACGAGTTGGCCCAGGTGGAAGTCGCCGTGGCAGAGGGCGGGTGTGGGGGTGGGGATGGCGTGGACCGGGGTGGAGGCCTCGGCGCGGGCCCAGGCGGGAAGGGATTGCCAGGCGCGGAGGACGGGGGGTGCGGCGGGGTGGGGTGCCGTTGCGGTTGCCGTGCGGAGGCGGGTGACGGCCCTTGCGGCCTTGTGCGGGCCGCGCATGGGGGGCAGGGGGGTGGTGACGAGAGTGGGGGCTCGGTGGAGGCGGGCCAGGAGGGTGGCGGCGGACTCCCACGGGGCGTCGTCCGGGGATGCGGGATCGACGGGGGTGCCGTACGGCCAGCAGGTCACCAGGCGGCCGTGCAGGGGGGCCGGGGTGGGGGTGAGCGGGGGGAGGAGTACGTCGGGGAGGGCTGTGGCCGTGGCGAGGCGGAGGGCGAGTTCGGTGGGGTCGGTGTCCGGGGCGTGCGCCTTCGCGACGGTGTCCGCGTGGCGGACGACCGTGCCGTCGGGGCGGTCGGCGAGGGTGGCGGGGGTTCCGCAGGGGCAGGCGGATGCGCGGGAGTGCGCGGTGGCCCTGGCTGCGCGGGTCAGCTCGGGCAGGAGGGGGTTCTTCGGTGTCACGGGGCTCCCTGCGGGCGCGGGTGGTTCTGCGGGTGAGCGTACGCGGGTGGGCTGCGGGGCTTGAGCGGGTGCGTGGGTGGCGTCGTCTGGGGTGCTCGGGCGGCGGGCAGCGGGGTTGCCACCGCCCGAGCTGCGCGGCCCCGGGTCCACGGGTGCCGCCGGTTGCGCCGCCGGGGGGGTCGCGCAGCCCGGCGCTACCGGGGTGCCGCCTGCGCCCACCCGTGCCGCCCCAGGCGGCACGCATGCCCGCAGCACGGACGGCGAAGCGAGCCAGCACCGCCCGCCCAGGCGGACGCCGCCCCGGCCGCCACACACCCACAGACGCAGCGCCCCCCAAGGGGCGCGGGGAACTGCGCGACCAGCCCACGCATGGCCGCGGGTGGTCGTGTACGAGGCCCGCCCTCTGCCGCCCGCAGGGCGAATGGAGTGGGGCGATGCCTGCCCCGGGAGGGCTCGGCTGTCCCGGGGCGTCTGGTCGGGCGGCGAGTATGGACGCCCGGTCTGCGGCTTGCGCACGGAGTGTCGTCGTGGGCATGGCAATGCCGGCGCAGCTCCCCAGCTGCGCCGGCATTTTTTGCCGTCCGCCGCACCCCCGTCCCCACGGGGTTTCATGGGTGGATGTCCCCGCCCGGACCGCTCTTCCGGGCCTGGGGTCGCCGCTCAGCGCCCCAGCATCACGCCCACGGACGACGCTTGTGTGGCCACTGTCTCCCACCCGTCGAAGACGAGGAGGAGCAGGGCTGCCAGGGGGAGGGCCATAAGTGTCGCCACCAGGGGGTGGCGCCGGCCTTGGCGGCGCTGAGGTGTGCGGAGCAGTGTCCGCGGTGCCGTCTGGGCCATGGTCCCTCTCCTGACCGTTCCGTTGTCGTTGGCAGCGGCGGGTGTCTGACCTCGGGGGACGAGTGCGCCACCCGCCGCTTGACCTCAAATCTACGGGCGCGGCGGATGCCGGACGTCATGCCCTCGTACCGATTGCCGGGCCTCCCGGAGGATGAGCCGTGCGCGGGCGACTACTCCCCTGGGTGGAGACGGAGACCTAGGTCTCGGGGTCTTCCCGGAGGGGGCGCCCGGTGTGCCCTGCTTTCTCCGAGCTGTCCTCCCGCGGCACCGGCTGCTCGACCAGCGCCAGGACCCGGTTCGCCATGAAACGGGCCGTACGGACGACGGAGCCGCTGCGGGTGACTTCGCTCACTTCCACCACCCCCCGGCGCACCGCCGTCTCCACCCGGCGGCCCGCCCTGCTCGCCACCACCTCGTACGTGCGGGTCGTGTCCCCCGCGTCCACGACTATCTCCACGCGATCACCCTTCACGGGTTCAATCCCCCTTCTGTGACGGGTGGTTGGCAGCGCGGTCAGGCCGAAGTGCGCCTGTCCACCGGCTCCCTGACCACTTCTCAAGTCTCCCACCGGGCACTGACAATCCGTCGAACCGAGAGGGCGCGGCCTCTGCGCGCAGGGGGCCGCGGAAACGTAAGCTGTGGCTCGTCACAGGGACCGGGCAGCGGGGATGAACATGGCGATGATGCGCCTGAGGCGCGAGGACCCGCGCGTCGTCGGCTCGTTCAGGCTTCACAGACGGCTCGGCGCGGGTGGGATGGGCGTGGTCTACCTGGGCTCCGACAAGAAGGGGCAGCGGGTCGCGCTGAAGGTCATCCGGCCCGACCTGGCCGAGGACCAGGAGTTCCGGTCCCGCTTCGCACGTGAGGTGTCCGCCGCCCGGCGCATCCGGGGCGGGTGCACCGCGCGGCTCGTCGCGGCCGATCTCGACGCCGACCGGCCCTGGTTCGCCACCCAGTACGTTCCCGGGCCGTCCCTGCACGACAAGGTCGCCGACGAGGGCTCGCTGGTCGCGGCGGAGGTCGCCGCCATCGGGGCCGCCCTGTCGGAGGGGCTGGTCGCCGTGCACGAGGCCGGGGTGGTGCACCGCGACCTCAAGCCGTCCAACATCCTGCTCTCCCCCAAGGGCCCGCGGATCATCGACTTCGGCATCGCCTGGGCCACGGGCGCCTCGACGCTCACCCACGTGGGCACGGCCGTCGGCTCACCGGGCTTCCTCGCCCCGGAGCAGGTGCGCGGCGCCGCCGTCACCCCGGCCACGGACGTGTTCTCGCTGGGGGCGACCCTGGCGTACGCCTCGATGGGTGACTCGCCCTTCGGGCACGGCAGTTCCGAGGTGATGCTGTACCGGGTCGTGCACGAGGAGCCGCAGCTGCACGGCGTGCCCGACGCGCTGGCCCCCCTCGTACGCGCCTGTCTGGCCAAGGACCCCGACGAACGGCCCAGCACGCTGCAGTTGTCGCTGCGCCTGAAGGAGATCGCGGCCCGGGAGGCGCAGGGGCTCGCCGAGCTGCGTCCGCCCGCTCCGCGCGCGGGGGACGCGGAGCGGCCGACCGGGCGGCTCGCCGAGGGCTATCCGGAGCGCACCCAGCGGCGCCCACAGGGGCAGCCGGGCGGCGGGCAGGGCACTCCCCCGCCGCGGGGCGCCGGTCCTTCCTCCCGTGGTCCCGCTCCCTCCCGGGGCGGCAGCCCCTCGCGCGGGGGGACGGCCTCGTCCGGCCGGGCCGGGGCACGGCCCACGCCCGCGCAGCGGAACACGCGGTCGGGCAGCGGGAGCAGGCCGGCCCCGCGCAGTGGGACCGGTCGTCCGGCGCCCCGGAACACGGGCACGGGACGGCGTCCCGCCAATCCGCAGTTGCTGCGGCAGCGGCTGTTCGTGTTCGTCGTGGTGACCCTGCTGGTCGCGCTGGGCATCGCCGCGGCGCAGGGCTGCCAGGGCCCGCAGCGGGGACTCGGCGACGACAACGGCGTCGTACGGCAGGAGCGATCGGCGCGGCCGTCGCCGGGGTACGAGCCGCTGGACGGGCCGTTGATGTCCGAGCGGTACGCGTCGACGCTCGAGGCGACGCCCGAGGCGACCGAGTAGCCGCGGCCGCCGCGCTCGGCTACGGCTGGGGGCGGCCCGTGGCCACCGCGTAGAAGGCGACCGCGGCCGCCGCGCCCACGTTCAGGGAGTCGACGCCGTGGGCCATGGGGATGCGTACCCATTCGTCGGCGGCGACCAGGGCCTGGCGGGAGAGGCCGTCGCCCTCGGCGCCGAGCATCAGGGCCACCCGGTCCATCCGGTGCGGGGCGACCTCGTCCAGGGACTTGGCCTTCTCGTCCGGGGTGAGGGCGAGAAGGGTGAAACCGGCCTCGCGGACCGACTCCAGGCCCTTGGGCCAGCTGTCGAGACGGGCGTAGGGGACGGAGAACACCGCGCCCATCGAGACCTTCACGCTGCGGCGGTAGAGGGGGTCCGCGCAGTCGGGTGAGAGCAGGACCGCGTCCATGCCGAGGGCGGCCGCGGAGCGGAAGATCGCGCCGATGTTGGTGTGGTCGTTGACCGACTCCATGATCACGACCCGGCGGGTGGTCTGCAGGAGTTCGTCGGCCGTCGGCAGCGGTTTGCGCTGCATGGAGGCGAGCGCGCCGCGGTGCACGTGGTAGCCGGTGACCTGCTCGGCGAGCTCCGGGCTGACGGCGTAGACCGGGGCCGGGAGCTCGTCGATCACGTCGCGCATGACGTCGACCCACTTCGCGGACAGGAGCATCGAGCGCATCTCGTACCCGGCGTCCTTGGCCCGTCTGATGACCTTCTCGCCCTCGGCGATGAACAGGCCCTCGGCCGGTTCGCGCTTACGGCGCAGTTCGACGTCGGTCAGGCCCGTGTAGTCACGCAGGCGCGGGTCGTCGGGGTCCTCGACGGTGATGAGATCGGCCACAGAGTGATACTGCCTTGTCCTGGGTGCGGTGCCAACGGCTCGGGAGTGGTTGTGTTACCTCGGGTTACGCCGAGGTGTCCGGGCCGACCTTCACGACCTCCCCGATGACGATGACCGCGGGAGGCTTCACGTCCTCGGTGCGGACCGTCTCGGCGACCGTCGCGAGGGTGGCGTCGACCCGGCGCTGCGCGGCCGTCGTGCCCTCCTGGACCAGGGCGACCGGGGTGTCCGGGGACTTGCCGTGGGCGATCAGGGTCTCGGCGATCCGGCCGATCTTGTCGACGCCCATGAGGATCACGAGCGTGCCGGTGAGCCGGGCGAGGGCCGGCCAGTCGACCAGGGAGCGCTCGTCGTCGGGGGCGACATGGCCGCTGACGACCGTGAACTCGTGGGCGACCCCGCGGTGGGTGACCGGGATGCCGGCCGCGCCGGGCACGGAGATGGAGCTGGAGATGCCGGGGACGACGGTGTACGGGATGCCGGCCTCGACGAGCGCCTGCGCCTCCTCCATGCCCCGGCCGAAGACGTACGGGTCGCCGCCCTTGAGCCGGACGACCGCCTTGCCCTGCTTGGCGTGCTCGACGAGCGCGTTGTTGATGGCCTCCTGGGCCATGAAACGACCGTAGGGGATCTTCGCGGCGTCGATGACCTCGACGTGCGGCGGGAGTTCGGCGAGCAGGTCGCGGGGGCCGAGGCGGTCGGCGATGACGACGTCGGCCTCGGCGAGCAGGCGGCGGCCGCGCACGGTGATCAGGTCCGGGTCGCCGGGGCCGCCGCCGACCAGTGCGACGCCGGCGGTACGGGTGCGGTGGTGCGGGGCGACGAGGGTGCCGTCGCGCAGGCCCTCGACGACCGCGTCGCGGATGGCGGCGGTGTGGCGGGGGTCGCGGCCGCGGGCGCTGGTGGTGAGCACGGCGACGGTGACGCCCTCGCTGTGGCCGGTGGCGGGGGTCCAGGCGGTGGCCAGGTCGGCGTCGTCGGAGCGGACGCACCAGACACGGTGCGCCTCCGCCTCGGCCGAGGCCCGGTTGTTGGCTTCCGTGTCGCTGGTGGCGATCAGGGCGTACCAGGCGTCCGTGAGGTCGCCGGTCTCGTAGCGGCGCCGGTGCCAGGTGATCTCGCCCGCGTCCGCCATGGCCTCTACGGAGGGGGTGGCTTCGGGGGACACCAGGACGATGTCGGCGCCCGCCGCGATCAGGGCCGGGAGCCGGCGCTGGGCCACCTGGCCGCCGCCGAGGACGACGACCTTGCGGCCGGTGAGGCGGAGGCCTACGGGGTAGGCGGGGTGTTCGGCCATGAGGTGCGGCTCCTCGTCCTGGCATTGCGATGGGTGCTACGGCGCTGGAGCAGCCCTGACGTGCGCATTTTAGGGATGGGTTCAGCGTACGGCCGGGGTGGGGTGCACGCAGGAGCGCAGACCCCACCCCGGTCCGGGACTACTTCTCGGTGACGCCCGCCGAGTCGAACGTCGCCACCTCGTGCATCGCGCGGGCCGTGCTCTGGACCAGCGGGAGTGCCAGAAGGGCGCCGGTGCCCTCGCCGAGGCGGAGGTCGAGGTCGACCAGGGGGCGCAGACCGAGCTTGTTCAGCGCGGCGACGTGGCCCGGCTCCGCGCTGCGGTGGCCCGCGATGCAGGCCGCGAGGACCTCGGGGGCGATGGCGCGGGCGACCAGGGCGGCGGCGCCGGCGCTGACGCCGTCGAGGATGACCGGCGTGCGCAGGGAGGCGCCGCCGAGCAGGAGGCCCACCATCGCCGCGTGCTCGAAGCCGCCGATCGCCGCGAGCACGCCGATGGGGTCGGCCGGGTCCGGCTGGTGGAGTTCCAGGGCGCGGCGCACGACCTCGGTCTTGCGGGCCAGGGTCTCGTCGTTGATGCCGGTGCCGCGGCCGGTGACCTCGGCCGGGTCGGCGCCGGTGAAGACGGAGATCAGGGCCGCCGAGGCCGTCGTGTTGGCGATGCCCATCTCGCCCGTCAGCAGCGCCTTGTTGCCCGCCGCCACCAGGTCGCGGGCCGTCTCGATGCCGACCTCGATGGCCTGCTTGCAC
The DNA here is from genome assembly GCF_014596915.1 of Streptomyces sp. TRM68416. Classification (GTDB taxonomy): domain Bacteria; phylum Actinomycetota; class Actinomycetes; order Streptomycetales; family Streptomycetaceae; genus Streptomyces. The sequence continues at coordinate 196,051 of NZ_JACVWU010000002.1, forward strand.
TCCTCGCGGGTCATCGCGGCGCCGGTGGTCATGTCGGACGTGCCCGCGCGGACCTTGCGGGGCAGCAGGCCGGGGGTCGCGGGGAGGTCCGCCGCCACGCCGACGTCCACCACGCAGACCTCGGCGCCCACCTGGCCGGCGAAGGCGTTGCAGACCGCTCCCCCGCCGAGGAAGTTGGCGACCATCTGGGCCGTCACCTCCTGCGGCCAGGGGGTCACGCCCTGGGCGTGCACGCCGTGGTCGCCGGCGAAGATCGCGACGGCCGCGGGCTCCGGGATCGGCGGCGGGCACTGGCGGGACAGGCCGGACAACTGCGCGGAGATGATCTCCAGCATGCCGAGCGCGCCGGCCGGCTTGGTCATGCGCTTCTGCCGCTCCCAGGCCTCGCCGAGCGCCTTGGCGTCCAGCGGGCGGATCTGGGCGACGGTCTCGGCGAGCAGGTCGTGCGGCTCCTCGCCGGGCAGCGCGCGACGGCCGTACGTCTCCTCGTGGACCACCCAGGACAGCGGGCGGCGCTTGGACCAGCCCGCCTGCATCAGCTCGGGCTCGTCCGGGAACTCGTCGACGTAGCCGACGCACAGGTAGGCGATGACCTCCAGGTGCTCGGGCAGGCCGAGGGAGCGGACCATCTCGCGCTCGTCGAAGAAGCTGACCCAGCCGACGCCGAGGCCCTCGGCGCGCGCGGCGAGCCAGAGGTTCTCCACCGCGAGGGCGGCGGAGTACGGCGCCATCTGCGGCTGCGTGTGGCGGCCGAGGGTGTGGCGGCCGCCGCGGGTCGGGTCGGCGGTGACGACGATGTTGACCGGGGTGTCGAGGATGGCCTCGATCTTCAGTTCCTTGAACTGCTTCGCCCGGCCCTTGGGCAGCGACTTCGCGTACGCCTCGCGCTGCCGCATCGCCAGTTCGTGCATGGCGCGGCGGGTGTCGGCGGAGCGGATGACGACGAAGTCCCAGGGCTGCGAGTGGCCGACGGACGGGGCGGTGTGGGCGGCCTCCAGGACGCGGAGCAGCACCTCGTGCGGGATCGGGTCGCTGCGGAAGCCGTTGCGGATGTCGCGGCGTTCGCGCATGACCTTCAGGACGGCCTCGCGCTCGGCGTCGTCGTAGGCGGGCGCGGCCGGGCCGGTGGACTGTCGTGCTTCTGCCACGGGGGCCGTGCTCTCTTCCTGGTCGGCGGCCCTTGTGTCCAGGTCCTCCGCGTTCTGTACGAGGTCGGGGTCGCCCTCGCGAGGCGCCGGGACCGTCGGGTCGCCCTCCGCGGGGAGGACGAGCGGCTGGGGCGGGGTCGGCGCGAGGTGCGGGGTGGTGGGCACCGAGCCCTCCACGGGGACGAACTGCCCCAGCGGCTGCACCTGGGGGCCGGCGGGTTCGGCGAGGTAGGGCTGCGGCTGCTGCGCGTCGGCGGCGGGGGCCTCGGCGGGCCGCGACGGTTCGGGCGCGGCTTCCTCGGCGGCTACGGGCGCGGCGGCGTCGTCGGTGGGGAGCTGGGCGGGGGTCCCGGGCTCGGGTGCCTGCGTCGGGTCGACGGCGGCCGGGAAGGGGACGGCTTCGGGTGCCCCGGGGACCGGGGTGGCGGGGGCTGCCGCCTCGGGGGACGGGGCCTCGGCGGCCGGGGCCTCGGCGGCCTGGGCGAATTCGGGGGTGCTGGGTTCGACGGTCTGGGCGGGGGCCGGAACGGCCGGCTCCGTGATCTGCGCTTCGGTGGTCTCGTCGGCCTCGGGCGCGACGGGCTCCGCTACCTGAGCGGCGTCGGGCGCGGGGGCCTCGGTGGCGGTCGGTGCGGGGGCCTCGGCCGACTGGTCCGCATCGGATACGGCAGGCTCGGCGACGGGTGCGGCGGCTTCGGCGACCGGTGCGGCAGGCTCGGCGACCGGTGCGGCGGCTTCGTCGGCGGCCTGCGCGGTCGCGTCGGCGGCCTGACCCGTCACGTCGGCGGCCTGCGCGGCGTCTGCCGCGGTCGCGTCCGGCGCCTGGGGGGCTTCCGGCGTCTGCACGGCGCCCGGCGCCGCGGTCTCGGGAGCGGCCTCGACCGCCCCGGTCACGCTGACCACGGCGGCCTCGGGCGCGGCGGCCTCCTGCGCGGTGTCGGGGGCGGCGGCCTCGGGCGCGGGCACGGTGTCGGGAGCGGCGGCCTCGGGGGCGGCTACGGCCTCGGGCACCTGCGCGCTCTCAGGAGCTGCCGCAGGACCGGGAGCCCGCACGGACTCGGGAGCCGCCGCAGGATCGGCAGGCTGCACGGACTCGGGAGCCTGTCCGCCCTCGCGGCCGGTCCCGGCATCGATCGCCTGCTCGGTACCCGGCGTCCGCGGCTCGGTCGGTGCCTCACCGGCGACCGGCGCGGCATTCTCCACGGCCTGCTCGGCGACGGCCGCGGCCGTGTCTCCCGACGGGTCCTGGGCGACGTACTCGCCCTCCGGCCCTTCGGCGGGCTGCGGGACGGCCTCGGCGGCGACGGCCTCGGGCTGTGCAACGCCCTCTGCCACAGCCTGGGCCTGCGGAGCGGCCTCCATGACAGCCGGGTCCTGCGGGGCAGCCCCCGCCATGTCCTGGACCTGCACGGCAGCCTCCGCCCCGGGCTGGACCTGCACCGCAGTCTCCGCCACGGCATGAACCTGCGGACCAGCCTCCACGACAGCCTGGGCCTGGGCCTCCACCCCGGGCTGGGCCTGCGAAACGGCCTCGGCGACGGCCTGTGCCTGCGGAGCGGCCTCGGCGGCAGCCGCCTCAGAGGCAGCCTGGACCTGCGGAGCGGCCTCAGCGGCGACCTCGACCGGGGCAGCCGGCTCGGCGACCTGAACCTGCGGACCTGCTCCCGGCGCTGCCTCGGCCTCCGGCGCGGTCTGCACCCGTGCCGCGGCCTGGGCCTGCGGAACAACCGTTTCCGCAGCCTGCGCCTCCTGGCTCGCCGGGGCGGGGGCGCCCCACGGTGCCGCGCCCTGCGGGGCGGGCTGGGCGATGTCGAGGTACTCGGGGCCGGTCGTCGGCGGGCCGGGCTGGCGTACGGGCGCGCCCACGGCGCCGCGGTCGGCGAGGGAGCGGACCGGGCTGGCCGAGGCGTCGGGGATCGGCGGGCCGAGGTGCAGGGGCCGACGGGGTGTGGTCGGCGGGACCGGGGCGGGCCCCGGCAGGCGGACGCCGTTGAGGTCGACCGAACCGCTGTCGCGGCCGGACATCTCGTGCGGGCCCGGCTCGTGCACGGCCTCGACGACCGGCTCCGGCGCCGGCGGGGCGACCTCGTTGCCCCATGCGCTCTGGGCGCCCGGCAGCAACAGGAGGTCTTCGTCCTCGGCGGTGGTCTCGGAGAGGTAGGTGTACGCACCGTGCGCGGGGACGCCCGGCTGCTCCACCATGCCTGCGTTCTCCGGCAGTCCCTCGCCCGGGACCTGGCCGGTGTCGGTCATGCGTACCCCTCGCCCATCGGTTAGTGCTTCTACGACCAGCTCACCGGAACGGCGCACCGACCGCCCCGTAGTGAAGAACGAGCGTGCGTGCCCAGCGGCACGAACGGCCCGTCCACAAAGACGACAAAGCCATTAACTGGCATTGTCGCGGCCGTTGCCCCGTCGCGACAGCTTGATCCGCGACGATCCCGCTGTGGACTGCGCCACGTTGCGCGTCCTCCGGTTCTGCCGTACCACACCCACCCCAAAACGGGCGTGTTTTCCGGACATTGACCGACGAAGCGCCGGGCGACCGAGTGCGGTACAACGATCGGCCAGCCTACCGCGCGCGGTACGACAACAGGATCACGGGGACGGGATCCGCATCAGCCCGTTCGGTCCGGCAGCAGGCCGCTGAGCAGGAACGCGACGCTCCGCTCCGTCTCCGTCCAGGCCCGCGTGTCGAGTTCGACGGACTGCAGGAGGGCGCACTCGACGCGGTAGCCGTGCTCGGTCAGATCGCGGCCGACGAGTTCGGCCGCGTCGCGGGTGGCCGCGTGCGTGACGATGCGCTGCGGGCGGCGGTCGGCGACCGCGGAGACGACCGCCGCTCCCCCGCCGCCGACGCGTACGACGTCCGGCTCGGGCAGGTTCTCCAGCACGTGCGGGGCGGAGCCGTGGACGATCTGGAGCTGGACGCCGAAGCGGCGGGCGGCGGCCTCGGTGCGGGCGCAGGCCTCGGGGTCGTGGTCGACGGCGATGACGGCGGCGCCGGCCCGCGCGGCCTCGACGGCGAAGGCGCCGCTGCCGCAGCCGATGTCCCACACGAGGTCGCCGACGCGGGGTCCGAGCCGGGCCAGTTGGGCCGCGCGCAGGACGTCCGTCTCGCCCTCGCCCAGGACGCCGCCGTAGGCCTCGGCAGGCTGGGTCCAGCCGCGCGGGCCCGCGCCGGGGTCGCGTCCGGCGAGCCAGCCGCCGCTGTCCCCGGCGCCGACCGGGCCGCCGATGGCGATGACGACGTTGGGGTCGCGCCAGGTGTGGTCGGCGGCCTTGTCCGAGGTGACGACCGTGACCTGCTCGCGTTCGGTGCCGAGTTCCTCGCAGATGACGAAGGTGCGGTGGACGCCTTCCAGCAGCAGACCGAGTTCGGCGGGGCCGGCGCCGGGCGAGGTGAGGACGGCGACCTTGGTGTGGGCGCGGCACACGTTCACCGCGCGTCGCAGGGTGCGCCGGTGCGCGACGACCACTTGGGCGTCGTCCCAGGGCATCCCGGCGCGGGCGAAGGCGGCGGCGACCGAGGAGACGGCGGGGACGACCTCGACCTCCAGGCCGAACTCGGGTGCGCGCAGGGTCCGTACGACACCGAAGAAGCCGGGGTCGCCGTCCGCGACGACGACCGCGGTGCCGCGGTGGCCGGCGATGCGGCGGGCGGCGAGGGAGACGCTGCCGAGCCGGATGCGCTCGGCGGCCGGCGGTACCTCGGGCAGCGCCAGGTGGTGTGCGGCACCTGCCACGAGCGTGGCGGCGCCGAGGGCGGAGCGTGCCGCGGCGGTCAGCGGCGAGCCGTCCCAGCCGATCACCGTGACCCGGTCGGCCATCGTCGTCAGTCTCCAGGGGTTTGCGCAGGTCGTCAGGGGTGGGTTCGGTGAGGGTACCTGGTGGCGGCGGCGGGCGTGCCGTCGCCCGAGGGTTCAGTTCCAGTCGCCGTAGGAGGTGAAACCACCGGAGTCGGCGAGTTGCTCGCCGGTGCCCTCCAGGTCCTCGGGCAGCAGGCTCCAGACGATGAAGTCGGTGCGGACGTCGGCCCAGGTGCCGTCCTCGGTGCTGACGCGCGCTATGCAGGCGTTGCGCAGGACGCCCTCGCTGATGCAGCCGATCTTCTGGGCGACCTGCTGGGAGGCGGTGTTGTCGGCGGCCGTGCGCAGCTCGATGCGCTCGAACTTCTGGTCGCCGAAGAGCCAGTGGGCGGTGGCGAGGGCGGCCTCGGAGGCGTAGCCCTCGCCGCGGGCCCAGGGGGCGATGATGTACGACAGTTCGGTGGAGCGGATGTGCCAGTTGGTCTTGGTCAGTTGGACGATGCCGACCAGACGCTGGGTGAGGAACTCGGTGACGGCGAGGTCGAGTCCGCGGCCCGACTCGCGTTCGGCGGGGGCGTACTCGGAGATCCAGTGGCGCGCGCCGTCCTCGCTGAAGGGCTGCGGGACGTGGGTCCAGGCGGCGACCTGTTCGTCGTTCATCATCTCGGTCAGGGCGGGCACGTCGTCCTCGTCGAGGGGCCGCAGCACCAACCGCTCCGTGCTGATGGAGATGTTGGGGAAGGTGCTCGTCATGCGCCGCTCCGTAACCTTCGGAAAAACCGTCAGGGCCTGCTGAACTGCCCAGCATGCAGCATGTCGGCACCGAACCGCACCACAGGGCCCGGCCGGGGCAGCCCGGCGTGGGCCCTGTGGTGTGCTGAGCTGTCAGAAGGACGCGATGACGGATCCGTCGTAGGTGTCCTCGATGAACTTCCTGACCTCGTCGGAGGTCAGCAGTTCGGCGAGCTTCTTCACGCGCGGGTCGTCCTCGCTGCCTTCCTTGACGGCGAGGAAGTTGCCGTAGGGGTTGTCCTTGGCGGACTCCAGGACGAGGGCGTCGTCGGCGGGCTTGAGGTCGGCCTCGATGGCGTAGTTGCCGTTGACGACCGCGGCGTCCACGTCGTCCAGGGAGCGCGGGGTCTGGGCCGCCTCCAGCTCCTTGAACTTGAGGTTCTTGGGGTTCTCGGCGATGTCGGCCGGGGTCGCGTCGTTGCCCACGCCGTCCTTCAGCGTGATGATGCCGTTCGCGTCGAGGAGCTTGAGGGCACGGGCCTCGTTGACGCTGTCGTTGGGGACGGCGACGGTGGCGCCGCTCTTGAGGTCGTCGGCGCTCTTGACCTTGTGGGAGTACAGGCCGAGCGGCTCCAGGTGGACCGTGACGACAGGCACGATGTGGGTGCCGTTCTTCTTGTTGAAGTCGTCGAGGTACGGCTGGTTCTGGAAGTAGTTGGCGCCGACGGAGCCGTCCTCCGTGGCCGTGTTCGGGGTCACGTAGTCGGTGAACTCCCTGACCTCCAGGTCGAGGCCCGCCTTCTTCGCGAGGTTGTCCTTGACGAAGGTGAGGATCTCGGCGTGCGGGACGGGGCTCGCGGCGACGACCAGCGGTCCGCTGGTGTCGGAGGCGGCGGAGTCGCTGTCGGAGCCGCAGGCGGTGAGCCCGAGGGTGAGGGCTCCGGCGGCGAGGACGGCGGTGGTGATCTTGGCGGTGTTACGCACGAAAAGTGCCTTTCCTGAAGGGGTGGTGCGACCCCGTCGTGGGTGGACGGGGAGTTCTGGGGAAGCCTCAGAAGGTCTTGCTGTTGGCCGGTGCGGTCTTCAGCAGCCTGAGCTTCGGGATGGGGCCGGAGCGGCCGCCGCGGCGGTGCAGGGAGCGGGCCGCGTAGTCCCCGGCGAACTGGATGAGGGAGATGACCACGGCGAGGATCGCCACGGTGATCCACATCAGTTCGGTCTCGAAGCGCTGGTAGCCGTAGCGGATGGCGATGTCGCCGAGGCCGCCGGCGCCGACCGTGCCGGCCATCGCCGAGTAGCCGATGAGGGCGACGATCGTGGTGGTGGTGCCGGCGATCAGCGAGGGCAGCGACTCGGGCACGAGGACCTTGCGGACGACCGTCCAGGTGTTGCCGCCCATCGACTGCACGGCCTCGACGAGACCTCCGTCCACTTCGCGGACAGCCGTCTCGACCAGACGCGCGAAGAACGGGATGGCGCCGACGGCGAGCGGCACGATGGCGGCCTCGCGGCCGATGGTCGTCCCGGTGAGGGAGCGGGTGAAGCCCATCAGGGCGACCATCAGGATGATGAAGGGCAGCGAGCGGGCGACGTTCACGACCTGCCCGATGGCCTTGTTGGCCACGACGTTCTGGAGCAGTCCGCCCCGGTCGGTGAGGACCAGGAGGATGCCGAGCGGAAGTCCGCCGACGACGGCGATCACGGTGGACCAGCCGACCATGTACAGCGTGTCCCAACAGGCCTGCTCCAGCAGCGGCTGCATCTCGGACCAGGTCACAGCTGGGCCCCTTCCTTCACCAGAACGGGCTCCTGGCCCAGGATGTCGATCTGCAGGCCCTGTTCGCGCAGGAAGCCGATGGGGACGACGTTGTCCTCGTAGCGGCCGGGCAGTTCGATGCGCATGCGGCCGACCTGGAGGCCGCCGACGGTGTCGATGGCGGCGCCGAGGATCGATATGTCGATGTTGTAGGTGCGCGAGAGCTGGGAGATGACCGGCTGGGTCGCGCTCTCGCCGTGGAAGGTGACGTCGAGGACGGTGCGGTCGGCGCCCGTGGCCTCGCCCCCGACCGGGAAGAGCGCCGAGGCCAGCTCGGAGCCCGGGGTCGCGAGCAGTTCGCTGACCGTGCCGGACTCGACGATGCGGCCCCGGTCCATCAGGGCGGCGGAGTCGCAGACCGACTTCACGACGTCCATCTCGTGCGTGATGAGCAGGACCGTCAGGCCCAGCTGCCGGTTCAGGTCGCGCAGCAACTGGAGGATGGAGCGGGTGGTCTCCGGGTCGAGGGCGCTGGTGGCCTCGTCGGAGAGCAGCACCTTGGGGTCGCCGGCCAGGGCGCGGGCGATGCCGACGCGCTGCTTCTGGCCACCGGAGAGCTGGGCCGGGTAGGCGTGCGCCTTGTCGGCGAGCCCGACGAGGTCGAGGAGTTCGAGGGCCTTGCGAGACCGCTCCTTCCCCGACTTGCCGAGGATCTCCAGCGGCAGTTCGACGTTGTCCTGCACGGTCCGTGAGGACAGCAGGTTGAAGTGCTGGAAGACCATGCCGATACGGCTGCGCGCCTGCCGCAGCTCCTTGCCGGCGCGCGGTCCGCGGCCGGCGAGCGCGGTGAGGTCCTGACCGTCGACGGTGACCGTGCCGGCGGTGGGGCGCTCCAGGAGGTTGACGCAGCGGATGAGCGAGGACTTGCCGGCGCCGGACTGGCCGATGACGCCGTACACCTCGCCTTCGCGGACGTGCAGGTCGACGCCGTCGAGGGCGGTGACCTCACGACCGCGCGAGCGGTTGGCCCGATAGACCTTCGTCAGGCCCGATGTGGTGATCACTGGGGTTTCCGTCACTGTCGAGTACGCGGGCGTGGGTGTGCCCTGGTACGGGAGGAAGGTGTGCGCGGGGCAGATCGGTCACGTACGGCAGAAGGCGTACGGACATGCCGCGGCGGCTCGCTTCGGGGCGCGAGGCTCGGGGGTGGTGCAGGGGCCCTCTAGAAGGCGCACATTCGACACATACAACGAGCACCGGGCGTCATGGTCGCCTCGGTCGCAGGAATGCGGTTGCTCGTCGTGGTCATGCGATCAGTAAAGCAGACAGGTGCGGTCGACCCGGAACCGCTGTCCGCATTGCGGACAGCGGTGGACAGCGGGGGACGGACGGTCAGCCCCGGACGGAGATCTCCAGGCCCCGGCCGGTGACCAGGGCGGACAAGGCGGACAGGTCCTTGACCACCAGGTCGGCGTCCAGTTCGTGGGGCTGGTGGGTTGTGGTCAACGCCACGGTGGTCATCCCGGCGGCGCGGCCGGCCCGGAGTCCGGCGGGGGCGTCCTCGAAGACGACGCAGCGGGCGGGGTCGACGCCCAGCTCACGGGCGGCGAGCAGGTACGGCTCGGGGTCGGGCTTGCCGCGCGTGATGTCGTCGGCGGTGATCAGGGTCTTGGGCCGGATGCCGACGGCGTCGAGGCGGGCCTCGGCCAGGCGCCGGGTGGCGGAGGTGACCACGGCCCACAGCTCGGCGGGGAGCGCGCCGAGGAAGTCCTCGGTGCCGGGCAGCAGTTCCACTCCCCCGTTGGGCACGTCCTCGACCTCCAGCTCCTCGATCCGCGCGACGGCCTCCGGCACGATGGCGGCGGGCAGCAGGTCGGCGGCTATCTCGGCGGCCGGCCGACCGTGCAGCCCGACGCGCGCGAACGCGTCGGGGGTGATCCCGTACTCCCCCGCCCACCGCGTCCAGCAGCGGTCGACGGAGGCGAGGGAGGAGACGAGCGTGCCGTCGTTGTCGAACAGGAGGGCTTCGGCGTGGATCTGCATGGTCTAGACCCTACGGTGCCCGCCGGGGGTGGCCGCGGCAGGGCTTTTGGCCCGTAATAGGCTCACCGCATGCTTGCCGCCCTGACGCTCGTGACCGGCGTCGCCGCACTTCTGCTCGCCGCCTGGTGCGGCTGGGCCGCCTACCGTGACCAGCCGACGAAGGACTGGCACTTCATCGGAATGGCCGTGGTGACCGTGCTGGCGCTGGTCCAGCTGGTGGTCGGGATCGTGCTCCTGGCGCGGGGCGAGGATCCGGAGCAGGGGACGACGATCTTCGTCGGGTATCTGCTGGGCGCGTTCGCCTGCATTCCGGCGGCGGGGTTCATGTCGCTGGCCGAGCGGACGAAGTGGGGTTCCCTCACGGTCGCGGCCGGCGGTGTGGTGCTCGCCGTGCTGGAGGTGCGGCTCTATGACATCTGGGGAGGCTGAAATGGCCGCGACGCAGGAGCAGCCGAAGCAGCGGCTGATCGGCGGCCCCGGCATGCTGCTCGTCTGGCTCTACGGCGTGATGGTCGTCGGCGCGGTGTCGCGGTCGGCGGTGCAGATCTCCACGGAGTTCGACAAGGCGCCGCTGGCCTACACGCTGTCGGCGGTGGCCGGGCTCGTGTACGGGTTCATCACGTACTCGCTGGTGCGGGGCGGCGAGACGGCTCGCAAGGCGGCGTTGTACTGCTGCGCCGCGGAGTTGCTGGGCGTGCTGGCGGTCGGTACGTGGACGCTGGTGGAGCCGTCGGCGTTCCCCGACGCGACCGTGTGGTCGGACTACGGGATGGGGTACCTCTTCATCCCGGTGCTGCTGCCGCTGTCGGCCGTCTACTGGCTGCGGAAGCCGCGCAGCGAGCAGCCTGGCTGATCACCGTCGGCGGGCGCGGGTCCGCGCGTGGTCGATCGCGCCCACGCGGCGGAGCCGCACATCGACACAGCCCCGCGCCCCTTCGGGCGTTTTCGTCACGCCGTTGCCGCGTACGTCCCCGCCGGCTTCTCCAGGACGATCATCGGTACTCCGTCCGTACCCTCGGAGGTGCCGACGGTGCGGTAGCCGACCTTGCGGTAGAGGCGCAGGTTGCCCTCGCTGCGGTGGCCGGTGTGGAGGCGGAAGCTCTTGGCGCCGTGCTGTTCGACGAGGGCGGACTCGGCGGCGCGCAGCAGCCGGGCGCCGATGCCGTGGCCCTGGAGGCGGGGGTGGACGCAGAGCTTGCCGATGGCGGCGGCGCCGTCCTCGGTGACCGAGCCGCGGACCGAGCCGACCACTTCGTCGCCGAGCCGTGCGACGAAGACGCAGTCCCGGGCGACCTCCTCGCGCAGGGAGTCCAGGGTCTGGACGAGGGGATCGATGCGGTAGTTGCCGTACAGCGCCGCCTCGCTCTGGAAGCACAGGTACTGCAGCTTGAAGATCTGCTCCGCGTCCTGCTCGGCCGCCGCAGAGATGGTCACGCTCATGCCCATGTGCGCACGCCTCCCGCTCACCTGATCACCTGTTGTCCCTCACTCCTATCCCCGCGGCCCGCCGACCGCAACCTCCGGTGCGAGCAATCGGCGCAGACAACCCAGGCATCTGGAACGTTCCGGGCCAAGACTTCCCTGTGAGATACCCAACTCCCCCGCGATCTCCCGGTATGTCGGGTCCTGTGGGGACAACAGGGCTTCCATGAGGCGGGAGCAACGGCCGGGGAGCCTGTGCACGGCGTCCCGCAGGGCGCGGTGGCGGGCGGCGGTGAGGGCGAGGGCTTCAGGGCCGCGGTCGGCCGCGTCCGCGGGTTCGTTGTCGTACGGCCGTTCGAGGCGGGTCGTACGGCGGGTGCGGCGGGCCTCGGAGCGGACGGCCGAGCGCAGCCAGCGCTGGGGGTCGCGGGGCGGGCCCTGGGCGTCGAGGAGTTCCAGGAGGCGGAGCCAGACGGCCTGCTCCAGGTCGCCGGGCTCGGTTCCGGAGGCGTGTGCCTCCGCGGAGGCCTCGGCGGTGAGCAGCGGGCGCAGGGCCGTGACCAGGTCGGGTGTCATACGCGGCACGACGTGGCCGCCCGGGCGGCGGGTTGCCCGGGCGGCCGGATGTCACCCCAATCGGGGCACGGGGCTCAGCCGTTGACGAAGTCCTCGCGGGCCAGTACGCCGGTGTCCGGCTGGTCGGTGAAGACGCCGTCGATGCCGGTCGCGAAGTACGTCCGGTAGGCGCCGAAGACATCGCCGTAGGCGTCCGGGGCCGTGCCCTTGCGGAAGTCCGCCGGCAGGAAGGGGTTCTCGTTGCGCAGGGTCCACGGGTGCAGGATCAGGCCGACCCTGTGCGCGTCGCGCACGAGCGTGGTGGGCGTGGTGAGGTTGCCGCTCGCGTCCTTGGGGATGACCAGGTCGAGGGTCGGGCCGATGCCCTGGGCGTAGGAGGCGATCTCGCGCAGGCCGGCCGGTTTGACGAGGTCGGCGACGGTGCGCGGGTCGCCGGTCTCCACGAAGTCGTAGGGGCGGGTGTCCGCGCCGGACAGCAGCACCACCAGCGGGTTGTCGATGAGCTTGTTCAGGCGCTGGATACTGGTCGGCTCGAACGACTGCACGATGACCGGCGAGTTCCACTTGTGCCTGCCGTACTTGCGCAGCACCTTGGCGATCCGCTCCTCCAGGCCGAGGCCCAGCTTGCGGAAGTAGGTGGGGTGCTTGAGCTCGGGGTAGATCCAGACCTGCTTGCCGCGCCTGCGGGTCTGCTCCGTCTGCCACCGCAGCACCTCTTCGAAGGTGGGGATCTCCCAGCGGCCGTTGTACAGGGTGTTGTGCGGGCGGTTGGCGGGGATGCGCTCGATCGCGCGCAGCGTCTTGAGCTCGGCGAGCGTGAAGTCCTCGGTGAACCAGCCGGTGACGGAGACTCCGTCGAGCACCTTGGTGACCTTGCGGTCGGCGAACTCGGGGTGGTCGGCGACGTCCGTGGTGCCGCCGATCTCCGGCTCGTGCCGGCAGACGAGGTGGCCGTCCTTGGTGGGCACCAGGTCGCCGGCCTCGACGATGTCGGCGCCCATGTCGAGGGCGAGCTGGTAGGCGGCGAGGGTGTGCTCGGGGCGGTAGCCGCTGGCGCCCCGGTGGCCGATGATCGTGGGCCGGGGCAGGCCCTTCACACCGCCGCCCGCGTGGCCCGGGCCGGCCGCTCTCGCCGTACCGGACAGCCCGAGGACCGCTCCGCCCGCGCCGAGCACGGCCGCCCCGAGCAGTGCCCGCCGTCCGGTGCCGCGCGCCTGCTCGTCCGACTCCTGCGTTCCCATGAGCGCCCTCCTGCCGTCGCCTGCTGATTGCGGGCCGATCGTAGGTGCGTGGACATGACCGGCGGGAGACCCCCGGCCGAACAGGGGGGTGACGCCCGATGGCGTATGGGGGCAGAGTTCTGACGGCCCGTCGGCTTCGGGCGCATGCCTCGGGGTAGACGCAGGGGGCGGCGTGGGGGCGATGTCCGTCACACCGTTCCGTGCGGATTACCGGGGGGCAACGGGACACCACCGCAGGTAAACCCGCGTCAACAGTGCGTAATACCTCGGTGAACCCGATGTGCGCGACCCCCGGAACCGCGAGTATCGTCCTCACCTGCACAGACTCATATCGAATCCGCAGAGATCCGCTCGCCGTTTCTCTCGACACCGGAGGGCCCGTTGTCCCGCTTCGCGCTCATCAAGGCAGTGCTCGGACCGATCATGCGCCTGATGTTCCGCCCACAGGTGGAGGGCGTGGAGAACATTCCGGGCGACGGCCCCGTCATCCTGGCCGGCAACCACCTGACCTTCATCGACTCGATGATCCTGCCGCTGGTCTGCGACCGTCAGGTCTTCTTCATCGGCAAGGACGAGTACGTCACCGGCAAGGGTCTCAAGGGCCGGCTGATGGCCTGGTTCTTCACCGGCGTCGGCATGATCCCGGTCGACCGCGACGGCGGCAAGGGCGGGGTCGCGGCGCTGATGACCGGGCGCCGGATCCTGGAGGAGGGCCGCGTCTTCGGCATCTACCCCGAGGGCACGCGGTCCCCCGACGGACGGCTGTACCGGGGGCGCACGGGCATCGCCCGGCTGACGCTGATGACCGGGGCGCCGGTGGTCCCCTTCGCCATGATCGGCACGGACAAGATCCAGCCGGGGGGCGCGGGCATGCCCCGGCCCTCCAAGGTGACCGTCCGGTTCGGCGAGGCCATGGAGTTCTCCCGGTACGACGGCATGGACCGCGACCGCTACGTCCTGCGCGCGGTCACCGACTCCGTGATGAGCGAGGTCATGCGGCTGTCGGGCCAGGAGTACGTCGACATGTACGCAACGAAGGCGAAGGCGGCGTAATCCGGACAGCCGCCTGGCACTGGCTGCTCCCGAGCCCCCGCCCACCCGTGAGCGCCGGGTCTATCCGGCCTCCGTGCAATGCCGACCTCGGCCGCACGGCAGGGTGGGCGCGCGAGTGGCGGCGACAACCGGTCTTCCAGCAGAGGCAGTTCACGGGTCGCGCGGGCCGGTCGTACGACGTGCTCGGCGACCGCGCAGGCGTGGCTCGTCGGCACAGGTGGGGCACCGGTCCTGGGAGCGCCCAGGACCGTGCCCCGCGTCCGGGTGGGCCCTAGGTCTGTCCGGCGGATCATGCCGGTGAGTCACCGCCGCTTTCCTGCGACCTGATCCGCCGGACAGGCCCTAACCCCGGTTCTCCTCCAGCCGCTGTCCCCGCAGCATGAACCAGGCCGCCACCGACGCCGCCAGCAGGACGGCCGCTCCCGTGCCCGCGGCCAGGGTCAGGCCGTCGACGAAGGCGTCCCGGGCCGAGGTCAGCAGTTCCTGGCCCGTGTGGGCCGGCAGGCCGGCCGCCGCCTCCACCGCGGCGCCCAGTGACTCGTGGGCGTCCGCCGGGGTGCCGGCCGGGCCCGTGAAGTCGCGGTAGACGCCCGTCACGATGGAGCCCAGTCCGGCGATGCCGAGGGCGGCGCCCAGTTCGTACGCCGTCTCGGAGACCGCTGATGCCGAGCCCGCCTGCTCCTTGGGTACGGAGCTCAGGATGACGTCGGCCGTCACGGTGAACGAGAAGCCCGCACCGATGCCGACGACCAGGAGGGCGGCGCCGAGCAGCGGGTAGCCGGTCGAGCTGTCGATCACGGTCAGCGCGGCCAGGGCCAGGCCGACCGCGGCCAGACCGCCGGAGACCACGGCACGCACCGAGAAGCGGCGCGCCACCCGGCCCGCGACCAGGCCGGCCGCCACCGCGCCGACGGCGGCGGGCAGTTCGGCCAGGCCCGCCTCGAACGGGCCCCTGCCCTGCACGAGTTGCAGGTACTGGGAGAGGAAGAACACCAGGCCCGCCAGTCCGAGGATGGTCAGCAGGTCGGCGAGGACCGCCCCGCTGAAGCCGCGGTTGCGGAACAGCCGCATGTCCAGCAGCGGCGCCGGCAGGGTGAGCTGGCGGCGGACGAAGGCGTAGAGCGCGGCGGCGCCGAGCAGGCCCACGGCGAGCGGCTCCCAGGCGAGGCCGTACGCGGCGGCCTCCTTGACGGCGTAGACGACCCCGACCATGCCGACCAGCGACAGCAGAACGCTGAGCAGGTCCCAGGGGCCGGGGTTCGGGTCGCGGGACTCCGGCAGCATCCGGATGCCGACGACGACCAGGACGGCCATCACGGGCAGGTTGATCAGGAAGACCGAGCCCCACCAGAAGTGCTCGAGCAGGAAGCCGCCGACGATCGGCCCGACCGCCGTACCGGCGGAGGCGGTGGCGCCCCAGATGCCGACGGCGAGGCTGCGTTCGCGCGGGTCGTGGAAGAGGTTGCGGATCAGGGCGAGCGTGGCCGGCATCAGGGTGGCGCCCGCGACACCGAGCAGCGCCCGGGCCAGGATCATCGTCTCCGGCGTGGTCGCGTAGGCGTTGAGCAGGGATATCGCGCCGAACGCCGTGGCGCCCACGAGCAGGATCCGCTTGCGGCCTATGCGGTCGCCGAGGCTGCCCATGGAGACGAGCAGACCGGCGAGGACGAAGGAGTAGACGTCGCCGATCCACAGGAGCTGGGTGCCCGAGGGTCTCAGGTCCTCGCTGATGTAGGGGGTGGCGAGACCGAGGACGGTCGCGTCGACGGCCACCAGCAGCACGGCGAGCACGAGGACGGACAGCGCGAGCCAGCGGCCGGGGCGCTTCACCGCCTCGGTCGTGGTCGTCGGCTGCAGGGTGCTGGTCATGGTTCCTCTCTCCGTAGCGCGCCGCCGAGCAACAGCTCGACGATCATGAACTGGAAGTCCTTGGCGGCCACTCGGCCGTCCAGTACGGACCAGGCGGCGGAGCCGACGAGCCCGTAGAACGCCTCGGTGAGCCACACGGGTGACAGGTCGATGCGGAACTCGCCGTCGAGCTGGCCGCGCCGGAACAGGGCGGCGATGCGGGCGTCGAGCCGGGCCCAGCCCGCGTTCTGCTCCTCGCCCTCGAACAGCTGGTTCTCGGTGACGAGGAACGCGAGCAGTCCGGCCGCGGGCTCGATCTCGCGCACGAGCCGCCGTACGGCCTCGGTGGCGGTGCCCTCGTCCAGGCGGGCCGCTTCCATCGCGGCCTCGCACTCGGCGATGCCGAGCGACTCCAGCGCCCGCACGAGCGCGTCACGGCCGGCGAACTGCCGGTGCAGGGTGGCCCGGCTGATCCCGGCCGCCTTGGCGACCTCGTCCATGGTCGCGGTGGATTTCCGGGTCAGCAGGGCCGCGGCACTGCGCAGCACATGGTCACGATCGACAGCCATGAGACGACTATAGCCCAGGTGAGACATTGATGTCTCACGCTGGGCATGCGTGACTCACGTACAAGGGATCGAGCAGTGTCTCAGTGCCAGGGCAGCTGCCCGCGCCGCTCCCAGTACGCCCGCGGCTCCTCCACCAGGGCCGCGAGCCGCGCCAGCCCCTCCTCGTCGAGGTCGACGACCGGGGCGTGCAGGTTGGAGGCGAGCTGGACGGTGGTGGCGGCGCCGGATAGGACGACCCCGGCCCACGGCTGACGCAGCACGAACGCGAGGGCCACCGCATCGCAGCCCAAAGACGCCTGTGCGGCTACGGCCTTCAGCGCGTCCGGGGCGTACGGCTCGGCGAGCCGGCCGTTGGCCATGCCCTCCTTCACGATCACCGTGAGCCCGGCGTCGTGGGCCTCGGCCAGGGCGGGCGCCGCGGAGGTCTCCAGGACGTTGTACGTCGACTGCACGGTACGGAAGAGGGGTTCGCCGTCGACGGTCACGGCGAGGGCGGCGCGGATCGCGTCGGCCTGGGCGGGGCCGCTGGTGGAGAAGCCGACGGTGAGGCCCTGGGCGGCGGCCTCGGCCAGCCGGGCGTGCAGGTCCTTGTCGGTGAGGGCGGGCGAGTCCGGGGTCACCGAGTGGATCTGGTAGAGGTCGAGCCGCTCGCCGAGCAGGGCGTCGGACTCGGCGCGCTGGCGCTCGTACGCGGCCAGGCTGTGGTCCTTGACCTCGTGGACCTCGGCGTCCGTCGTCCAGCCGGCCGTGTAGGTGTAGCCCCACTTGCTGCCGATGACGATGTCGTCGATGTCGGGGCGGGCGTTCAGCCAGTCGGCGAGGAACTCCTCCGAGCGGCCGTAGGAGCGGGCCGCGTCGAAGTAGCGGACGCCCTGGGCGTAGGCGGCGTCGAGGAGTTCGTGCGTGCGGGTGCGCAGGGTGTCGACGCCGCGGTTCGCTCCGAGGTCTTCGTCTCGGCCGAGGTTGATGTAGCCGGGGCGGCCGACAGCGGCTAGGCCCAGGCCGATGTGGCAAGTGGGGGTCGTTGCGGTTGCCAGTCGGGCGAAGGGCATCGCGGGCTCCGTTCGGTCGGCTCCGGTACGGCTCCGCCCCAACCTAACCTGCGATCACGCTCCGCCGGGGGAGCCGGGCGCCTGAGAGCTCGGGGGTCACGGCTCTCAGGCGGGTGCGGATTCGCCGTGGCTTGTCGCGCAGTTCCCCGCGCCCCTTCAGGGCGTTGTCCTGCCGCTAATTCTTGGCACTCGCCCATTCGTGCTGCGCCGCCACGTCCCGCTTCACCTCTGCCAGTTGCACCGCCACCGCACTCGGCGCCGTACCGCCCCGGCCGTTCCGCGACGCCAGGGCGCCCGGGACGTTGAGGACCGTCCGGACCTCGGGGGTCAGGTGGGCGGAGATCTTTGCGAACTGGTCGTCCGTCAGTTCGTCCAGTTCCTTGTTCTCGGACTCGGCGACCTTGACGCACTCGCCGGCGACCTCGTGCGCGACGCGGAACGGCACGCCCTGCTTGACCAGCCACTCGGCGATGTCGGTGGCGAGGGAGAAGCCGGCCGGGGCCAGTTCCTCCATGCGCTCGCGGTGGACCGTGAGCGTGGCCATCATGCCGGTGAAGGCGGGGAGCAGGACCTCCAGTTGGTCGATGGAGTCGAAGACCGGCTCCTTGTCCTCCTGGAGGTCGCGGTTGTAGGCGAGGGGCAGCGCCTTGAGGGTCGCCATCAGGCCGGTGAGGTTGCCGATCAGGCGGCCGCTCTTGCCCCGGGCCAGCTCCGCGATGTCCGGGTTCTTCTTCTGCGGCATGATCGAGGAGCCGGTGGAGAAGGCGTCGTGCAGGGTCACGAAGGAGAACTCCTTCGTGTTCCAGATGATGACCTCCTCGGCGATCCGGGAGAGGTTCACGCCGATCATCGCGGTGATGAAGGCGAACTCCGCGACGAAGTCCCGGGAGGCCGTGCCGTCGATGGAGTTGGCCGCGGAGCCGTGCTCGAAGCCGAGGTCCTTCGCCACCGCCTCCGGGTCCAGGCCGAGCGAGGAACCGGCGAGGGCGCCGGAGCCGTACGGCGAGACGGCCGTCCGCTCGTCCCACTGGCGCAGCCGCTCGGCGTCCCGGGACAGGGACTGCACGTGCGCGAGGACATGGTGGGCGAAGAGCACCGGCTGGGCGTGCTGGAGGTGGGTGCGGCCGGGCATGGCCACGTCCGGGTGCGCCTCCGCGAGGCCGATCAGCGCGTCCTGGAGGTCGGCGATCAGGCCGCCGATGGTGCGGGCGTGGTCCCGCAGGTACATCCGGAAGAGGGTCGCCACCTGGTCGTTCCTCGACCGTCCGGCGCGCAGCTTGCCGCCGAGGTCGGGGCCGAGACGCTCCAGCAGGCCCCGCTCCAGGGCGGTGTGGACGTCCTCGTCGGCGATGGTGCCGACGAAGGAGCCGTCGGCGACGTCGGCTTCGAGCCGGTCCAGGCCCGCGATCATCCGGGTCAGCTCGTCCTCGGTGAGCAGCCCCGCCTGGTGCAGCACGCGCGCGTGGGCACGCGAGCCCGCGATGTCGTAGGGGGCGAGGCGCCAGTCGAAGTGGACGGACGCGGACAGCTTGGCCAGGGCCTCGGCGGGGCCGTCGGCGAAGCGGCCGCCCCAGAGCCGTACGTCACCGGTGTTGCTGCTCACTAGCTGTGCTCCTCGGAGGTCTGGATGGTGTGCCGCCTCCCCGTGGCGTGAACGGGGAGGCGGTCGTCTGGGTGGTGCCCGGTCTCGCTTCCTCCACCGACCTGCATGAGTATGCAGTGCTCTGCATGATTCGTCAATCGAGCGGCGGCGGGAGCGTCTCGGCGGGAATCCTCGCTTTCCCTTTGAACGGACGAAACCGCTTTCCCGTATCTCTCGCCGAACGCAGGCGCCGCGTTCGCACCCCCACGCCACTGACGACACCCACGACCCGAGTGAGGCATCCGCATGTCCAGGGCTCTTCCGAAGTACAACAAGCGTCGCGTCGCGATGATCGGCGGCGCCGCCGCGGTGGCGCTGTCCGGCGCGGTGATCGCCAACTCCGCACTCGCCGGGGAGTCCGCGAAGAGCAACACCCCGGCCCGGACGCTGGCCGGGCCCGGCACGATCAGCTGTCCGGACGTCGCCTCCCGACTCCCCGCGGTCCCCGCCGGCGCGAAGGCCGAGGTCGACCGCAACCTCGCCCTGCTCAACACCCAGATCCAGGAAGCCAACCAGCGCCTGGTCAACACCGTCGGCCAGGGCGGACCCAACTTCGTCCAGAACGCCATCCTCGGCCCCCTCGCCAGCAAGCGCACCGCCACCATCGACCGCATCGCCATCTCCATCGGCCGCACGGCCGCCAAGCCCCAGGGCCTCAACTCCCTCGCCACCTGCACCCTCAACGCCACCGGGACCAACGCGGGCGGCGGCGGGGCCAAGGCCACCCCCACCCCGGCGGCGGGCGGGAACACGGGCAACGCGGGGAACACGGGCAACGCGGGCAACGCCGGCAACGCGGGCGCGGTCGGCAGGATCAGCTGCCCGGACGTCCGCTCCAAGCTGCCGGCCGTCCCGGCCTCCGCCAGGGCCGAGGTCGACCGCAACCTCGCCCTGCTCAACACCCAGATCCAGGAAGCCAACCAGCGCCTGGTCAACACCGTCGGCCAGGGCGGACCCAACTTCGTCCAGAACGCCATCCTCGGCCCCCTCGCCGGCAAGCGCACCGCCACCATCGACCGCATCGCCATCTCCATCGGCCGCACGGCCGCCAAACCCCAGGGCCTCAACTCCCTCGCCACCTGCACGCTCGTCAAGTGACGTGACAGACGGCCATGGCCGCCCCGTTTGCACGCCGGCCGGGGCGGCCATGGCGTTCACGCGCCCGGAATTCGTTAGACAGGCAAACTAACCTCGTCCATAATCGGTGGACGTGGGAAAAACTTATGAGCGCATAGACGGCAGACTGCGGAAGTTCATCGAAGAGCAGCCCCTGTTCTTCACGGCGACCGCCCCTCTGTCCGGTGACGGAACCGTCAACCTCTCCCCCAAGGGCCTCAAGGGCTCCTTCGCGGTCCTCGACGACCTCACCCTGGCCTACCTCGACTTCGCCGGCTCCAACGCCGAGACCGTCGCGCATCTGCGCGAGAACGGCCGGATCACGCTCATGTGGTGCGCCTTCCAGGGCCCGCCCAACATCGTCCGCGTGCACGGCCGCGGCGAGCCGGTGTTCCGTGACGACCCCCGGTTCCCCGAACTCCTCGCCCACTTCCCGGACATCGACCCGGGCCTGCACGGCCTGCGCGCGATCATCGTCGTACGGGCCGAGCGCGTCCGCGACTCCTGCGGATACGCGGTGCCCCTCATGACCTACGACGAGGACCGCGATCTGCACGGCAGGCGCTTCGCGCGCGAGGACGACGACTCGCTCAGCGCCTACTTCGCCAAGCGGGACATCGCCGCCAGCCTGGACGGGCTGCCCGGGGTGCCGCTGCCGCTCCCGCCGTCGGTGAGCTGAACACACCGGGGTTCTCACACGTACCTCTGGGCCGAGGGACCACGCCCACCCTTGTCCGTCCCCGGAGGAACCGTGACCACCACGCTCGCAGGCGGCCGTGCCGCTCGCCGCCAGACGATGCGCCGTATCCGTCCGCGCCGCTCACCGGCGACCCTGTTGCTGCTCGCCGTGTGGGCGGGGGCGGCCGGCGTGCTGTGGCTGTGGTGGCAGAACACCCCCGCCGTCACCGACACCGCCAGCCGGATCACCAACGCGGGCCGGATCACCGGACTGCTGGCCGGCTACCTGATGGCGCTGGTGGTCCTCCAGATGGCCCGGGTGCCCGCCCTGGAACGCCGGGTGGGCTCCGACCGGGTCGCCCGCTGGCACGCGATGAGCGGCCGCTACACGCTCTGTCTGACCCTCGCCCACGTCTTCCTGATCATGTGGGGCTACGCCCTCCAGGCGGGCAAGGGACTCGGCGACATCGTCACCCAGACCGTCGACTCGATCAACCAGCTGCCGGACATGGGCAAGGCCGCCATCGGCACCGGCCTGCTGTTCCTCATCGGACTGATCTCGATCGGCCCGGTCCGGCGCAGGATCCCGTACGACACCTGGTACCACGTCCACCTGCTGACGTACGCGGCGGTCTTCCTGACGTTCTGGCACCAGCTCACCACCGGCAACGACTTCGCCGTCGAACCCGCCGCGAAGACCGTCTGGTACGGGCTGTACGGCTCGGTCACCGCGCTGGTGCTCTGGTACCGCGTCATCACCCCCGTCCGGCTGAACCTGCGGCACCGGATGCGCGTCGAGGCGGTCTACGAGGAGACGCCGGGGATCGTGTCGGTGCTGATCCGCGGGCAGAAGCTGCACCGGATGGGCGCGGAGGCGGGCCAGTTCTTCCGGTGGCGGTTCCTGGCGCCGGGCATGCGGTTCAGCTCCCACCCGTACTCGCTGTCGGCGGCGCCCCGCCCCGACATGCTGCGGATCACCGTCAAGGCGATCGGCGACCACAGCGCCGGGCTGCGCGAGCTGGAACCGGGCACCAGGGTGTGGGCGGAGGGCCCGTACGGCGCGCTGACCGCCCAGCGCCGCAGCCGCGGCAAGGTGCTGCTGGTGGCGGGCGGCGTCGGGATCACGCCCATGCGGGCGCTGTTCGAGACCCTGCCGGGCGCCTCCGGCGACATCACCCTGCTGTACCGGGCCAACAGCACCCAGGACCTGGCCCTGTGGGACGAGCTGGCCGCCATCGCCGACGAGCGGGGCGCGCGGCTGATGTACGCGG
Organism: Streptomyces sp. TRM68416; assembly: GCF_014596915.1. Classification (GTDB taxonomy): domain Bacteria; phylum Actinomycetota; class Actinomycetes; order Streptomycetales; family Streptomycetaceae; genus Streptomyces. The sequence continues at coordinate 218,007 of NZ_JACVWU010000002.1, forward strand.
TGAACAGCCCGGACGGCGAGCGCCCGGACATCTCCGCGGAGCGGCTGCGGGACAAGCTGCCCGACATCGACAAGCACGACGTCTTCCTGTGCGGGCCGCCCGGCTTCGCACAGTCCGTCTACGAAGCACTGCGCGGCGCGGGAGTGCCCGCCCGCCGCATCCATCACGAGTCGTTCGAGATGTGAGCGACGGGATTTCAGGAGCTGTAGGAGCATGAGGAAGAGTCATCCGATCCGGCGTTTCGTGCTGGCCGGCGCCGCCACCGTGTCCGGGATCGTACTGCTGCTGTCGCTCAAGCCGGGCTCCGACCCGGCCGCCGCCTCCGCGGCGGGCGGAGCGGCCCCGCAGCAGACCGCGGCGGCGCAGGAGTCGGCCCAGGGCGGCAGCAATGCCGAGCAGCCGGGGACGGTCACCGGAGACGCGGTGAAGACCCAGTACGGGACCGTCCAGGTCCGGCTGACCGTGAGCGACGGGAAGATCACCGCGGCCGAGGCCGTCCAGGCGCCCAGCGGAGGCCGCAGCACCCAGATCACCGACATGGCCGTGCCGCGGCTCAACCGGGCGGCACTGGGCACGCAGAGCGCGGAGATCGACGCGGTGTCCGGGGCGACGTACACCAGCGACGGCTACAAGGAGTCGCTGCAGTCGGCGCTGGACAAGATGGACACGGCCGGTCAGGAGGCGCAGGAGCCGGGTGCCGGCAGCGCCGAGGCCGCCGCGCCGCAGACCGTCACCGGCACTGTCGTGGACACCCAGTACGGGCCCGTGCAGGTCCGGATCACCGTCAGCAGCGGGAAGATCACCGAGGCGGAGGCCGTCCAGTCGCCCAGCGGCGGGCAGAGCACGCAGATCAACGGCAACGCCGTACCGAAGCTCAACCAGGCCGCGGTGGCGGCCGGGAGCGCGGAGATCGACGCGGTGTCCGGGGCCACGTACACCAGCAACGGCTACAAGCAGTCGCTGCAGTCGGCCCTGGACCAGGTCGGTGGCTGAGTCGGTGGCGGAACCGGCGGAGGCTCCCGCCGCGGTGCGTCACGTGGAGGAGGTCATGGGGACCGTCTTCTCCTTCGACGTCCGCGGCGGGGATCCGGGCGCGGTGGCGGCCGCCCTGGCGGAGGCGGTGGCGGGGCTGCACCGGGTCGACGAGGTGTTCAGCACCTACCGCGAGGACAGTGAGGTCTCCCGGCTGGTACGGGGGGAGCTGACCGTCGAGGAGTGCGCCCCCGAGGTGGGGCGGGTGCTGGCGCTGGGCGCGGAGGCCGAGCGGGTCAGCGACGGCTGGTTCAGCACGTCGTACGAGGGCCGGCTCGATCCGACCGGGATCGTGAAGGGCTGGGCCGTCGAGCGTGCCGCGCGCACGCTGGCGGCGGCCGGGGCGAGCGGGGTGAGCGTCAACGGGGGCGGGGACGTGCAACTCCTCGGGACGCCCGGGCCCGGGCGTCCCTGGCGGGTGGGGGTGGCGGATCCCGTGCGGCCGGGCGGGCTGGCGGCGGTCGTCTCGGCGGCGGGGGCTGCGGAGCTGGCGGTGGCCACGTCGGGGACGGCGGAGCGGGGCGCGCACATCGTCGACCCGCGCACGGGCCGCTCCGCGGTCACCGACCTCGTCGCCGTGACCGTCGTGGCGCCCGAACTGACCTGGGCCGACTGCTGGGCGACGGCCGCCTTCGCGATGGGGTCACGGGCGGGCCTGCGCTGGCTGGAGTCCCTGCCCGACGTGGAGGCCCTGCTGATCACAGCGGGCGACGAGGTGCGCTGCACGGGGGGCCTGGCGGCGCGGCTGGGCTGAGCGGGGGGTCCCGCAGCCCGGCGCTACCGGGGTGCCGCCTGCGCCCACCCGTGCCGCCCCAGCGGCACGACTGCCCGCAGGCTCAGCGGCGCGGGCCAGCACCGCCTGCCAGGGTGGGCGCCGCCCCAGGCGACACGCAGGCTCGGCGGAGGGAGTGGGCGGCACGCAGGCTAGGTTGCTGGAACGGCTTGCGTGACTGTGCCGACGTAAGGGGCGCGGGGAACTGCGCGACCAGCCCCCACGCACCCGCACCCGGCACGGAAACCGCAACCGCCCCCTTCAGTGGCCGTTCTGGGCCAGCCGCAGCAGATGTTCCGCCAGGGCCTGTCCGCCACTGGGGTCCCGGCTGATCAGCAGCAACGTGTCGTCGCCCGCGATCGTCCCGAGGATGTCGTGCAGCTCGGCCTGGTCGATCGCCGACGCGAGGAACTGCGCCGCCCCCGGAGGGGTCCGCAGGACCACGAGGTTCGCCGAGGCCTCCGCGGAGATCAGCAGCTCCTGCGACAGCCGCCGCATCCGCTCTTCCTTCGCCGACTCCCCCAGCGGCGCCCGGGGCGTACGGAAGCCCCCTTCGCTCGGCACCGCGTAGATCAGGTCGCCGTCGTTGTTGCGGATCTTCACCGCGTTCAGCTCGTCCAGATCCCGGGAGAGCGTCGCCTGCGTCACCGTCAGCCCGTCGTCCGCCAGCAGCTTCGCCAACTGGCTCTGCGACCGCACCGGTTGCCGGTTGAGGATGTCCACGATCCGGCGGTGGCGTGCGGTGCGGGTCTGCGGCACGGCGGGCCCGTTCCCTGCGTGCTCGTGGTCCTGCGCCTGACTCATCGTCGTCCCATTCCCCGGATCATCCGTCCCCGTTGGCCACGTCTAGGATGCCGGGCAGCATGTGGAGGAAGGCGTCCACCTCGTCGTCGCCGAGATTCAGCGGCGGCATCAGCCGTACGACATCGGGGGCGGGCGCGTTCACCAGGAGGCCGGCGTCCTGAGCCGCCTGCTGCACCTGGGCTGCGCGCGGCTCGGTGAGCACGATACCCAGGAGAAGGCCCGCGCCCCGGACGTGGGCGACCAGCCCGTGCCCGAGTGACTCGATCCCGTCCCGCAACTTCTCGCTCTGCCGCTTGACGTTCTCCAGCAACCCCTCGTTCGCGATCGTGTCGAGCACGGCGAGTCCCGCGGCGCAGGCGACGGGGTTACCGCCGAACGTGGTCCCGTGGTGGCCGGGCTGCAGCAGCTCGGCGGCCCGCCCGAAGGCGACCGTCGCGCCGAGCGGCAGCCCGCCGCCGAGGCCCTTGGCGAGGGTGACGACGTCGGGCAGGACGCCCTCGTGGGCCTGGTACTCGAACCAGTGCCCGGTACGGCCGACACCCGTCTGCACCTCGTCCAGGACGAGGAGGGAGCCGGACGCGGCGGTGATCGCCCGGGCCGCCTTCAGGTAGCCGGGCGGCGGCGCGACCACGCCGTTCTCGCCCTGGAGCGGCTCGATGATCACCAGGGCCGTCTCCTCGGTGACCGCGGCGGCGAGCGCCTGCGCGTCGCCGTAGGGGACGTGGGTGACGTCACCGGGCAGCGGCAGGAAGGGGTCCTGCTTGCCGGGCTGGCCGGTGAGCGCGAGGGCGCCCATGGTGCGGCCGTGGAAGCCGCCCTGGGTGGCGACCATGTGGCTGCGCCCGGTCAGTCGGCCGATCTTGAAGGCGCCCTCGTTGGCCTCGGCACCGGAGTTGCAGAAGTACACCTTGCCGTCGCGGCCGAAGTGCGTCAGCAGCCGTTCGGCGAGGGCGACGGGGGGCTCGGCGATGAACAGGTTGGAGACATGGCCGAGCGACGCGATCTGCCGGCTCACGGCCTCGACGACCGCCGGGTGCGCGTGGCCGAGGGCGTTGACCGCGATACCGCCGACGAAGTCGAGGTACTGCTTGCCGTCGGCGTCCCACACCCTGGTGCCCTCGCCGCGGACCAGGGGCAGCCGCGGGGTGCCGTAGTTGTTCATGAGCGCGCCCTGCCACCGGCCGGTGAGCTCCTGGTTGGTCATGACTCCCCCTGATCGCATCCGTCGGGCACGACCATCGTGCCGATGCCTTCGTCCGTGAAGATCTCCAGCAGGATCGAGTGCTGGACCCGGCCGTCGATGACGCGCGCGGTGTGCACACCGTTGCGCACGGCGTGCAGGCAGCCCTCCATCTTCGGCACCATGCCGGAGCTCAACTCCGGCAGGAGCTTCTCCAGTTGGGAGGCGGTGAGGCGGCTGATCACCTCGTCGGAGTGGGGCCAGTCCTCGTAGAGGCCTTCGACGTCCGTGAGGACCATGAGGGTTTCGGCGCCCAGCGCAGCAGCGAGTGCCGCAGCCGCCGTATCAGCATTGACGTTGTAGACATGTCCGTCGTCCTGGCTGCGGGCGATCGAGGAGACGACCGGGATGCGGCCGTCGGCGAGCAGGGCCTCGATCGCGCCCGTGTCGATGGAGGTGATCTCGCCCACCCGTCCGATGTCGACGGACTCGCCGTCGATCTCGGGCAGGTGCTTGGTGGCGGTGATGGTGTGCGCGTCCTCGCCGGTCAGTCCGACGGCCAGCGGCCCGTGCTGGTTGAGCAGTCCGACCAGCTCGCGCTGCACCTGCCCGGCCAGCACCATCCGTACGACGTCCATGGCGTCCTCGGTGGTGACGCGCAGGCCGGCCTTGAACTCGCTGACGATGCCGTGCCTGTCGAGGGCGGCGCTGATCTGCGGGCCGCCGCCGTGCACGACGACGGGCTTGAGGCCGGCGTGGTGCAGGAAGACGACGTCCTGGGCGAACGCGGCCTTCAGCTCCTCGTCGACCATGGCGTTGCCGCCGAACTTGATGACGACGGTCTTGCCGTTGTGCCGGACCAGCCAGGGCAGCGCCTCGATGAGGATCTGGGCCTTGGGGAGCGCGGTGTGCTTCCGCGTGGGATTGCTCATGACGAGTACGCGCTGTTCTCGTGGACGTAGTCGGCGGTGAGGTCGTTGGTCCAGATGGTGGCGGTCTCGGAGCCCGCGGCGAGGTCGGCGACGATGTGCACCTCGCGGTAGCGCATGTCGACGGTGTCGCGGTCCTCGCCGACGCCGCCGTTCTTGCAGACCCAGACGCCGTTGATGGCGACGTTGAGCCGGTCCGGCTCGAAGGCGGCCTTCGTGGTGCCGATCGCGGAGAGCACGCGGCCCCAGTTGGGGTCCTCGCCGTGGATGGCGCACTTGAGGAGGTTGTTGCGGGCGATGGAGCGGCCCACCTCGACGGCGTCGTCCTCGGTCGCGGCGTTGACCACCTCGACCTTGATGTCCTTGCTGGCGCCCTCGGCGTCCCGGATGAGCTGCTGGCCGAGGTCGTCGCAGACGGTCCGTACGGCCTCGGCGAACTCCGCGTATTCCGGGGTGACTTCGGCGGCGCCGGAGGCGAGCAGCAGCACGGTGTCGTTGGTGGACATGCAGCCGTCGGAGTCGACGCGGTCGAAGGTGGTCCGGGTGGCGTCCCTGAGCGCCTTGTCCAGGGTCGCGCTGTCGAGGTCGGCGTCGGTGGTGAGGACGACCAGCATCGTGGCCAGGCCCGGCGCGAGCATGCCCGCGCCCTTGGCCATGCCGCCGACGGTCCAGCCGTCCTTGGTGACGACGGACGTCTTGTGGACGGTGTCGGTGGTCTTGATGGCGATGGCGGCCTTCTCGCCGCCGTGCTCGGAGAGCTGGGCCGCGGCGGTCTCGACGCCGGGGAGCAGCTTGTCCATGGGCAGGAGTACGCCGATCAGGCCGGTGCAGCACACGGCCACCTCGCCGGCGCCGATGCCGAGCACGTCGGCGGCCTTCTCGGCGGTGGCGTGCGTGTCCTGGAAGCCCTTGGGGCCCGTACAGGCGTTGGCGCCACCGGAGTTGAGGACGACGGCGGTCAGTTCACCGCTCTTCAGCACCTGTTCGGACCACAGGACCGGCGCGGCCTTCACGCGGTTGGAGGTGAAGACGCCCGCGGCGGCGCGGCGCGGCCCGTTGTTGACCACGAGGGCCAGGTCCGGGTTGCCGTTCTCCTTGATCCCGGCGGCGATGCCCGCCGCCGTGAACCCCTTGGCTGCCGTGACACTCACGGTGCGACTCCGATCGTGGAAAGCCCGGTGGTCTCGTCGATCCCCAGGGCGATGTTCATGCTCTGCACGGCACCGCCCGCGGTGCCCTTGGTCAGGTTGTCGATGGCGCTGATCGCGATGATGCGGCCCGCCGCCCCGTCGTACGCGACCTGCACCTGAACGGCGTTGGAACCGTAGACGGACGCGGTGGCGGGCCACTGTCCCTCGGGGAGCAGGTGCACGAAGGGCTCGTCGGCGAAGGCCTTCTCGTAGGCGGCGCGGACGGAGTCGGCGGTGACGCCGGGCCTGGCCTTCGCGGTGCAGGTGGCGAGGATGCCGCGGGGCATCGGCGCGAGGGTGGGCGTGAAGGAGACGGAGACCCGCTCCCCCGCGGCCGCGCTGAGGTTCTGGATCATCTCGGGCGTGTGCCGGTGGCCGCCGCCGACGCCGTACGGCGTCATGGAGCCCATGACCTCGCTGCCCAGCAGATGCGGCTTGGGCGCCTTGCCCGCGCCGGAGGTGCCGGAGGCGGCGACGATCACGGCCTCGGCCTCGGCGAGCCGGGCCGCGTACGCCGGGAAGAGGGCGAGGGAGACGGCGGTCGGGTAGCAACCGGGTACCGCGATGCGCTTGGACCCCTCCAGCGCGGCGCGGGCACCCGGAAGTTCGGGCAGGCCGTACGGCCAGGTGCCGGCGTGCGGGGAGCCGTAGAAGGTCTCCCAGTCGGCCGGGTTCTTGAGGCGGAAGTCGGCTCCCATGTCGACGACGAGCACGTCCGGTCCGAGCTGTTCGGCGACGGCGGCGGACTGCCCGTGCGGCAGCGCGAGGAAGACGACGTCGTGACCGGCGAGCACCTCGGGGGTCGTCTCCCGCAGCACCCGGTCGGCCAACGGCAGGAGGTGCGGCTGGAGCGCGCCGAGCCGCTGTCCGGCGTTGGAATTGCCGGTCAGGGCACCGATCTCGATCTGGGGGTGGGCCAGCAGCAGGCGCAGGAGCTCCCCGCCCGCATATCCGCTCGCTCCGGCCACCGCCGCGCGTACCGCCATGGAAACCTCCTCGTGATGGCATGACTATACGTTTCCATGCACGTTTATGCAATCCAGTGATCTCTCGGCCGTGACGACGACGGAGACTGAGCAGCCGGGATCGACACGACCCGACTGCGACGGCCGTAAGGCGCCCCTTCAGCCTGCCGGGTGCGGAGCACGAGCCCAGCGGACCGGGTGGGCGCCGGGACCGTCGGTGAGCCAGGAGCCGTCACCCAGGGGCGCCATGTCGTAGGCGTGGGCCGCCTCAGTGGCCATGTCGCCGCTGATCGCGCCCGTGCGCACGTCGACCAGGCGGAAACGGAACCACTCCTCCCCGTCCTCGGTCTCACTGCCGAGGGTGACCACAGCCATGTCGGGGGTCAGATAGCCGCCGCTCCATTCCACAAAGGTCTCCTCCCCGTCGTACCCGAAGGCCTCGACAGGGAGAGTGAAGAGAACGTCGCCGCTGGGGTGGCGGTGGAAGGCGACGTCCGCCTGCCCATGGTCGACGGTCATGAACTGATGCCCGTCGGGCGCCAGATCGATCAGGCAGCGGTCCGACCAGGGGTACGTCACGAACTCCACCTCGCCGTCGGCCCCGGCCGTACCCCGGAGAATGACGGAGCCGTCCTGGCCCTCACCGATGTTGAGATAGACGCTGCCGTCCACCGGGTGCACGTGATGGCCGGCGCCGTGCCCGACCGTGTCCAGCGCGCGGCGGGCGAGGACCGTCCCGCTGTCGGCGTCGTACACGACCCACTGGTCTCCTCCCCCGCGTCCCGCCATCGCGTCCGGCCGGTAGACCCACACAGTCCTGCCGTCCGGAGACAGCACGCAGCCGGGCCGATGGCCGTGAAGCACGTGGGAGTGGGGCTCGAAATCCGACGCCCACACCAGGTCACCGGCTTGCGTGAGGCAGACGACCCCGTTCAGGGTCGTGTACACGACTCGCTCCAGATCGGGCCGGACCGCCGACTCCACGACCTGCTCGCCGGCCCGCGGCTGGAACACTGCGGCGGGTTCCAGCGTTCCGAATGCGCCCGGGCCCGTCAGGTAGGCATGGATCCGCCCGTCGCGGTGGCGTGTGACGACCTTCGGAGGGGGCGCAGGAATCATCCGCCGAGGCTAACGCCCGGCTCAGGCCAACGGAGAGCCGGGGCGGCGTGCAGGCCGAGCGGGACGCACACAGGGCGGCGCCCCGGCGGCGGACACCGTCGCGCGTCGTGGGAGAGAATCGGCGCCATCGCGCCGTTGATCACCTTGGAGACGTCAAGTGACCGTGGACCTGGCCGACTTCGCCGAGCCCGACGCCGAACGCCCGCCCGCACCCGTGCCCGTCGACTGGGCGGCCGTCGAGGACTGGCTCGGGGTGCGCCTGCCGGACGACTACCGCCAACTTGCCGACCGCTACGGGCCGTTGGACTTCGGCGAGTATCTGTGGGTCCATGTTCCGTGCGCGCAGGAGGGACGGTTCGACTACGGGGAGTGGCTGCGGGAGACCCAGCGCGAGGCGCGGATCGAGGCCCGGCGGCTGCCGGAGGACGAGCGGCCCCGGCTGCACCCCGAGCCCGGCGGACTCCTCGCCTGGGGCGTCACTCGGGGCGGCGACACCCTGTTCTGGGACACCTCGGTCTCCGACGACCCCGACCGGTGGACGGTGGTCGTCCAGCACAGCGGCCCGGTCCCCGGCAGCGGACTGCGGCCCTGGCACCCGTACGAGCTGACCCTCACCGGCTATCTCCGGCACACCGTCCGCGAGGGCTGGGAATCGCCCTCACCGCCCGGTCCCCTGATGGGTCCGCTGCCCGGCAGCATGGCCCGTACCGCCTTCCTGGAGACGGCCGAGCCGTGGGCGCCGCCCGCGCCGGTCGCACCCCGCCTCACCGGGGAGGACCTGCGGGTCGCCCTGGAGACCGGCACGGGCCTGGACGCACTGCGGCTGCTGGTTCCGCCGCCCGAGGCGCCCTACCTCGGCGGCGGCACCTGGGAGGGGCTCTTCACCGAGCTGGGCATCCGGCTTCCGCGCGAGTACATGGCGCTGATGGACACCTACGGCGCCGGCATCTGGAGCGACTGGCTGCGCTTCCACACCCCGCTGCGGACCGACGGGCGGCGCTTCGCCACCCACGTCGAGGAGACGCTGGACGCGTACCGGAGTCTGCGCGCGGGATACCCGGAGGCGCAGCCCCTGGCCGCGTGGCCCGAGCCCGGCGGCTTCCTGCCGTTCGCCAACTCCATCGACGGCGACTACCTCGGCTGGCTCACCCGGGGCGACGACCCCGACACCTGGCCGCTGATCGTCTGGCCCCGGCACGCCCGCCAGGGCCCGCCCCTGGAGCACGGCCTGATCGACACCCTCCTCGCCTGGCAGCGCGGCACCCTCAGTACGGAGGGCCTCCCCGGCCTGGACGAGGCCGACGACGACCCCTTGGACTTCGCCCGCTTCAGGGCGTGGGACGACCGTGCCTACTGGTGAGCGGTCCGGGCGGTCGGCCTCTCACCGCGCCACGTGAACGGCGGGCGTCACAGGGAACGCCCGCCGTCCTCGATACGACGTGCGGGTGAGTCGGCTACCTCTGCTTGATTCTCAGGAACGTGACCGAGTTCGCCGGGAAGGTGTACGTGAACTCGCCCGCGACCCGCGAGAAGGTGGAGGTCACCGGTGTGACCGGCGCGTGGGTCTCGGAGTTCACCGCGTCCGGGTCGGCCGCGAGGGTGGTCACCCGGGCCCTGGAGGCGACCTTCGCGCCGCCCAGGTCGATCGCCGTACGGGCCGCCGCCGACTGGGCGTTGACGACCTTGACGATCAGGTCACCGGTCCTCGCGTCCTCGGTGACGACCTGGCGGAACGGCTCGGCGGGCTTGTCGTCGGTGAAGCTGCCCCATTCCCGGCCGTCGAGGTACAGGGTGACCTGGCGGCCGCGCACCTTGATGTCGATGTCGTAGGCGCGGCCCGTCTCGATCGACCCGGCCTTGGAGATCAGCGTCGACTTGCCGCCGTCCGTGGCCCGTTCGACGGCGGATTGGGTGTTGTTCCAGCCGCCCAGGTTCCACCAGTAGTAGTTCCCGGTGTCCTTGACCCCGAAGGCGACGAGGAAGCCTTCCTTTCCGGACTTCTTGGTGGCCTTCACGTGCAGGTCGTAGTCGTGCCAGGCGGGGTCGCCCGCGGTGACCATGGTGTTCTCGGCGGCTTCGTCGCTCTGGACGTAGGCCCCGTCCCGGATGCTCCAGCTGCCGGTGCCGTTGTGGGTCCACCGGGAGGCGTCGCCGGAGAAGTCCTCGCTCAGCAGGGAGGTGCCGTCCGCCGCGGTCACCCTCACATCGTCGTACGCGGCGCTGGTCGCCCAGGTCGACAGGCCGACCGCGCCGGTGATGGGGCCGCTGACGTTCGGGGTGCCGGTCGCGGTGGACGGGACGACGCGGTCGCCGACGTTGGTCATGAACAGCTTCTGGACCTCGTAGTTGGCCGAGTTCCAGGAGGTGCGGTTGTTGAACCAGATCAGGTCCGGCCGCCACTGCACGTAGTCCTCGTTGGCGAGCAGCGGGGCGTAGCTGGCGAGCTTGACGACGTCGGCGTTGCGCTCCAGGCCGGTCATGAAGGCGGCCTCGGCGAGGGCGTTCTTGAAGGCGTTGCCCTGGGAGGCGTACTCGCCGAGGAAGACCTTGGGGCCGCCGCGGTCGTAGCTGTCGTAGCGGTCGTTGTTCTGCAGGAACCACTGCGGGCTGTTGTAGTAGTGCTCGTCGACCATGGCGACGTTCGCCTCGCGGTTCATCTTCCAGAGGCTGTCGAAGACGGTGCCGGTGTCGTCGGGGCCGGAGTTGGAGACGACCGTGATGTCCGGGTACTTCGCCTCGATGGCGGCGCGGAACTTCTGGAAGCGGGCGAAGAACTCAGCCGGCAGGTTCTCCTCGTTGCCGACGCCGATGTGGGTCAGCCGGAAGGGCTTGGGGTGGCCCATCTCGGCGCGCTTCCTGCCCCAGGGGCTGGTCGCGGGGCCGTTGGCGAACTCGATGAGGTCGAGGGTGTCCTGGATGTGCCGCCGGAGCAGCGCCTCGTCGTCGGTGGCGCGGTTCTGGCCGCAGCCGGTGACCAGGGCGGGGACGACGGGCAGCGGCATCGCGCCGATGTCCTCGGCGAAGCGGAAGTACTCGTAGTAGCCGAGGCCGTAACTCTGGTTGTAGCCCCAGAAGTTGGCGTTCGTCGCCCGCTCCTCGACCGGGCCGATGGTGTCCTTCCACTGGTAGGAGCGTTTGCGCTGCCAGCCGGAGGCCTCGCTGTAGTCCTGCATGGAGCCGGTGTTGACCAGGCAGCCGCCGGGGAAGCGCACGAACGCCGGGTTGAGGGCCTCGATCTTCTCGGCGAGGTCCTTGCGCAGGCCGTTGCTCTGGCGCTTGTAGGTGTCGCGCGGGAAGAGGGAGACCATGTCGAGCGCCGCGGCGCCGGAGGAGGCGACGGCGAGGCGGCCGGTGGAGCTGGTGCGGCTCGCGGTGAAGGTGGCCGTGTACTTGGCCCAGCCGCCCCGTACGGCGACCCGGCGGGCGTCGGCGAGGGGGCCGGCGGCGTCCTTCAGGGTGACGGTCAGGGTGCTGCCGCTCCCGGCGCGGGCCCACACCGAGAAGTCGTACTTCTTGCCCCGGTCGACGTGGACGCCGGTGTTGTAGCCGGCGTTCGTGACGGAGGAACCGGCGCCCAGGGAGAGGTAGTTGCGGTTGCGCTCGTTCAGGCGCCCGGCGTCGTTCACGACCTCGGCCGTGCCGTCGACCTTCCAGGAGGTCAGCGGCGTGTAGGAGCCGTTGTCGGCGGTGGAGTACTCGAAGGAGCGGTTCTGGACGAGTTCGGCGTACAGACCGCCGTCGGCGGCCCGGTTGATGTCCTCGAAGAAGACGCCGTACATCGTGTCGTCGATCGTCGCGCCCCGGGCGGACGGGGCGACGGTGATCGCGTAGTCGGTGACGTCCTCGGCGTGCGCGGGTGCCGGGACCGCGGCGACGGCCGTCACCAGGGCGGTGGCGGTGAGACCGAGTCTCCAGCGGGTGCGGGCGGTGCGTGACATGGATACTCCGCGGCTCGATGTGCGTGGGTCGGTACGGGACACACTCGTTCGAAATATCAGACGCTGATCAGAAACTCGAACGGCAAGATAGGGAGGGGGCAGGAAGGCGTCAATGGGTCGCGCAGGAACGGACGGGACGGAGTCGAGGGCGCCATGGGCGAGTTCTGGCCAGTGCGGGACGTGCTGGCGTATCTCACGGGCGGGTGGCGGGTGCACCGCTCGGTGCTGGACCAAGGGAGCGACGAGCGGGGCGAGTTCACCGGCACGACGCTTTTCGGCCCCCTGGACGGCGGTGGTCTGCTGCACGAGGAGAACGGCACGTTCCGCTGGCGGGGAGTGGCCCGGCCGGCCGAGCGGACCCTGCGCTTCCGGCCCGGGAGCCCGCCCGGCACGGCGGACGTCCGCTTCGCCGACGGCCGCCCCTTCCACCACCTGGACCTGACCACGGGCCACCACATCGCCGACCACCCCTGCGCGGCCGACCTCTACCGCGGCGAGTTCACCGTCCTCGACGCCGACCACTGGCGCTCGGTGTGGCGCGTGCGCGGCCCGGCTAAGGACCTCGTCCTCACCACTGACTACACGCGGGAACCCTTGTCGGAGCGGGGCCCCGCGCACTGATGACGCACATCACCGCGCCTACGCCCGCGAGGGCTGCGGCGGCACCCCGTCGAAGCGCAGGTTCCAGCGGCCCGACCGGCCGGTGACCGTCGTCGTCGACAGCGGGCGCACATCGAGGTTCCAGTAGGTCGCGGGCGGGGCCTTCAGGGCGTAGACCAGGGCGGCCCGGATCACGGAGGGCTCGGCGACGGCGACCACCCGGCCGCCGTCCTCGACCGGCCGGGTGTCGAGCCAGCCGCCGACCCGGCCGATGAACGCCAGCAACGACTCCCCGCCGTGCGGTGTGCCGCGGGGGTCTGCGAGCCAGGCGTCCACCGCGTCGGGTTCGCGGGCCATGGCCTCACCGAGGGTCAGCCCACGCCAGCGGCCCATGTCGCAGTCCCGCAGCGCGAGCTGCACCAGGGGCGCGTACCCGAGGGCGTCGCCGGTGGCGCGGCTGCGGGGCGTGGGCGAGCAGTAGCGCAGCTCCGCGGCCGACAGCGGCACCAGGTCGTGGGCGGCGCGCTGCACCTCGTCCCAGCCGGCCTGGTCCAACGGCCGGTCGTCCTCGAAACGCTCCGCGAGCAGCGGAGAACTCCGCGCGGCGGCGACGAACGTGACCCGTAGCGACATGCGGCGATCGTGATTCCCGAAACTCCGCAGGTCAAGTGGTGTTATCTCCGAGTTACCCAGGGTGCGCGAAACCTTACTTCCCGGTCAGGACCAGCCGGACAAGCCGCCAGAAATGGAGCTCGCGCGGGCGACGAGCCCAGCCCGGCGCCGGGGGCGCTGTCAGTGGCGGGTGCGATGCTGCGCGCATGAACGGGATCACGACCGCCGCGGACTACACGTGGCTGGGCACGGAGTACGAGGACCTGATGGAGGCGTACTGCGTCACCTACGTCCGCGGACTGACCGCCGAGGAGCTGCTCCAGGAGCTCAACGCCGAGCCGGCGGGCTGGCTCACCGGTGTCGATACGCTGTGCGAGCCGGCGTACGAGCTGAGCGATCACGACCGTCTGTTCGTGGGCGCGGCCACCCTGGGCGACTGGACGCTCATGGTCGAGCCCAACGGCTACCTGGGCACTCTGGACGAGATCATGCTCCCCCTCTCCCGCGGCCGCAGGGTGGTCTCCCACTTCCGCAACGTCAACGCGGTGGACCACTTCAACTGGTGGGAGGACGGCACCCTGCGCCTGCACTTCGAGCCGCTGTTCGCCTACGCGCGCGACGGCAGCCATCCCGACGGGCTCCTCGCCGAGATGAAGGAGTCGGGCTTCGACCTCAGCGACGCCGAGGACCGCGCCGAGGACTTCGACCTGATCGACGAGGCGGCCTTCGCCCTCGCCCACCGCATCACCGGCATACGCGTGACGCCCGCGCTCTTCGCGTCGGCGGAGTTCGTGTGCGGCGTGGCGCCCGTCCCGCACAGCTAGGAAGCGACGCACCCAAGCTCGCCGACGCGGTCAGCGGGCCCGTACCTCGTCGCAGGCCGTCCGCAGTCGCCGTACGCCCTCGATGATCTCCCCGGTGCCCGCCGCCGCGGCGAAGCTCAACCGCACGAAGGGGGCCGGGGGTTCGGCGCTGAAGTACGGGCGGCCCGGGGTGATCGCGACGCCGGCGCGCAGGGCGGCGGAGGTGAGGGCGGTGTCGTCGGTGCCCTCGGGCAGCCGGAGCCACAGGTGGTAGCCGCCGGACGGGATGTGCGGCAGGGCGAGGTCGGGCAGCCCGCTCAGCAGCTCGGCCGTCATGGCGTCCCGGCGGGCGCGCAACTCGGCGGAGATCGCCCGCAGATGGCGCGGCCAGGCGGGCGAGCCGACCAGTTCGAGGGCCGCCTCCTGCAGCGGCCGGGGTACGAAGAAGGTGTCGACCACCTGGATCGCGCGCAGCCGCTCCAGCACCGGGCCACGGGCGGCCAGGGCGCTGACCCGGAAGCTCGGCGAGGTCGCCTTGGTCAGGGAGCCGACGTGCACGACGACCCCGTCGGGATCGTCGGCGGCCAGCGGACGCGGCAGCGGCCCGGCGTCCTCGTGCACCAGCCGCCGTACGAAGTCGTCCTCGACGACGAAGGCGCCCGCCTCGCGCGCGATGCGCAGCACCTCACCGCGCCGCTGGGGGGCGAGTACGGCGCCGGTGGGGTTCTGGAAGAGCGGCTGGCAGACGAAGACACGGGCACCGGTCGCCCGGAACGCGTCGGCGAGCAGGTCCGGCTTCACCCCGTCCGGATCGACCGGCACCGGCACCGGCCGCAGGCCCGCCGCCCGTGCGATGGCCAGCATCCCGGGATAGGTGGGTGACTCGACGAGCACCGGCGTGCCCGGGGTGGTCAGCGCCCTCAGTGCGGTGGTCAGCGCGGACTGGCCGCCCGAGGTGATGAGCACCTCGGCCGCGGACACCGCGCCGCCGATGCCGCGCGCGAACCACTCCCGCAGCTCCGGCAGCCCTTCCATGGGCGGCCGGCCCCAGGCCCCGGGCCGGCGTCCGGCCCGGGACAGCGCGGCGGCCATCGCCCGTTCCGGCTGGAGCGAGGGATGCAGATAGCCGCCGTTGAACTCGATCACGCCGGGTGCCGGGGCGTCCAGCGAGACGAGCACCCCGGAGGCGTCCACCGAGCGCGGCACGGGGTCGGCGGAGCTGTCCGCGCTCAGGGCGACCTCCTGCCAGGAGGTGTCCCCGGCGGGCGTGGCCGTACGGGTGCGGGGCCGGGCCCGGAACGCACCGGCGCCGGGCCGGGTCACCACCAGCCCCTCCGCGGACAGTTGGGCGAGGGCGCGCGACACCGTCACCGGGCTCACCCGAAACCGCTCCACGAGGGCCCGGCTCGACGGGAGCTTCCCTCCGGGTGAGTAGCGGTCGAGCTCCCGCCTTAGCCGTTCCGCCAGTTCATCGACGCTGCTACGCTCTTGCATGAGAGCACAGAGTAGCGCTACTGCCCCGACCGGGATAGCGGTCGACACCCCGGCCAGGGCCTCGACGGCGGGCGGCACCCTCATGGCCGCCCTCGGCGTCATCGCCTTCTCCCTCACCTTCCCGGCGACCGCCTGGGGGCTGGAGGGCTTCGGCCCCTGGTCGCTGGTGGCCGTGCGCAGCGCTCTCGCCGCCCTCCTCGCGGGCGGCTGCCTGCTCGCGCTGCGTGTCCCGCTGCCGGACCGCCGGCACTGGGCGGCCCTCGCCGTCGTGGGCGGCGGAGTCGTCTTCGGCTTCCCGATGCTGACCACGCTCGCGCTCCGGACGTCGAGCACCGCGCACGCGGCCGTCGTGGTGGGCCTGCTCCCGCTGACCACCGCCCTCTTCTCGGCCCTTCGGGTGGGCACCCGGCCCTCGCGCACCTTCTGGACGGCGGCCCTGGCCGGCGCGGCCGCGGTGGTCGCCTTCACCGTGCAGCAGAGCGGCGGCGCCCTGACCACCGCCGACCTCTATCTCTTCGGGGCGCTGCTGGTGTGCGCGGCCGGCTACACCGAGGGCGGCCGACTGGCCCGCACCATGCCGGGCTGGCAGGTCATCGGCTGGGCGCTGGTGATGTGCCTGCCGCTCAGCGTGCCCGCCGCCGCGCTCGCCCTGTCCTACGAGCCCGTGGAGCTGACCGCGCACAGCGTGGCCGGGCTGCTGTGGGTCGCGGCGGGCTCGCAGTTCCTCGGGCTGGTCGTCTGGTACCGGGGCATGGCCGCGATCGGGATCCCGAAGGCCAGCCAGTTGCAGTTGGCCCAGCCCCTGCTCACACTGGTGTGGTCGGTGCTGCTGCTGGGCGAGCAGCTGACCGTGGCCGCTCCGCTGACGGCCGCGGCGGTGCTGGTCTGCATCGCCGTCACCCAACGGGCGCGTGGCTGAGTGGGCCGTACGGCCCACTTCCCACCGGCGTCCCGGACCGTAGACTCAAGACCACGGACCGCTATCGCTGCTCCCGCACTTGGTGAGGAGGCTCTCCGGATGCGTGCAACCGTCGGCGACCAGCTTGTTCAGCACGGCAGGGTGGTCGGACAGCAGGACAAGGTCGGCGAGATCGTCGAGGTACTGGGCCAGGAGGGCAGCCCTCCGTACCGCGTCCGGTTCGAGGACGGGCACGAGGGCCTGTGCTCCCCCGGCCCCGACACCGAGATCCGCCACAAGAACACCTCTCAGTAGGTGTCAGGGCGGGGGCATCGCCGGCTGACCGTAGTGGTCGGCGACCACCCGCGCCATGGCCCCGCTCGGATCCGCCGCCACCTCCCGTGCGGCGAAGAAGACGTGCCCGCGCACCTCCGGACGGTTCCTGGCCAGCGTGAGGTGCCGGGACAGCTCGGCCGGGTCCTGCCAGGCGGCGGGCTGTGCCGGGTCGCCCGCCCGGTACAGGGCCTCGCCCAGGTACAGCTTCGTGCCGGTGCCCCGGGCCACCTCCGCCCACCAGGGCAGCAGCACCTTGTAGTCGGCGGCGGCGTTGCCGATGTGCCAGTACAGCTGCGGGCAGATGTAGTCGATCCAGTTCTCCCTGACCCATTTCCGGGTGTCGGCGTACAGCTCGTCGTAGGCCTGGAGCGCCCGGGTGTTCGAGCCGAGCGGGTCGGTACCCGCGTTGCGCCACACCCCGAACGGGCTGATCCCGAACTGGGTACCGGGCCGGACCTCCTGGATCCTGGCCGCCGTCTCGCGCACCAGCCGGTCGATGTTGTCGCGCCGCCAGTCGGCCCGGTTGACGAAGCCGCCGCCGTGGCGGTCGTAGGCAGCGTCGTCGTCGAAGGTCTGGCCGGCCACCGGATACGGGTAGAAGTAGTCGTCGAAGTGCACGGCGTCGATAGGGTACTTCGCCACCGCGTCCATCATCGCGTCCTGCACGAAGGCGCGGACCTCGGGCAGCCCGGGGTTGTAGTAGAGCTTGCCGCCGTACCGCACCACCCAGTCCGGGCGCTTGCGGGCGGGGTGGGAGGCGACGAGCTTCGTGAGGTCCGTGTGGTTGGCGATCCGGTACGGGTTGAACCAGGCGTGCAGCTCCAGACCGCGCGCGTGGGCCTCGCGGACGGCCGTCCCGAGCGGGTCCCAGCCGGGCGCCCTGCCCTGCGTCCCGGTCAGATACGCCGACCAGGGCTCGTACGACGAGGGCCACAGCGCGTCCGCCGTGGGCCGCACCTGGAAGATCACCGTGTTCAGCCGGCGCCGGACCGCCGTGTCGAGGTGGGCGATCAGCTCGGCCCGCTGCTGGGCGGCGGTCAGACCCTGCCGGGAGGGCCAGTCGCGGTTGGCGACCGTCGCCAGCCACATGCCCCGCATCTCACCGACCGGATGCCGCCGCCTCGGCACGGCCGTCGCTCCCGACGCCTTCGCTCCCGAAGCCGCTGTCAGGGACGCCAACGCGGCCAGCGCGAAGGCCCGGCGAGTCACTCGGCCCATTCCTGTTGCACCCCCACATGCGCTGCGGATCCGCACCGTCACGGACCGTCTCCGCGCCCCAGAATGCCCGACCCCGACGATCGATCATCGATACTTGGGAGTAACGTGCACGAACGGAGCAGGCGCGCCGGGACCCGGTGACCCTGCCACAGCCGAAGTGACAGCGAAAGGGACGATGTGACGTACACCCCAGCGGGAGACATCGCGCGCGTCGGAGTGGTGGGCTGCGGCCAGATGGGAGCCGGCATCGCCGAGGTGTGCGCCCGCGCCGGCCTGGAGGTGCGGGTCGCCGAGACCACCGGCGAGGCCCTGGAGATCGGCCGCACCCGGCTGTTCAACTCCCTGGCCAAGGCCGCCGAGCGCGGCAAGATCTCCGCGGAGGAGCTGGAGGCGACGCAGGCGCGGCTGAGCTTCACCACCGACCTGGGCGAGTTCGCCGACCGCGACCTCGTCATCGAGGCCGTCGTGGAGAACGAGCAGGTCAAGACGGAGATCTTCCAGGTGCTCGACCAGGTCGTGACCCGGCCCGACGCCATCCTGGCCTCCAACACCTCCTCCATCCCGCTGGTGAAGCTGGCGGTCGCCACCTCGCGGCCCGACCACGTCATCGGCGTCCACTTCTTCAACCCGGCCCCCGTGCAGAAGCTCGTCGAGCTGATCCCGGCGCTGACCACCTCCGAGGGCACGCTCGGCCGCGCCCAGGCCTTCGCCGAGAAGCTGCTCGGCAAGCACGCGATCCGCGCCCAGGACCGCTCCGGCTTCGTGGTGAACGCGCTGCTGATCCCCTACCTGCTCTCCGCGATCCGGATGTTCGAGTCGGGCATCGCCAGCCGCGAGGACATCGACAACGGCATGGAGCTCGGCTGCGCCCACCCGATGGGCCCGCTGAAGCTGTCCGACCTGATCGGCCTGGACACGGTCGCGTCCGTGGCGCAGAGCATGTACGACGAGTACAAGGAACCGCTCTACGCCGCTCCCCCGCTGCTCCAGCGCATGGTCGACGCCGGCCGGCTGGGCCGGAAGTCCGGGTCGGGCTTCTACACCTACGGCTGATTACAGACGGTCAGATTCCGGCCAACCGCACGGGCCCGGCACCGAACAGGTGCCGGGCCCGCGTCATTCACACACCGTGTGCGCTCCGGGCCCGCATATGCCCGTCGCACACTCTCCCCATGGGCCCACCAGGCGAGTTCACTTCCCTGCGTGTGCAAGGGATGTGAGACGACTACGGAAAGGAGCGGACACGTGACCGCCGACCCCGAGCATCCCGTCGTATCCGGAGAACTCGCAGAGTTACGACGCCGCCTCGATGTCGCCTACGCCCGCGTGGAGGGCGGGCTGGCGCTACTCACACACCGCAGCAAGGAGACCGCCAAGGAGATCGACGACCTGAACACCCGCATCCACACCCTCGAACACGCGCGCTGGCCGTTGCCCGCGGTCGCCGCCCTCACCGCCGTGGGTGCTCTGGTCGTGGCGATCTGGCAGGCGGTGGGACGCTAGGTCAGGGCAAGGCGTCCTGCCCGAGCCTGAGATGGTGCAGCAGGAGTAACGCGGCCGCCATGTTGGCGGCCGGGACCTCCCCACGGGCGACCATGTCGGGGACGAGCTTGAGAGGGACCCATTCCCGACGGTCCGACTCGAAGTCGTCCACGGGGTGTCCGACGTACGCGCCCTCGTCGGCCCAGTAGATGTGGTGCCGGGCGTCGGTGAGGCCGTTGGACGGCTCCACGGTCATGAGGTGGTGCAGGACCCCCGGCCGCCAGCCGGTCTCCTCCTCCAGCTCCCTGGCGGCCGCTACGGCGATGTCCTCGCCGTCCTCCACGACACCCGCCGCGAGTTCCCACCCCCAGCTGTCGGTGATGAAGCGGTGGCGCCACAGCAGGAGGACCTCGTTGGCCTCGTTCACCACCGTCGCCACGGCCACCGGCCGCAGCCGTATCAGGAAGTGGTCGAGATGCCGGCCGTCCGGCAGCTCGACGTCCGCGAGATTGACGCTGAACCAGCGGTTTGAGTACACATTTTGTTCGTTCTGTTTCGTCCACTGCACGGTTCTGCCACCTTCCGCCGAGTAAGTGGCAATATCGCAGCAGGAGCGGTCTGACAGCAGGCGCACAGAACCCCGCTCGCAGCGCGGCGCAGTGTTCTTCGGACAGATCTACAGCGGTACGCGCAGTGCCCCGTCGATGAGTTCGGCGGCCTCGGACGTGCCCGCGCAGCCACTGCGCACGAGGTACTCGCGCACCGCCCGGAGTCTGTCGCGCAGCCGCTGGGACTCCATCCCCCTGGCTTGTTCGGCCATCTGCACGGCGGTCGCCACCGCCTTGTCGGCGTGGCCCTGGCGCAGCTCGATCGTGCTGAGCATGGCCAGCCGGTGCACCCGGCCCCGGTCGTGGGCCGGATTGTCGACGGCGGCGGCCGCGTGCTCCCCCGCCGCCGCCAGCTCGCCCAGGCTCAACAGCGCCTCCGCCACCTGGACGTTGACCAGTCCCGGCTGGACATAGCCCGTTTCGTCGGGTTCGTATCCGCGCCGGATGCGATCGGCGGCCTGCTCGGCCCGCCTGATGCAGGACAGGGCACTCGTGCCGTCGCCGAGATGGGCGTACGCCTTCGCCTGCATCGCGTACAGGTCGGAGGCGAGCGCCGGGGTGATGTGCTTGCCGGCGGCTCTGAGCGCGGCCTCCGCGAAGGCGACGGCCTGCCGGTACTCCCGCATGAAGAGCGACTGGTTGACCAGCAGCGCGATCACATAGGCGCCGAGCCCCC
This sequence comes from Streptomyces sp. TRM68416, assembly GCF_014596915.1. Taxonomy (GTDB): domain Bacteria; phylum Actinomycetota; class Actinomycetes; order Streptomycetales; family Streptomycetaceae; genus Streptomyces. The sequence continues at coordinate 238,663 of NZ_JACVWU010000002.1, forward strand.
GGTCGCCGCTGGCCTTCGCGAGCCGGAGCGCCTGGTGGAAGTAGCGCTGGGCGAGCCCGTGCGCGTCCGAGTCGTACGCGCAGATCCCGGCGATCGCCACCAGGCCGCCGGTGGCGCGGTGCAGTTGGCGGCCGGTGGCGTCGGTGTAGCTGCCGCGCAGCAGCGGGGCGGCCTCGGCGTTGAGGAAGCCGACGATGCGGGTCCTGGTCGCGATGCCGCCGGCCTTGCGGTACATCTGCTCGTAGTGCGTCCGGGCCGCGCGGAGCATCTCGATGTCGGCCGTGGTGACCCGGTGCCGACCGCCGCGCGAGACGTCCGTGTCCTCCGGCGGGTTCTCCCACTCCCAGACGGGCATCACCGCGGGCGTGCCGGTGACGGCGGGCGCGCCGAGGATGTGCGGGCGCTGCTGCTCGTCGGAGCGCCACAGGGCGGTGGCCCGCTCGACGAACCCGGACAGCGAGGTGCCGTGCGGGACGGCCGGCTCGCCGGGGACGCCGAGCCCGATGTCGTCGAGGGTGACGGGCCGCCGGAGCCGGCTTGCGAGGACCTCGCAGATCAGGTCGGGCACCTGGCCGCGCGGCCGCTGCCCCTTCAACCACCGCGCCACGGCCGTGTGTTCGTATCTGAGCGCGAGTCCGCGTGCTCGGCCCGCCTGGTTCACGTGCGCCGCGAGACCCGCGTGCGAGATCCCCGCCTCGTCCAGGATCGCGTCGAGCAGAGTGTTGGGCTGCATATATGCCCCCCGGGTGGCTCGGTGCCGTCAGACTAGTGGGTCCGCCTTCACACGGGGTGTGAACGGAGTGCTCGAATCCGGGCTGTACGCGCACTGTTGCGGAGAGTTTCCAGCCGGTTGACTGAGTTGCCTCGCAAGAGGCCGGCCGGGCCGCCGGCTCCCCCTCGTACAGTGCGGCGGCCCGCATCCGCGCCGTCCGCCCAGCTGCCTGCCCGACACTCCGTGGCGGGGCGGACGGCCGCCGCCGGCTGGGCCGCGCGACCAAACGCCGTTCAGCTAAAGGTGCGTTGTCGGCTGCGTTGTGGCTGGTCGCGCCCGCGCGGCGGAGCCGCTGATGTCACCGCCCCGTGCCCCTGAAGGTCGGCTGCCTCTTCCCTGGGCTCGATCGTTCCGTAGGACCAGCAACGCGATGTCGTCCGACGGAGTGCCCGTCATGTGGCGCCTCAGCGCCGTCAGTACCGTGCGCAGGACGAGCTGTGGTGAGGACGGCTGGGTGTGGAGTGCGCCCGCCAACGCGGCCCGGAGGGAAAAGAATCGGCCATGCGCGTCGCGGGCGTCCTCCGCTCCGTCCGTGTAGAGGACCAGGGAGTCGCCGGGCAGCAGGCGGCCCGCGGGGGCGGCTGACAGGTCGGGTGGGAGGGGGAAGGGGCCGAGCGGCGGCAAGGGGGCCGCGCGGGTGAGCGGCTCGACCGTCGTGCCGCTCATCAGATACGGCCATGGATGGCCGCAGTTGAGGACGCGCACCTCCCCGTCCCGGCGGATCTCCAGGAGGAGGACGGTGACGAACTCCTCGGCGACCGGGTTCTCGGGCTCGCGGCCCCCGGCGGGATGCTCCTCGCGGGAGCGCTCCCGCAGATGGCGTGCGAGAGCGCGGTCCAGTCGGCGCAGCACCCGGCCCAGGTCGGGCTCGTCGTGGACGGCCTCGCGGAAGCTGCCCAGAAGGGCGGCGGCGGTGCCGAGGGCGGTGATCCCGTGCCCGCGTACGTCGCCCATCACCACGCGCACGCCGTGCTCGGTGGCGATGACCTCGTACAGGTCCCCGCCGACCGTGGCGCCGCGGTCGGCCGAGAGCTGCGCGGCGGCGATGTTCAGCCCGTCGATGCGCGGCGGCAGCGGCCGCAGCAGCACGCTCTGCGCGACACCGGCGACCCGGCGGATCTGCCGCAGCTCGCGCAGCAGCGTCTGACGGACGTGGAGTATCAGCCCGGTGCCGACGGCGAAGAAGACGGCGCTGGTGGCCACGCGCGCTCCCAGGCCGTCCTGCTGGGCGAGCGGACAGGTGAGTTTGTACGTCATCGCCACGGCACCCCAGGCGGTGGGCAGCCCCAGCGCGAGCAGCCGTCGGGGAAACACAGCCTTGATGCGGATCATGCCGATGGCCCCCCATGTAGGCCCTGACAACGCAGAATCGGACCGACCCCGAAAGGCCGGTCCGATTCTGTCGACCGCATGACCCGGAAGGACCAGATCACCCAGAAAGGTCACTCGAACGAGTGAGGTGACCGAAAGGTGGTGCTCAGCCCCTCAGTACCGCCCCCGTGCGCTCGCCCGCGAGAGCCACCGCGGCGTCCCGGGCGGCCGAGGCCTCGTCCACCGTCAGCGTCCGGTCACCCGCGCGGAACCGCAGCGCATAGGCCAGCGACTTCTTCCCGTCGCCCAGCTGCTCGGCGTTCTCGTACACGTCGAACAGCCGGATGGCCTCCAGCAGGGAGCCCGCGCCCTCGCGCAGCGCGGCCTCCACCTCGGCGTGCGGCACGAACCTGTCGACGACGAGCGCGACGTCCTGCGTGGCCACCGGGAAGGTGGAGATGCTCGGCGCCTGCGGGGTGTCGTCGCCGACCCGCTCCAGGAGGTCCAGGTTCAGCTCCGCAGCGCAGGTGCGCGCGGGCAGGCCGAGGGTCTTGAGCACCCGCGGGTGCAGTTCGCCCGCGTGTCCGACGACCGTCTCCGTGCCGTCGACGACGACCGCCAGCTCGGCGCACCGGCCCGGGTGCCACGGCCCGTACTGGCCGGAGCGCACGATCAGTTCGGCCCCCGCCTCGGTGGCGACCGTCCGGGCGGCCTCGACCGCGTCGGCCCAGCCGGCCGGGCGGCCCTTGCCCCACCAGCCGGCCTGCTCGCGGGCGCCCGCGAGGACGACGGCGACGTGGCGCGGCTGCTCGGGCAGCACGGCGTCGAGTGCGGCGATCTCCTCGTCGGTGGGACGCCGGTCCACGGGCAGGTGGGCGGCGGTCCCCCGCTCCTCGCGCGGCTGGAAGACCAGGCCGGTCTCGAAGAGGGCGAGGTCGTGCGAACCCCGGCCGTCGTTGCGCCGCAGGGCAGCCAGCAGGCCCGGCAGCAGCGACGTACGGAGCGCGGGCTCCTCGTCGTTGAGCGGGTTGGTGAGCTTCACGACGCGGCGGGCCGGGTCGTCGGCGTCCAGACCGAGCTGGTCGAAGACCTGCTCGCCGATGAACGGGTAGTTCGGCGCCTCGACGTAGCCCGCCCCGGCCAGGGCGCGGCCGACGCGGCGGTGCAGCCGCTGCCGGTGCGTCAGGCCACGGCCGGACGGCGGCTTGGGCAGCGTGGAGGGCAGGTTCTCGTAGCCCTCCAGGCGGATGACCTCTTCGGCGAGGTCGTTCTGCTCAAGGAGGTCGGGCCGCCAGGACGGGACGGTGACGATCAGCTCGTCCTGCCCGTACACGTCACAGCCGACCTGCTGGAGGCGGCGTACGACGGTCTCGCGGCCGTAGTCGACGCCCGCCACCTTGTCCGGGTGGTCGGCGGCGACGGTGATGGTGTGTGGCGCGGACGGCGCGATGACCTCGGTGACACCGGCGTCGGCGGTACCGCCGGCCAGCAGCACCAGCAGGTCGACCGTGCGCTGGGCGGCGGCAGCGGCGGCGGCCGGGTCGACGCCCCGCTCGAAGCGGCGGGACGCCTCCGAGGACAGCTTGTGCCGGCGGGCGGTGCGCGCGATGGAGACGGCGTCGAAGTGCGCGGCCTCGATGACGACGTCGGTGGTGGCGCCGTCGGTGTCCGCGTGGTCCGCGATCTCCGTGTTGGCGCCGCCCATGACACCGGCGAGGCCGATCGGGCCGCGGTCGTCGATGATCACGAGGTCCTCGGCGTGCAGCTTCCGCTCGGTGCCGTCGAGGGTGACGATCTTCTCGCCCTCGGCGGCGCGGCGGACGCCGATGGTGCCCTGGACCAGCGCCCGGTCGTAGGCGTGCAGCGGCTGGCCGAGCTCCATCATCACGTAGTTGGTGATGTCGACGGCGAGGGAGATCGGGCGCATGCCGACCTTCTGCAGCCGGCGCTTCAGCCAGATCGGGGAGCGCGCCTCGGGGCTCAGGCCCGAGACGGTGCGGGCCGTGAAACGGTCGCAGCCGAGCGGCTCGGAGACCTGCACGGGGTAGCCGTAGGCGTTCGGCGCGGGGACGTCGAGCAGGGCCGGGTCGCGCAGCGGCAGGCCGTAGGCGATGGCGGTCTCGCGGGCGACGCCGCGGATGGACAGGCAGTCGCCGCGGTTGGCGGTGACGGCGATGTCCAGGACCTCGTCGACCAGTTCGAGGAGCTCGATGGCGTCCTTGCCGACCTCGGTCTCCGGCGGCAGCACGATGATGCCCTTGGTGCCGTCGTCGCCCATGCCCAGCTCGTCGCTGGAGCAGATCATGCCGTGCGAGTTGCGGCCGTAGGTCTTGCGCGCGGAGATGGCGAAGCCGCCGGGCAGCACGGCGCCCGGGAGCACGACCACGACCTTGTCGCCGACCTGGAAGTTCCGGGCGCCGCAGACGATCTCCTGGGGCTCGCCGGTGCCGTTGGCCTGGCCGACGTCGACGGTGCAGAAGCGGATCGGCTTCTTGAACTCCGTCAGCTCCTCGATGGTCAGCACCTGGCCGACGACCAGGGGGCCCTTGAGGCCGTCGCCGAGCTGCTCGACCGTCTCGACCTCGAGGCCGGCCGAAATGAGCTTGGCCTGCACATCGCGGCCGGTCTCGGTGGCCGGCAGGTCGACGTACTCCCGCAGCCAAGAAAGCGGGACCCGCATCAGATCTCCATCCCGAACGGCCGGGTGAACCGGACGTCACCCTCGACCATGTCTCGCATGTCCTCGACGTTGTGGCGGAACATCAGCATCCGCTCGATGCCGAACCCGAAGGCGAAGCCGCTGTACTTCTCCGGGTCGACGCCGCAGGCGGTGAGCACCCGCGGGTTGACCATGCCGCAGCCGCCGAGCTCGATCCAGCCCTCGCTGGAGCAGGTGCGGCAGGGCCGGTCGGGGTTGCCGACGGACTCGCCGCGGCAGACGTAGCACACCATGTCCATCTCGGCGGACGGCTCGGTGAAGGGGAAGAAGTTCGGCCGCAGCCGAGTCTTCATGCCCTCGCCGAACAGCGACTGCACCATGTGGTCCAGGGTGCCCTTGAGGTCCGCCATGGTCAGGCCCTCGTCGACGGCGAGCAGCTCGACCTGGTGGAAGACCGGGGTGTGGGTGGCGTCCAGCTCGTCGGTGCGGTACACGCGGCCGGGGCAGATCACGTAGACCGGCAGCTCGCGGTCGAGCAGGGAGCGGATCTGCACCGGGGAGGTGTGGGTGCGCAGCACGACACCGGACTCGGTGCCGCCCTGCGGGCCCTCCACGAAGAAGGTGTCCGCCTCGCCGCGGGCCGGGTGGTCCGGGCCGATGTTGAGGGCGTCGAAGTTGAACCACTCGGCCTCGACCTGGGGGCCCTCGGCCACCTCGTAGCCCATGGCCACGAAGATGTCCTCGATGCGCTCCGAGAGCGTGGTGAGCGGGTGGCGGGCGCCGGCCGGTACGCGGTCGTGGGGCAGCGTGACGTCCACGGCCTCCTCGACCAGCACGCGTGCGTCGCGCTCGGCCTCCAGCTCGGCCTGGCGGGCGGCCAGCGCCTTGTTGACCGCGCCGCGGGCCATGCCGACCCGCTTGCCGGCCTCGGCCTTGGCCTGCGGGGGCAGCGCGCCGATCTCGCGGTTGGCGAGGGCCAGCGGCGAGGCGCCGCCGGTGTGGGCGACCTTGGCCTCCTGGAGCGCGTCGAGGGAGCTCGCTGCGGCGAAGGCGGCGAGCGCCTCGTCCCGCATGCGCTCGATCTCTTCCGGTTTCAACGCCTCGACCTCGACAGGGTCGTACGACTTATTCGGTGCCGACATCTCTTCCCGTGCTTCCGATTGGCTGGCTGAAGGTCCCCGTCACGGACTCACAGGGCCGCGTGCAGGACACAAAGGTGCCAAAGGCCGAGTCTAACGGGGTGCAGGTGGACGAATGCGCCCGCGGCCGTCAGGCGAGATACGCCGGTGCGGCCACGGGCAACGTAAATCGGAACTCGGCGCCGCCGCCGGGGGCGCGGCCGACCGTGATGGTGCCGCCGTGGGCCTCGACGATGCCCTTGACGATGTAGAGCCCGAGGCCGGTGCCACCGCGCTTGCTGCCCCGCCAGAAGCGGGTGAAGACGCGGTTCATGGACTCCTCCGGGATGCCGGGCCCCTCGTCGCTCACCGTGACCGACGTACCTGCGTCCTCCCCCTCGCGGGGGGACGTCGTGGGCATGACGTCAATCGTGACGCGTCCCTCGCCGTGCCGCACGGCATTTTCCAGCAGGTTGCTGAGCACCTGGTCGATCTTGTCGGGGTCGGCCCACAGGTCGGGCAGCGGCTGCTCGGTGCGCAGCAGGAACCGGTCGGCGGGCTGGCCGGCGGCGACGTAGGCCTGGATGTGGCGGCCGACGGCGGCCGCGATGTCGACGGGCTGGCGCCGCACCTCCAGCCTGCCGGAGTCGATGCGGGAGATGTCCAGCAGTTCGGCGATGAGGCGGGTGACGCGGTCGGCATCGGCGTCGACGGTCTCCAGCATCAGCCGCTTCTGGTCGTCGGTGAACCTCTCCCACTTGGCGAGCAGCGTCGCCGTGAAGCCCTTGACGGAGGTGAGCGGGGAGCGCAGCTCGTGGGCGACGGTGGCGATCAGCTCGGCGTGGCTGCGCTCGGTGCGGCGGCGGGCCTCGGTGTCCCGCAGGGAGACCACGACCCGGCGGACGGGGCCGGTGGGCTCGGTGCGGACGTAGCGGGCCGAGACGAGCACTTCGCGGCCGCCGGGCAGCAGGAGGTTCCGCTCGGGCTGACGGACCCGGATGGCGAGGCCGCCGTAGGGGTCGGTGAGCTGCCACCAGCGGCGGCCCTCCAGGTCCTCTAACGGCAGCGCCTTCTCCAGCGGCTGTCCGAGGGCCTCGGCGGCGGGGACGGCGGCGATGCGCTCGGCGGCGGCGTTGAAGCAGATCACGCGCCCGTGTTCGTCGGCGACGACGAGCCCGTCGGGCAGGTCGTCGGGGTCGCACGCGTGAGCGGTGTACTCCCCGGCCCGTGCTCCCGGTACGCCGCTCGTGCCCACACTCATCCCCGTACCCCACCTCTCGACTGACCGAGGGGCCCCGAGCTGGTCACCCTACTAGCTGTGGGTGACGGAGCGGCACCCTCCGGAGGCGCGCTGTGCGCGGGCCGATGCGTAGAGACATACGGCGGCGGCGGTGGCGAGGTTCAGACTCTCGGCCTTTCCGTGGATGGGGACGCGCACGACGGCGTCCGCGAGCGCGCGGGTCTCCTCCGGGAGCCCCCAGGCCTCGTTGCCGAACACCCAGGCGGTCGGGCCGCCCATGGTGCCCTTGTCGAGCTCGTCGTCGAGGTCGTCCGTGCCGGCCCCGTCGGCGGCGAGGATGCGCGCCCCGGCCTCCTTGAGCCCGGCCACGGCCCGCTCGACGGGCACGCCGACGGCGACGGGCAGGTGGAACAGCGAGCCGACGGAGGCGCGTACGGCCTTGGGGTTGTACAGGTCCACGGAGGCGTCGGTCAGTACGACGGCCTCGGCGCCGGCGGCGTCGGCGCACCGCAGGACGGTGCCGGCGTTCCCGGGGTCGCGCACGTGGGCGAGGACGGCGACGAGCCGGGGGCGGGCGGCGAGGATCTCCTCGAAGGGGGTGTCGAGGAACCGGCAGACGCCGACCAGCCCCTGCGGGGTGACGGTGGTGGAGATGTCGGCGACGACCTGCTCGGAGGCGAGGTGGATCCGGGCGCCGACCTCGCGGGCCCGGCCGACGATGTCGGCGTAGCGCTCCGCGGCCTCGACGGTGGCGAACAGCTCGACGAGCGTGTCCGGCCGTGTCCCGGCCTCCCGCACGGCCTGCGGCCCCTCCGCGAGGAACAGCCGCTCCTTGCCCCGGAAGTTCCGCTTGGCCAGCCGCCGGGCGGCGGTGACGCGGGGGGACCGGGGGGAGATGAGGTCGGGGGCAGCGGCGGAGGGCATGCTCATCACTTTCGGCGACTACTTTCCATTACCAACACAACGGACCCGCAGGTGAAAACCCACGGGTCCGTCCAGTCACGTCGGCTTCACGCCGGCGCAGCCACGCGTGCGTCAGGCCGCCTTGGGGGCGTTGACGTCCGACGGCAGCGCCTTCTGGGCGACCTCGACGAGCGCGGCGAACGCGTTCGCGTCGTTGACGGCCAGCTCGGCGAGGATCTTGCGGTCGACCTCGACGTTGGCGGCCTTCAGGCCCTGGATGAAGCGGTTGTACGTGATGCCGTTGGCGCGGGCAGCGGCGTTGATGCGCTGGATCCACAGCTGGCGGAAGTCACCCTTGCGCTTCTTGCGGTCGTTGTAGTTGTAGACCAGCGAATGGGTGACCTGCTCCTTGGCCTTGCGGTACAGGCGCGAACGCTGGCCACGGTAGCCGGAGGCCTGCTCCAGGATCGCCCGGCGCTTCTTGTGGGCGTTGACTGCCCGCTTGACGCGTGCCACTTTTTAACTCCTTGTAGCGGGGCCGTGGTTGGACTCACACGGCCCGGGTTCGAATGGGTCCCGGTCCTGACGTACGGCGCTCACGGGGAGCGCCGGGTACGTCACTTGCCGAGAAGCTTCTTGATCTTCGCGGCGTCGCCCGGGGCCATCTCGGCGTTGCCGGTGAGGCGACGCGTCACGCGGGACGACTTGTGCTCAAGCAGGTGGCGCTTGCCGGCGCGCTCACGGAGCACCTTGCCGGAGCCGGTGACCTTGAAGCGCTTGCTGGCACCGCTGTGCGACTTGTTCTTCGGCATAGCGCCGTTCTCTCCTCGTCGGTGGCGCTCCGGTGCCCGGTCGTGAAACCGGGCACATGGAGCGTCGCTCTTGTTTCGGTTGTGTCCTGGGGACTTGCGTCCCCCGGGATCACGCCTCGGCGGAAGCCTCGGCAGGGGCCTCGGCGCTCTCGGTCTCCGCGACGTTCTGCGACTTGCCGGGGTTGGCCTTCGCGTCTGCCTTGCGGGCTTCCTGCGCCTGGCGGGCCTCGGCCATCGCCTCGGTCTTCTTCTTGTGCGGACCGAGAACCATGATCATGTTGCGGCCGTCCTGCTTCGGGTTCGACTCGACGAAACCGAGGTCCTGGACGTCCTCCGCGAGGCGCTGCAGCAGTCGGTAGCCCAGCTCGGGCCGGGACTGCTCGCGACCACGGAACATGATCGTGATCTTGACCTTGTCGCCCTGCTTGAGGAACCGGACGACGTGACCCTTCTTGGTGTCATAGTCGTGCGGGTCGATCTTCGGCCGGAGCTTCATCTCCTTGATGACCGTGTGCGCCTGGTTCTTGCGCGCCTCACGGGCCTTCATGGCCGACTCGTACTTGAACTTCCCGTAGTCCATGAGCTTGCACACGGGCGGACGGGCGTTCGCCGCGACCTCGACCAGGTCCAGGTCGTACTCCTGCGCAAGCTCCAGTGCCTTGGCCAGCGGGACAATGCCCACCTGCTCGCCACTGGGACCGACAAGTCGCACCTCGGGAACGCGAATCCGGTCGTTGATGCGGGGCTCGGCGCTGATGGATCCTCCTCGGTTAGCACCACACGGCGGTCTGGCGGACAGCCGCGTATGTCTTCGTTCGTGAGACCTAACCGCGCCGAAGCACAAAAAATGCCCCGGACGATCACAGGCGGGGCTCCAAAACACTACCGGAGCACCGACGCGATGACCGCGGGGCGCAATTTCGGACGACTCCATCGTCCGTACGGAACGATGGTGGCCGCCTGACCGGGTGACCCGCCGCCCCGGGGGACGGTCAGGTGGGAGATCGGAGCCTCCACTTGTGGGCCGAGCACATGAGTGTCCGGCCGGTCGTTACACAAGGTTAGCAGCTACCCGGGGGCCGTGCGAATCCTCGTACACCTGGGCCTATCGTGTGGGACATGAGTGACACCCCTGCCGAATCCCCCGAGGCGCAGTCTCCCGAGGCTCCCGGCTTCGACGAGATGACCCGTGACATCGCCGAGGTCCCCGCCGTCGAGGTCATCGTGACGGTCGCCGTCAACCTGATGAGCGCCGCCGCCGTGAAGCTCGGTCTGACCGAGGAGGGCGACAAGTACAAGGACCTGGACGAGGCCCGCAAGCTGGTCTCCGCCCTCGCCGGCCTCCTCGACGCGAGCACGACGGAGATCAGCTCGTTCCACGCGGCGCCGCTGCGGGACGGCCTGAAGTCGCTCCAGCTGGCCTTCCGCGAGGCCTCCCTCGTCCCCGACGAGCCGGGCCAGGGCCCGGGCGAGAAGTACACGGGCCCGATCTACGGCTAGACCGTTACCGCACATACAGGGGCTCGCCCGGTGGCGTCGCCTCGGCCGGCAGGAGTGCCAGGTCGAGGCCGCGCACCAGGCGGGCCCTCAGTGTTTCGTCGGCGGCGAGCCGCTCGGCGACCGCACGGGCGGCCTCCGCCGGGGCGGCGGCCGGGTCCAGGACGAGGGCGAGGGTGCCGTCGGCCTGTCCGGGCCCGAGGTGGGCGCGGAGCACGGCCGACTCGGCGGCCACCGCCGCCCGCACCGCCTCGACCACCGCCGGGTCGGCGAGCGGATCGGCCGTCGTACGCCCCTCCGCGACCGCCAGCAGCGCGGACCCCGTCAGCTCGAACGGCACCGGCCCCGCCATGTCCAGCACCACCGTGTCCGCCTTCTCGTGCGCGGCGGCCTCCAGCGCCTGGTGCAGGTGTACGGCGACGGGGCGGGCCGCCGGGTCCCAGCGGGCGAGGGAGTCGGTGGAGGTGAAGGCGGGCAGCGCCTTGCGGTCGCCGGCCCGCAGCGTCGGTACGGCCATGTCGCTGGTCTTCTCCCGGCGCAGCCCGTTCTCGTCCTCCTCGACCTCGCCGAGCACGGCGACGACCGGGACGAGCAGCCGGGCGCCCCTGAGCGCCCCGAGGACGGGCTCCAGGGCGGTGCGGTCCTCGGCCCAGGCCGCGAGCGCCGCGCTCAGCCGGGGGTCGGCGGAGCCGTCGTCGTCGGGGAAGGGAGAGTCGGGAATGTTCTTGTTCGCCACGGTCCTCGACCCTATCGGGGGGATCCTGCTGCGCCTGTGCGGCCCCGGAAACGCGCCCGTGACGCCGCTCACGGAAGTCTCAGGTTTCCTTGACACACATCTAACGTCCGTCTAACGGCAGGCACAGTCGCCGGTCCGAGCATCGCGGGCATGGAGTCCTCCAGAGCGCGTCGCGACCGTCGTATCCCCCTGGTGCACATCGCCGCTCTCGCCGTCGTGGCCGCCGTCGGGGCCACGGCCGCGGGGACGGTGTACGTGCAGGCCCAGGCGCACGCTCCTACGGGCGCGGCGGGCGCCGTATCGTCGTCGGCGACGCCCTCGACGGTCGCGGTGAGCGAGGAGGCCCCTGTGGAACGCGTGGCGCAGCCGACGGCGGATCCGGACGCGCTCCTGACGGAGGCGATGGAGTCGGTGAGCGTCGAGGAGGGGGCGGAGGTGTCGGTGGCGGTGCTGGACCTCGCGTCCGGTGCGAGCGCCTCGTACGGGGACGGGTCCTTCGACACCGCGAGCGTCGTCAAGGTGAACGTCCTGGCGGCGCTGCTGCTCCAGGCGCAGGACGCGGGGCGGGAGCTCGGTCCGGCGGAGCGGGAGTACGCCGCCGCGATGATCGAGCACAGCGACAACGACGCCACGTCGGTGCTGTGGGAGACAATCGGGCGGGCGGAGGGGCTGGCCGCCGCGAACGAACGGTTCGGGCTGACCTCGACCGAGGGCGGGGACGGTGCGCTGTGGGGGCTCACCCAGACCACTGCGGCCGACCAACTGACACTGCTCCGGCAGGTGTTCGGGGACGAGTCGGAACTGAACGCGGCATCGCGGACGTACCTGCAAGAGCTGATGGGGCGGATCGCCGCCGGTCAGCGGTGGGGCGTGTCGGCCGCTGCCGACGGCGCGGCCTGGGCGCTGAAGAACGGCTGGCTCCCCCGGAGCACGACCGGGCTGTGGGACATCAACAGCATCGGGCGGGTGACGACCGAGGACGGGCGCGACTTCCTGGTCGCGGTCCTGTCCGACGGGCATACGACGAAGGCGGCCGGGGTGGCGGCGGTGGAGGCGGCCGCCAGGGCGGCGGTGTCGGTTCTCGCGGAGTCCTCGCGCGGGACGAGTGACGTCACCTACGGTGCGGCGGCGCCCTGACGGGGCGCCGGGCTGTGCCGGCCATGCGGCTCCGCGGCGCTTCCAGCGGAGCGCTCAGTAGCCGTCGGAGTCGGTGCGGCGGCTACGCCACAGGGTGACCGCGGCGACCAGGAGGACTCCTCCGGTGCTGCCGGCCAAGGGGGCCGCCCAGTCCGACGTGTGGTCCTCGGGTTTCTCGGTGTCGGGGCCGGAGCCGAAGTAGCGCTCGCCGTATGCGGCCGCCTGCAGGCGCTCGGGTTCGAGGGCGGCGGCCTTCTTGAGGGCGGCGGCCGGATCGACGAAGCCGTAGCCCCGGGAGTCGTCGCGGCCGCCCGCGGGGGCGTTGCGGGCGGTGTCCTCCAGGAGCGTCTTGATCTGGGCCGGGGTCAGGTCCGGGTGGGCGGACTTGACGAGGGCGGCGGCGCCGGAGACGAAGGCCGCGGCGGCGCTCGTGCCCCAGCCCTCGTAGTACTTGCGGTCGGGGTCGGCGATGACGACGTCCACGCCGGGGGCGCTGACCGTGGCGTACCAGCGGCGGGTGGAGAAGGAGGCGCGGGTGCCGAACTTGTCGACGGCGGTCGCGGCGATCACGCCCGGGTAGGCGGCCGGGTAGGAGATGCGGTCGCCCTTCTCGCCGCCGTTGCCGGCGGAGGCCACGACGACGACGCCCTTCTCCAGGGCGTACTGCACGGCCTCGTCCTCGGCCGATTCCGGGTGGGCGGACTTGGAGTCGTCGCCCAGGGAGAGGTTGATGACGTCGGCGCCGTGGTCGGCGGCCCAGCGGATGCCGTCGGCGAGGGCGTTGCCGCGGCTGGTGCGGGCCTTGGCGCGGGCGGAGTCGCCGTCCTCCAGGATCACGCGGACGGGGAGGATCTTCGCCTCGGGGGCGATGCCCATGACGCCGTCGGCGCCCGCGTAGCCGTGTCCGTGACCGGCGATGATGCCGGCCATGGCGGTGCCGTGGCGGGCCCAGGCGCGGTCGCCGCGCTGGGCTCCGAAGCCGACGAGGTCCTTGCCGGCGAGGACGTTGCCGGCGAGGTCGGGGTGTTCGTCGTCGACGCCGGTGTCCAGGACGGCGACGGTGACGCCCTCGCCCTTGGTGGTCTGCCAGGCCTCCTGGGTGTGCATGGCCTCCAGGGCCCACTGCTTGGCGCGGATGCCGTCGGCGTGGGCGGTGGTGGCGGGGACCAGGGCGAGGGAGGCGGCGAGGAGGACGCCGAGGAGGCCGGTACGGGTCTTCATGAGGGCTGCTCCGTGGCGGCGGAGCCGACGTTCCGGCGCAGGGCGCGTTCGATGCGGTCGGCGAGGCCCTGCGCCTCGTGACCGAGGCCGGCCTGGGCCACGGCCGTGCCGGCGCCGGACTCCATGGCGGCCTCGGCGGGCTGCGCCTCGTCGACGGTGCGGCCGTCGGCCCAGCCGGAGACGGCGTAGACGACGACGGGGGCGTCGGTGAGGACGGAGACGGTCCAGGAGGCACGCTGTTCGGTGCCGAAGGCGGCGGCGACGGTGTCCTGCGCGGCGTACGGGCGGGGCATCAGGTCGCGGCGCCGGTCGAGGCCCTCCTTGGTGAACCGGGTGTCGAGGGCGGTCATGGCGGTGGCGTCGGCCTTGGTGAACAGCAGGCCGACGGTGGTGACGTAGCTCTGGGTGGCGTCGGTGTAGGTGGCGCGCAGCAGCCGTTCGCAGCCGACCGGTGCGAGGGCCTTGCGCAGGAGGGGATCGAAGGCGCCCTTGCAGCCGCTGTCCGGCGCGACGGCGATACGGGTCCAGGTACGGTCGGCGTCGCCGGGTCCGGCGCCCTTGCCCGCGACGCTGGGCGGGAACAGGGTGTCGACCGGCACGCTGTGCCACAGGCTCTTGGCGGTGGCGAAGGAGTCGCGGGCGCCGGCCGCCGCCGAGTCCCCCACCAGCCAACTGCCGGTCACGGCACCGCCCACGAGGCCCAGGCCGAGCACGAGACACGCGGCGGCCGCGGCGGTACGCGGCCCGATCCGCACCCCGATCGGCCGCGGCCGCGCCGGCCCGTCGTACCCCTCGGGTTCCCCGAACGACACCACGGGCCGCGTCGCACTCCAGGAGAGCGCGGGGTCCGGACCGACGGACGGCCCCACGGCCCCCCGCCCCACGCCGACCCCCGTCGAGCCGGACTCGGGGACCGGGCCCGGACGTGCGCCTGCCCCCGCCGAGCCCGACCCGGAAACCCGGGTCAGGCCCGAGACCGGCTCCGAGGAGCCCCCGGTGGAGGGCGCCTCCGCCGGGACCGGCCGCAGGCGCGCGGTCGTCTCCACGGGCGCGACGACGGGACGCGGCGGCACTGTCTGCCCCGGCGCCGGACGACTTGTCCCGGCGGGCGGAGCGTCCGGGAAACGGGGTGGCCGCCCGATGCCCGGCGACGCGGCGGTCCGGGCAGCGGTCGGCGGGTCCGGGAACCGCGTAGAGGGTCTGGGCGGGGGCGGAACAACGGGAGCGCGGTCACCCTGAGTGGACGGGGAGCGCAGGGACGGAAAGCGGGGCGGAGTAACGGATTCCCGGCTTCCGCGCCCCGCCGCCGAGCGCGGGGCGTCGACGGGCCCCTCCGGGAAGACCGCAGACGAAGCAGGATTCCCCCCGCCCATCGGCGGGCGCGGGGCACCGACACGTCGCTCCGGGAAAGCCGGGGGCGAGGCCGGGGGCTGACTCCCCCGATCCACGGCCGCACGCGAGGCGTCGGCGGTCCGCCCCGAGAAAGCCGCAGACGAACCAGCGGACCGATCCCCGCGACCCGTCGCCGAACGCGGAGCATCAGCGGCCCGCTCCGAGAAGACCGCAGACGAACCAGAGGCCTCATCCCCGCGACCCACCGACGCACGCGGGGCATCAGCGGGCCGCTCCGGGAAGACCGCAGACGAGCCAGGGGCCTGGTCCCCCCGGCCCACCGACGCACGCGGAGCATCAGCGGGCCGCTCCGGGAAAGCCGCAGCCGAACCAGCGGACCGATCACCCCGACCCACCGACACACGCGAAGTGCCACCGGGCCGCTCGGAGAAGGCCCGAGACGAACCAGAGGGCCCATCCCCCCGATCCGTCGGCGGACGCGGAGCATCAGCGGGCCGCTCCGGGAAGACCGCAGACGAGCCAGGGGCCTGGTCCCCCCGGCCCACCGACGCACGCGGAGCATCAGCGGGCCGCTCCGGGAAGGCCCTAGGCGGGTCGGCGAGCTGGCTCTCCCGGTCTGCCGACGCATGCGGAGCGTCAGCGGGCCGCTCCGGGAAAGCCGCGGGCGCGGCAGTGGAGCGGCTCCCCGGGTCTGCAGGCGGGCGTGCGGTGTCGGGGGATTGCGGTTGTGTCGGGGGCTCGGTGGACGGGGCCGGTGGATGGGTGGGGCGTGGGGGAACGAGGGGGCGTTGGGGTTCCGTGTTCATGCGCCCCCCGTTTCCTCTGCCCCGCCTGTCCTGGTGTGCGGGCCCTCGTCCGTTCGCCCCGGCCCGGTGCGGAGCCGGCCGTCCCGGGCACATCTACCCGCACGGGCAGTCCGGCATCCCGGCGACGGGTGCGTACGTCTCGTGCGTGCGCGTCACTCTACGGGTTGATACCGGCCGGACGGGAACCAGTCCGCGAGGCCGGGGCTTTAGCCCGGATCGTCCCCCTACCCTGCGTTGATCGGGTCTGGCAGGCTTCGTTCATGACTGCGCGCGCCGCCGACCGGGCCCGTTACGACCGGGCCACCGCCCATCTCGACGCCCCGCTGGCGATCGTGGATCTGGAGGCCTTCGACGCCAACGCGGACGATCTCGTCCGCCGCGCCGGCGGCAAGTCGATCCGGGTGGCCAGCAAGTCCGTACGCTGTCGGGCCCTGCTCGAACGCGTCCTGGCGAAGGACGGCTTCGCCGGGATCATGTCCTTCACCCTCGACGAGTCGCTGTGGCTGGCCCGGTCGGGGTTCGACGACGTCCTGCTCGCCTACCCGTCCGCGGACCGCGCCGGGTTCGCGGAGCTCACGGCCGATCCCAAGCTCGCCTCCGCCGTCACCGTGATGATCGACGATCCGGCGCAGCTCCGGTTCATCGACGAGGCCCGGGACGGGGGCCGTGAGGTCGTACGGGTCTGTCTGGAGCTGGACACCTCGCTGCGGCTGCTCGGCGGGCGGGTACGGGTGGGCGCCCGGCGTTCGCCCCTGCACTCCCCCGCCCAGGTGGCCGACATGGCGCGGCTGGTGGCCGGGCGGCCAGGGTTCGAGGTCGTGGGGATCATGGCGTACGAGGGACACATCGCCGGTGTAGGTGACGCCGTCCGCGGGCATCCGCTGCGTTCGCGGGCGGTGCGGCTGATGCAGGCCACCGCGCGCCGGGAGCTGGCCGCCCGGCGGGCGGAGGTGGTGCGCGCCGTTCGGGCCCTGGTGCCGGGGCTCGAGTTCGTCAACGGCGGCGGCACGGGCAGTGTGCAGCACACCGCGGCGGAGGACGCCGTCACCGAGATCGGCGCGGGTTCGGGGCTGTATGTGCCGCGGCTGTTCGACAACTACACGTCCTTCAGCGGGCGCCCGGCCGCGTTGTTCGCCCAGCCCGTCGTACGGCGGCCCGGGGTCGGCGTGGTGACCGTCCTCGGCGGCGGCTACCCGGCCTCCGGCGCCCCCGGCCCCGACCGGCTCCCGGTGCCGTACCTGCCGGAGGGGCTGCGCTACGACCCCCAGGAGGGGGCCGGCGAGGTGCAGACGCCGCTGCTCGGCTCCCCCGCCGACGACCTGCTGATCGGCGACAAGGTGTGGTTCCGGCACGCCAAGGCGGGCGAGCTGTGCGAGCGGTTCGCGGCGCTGCATCTCGTCGAGGGCGACACGGTGACGGCGACCGTGCCGACGTACCGGGGCGAGGGCCGCACGTTCCTCTAGGGCTTGTCCGGGCCCACACTGTTGCCGACCCCGCCGCCCCCGTCGGGGTCGGAGACGGACCGGATGCCCTTGGTGATCAGGTCCATGTCGGACAGCGGCGGGCCGTCGGCGCCCGCGTCGAAGTAGTAGCGGACGCAGACCGGTGACTCGGTGCCGACGCGGGACGGGAAGACCGTCGACTGGACGTAGCCGCCGGGCCCCTCGGCGGTCCTGACCCGCCAGCGCACGAAGTAGCCGGCCCGGCCGGCCACCGCGACGGGGCCGGACTTGACGAGTTCGTGGGACTCGATGCCGCCGTAGGGGCGCTTGTCGAGCAGGTCGCGGTCGTACGCCGCGTCGGCCGCCTCCGGGATGTCCCGCTTGGCGAGGGTCTCGGGGGACGTCTCGCCGCCCGAGGTCGGCATCGTGCGGGAGACGACCCGGCCGCGGTGGCAGAAGCCGCCGTCGCCGGGGCAGTCGTAGGTGCCGTCGGTGGTCATGACGACGTCGCTCTCGGAGACGTACTTGGGCCGGACCCAGCCTTCGGGCAACGGCAGGGTGATGCCGTTGAGTTCGTCGACCACGACGGCCGGGTCGTCGGCGGACGGCTCCTCGGTGGTCGGTGACGTGGGCTCGGTCGTCGGGGGCTCGGTCGTCGGGGGCGCGGTGTAGTACGTGGGCCCTGTGTCGGTCTGGGCGCCGTCGGTGTCGTCGCCGGAGCGCAGGGCGACCGCGCCGGTGACGATCGCCGCGACGAGGACGACTCCGGCGGTGGTGAGGGCGACGGCCTTGGCGCGTCCGGACGCGGGGTTGCCGGCGGACGGCGGGCCCGGCACCGGCGGCCCCGCGACCTCGGGTGCGCGCCGGTGCTCGGTCCAGGCCGTGCCGTCCCACCAGCGCTCCAGATGGGGAGCGTGGGGATCGCGGTACCAGCCGGGCGGGGGCGTCATGCTCATCCGGGCACTGTAGGACGCGCCTACAGCGGCGTGACGTACGCCCCCGAGATTCCGCCGTCCACCAGGAAGTCGGTGGCGTTCACGAAGGCGGAGTCGTCGCTGGCCAGGAAGGCGACGGCGGCGGCGATCTCCTCGGCCTCGGCGAATCGGCCGACCGGAATGTGGACGAGGCGGCGGGCCGCGCGCTCCGGGTCCTTGGCGAACAGCTCCTGCAGCAGGGGCGTGTTCACCGGGCCCGGGCAGAGCGCGTTGACGCGGATGCCCTCGCGGGCGAACTGCACGCCCAGCTCGCGGGACATGGCCAGGACGCCGCCCTTGGACGCGGTGTACGAGATCTGGCTGGTCGCCGCGCCCATCCTGGCCACGAACGAGGCCGTGTTGATGATGGAGCCCTTGCCCTGCCGCTGCATGTAGGGGATGGCGGCCTTGCAGCACAGGTAGACGGAGGTGAGGTTGACCTCCTGGACGCGCTTCCAGGCCTCCAGGCCGGTCTCCAGGATGGAGTCGTCGTCGGGCGGGGAGATGCCGGCGTTGTTGAAGGCGATGTCGACGCTGCCGTAGGTGTCGTAGGCCGTCCTGAACAGGGCCTCCACCTGCTCGGGGTCGGTGACGTCGACCTTCACGAAGATCCCGCCGACCTCCTCGGCGGCGGCCTTGCCGCGCTGTTCGTCGACGTCGCCGCAGACGACGTGCGCGCCTTCGGAGGCCAGGCGGCGGGCGGTGGCGAGGCCGATGCCGCTGCCGGCTCCGGTGATGACGGCCGTACGGCCCACCAGGCGGCGGCAGATGATTTCGTCAGTCACTGTGCGGGGCCCTCCGTGCTGATGAAGACGTTCTTGGTTTCGGTGAAGGCGGTCAGGGCGTCCGGGCCGAGCTCGCGGCCGATGCCGGACTGCTTGAAGCCGCCGAAGGGGGTCCAGTAGCGGACGCTGGAGTGGGAGTTGACGGACAGGTTTCCGGCGCGGACCGCCTGCGAGACGCGCAGGGCGCGGCCCACGTCGCGGGTCCAGATGGAGCCGGACAGGCCGTAGTCCGTGGCGTTGGCCAGCTGGACCGCCTCCGCCTCGTCCTCGAAGGGGAGGACTACGGCGACGGGGCCGAAGACCTCCTCGACGGCCACGCGCGCGCGGGGGTCGACGTCGGTCAGGACGGTGGGCGGGAACCAGAAGCCGGGGCCCTCGGGGGCCTTGCCGCGAATGCCTTCGGCGCCCTCGGGGACGTAGGAGCGCACCCGCTCCAGCTGGGCCCTGGAGATCAGCGGGCCCATGTCCGTCCTCTCGTCGGCCGGGTCGCCGACGCGGACGGCGCCGACGGCCGGGGTCAGCAGCTCAAGGAAGCGGTCGTAGGCGCTGCGCTGGACGAGGATGCGGGTGCGGGCGCAGCAGTCCTGGCCGGAGTTGTCGAGGAAGGACATGGGGGCTGCCTGGGCGGCGGCTTCGAGGTCGGCGTCGGCGAAGACGATGTTGGGGCTCTTGCCGCCGAGTTCGAGGGTGACGCGCTTGAGCAGGGCGGAGCCCTTGGCAAGCACCTGTTTGCCCACGGTCGTGGACCCGGTGAAGACGATCTTCGCGACGCCGGGGTGTTCGACGAGGGCGTTTCCGGCGACGGGGCCGTGGCCGGGCAGCACCTGGAACAGGCCTTCGGGAAGGCCTGCCGCCAGGGCGAGTTCGGCGAGGCGGAGGGCGGTGAGGGGGGTCGTCTCGGCGGGCTTGAGGAGCACCGCGTTGCCGGCGGCGAGCGCGGGGGCGGTGCCCCAGGCCGCGATGGGCATGGGGAAGTTCCAGGGAGCGATGACGCCGACGACGCCGAGCGGTTCGAGGATGGTCACGTCCAGGCCGCCGGGGACCGGGATCTGGCGGCCGGTCAGCCGTTCCACTCCGCCGGCCGCGTAGTCCAGCAGGTCACGGACGTTGCCCGCCTCCCAGCGGGCGTTGCCGACGGTGTGGCCGGCCTCGGTCACCTCCAGCCGGGCGAGTTCTTCGAGGTGTTCGTCGACGGCGACGGCGAACCGCCGCAGCAGCCGGGCGCGGTCCGCGGGCGCGAGGGCGGCCCAGGACGCCTGTGCCTTCGTGGCGCGTACGACGGCGGCGTCGACGTCGGCCGCGGTGGCGGCCGGGACGGTGGCGACGACCTCTTCGGTGGCCGGGTTCAGTACCTGGAGCTGGTCGGACAAGAAGGGCCTCACATGCGTTCGAAGGAGCGGCGGAGCTCCCAGTCGGTGACGGCGGCGTCGAAGGCGTCCAGTTCGACGCGCGCCATGTTCCGGTAGTGCGCGACGACCTCGTCGCCGAAGGCGGCCTTGGCGAGGGGGCTGTTCTCCCACAGCTCGGCGGCCTCGCGGAGGGTGGTGGGGACGTGCGCGAAGTCGGCGGTGTAGGCGTTGCCGGGGCAGGCCTCGGGCAGTTCCAGCCGCTGCTCGATGCCGTACAGGCCGGCGGCCACCATGCCCGCGACCGCGAGGTGGGGGTTGACGTCGCCGCCGGGCAGCCGGTTCTCGAAGCGCATCGAGCGGCCGTGGCCGACCACCCGCAGGGCGCAGGTGCGGTTGTCGTGGCCCCAGGCGACGGCGGTCGGGGCGAAGGAGCCCGGCTGGAACCGCTTGTAGGAGTTGATGTTGGGGGCGTACAGGAGCGAGAAGTCCCGCAGGGCGGCCAGTTGCCCGGCGAGGAAGTGCCGCATGACGTCGGACATGCCGCCTTCGCCGTCCCCGGCCATGGCGTTGGTGCCGTCGGCGTCGGCGAGCGAGAGGTGGATGTGGCAGGAGTTGCCCTCGCGCTCGTTGTACTTGGCCATGAAGGTGATCGAGACGCCCTCCTGGGCGGCGATCTCCTTGGTGCCGGTCTTGTAGATCGCGTGCTGGTCGCAGGTGACCAGGGCCTCGTCGTACTTGAAGGCGATCTCGTGCTGGCCGGGGTTGCACTCGCCCTTGGCGGACTCGACGGTGAGGCCGGCGGCGGCCATTTCGTTGCGGATGCGGCGCAGCAGCGGCTCGATACGGCCGGTGCCCAGTACCGAGTAGTCGATGTTGTACTGGTTGGCCGGGGTCAGCCCCCGGTAGCCGGCGTCCCAGGCCTGCTCGTAGGTGTCCTTGAAGACGATGAACTCCAGCTCGGTGCCGACCTGGGCGGTGTAGCCGAGTTCGGCGAGGCGGTCCAGCTGGCGGCGCAGGATCTGGCGGGGGGCGGCGGCCACCGGGGAGCCGTCGCTCCAGGCGAGGTCGGCGACGAGCATGGCCGTGCCCTCGTTCCAGGGGACGCGGCGCAGGGTGTCGAGGTCCGGGTGCATGGCGAAGTCGCCGTAGCCGCGGTCCCAGGAGGACATGGCGTAGCCGTCGACGGTGTTCATCTCGGCGTCGACGGCGAGCAGGTAGTTGCAGCCCTCGGTGCCGTGGTGGAGGACCTCGTCAAGGAAGAAGCGGGCGGCGAACCGCTTGCCCTGCAGCCGCCCTTGCATGTCGGGGAAGGCCAGGACGACAGTGTCGATCTCACCGCCGGCGACGAGGGCGTGCAGCTCCTCGACGCCGAGCGGGGGTGTGCGGTCTGCCACGGGAAAGCCTCCTTCAGGCTTCTTCGGTCAGCCGGGAGCCATAAGGTATTGCCATGGACCATTGATTGGGAAGGGGGTTCCGCCACATGTCGCAGGAGGCGGGCACGGAGCACACGCCCGAGGCGGGCGCCGGGCAGGCGCGGGGGGCCGGCGCGGGGCAGGCGCGGGGGGCCGGCGCGGGGCACGTGCGGGAGGCGACCTCGGGACCCGCGCGGGAGGCGCATCCCGACCGCGTGCGGGAGACGGTTGCGGGGCGCGTGCGGGAGACGGTTGCGGGGCGCGTGCGGGAGGCGGCTCCGGAACACGGCGCGCTGCCCGTGGCCGACGACCGGCTGACGTCGGTCCTGCGGCCGGTGCGGGCCGGGAACGGCTTCGAGGAGGCCCTGGAGCAGATCCTCCAGGTGGTCAGGCTCGGCCTGGTGCCGGGCGGCGAGCGGCTGCCGGCCGAGCGCGAGCTGGCGGACCGGCTGGGCATCAGCCGGGTGACGCTGCGCGAGGTGCTGAAGGTGCTCCAGGACCAGGGCCTGGTCGAGTCCCGGCGCGGACGCTACGGCGGCACGTTCGTGCTGCCGCGCGCCGAGACGCCCGGCGAGGAGGAACTGCGCCGCCGTCTGAAGGACGTGGACGTCGAGGACACGCTGCGCTTCCGCGAGGTGCTGGAGGTGGGCGCGGCAGGGCTGTGCGCGGCGCACGGGCTGGACGAGGAGCAGGCCGGGCGGCTGCGCGAGGCGCTGGCGCGCACGCACGACGCCCCGCTGACCGAGTACCGCCGCCTGGACACGCTGCTGCACCTGACCCTCGCCGAGCTGTCCGGCTCCCCCAGCCTCACCACCCAGTACGCGGCCGTACGCGCCTCGGTGAACGACCTGCTGGACTGCATCCCGCTGCTCGTACGGAACCTGGAGCACTCCCAGCGCCAGCACACCGCGCTGGTGGAGGCCGTGATCGAGGGGAACGCCGAGTGCGCGCGGGAGATCATGCGCGAGCACTGCGCGGGTACGGCGGCGCTGTTGCGCGGCTTCCTCGGATGAGCGCGGACGAGCACGGATTTACCGACGCTTAACGCAGGGGTATTGCTTTCCCGCGGCGGCACCGCAAAGGTATGGCTCCATTCCATTGAGCTCTGTCCGCCGCCCCGTGGGGAGTCGTGCCCATGTCCCAGGAATCCGTCAGTACACCCGCCGCCACCGAGCCGGACGACTACCTGGAGCGCAGGGCGTTGCGCCGCGGCAGCGCCGGCTGGGTGCTGCTGACCGGCCTCGGCGTCGCCTACGTCGTCTCCGGCGACTACTCCGGCTGGAACTTCGGCCTGGCCGAGGGCGGCTTCGGCGGACTCGCGATCGCCATGGTGCTGATGGGCGCGATGTACGCCTGCATGGTCTTCGCGCTCGCCGAACTGTCCTCGATCCTGCCGACCGCGGGCGGCGGCTACGGCTTCGCCCGCCGGGCGCTCGGCCCGTGGGGCGGCTTCCTGACCGGTACGGCGATCCTCATCGAGTACGTCCTCGCGCCCGCCGCCATCGTCATCTTCATCGGGGACTACGTCGAGTCGCTGGGGCTGTTCGGCCTGGAGTCCGGCTGGCCGATGTACCTGGTCTGCTTCGCGATCTTCCTCGGCATCCATCTGTGGGGCGTGGGCGAGGCGCTGCGGTTCAGCTTCGTCGTGACCGGCATCGCGGTGGTCGCCCTGATCGTGTTCGCGGCGGCGGCGCTGCCCGAGTTCAGCTTCGGGGCGCTGGACGACATCCCGGCGGACCCCTCGGCGACGGGCGCGAGTTCCTGGCTGCCCTTCGGTCTGCTCGGCATCTGGGCGGCGTTCCCGTTCGGCATGTGGTTCTTCCTGGGCGTCGAGGGCGTGCCGCTGGCCGCGGAGGAGACCAGGAACCCGGCCCGTACGCTGCCGAAGGCGATCCGCTGGTCGATGGGCATCCTGATCGTGCTGGCCGTGGTCACGTTCGTCGCGGCGGCGGGGGCGCGCGGTTCCGCGGCGATCCAGGAGGCGGGCAACCCGCTGGTGGAGGCGCTCCAGGCGGACGGCGAGGCGACGACGCTGAGCCGGATCGTGAACTATGCGGGCCTGGCCGGGCTCGTGGCCTCGTTCTTCTCCCTGATCTACGCCGGGTCGCGGCAGTTGTTCGCCCTGTCCCGCGCGGGCTACCTGCCCCGCTTCCTCTCCCTGACCAGCAGCCGCAAGGCCCCGTACCTGGGCCTGCTGGTGCCCGGCACGATCGGCTTCCTGCTGGCCGCGGTCACCGGCGACGGGGCGCGGATGCTGAACATGGCGGTCTTCGGCGCCACGATCTCCTACGCCCTGATGTCCCTGTCCCACATCGTGCTGCGCCGCCGCGAGCCGGAACTCCCGCGGCCGTACCGCACTCCGGGCGGGGTCCTGACCTCCTCCGTTGCCCTGGTGCTGGCCTGTGCGGCCCTGGTGGCGACGTTCCTGGTGGACGTGACAGCGGCGTTCATCGCCCTCGCGGTGTACCTCGTGGCCCTCGGCTACTTCGGCCTGTACAGCCGCAAGCGCCTGGTGGCGAAGGCCCCGGAGGAGGAGTTCGCGGCTCTGGCGGCGGCCGAGGCAGAGTTGGTGCGGGACTGATGGGACGAGAGTGAGAACGACGGTGAAGGAGTCGCTGTGGTCAGGCCGCTGATCGGGGTCAGCACCTACCTGGAGGCCGGGGCGCGCTGGGGCGTGTGGGAGCTGGAGGCGGCGCTGCTGCCGGTCGGCTATCCGCGGCTGGTCCAGCGGGCGGGCGGCATCGCCGCGATGCTGCCGCCGGACGCGCCGGAGCACGCCGCGGCCACGGTGGCCCGGCTGGACGGGCTGGTGATCGCGGGCGGCCCGGACGTCGAACCGGTCCGCTACGGCGCCGAGCGCCACCCCCGGACCGGGCCGCCGGCGCGCGAACGGGACGCCTGGGAACTGGCGCTGATCGAGGCCGCCCTGTCCTCGGGCACCCCGCTCCTGGGCATCTGCCGGGGCATGCAGCTGCTGAACGTCGCACTCGGCGGAACGCTCGTCCAGCACCTGGACGGGCACGCGGAGGTGGTCGGCGCCTTCGGCAGCCACCCGGTGAAGCCGGTTCCGGGCTCGCTGTACGCCGACATCGTGCCGGAGGAGACCCCGGTACCGACGTACCACCACCAGTGCGTGGACCGCCTCGGCACCGGCCTCGTGGCCTCGGCCTACGCGGCGGACGGCACCGTGGAGGCGGTGGAACTGCCCTCCGCCCAGGGCTGGTTGCTCGGCGTCCAGTGGCACCCGGAGATGGGTGAGGACGTACGGGTGATGCGCGCCCTGGTGGACGCAGCCACAGGCACACCACCCCCTGACCCGAACGCCCCCTGAGTGAGCCCGGTCAGGACCACGCCGCCCTGATCGATGCGCAGGCGTCCGGCCGGAAGCGGCCACGGGCACGCCAGCCCATGGGCGAGTCGAGCGCTGGTGGAGGCAGCCACCGAAACTCCGGACTCCAGCCCCCCGAACCAGCCCAGAACGGCGTCGCCCAAGCCCATGCGGGCACCGGTGGCGGCAGCCGCAGGGGCACCCGCTCTACCCCAGCCGCCCCCTGAGCCACGCCAGGGCCGCGTCCCCCTGGGCCCGTTGGAAGGGGCGCAGGGTGGGGAGGCCGGGTGGGGCGGGGTGGAGGGAGTTGCGGAGGAAGTAGGCGGAGAGGGCCGCGAGGGCGGTGGTGACCGCGTCGGGGTCGGCGGAGCGGCCGAGGGGGTGGGTGGTGAACACCTCCTCCGGGTCGGGGCCGCCCTGGGCGCGGACGCAGGGCAGCATCACGAGCAGGTCGAACCAGGGCGCGGCGCAGGGCGTGCGGCCAGTCGACGAAGACGACGCGGCCGTCGTCGGCGAGGAGGATGTTGTCGGCGCGCAGGTCGGCGTGGGCGAGGGTGGCGCCGGAGACGGCCTCGGCCCAGGGGGCGGCGAGTTCGGCGAGCCAGGGCAGACGGTCGAGGGTCCAGGCGTCGAGGTGTTGTGCCGCCCCGGGTTCCTTGCCGTCGGCGAGGTCGCTCCAGCCGGAGAAGTCGGCCGCGAGAGCGTCGGCCGCGCGCGGGGCGGTGAACGGGGACGGTGTGAGGCGCTGGACGAGGACGGTGAGGGCGTCCAGCACGCGCTCCAACTCCTGGCGCCGCCAGGGTACTTGAGGCTGACGCCCGGCGATGTCCTCCAGGACGAGAGCGACCCAGGTGCCGTCGTCGTAGGTGCCGAGCAGGGCGGGTGCCGGCACGTCGGTCGGCAGGGCGGCGGTGTTGCGGGCCTCGGCGCGGTGGAACGCCGGGCTGCGCCGGTTGGTGTCGGCGCTGACCGCCTTCACGAAAGCGCGGCGCCCGTCGGCGGTGCGCACGCGCGCGGCCGCCCCCGGCGAGAAGCCGCCGGGCTGGGTCTCGGCCTGGACGACCGGGGCGCCGAGGACGTCCGTCACGGCGGTGCGCAGTGCCTCGGGGAGTTGGTCCCACGGGGTGCGCAGGCCGGTGGCGGGCGGGATCATGTACGGCATCCTGGGGCCCGGAAGCCGGACGCGCCAGTGGTTTTCAGCGCTTCGCGCCGGCCCGCCAGACCGTCATGTCCAGGGTCAGGAAGCTGAGTCCGGGCTTGTTCCACAGTGCGGTCGATTTCGTCTGGAGTACGAGCAGGGCCATGTCGCCGTCGCGGTGCTTGACGCAGTACTCGGTGCCCGCCGCGCCGGCCGACAGTCCGAAGCTGTGCGAGTTGGCGCTGCTCATGAGCAGGCGGCACTCGTCGAGGCTGGTTCCCCTCCCTCCGAATATCTGGATGATCGTGCTGGTGTCGCTCTCCAGCGCGCAGCCGATCGTCGCGCAGTTGAGGCGGATGTCGCCCTTGCGGTCCTTGCGCTGGACCGGCTTGTCGAAGCTGAGGGAGTTCGCCTCGTCGAGCCAGAGCTGGGCGTGGCCCTCGGGCCCGGGCGTCCCGGACGCGGTCGGGGTGGGGGTGGGGTCCGACGGCTCCCGGTCCGACCGCCCCGACGCCCCGTCGTCCCCGGCCGCCGCCGCACCCGACGCGGATGCCGCCGACGCCGACGCCGCCACCGACGTCCGTACGGAACCGGCTCCGGCCCCGTCCCGCCCGCCGCCCTCGGCGGAACCGTCCAGCAGGGTCCACGCCGTGCCGCCCGCCAGCAGCGCCCCCGCCGTCACGGCGACCGCCGCCATCAGCGCCGTACGCCCGCGGCGGGTTTGTCGTACCACCGGAACCGTCGACTGCGGGGGCGCGATCAGGGGCTGTCCGTGCAGCGGCCGGGTGGGCGCGGGAACCGCCACCAGCGTGGGCTCCGGAACCGTCACCTCCGGCCCGGTGATCTCACGCCACACCGTCGGCGCCGCGTCCTCGCCCAGTTCCTCGCGGCACCACTCGACGATCTCGGCCGGTGTGGCCCGCTCCCCCGGGTCCTTGGCCAGGCAGCGGGCGATCAGCGGCCGCAGCTGCTCCGGCAGCGGGGACAGGTCGGGTTCCTCGTGCACGATCCGGTAGAGCACGGTCGCCGCGGGGCCGTCCCCGTGCAGCGCCCGGCCCAGGGCTGCGAAGGCGGCGGTCTGGCCGAGCGCGAAGACATCGGTCGCCGCGGTCACCTCGCCCGCGGTCGCCTGCTCGGGGGCCATGAACTGGGGCGTGCCGATGGAGGTGCCGGTGGCGGTGTGGGAGGTGACGTCGGCGGCCAGCGAGATCCCGAAGTCGATCACCCGGGGGCCGTCGGCGGCCAGCAGCACGTTGGACGGTTTCAGGTCGCGGTGCACGATCCCGGCGCCGTGGATGGCCTGGAGCGCCTCGGCCGTGCCCGCCATCAGCCGGAGCACCGCGGACACGGGCAGCGGTCCGCGGCGGCGTACCGCGTCGGCCAGGGAGGGGCCGGGCACGTACAGCGTGGCGAGCCAGGGCGGGCTGCTCTCCGCGTCGGCGTCGATCAGTTCGGCGGTGTAGGCGCCGCGGACCCGCCGGGCCGCCGCGATCTCGCGCCGGAACCGGTGCCGGAAGTCGGGGTCGTCGGCGAGTTCGGGCCGGACCACCTTGATGGCCACGGGCCGGCCGCCCTGCGTGTGCGCGAGGTAGACCTGTCCCATGCCGCCGGCGCCCAGCCGGGCGGCCAGCCGGTAGCCGGCCACCTGGGCCGGATCGTCCGCCCGCAGCGGCTCGAACGCCTCCGTCGCACGCTGCATCCGCCCGCGTCCCCCTGTCCCCACGCATGTCCCCTCGAACCGTTGCACTGCGCAACAGAACCCTAAGCTACCCCCGGGTCAGCGACAGCAGGTCCCTCGCGGGCCCCACCGGCCGGTGCCCGGTCGGCCACACCGCGCGCAGGTCGCGGGCGAGGGCGACGCCGTCGACGGGCACGCTCACCAGCCGCCGCATGGTGAGCTCCTCGCGGACGGCGAGTTCGCTGAGCACCGCCGGACCGGCGCCGCCGACCGCCGCCGCCTTCACCGCCGTGGTGGAGGAGAGTTCGATGAGGGGGCGGGCCAGGCCACCGAGGGCGGTGTCGAGGACCTGGCGGGTGCCGGAGCCCTTCTCGCGCAGGATCAGGGGGGTGACGGCCAGCTCGGAGGCCTCCAGGGGGCGTCGGCGGCGGGCCCACGGGTGGCCGGGGGCGGTGACGACGATCAGCCGGTCGTGGGCGATGACCACGGAGTCCAGGCCCGTCGGCACCGTCAGTCCCTCGACGAAGCCGAGGTCGGCGTCGTCGGACAGCAGCAGTTCGGCCACGGCGGCCGAGTTGCCCGCGAGCAGGGAGACCGCGGTGTCCGGGCGCGCGGCACGCAGCGCCAGCAGCCAGCCCGGCAGCAGGTACTCGGCGATGGTCATGCTCGCCGCGACCCGCAGCCGGGAGTCGCGGCGGTCCCGCAGCGCCTGCGCGCCCGCGTCGAAGGCCGCGGCCGCCTCCACGATCCGCCGCGCCCAGTCCGTCACCAGCGCCCCGGCGTCGGTGAGCCGGGAGCCGCGCGGGGAGCGGTCCACCAGCGCCACGCCGAGCTGCCGTTCCATGGACCGGATCCGGCTGCTGGCCGCGGGCTGGGTGATGCCCAGCTCGCGCGCCGCCCCGCCGAGACTGCCGAGCCGGGCCACCGCCAGCAGCAGCTCCAGCGCTCCGAGGTCGGGCACGCGATGGGCGAGGGACGTCTCCGCACTGCTCATAAATCCAGTTTATGTCCTCATAGAGACGTACTCCCTGGCAGCGGCCCTGATCCGCGAGGACGGTGGATCCATGGTCACCGCCGTCCACCCCCTGCCGCGTGCCACCGCCGTCCGTCACCTCGGGCCGAACTGGTACGCCGCCGTCATGGGCACCGCCATCGTCGCCACCGCCGGCGCCACCCTGCCCCTGCCGGTCCCGCGGGCCCCGCTCGCCGCCGTCTGGGCCCTGGCCCTGACACTGCTCGTCGTCCTCCTCGGCGCCCGCGCCCTGCACTGGACCCACCACCGCGACCAGGCCCGCGCCCATCTCCTCGACCCCGCCATGGCCCCCTTCTACGGCTGTCTGTCCATGGCGCTGCTCGCCGTCGGCGGCGGTGCCCTCACCGTCGGCCGGGACTGGA
Source organism: Streptomyces sp. TRM68416 (assembly GCF_014596915.1). Taxonomy (GTDB): domain Bacteria; phylum Actinomycetota; class Actinomycetes; order Streptomycetales; family Streptomycetaceae; genus Streptomyces. The sequence goes on from NZ_JACVWU010000002.1 coordinate 267,729, forward strand.
TCGGCACCCGGGCCGCGGTCGCCCTCGACATCGTGCTGTTCACCACCGGTACGGCCGTCGGACTCGCCGCCGCCGTCGCCGTCCCCTACCTGATGGCCGTACGCCACCGGGTGGATGCCGGGCAGGCGACGCCCGTGTGGCTGCTGCCGCTCGTGGCGCCCATGGTGTCCGCCGCGCTCGGGCCGCTCCTCGTGCCGCACCTGCCGACCGGGCAGCCCCGGGAGACCCTGCTGCTGGCCTGCCTCGCGCTGTTCGGGCTGAGCCTGCTCGCGACCCTGCTCATGCTGCCGCTGGTCTTCGCCCGTCTGATCACCACGGGCCCGCTCCCGCTCGCGCTCACCCCGACGCTGTTCCTGGTGCTGGGGCCGCTCGGCCAGTCCACCACGGCCGTCGGCGCGTTCGCCGAGGCCGCCCCGGGGGTGGTCCCGGCCCCGTACATCCAGGGCTTCGACGTGCTGGCCGTGCTCTACGGCGTGCCGGTCATGGGGTTCGCGCTGCTGTGGTTCGGCCTCGCCACCGCCCATGTCGTGCGCGCCCGGCGGCGGGGCATGGGGTTCGCGATGACCTGGTGGGCGTTCACCTTCCCGGTCGGCACCTGCGTCACCGGCGCCGCGCAACTGGCCCGCCACACCGGCCTCGCCGTCTACGACGGGCTCGCGGTCGTCCTGTACGGGGTGCTCGTCGCCGCCTGGCTGACGGCGGCCGTCCGCACCGTGGGCGGGCTGCTCAGCGGTGCGCTGCTCGCAGGGCCGCGCGCAGCAGCCGTGGTGCCTCGGCCAGTGACGGCCCGTACCACGTCAGGTGCCGTCCGCTGACCAGCGCGCAGGGCAGGCCGGGGAAGGCCTCCGGGCCGTCGTCGGCGGTGAAGCGGTAGGGCTCGTCCGGGAGGACGACGACGTCCGGGGCCGTCGCGCGCAGGTCCGCCAGGTGGGTGCGCGGGTAGCGCTCCTCGTGCGTGGCGTACACGTGGTCGACGCCCAGGCGGGCCAGGACGTCACCGGCGAAGGTGTCGCGGCCCAGCACCATCCACGGGCGGCGCCAGATCGGGACCACGGCGGTCGTGCGGTGTTCCGGGGCCGGAAGGGATGACCAGGTCTCCTCCGCCTCGTCCAGCCAGCGCGGCCGGGTGCCGAAGCGGGTCAGCACCCGCTCCAGTTCCGAGAACGCCTGCGGCACGTCCCGGATCTCGGTCACCAGCACCTCGATGCCCGCCGCGCGCAGCGCCGCGAGGTCGGGTGCGCGGTTCTCCTCCTCGTTGGCGATGACCAGGTCGGGGGCGAGTGCGAGGATCCGGTCGGTCCTGGGGTTCTTGGTGCCGCCGATCCGGGTGACGTCGAGGTGGGCCGGATGCGTGCACCAGTCCGTGGCGCCGACCAGCACGCCGGGTGCGGACAGGGCCACCGCCTCCGTGAGCGAGGGCACCAGGGAGACGACGCGCATCAGCGCGGCCGGTCCTGGACCGCCTCGATGTGCTCGGCCACGGCCACGACGACGACGCGGGTGTCCGGGACCGTCGCCCGCCAGCGGTGGCGCACCCCGCCGGTGAGGTACAGCGTGTCGCCGCGGCCGAGGCGGTAGGCGCGGCCCTCCGCCTCGATCTCCACGGCGCCGTCGGCGACGTACATCAACTGGTCGTTGCGGTACTGGAATTCACGGCCCGCCTCATGGCCGCCGGTGAACTCCGAGGCGTGCATCTGATGGTGGCCGCGCACCAGGGAGCGCGCCCGGGGGTCGGCCGTCGGCTCGACGCACTCGGCGCGTACGACGTCGACGCTGCACGCCGGGTCGGCGGCGGCGAGGAGTTCGACGGCCGTGGTGCGCAGGGCGTCGGCGAGCTTCTCCAGGGAGCTTCTGCTGGGCCGGGCCCTGTCGTTCTCCACCTGGCTCAGGAAGGGCACCGACAGGCCGCTGCGCTCGGCCACGACGGCGAGGGTGAGCTCCAGTGCGCGGCGCCGTCGTCGTACGGCCGCGCCCACGCGCAGTGGCTGTTCTTTGTGGTCGCCCATCGCTCCGGCTCCCTCCTTCGCCCATCGCCCGGTGACACAACTCCCGTGAGGAGTTCTCTGCACCCTACGCATGTTCGGCAAACCGTTTCATGCGCCCGTCACATCGACGACACGCGGCGGTGGCCGCGACCCCACAGTTCGCGCCACCCCTGACCCCCGATCAGCCCGAGTCTGCCGTCCCACGCCTCGACGCGCAGCCCGTTCCCGATGTTCCCCTGCGCCGAGCGCCTGGTCAGGCGTATCCTCTGCGGCCGCCCGCCCAGTTGGCCGGATTCGATCGCGGCACGCAGAAGGCGGGCGTCCGGCACCGTCAGGTGCGCCGGACGCCCGCCGGAACGAGGGTGCTACGCGGCGGGAGTCATCCGCTCGACCATGTCCGGGTGCTCCTCCAGCCAGGCGGCGACGGCCTCCTCCTCGTGCCCCTGGCCACGGTCCTTGATCTCCTGCTCAAGGGTGCCCAGCTCGTCCTCGCTCATCGTGAAGTTCTTGATCCACTTCGTGAGCTGGGGGTAACGCCGGGGGAAGTCCTTGTTGGAGATGGTGCGGATCGTGTTGCCCTCGCCGAAGAACTTCTGCGGGTCCTTCAGCTTGGTCAGCTCGTACTCGCTGTACGCCCAGTGCGGCGACCAGAGCGTGACGGCGATCGGCTTCTTCTTGGCGTAGGCCCGCTTGAGCTCGGCGAGCATGGCCGGGGTGGAGCCGTCGACGACCTTGTACTCGTCGTCGAGGCCGTATCCGGGCAGCACCTTGGTCTTGAGCAGGTTCATCTCGCCGGTGCCGGGCTCGATGCCGATGATCCTCCCGTCGAAGGTGCCGGACTTGCCCTTGAGGTCCTCCAGCGAGTCGACGCCCTTGACGTAGGAGGGCACGGCGATCTCCAGCGACGTCGGCTCGTACCAGGTGCCGAGGTCGTGGAGCTTGTCCTTGCTCTTCTCCCAGTAGTTCGCCTGCGCGTACGGCAGCCAGGCGTCGAAGTTGAGGTCGAGGTCACCGGACGCAAGGCCGGTGTAGACCGGGCCGACGTCCATCTGCTTCAGGTTCAGCGTGTAGCCGCGCCGCTCCAGGACGTTCTTCCACAGGTAGGTGACGGCGATGTCCTCGTCCCAGGGGAACCAGGCCACGTCCAGCGGGCGCTTCGCCTCGGCCGGGGTCCCGGTGTTCTTCACCGGGGCCAGCTCGTCGACCACGCCGGGGTTGTCCTTCAGCCAGGCGCGCACGGCGTCCTGCTGCTTGCCCTTGCCGGCCTTGTTGATCTCCGACTCCAGGCCGGTGAGCTGCTCCTCGGTCATCGTGAAGTCCTTCAGCCACTGGCCGACGACCGGGTTCTGCTCGGCGAAGCCCTTGCGGGCCACGGTGTGCACCTCGTCGCCCTCGCCCCAGGCGCCCTTGGGGTCCTTGAGCTTCTTCAGCTCGTAGTCGCTGTACGCCCAGTGCGGCGACCAGAGCGTGACGACGATGGGCTCCTTCTTGGCGTAGGCCCGCTTGAGCTCGGCGAGCATGGCCGGGGTGGAGCTGTCGACGACCTTGTACTCCTTGTCCAGGCCGTACGCGCCGAGGACCTTGCTCTTGAGCAGGCTCATCATGCCGGCGCTGGACTCGATGCCGGTGATCTTCCCGTCGAACTGCGCGGCCTTGCCCTTGAGGTCGTCGAGGGAGTCGACGTCCTTCATGTAGGCGGGCACGCTCAGCTCCAGGGAGGTCGGGCCGTACCAGGAGCCCAGGTCGTCGAGGCGGTCGCCGTACTTCTTCCAGTACTGCTCGTGGGTCGTGGGCAGCCAGGCGTCCGTCTGGAAGTCGACGTCGCCCTGCGCGAGCGAGGTGTAGAGGGGGCCGGCGTCGAACTGCTCGGTCTTCACCTCGTAGCCGCGCCGCTCCAGGATCTCCTTCCACAGGAAGGTGGAGGCGACGCCCTCGTCCCAGGGGATGTAGCCGATGCTGATCTTCTTGCCCTTGCCGACGTTCGTGCCGTCGGCGAGCGGCTCGCCCTTGTCGCCGCCGCCGAAGACGCCCATGCCGCCCGCGACGAGGGCGAGGACGACGACGCCGACCACGGCGACGGACGCCTTGGGACGGTACGACCAGATGTTCAGGCCCTGGGCGGCGCGCAGCCGGGCGGCGGCGCGCCGGCCGAGCGGCGAGACCTGGGTGCCCAGCGCGCTGGTCATGCGGTCCAGGTAGATCGCGAGGATCACGATGGCGATGCCCGCCTCGGCGCCGAGGCCGATGTTGAGCTGGCCGATGGCCTCGTTGACGTCGCCGCCGAGGCCGCCGGTGCCGACCATGCCGGCGATGGCCGCCATGGACAGGCCCAGCATGATGACCTGGTTGACGCCCGCCATGACGGTGGGCAGGGCCAGCGGCAGCTGGACGCGCAGCAGGGTGTCGCGCGGCGGGGTGCCGAACGCCTCGGCGGCCTCGACCAGTTCCTTGTCGACCTGGCGGATGCCCAGCTCGGTCATGCGGACGCCCGGGGCGAGCGCGAAGACCAGGGTGGCGACGATGCCCGCGGCGGCGCCGCTGCCGAAGAAGAGGATGGCCGGGATGAGGTAGACCATCGCCGGCAGCGTCTGCATCAGGTCCAGGCCGGGCCGCACGATCGCGCTGACCCGGTTCGAACGGGCCGCCCAGATGCCCACCGGCACCGAGATCACCAGCGCGATGACCGTGGCGACGAGGACCAGCGACAGGGTCACCATCGCGTCCTCCCACAGGTCCAGGGAGATCACGAAGCCGAACCCGACGAAGGTGAGGACTCCGGCGAGCGTGCCGCGCAGCCAGCATGCGATCACGGCGAAGATGCCGGCCAGCAGCAGGGGCTCTGGGGCCTGGAGGACGGCGTCGACACCGTCGTAGGCGCCGCGGAAGACCGTTTCGAGGAAGTCGAACAGCCAGCCCATGTGGGTGGTGAGCCACTCGACCCCGTCGTTGACCCAGGAGCCGAACTCGATCCTAGGCACGGGCGGTCACCTTCTCTCCGTCGGCGCAGGGCACGGGGGCCTCGGTCGCGTCGCCGAGGAAGCCGACGAGCCGCTGCCGCGGGACGACGCCCACGAGTCCGCGCTCGCCGTCGAGCACGGCGACCGGGTGGGAGAGCCGGGCGCTGAGCGCGCACAGCTCGGTGAACGGGGTGTCGGGCGTGGCGGTGGCGCAGGCGCAGTCGGCCTCGTCGCCGGTCACGTCCGTGTCCATCACGGAGGAGGCGGTCAGCACGCGGGAGCGGTCGACGTCCTGGGTGAAGGAGGCGACGTAGTCGTCGGCGGGCCGGACGAGGATGTCCTCGGCGGTGCCGATCTGGACGATGCGGCCGTCGCGCATGACGGCGATGCGGTCACCCAGGCGCATGGCCTCATTGAGGTCGTGGGTGATGAAGACGATCGTCTTCTTCAGCTTCGTCTGGAGTTCCAGGAGCTGGTCCTGCATGTCGCGGCGGATCAGCGGGTCCAGCGCGCTGAAGGACTCGTCCATCAGCAACAGGTCGGCGTCGGTGGCGAGCGCGCGGGCGAGGCCGACGCGCTGCTGCATGCCGCCGGACAGCTCGTCGGGCCAGGACTTCTCCCAGCCGCCCAGGCCGCACAGCTCCAGGGCCTTGGTGGCCCGCTCGATGCGCTCGGCCTTCGGCACGCCCTGGACCTCCAGGCCGTAGGCGGCGTTCTCGACGACGCTGCGGTGCGGGAAGAGCGCGAAGTGCTGGAAGACCATGCTGATCTTCCGGGCGCGGACCGCGCGCAGGTCGCGGTCGCTGAGCGCGGTCAGGTCCTGGCCGTCGAAGCGGACGTGTCCGGCGGTGGGTTCCAGGAGCCCGTTGAGCATGCGCAGCAGCGTGGACTTGCCGGAGCCGGACAGGCCCATGACGACGAAGATCTGGCCCGGCTCCACGGTGAAGGAGGCGTCGATCACGGCGGCGGTGACGCCGTCGGCACGCAGCTCCTCGCGGTCGGCACCGCCCCGGAGCCGCTCCACTGCCTGGTCTTCTCGTCTGCCGAACACCTTGTAGAGATGTTCGGCCTCTAGTCTCGCTGACACGCGTACCTCTTGTTTCGACGGCAAGGAAAACGGAGCGGGCCGCGCGACAGTTGAATCCGCAATCGACACCGCTCCGACGCGCGCCTGCCCCCGTTCCGCGATCACAAACGACATGTGGTCCAGCCCACAAACAGTGCGCAGGACACAACCCGTTGCGGCGACGGGCCGGTGTCAGTGGGGTACGGCATGATGCGTGACGTGACCGGACGACTGATGCTCCTCGACACCGCCTCGCTCTATTTCCGCGCCTATTTCGGCGTGCCGGAGTCCGTGAAGGCCCCGGACGGCACACCGGTGAACGCCGTGCGCGGGCTGCTGGAATTCATCGACCGCCTGGTGAAGGACCACCGCCCGGACGCGCTGGTGGCCTGCATGGACGCCGACTGGCGCCCGCAGTGGCGGGTGGACCTGATCCCCTCCTACAAGGCGCACCGGGTCGCCGAGGAGCACGCGGCGGGGCCGGACGAGGAGGAGGTGCCGGACACGCTGTCGCCGCAGGTGCCGGTCATCGAGGCTGTCCTCGACGCGCTCGGCATCGCGCGCGTGGGCGTCGAGGGGTACGAGGCGGACGACGTGATCGGCACGTTCACCGCGCGGGCGAAGGGCCCGGTGGACATCGTCACCGGCGACCGCGACCTGTACCAGCTGGTGGACGACGCGCGCGGGATCCGGGTGCTGTACCCGCTCAAGGGTGTGGGCACGCTCCAGCTCACCGACGAGGCGTGGCTGCGCGAGAAGTACGGCGTCGACGGCCGGGGGTACGCCGATCTGGCGCTGCTGCGCGGCGACCCGAGCGACGGCCTGCCGGGGGTGCCGGGCATCGGCGAGAAGACGGCCGCGAAGCTGCTGGCCGAGTTCGGGGACCTCGCCGGGATCATGGCCGCGGTCGACGACCCCGGGGCGAAGCTCACCCCCTCGCAGCGCAGGCGACTGGACGAGTCGCGGCCCTACGTCGCCGTCGCGCCGACGGTGGTGCGGGTGGCGGCGGACGTACCGCTGCCGGAGGTGGACACCGCCCTGCCGCGCGGGCCGCGCGATCCGGCGGCGGTGCGGGAGCTGGCGGAGCGCTGGGGTCTGGGCGGGTCGCTGCAGCGGCTGCTCACCACGCTCGGCACGCCTGCCGCGTGAGGTGGGTGTGCGGTGACCGTGTGACAGGCGTTCCCCGTCGAGTGAATGAGGCGCGGCGGACAGGGAATTCGTCCCTTAAATTCTTCTTCACGCACTTTGCCGGGGGAGCAATCGGCAGGGGGAGGTGCTAACTTAGGTAAGCCTAAGCTGGAGAGAGGGAGGCCGTCATGGCAGAGCGCCCCGCCCGCAAGCCGCGCAAGCTGCATTCCGCGCAGGTCATCCGTACCGAACGGCTGACTCCGCACATGCAGCGCGTGGTGCTCGGCGGCGACGGGCTCGCCGACTTCGAGGCCGACACCTGCACCGACCACTACGTGAAGATCCTCTTCCCGGCCGAGGGTGCGACCTACCCCGAGCCCTTCGACATCGAGCGCATCCGCGAGGAGTTCCCGCGCGACCACTGGCCGGTGACCCGCACCTACACGGTGCGCGCCTGGGACCCCGACCACCGCGAGCTGACCGTGGACTTCGTGATCCACGGCGACGAGGGCCTGGCCGGCCCGTGGGCGATGCGCGCCGAGCCCGGCGAGACCGTCCGGTTCATGGGCCCCGGCGGCGCCTACGCCCCCGACCCGACCGCCGACTGGCACCTCCTCGTCGGCGACGAGAGCGCCCTGCCCGCGATCGCCCGCTCCCTGGAGGCGCTGCCCGCCGGGACCACCGCCCACGCCTTCGTGGAGGTGGCCGGACCCGAGGAGGAGCAGAAGATCGACTCCGATGTGGACGTCGTCTGGCTGCACCGCGGCGACCGCCCCGTCGGCGAGGCCCTGACCGCGGCCGTCCGGGCCCTGGACTTCCCCGAGGGCCGCCTGCACGCCTTCGTCCACGGCGAGGCGGGCTTCGTGAAGGAACTGCGCCGGATGCTGCGGGTCGAGCACCGGATCCCGCGCGAGGACCTGTCGATCTCCGGCTACTGGCGCCTGGGCCACAACGAGGACGGCTGGCAGGCCTCCAAGCGGGAGTGGAACGCGCGCATCGAGGCGGAACAGGAGAGCACACCCGCCGCCTGAACGGCCCCCTTCCCGGCGTGCTCACCGCCGGGACCGTCGAAGCGATCCTCACCGCGCCCAGCGCGGCCCGGGCGGCTCGACGGACGGCTCTCCGCGCCCGGTCTCACCGACGACCGGCCCGCCGGATGCCGCGCTCCACGGCCCCAGCGGGGTGCACGACCCCGGCGGAGTGCACAAGGAGTACGAGGCGGTCGCCCCGTACGGCGGTTCCGCGGCCCTTGTCGCCGGGTCCGTGGCGGCCTGGCGCGGCCGTACCCTTGATCGTGATGAGACGCCGGACCCCGCCCCCGCCCGCTCCCCTGCCGCAGCGGCAGGGGGTGGACCCGGTGCGGGTGCGGCTGCCTCAGCAGGGGGCGTGGGCCACCGTGCGGGAGCATCTGGTGGAGCGGCTCGCGGCGGGCGGCGGGGTCGTGGACGAGATGTTCGCCGCGGGGCTGTTCGTCGGGGCGGACGGCCGGGCCGTCGCCGCCGACGCACCCTACGTGCCGGGGATGTTCGTGTGGTTCCACCGGGAGCTGCCGGACGAGGTGCCGGTGCCGTTCCCGCTGGAGGTGGTGTACCGCGACGCGCACATCGTCGTGGTCGACAAGCCGCACTTCCTGGCCACCACCCCGCGCGGCAGCCATGTCACCGAGACCGCGCTCGCCCGGCTGCGCCGCGAACTCGGCCTGCCGACGCTCGGCGCCGCGCACCGGCTGGACCGGCTCACCGCGGGGCTTGTGCTGTTCACGGTGCGGCCCGAGGAGCGGGGCGCCTACCAGACGCTGTTCCGCGACCGGCGGGTGCACAAGGAGTACGAGGCGGTCGCCCCGTACGACGCCTCGCTGGCGCTGCCCCGGACCGTGCGCAGCCGGATCGTGAAGGAGCGCGGGGAGCTGGCCGCCCGTGAGGTGGCGGGCGAGCCGAACGCGGTCAGCCGGGTGGAACTGATCGAGCACCGCGCCGACGGGCTCGGCCGGTACCGGCTGCTGCCGGAGACGGGGCAGACGCACCAGCTACGGGTCCACATGAACGCGCTCGGCGTGCCGATCCTCGGCGATCCGCTCTATCCGGTGGTGGCCGACCCCGGGCCGGCCGGTGACTTCCGGCGGCCGCTGCAACTGCTGGCGCGGGCGCTGGAGTTCACCGACCCGGTCACGGGGGCGGAACACCGGTTCCGCAGCGGGCGGGTGCTCGGGGCCTGGGCCTCGTACGGGACCTGGGCCTGCCGTCCGTAGCGGCGACCGTCAGTAGCCGCGCCACCAGCGCACGAACCGCTGCCAGGCGCCGAGACGGTGGGCCGGTTCGGGCTGCGGCGCGGGCGCCGGGGCGGCGGCGACCGGCTGGGACTGCGGCACGGGCGCCGGGGCGGCGGCGACCGGCTCGGACTGCGGCACGGTGCGGGACTGCACCGGTTCCGGCGGCGTGCTGCTGACGTGCCAGGCGGGCCGCGGCGGCGGGACCGGGGCGTGGCTGGGCCTGGCCAGCACATCCTGCTGGGGCTTGGGCGCGAACCGGACCGGCAGTTCCACCAGGTGCCGGGAGGCGATCGACTGCCGCCAGGTCAACTCGTCCTCTTCGCAGTCGAGTTGCACGTCCGGAAGCCGCATCAGCAGGGCGTCGACGCCGGTGTCGGCGATGCCACGGGCGATGTCCTGTCCGGGGCATTCGTGCGGGCCGCCGCCGAAGGCGAGGTGGGAGCGGTTGCCCTGCATGTTGGCGGACAGGTCGGGCCGCACCCGGGGGTCGATGTTGCCGGGCGCGATCCCGAAGAGCAGTCCGTCACCCTTGCGGATGCGCTGGCCGCCCAGCTCGGTGTCCTGCTTGGCGTAGTAGGCGAAAACCGTGCTGAACGGCGGCTCGTTCCACAGGGACTGCTCGACCGCCTCCGGCACGGTCATCTGGCCGCCCTTGAGCTGGGCGCGGAAGCCCGGTTCGGTGAGGACCATGCGCAGCACGTTGGCGATCAGGTTGGCGGTGGCCTCGTAGGCCGCCATGAGGACGACCCACAGGTGCTTGGTGATCTCGTCGTCGGTGAGCCGGGCCGGGTGGGCCATGAGCTGGCTGGTGAAGTCGTCGGACGGGTCGGTCCGGCGGCGCTCGGTGAGCCGCTGCAGGGCGCTCATGACGTAGGCGTGGCTGGCGATGGCCGTCTCGGTGCCGCGCAGCATGTCCCGGGTGGCCTGCACGATCCGGTCGTTGTACTCCTCGGGCATGCCGAGGATCTCGCACATCACGGCCATCGGCAGGTGCTCGGCGAACTGGCTGACGAGGTCGGCCTCGCCCTGCTCGCAGAAGTCGTTGACCAGGCGCTGGGTGTAGCGGTTGATGTGCCGCCGGATGTTGCGGTGGTCGATGGTCGACATGGCGCCGGTGACCGCGCCGCGCAGCCGCAGGTGTTCGTCGCCCTCGGCGTAGGAGCAGATGGGCTCCCACGCGATGTGCGGCATCAGGGGGTGGTCGGGCTTGACCATGCCCTCGAGGAGCGGGTTCCAGATGCGGCTGTCCCGGCAGAACTGCGAGGGGGTGCGGACCATGTGCAGGTTCTCGGTGTGGCCGAGGACCACCCACATCGGCACGTCGTCGTGGAGCAGGACCGGTGCCACCGGGCCGTACTCCTCGCGCAGTTGCTCGTACAGGTCGCTCAGGTCCTCCGCCTCGGGACCGTAGAGCCGGCGCAGGCCGCCGGGCCCGACGCCGTGGGCGGGGCAGCCGGGGGGCGGATCGAGCCGCGGGTCGTCCATGCCGGTCGAGGGGTGGGTTTCAGGCGTCACGTGGTCGCTCCGAAGTGGATCCGGTGTCTGGGGAGTTCGGGGGCGGATACGTCGGTCAGGTGAGGGCGCCGGTCATGGCGAGCGAGTGCAGGAAGCGCATCAGGGTCATGAGGGTGTCCCGGCTGGAGGCGCGGCGGCGGGCGTCACAGTCGACGATGGGGATCTCGGGGGGCAGGTCGAGCGCCTGGCGCAGCTCCTCGACGGGGTAACGGGGCGCGTCCGGGAAGGAGTTGACGGCGACCACGAACGGCACGCCGCGCTCCTCCAGGCGCCCTATGACGTCGAAGCTGACCTCGAGACGGCGGGTGTCGATCAGTACGACGGCGCCGAGCGCGCCCTCGAACAGGCCGTTCCACAGGAACCAGAAGCGTTCCTGGCCGGGGGTGCCGAAGAGGTAGAGGACCAGTTTCTCGGTGATGCTGATGCGGCCGAAGTCCATGGCGACGGTGGTGGCCGTCTTGGTGTCGGAGCCGTAGTTGTCGTCGACGCCGACGCCGGCCTGCGTCATGGTCTCCTCGGTGGTCAGCGGTCTGATCTCGCTGACCGACCCGACCATGGTCGTCTTGCCGACACCGAAGCCGCCGACGATCACGATCTTCACCGCGGCCTGGGCCGTCTGCGGCAGCTGGTCCTCGGTCCGTGGTCCCGGGATGGTGTCAGAGCTTTTGAAGTCCATGCATCACCGCTTCGAGGAGGGAACGGTCGGCGATCGACTGCCGGACGATCGGCTTACGCGCCGTCACCAGTTCGGCCGCCAGCATCTCGGTGATCACGACGGTCACCACGCTGAACGGGAGGTTGAGGTAGGCGGACAGCTCGGCCACCGACAGGGGGGCCGAGCAGAGCCGGAGCAGCGCCGTCTGCTCGGGCGTGGCGGAGGGAGGCGAGTCGGCGCCCGCCACGATTAAGGTGACCAGGTCGAGGTCGGCGCGCGCCTGGCCGTCGGCTCCGCCGACCACGAAGAGACGCTCGGGCTGCTTGCCCTGTCCCTCCTGGGGAGGCTGCGGGGCCGGCTGTGGGCTGGGGCTGCGCCTCTGGCGTTGCGGAGGAGTCATACGGCCTGCCCGTTGCGCCGGGGCGGACTGGTCAGATGGGGTCCGATCCGGTCCACCAGATCCCGCATGCGGTTGCTCATCAGTCCGGGTTCGGCGAACGTGTCGGAGAGCACCGCGAGATAGGCGTTGGGGCCGGCGGCCATCAGGTAGAAGTAGCCGCGGTTGATCTCGATGATCACCAGCTTCATCTTGCCGTCGCTGTTCGGGATCTCGTGGGCGACGGCGCCGGCCAGGCTCTGCAGGCCCGCGCAGGCCGCGGCGACCCGGTCCGCGGCGTCGGGATCACCGCCGTGGCGGGCGATGCGCAGGCCGTCGGCGGAGAGCACCACGATCATCTCGATGCCGGGTACGCCGTCGGCGAGATCCCTGAGCATCCAGTCGAAGTTGGCTCGCTGCTGGATCACTTGAGGTCCCCCTCGTCCTCGGCCGGGGCGTGGGCCGAATCGGTGGTCGGCTGGGTGAATGCATTGGGGTCTGGGTCGCGCTTGAGGCCCTCCCAGAAGGCCTCCACCCAGAGCCCGGGCGGGGTGTCGTCCTCGTCCTGCTTCGGCTCGGGCGCGGCGTCGGGGTCGCCCCACACGGGCTTCTCCCCGCGGGCGATGGCTTCGCGGTCGGCCTGCTCGATGGCGGCCTGCTCGGCGAGCCGCTGGCTGAGCGGGGTCTTGACCCGGCTGCGGCGCTGCGGCAGCCCGTTGGCGGTCCACTCGGTGACCACGGGGACGTCGTCCTCCATGGCGACGGACGCGGGGATGCGTGGGCTGGTGGGGCGGCGGGTCTTGGGCTTGCGCTTGGGTCCTTCGAGCGCGCCGAGGTCCACCTGGGGCTCGGCCGAGGCACCGATGCCGTGGGCGAGGCCGACGCCCGGCTCGGAGGTGATCATCTCGCGCGGCACGATGAGGACGGCGCGGACTCCGCCGTAGGCCGAAGTGCGCAGCGAGACCTGCATGTTGAAGGCGGTGCACAGGCGGCCCACGACGGCCAGGCCGAGGCGCGGGGAGACGCCGAGCTCCTGGAGGTCGACGCCGGCCTTGGCCTGCTCCAGCATGTTCTCGACGCGGGCGCGGGCCTCTTCGCTGAGGCTGACGCCGGCGTCCTCGATCTCGATGGCGACGCCGGTCTGCACCTCGGTGGCGGTGACGTGCACCTTGGACTGCGGCGGCGAGTACCGGGTGGCGTTGTCGAGGAGTTCGGCCGCCGCGTGGATGACCGGCTCGACGGAGATGCCGCGGATGTTGACCTTGCAGATGTTGTCGAGGGAGATGCGCCGGTACTCCAGGATCCGGGACATCGCGCCGCGCAGCACGCTGTACAGCGCGACGGGTTCGGGCCACTGGCGGCCGGGGCGACCGCCGCCGAGGACGGAGATGGAGTCGGCGAGGCGGCCGATCAGCATGGTGCCGTGGTCGATGCGCAGGAGGTCGTCGAAGACCTCCGGGTTGCGGCCGTGGTCCTCCTCCATCTCCCGCAGTTCCACCGCCTGTTGGTGGACGATCGCCTGCACCCGGCGGGCGACGTTGACGAAGGAGCGCTGGGCGGAGTCCCGCAGGGCTTCCTCGTGGTCGATGATGTCCAGCACCGTGCGGATCACCGTGAGGTGTGCCTTGGGGAGGTCACGGTAGGAGGGGTCGATGTCGCCGATATGGAGAACCACCTCTCTGGGTGAATTCCCGCGGCGCAGGTACTCGATGGCGGTCGGCACGATCTCCTTGGCCAGCCGTTCGAGTTCCTGCTCGTGGACGGCGATGCGCCGCTCCAGATACGCGCTGTGACGGGCGTGTTCCTCGCGGGCGTCGCGCAGGGCGCGGCCACGGCGTACGGCTTCGGCGGCCGTCGCGATCACCAGCAGCGTGGCGACGGCGCCGCACCAGCCGACGGCCGCCCGGGCCGGCGCCGTGACGACGGCGGCGGCGGCTCCGGTCGCCGCGGCCATCACTATGGCAGGCAGCAACAGCACGCGCGCGTAGGGCAGTTCACGGCGCCGGGGCTGAGAGGCGGGAGGGGGTTGAACACTCACCATGTGGGCCCTCTGAAACGAATCGGCTGGAGTTCGGGGGAGCTTGCACGGGGGTACGTCATGGAACGTTCTGGATCTAAGGAATTTTTGGGAACACGCGCACGAATTCGCCTCAACTCGGTGCGCTGCGGGCGAGCTTAGTCCCAGCGGATCAACGCCGTGTCATATTCAGCAAGCACCTGAAATGGGCCCCGAGACAGGAGTACGCTCTGCTCCATTTACACGCTGTGCCTTCATTCGCACACGGTGCGTCACAGCGCACAGGCGCACGAAACTCACCCACCGTGATGGGTGAACAGCTATTTCCGCTCCACCGACTCAGCGCCCGGCGACGCGTACCACCGCGTCCGCCGCGGCCTCACCGAACACCAGGACGAGCCGCTCGGAGCCGGAGCGGCCCCCTACGACGACACCCGCGGTCAGTCCGAGCACCGGATCCCTCCACTGACCGGACCCGCCCTTCGCGAGCACCCCGCCGGCCGCGGCATCGGCGAGCGGCTGACGGTCGGCTTCCTGAGCCCGGCGCGCACGGCGGGGAGGCCCGCAGGCCGCCCGGCGCGCACCTGGGGCAGCGGGCGCGGCATACCGGCGAGCAGCGCCACCTCCGCCCGGCGGGGCCTGGGCGGCCGCTCCCCGGCCGGGGCGGCGCACTCGGCGAGGAGCCCGCGGGCAGGACACCGCAGGCGTGACGACGGACTCCCCCAGCTCGGCGAGGAGTCGTCCCTCCATGCCGAGGACTTGGGTGCGGTGCCCCGGGGCGGCGGTGACGGACCCTGGCGAGCGGGGAACCCGCCTCGGCCGCGGCGAACGCGGCACTTTCTCGCCCGCCGGGCCCGGGGCCTTGCACACCGGACACGCGGAGCCCTTCACGGACGCCCCGGCCGAACCGTCACCCCACCGACGAGTAGGCCACGACCCCCCGCAGCAACTGGTCGACGGCCTTGCGCGCGGACTTCGCCACGGTTGACCCTTCCGCGGGGGCCGCGGCCGAGATCTGCCCCAGCACGTCGATCACCTGCTTGCACCACCGTACGAAGTCTCCCGCGGGCATCTCCGCCTCGCGCAGCACCTCGTCCAGGCCCTTGCCGCTGGCCCACATGTACGCGGCCCAGGCGAACCCGAGGTCGGGCTCGCGCTGGCCGACCCCTTCGGTCTGGCTGATCCGGAAGTCCTCCTCCAGCGCGTCCAGACGGCCCCAGATCCGCACCATTTCCCCGAGCGCGGCCTTGGCCTTGCCGGACGGCACCTTCGGCGCCATCGCATCGTCGCTGAGCCGCGCCTCGTAGACCAACGCGGAGACGCACGCGGCCAGTTCGGCCGGGGCCAGCCCCTCCCAGACGCCGGCCCGCAGGCATTCGCTGGCCAGCAGGTCGAGTTCGCCGTAGAGCCGCGCGAGGCGCCGCCCGTGTTCGGTGACCTCGTCGCCGCGCAGGTAGTCGAGCTCGGTCAGCAGCGCCACGATGCGGTCGAAGGTCCGCGCGATGGTGTTGGTGCGGCCTTCGATCCGCCGCTCCAGCTGCGAGGTGTCCCGCAGCAGCCGGTGGTAGCGCTCGGCCCAACGGGCGTGGTCCTCACGGTCGTTGCAGCCGTGGCAGGGGTGCGCCCGGATCGCGGTGCGCAGCCGTGCGATCTCGCGGTCGTCGGCGGCCTGGGAGCGCTTCTTGCGCGCCCGCTCCGGCGGAATGTGCCCGGCCTTGGTGCGCAGCGCGGAGGCGAGGTCCCGACGGGACTGCGGGGAGCGCGGGTTGAAGGTCTTGGGGATCCGCATCCGCTCCAGGGCCTCGACCGGGACGGGGAAGTCCATCGCGGCCAGCCGCTTGACCTGCCGCTCGGCGGTGAGGACCAGGGGGCGCGGGCCGTCGTGGTGCTCGAAGCCCCGGTGCCCGTTGGACCGCCCGGCGGGCAGCCCCGGGTCAAGCACCAGGGCCAGCCCCGCGTACTTGCCCGTGGGCACGTGGATGACATCGCCCGGCTTGAGCTTCTCCAGGGCGACGGCGGCCTCCGCGCGCCGCTGGTTGGCTCCCTGGCGGGCCAGTTCGGTCTCCCGGTCCTTCAGCTCCCGGCGCAGCCGCATGTACTCGTCGAAGTCGCCGAGGTGGCAGGTCATGGAGGCCTTGTAGCCTTCCAGTCCCTCCTCGTTGCGCTGCACCTGCCGGGAGATCCCGACGACCGACTTGTCGGCCTGGAACTGCGCGAACGAGGTCTCCAGCAGCTCCCGCGAGCGGTGCCGCCCGAACTGCTCGACCAGGTTGACCGCCATGTTGTACGACGGCTTGAAGCTGGAGCGCAGCGGGTACGTCCGCGTGCCGGCCAGCCCGGCGAGGTGCTCGGGGCTCATGCCCCGCTGCCACAGCACCACGGCGTGGCCCTCGACGTCGATGCCACGCCGCCCGGCACGGCCGGTGAGCTGGGTGTACTCGCCCGGGGTGATGTCGGCGTGCTGCTCGCCGTTCCACTTGACGAGCTTCTCCAGCACCACGGACCGGGCGGGCATGTTGATGCCCAGCGCCAGCGTCTCCGTGGCGAACACGGCCTTGACCAGTCCGCGCACGAACAGTTCCTCGACGACCTCCTTGAAGGTCGGCAGCATGCCCGCGTGGTGGGCGGCGATGCCGCGCTCCAGGCCCTCCAGCCACTCGTAGTAGCCCAGGACGTGCAGGTCCTCGGTGGGGATGGAGGCGGTGCGCTCCTCCACCAGGGCCCGCACCCGCTCCCGCGCCTCCTCGTCGTTGAGCCGCAGCCCCGCGTACAGGCACTGCTGGACGGCGGCTTCGCAGGCGGCGCGGCTGAAGATGAAGGTGATGGCGGGCAGCAGGCCCTCGGCGTCGAGCCGCTCGATGACCTCGGGCCGGCCCGGGGTCCACACCCGCGACCGCTGCCGGCGCTCGCGCTCCCGGTCGGCCTCGCGCATGGCGCGCCCGCGTCTGCGGTCCTGGTACGACGGCCGGGTCGCCTCCATGCGGGCGAGCCGCGCGAGGTCGGGGTTGACGGCCTTCTTGTGGCCCTCGCCCTCCTCGAACAGGTCGTACATCCGGCGTCCGGCGAGCACGTGCTGGAACAGCGGCACCGGCCGGTGCTCGGAGACGATCACTTCGGTGTCGCCGCGGACGGTGTCGAGCCAGTCGCCGAACTCCTCGGCGTTGGACACGGTGGCCGAGAGGGACACCAGCGTCACCGACTCGGGCAGGTGGATGATCACCTCTTCCCATACGGCGCCCCGGAACCGGTCGGAGAGGTAGTGCACCTCGTCCATCACCACGTACCCGAGCCCGATCAGGGTCTGCGAGCCCGCGTACAGCATGTTCCGCAGCACCTCGGTGGTCATCACGACGACCGGGGCCTCGGAGTTGACGCTGTTGTCGCCGGTGAGCAGGCCGACCTTGTCGGTGCCGTAGCGGCGGCACAGGTCGGCGTACTTCTGGTTCGACAGCGCCTTGATGGGCGTGGTGTAGAAGCACTTCTTGCCCTGCTGGAGGGCGAGGTGGACGGCGAACTCGCCCACGATCGTCTTGCCGGAGCCGGTGGGCGCGGCCACCAGTACGCCCTTGCCCGTCTCAAGTGCCTGGCAGGCCTCGATCTGGAAGGGGTCGAGGCCGAAGTCGTACATCTCGCGGAAGGAGGCGAGCGCGGTGGCCTGCTCGGCAGCCCGCAGGCGGGCAGCCGCGTACCGCTCGGCCGGTGAGAGGTCCTCTGTCATCGTGCGTTCGAGCGTACCGGGCCTCACTGACAACAGGACGATCATTATCCGGATCCGGCTGCGGCAAACCCTGGATCCGCCCAGCTCACGGCCCTACGACGCGCAGCGCGCCCGGTACGCAGCGCGCGGTCAGCGGCAGCGGCCCGAGCGGCTCGCCGTCGGCGTAGCCGGTGACGTGCTCCGCCGCGATCTCGACCTTCGCGGCCCGCACCACGCTGACCTGCGGGTGGTCGACGTGCCCGCCCCGGTAGACGCTCGGGAACACCCTGAGCAAGGTGGCGCGGGAGCAGTCGCCCACGATCGTGACGTCGAACAGTCCGTCGGTCAGGTCGGCGCCCGGGCAAATGCGCATGCCGCCGCCGTACGACGGCCCGTTCCCGACGGCGACCAGGGTGGCCTCGGTCTCGCGCACCTCGCCGTCGTCGAGCGTGATCCGGTACGGCAGGGGCCGGAAGGCGGCCAGCTCGGCGAGCATGGCGAGGTCGTACTTCAGGCGGCCCGCGGGCCATCGCATGCGGTTGCCCCGGTCGTTGACCCGGGAGTCGAAGCCGGAGGCGAGGACCGTGCCGAACCAGCGACCGCCCACCTGCCCGAGGTCGATGTCGCGGACGCGGGCGCCCTTGAGGGCGGCGGCGATACCGCGTCCGGCGGCGGCCGGGTCGCGGACCGGCAGGCCGAGGGCGCGGGCGAGGTCGTTGCCGGTGCCGACGGCGACCAGGCCCAGCGGGGTCCGGGTGCCGGCCACCGCCTGGAGCGCGAGGTTCGCCATGCCGTCGCCGCCGACGGCGACCAGCGCGCCGGTGCCCTCCTCGACGGCGGCACGCGCGCGCGTGAGGGCGTCGGCGGCGTTCTCCCCGAGGACCGTGCGTACGGTGAATCCGGCCGCCCGCAAAGCGGAAGCGGCCGGCTGCGCCGCGCGGGCGCCCCGGCCGCGGCCCGCGGTGGGGTTGACGAAGAGGGTGAGCTCGCTGGTCACGTCAGAGACCTTATGAGCTGCTTGCCGATCTTCAGGTCACGTCGTCATAACCGTTGACCCGGTCCGGTCCGGCCTGCTCGGGCAGGGCGCGGGCGGCGGGGACGCTCTCGATCTCCCCGATGTCCTCGGGGGTGAGGTCCAGCTCGGAGGCCTCGTCGTCGGCGGGGCCCATCGCGTCACGCAGACGCCTGCGCCGGTCGTTGAGCAGCGAGATGGCGACCGCGCCGAAGTACAGGATCCAGATGGGTCCGGCGAGCGCCATCATGGTCAGCGGGTCGGTGCTCGGTGTCGCGACCGCCGCGAACACGGTGATGCCCATGATCATTCCGCGCCACCAGCCGAGCATGCGCTTGCCGGTGATGACGCCGCTGAAGTTGAGCATGACCAGCAGCAGCGGCAGCTCGAAGGAGAGACCGAAGACGACCACCATGCGCGTGACGAGGTCGAGCAGGTCGTCCAGCGGCAGCAGGTTCTGCACACCGAACGGCGTGAACTCGATCAGCACCTTGGCGGTGGTGGGCAGCACCTTGTACGCGAAGAAGGCACCGCCGAGGAAGAGCGGGAAGCCGGTGGCGACGAACGCGTAGGCGTACTTCCGCTCGTGCTTGTGCAGGCCGGGGGCGACGAAGGCCCACAGCTGGTAGAGCCAGACCGGGGAGGCCAGCACGATGCCGGCCATGAGCGACACCTTCAGTGCCAGGGTGAAGGGGGTGAGCAGACCGTTGATGGTGATCTGCGCGCAGCGCTTCCCTTCGGCCGCTTTGGCCAGTTCCTCGAAGCTCTCCTGGCAGCCGACCGACTTGAGGATCGGATCGGTGAAGAAGTCGATGATCTCCATGTAGAAGAAGGCGGCGACGATCGTCACGGCGACGATGGCCAGCAGCGCCTTCGCGAGCCGGTTGCGGAGCTCGCGAAGGTGTTCTCCGAGGGGCATCCGCCCCTCGGGATCCTTCTCCTGCTTGCGGGCAGACTTCAGCAACCCACGTTCCCATCTCGTGCGGCGGGCCGGAGGTCACCGGCCCTGCGTCAGCGCTTGGTCGTGTCCGTCGGCTCGGTGACCGGGCGCGAACTCGTCACGTCGCCGGGGGCCGCCTGGATGGTGCGCTGGGCCGGGGGCTGCTGCTCGTCGTTGGGCGGCGCGGCGGGCGCGGACGCGTTGTCCTGGCCGTCGGACTTCATGGCCTTCGCCTCGCTCTTGAGGATGCGGGCGGACTTGCCGAGCGACCGAGCCATGTCCGGAAGCTTCTTCGCGCCGAACAGCAGGATGATGACGACGAGGATGAGAATGATCTCGGGGGCTCCGAGCCTTCCGAACATAAGTCTTTACCTTCTCACCGAGGCGGCTTGGGTGGGGTGCTGTTGTCCGACCGGTCGGACAGGTGTCCGAACGATCGTGTTAGCAGCGATCGTAACGCTCAGGGGTGAACGTGAGGCAATCCCCGTGCGTACTCCCGGTCCGCGATCCGGGCCTCGTTCTCCGGGCCGCGACCAGCAGCGTACCCGTCGGGAGCACCAACTTGACAGGGCGAAGTGGCCCAAACCGTACGCGGCGCGGGACTCGCACCCGAACTCACACCCAACTCTCAGACGGGCTCACAGCGAGTCCGCGGCACGCGCCGTACTCACGGCCGCCCGCTCCAGATCCTCCGCCGCCCTGTTGATGCGCCGCGCGGAGTCCGACACCTGCCTGCCGAGGCGGTGCGCCTCCAGGAACACCCGCACCGCGAGCACGCCGAGAACGACGAGACCCAGGAAACCCACAGCTACCGCGAACATCGGCCAGAACATGACGCCGAGCCTAGAGGGTGGAGTGCAGCCGCAGGGTCCTGACCCCGCCGCCCGTCAGCAGCTCCACGATCCGCTCCCCGGCCGGCTTGCGGACCGAGGCGCCGCAGTCGGGGCAGGTGAAGGAGTAGAAGGTGGTGCGGCTGGTGGCACCGATGGCCAGGCGCAGGGCGCCGGCGGCCAGTTCGAAGCTGCCCCGGCAGTCCGGGCAGCCCGCCTTGAACACCACGGGGTTCACGCTCCGCATCCCCGCGAACGCGGACGCCACCGACACTCCCGACCCGCCAGACGTCGCCGACTCGCTCACAGCCCCTGCGCTCCTCTCCCTTGGTCGATCGCCCCGAGGCGCCCCGGCCGCCGGCGGCGGACGGACCGTGCCCGGCCCTGCGGGCGCCCGCGACCCTCGCCGCCGGAGCGCCCGTGCGGCTCACTCCCGCCTGTCGCCCTGCGCCGGCTCCTCGACCCCGTCGTACGCCGCCAGCGCCTCCCGGGCCGCCTGCCGGGCGCTGTCGGCCAGCTCGGGCGGGGAGACGATGCGGCCGTCGCGCCCGAGCCGCAGCGCCAGCCGGCGCAGCGACGCCGGGTCGGGGGTGCGCAGAGTGATACGCAGCCCGCCGTCGGGAAGCTCATCCGCACTGTCGTGCGGGTAGTACTCGGCGACCCAGCGCCCGCCGGGGCCGACCTCGACGACGACCTCCGGGTCCTCGGCGGCGGGCTGCACCAGCCCCTCGGACAGGTCACGCAGCTCGACCTCGGGCGGTGCGGACGGCTCGTCGAGGATCTTGATCTCGGCGACCCGGTCGAGCCGGAAGGTACGGCGCGCCTCGGAGCGGCGGCACCAGGCCTCCACATAGGTGTGGCCGACGCTGACGAGGCGGATCGGGTCGATCTCGCGCTCGGTGACCTCGTCGCGGGCGGGCGAGTAGTAGCGGATCCACAGCCGCCGCCGCTCGGAGATCGCCCGGTCGACGTCGGCGAAGACGCCGCCCTCGGACTCGAAGGTCACCGACAGCCGGGCGCTGGCCCCGGCGGCCTCGCCGGCCGCGGCCTCCACCTTCGCGGTGGCCCGCAGCAGCGCCTGCCGGTCGCCCTCCCGCAGTCCGGGCAGGGTGGACACCGCGCGGGCGGCCACCAGCAGGGCGGTGGCCTCGTCGGAGGCGAGCCTGAGCGGCTCGGCGACGTCGTCGGGGTTGTGCCACCAGATGCGCTCGCCGTCGGTGTCGATGTCGAGCAGGTCGCCGCCGCGGAAGCTGGTGCCGCACATGGGCAGCACATCGAGGTCCGAGACCAGCTCGTCCTCGGTGATGCCGAAGGCGCGCGCGACGTCCTCGACCCGGGCGCCGGGGCGCTCCTTGAGATACGTCACCAGGGAGAGCATCCGTCTGGTCTGGTCGATGGCGTTCACGGGCCTGACCGGTTTGCCTGCCACTGCTTCGTCCGCTCCCCCTCAGCCCTTGGCCACGGCACGCAGCCGGTCCACCACGTCGGCCCGCAGCTCGGCGGGCTCCAGCACCACCACGTCCGGCCCGAACTCCACCAGCCAGGCGTCCAGCCCGTGCCCGTACGGAATCTCCAACTCGTCCCAGCCGTCGCCGAGTTCCCGCACCCGGGTGGCCTTCGCCCGCAAGGGGTACCCGGCGCCGGCGCGCAGCCGGATCAGCGCGGAACGGTCGGCGGTCTCCCCCGCCCAGCTCGCGACGGTCTCGCGCACGGTGACGACATCGGGCACCGCGGCGGTGAACTTCCCCGCGCGCGACCGCACTTTGCCGGTGATCCGCGACAGCCGGAAGACCCGCTCGGCACCCCGGTCGCGGTCCCAGCCGGCCAGGTACCAGTGGCCGCGCCAGCACTCCAGCGCCCACGGCTCGACATGCCGGGGCTCGGGCCGGGCGGCGGTGGCCTTGCGGTAGTCGAAGACGACGGGACGGCGGTCGCGGCAGGCCAGCATCAGCGGCTCGAAGGCGGCCTCGTGCACGGGGATACGGGGTTCCAGGGCGCCGTGGGCCTCGTAGGGGTCGACGTCCTCGGGCAGGCCCGCCGCGCGCAGCTTCTGCAGGGCGCCGCTGGCGGCTCCGGCGAGCCGGGCCTGCTGCCACACCTTGGCGGCCAGGCCCAGCGCGGCGGCCTCCTCGGCGTCGAGGGTGATGGGCGGCAGGCGGTTGCTGTCCCGGCGGGCCAGGTAGCCGACCTCGCCGTCGAGGTTCTCGACGGTCTCGATGACCAGGCCGAGCTCGCGCAGGTCGTCCTTGTCGCGCTCGAACATGCGGCTGAAGGAGTCGTCGCTGCCCGCTTCGAGATAGGCCTCGATGGACTCACGCAGCTCGCGCTTGCTCAGCGGCCGTCGCGTCCCGAGCAGACACAGCGACAGATTCATGAGCCGCTCGGCCTTGGCAATGGCCATCGATGCCCTTCGCCTTCCTATGGTGCTTACGACCGATGACCGTACCGCCCCGCGGTGGCGCGGCAAAAGCCGAGGGCCCATGCCCGGACAGGCATGGGCCCCAGGTGATCGGGTCCGGTCGTATGACGATCAGACCCCACATGATCAGACGTCCAGTGATCAGACGCCCGGCGATCGGACATCCAGTGATCAGACGCCCGGCGATCGGACGTCCAGCGGTCGGACGTCCAGCATCGGACGCCGGGAGATCAGACCCCGAGGAGGTCGACCACGAAGATCAGCGTCTCGCCCGGCTGGATCGCCGGAGTCGGGCTCTGGTTGCCGTAGGCGAGGTGCGCCGGAATGGTCAGCTGGCGGCGGCCGCCGACCTTCATGCCCTGCACACCCTGGTCCCAGCCCTTGATGACACGGCCGGCACCCAGCGGGAAACGGAACGGCGTACCGCGGTTCCAGCTGGCGTCGAACTCCTCACCCGTGCTGAAGGCGACACCCACATAGTGCACGGTGACGTTCTGGCCCGCCTGGGCCACCTCGCCGTCGCCCTCCCAGATGTCCTTGATCTCCAGATCCGCCGGGGGCTCGCCGCCCGGGAAGTCGATCTCGGGCTTGTCGATGCTCACGTCTCTAGCTCCATGCTTGGTGTCGAAAGGCAACGGACACACTCTCACATCCCCGACCAGGTCACATCTTCGCCAGGATGTCCACCGAGAACACCAGCGTGGAGTCCTTCTTGATCTCGCTGCCCTGCGGAGGGTTGTCGCCGTAGCCCAGGTCCGGCGGGACGACGACGAGGACACGGCTGCCGACCTTCTTGCCCGTCAGACCCTGCGACCAGCCCTTGACGACCTGCTGCAGGGAGAACGACGCGAGCTGCTTGTTCGTGTACGTCGCGTCGAACTCCTTGCCGCCGTCCCACAGCACGCCCTTGTACTGCACGAGCACAGTGTCCTCGGCGCCGACCTTCTCCCCGTCGCCCTCCAGGACATAGTTCGCCACCAGCTTCGTCGGCGCGTCGCTGTCGGGGATCTCGATGGAGGGCGCCTTGCCGTCGGTGTTGACACCGACCTTGGGCAGGTCGATGTTGTCCTGGGCGACCGGCGTGCCCTCCGCGGAACTCTTGGCGTTGAACGTGCCCTTCAGGTCCACCACGAACACCAGCGTGTCGGTGCCCTTGATCCCCGCCTGGCTGTTGCCCTGCTCGCCGTAGCCCATCGCCGGCGGCACCGCCATCTCCACCCGGCTGCCGACCTTCCGGCCCGCGAGCCCATGACGCCAGCCGTCGATGATGCTGCCCTGGGCGAGCTGGATGACCAGCGGGGTCTTGCGGTCGTAGGAGTTGTCGAACACCTTCGCCGTGGCCCAGACCTGACCGAGGTAGTGCGCCTGCACATAGTCGTTCTCCGCGACCGTCCGGCCGCTGCCCGCGATCACCGTCTTCACCGCGAGATCCTTCGACGGATCACCGCTGCCCTTGGCCACGGTCGGCTTCTCGTCGAACTTCGTGCCCGCCGTGATCGCCGGCAGCGGACCGTCCACAATCTTCGTCGACGGGCCGGCCGACGAGTCCGAGGGCGACACGCTGTCACCGGGCTCGGCGGAATCCGCCTTGTCGTCGCCACACGCGGCGAGCGTGGCCAGTCCAGCGGGAACGGCAATGAGAAGTGAGCGTCGGCGCACGGTGGGGGCCTCGTAATCGGTCGATCTTGCAGATGGCGTGCGCGCAACTCTACGGCGTGAGAAGGGCGCCGTACGGTAAACGTACGGCGCCCGTGTTGCGTTCCGGCGCTTGGGCCGAAACGCATCGCTCACATACCGGCGATCAGCTTCTCCACCCGGTCGTCCACCGAACGGAACGGGTCCTTGCACAACACGGTGCGCTGCGCCTGGTCGTTGAGCTTCAGATGGACCCAGTCGACGGTGAAGTCCCGGCGCTGCTCCTGGGCCCTGCGGATGAAGTCACCGCGCAGCCGGGCCCGAGTCGTCTGCGGTGGAACGGACTTGCCCTCGAAGATCTTCAAGTCGTTGCAGATCCGGGCTGCTTGCCCCTTCCTCTCCAGCAGGTAGTACAGACCGCGACGGCGGTGGATGTCGTGATACGCGAGGTCTATCTGCGCGACCCGCGGATGCGACATCGTCATGTTGTGCTTCGCCCGGTACCGCTCGATGAGCTTGTACTTCATCACCCAGTCGATCTCGGTGCCGATCCGGTCCAGATCCTCCGCCTCGATCGCGTCCAGCGTCCGGCCCCACAGCTCCAGCACCTGCTCCACCGTGCCGGTCCGGATACCGCGACGCTCGCAGAAGTCCACCGCCTTCTCGTAGTACTCCCGCTGCACCTCCAGCGCCGACGCCTCCCGGCCACTGGCCAGCCGCACCTTGCGCCGGCCCGTGATGTCGTGACTGACCTCCCGGATCGCCCGGATCGGGTTCTCCAGCGTCAGGTCCCGCATCACCGTGCCCGCCTCGATCATGCGCAGCACCAGGTCCGTCGCACCGACCTTCAGCAGCATCGTCGTCTCGGACATGTTCGAGTCGCCCACGATGACATGCAGCCGCCGGTAGCGCTCCGCGTCCGCGTGCGGCTCATCACGCGTGTTGATGATCGGCCTCGAACGCGTCGTCGCCGAGGAGACGCCCTCCCAGATGTGCTCGGCCCGCTGACTCACGCAGTACACGGCACCGCGCGGCGTCTGCAGCACCTTGCCCGCACCGCACAGCAACTGGCGCGTGACAAGGAACGGAATGAGGATGTCCGCGAGCCGGGAGAACTCCCCGTGCCGCGCCACCAGATAGTTCTCGTGACAACCGTAGGAGTTGCCCGCCGAGTCGGTGTTGTTCTTGAAGAGGTAGACGTCGCCCGCGATTCCCTCCTCGTGCAGGCGTCGTTCGGCGTCCACCAGGAGTCCTTCCAGAATGCGTTCGCCGGCCTTGTCGTGCGTGACCAGCTCGGTCACGTTGTCACATTCGGGTGTCGCGTATTCCGGATGTGATCCCACGTCTAGATACAGGCGAGCGCCGTTCCGCAGAAAGACATTGCTGCTGCGGCCCCATGACACGACACGGCGGAAGAGGTACCGCGCCACCTCGTCAGGCGACAGGCGGCGCTGTCCCCTGAACGTGCACGTGACGCCGTACTCGTTCTCCAGCCCGAAAATGCGGCGGTCCATGACTGAACATTACGCCCGATCCCCTGCGCTGAAACGGGGTTCGACGGCACGGTTTGGATCATTTTCCGATGAAGCCGCAACAACCGCTCCACCGGCGGACGCTGCCAGAACCCGCCCCGTGGCCAGCAGGACCAGCAACGACACACCCCCCGCGACACCCGGAACCGCGAACCCCCACAAGGTCCCGCCCGTCTCCACGACCGGACCCGTCAGCCCCGTACCCACCGACGCCCCCACGGTGAACGTCGTCACAAGCCAGGAGAACGCCTCGGTGACCGTACCCCGCGGCGCGTGCCGGTCCACCAGCACGAACGCCACCGCGATGACCGGCGCCAGGAACACACCCGACAGCACCGACAACAGCACCATCGACACCGTCCCCGGCATCAGCATCAACGGCAGGTAACACACCGCCAGAAGTGCCACCAGCACCGTCAGTCGCCGCGCCGGCTCACCCGCCCACTGCCGCGCCCCGTACACCAGACCGCCCACCAGCGCACCGAGCCCGAGCCCCGCCATCAGCCAGCCGTACACCGCGTCCCCGCCGTGGTCGTCCGCGTACGACACCGATGCCACCGTGATCGAACCCAGCGCGATCCCCACGAACAGGAACGCGCCCAGCAGCGCCAGCAGCCCCCGCGAACGCAGCGCGCCCAGCCAGTGCGCCTCACGCGGCGCCGAACGCCACGCGCGCGAAGGCGGCGAGAGGACCACGGACAGGGCACCGAGCACACCGATGACGTTCAGGACCAGCAGAGCCGCCTGCGCCGACCACAGCGCCGTGCACAGCGTCACCAGCAGCGGCCCGACCGTGAACATCACCTCCTGCGCCACCGCGTCCATCGCGTACGCCGTGTGCACCTGGTCCTCCCTGCGCAGGACCGACGGCCACAGCGCCCGCAGACCGCCCTCCAGCGGCGGCGTGAAGAGCCCCGCCGCCGCCACCGCCGCGTACGCCAGCGGCAACGGCCCGACCCCGACGAACGCGAACACGGCCATCGCCAGCGCCGACAGCACCGCCGCCGGCAACTGCACCCGCGGCTGCCCGTGCAGATCCACCAGCCGGCCCAGCAACGGCTGCCCGACGGCATTGGACACGCCGTACACCGCCGCCAGCGCCCCGGCCAGGCTGTACGTACCGCCCTCCGCCCGCACGAACAGCACGATCGCGATCGCACCCGTGGCGTTCGGCAACCGGCCCACCAGCGTCCCGGCAAGCAGGCGCGTGGCATGCCTCGCTCTGAGGATCTCCAGATACCCCGCGGCCATGATCCGCCCTCTCCTCGCCGTACCACCGGAAGTTTTACGTATAACTTCGCCCGTCATACGTACCATGAGCGCTGTTCACGAGTCCAGACGAAAGCGCAGGCACACAGTGGCACGAGGCAGCAGCACCCGCCCCACGAGCCGCGACGTCGCCCACGCCGCCGGCGTCTCCCAAGCCGCCGTCTCCCTCGTACTCGGCGACAAATGGCGCGGCCGCGTCTCACCCGCCACCGCCGAACGCGTACGCCAAGCCGCCCGCGACCTCGGCTACCGCCCCAACCTCGCCGCCCGCAACCTCCGCCTCGGCCGCACCCGCACCGTCCTCCTCGTCGTCCCCGCCCTCACCACCGAATTCTTCGCCGGCGTCTACACCGGCGCCGCCCGCATCGCCGCCACCCACGGCTTCGGCGTCGTCCTCTACCCCTCCCCCGAAGGCATCGGCCCCGCCCGCGACCCCTTCGCCTCCGCCCAAGCCGCCCTCGACGGCGTCATCGCCTCCTCCATGGCCGCCGACGCCCTCACCGCCATCCGCGGCGACCAACTCCCCCTCGTCATGCTCGACAGCGACCCCACAGGCAGCCTCGGCGCCGCCACCGTCAACCTCGACATCGCCGACGGCATACGCCAGATCGCCGACCACCTCCTGGACCTGGGCCACCACCGCTTCCTCCACCTGGCCGCCGACGTACCCTCCTGGACCTTCGAAGTCCGCGCCCGCGAACTCCACACGCGCCTGAACGCCGCCCCCGGCACCTCCCTGCGGACCGCCCGCGCACCCATCTCCATCGAAGGCGCCCAGCAAGCGGCCGAAACCGCCCTCTCCACCCCTGGTCCCCGCCCCACCGCCCTCGTCTGCGACGACGACAAACTCGCCGCCGGCGCCTACAAAGCCGCCCGACGCCTCGGCCTGCGCATCCCCGAGGACCTCTCCGTCACCGGCCTCGACGACCTCGCCCTCGCCACCGCCATCGACCCCGAACTCACCACCGTCCGCCTCGACGCCGAACTCTTCGGCGAACGCGGCATGAAAGCCCTCCTCGCCGTCCTCGACGGCCGCCCACCCGAAGCCGGCGACATCCCCGTCCACCTCGTCGTACGCGGCTCCACAGCCCCACCCAGCACCCCCTGAAACGCCCTGTGCCCCGACCGAGGACTCGGCCGGGGCACAGCAGGGTGAGGTATGGCAGGTACGGGCGGACTACTCCTCGTCGGCCCCCTCGGCACTCTCCGCCTCGGTCGCCGCACCACCGCTCTCCAGCAACCGATCCAGCTGCCGACCCACAATCCGCTTGAACTTCCGCTGCTGCGGACGCGTACGATCCAGCACCGCAACCTCCAGCCGCTCCGCCGGAATCTCCCGCTGCGTACCGTTCGTATCCCGCGACAACGCCTGCACAGCCAGCTTCAGCGCCTCCGCAAGACTCATCCCGTCCTGATGACGCTGATCGAGGTAACTGCTGATCTGCTCCGCATTGCCCCCGACCGCAACCGAACCGTGCTCATCCACGATCGACCCGTCATGCGGCAACCGGTAGATCTGATCACCCTCCGGCGTCTCACCGACCTCGGCGACCACCAGCTCCACCTCGTACGGCTTCTCCGCCGCGGAAGAGAAGATCGTGCCGAGGGTCTGGGCATACACGTTCGCAAGACCGCGAGCGGTCACGTCATCCCGGTCGTACGTGTACCCACGAAGATCGGCATACCGCACCCCACCGATCCGCAGATTCTCGTACTCGTTGTACTTGCCCGCCGCAGCGAAACCGATCCGGTCATAGATCTCGCTGAACTTGTGCAGCGCACGGGACGGATTCTCCCCGACGAACACGATGCCGTCGGCATACTGCAGCACAACCAGGCTGCGACCACGCGCAATACCCTTACGGGCATACTCCGCCCGATCGGCCATCGCCTGCTGAGGTGAGACATAGAACGGCGTCGACACCGGTTATCCGTCCCTTTCTGTGGAAGTCACTGCCATCACCAACCAAGAACCGTGCGCGCCGGCTACAGCAACGCCGCCCGCGGCCCGTCCGGCTGCTGCAGACGCCGCTCCAGGATCGAACGAGCGATCTCGGAGGACTCCTCATCCGTCAGCCGACGGAAACCGTCATCAGTGATCACAGTGACGATCGGGTAGATCCGGCGGGCGACATCAGGACCACCGGTCGCCGAGTCGTCGTCAGCCGCGTCATACAGAGCCTGCACCACCAACGTCGTGGCCTCGGCCTCACTCAGATCCTCACGGAACAACTTCTTCATCGCGCCCCGCGCGAAGATCGAACCGGAGCCGGTGGCGGCATACCCCTGCTCCTCGGAACGACCACCGGTCACGTCGTAGGAGAAGATCCGCCCCTTCTCCCGGTCGACGTCGTACCCCGCGAAGAGCGGCACGACCGCCAGCCCTTGCATGGCCATGCCGAGGTTGGAACGGATCATGGTCGACAGCCGGTTCGCCTTGCCCTCCAGCGAGAGCTGCGCCCCCTCGACCTTCTCGAAGTGCTCCAGCTCCAACTGGAACAGCTTCACCATCTCCACCGCGAGACCCGCGGTACCCGCGATACCGACGGCCGAGTACTCATCGGCAGGGAAGACCTTCTCGATGTCACGCTGCGCGATCACATTCCCCATCGTCGCGCGCCGGTCACCGGCCAGCACCACACCACCCGGGAACGTCACCGCCACGATCGTGGTGCCGTGCGGCGCCTCGATCACACCCTGCGTGGGCGGCAGTTGACGCTTCCCCGGCAGCAGCTCCGGCTGGTGCTCCGAGAGAAAATCCATGAAGGACGAGGACCCAGGCGTCAGGAAGGCAGCTGGTAGACGCCCGGTGCTACGAGTGTTGGCTTCCACGCGATTCCTTCCAAGTAAGCGGCGGCCCGGCGGACGGCGTCGGGGTCGTCTCCCAACTTGCCGATGGCCGAATTGCAGTTGAAGCACAGTACGCCACGGACCTTACCCGTCTCGTGGCAATGATCCACATGCACGGCCGGAGCCTTCAGGCAGATCACGCAGAGCCCCATCTGAGAGGCGACCATCTCGTCACGCTCAGCTTCGGTGAGGCCGTAGTGGCGCTTGAGGTGACCAGCCCGCCCGTCGGCTGCCTTGCACGCTTTGCATCGGCTCGCGAGCCCATCCGGAGCGCTGGTCTTCTCGTGCCAGGCGCTGTGCGGCTTCACCTCACGACACCCTCGACAGTATTTGTGCCCCTCGGGCACATCGCCCTTGCGATGAACCTCCAGGCCCCGCGCCTGCCTACGCTCGCGGTATTGCTCTGCCTGGCATTCACGGCAGTAGGCCTGAAGGCCGTCTCGCATCGCCTTGTTGCTGGCGAAGGATGCTCGCGGCTTGGTCGCGCCGCACCGCGAGCAACGCTTCCCCTCTTGCGCGTCAGTCACCCACCCGCTCCGTCCACCTTCGATCCGAAGGTCAAATGACCCTACTGGCCACCCTTTTGAACGAAGCTTCGAACGAAGTCCTCGGCGTTCTCCTCCAAGACATCGTCGATCTCGTCCAGGACCGAGTCCACGTCATCGCTCAGCTTCTCGTGCCGCTCCTTGAGGTCCTCCGAGCCCTGCGCCTCCGCAGTCTGCTCCTCGACCTCCTCGGTGGAGCGCGTGGCCTTCTGCTGTCCGCCGCCGGTGTCCTTGGTTGCCATAACCCTCACCCCGCTCAGTTCGCCCGACATGGTCGCCAGGTCGGCATTCCTGCCGATCGGTGATGATCAGACCCTACAAGCCCGGTCTGACATCGGCCCCGCACTTTCCACAACGTGCGGGGGCCATCTCGATGATTCCCGGACGGGCGGTTTTCCCACCCTGTCCGGCCCCCTGATTCCGTGGGTTCCGTGTACCCGTTCAGCCGCCGGACAGCACCCTGACCAGGTCTTCCGCGGTGCGGCAGCGGTCGAGGAGCTCCTTGACGTGATTACGCGTTCCGCGAAGCGGTTCGAGGGTTGGGACGCGCTGGAGGGAATCGCGTCCCGGGAGGTCGAAGATGACGGAGTCCCAGGAGGCGGCGGCGACGTCGTCGGCGTACTGCTCCAGGCAGCGGCCGCGGAAGTAGGCGCGGGTGTCCTCCGGGGGCTTGGCGCAGGCTCGCTCGACCTCGGCCTCGGTGAGGAGTCGTTTGATGCGGCCGCGGGCGGCGAGGCGGTTGTAGAGGCCCTTCTCGGCGCGTACGTCGGCGTACTGGAGGTCGAGGAGGTGGAGCTTGGCGGCGTCCCAGTCGAGGCCGTCGCGGCGCCGGTAGCCCTCCATGAGTTCGCGTTTGGCGACCCAGTCGAGTTCGCCGGCGAGGCTCATGGGGTCGTTCTCCAGGCGGTTGAGGGTGTCCTCCCAGCGGGTGAGGATGTCCTTGGTCTGTTCGTCGGCGTCGGCGCCGAAGCGTTCCTCGACGTATTTGCGGGAGAGCTCGTAGTACTCCATCTGGAGTTGGACGGCGGTGAGTGTGCGGCCGCTGCGCAGCGTGACGAGGCGCTGGAGGGTGGGGTCGTGGGAGACCTGGTGGAGGGTGCGGACGGGCTGGTCCACGGCCAGGTCGACGGCGATGAAGCCGTCTTCGATCATGGAGAGGACGAGGGCTGTGGTGCCGAGTTTGAGGTAGGTGGAGATCTCGGAGAGGTTGGCGTCGCCGATGATCACGTGCAGGCGGCGGTACTTCTCGGCGTCGGCGTGCGGCTCGTCGCGGGTGTTGATGATCGGGCGTTTCAGCGTCGTCTCCAGGCCGACCTCGACTTCGAAGTAGTCGGCGCGCTGGCTGAGCTGGAAGCCGTGTTCGTGGCCGTCCTGGCCGATGCCGACGCGGCCGGCTCCGGCGAAGACCTGGCGGGAGACGAAGAAGGGGGTGAGGTGGCGCACGATGTCGGAGAAGGGGGTTTCCCGCTTCATCAGGTAGTTCTCGTGCGTGCCGTAGGAGGCGCCTTTGTTGTCGGTGTTGTTCTTGTAGAGGTGGATGGGCTGGGCGCCGGGGAGCTGGGCGGCGCGGTCGGCGGCTTCGGCCATGATGCGTTCGCCGGCCTTGTCCCAGAGGACGGCGTCGCGGGGGTTGGTGACTTCGGGGGAGCTGTATTCGGGGTGTGCGTGGTCGACGTAGAGGCGCGCTCCGTTGGTGAGGATGACGTTGGCCAGGCCGATGTCCTCGTCGGTGAGCTGGCTGGCGTCGGCGGCCTCGCGGGCGAGGTCGAAGCCTCGGGCGTCCCGCAGGGGGTTTTCCTCTTCGAAGTCCCAGCGGGCCCGGCGGGCCCGGTGCATCGCCGCTGCGTAGGCGTTGACGATCTGGGACGAGGTGAGCATGGCATTGGCGTTGGGGTGGCCGGGGACGGAGATCCCGTATTCCGTCTCGATGCCCATTACTCGCCGTACGGTCATGCGGCCCTCCTTGCCCGGCGGCGCCCTCGGTCGGGGGCGGCGCTCAAGTACCGCTGGCGCTCCGGTGCGTGTGCGGTGCCCGTCCCCGCACTGCGCGACTCGGCGGTAGGAAAGAGCCTAGAGCGCCTTTGCGCTGGTGGGGAGATCATTTGCGTCTTTGCCTTGGTTGGGTGGTGGCCGGAAAAGCAGTCGGCTGCGGGTGCCCGGTGGGGGCACCCGCAGCCGCCCTGGTTTTTACAGGTACTGACCGGTGTTGGCCACTGTGTCGATGGAGCGTCCGGTGTCTGCGCCCTGCTTTCCGGTGATGAGGGTGCGGATGTAGACGATCCGTTCGCCCTTCTTTCCGGAGATGCGGGCCCAGTCGTCGGGGTTGGTGGTGTTGGGGAGGTCTTCGTTCTCCTTGAACTCGTCCACGCAGGCCTGGAGGAGGTGGGAGACGCGGAGGCCCTTCTGGTTGTGCTCCAGGAAGTCCTTGATCGCCATTTTCTTGGCGCGTCCGACGATGTTTTCGATCATGGCGCCGGAGTTGAAGTCCTTGAAGTAGAGGACTTCCTTGTCTCCGTTGGCGTAGGTGACTTCGAGGAAGCGGTTTTCCTCGGATTCGGCGTACATCTGTTCCACGGCGGTCTGGATCATGCCCTGGACCGTGGCTCCCTTGTCGCCGCCGTGTTCGCCGACGTCCTCGGGGTGGAGGGGGAGGCGTTGGGTGAGGTACTTGCCGAAGATGTCCTTGGCGGCTTCGGCGTCGGGGCGCTCGATTTTGATCTTCACGTCGAGGCGGCCGGGGCGCAGGATGGCGGGGTCGATCATGTCCTCGCGGTTGGAGGCGCCGATGACGACCACGTTCTGCAGGCCTTCGACGCCGTCGATCTCGGCGAGGAGCTGCGGGACGATGGTGTTTTCCACGTCGGAGCTGACGCCGGAGCCGCGGGTGCGGAAGAGGGATTCCATCTCGTCGAAGAAGACGATGACGGGGGTGCCCTCGGAGGCCTTCTCGCGCGCACGCTGGAAGACGAGGCGGATCTGTCGCTCGGTCTCGCCGACGTACTTGTTGAGGAGTTCGGGGCCCTTGATGTTGAGGAAGAAGCTCTTGCCCTGGGCCTGGCCGGTGACTTCGGCGACCTTCTTGGCCAGCGAGTTGGCGACGGCCTTGGCGATGAGTGTCTTGCCGCATCCGGGGGGCCCGTAGAGCAGGACGCCCTTGGGCGGGCGCAGTTCGTGCTCCTTGAACAGGTCCGGGTAGAGATAGGGGAGCTCGACGGCGTCGCGGATCATTTCGATCTGGTTGCCGAGGCCGCCGATCTGTTCGTAGCCGATGTCGGGGACTTCTTCGAGGACGAGTTCCTCGACTTCGCTCTTGGGCACGATCTCGTAGACGTAGCCGGAGCGGGGTTCGAGCAGGAGGGCGTCGCCGGGGCGGATGGTGACGCCCAGGAGGGGTTCGGCGAGCCGTACCACGCGTTCTTCGTCGGTGTGTCCGAGTACCAGGGCGCGTTCGCCGTCCTCAAGGATCTCCTTGAGGGTGACGATGTCGCCGACGCGCTCGAATTCCATGGCTTCGACCACGTTGAGCGCTTCGTTGAGCATGACTTCCTGGCCGCGCCGCATGTCGTCGAGTTCGACGCTGGGGCTGACGTTCACGCGGAGTTTGCGTCCTCCGGTGAAGATGTCGGCGGTGCCGTCTTCGTTGGCTTGCAGGAAGACTCCAAAGCCGGCCGGTGGCTGTGCGAGCCGGTCGACTTCTTCCTTGAGGGCGACGATCTGGTCGCGGGCCTCGCGGAGTGTGTTGGCGAGTCGTTCGTTCTGGGCGGAGACGCCGGCCAGGTTGGTCTGCAGCTCGACGATCCGCTCTTCGAGAATCCTCGTGTGTCGCGGAGAGTCGGCGAGCTTGCGTCGCAGGACGGCGATCTCCTGCTCAAGGTAGGCAATCTGCCCGGCAGGGTCTTCGGACCCTCGTCCCGGGCGGATGCCGCGGTTCATGTCGTCGTCGTGGGCTGCCACGGTCCTCACCTCCTCCAAGGGGAGCTGGACGCTTCCAGACCCTACCT
The DNA here is from genome assembly GCF_014596915.1 of Streptomyces sp. TRM68416. Taxonomy (GTDB): domain Bacteria; phylum Actinomycetota; class Actinomycetes; order Streptomycetales; family Streptomycetaceae; genus Streptomyces. The sequence goes on from NZ_JACVWU010000002.1 coordinate 302,427, forward strand.
GGGTGGGTATCGATTGAAACCCCTAGATCACAAAGACTGTCAAGGTGTGTCGTCGGCCACACCCTGAGTCCTTCCTTACGCGGAGTGGATACCCACTCAACGCGATTCAGAAGCGGGCTGTTCCTGGCCGGGGTGGTGGAACACCGTCGCGGTGGGCCGGAGTTGCTGCTGCCGGGCGGGCCGGCGGGCGGTCGGGAGGGGGTGTGGTGACGGGTCGCGGAGGGGTGTTCCCGGTTCACCGAGGGGTGACGCAGGGGTGGTGTGCGGGCACGGTGCGTTAGCGGTGGTGGTGCCGTTGTCGGGGGTGGGGCGGGGGTCGGTCGGCCTCGGGTCGGGAGGGGGCGGAGGTAGGGTCGAGGCGTTATTTCAAAGCAGTGGAGACGGCGGGAGACATGGGCGTGCAGCAGGAGGCCGGGGTCGGTGGCGAGGCACTGGAGGTCTGGATCGACCAGGATCTCTGTACCGGCGACGGCATCTGTGTGCAGTACGCGCCGGAGGTGTTCGAGCTGGACATCGACGGGCTGGCGTATGTGAAGGGCTCGGACGACGAGCTGCTGCAGGACAGGGGTGCGACGACGCCGGTGCCGTTGCCGTTGCTGACGGATGTGGTGGATTCGGCGAAGGAGTGTCCTGGCGAGTGCATTCATGTGCGCCGGGTCGCGGACCGGGTCGAGGTGTTCGGGCCCGACGCGGAGTGACGGCCTGGTTGCGGGGGCCGGTCAGACGCTGCGGGCTCCGGCAGGGGTGGTGCGCTGGAAGGCGCCGTCCTTCCACTGCCATTTCGCGCGGTCGGTGACGTCGGGGCAGCAGCGGGGGACGTCGTCGGAGGAGTAGCCGAGGAGGGTGGCGTGGACGGCTCCGTCGCGTAGGTCGAGGGTGTCGACGGTGAGGTGGTCCTTGGGGTCGGCGAGGGTGGCGACGACGCGGGGGCGTTCGGTTTCGCTCGCGCGTGTGAGGACGTAGACGCCGTCGGGTGGTGTGCCCATGGGGGCGTCGCAGTGGACGACGGCGACGGTTTCGGGGCGTCCGTCACCGTCGAGGTCGCCTGACGCTTTTTTGACGACAACCGCTTTGACGGGGCCGCATTCCAGGGGGAATGTGACGTCCGCGGGGTTGGGCGGGGTGAGGTCGGTGTGCGTGGTCTGCGTCTGGGGGCCGGCGGCCTGGGCGGCGGTCGCGGAGTCGGGTTGCAGGGCGGCGGAGAGCGCCATGACGCCGGCGAGGGCGGTGGCGGTCGCGAGCCAGTGGATGGGGCGGGTGTGGGTGTGTGCCAGTTCCGGGACGGCGGGGTGCTGCACTAGGAGTGTCTCCTGTGAGGGCTGTGCCGGTGGGTGCCAGGCATGGTGCCACACGTCACAGGGCGGGGGAACGGCGGGGTGTGCGGTTCGGGTGCCGGAGTGTGCGGGGGTGGTGTGCCGTCCGGGGGAAAGTACGGTGGCCGAGTTCCCGTGTGGTTCGGGAACTCGGCCGTGGTGTTCGTACGTTGGGGGCGGCGGGGGCCGGGTCAGCGGCCGGTGCCTCCGTCGGCGTTGGGGCCGGCGTAGTCCTCGCCGTAGGCGCCCTTGGCGGGGCGGCGGCGGCGCATGGGCGGTTCGACGCCGTCGGCGAGGCGTCGGGCGGTGAGCAGGAAGCCGGTGTGGCCGATCATGCGGTGGTCGGGGCGGACGGCGAGGCCCTCGATGTGCCAGTTGCGGATCATCGTCTCCCAGGCGGTCGGCTCGTTGAAGCTGCCGATCTCGCGGATGGACTCGACGGTCCGGGCGAGCTGGGTGGTGGTGGCGACGTAGCAGCAGAGGATGCCGCCGGGGACGAGTGCCTTGGAGACGGCCTCCAGGCATTCCCAGGGGGCGAGCATGTCGAGGATGACGCGGTCGACGTCGGTGTCGCTCAGGTTGTCCTGGAGGTCGCCGACGGTGAGCTGCCAGGCGGGGTGGGGGCCGCCGAAGTAGCGCTCCACGTTCTGCTTGGCGATCTCGGCGAAGTCCTCGCGGCGCTCGTAGGAGTGCAGCATGCCCTGGTCGCCGATGGCACGCAGCAGGAAGCTGCTGAGCGAGCCGGAGCCGACGCCGGCCTCGACGACGCGGGCGCCGGGGAAGATGTCGGCGAAGGCGAGGATCTGCCCGGCGTCCTTGGGGTAGACGACGGCTGCCCCGCGGGGCATGGACAGGACGTAGTCGGGGAGCAGGGGGCGCAGCGCGAGGTAGGCGACGTTCCCGGTGGTGCGGACAACGCTGCCCTCGGGTGCGCCGATCAGTTCGTCGTGCGGGAAGGAACCCTTGTGGGTGTGGAAGTTCTTCCCGGCTTCGAGCGTGAACGTGTAGTGGCGGCCCTTGGGGTCGGTCAGCTGAACCTGGTCCCCGACCTTGAAGGGCCCGCGCCTGCGGGCGGCACCGGTCGGTTCGGACATGTGAACAGACTACCGGGGTTTGTGGGGGCCGCCGACCATCAGGAGGGGCGGGCCATGGCCTTGACGAAGGCGCGCTCGACGTCGGCGGCGGAGAGGACGCCGTAGATCTCGCCGGTTTCTTCGACGACGAGGTATTCGGTGGCGGGGGTGGCTCGGAGGGCGTCGAGGAGTTCTTCTCCGGCGAGTTCGGCGGAGACGCGCATGCCTTCGGTGAGCTCTTGGGCGAGGCCGCTGACGGCGACCCAGGGGCGGCGGTGTTCGGGGACGCCGACGATGGCGGCTTCGCGGACGAGGGAGAGGGGGGCGCCGTCGGTGTCGACGACGACGAGGGCGCGGGCGCCGGCGGCGTTGGCGCGGCGCAGCGCTTCGGAGAGGGGGGTGTCGGATTCGACGGGGACGGCGCGGCGGGTGAGGGTGCGGGCGCGCAGTTCGGGGAGGTGTTCGCGCAGGCGGGCCATGCGGAGGCTGTTGCCGGCGCCGGTCCAGATGATGGCGGCGAGGATGGCGGCGAGCAGGGCGTCCATGACGGTGTCCATGCCGACGTTGTCCTCGGCGTTGGAGCCGAGGGCTCCGGACTGGGTGAGCAGGGGGAGGCCGATGAGGACGGAGACGGCGAGGGCGCGGCCGACCCAGGCGGCGGCGATGGTGCCGCTCATGGGTTTGCCGGTGATCTTCCAGACGACGGCGCGGAGCATGCGGCCGCCGTCGAGGGGCAGGCCGGGCAGGAGGTTGAAGCCGGCCACGATGAGGTTGGAGATCATCAGGCCGGCCAGCAGGACGCCGGGGACGGTGCCGGGTTCCACGGTCTGCATGACGGCGTAGAAGACGCCGGCGAGGGCGAGGGAGAGCAGGGGGCCGACGAAGGCGAGGATGAATTCGCGGCCCGGGGTGTCGGACTCCTTCTCGATCTCGGAGACGCCGCCGAAGAACTGGAGCTGGATGCGGCGGACGGGGAGTTTGAAGCGGAGGGCCGCGACGGTGTGGGCGAGTTCGTGGACGAGGACGGAGGCGTAGAAGGCGACGGCGAAGAAGAGGGAGACGAGGTAGCGGGCGGCGCCGAGTTCGGGCAGCACGCGGTCGAGCTGGCCGCCGAAGACCCAGGTGATGAGGGCGGCGACGAGGAACCAGCTGGGTGCGACGTACACGGGCACGCCGAAGGGGCGGCCCATGAGCAGTCCGCCCCGGCTCTCCGGGGGTCGCTGGGGCGGGCGCGTCTTGGCCGTCCCGGAGTGCGCGAGGGTGCGGTGGTCGGCGTCGGCGGGGGCCTGGTGGTCGGCGTCAGCCGGGGCCCGGTGATGGGTGTCGGCGGGGGCCCGGTGATGGGCGTCTGCCGGGGCCGGGCGGTCGCCGTCTGCCGGGGCCGGGCGGTCGGCGTCGGCGGGGGCCCGGTGATGGGCGTCGGCGGGGGTCGGCTCGGACGAGTGGGGCGGTTTCTCGGCCTGTCGGGCTTCGGGGGCGTCCGGGGCGTCGGTGGTTGCCGGCTTGGTGAACTTCCCCGCCGCGGTGGGCTGTTCGTCGGGTGCGGAGGTGTTGTCGTGGTGGCGCTGGTCCGAGTCGGTGTGCACGGGGTCGGCGGCCGGGGCCTTCGGCCCTGTGTGGCGCCGGTCCGTCTCCTCGCTGTCGGACCGCGGCTGCCCGCTCCCGCCGCTCTCGTCCACGATGTCCCCTCGTTCGAAGCGTCTTCCGCGCCTGCCGGGCGGAAGGGTCTCGGGTCGATGGTATGCGTCCGTCGCTGCGCGTTCCGCCCCGGCACCCCCTGTGTTCGCGCGCTGTCGGGCCGTCGGGGGCCGGGGCGGGGGTGACTGTCGGTGGTGGGCCGTATGGTCTGTGGCATGGAGACGAGCACGGAGGGCGCGGCGGCGGGCCTCAGCGGTGGTGTCGTGGATGCGGGGCGGGCCGTGTCCGGCGGGGACGCGACGGCGCGGGAGCGGACGGCGGCCGCGCCGACGGATGCCGTGGCGACGGATGCCGCGGCGGCGGCCCCGGGCAGGGAGGTCGTGGACCCGGGGCGGGCCGTGCCCGGCGAGGTCACGGCGGTGGCGGGGCAGGCGGTGGCGGGGCAGGCTGCGCCGGGGCAGGCGGTGGCGGGGCCGGGGGATGCCGTGGCCGTGGTGCCCGGCTCGTTGTCGCCTTCGCGTGCCGGGGACTTCATGCAGTGTCCGTTGTTGTATCGGTTCCGAGTGATCGACCGGTTGCCGGAGAAGCCGAGTGAGGCGGCGACGCGGGGGACGTTGGTGCATGCGGTGCTGGAGCGGTTGTTCGATGCTCCGGCGGCGGAGCGGACGGCGTCCCGGGCCCGGGCGCTGGTGCCGGGGCAGTGGGAGCGGCTGCGGGAGAGCAGGCCGGAGGTGGTGGAGCTGTTCGCCGACGATCCGGAGGGCGAGCGGCTGGCGCGCTGGCTGGGTGAGGCGGAGCGGCTGGTGGAGCGGTGGTTCTCGCTGGAGGATCCGACGCGGCTGGAGCCGGCGGAGCGTGAGCTGTTCGTGGAGGCGGAGCTGGAGTCGGGGCTGCGCCTTCGCGGGATCATCGACCGGGTGGACGTGGCGCCGACGGGCGAGGTGCGGATCGTCGACTACAAGACGGGCAAGGCTCCCCGGCCGGAGTACGCCGAGGGTGCGCTGTTCCAGATGAAGTTCTACGCGCTTGTGGTGTGGCGGTTGAAGCGGGTGGTGCCCCGTCGGCTGCAGTTGGTGTATCTGGGCAGTGGGGATGTGCTGACGTACGACCCGGTGGTGGCCGATCTCGAGCGGGTCGAGCGCAAGCTGTTGGCGCTGTGGGAGGCGATCCGGCTGGCGACGGAGACGGGTGACTGGCGGCCGCGGCCGACGAAATTGTGCGGCTGGTGCGATCACCAGGCGCACTGTCCGGAATTCGGTGGTACTCCCCCGCCCTACCCGCTGCCGGCGAGGGCGGCCGAGTCGGGTGGGGGCGCACAGGGCAGAATGGGGCCGGACTAGCGAAGGAGACTTACGTGGCCATCCGCGTCCTACTGGTCGACGACCAGCCGCTGCTGCGTACCGGCTTCCGGATGATCCTGGAGGCGGAGCAGGATCTCGCGGTCGTGGGCGAGGCCGGAGACGGCCTTCAGGCCCTCGACCAGGTGCGCGCGCTGCAGCCCGATGTGGTGTTGATGGACATCCGTATGCCGCGGATGGACGGTGTGGAGGCGACCCGGCAGATCACCGGGCCGGGGCGGGACGGCCCGGCGAAGGTGCTGGTGCTGACGACGTTCGATCTCGACGAGTATGTGGTGGAGGCGTTGAAGGCGGGGGCCAGTGGGTTTCTGCTGAAGGATGCCCCGGCCAATGAGCTGGTGCAGGCGATCCGGGTGGTGGCCGCGGGTGAGGCGATGCTCGCGCCGAGTATCACGCGTCGGCTGCTGGACAAGTACGCGACGCATCTGCCCTCGGGTGAGGAGCCGGTTCCGGACACGCTGCACTCGCTGACCGAGCGTGAGGTGGAGGTGCTGAAGCTGGTGGCGCGGGGGCTGTCCAACGCGGAGATCGCGGCGGATCTGTTCGTCAGTGAGACCACGGTGAAGACGCACGTGGGGCATGTGCTGACCAAGCTGGGCCTGCGGGACCGGGTGCAGGCCGCGGTGTACGCGTACGAGAGCGGGCTGGTGCGTCCCGGGGCGCAGTAGCCGGTGGTGGCCGTACCTCAACCGCACAAGGGCGCCCGCTTCCCTCATGGAAGCGGGCGCCCTTGTGCGGTGTGCGGCGGAGAGGGTCAGGCCTTGCTGAGTTCCCAGAACCGGAACACGGTGGAGGCGTCGAGGCAGTACTCCAGGCCGTAGACGTTGTCGCGGACGACCGCGTACTGCTTGGCCTGCCAGACGGGCAGTACGGGGAGTTCCTTGGCGACGATGTCCTGGAGCCGGCGGTAGTCCTCGTTGGTGGCGGTGCGGTCGCTCTGGGCGGCGGTGCGCGGGATGAGCGTGCCGGTGATGGAGTCGTTGCTGTAGTTGTTGTCCAGCACGTTGCCCTCGCCGAAGAAGGGTGCCGTGAAGTTGTCGGCGTCCGGGTAGTCGGGTACCCAGCCCTTGACGTAGACGCCGTACTTGCCGGCGGCGACGTCCTTCTCGTACTGGTCGAAGGCGACGGACTTGACCTGGGCGTGGAACAGGCCGCTGTCGTTGAGCTGTCCGGCGATGGCCTTGAGTGCCTGGTCGGTGGCGGGGCCGTAGCGCGAGGGGGTCGACCAGAGGGTGAGTTCGACCTTGTCGGTGATGCCGTCGGCGTTCAGGGCGGCCGCGGCCTTGGCCCGGTTGGGGCGGGCGCCGTAGGTGTCGAAGAAGGCGGTGTTGTGGCCGCCGATGCCGGCCGGGATGATCGAGTAGAGCGGGGTGGCGGTGCCCTGGTAGACGTCCTCGATGAGGGCGTCGCGGTCGATCAGGTAGGCGATGGCCTTGCGGACGCCGAGTCGTCCGGCGACGGGGTCGTCCATGTTGAAGACGAGGTGCTGGACCTCCGCGCTGGTGCCTTCGACGATGTCGATGCCGGAGTCGGGGTCGGACTGCTCGGCCTCGGCGATGTCGTCGGCGCTGAGTCCGCGGTAGGCGATGTCGATCTCGCCTTGGGTGAGGGCCGTCTTCAGGGCGGTGCGGTCGTCGTGGAAGAACTTCAGGGTGACGCCGGAGTTGTTGACCTTGGCGTTGCCCTTGTAGTGCTCGTTGACGGAGAAGACGGCTTCGTCGTCGTTGAACGAGTCGAGCTTGTAGGGGCCGGAGCCGACGGCTCCGCCGTCCTCGCGGAGGCTCTTCGCGTCGTAGCTGCGGTGGTCGACGATGGAGCCGGCGCCGGAGGCGATCTTGCTGGGGAAGGTGGCGTCGGGGGTGTTGAGGCGGAAGACGACCGTCTTGTCGTCCGGTGTCTCGACCTTGTCGAGCATGGGGAACATGATGGCCGGGCCGTCGGCGTCGTCGATGTCCAGCATGCGGTCGAAGGAGAACTTCACGTCCTTCGAGGTGAGCGCGTCACCGTTGCTGAACTTCAGGCCGTCCTTCAGCGTGCACTTGTAGACGGTGGTCCGGGTGTCGGTGAACGCGCACTTCTCGGCGGCGTCGGGTTCGGGGTCGGTGCCGCCCTTGGGGAAGCTGAGCAGGGACTGGAAGACGTTGTTGAACAACAGCCATGAGCCGGGGTCGTATCCGGACGCCGGGTCGGTGGCGAGGACCTCGTCGGACATTCCCATGACCACGGAGGAGCCGTTGCTCCCGGAGCCGCCGGCCTGCGTGCCGCAGCCGGTCAGCAGGCCGGAGGCCAGCCCTGCCACGACGGGCAGGACCGGCCACTGGTTGCGCATGTTCACGTGCAGGTGCCTTGTCTCGGGTGTCGGAAATCGTGGGGCCGCCGTCCCGGGGCCCCGGCACGGGAGATGTCAGCCGCTCACGCCGCGGCCGAGCTCCCACAGTTGGAGGGTCGAGGAGGAGTTGAGGGCGTACGCGGTGCCGGTGACGTTGTCGCGGACAGCGAGGTACTGCCTGCCCTGCCACAGCGGGATGACGGGGACGTCCTCGGCGACGATGTCCTGAATGTCCGTCAGGCTGGTGACGGCGGACTGACGGTCGGCCTCGCGGCGGGACTGCGGGATGAGCGAGTTGCGGATCTCGCTGTTGGCGTAGGGCGAGCCGAGGAAGTTGTCCTTGTCGAGGAAGGGTGCGAGGAAGTTGTCGGCGTCGGGGAAGTCGGGGAACCAGCCCATGCCGTAGACCTCGTACTCGCCTTCCTGTTCGGCGGGGCGGAAGGTGGACCAGGGGACGCCCTTGATGCCGACGTCGAACAGGCCGCTGTCGTTGAGCTGCCGCCGCAGCAGCTCGAACTCCTTCTTGGTGGCGCTGCCGTAGTGGTCGGTCGTGTAGTACAGGGTCAGTTTCACCGGGGTGGTGATGTTCGCGCGGGTCAGCAGTGCGCGGGCCTTGGCGACGCTGGGTTCGCCGTATGTGTTGAAGAAGGCGTTGGAGTGGCCGGTGAGGCTGGCCGGGACCAGGGAGTAGAGGGGTTCGGCCTGGGTGCCGTAGACCTTGGAGACGAGTTCGCTGCGGTTGATGACCTGGGCCATGGCCTGGCGGACGGCCTTGCTCTCGACGCTGGGGGCGTCGGTGTTGAAGGCGAGGTAGCGGATCTCCAGGCCGGACATCTCGACGAGGTCGACGTCGCCGTCGGCGGTGGACAGGGCCTGGATCTGGTCCGGGGACATGGCGCGGGTCATCAGGTCGATGTCGCCCTTGTCGAGGGCGTCGCCCATGGTTTCGGCGTCGTCGAAGGGGCGCAGTTCGACCTTGTTGTTGTTGACCTGCAGTGAGCCCTTGTAGGAGGGGTTCTTGGTGAAGACGGCCTTGACGAGCTTGCCGTCCTTCTCCTCCGCCTGCAGCGTGTACGGGCCGGAGCCGCTGACCTGGAAGCCGCCGCGCAGCTTGTCGGCGGCGTAGTCGTCGGGGTTGACGATGCCGGCGACGGGCGTGGTCAGCTTGTAGGGGAAGGTGGCGTCGGCGGTCTTGAGGTGGAAGATGATCTCGCGGTCGCCCTTGGTCTCGACCGTGTCGACGGTGGAGAGCAGGGCGACGACGCCGCCGGGGTCGTTGATCTTCAGGGCGCGGTCGATGGAGTACTTCACGTCGGCCGCGGTGATGGTGTCGCCGTCGGCGAACTTCAGGCCTTCGCGCAGGGTGCAGACGTAGCGTTCGTTGCCGGTGTCGGTGAAGCCGCACTTCTCGGCTGCCTCGGGGACCGGGTCGCCCTCGCCGCGGGGCTGGATCATGAGGGTCTGCACGGTCTGGCGCAGGATGTTCCAGGTGCCGACGTCGTAGGTGGCGGCCGGGTCCAGCGGGGCGGGGTCGTCGCTGGAAACCTTGAACTGGTCGGTGGTGCCGACAACGATGGCGCCGCCCGAGCCGCTGCCGCTGTCCGATCCGCCACAGGCGGCGAGGACCGGGGCGAGCAGGCCGATGACGGCCGGCAGCACCAGAGTCTTGCGGTTCATGCGCGGGTTTCTCCAGCTGTCACGTCCGTGTACCCGGCATGCATGGGTGGTGCGGCGAGTCACGGGGGTAAGGGGGATGTTCTCGCGAACGAGATTAGTCCGCGCCCGCAGGGGGGTTCGCGGCCACCGGAGTTGGGCGCTCATCACGCAGCGAAACCAGGTGTGGACCCTACGAAAAACCGACAGTGGAAGGATTCGTGCAGCGGCGGCCCAATCGGGACACAAGGGCACGCGGGTGGGGCCGGAAAAGGGGTGAACAGCACACGCCGTCACCCCTGTCGAGGCTGCGCGAGGTGGGGAACGTCACAGCCTCAACGGGTTGGACGGACGCCGGAATTCGGCCATGGGCCGGGCGGGAGTTTCTTTCGGTGCCGGCCGTCGAATTCCGGTGTTGTCGTGTCTGCGACGCTGGGTGAACGGCTAGCGCATTTCCGTCATGAGGCCGCGCAGAAATGCCAGGTCGACCTCTTCCAGGGAGCCGACGACGGTGCGGCGGTGGGCCGGGGAGATGGGTGCGACGGAGGGCACGGCCACGACCTGGCAGCCGGCCGCCTCGGCCGCCGCGACGCCGGTCGCGGTGTCCTCGACGACCGCGCATCTGGCCGGATCGACGCCGAGTCCGGCCGCCGCGAACAGGTAGGGGTCGGGGTGGGGCTTGGTGCGCGGCACCTCGTCGCCGGCGACCGTGAGCGCGAAGTGCTGCGGGCCGAGCGAGGTGAGGACGCGGTCGATGATGCGCCGGTGCGAGGCGGAGACGAGAGCCGTGGGGATCTCGTGGGCGGCCAGTTCGGCGAGCAGCCGGGTGGCGCCCGGCATCAGCGGCAGGGTGCGTCCGATGCGGTGCTCGAAGCCCTCGTTGAGCAGCACCGTGAGTTCGGCGAGGGTGATGTCGGCGCCGGTGGCCTCGATCAGGAACCCCGCGCTGCGGCTCATCGGGCCGCCGACCACGACATGGCGCCAGGAGTCGTCCAGGGTGTGCCCGAGCCGGGCGAAGACCTCGACCTCGACGTCCCACCAGAAGCCCTCGGTGTCCACGAGGGTGCCGTCCATGTCGAGGAGCACGGCCTGCAGGGCTGAGCCTTGTGCCGTACGGGTTACTGGCGCGGGGACCGTGCTGGTCATCCGGGCGCACCTCCTTGAGGGACGGTCAGGCCGGTTCCCACGGGGGGAACCGGCCTGCGGTGGACCGACAAGTGTACGTCGTGCGGCGGTGCGCTGCCTTGTTTAATCGACGTGGGCCGGGGGACACGGGAGTCGCGGTCGATCCGGGGTCGTGGCGGGCTTCAGCGCGCGTTGAAGTACTTCGCCTCCGGGTGGTGGATGACGATGGCGTCCGTGGACTGCTCGGGGTGCAGCTGGAACTCCTCGGAGAGGTGGACGCCGATGCGTTCCGGCTGGAGGAGTTCGGCGATCTTGGCGCGGTCCTCCAGGTCGGGGCAGGCGCCGTAGCCGAGCGAGAAGCGGGCGCCCCGGTACTTCAGGGCGAACATGTCCTCGATGTCGCTGGGGTCCTCGCCGGCGAAGCCCAGTTCCGAACGCACGCGCGCGTGCCAGTACTCGGCGAGCGCCTCGGCCAACTGCACGGACAGTCCGTGCAGTTCGAGGTAGTCGCGGTAGGCGTTGGCCTCGAACATGCGGGCCGTCTCCTCGCCGATGCGGGAGCCGACGGTGACGACCTGGAGGCCGACGACGTCGGTCTCGCCGGACTCCTCGGGGCGGAAGAAGTCGGCCAGGCACAGCCGGCGGCCGCGGCGCTGGCGGGGGAAGGTGAAGCGGGTGCGTTCGTTGCCCCGGTCGTCCAGGATGATCAGGTCGTCGTCCTTGGACACGCAGGGGAAGTAGCCGTAGACGACGGCCGCTTCCAGCAGGTTCTCGGTCTGGAGGCGGTCCAGCAGGCCGCGCAGGCGCGGGCGGCCCTCGGTCTCGACGAGTTCCTCGTAGGTGGGTCCTTCGCCGGTGCGGGCCTGCTTCAGGCCCCACTGGCCCTTGAACAGGGCGCCCTCGTCGAGCCAGCTGGCGTACTCCTTGAGCTGGATGCCCTTGATGACGCGGGTGTTCCAGAAGGGCGGGGTGGGGACGGGGTTGTCGGTGGCGACGTCGGAGCGGACGTGGCCCTCCTCCGGGCGCTCCTCGACGGCTACGGTGGCGGCGCGCACCCGGCGCTGCCTGAGTTCGGGCAGCTTGGCGCCGGGCACGCCCCGCTTGACGCCGATGAGGGCGTCCATCAGGCGCAGTCCCTCGAACGCGTCGCGGGCGTAGCGGACTTCGCCCTCGTAGATCTCGTGCAGGTCCTGTTCGACGTAGGCCCGGGTCAGGGCGGCGCCGCCGAGGATGACGGGGTAGTTCGCCGCGAGGCCGCGCTGGTTGAGCTCCTCCAGGTTCTCCTTCATGATCACCGTGGACTTGACCAGGAGGCCGGACATGCCGATGACGTCGGCGCGGTGTTCCTCGGCGGCGTCCAGGATCGCGGAGACGGGCTGCTTGATGCCGAGGTTGACGACGTTGTAGCCGTTGTTGGACAGGATGATGTCGACGAGGTTCTTGCCGATGTCGTGGACGTCGCCGCGGACGGTGGCGAGCACGATGGTGCCCTTGCCGGCCTCGTCGCCCTCGACCTTCTCCATGTGCGGCTCCAGGTAGGCCACCGCGCTCTTCATGACCTCGGCGGACTGGAGGACGAACGGCAGTTGCATCTGGCCGGAGCCGAAGAGTTCGCCGACGACCTTCATGCCCTCCAGGAGGGTGTCGTTGACGATGTCGAGGGCGGGGCGGTCCTTGAGTGCGTCGTCGAGGTCGGTTTCGAGGCCGTTCTTCTCGCCGTCGATGATGCGGCGCTTGAGGCGTTCCTCCAGCGGCAGGGCGGCGAGTTCCTCGGCCTTGCCGGCCTTGAGGGACTTGGCGGTGGCGCCCTCGAACAGGGCCATCAGCTTCTGCAGCGGGTCGTAGCCCTCGGTGCGGCGGTCGTAGATGAGGTCGAGGGCCGTACGGACCTCTTCCTCGCTGAACCGGGCGATCGGCAGGATCTTGGAGGCGTGCACGATCGCCGAGTCCAGGCCGGCCTTGACGCACTCGTCGAGGAAGACGGAGTTGAGCAGGATGCGGGCGGCCGGGTTGAGGCCGAAGGAGATGTTGGACAGGCCGAGGGTGGTCTGTACGTCGGGGTGGCGGCGCTTGAGTTCGCGGATGGCCTCGATGGTGGCGATGCCGTCCTTGCGGGACTCCTCCTGGCCGGTGCAGATGGTGAAGGTGAGGGTGTCGATGAGGATGTCGGACTCGTGGATGCCCCAGTTCCCGGTGAGGTCCTCGATCAGCCGTTCGGCGATCTCGACCTTCTTCTCGGGGGTGCGGGCCTGGCCCTCCTCGTCGATGGTCAGCGCGATCAGCGCGGCGCCGTGCTCCTGGGCGAGCCGGGTGACCTTGGCGAAGCGGGACTCGGGGCCGTCGCCGTCCTCGTAGTTGACGGAGTTGATGACCGCTCGGCCGCCGAGCTTCTCCAGGCCGGCCCGGATGACGTCGACCTCGGTGGAGTCGAGGACGATGGGCAGGGTGGAGGCGGTGGCGAAGCGGCCGGCGAGTTCCTCCATGTCGGCGACGCCGTCGCGGCCGACGTAGTCCACGCACAGGTCGAGCATGTGCGCGCCCTCGCGGATCTGCTCGCGGGCCATCTCGACGCAGTCGTCCCAGCGGGCGTCCAGCATGGCCTCGCGGAACTTCTTGGAGCCGTTGGCGTTGGTGCGCTCGCCGATGGCCAGGTAGGAGGTGTCCTGGCGGAAGGGGACGGTCTGGTAGAGGGAGGCGGCGCCGGGCTCGGGGCGCGGGTCGCGTTCGGTGGGGGTGAGGTCGCGGACGCGTTCGACGAGCTGGCGCAGGTGTTCGGGGGTTGTGCCGCAGCAGCCGCCGACGAGGGAGAGGCCGTAGTCGCGTACGAAGGTCTCGTGGGCGTCGGCCAGCTCCGGTGCGGTGAGCGGGTAGGTGGCGCCGTCCTTGCCGAGGACGGGCAGGCCCGCGTTGGGCATGCAGGACAGCGGGATGCGGGAGTGCCGGGAGAGGTAGCGCAGGTGCTCGCTCATCTCGGCGGGGCCGGTGGCGCAGTTCATGCCGATCATGTCGATGCCGAGCGGCTCCAGCGCGGTGAGCGCGGCGCCGATCTCGGAGCCCAGCAGCATGGTGCCGGTGGTCTCGACGGTGACGGAGACGATGATCGGCAGGTCGAGGCCGGAGATCTCGCGGGCGCGCTGGGCGCCGATGACGGCGGCCTTGGTCTGCAGCAGGTCCTGGGTGGTCTCGACGATCAGCGCGTCGGCGCCGCCGGAGATGAGGCCCTCGGCGTTCTGCTGGAAGGCGTCGCGGATCGTGGGGTAGCCGATGTGGCCGAGGGTGGGCAGCTTGGTGCCGGGGCCGATGGAGCCCAGGACCCAGCGCCGGCGTCCGTCGCGGGCGGCGTAGCCGTCGGCGGTCTCGCGGGCGATGCGGGCGCCCGCCTCGGACAGCTCGTAGACGCGCTCGGGGATGTCGTACTCGGCCATCGCGGCGTAGTTCGCGCCGAACGTGTTCGTCTCGACGCAGTCCACGCCCGCGTCGAAGTACGCCTCGTGCACCGAGCGCACGATGTCGGGCCGGGTCAGGTTCAGGATCTCGTTGCAGCCCTCGAGGTTCTGGAAGTCCTCAAGGGTGGGGTCCTGGGCCTGGAGCATGGTGCCCATCGCTCCGTCGGCGACCACCACTCGGGTGGCGAGCGCCTCGCGGAGGGCGGACACGCGGGTCCGGCTGTCGGCGGAAGGGGTCTGTGGCGACGAGGCCATGAAAGGGCTCCCTCAAGGTGCGACGGCTGTCGGCTTTGCGCCCTTGCGGTCCGTTCCGCGGTGGGCGCACGCCGCCAGGGTAGCCGGGACCGGGGAAGGATGTTCAGGGCGTCCACGGGGCGGACGGGGATGACGGGCAGGTCATCCGCGGGGTACGAGTGACGCAGGGGGTCGCGGCCCGCGAGGCGTGGTCGGCCGGGGTGGTGCAATGGATCGCTGCCAACCATTGGCGGTGGGTCGACATCGACCGGTAGTGTTCGGCATTGCCGAACAACGGCAACGACGTCGAGGTCGACGGTCGATGGGGACGGAGGCAGGACGGCGATGGCACGGAACATCCAGTCGCTCGAACGGGCGGCCGCGATGCTGCGGCTGCTCGCGGGCGGCGAGCGACGGCTCGGCCTGTCGGACATCGCCTCGGCCCTGGGCCTGGCCAAGGGCACCGCGCACGGCATCCTGCGCACCCTGCAGCAGGAGGGCTTCGTCGAGCAGGACGGCGTCTCGGGCCGCTATCAGCTGGGCGCCGAGCTGCTGCGCCTGGGCACCACCTATCTGGACGTGCACGAGCTGCGGGCGCGGGCGCTGGTGTGGACGGACGATCTGGCCCGTTCCAGCGGCGAGAGCGTCTATCTCGGGGTCCTGCACCAGCAGGGCGTGCTGATCGTGCACCACGTCTTCCGTCCGGACGACAGCCGTCAAGTGCTGGAGATAGGGGCGATGCAGCCGCTGCACTCCACGGCGCTGGGCAAGGTGCTGTCGGCATACGACCCGGTGGCGCACAGCGAGGCGATCGAGGCCGACCGCAAGCCCTTCACGGACCGGACGGTGTGCGAGCTGGAGGAGTTCGAGCATCTCCTCGACATCACGCGCGCGCGGGGCTACGCGGCGGACGTGGAGGAGACCTGGGAGGGCGTCGCCTCCCTGGCCGCGCCGATCCACGACCGGCGGCGGATGCCGGTCGGCGCGGTCGGGGTCACGGGCGCCGTGGAGCGGCTGTGCCGGGACGGCGAGCTGCGGCCCGAGCTGATCGCGGCGGT
Source organism: Streptomyces sp. TRM68416 (assembly GCF_014596915.1). Lineage (GTDB taxonomy): Bacteria > Actinomycetota > Actinomycetes > Streptomycetales > Streptomycetaceae > Streptomyces. Next base: position 317,654 of record NZ_JACVWU010000002.1, read on the forward strand.
ACGGGACTGCGCCCGCGCGGTGTCGCGGGATCTGGGCGCGGGCCGGTTCTAGAACCTGGTGAGGGAACGCCGGGACGTCTGGGCGACGTTCCGGCGTTCGGCATACCCTGGGGTGGACATAACGGGCAGGGGTGACAAGTCTCCCGCCCGAAGATCGATAACTCGCGGCGATCAATAACGATCGTGCTTTCGATAACAGAACCCTTGACGCACCCGTAACGCCGGAGCAAGACTCCCGTCCATCGGTCGGCATTGTCGAACACCTACCGGCAATACGCGCTAGAGTGTGACAACGCCAAGGGCCGGCATCGCTCTCACCCCACGAGGGCGCTCGAACCCCCGGAGGGACCCGGGGTTCGCGCTTCCCTGGACGAAGGACAAAGGAGTCGCGGGTGTCCAGCTCCGACATCTTCATCGGCGAGACCATCGGTACCGCCATACTCATCCTGCTCGGCGGCGGCGTGGTCGCGGCCGTCGTACTCAAGGCCTCGAAGGCCCGGAACGCCGGATGGCTCGCCATCACGTTCGGGTGGGGCTTCGCCGTCATGACGGCTGTCTACACCTCGGCCCCGCTCTCCGGCGCCCACCTGAACCCGGCCGTGACCCTCGCGCTGGCGCTCAAGAAGAACGGCATCGACTGGAGCGACGTCCCGACCTACATGGGCGGACAGCTGCTCGGCGCCATGCTCGGCGCCACTCTGGTCTGGGTCGCCTACTACGGCCAGTTCCACGCCCACCTGACCGACAAGGAGATCGTCGGCGGTCCCGGCGCGCAGGCCTCCACCGTCAAGGCCGTGGAGGCCCAGGAGAAGGGCGCGGGCCCGGTCCTCGGTGTCTTCTCCACCGGTCCGGAGATCCGGGTCGCCTGGCAGAACGTGGCCACGGAGGTCATCGGCACCATCGTGCTGGTCCTCGCCGTGCTCACGCAGGGCCTGAACGCCGAGGGCAACGGCCTCGGCATCCTGGGCGGGCTCATCACCGCGTTCGTGGTGGTCGCGATCGGTCTGTCCCTCGGCGGCCCGACCGGTTACGCCATCAACCCGGCCCGTGACCTCGGTCCGCGCATCGTGCACGCCCTGCTGCCCCTGCCCAACAAGGGCGGCTCCGACTGGGGCTACGCCTGGGTCCCGGTGGTCGGCCCGCTGCTCGGCGCGGCGATCGCCGCAGGCATCTACAACGTCGCCTTTGCTTAGAGAAGCGTCGCATTCTTCCTCAAGAAGCATCGATACGCACAGCACGCGCCGTACGTAAGCCTCTTCACCACGGATTCTTCAGGAGCACACAGTGACCGACGCCCACACCGCCGGCCCGTTCATCGCCGCCATCGACCAGGGCACCACCTCCTCCCGCTGCATCGTCTTCGACCGCGACGGCCGTATCGTCTCCGTCGACCAGAAGGAGCACGAGCAGATCTTCCCCAAGCCGGGCTGGGTGGAGCACAACGCCACCGAGATCTGGACCAACGTCCAGGAGGTGGTCGCCGGTGCCATCGAGAAGGCCGGCATCACCCGTGACGACATCAAGGCCATCGGCATCACCAACCAGCGCGAGACGACGCTGCTGTGGGACAAGAACACCGGTGAGCCCGTCCACAACGCCATCGTCTGGCAGGACACCCGCACCGACGCCCTGTGCAAGGAGCTCGGCCGCAACGTCGGCCAGGACCGCTTCCGCCGCGAGACGGGCCTTCCCCTCGCCTCGTACTTCGCCGGCCCCAAGGCCCGCTGGCTGCTGGACAACGTCGAGGGCCTGCGCGAGCGCGCCGAGCGCGGCGACATCCTCTTCGGCACCATGGACACCTGGGTCATCTGGAACCTGACCGGCGGCGTCAACGGCGGCAAGCACTACACCGACGTCACCAACGCCTCCCGCACCATGCTGATGAACCTCCACACCCTGGAGTGGGACGCGAAGATCGCCGAGTCCATCGGCGTGCCGCTGTCGATGCTCCCGGAGATCCGCTCCTCCGCCGAGGTCTACGGCGAGGTCACCGGCGGCAAGCTGGGCGACCTGCTCGGCGGCATCCCGGTCGCCTCGGCACTGGGCGACCAGCAGGCGGCGCTGTTCGGCCAGACCTGCTTCGCCGAGGGCGAGGCGAAGTCCACGTACGGCACCGGCACGTTCATGCTGATGAACACCGGTGAGAAGATCATCAACTCCTACTCGGGCCTGCTGACCACGGTCGGCTACCGGATCGGCGACGAGAAGCCGGTCTACGCCCTGGAGGGCTCGATCGCCGTCACCGGCTCGCTGGTGCAGTGGATGCGCGACCAGATGGGCCTGATCTCCACGGCCGCCGAGATCGAGACGCTGGCGCTCTCGGTCGAGGACAACGGCGGCGCCTACTTCGTGCCGGCCTTCTCCGGCCTGTTCGCCCCGTACTGGCGCTCCGACGCCCGCGGTGTGATCGCCGGCCTGACCCGGTACGTCACCAAGGCGCACCTGGCGCGTGCCGTCCTGGAGGCCACCGCCTGGCAGACCCGTGAGATCACCGACGCCATGACGAAGGACTCCGGCGTCGAGCTCACCGCCCTCAAGGTCGACGGCGGCATGACCTCCAACAACCTGCTGATGCAGACGCTCTCCGACTTCCTGGACGCCCCCGTGGTGCGCCCGATGGTCGCCGAGACGACCTGCCTCGGTGCCGCCTACGCCGCCGGTCTCGCCGTCGGCTTCTGGACCAGCACCGACGACCTGCGCGCCAACTGGCGCCGGGCCGCCGAGTGGACCCCCCGCATGGACGCGGAGACCCGCGACCGTGAGTACAAGAGCTGGCTCAAGGCCGTCGAGCGGACCATGGGCTGGATCGAGGACGAGGAGTAAGAACCCGAATGACCAGTCAGTCCACCCTGCAGTCCGTGCCTGCCCTGGGGACGCGCCCGGCCTCCGGCTCCCACCCGAGCCGCGCCGAGACCAGGGAGCAGCTCTCCAAGGCGTCGTACGACCTCCTCGTCATCGGCGGCGGCATCCTGGGCATCTCCACCGCCTGGCACGCCGCGCAGTCCGGGCTCAGGGTGGCTCTGGTCGACGCCGGTGACTTCGCCGGCGCCACCTCCTCCGCCTCCTCCAAGCTGCTCCACGGCGGTCTGCGCTACCTGCAGACCGGTGCGGTGAAGCTGGTGGCGGAGAACCACTTCGAGCGCCGTGCGGTCTCCCGCCAGGTGGCCCCCCACCTGGCGAACCCGCTCACGTTCTACCTGCCCGTGTACAAGGGCGGGCCGCACGGTGCCGCGAAGCTCGGGGCGGGTGTCTTCGCCTACTCCGCGCTCTCCGCGTTCGGTGACGGCGTCGGTCACCTCCTGTCCCCCGCCAAGGCGGCGCAGGACGTGCCCGAGCTGCGCACCGAGAACCTCAAGGCCGTGGCCGTGTACGGCGACGACCAGATGAACGACGCGCGCATGGCGCTGATGACGGTCCGCGCGGCCGTCGAGGCGGGCGCGGTCGTCCTCAACCACGCCGAGGTCAAGGGCCTGCGCTTCACCCGGGGCCGGGTGACCGGTGCCGAGCTGCGCGACCGGCTCTCCGGCGAGGAGTTCGGGGTGAACGCCCGCCTGGTGCTGAACGCGACCGGCCCGTGGGTGGACCACCTGCGCCGGATGGAGGACCCGGACGCGGCCCCGTCGATCCGGCTGTCGAAGGGCGCGCATCTGGTCCTGAAGCGGACCTCGCCGTGGAAGGCGGCGCTGGCCACCCCGATCGACAAGTACCGCATCACCTTCGCGCTGCCGTGGGAGGACATGCTGCTGCTGGGCACCACGGACGAGGAGTTCGAGGGCGACCCGGCGGACGTCGCGGTCAACGACAAGGACATAACCCAGATCCTGGACGAGGCGGCCTTCTCCGTCCGCGACCAGCAGCTGGACCGCGATCTGATCACCTACGCCTTCGCGGGGCTGCGGGTGCTGCCGGGCGGCCCCGGTGACACCGCCAAGGCCAAGCGCGAGACGGTGGTGACCGAGGGCAAGGGCGGGATGCTGTCCGTCGCGGGCGGCAAGTGGACCACCTTCCGGCACATCGGCCGTACGGTGATGCAGAAGCTCCAGGCGCTGCCCGGCCACCCGCTGGGCGACGACTTCGAGCCGGTCGCCTCGCTGCCGAAGAAACTGCCGCTGCCCGGTGTCGCCAACCCGCGCGCGGTGGCCCACCGCCTGCTGGTGGACGGCCCGGCGCCGGGTCCGCGCATGGCGGCCGACACCGCCAAGCACCTGGCCACGCACTACGGTTCGCTGGCCTTCGACATCGCCCGGCTGGCCAACGACAACCCCGAGCTGGCCGAGCGCGTCCACCCCGACGCGCCGGAGATCTGGGCGCAGGTCGTCTACGCCCGGGACCACGAGTGGGCCGAGACCGCGGACGACGTGCTGCGCCGCCGTACGACGCTGACGATCCGCGGCCTGGCCACGGACGAGGTCCGCGGGAAGGTCCAGGACCTGCTGGACAAGAAGTAGGCCGAGGTCCAGGACCCGCTGGACACGGCGCAGGCCTCGGTGCCGGCCCCTCTTCCCTGACCGGGGCCGGTACCGCCGGAACGGCCCCCTCCCCTGGGGCCGGCACGCGAAGGGGCGGCTCCCTGCCGACGGAGCCGCCCTTTTCGCGTACGGTACGGCCGCATAATGGGGGCTGATAGATCGGATGTCTGAGCGCACGGGAGGCGCCGCCATGACCGTCACCGACGAGGCGATCGAGAAGATCAAGGGAATGATCGTCTCCGGTGCGCTGCGCCCGGGCGACCGCCTGCCCAAGGAGAGCGAACTCGCCGCCGAGCTGGGGCTGTCCCGCAACTCCCTGCGCGAGGCGGTGCGCGCGCTGTCGCTGATCCGGATCCTGGACGTGCGGCAGGGCGACGGCACCTATGTGACGAGCCTCGATCCGCAGCTGCTGCTGGAGGCGATGAGTTTCGTCGTGGACTTCCACCGCGACGACACGGTGCTGGAGTTCCTGGCGGTGCGCCGCATCCTGGAGCCGGCGGCCACCGCGATGGCGGCCGCCCGGATCAGCGAGCGGGAGCTGGACGAGCTGTCGGAGCGGCTGGACGCGCTCGGCGACGCCCCCTCCGTGGAAGAACTGGTCGCCTGCGATCTGGAGTTCCACCGCGCGATCGTGCTGGGCTCCGGCAACTCGGTGCTGTGCTCGCTGCTGGACGGTCTGTCCGGGCCCACCACCCGGGCCCGGATCTGGCGCGGGCTCACCCAGCAGGACGCGGTCGAGCGCACCCTGCGCGAGCACCGGGCGATCCTGGACGCGCTGCGCGACCGGGACGCGGACGCGGCCCGGTCCTGGGCGACGGTGCACATCGCGAGCGTGGAGCAGTGGCTGCGGACGCGCTTGTGAGCGGCACCGGACGGGGGGTGTTCCGGGGTGGCGATCGGGGCAGTGATCCGTTCACTCCCCCGTGCAAGGGGGCTGCGGACGCCCCCGCCGCACGCCGTAAGGTTGGTTCGTCAGGCGAGGGCACGTCGGAAGGAGGCGCTGGGTGATCGAGCTGGAGGGAGTTCCCGAGCTGATCGACCCAGTCATGGTGGCCGCGTTCGAAGGCTGGAACGATGCCGGTGACGCCGCCTCCACCGCGGTCGCGCATCTGGACAGGGAGTGGAAGGGCGAGGTCTTCGCGGCGCTGGACGCCGAGGACTACTACGACTTCCAGGTCAACCGGCCCACGGTGTGGATGGACGCGGGCGTGCGGAAGATCACGTGGCCGACGACAAGGTTGTCGGTGGTCCGGGTCGGCGGGGAGAAGCCGCGCGACCTCGTGCTGGTCCGCGGTATCGAACCGTCCATGCGCTGGCGCTCGTTCTGCAACGAGCTGCTCGGTTTCGCGCACGAGCTCGGTGTGGAGCTGGTGGTCGTCCTGGGCGCCCTGCTCGGCGACACCCCGCACACACGTCCGGTGCCGATCAGCGGGACCACCTCGGACGCGGACCTGGCCCGCCGGATGGACCTGGAGGAGACCAAGTACGAGGGCCCCACGGGCATCGTCGGCGTCCTCCAGGAGGCGTGCACGCACGCGGGCGTGCCGGCCGTCAGCCTGTGGGCGGCCGTGCCGCACTACGTCTCACAGCCGCCCAACCCCAAGGCGACGCTGGCCCTCCTCAACCGTCTCGAGGACCTCATCGACGTGCGGATCCCGCTGGGCGAGCTGCCCGAGGACGCGCGCGCGTGGCAGGTCGGCGTGGACCAACTGGCCGCCGAGGACAGCGAGGTCGCCGAGTACGTGCAGACGCTGGAGGAGGCCCGGGACACCGCGGAGCTGCCCGAGGCGTCGGGCGAGGCCATCGCCCGCGAGTTCGAGCGGTATCTGCGGCGCCGCGACGGGGGCGGCCCGCCGCTGCCCGGCGGCCATGCGACGGACGGCGGGGAGGGCACGTACCTGCGGGACAACCCCAGCGGTCTGACCCGGCCGCCGAAGCCGCCGAAGGCCGGTCCGGAGGACGAGGATTCATCGGAGGACTGACGTCGTGTGAGGGCGGTGCGCACGGAAGCGCACCGCCCTCGGGCGTCACTTGGGCACGGAGACGATGTCGTACGTCGTCCCGGGCGTCGGCGTCGTGGTGAACCGCGCGTTGGGCAGGTAGAGCCGGTCCCGGTGGGCGGCCACCGTCGTCGGCACGTCGAAGGCGGGGTCGGTGATGCGGCGCCGGAAGACACCGCTGCGACCGTCGGCGGCCAGGGTGAAGACGTCGACGGCGTTCTGCCGGTTCTGCACGACGTACAGGGTCCGGCCGATGAGGAGCAGTCCGTCGCCGTTGGTGAGGGGGGCCGCGTCGCCGAGGTCGACGAGTTCGGTGATGCCGGTGCGCGGGTCGACCCGGTGCAGGGCGCCGACGCCGGACTGCACGACGAGCAGCGCCGAGCCGTCCGGGGTGCGGGTGATGCCGTTGGCGTTCACGACCTCGCCGGGCACCTGGCTCCAGGCGCCGCCGAGCGGGATCGTCACGACGTCGTCCGCGCCGGGCAGCCGTCCGTGCCGGCCGAGCGGGAGGGCGTACAGCGCGGGCCGGTAGGAGTCGGTGAACCAGGCCGCGCCGGGGGTGAGGAACACGTCGTTGGCGAAGGTGGGGGTGGTGGTGCTGAGGACGTAGGAGGCGAGGATCTCGCCGCTGCGGGCGTCCACGACGCGGGCGCCCTCGCCGCGTCCGGCGACGAACAGCCGTCCCCGGTCGTCGAGTTTGAGTCCGACCGAGGGTGTGCCGGGTCCGGTCGAGACGATGCGGCCCGCCCCGGTGCGCAGGTCGGCGCGGTAGATGGAGCCGTCGCCGAGGGAGCCGAGGTAGGCGTACGGTCCGCCGCCGATCGTGATGCCCTCCGGACGGAAGCCGTCCGGCAGCGGGATCACGGCGGGCCGGCCCGCGGCGGCCGCCGGCGGGCCCGCCAGGGCGGCGCCGGCCGCGACCGCGCCGGCGGTGAGCAGGCCGCGGCGGCTGAGGGGATGTGCGAAGGAACCGTGTGTGGGTGCCACGGGGAGTCCTTCCGCGGAAAGGGGACCGGCAGTTGGCCGGTCCAGCGGTCAACTACCTGTCCACCCCACCACATACGCCGCCCTGGCTACAGCGTCAGCCAGTTGTTCGACAGCGTCTCGACAGCATCTGGCCGGATTGCGACGTGACAGCTGTTTCAGGCCGGATTGCACACGTTGCCCAATTCAACTTGTTCTCAAACCAAGTTGACGAAAACAGTCTGGACGCGCCGCCGCGTGAGTGCTTGGTTGTCCCACGAAGGCGACCACCCGCACGGACCGAAGGGAGCGGTACCCGATGACCGAGCAGGTACAGCCGGCGCAGGGCCCGGGGGCCTCCGGGCCGGGGCCCGACGGAGCGGGATTCACCTACCGAGGAGCCGAGCAGGAACTGATCGTCGTCGCCCGTCCCGAGGCCCGGCTGCGTGCTCGGACCGAGGGCGTACGGTCGGCCGCGGGCGCCGACGTGTCGGCCCTCAACATGTTCCTCGACGACGAACAGCTCGCCCTGGAGCCGCTGTTCGGCAGCGAGGAACGCCTGCAGCAGTCCGCGCCGGCCGGCGCGGAGAACGTGCCCGACCTCGCGCTGTTCTACCGGGTGCGGGGCGGGGAGAGCCGGGCCGCGGAGCTGCGCTCGCGCATCGCCGCGCTGCCGGGCATCGACACGGCGTACGTGAAACCGGGCGCCGTACCGGCCACCCTCGGGCAACCGAGCCCGGAGGAGAAGCGGTTGAAGGAGGGCGCGCCGGTCACCCCCGACTTCAGCAGCCGCCAGGGGTATCTGGGGCCCGCGCCCGAGGGCATCGACGCCCACTGGGCCTGGCAGCGGCCCGGCGGCACCGGCCGGGGCGTGACGGTGATCGACGTGGAGGGCGCCTGGCAGCTCGGCCACGAGGACCTCACCGCCAAGCTGTCCGGCGTTGTCGTCGGCACCCCGGTCAACGACCTCGCCTGGCGCAACCACGGCACCGCCGTCATCGGGGTGATCGGCGGTGACCGCAACGAGTACGGCGTGCACGGCGTCGTCCCGGACGCGGTGACCGCCGCCGCCTCCTTCCAGGGCGTGGGCACCGCGGCCGCGGTCCACGCGGCGGCGGAGCGGCTCGGCCCCGGTGACATCGTGCTGGTCGAACTCCACCGCCCGGGGCCCCGGTTCGAGTTCGCCGAGCGCGACGACCAGCGCGGCTACGTCGCCCTCGAATGGTGGCCGGACGACTTCGCGGCCGTCCGGCACGCCACCGCCCGGGGCGTGATCGTCGTGGCGGCCGCGGGCAACGGTGCCGAGTCGCTGGACGACGCGGTCTACGAGCGCCGTCCGGACGGATTCCCGGAGTGGTGGCGCAACCCGTTCAACCCGTCCAACCAGTCCTCCGGTGCCGTCCTGGTCGGCGCGGGCGCTCCGCCGCCCGGCACGCACGGCCGGGACCACGGCCCGGACCGGTCGCGGCTGGCGTTCTCCAACTACGGCTCGCGGGTGGACGCGCAGGGCTGGGGGCGCGAGGTCACGACCACCGGCGGCTTCTGGGACCGGCCCGGCGACCTGCAGGGCGGGCCCGAGGAGATCGCCTGGTACACGGACACGTTCTCGGGGACCTCCGCCGCCTCCCCGGTGGTGGTCGGCGCACTGGCCGCACTGCAGGGGATACTCAAGGCGGCCGACCAGAGCGCGATGTCCCCCGAACGCGCCCGCGCGGTACTGCGGGCGACCGGTTCGCCGCAGCAGGACGCGCCGGGCCGGCCCGCCTCGCAGCGGATCGGCAGCCGGCCCGACATCAAGTCGGCGGTCACGCACCTGCTGCCGCACGCGGTCGGCTCGGGCCAGGCCGAGCGGTACTGGGACGAACTCCTGCCGTACCCGCGTGAACTTCCGCCGAGGCTCCGGCTGTTCGTGTCCGGCGGCTGGCGGAACCTGAACCACCCGTCCCCCGAGATCCGCCAGGCGGTGCACTCCGCCTTCGCGGGGGGACGCCCCGACGTCCGAGTGTGGTTCTCGGACGACGAGATCGTCGGCCTGGTGATCACCGGCTGACGCAGCCCACGAGATCAAGGGAAGGTGACACCCGCATGAGCACCACCCCGCAGATGGGTCAACTGGGACAGCAGCAAGGCCAGCAGTTCCCGAGCACGTCGCCGTTCGGCCAGCAGGGCCAGCAGGGCCAGCAGGGCTACGGCCAGCAAGGCCAGCAGGGCTACGGCCAGCAAGGCCAGCAAGGTCAGCAGGGCCAGCAGGGCTACGGCCAGCAGGGTCAGCAGCCGTTCGGCGGCGGCATGGGCGGCGGCAGCGGCATGGGCGGTATGGGCGGCGGCTCGCTGGAGCAGCTCCAGCAGCTCGGCCAGCAGCAGCCGTACCAGCAGTTGCTGCAGCAGCTCGGCCAACAACAACAGCAGCAGCAGCCGTACGGCCAGCAGCAGACGCAGCAGCAGGACCAGCAGGCGCAGCAGTTCGAGCGGCAGATGCAGCAGGAGCTGCAGCAGGTCGTGCAGGCGGCCGTCCAGCAGGCCCAGCAGCAGGTCCAGCAGCAGGCACTCGCCGCCGGTGTGGCCAACGGCTACATCGACATCGTGCACCCGCTCCAGGGGCAGCCGCGGGCAATCTACCTGCGCATCAACAACCAGCTCCGCATCCTCATCAACCCGACCCCGCAGGCCCACGACGAGGTCCAGGAGGCCTTCGCGTTCGGCCACCAGGTGATCGGCGTCTGGGACACCCAGTCGCCGCACATCCTGCGGAGCGTCAGGGTCCAGAGGTTCATGTGACCCCGGCCGCGGGCCGGTGAGGGACCGGTGAACGACGGGGCGCTTCCTCCCCACGGAGGAAGCGCCCCCTTCGTGGGCGTACGCCTACAGGGCCACGCCGAGCAGTGCGTCGACGGCCCGGGACACCACGCCGGGGGCGGCGGTGTCGTCGCCGCCGCGCTCCTGCTGGAGCGCCGCCCAGCGGTCGACCGCGGCGAGCGCGGCCGGGGCGTCCAGGTCGTGGGCGAGGGCGTCGCGGATCTCCTCGACGAGCGCGTCGGCGGGCGGGCCGTCGGGGCGGGAGACGGCCGCGCGCCACCGGCCGAGGCGCTCAAGGGCGTCTTCGAGCACCTGGTCGGTCCATTCCCAGTCGGCCCGGTAGTGGTGGGACAGGAGCGCGAGCCGGATGGCGGCCGGGTCGACGCCGTCGCGGCGCAGCGTGGAGACGAAGACCAGGTTGCCCTTGGACTTGGACATCTTCTCGCCGTGCAGGGCGACCATGCCGGCGTGCACGTAGGCCTTGGCCATGGGGAACTCGCCGGTGAGCGCCTGGGCGTGCGAGGCGCCCATCTCGTGGTGCGGGAAGGCGAGGTCGGAGCCGCCGCCCTGGACGTCGAAGCCCATGCCGAGGTGGTCGAGGGCGATGGCGACGCACTCGATGTGCCAGCCGGGGCGTCCGCGGCCGAGCGAGCCGCCGTCCCAGCTGGGCTCGCCCTCGCGGGCGGCCATCCACAGCATCGGGTCGACCGGGTTCTTCTTGCCCGGCCGGTCCGGGTCGCCGCCGCGCTCGGCGGACAGCAGCCGCATCGCCGCGGCGTCGAGGCCGGAGACCTTGCCGAAGTGCGGGTCGGCCTCGACGGAGAAGTAGATGTCGCCGTCGATGTCGTAGGTGGCGCCCGCGTCCCGCAGCCGCTCGACGAGCGGCACGATGCCGGGTATCGCCTCGACGGCGCCGATGTAGTGCTGCGGGGGCAGCATGCGCAGGGCGGTCATGTCCTCGCGGAAGAGGGCGGTCTCCTTCTCGGCGAGGGCCACCCAGTCGATGCCGTCGCGCTCGGCGCGCTCCAGCAGCGGATCGTCGACGTCGGTGACGTTCTGCACGTAGTGGACCTGCCGCTTGGTGTCGAGCCACACGCGCTGCACGAGGTCGAACGCGTTGTAGGTCGCCGCGTGACCCAGGTGGGTCGCGTCGTACGGGGTGATGCCGCAGACGTAGATACGGGCGACGGGACCGGGGTCGAGGGTGACGAGGCCGCCGGTCGCGGTGTCGTGGATCCGGAGGTCGCGGCCCTTGCCGGGCAGGGCGGGGACCTCAGAAGCGGGCCAGGCATACATGTCATGAGCGTAACCGGACCGAGGTTCCATATACGAACCGGACGGGCCCGGATGGCCGGGGAGGCCCTCTTGCGCGCCGGAGGCCTTTGTGCCGTGCGCTCCTGCGGAGGTGCCGTGCGGTGTCGTGGTTCGCCTGCGGACTCGTCGTGGCTGGTCGGGCCCCGCGGCGGAGCCGCTGACGGATACAGCCCCGCGCCCCTTCGGGGCGCTGCCGCACCGCGGTCGAACGCGCAAGGTCCGCTCAGACCGGGGGCCAGGGGATCGCGGGCCACTCGCCGCTCGGTTCGGGGTGGCGGCCCGAGGTGAGCAGGGCGTCGACACGCGCGCGTGTGGCGTCGATCTCCGCCGGGGTGATCAGGCCGGGCAGGGTGGTGGCGAGCTGGCCGTCCGGCTCCAGGGACTCCTTGAGGGCCTTGAGCACCTCGACGGCCTCGCCGGTCAGGGGCTCCCCCGCCCAGCCCCACAGCAGGGTGCGCAGCTTGTTCTCCACGTTGAAGGTGACCCCGTGGTCGATGCCGTACAGGCGCCCGTCGGGAGCCGGCAGCAGGTGGCCGCCCTTGCGGTCGGCGTTGTTGACCACGGCGTCGAGGACGGCGAGCCGCCGCAGCCGTTCGTCGTCGGCGTGCACCAGCAGGGCGGTGCGGCCCTCACCGACCTCGGCGAAGCCGATCGCCTTCCAGCCCGGCTCCGGTTCCTCGGCGTCCACCAGGGCGAGGAGTTCGGAGTCGGGGGCGGCGTCGATCCACAGCTGGCACATGCCCTCGCCGTACGGCCCGTCCCGCAGCACGGTGGGGGGTACCAGTCCCCAGCCGGTCGCCTCGGAGACGGCGTACGCGGCGACCTCGCGCCCGGCGAGGTTGCCGTCGGGGAAGTCCCACAGGGGCCGCTCCCCGGCGACCGGCTTGTAGATGCAGGACGCCTGCCGTCCCTCGTGGGTGACCGTGCACAGCAGCGCCGCGTTGGACGCCTCACGGATGCGTCCGCGTACGGTCAGCTCGCCCTCGGTGAGCAGGTCCACCGGGGTCACGCTCCGCGGCGGTATCCGTTCTGGCGCGGACATACGTGTCCCTCCGGGTCCAGGGGCAGGCTGCACAGCGGGCACGGCGGCCGCCCGGCGTTGACGATGTCCAGGGCGCGCTTGGCGAAGGCCCGGGCCTGCGCGCCGGTGAGCCGGACCCGCAGCATCGGGGGGCCGTTCTCCTCGTCCTGCAGCAGCCGCTCCTCGGCCTCGGCGAGGTCCTCCTCGGACTCGGCGTCGAGCTCGACCAGCGCCTGCGCCTCGACGATCATGCGCTGCTCGTCGCCGTCCCAGGCCAGCGCCATGGTGCCGACCCGGAACTCCTCCTCGATCGGCGTGTCGAGGGGCGCGGTGTCGGCGACCTCGGCGGGGGCCACGGCGGGCACGGCCGCGCTGCCGCCGCTGCGGCGCACGACCTCGTCCAGCAGTTCGTCCATGCGCTCGGCGAGCGCGGCCACCTGTGTCTTCTCCAGGGCCACGCTGGTCACCCGGGGGCCGGCGGAGGCCTGGAGAAAGAACGTACGGCGTCCGGGCAGTCCGACCGTGCCGGCCACGAAACGCTCCGGCGGGTCGTAGAGGAACACCTGACGGGACACGTCCTGTCTCCATGGGAATCGTGAGTACGTGCGTGTGTACGTGCCTATGTACGGCAACGCGCTTGTGCGGACCGCTTCACCCTACTGCGCCCGACGATCACGGTGCGCCCGCACCGCCCCCGACCGGAGCGTCGCCGGCCGGCGGTTCCTCGCGCGGCGCCAGGGACGCGAAGTCACCGGTGTCGCCGAGGCGGACGAGAAACGGCCGCAGCCGGGTGTAGCGGATCGCGGTGATGGAACACGGTTCGACGGAGATCCGCTGGAAGAGGTCGAGATGAAGCCCGAGCGCGTCCGCGACGAGGGACTTGATGATGTCCCCGTGCGAGCACATGAGGTACACGGCGTCGGCGCCGTGCTCGCGCTCCACGCGCGCGTTCCACTCGCGTACGGCCTCGGCCGCACGGGTCTGCATCGCCCGCATGGACTCGCCGCCGGGGAAGGCGGCGGCGGACGGGTGGGCCTGGACGACCTCCATCAAGGGCTCGTCGCCCAGTTCGGAGAGCTTGCGGCCGGACCAGTCTCCGTAGTCGCACTCCCCGATCCGGTCCTCGGTGCGGGGTTCGAGTTCCGGCCGGGCGTCGAGCAGGGGTCGGATCGTCTCCCGGCAGCGCTGCAACGGGCTGGTGACGACCTCGGAGATCGGCAGTCCGGCGAGGCGTCCGGGCAGCGCGGCGGCCTGGGCGGTCCCGCGCTCGTCGAGGGCGACGCCGGGCATCCGGCCGGCCAGCAGGCCCTCGGTGTTGGCGGTGGAGCGTCCGTGCCGGACCAGGATCAGCGTGGGCATGCGGCCCAGGGTAGGCGCACTCGGGGGTGCGCCGGCCGGGGGCGGACGGGAGAATACGCTCCGTGATCGTCGACTGCGCCATCTACCGTGACGGGCACCGCCGGGAGGGCCCCGAGGACCTCTCCGCCGCGCTCGGCGAGGCGCGCGCCTCGGGCGGGTTCGTCTGGATCGGGCTGCACCAGCCGTCCGAGCGGGAGTTCGACCTGGTCACCCAGGAGTTCGGCCTGCACCCGCTGGCCGTCGAGGACGCCCTCAAGGCCCATCAGCGGCCCAAGCTGGAGGTCTACGACGACTCGCTCTTCCTGGTCCTCAAGCCGGTCGTCTACGAGCCACGGAGCGACGTGGTCTCCACGGGCGAGGTCATGATCTTCATCGGTGAGGCGTTCGTGGTCACCGTCCGCCATGGCGAGGGTTCCCCGCTGAAGGCCGTACGGCAGCGTCTGGAGCGGGAGCCGGAGCTGCTCGGCAAGGGGCCCACCTCGGTGCTCTACGCCGTCTCGGACGCGACCGTCGACCACTACCTGGAGGTGGCGACCGAACTGCAGACGGACCTGGAGGAGTTGGAGGCGGAGGTCTTCTCGCCGGACGGCGGGGGCTCCCGGCGGACCGCGTCCCGGATCTACGGCTTCAAGCGGCAGGTTCTGGAGTTCCGGCGGGCGACGGGACCGCTGGCGATGCCGCTCGCCCGGCTCTCCGGCACGGGCGTGTTCGGCGGCCCGGTGCCGTTCGTGGACGACCGGGCGCGGCCCTTCTTCCGGGACGTGAACGACCATCTCACGCGCGTGAACGAGTCCGTGGAGAGCCTGGACCGGCTGGTCTCCGACATCCTCTCGGCGCATCTGGCGCAGATGAGCGTCCGGCAGAACGACGACATGCGGAAGATCTCCGCGTGGGCGGCCATGGCCGCGGTCCCCACGATGATCGCGGGGATCTACGGCATGAACTTCGACCACATGCCCGAGCTGCACTGGATGTGGTCGTATCCGGCCGTGATCGCGCTCATGGCCGCCCTGGAGGTGCTGCTGTACCGGCTGTTCAAGAGCCGGGGGTGGCTGTAGGGCCGGGCGGGGTCAGGCGAGTTCGGGTGCCGAATTCGCCGGGCCGCCCAGGGCGTCGCGGCGCTCGGGCATCTTCAGTGACACCATGCGTCGCCAGCCCGCGGCGCGCTCCCAGACGTACACCGCGTGGATGCCCGCCGCGAGCGTCGCCGACTTCGCTCTCGGCCAGCCGAGGATGCGTCCCATGCGGGCCATGACCGCGAGGCTGACGTTCCGGTAGATGCGGATCTCGGCCAGGGCGCACTCCCGCAGGGTCTGCTGGATGGCGCGGCCGTGGCCGGCGCGGGCGAGGCGCAGCAGTTCCTCGTGGCAGTAGGCGAGGTGGTTGTCCTCGTCGTTGGAGATCATCCTGACCGCGCGGCCGAGGTCGGGATGGTCCGCGAAGTGCTTGCGCAGCAGCTCCATCTCCTCCGAGGCGCGCTGCTCGGTGACCCTGCTGTGGGCGAGGTAGGTGACGATGTCCTGCACCGTCAGCGGCTCCTCGCCCTTGAGCTTCTCGTGGGCGAGGCCGATGCCGTGCTTCTCCAGCAGCATCGTGTAGTCGGTCTCGGGCGGGACGGGGACGGGTTCGAGGCCGCGCTTCTTCATCAGGGCGTTGAAGATCCGCCCGTGCTTGTCCTCGTCCGCCCCGTGACGGGTGATCTTGGGGGCGAGAGCGCGCTCGCTCTCGGGAACGAGCGCGGCGATACGGGCGTTCTCCCAGCCGCCCTGGGACTCCCCGCTCGCGGCGATGGAGCAGAACAGGGCGAAGGACTCGTCGTTGTCGAGGATCTCCTGGAACAGGCTCTTGGCCGAAAGCATGGTGGGCACCTCTCTGCAGGATCCGCGAGGGACGAGTCAAATGCGGCGCGAGGGGTGCTGCAACAGTTGTGTCGGACAACTCCGCCAAAAGGAGGACCCGAACGGGGGCGCGGGGGCGTAACCGGGCGGCCTCACAGGCGTTGTTCTGCGTGACGGCCGTGGCGGGGAAGACCCCCGAGCCCCCACCACGGCCGCAGAGACCTTCCGCCGCCCGTTATGCCAGTCCGGCCCGCTCCAGGGCCTCGGTGCCGGCGCGCAGCGAGGCGAGGCGCTCGTCGAGGGTGAAGCCCGCGGGGGCGAGGGAGAGGGTGGTGACTCCCGCCTCGGCATAGGCCTTCATGCGGTCCGCGATGCGGTCGACCGAGCCGAGGAGGGTGGTGCTGTCGATCAGGTCGTGCGGGACGGCGGCCGCCGCACCCTGCTTGTCGCCGGAGAGGTACTTGGCCTGGATCTCGGCGGCTTCCTTCTCGTAGCCCATGCGCTGGGCGAGCTGGTTGTAGAAGTTCTGCTTGGGGCTGCCCATGCCGCCGACGTAGAGCGCGGTGTAGGGGCGGAAGGTGTCGGCGAGGGCGGCCACGTCCTTGTCGTCGCCGACGGCGAGGGGCACGGTCGGGCAGACGTCGAAGCCGTCGAGCGTCTTTCCGGCCTTCTCTCGGCCCGCGCGCAGGTACTTGATGGTGGTGTCCTCCAGGTGCTCGGCGGAGGGGAAGATCAGCAGCGCGCCGTCGGCGATCTCACCGGTCTGTTCGAGGTTCTTCGGGCCGATCGCGGCGATGTACAGCGGGATGTGCTCGCGGGTGGGGTGCACGGTGAGCTTGATGGGCTTGCCGGGGCCGCCGGGGAGGGGGAGTGTCCAGTGCTCGCCGTCGTGGGTGAGGCGTTCGCGGGACATGGCCTTGCGGACGATCTCGACGTACTCGCGGGTGCGGGCGAGGGGCTTGTCGAACTTGATGCCGTACCAGCCCTCGGAGACCTGGGGTCCGGAGACGCCGAGGCCGAGGCGGAAGCGGCCGCCGGAGAGCGAGTCGAGGGTGGCGGCGGTCATCGCGGTCATCGCCGGCTGGCGGGCCGGGATCTGGAAGATGGCCGAGCCGACGTCGATGCGCTCGGTCTGGGCGGCGACCCAGCTGAGTACGGTGGCGGCGTCCGAGCCGTAGGCCTCGGCGGCCCAGCAGACGGCGTAGCCGAGCCGGTCGGCTTCCTGGGCCACGGCGAGGTTGTCCCCGTCCATTCCGGCGCCCCAGTAGCCGAGGTTGATCCCGAGCTGCATGGCCGATCCCCTTACTGGTCAGTAACGTCCCTGTGTGCAGACCATAGCGCGCCGACGACGGCCCGTGCGGAGCGGGAACCGGTTATCCACAGGTACCCACACGACAGGTTCTGGCCAGTAATCTCGGCGTCCATGGAGCAGAGGCATCTCGGCCGTACCGGCCTTCGTGTGTCCCGTATCGGACTCGGCACGCTCACCTGGGGCAGGGACACCGACGAGCACGACGCCGCGGACCTCTTGAAGACGTTCTGGGAAGCCGGGGGCACGCTCGTCGACACGGCCGACGTCTACGGTGACGGGCAGGCCGAGTATCTGCTCGGACAGCTCATAGAAGGGCTCGTGCCGCGCCGGGACCTGGTCATCTCGACCAAGGCGGGCAGCGTGCCGGATCCGGACCGCCGGTTCGACGGCTCCCGCGGGCATCTGCTGGCTGCGCTGGACGCCTCGCTCGCCCGGCTCGGCACGGACTACGTGGATGTGTGGCACGTCCACGCCTTCGACCCGGACACCCCGCTGGAGGAGACCCTCCAGGCGCTCGACCTTGCGGTCAGCAGCGGCCGCGCCCGCTATGCCGGTGTCTCCAACTTCTGCGGCTGGCAGCTCGCCAAGGCGGCGACCTGGCAGTTGGCGGCGCCGGGGGCGCGCACCCGGCTGGCGAGCACGCAGCTGGAGTACTCGCTGCTCCAGCGCGGTGTCGAGCGGGAGGTGCTGCCTGCCGCGCTCGACCTCGGCATCGGGCTGCTGCCCTCATCGCCGCTCGGCCGCGGCGTCCTCACCGGCAAGTACCGGGACGCCACACCGCCCGACTCCCGCGGTGCCTCCGAGCATCTCGCGCCCTTCGTCGCGCCCTACCTCGACGACACGGCCGGCAGGATCGTGGACGCCGTGCAGACCGCGGCGGACGGGCTTGCGGTGACCCCGCTCCAGGTGGCCCTCGCCTGGGTGCGCGACCGGCCCGGGGTGACCGCGCCCGTGGTCGGCGCGCGCAACGCGCAGCAGCTCACGGCGGCATTGTCAGTGGAGACGCTTAGTCTTCCTGACGAGATCTGCCGGGCGCTGGACGATGTGTCGGCGCCCGTGCACCGCTATCCCGATCACGACTGGAGCACGCTGTGAGCACGGAGCCCGACCACACGGAGGACACCGAGCCGCGACCGCCGGCCGCTGCCGACGGTGACACCGCCGGGGGCGGCGGGTCCGAGCCCAAGGTCGAACCCGAAGGCGACGGCGCGCCCCGCACACCCGAGGCCGACGCCGACGGCACGGACCGGACGCCCGACGCCCGCGCAGCCGGAACCGACAGCACGAGCACCGCCCCGGACGCCGGCAGCACCGACACGGCCCGAACGGCAGCCGACGCGGGAAGCAACGCGGGCGAGGCGGCCGGGACTGACGGGGGCCGGGACGCCGAGGCCGACAGCACGGGCACCGCCCCGGACGCCGGCAGCACGGACACGGCCCGAACGGCAGCCGACGCGGGAAGCAACGCACCCGAGGCAGCCGGGACTGACGGGGGCCGGGACGCCGAAGCCGACAGCACAGGCACCGCCCCGGACGCCAGCAGCACGGACACGGCCCGGGCGAGCGCAGTCGACGAAGACCACGTGGCCCGGCCGACCGGCGGCGACCGTGTGGACGTAGCGGCCGGGTCTGGCGGCGGACAGGCCGTCGGGGCCGACGGCGTCGGTGCGGTGCCGGATGCCGGGAGCGAAGGGACGGGCCGGGTGGCCCAGCCCGACGGAAGCGACGGCGCAGGGGCGGGACAGGAGGACGCGGGCGGCGGGGCCCAGTTGTCCGAGGCCGAGGCCGAGCTTGCCGCGCAGCGGGTGGAGCGGGAGCGGATCGCGCGGCGGAAGGCCGAGAAGAAGAGCCCCGTCGAGGCCGGCGCCAAGCTCAGTGGCACGGCTGCCGATCTGCTGGCCGCCGTTCGGGCCGTGGAGAGCGGTGCGAAGCCCGCGGCCACCGTCTTCAGCGAGCCCCCCGCGCCGCGGCGGCCCGCTCCGGAGCCGGTGCGCCGGGCGCAGCCCGTGGCGGTCGACGCTCCCCCGGCCCCCGCGCCGGAGGCCGTCGAGGGCGTGCGGCGCGTGCTGGTCGAGGGGGGCGCTCCCGACACCCTCGCGTCGCAGGTCGCCGCCGCTCTCGGAGAGGGCGCCGAGGACCGGCTGCGGTCCGATCCCTGGCAGTTGCTGCGGGTCGGCGGCGTGCGGCCCGAGCAGGCCGACGGGTTCGCGCGGGCGCTGCTCGGGGCGGAGTGCCGGCCGGACGACGAGCGGCGCGGGCGGGCCGTCACCGGCTGGCTGTTGGAGCAGGCCGCCGTCGCCGGGCACACCGCGCTGGAGATGCCGACACTCACCGCGGCGCTCCAGCGGCAGGGCGTGCCGGATCCGGACGCGGCCGTGCAGAGCGCGATCGCCGAGGGCGAGGCGCTGGTCTTCCAGGACGCCCTGGACGGCGCCCCGGCCGAGGCGGACGGGGAGGAGGACGAGGACGAGGCGCGCCCGGTGCGGATCCTCGTCGGGCTCGAACGGTACGCCCTCGCCGAGGAGAGCCTCGCCGACGGCCTGGGCCGGCTCGTCAACTCGGTGCCCAAGCAGGACGGTTCGGCGGAGCAGTGGGAGGCCGCCGCTGCCGCGGCCGAGGGTTCCGCCGCTGACCTGATCCGCGCCGTCGCGGGGCACGGGCTGGTCCTGCACACCGGTGGGGCCGCCGCCCTGGCCGAACCGGCGGCGCTGCTGCGCGCGGCCGACGGTCTCGGCGTACGCGCCTGGGCCGCCGCCCACGGCCCGCTGGGCCGGGACCGGTGCGCGGCGCTCGTCGGGGACGGCCCGGGCGTGGCCACCGTGAGCGGACTCCTGTCCGGCGCCGAGGGGCCCGGGCGGGACGCCGACGGAGCGCTGGACCTCGACCTCCTCGTCGTGCTCGACGCGCCCCAGCTCGACGTCGAGACGGGGGCGCTGCTCGCGGAGTCGCTGCCGGACGGGGCCCGGCTGGTGCTGTCCGGGGACCCGGGCGTGCTGTGGTCGGCGGGCCCGGGGCGGGTGTTCGCGGACCTGCTGGCGGCGCGG
Source organism: Streptomyces sp. TRM68416 (assembly GCF_014596915.1). Lineage (GTDB taxonomy): Bacteria > Actinomycetota > Actinomycetes > Streptomycetales > Streptomycetaceae > Streptomyces. Next base: position 337,770 of record NZ_JACVWU010000002.1, read on the forward strand.
GTCTGCCCGCAGGTCGCCTCCCGGCGGCCGGACCCCGGTCCGCTGGGCGAGCTGGTCTCCGGGGTCGGCATCGGCGAGCTGACCCAGGTCGAGGCCCCCGGCAAGGAGGTCGTGATCGTGCCCGTGCGGGACGCGGGCGAGGCCGTGCACCGGACCGTGCAGCTCGTCGCGGACTCGGTGCCCCGGGCGATCGGGGTGCCGGCCGAGGAGACGCAGGTGATCACTCCAGGGCACGGCGGTGCGGCCGGCACCCGTGCGCTGAACGCGGCGCTGAAGGAGCGGCTCAACCCGGGGCCCGGCCGGTTCGGCGGCTTCGACCCCGGCGACCGGGTCGCCTACTCCCCCGCGCCGGGACGCACGGTGCCCGGCCGGGTGGTGAAGGCCGACGCCGACGGGCTGCACCTGTCGTGTGCGGGCGCCTCCGTCGTCGTACCGAAGGAGCGGGTGGAGCGGACCGTGCGGCACGGCTGGGCGCTCACCGCGCACCAGGCCGTGGGCGGCCGGTGGCCCGCGGTGGTGGTCGTGCTCCCCGGGGACGCGGCGGCGGCGCTCAGCAGACCGTGGGTGTACACGGCGTTCGGGCGGGCCGAGCGGCATCTGTCCGTGGTGCACGGCGTGGAACAGGCGCTGGCCAGGGCCGTGGCCGAGGTCCCGGCCAAGCCGCGCACGACCCGCCTGCCGGCCCTGCTCGCCCCGCAGGTGCCCGCCACCGCCCAGTAGCGCGCGGTAGCGGATACGACGAGGGCGGCGGACCGGAGTGTCTGCTCCGGTCCGCCGCCCTCGCGCCGGTGGACGCGTCCGGTCAGCGCCTGCCTTCCACGTCCAGCGGCTCCAGGTCCTCGTCCTCGTCCAGGTCCGCGTCCAGATCCTCGTCGAGGTCGTCGTCCACGTCCTCGACGTCCTCGACGTCCTCGACGTCCTCGGTCTCGTCCACGGAGTCCTCCGCGTCGAGGTCGTCGTCGAAGACCGCGCTGACGTCGAAGCGGCACACCACCCGCTGCGGGTCGGTCTGCTCGAACGGCGCCTCCAGCCATTCGCCGGGGTCGGCCGGCTCGTCCGCCGCGGTCACCCACAGCGTGGAGTCGCCCTCCTCAAGGCCGAACTCCTTGTGCCGGGAGGCGATCTCGTCCGGCTCGAACTCGCCGAACAGGATGCCCAGCGCCCCGTGGACCGTGCCGGAGACCTCGCCGTCCGCGCCCTCGTCGTAGTCCGCCGCCTCCACCCGCTGGGCCTGCGCCATCAGCCGCTGCGGTTCCGCCACGGCGTAGTCGCGGCGGATCAGGACGCTCAGCGCGCTGGGTTCCTCGGGCCCGGTGTACGGCGGCAGGGCGTCGTCCGACCCCGGGATCTCGAAGGGCGTGACCTCGTCGTAGCGGTCGTAGAGCAGCTCGTCGTACGCCTCCGCGGCCGTGGCCAGCTCGTTGAACGCCTCGTAGACGGCCGGGTCGTCCTCGCCCGACCTGCGTTCGACCGCGGCCAGGTGGCGGTCGAGCGCGGTCTTGACCGCCTCAGCGGCGGCGCGTACCTCGGCAGCTGTGGGCTGCGCAGCATCAGACATAGTGCAGACGCTATCCGTACCGGGCCCCAGCCCGCACAATAGATGCGATGCCGGAATACGAATTTGTCGACGTGTACGTACCGCGCGGGGTCTCCCGCAAGGACGCCACACGCCTGCTGACGGACCACGCCGAGTACGGACACTGGGAATTGGACCGACTGAGCCTGCTGCGCGACGGAAGCCGCAAGGTGCGGCTGCGCCGGAGGATCATCCGCCAGGTGCGCGCCACCTGGTGAGCAGGACGGCCGGAGACGGAGCGGGCCCCGCGCGAGGCGGGGCCCGCTCCGTACCGTGTCCGGTTCGCTACGCCGAGGCCCGCGCCTTGCGGTAGAGCACCGCGCCCGCGAGCAGCGCGCCCGCGCCCACGGGGAGGGCGAGGCCCAGCGGCAGCTCACTGCCGGTGGCGGCCAGCGCCGCGCCGCCCTGGGGCTGGGTGGCGGAGTGGGCTCCGGGCCGGTCGGCCGACGAGGAACCGTCCGGGATCAGAACCCCCGAGGCGGGCGGGACACCAGGGGTTCCCGGGCCGTCCGGGGTGACGCCCGGCGTACCGGGGACGTCGGAGCGCGGGGGCTCCACCGGGTTGCCCGGGACACCCGGGTTGCTCGGGTTGCCAGGGGTGCCGGGGTTGTCGGGATGGCCGGGGTTGCCCGGATTCTCCGGCCCCCCCGGGTTCCCGGGACCGCCCGGCTGCTCCCCCGTCCCGGGCGGAGTGTGGTTCCCCCCGCCGGAATCGCCGCCCGAACCGCCGCCCGGGCCGCCCCCGTTGGAGCAGTCGTTGTCCGTCGTGTAGTTGCCGATCCCGACGACGTTGACGCTGTTGCCGCAGACGTTCACGGGCGCGTGCACCGGAACCTCGACATGGTTGCCGGATCCGATGCCGGGCGAGTCGGTGGCGTGTCCGCCGGAGTGCGCGCCCCCGGAGCCGCCGCCGGAGTCGCCGTAGCCTCCGTGACCCCCCTGCGAGCCGCCCCTGTGGTTGACGCAGGTGTTGCCGAACGCCGGGTTGAGGACCCCGACGACGTTGACGCTGTTGCCGCAGGCGTTCACCGGCGCGTGGACCGGCGCCTGCACGGTGTTGCCCGACAGGACGCCGGGCGAGTTGGAACTGGAGCCGCTCGCGCCCGAGTCGGCGTGGGCGGTGCCGCCGGCCGCGGCGATCACGCCGGTCGCGGCGGCCACGGTCATCAGGCCCTTGCGGGTGACCTGTCGCATTGCTGAATTCCTGCCTTCCCCCTCTGGAACCACGCGAAAAGACCGGTCGGTCCCGGAACGCATGGCGCGCGCTCCGGGACCGACGGTGCCGTGACGAAACCTCAGAAAGGAAGCGTCACTGGTTGATGCAGGTGTTGCCGAAGGCGGGGTTCAGCAGCCCGATCACGGAGACCGTGTTGCCGCAGACGTTCACCGGGACGTGCACGGGAACCTGAACGACGTTGCCGGACAGAACACCCGGGGAGTGCACGGCGGCACCCTGAGCACCGGCGTCGGCGACGGCCATGCCCGCACCCGCGAGAACCAGACCACCAGTGGCAGCCGCAGCAGCGACGACCTTCTTGATCATTATTCCTCCTTGTTGGCAATGCGATCCCAAGCAACGGATCGCATCACCAGTAACGAGGAGGGACTATTGGAGCTACGAGCTTATGGTCGCATTCACTCTTCTCAGTCAATTCCGCACGGGCGGACGATTATTGAAGTTTCGTTTCAGTGGGCGGATTCAGGACGGATTCAGGACGCGTCGAGGAACCGGTCGAGCACCCGCACGCCGAACTTCAGTCCCTCCACCGGCACCCGCTCGTCGACCCCGTGGAACATGCCGGCGAAGTCCAGCTCCGGGGGCAGCTGGAGCGGTGCGAAGCCGAAGCAGCGGATGCCGAGGTCGTCGAAGGACTTGGCGTCGGTGCCGCCGGAGAGCATGTACGGCACGGCCCGGGCGATCGGGTCCTCGGCGCTCAGGGCGCCCTGCATGGCGTCGACCAGCTTGCCGTCGAAGTCGGTCTCCAGCGCCTTGTCGCCGTGCACGTCCTCGCGCCGGACGCGCGGGCCGAGAATGCGGTCGAGGTCGGCGAGGAACTCCTCCTCGTAACCGGGCAGGAAGCGGCCGTCGACGTGGGCGGTGGCCTGGCCGGGGATGACGTTGACCTTGTAGCCGGCGCCGAGCATGGTGGGGGCCGCGGAGTTGCGCAGCGTGGCGCCGACCATCTTGGCGATGCCGCCCAGCTTGGCGAGGGTCTCGTCCATGTTCTCCGGGTCGAGCTCGGTGCCGAGGGCGTCGGAGAGTTCGTCGAGGAAGGACCGTACGGTCTTCGTCACCCGCACCGGCCAGGTGTGCCGGCCGAGCCGGCCGACGGCCTCGCACAGCTCGGTGATGGCGTTGTCGGTGTTGGTCATCGAGCCGTGGCCGGCGGTGCCGTCCACGGTGAGCCGCATCCAGTGCATGCCCTTCTGCGCGGTCTCCACCAGGTACAGCCGCAGGTTCTCGTTGACGGTGAAGGAGAACCCGCCGACCTCGCCGATCGCCTCGGTGACGCCCTCGAAAAGGTCCGGGTGCTTGTCGACGAGGTACCGGGCGCCGTACGTGCCGCCCGCCTCCTCGTCGGCAAGGAAGGCGAGGACGATGTCGCGCGGCGGCCTGCGTCCGCTGCGCAGCCGGTCGCGGACGACCGCGAGGGTCATCGCGTCCATGTCCTTCATGTCGACCGCGCCGCGCCCCCACACGCACCCGTCGGCGATCTCACCGGAGAAGGGGTGGTGGGTCCAGTCGGCGGCGTTCGCCGGTACGACGTCGGTGTGGCCGTGGATGAGGAGCGCGGGCCGCGTGGGGTCCTCGCCCGCGATCCGGGCCACCGTGGAGGCCCTGCCCTTGTGCGACTCGATGATCCGCGGTTCGAGCCCCACCTCGGCGAGCTTCTCGGCCACGTACTCGGCGGCCTTGCGCTCCCCCGGCCCCGAGTGGTCCCCGTAGTTGCTGGTGTCGATCTGGATCAGCTCGCGGCAGAGGTCCACGACCTCGTCCTCGCCGGTGACGTTCCTGGCCGTGTCCGTCCCGCTCACGCTGGTTCCTCCCGCTGTCACTGCTGGTGGGTCCCCCTCATCCTCCTCCCCCGGCCGGTCCCGGCCCAAGACCGGGACCGGCCGGTCACGTGCCGTTCACACGGGGACCGGGGGGTGATCGACCACCCTCGAAAGCCTGGTAATGTTTTCCATGTCGCCGCGAGGGAAGCCGCACGGAAACCCCCGCACGACAGACACCTTGTCCGGGTGGCGGAATGGCAGACGCGCTAGCTTGAGGTGCTAGTGCCCTTTATCGGGCGTGGGGGTTCAAGTCCCCCCTCGGACACATCGATCGGCGAGGGCCGTGACCGCGAGGTCACGGCCCTCGCCGTTGTGTGGGCTATGTCTCTCCGGTCCGAGGAGCAGCAGGTCAGCCGCGCCCCAGGAGTCTCCGAACGGCCCTCACGGGTGGCGAGGCCCGGGGGGCGAACCTAGCGTCGTACTAAAATTTCCGGCTTGTTACGGAGCTGGAGCCGGACAACCCCAGGCAGACCTGCGGGCCCGCCAGCACCCCGGGCTTCCGGGATCGAGACGCGAGGACCCGATGGCAGCCACACACGAGAGCAGTGCTCTCGGTCTGCTCGACGAAGAGATCCGCGAGCGGTTCGGCGACACGGCACGTTTCTCCGGAGGTCAGGCGGCCTCTCCGCGCACGCTCGTCGATGTCTTCGACGCCTCCGTGCGCTCGTATCCGGACGAGTTCGCCCTGGACGACGGGACGACCCGGCTGACCTACCGGGCGCTGGCCGCCGAGGTGGAGCGGCTGCGGCGGCGGCTGGACGGCGCGGGGGTGGGGCTCGGCGACCGGGTGGGGGTGCGGGTGCCGTCCGGCACCAACGACCTCTACGTGGCGATCCTGGCCGTGCTCGCGGCCGGTGCCGCCTACGTTCCCGTCGACGCCGAGGACCCCGACGAGCGGGCCGAGCTGGTGTTCGGGGAGGCGGAGGTGCGGGCCGTGGTCGGGGCCGGGCACGAGATCGCCGTATACGGCGACCGCGGTGCTCCCGCCGCCCGCCCCGGTGTCGGGAACGACGCCTGGATCATCTTCACCTCCGGTTCGACGGGAAAGCCGAAGGGTGTCGCCGTCACGCACGGGAGCGCTGCCGCGTTCGTGGACGCCGAGGCCGCGCTGTTCCTCACCGAGGACCCGGTCGGGCCCGGCGACCGGGTCATGGCGGGGCTGTCCGTCGCGTTCGACGCGTCCTGCGAGGAGATGTGGCTGGCCTGGCGGTACGGGGCCTGTCTGGTGCCGGTGCCCCGCTCCCAGGTGCGCAGCGGGGCCGACCTGGGGCCCTGGCTGGTGGAGCAGGAGATCAGCGTCGTGTCGACCGTGCCCACGCTGGCCGCGCTGTGGGAGCCGGAGGCGCTGGCCGACGTACGGCTGCTGATCTTCGGCGGGGAGGCGTGCCCGCCGGAGCTGGCGCAGCGGCTGGTGACCGAGGGGCGGGAGGTGTGGAACACGTACGGGCCCACCGAGGCGACCGTCGTGGCCTGCGCGTCGCTGATGTCGGGCGAGGAGCCGATCCGGATCGGGCTGCCGCTGAACGGCTGGGAGCTGGCGGTCGTCGACGAGGCCGGGGAACCGGTCGCGATGGGTGCCAGCGGGCAGTTGGTGATCGGCGGGGTGGGGCTCGCCCGCTACCTGGACGCGGAGAAGGACGCGGAGAAGTACGCGCCGCTCGCCTCGCTGGGCTGGGAGCGGGCGTACCGCAGCGGTGACCTGGTGCGGGCCGAGCCGGAGGGGCTGGTCTTCCTCGGGCGGGCCGACGAGCAGATCAAGCTCGGCGGGCGGCGGATCGAGCTGGGCGAGGTGGACGCGGCGCTCCAGGCGCTGCCCGGCGTCGCCGGGGCCGCGGCGGCCGTACGGACCGCCCGCAGCGGCAACCAGCTCCTCGTCGGCTATGTCGTCACCCAGGACGGCTGGGACCACGCGGTGGCCGTGGAGAAGCTGCGCGCCGAGCTGCCCGCCGCACTGGTACCGCTGCTCGCGCCGGTCGCGGAGCTGCCGACGCGAACCAGCGGCAAGGTGGACCGCAATGCCCTGCCGTGGCCGCTGGAGAACCTGGAAACCCCCGCCGCCGAGCAGTTGTACGGCACGGAGGCCTGGCTCGCCGAGCAGTGGGCCGAGGTGCTGGGCATCCCGGTCGGCAGCGCGCGGGACGACTTCTTCGCGATCGGCGGGAGCAGCCTGGCCGCCGCGCAGCTGACGACCCGGCTGCGCACCCGCTACCCGAGCGCGGCCGTCCTCGACATCTACCAGCAGCCGACCCTGCGGAAGCTGGCCCGGCGTCTTGAGGAGTCGGCGCAGGACGACGGCGCCCGGCGGACCGTGGCGCCCGTGCCCAGACGGGCGCAGGCGGTCCAGCTCCTCGTTCTCGTGCCGTTGTTCACGCTGCTCGGGCTGCGCTGGATGGTGCCGCTGGCGGCCGTCGGGAACCTCCTGCCCGGGTACGCCTGGCTGCCGACCGCTCCTTGGTGGGCGCTCGCGGCCGGGGCGCTGCTGCTCTTCAGCCCGCCGGGGCGGCTCGCGCTCGCGGCGGGCGGGGCGCGGCTGCTGCTGCGGGGCCTGCGGCCGGGGCGGTACGCCCGGGGCGGCGGCGTGCACCTGCGACTGTGGACGGCGGAGCGGCTGGCCGAGTTCAGCGGGGCGACCTCGCTGACCGGGTCGTGGCTGGAGCGGTACGCGCGGGCGCTGGGCGCCAAGGTCGGTCCGGACGTGGACCTGCACTCGCTGCCGCCGGTGACCGGCATGCTCAAGCTGGGCCGGGGCGCCGCCGTGGAGTCCGAGGTGGATCTGTCGGGGTACTGGCTGGACGGCGACCGGCTGGAGATCGGCGCGGTGAAGGTGGGCGCGCACGCGGTCGTCGGGACGCGCAGCATGCTCTTCCCCGGTGCCCGGGTCGGCAAGCGGGCCGAGGTGGCGCCGGGTTCGGCGGTCACCGGCCAGGTGCCCACCGGTCAGCGCTGGGCGGGCGCGCCCGCGGTGAAGCTGGGCAGGGCCAAGCGGAACTGGCCCAAGGAGCGGCCGCCGCGCGGGGCGTACTGGCGGGGCATGTACGGCGTGAGCGGGCTGGCGCTGAGCGCGCTGCCGGTGCTCGCGGGCGGGGCGGCGCTGCTGGTGGCGTACCCGTTCGTCGACGCGGACGCTCCGCTGCGGGGTGCCGTGCTGGCGGTGGTGCCGGCGACGCTCGCCTTCGGGCTGGCGTACGCGCTGCTGATCCTGGCCGGGGTGCGGCTGCTCAGCCTGGGGCTGCGCGAGGGGACGTATCCCACGCACAGCAGGTCCGGCTGGCAGGCGTGGACCGTGACGCAGTTGATGGACCGCTCGCGGGAGGTGCTGTTCCCGCTGTATGCGGGGCTGGTCACGCCGGTGTGGCTGCGGCTGCTCGGGATGCGGGTCGGGCGGGGCGCGGAGGTGTCGACGGTGCTGGCCCTGCCGAGCCTGACGACGGTCGGCGAGGGCGCGTTCCTGGCCGACGACACGCTGACGGCGCCGTACGAGCTCGGGGGCGGCTGGGTGCGGATCGGCAGGGCGGAGATCGGGCGGCGGGCGTTCCTCGGCAACTCGGGGATGACCGCGCCGGGGCGGTCGGTGCCGGACGGCGGGCTGGTCGGGGTGCTGTCGGCGACGCCTAAGAAGGCCAAGAAGGGCACCTCGTACCTGGGGCTGCCACCGGTGAAGCTGCCGCGCAGTGCGCGGGGCGGCGACCAGAGCCGGACCTACGATCCGCCGGCGCGGCTGCTGTGGGCGCGCGGGACGGTGGAGCTGTGCCGGATCGTCCCGGTGTTCTGTTCGGCGGCGCTGGCGGTGGTGACGGTGGCGGCGCTGTGTGCGCTGGGCGGCTGGGCCTGGCTGCTGGGCGGGGTCGTGCTGGTCGCGGCGGGCGGGCTCGCGGGGCTGGTGTCGGTCGTCGCCAAGTGGGTGCTGGTGGGGCGGCATCGCAGCGGGGAGCATCCGCTGTGGAGCGGCTTCGTGTGGCGCAACGAGCTGGCGGACACGTTCGTCGAGGTGCTGGCGGTGCCATGGCTGGCGGGCGCGGTGCCGGGTACGCCGCTGATGACGGCGTGGCTGCGGGGGCTGGGGGCACGGATCGGCCGGGGTGCGTGGGTGGAGAGCTACTGGCTGCCGGAGACGGATCTGGTGACGCTCGGCGACGCGGCGACGGTGAACCGCGGCTGTGTGCTCCAGACGCACCTCTTCCACGACCGGATCTTGCGGACGGATACTGTGGTCCTCCGTGAGGGCGCGACGCTCGGCCCTGGCGGAATCGTCCTGCCCGGCAGCACGGTCGGGGCCCGCACCACGCTGGGTCCCGCGTCGCTGGTGATGGCGGCGGAGTCCGTCCCCGACGACACGCGCTGGCTGGGCAACCCGATCGAGGCATGGCGTCGCTAGAGCGTGTTCGTACGGCGTCGGGGGACGATGGACGTCGTACGAGCTCGGCGCGAGGAGCAGACGCAGCAGTGGCCGTTCAGCAGTCCGTGGGAGCGGACCCGTATTTTCCCGACAACGGTGATCCCCGTTACCGGGTGCACCGCTACGAGCTGGCGCTGGACTACCGGCCGGGGCCGAACCGGCTGTCGGGGACGGCCCGGATCAACGCCATAGCGGGCCGGGCGCCGCTGGCGGAGTTCCAGTTGAACCTGGCGGACTTCCGGGTCGGGCGGGTGCGGGTGGAGGGGCGGCAGCCGCACTACACGCATCGCGGCGGCCGGCTGCGGATCCGGCCCGCGAAGCCGGTGCGGGCGGGGGCCGCGTTCACCGTGGAGGTGCACTGGTCGGGCAATCCGAAGCCGGTGAACAGTCCGTGGGGCGGGCTCGGCTGGGAGGAGCTGGCGGACGGGGCGCTGGTGGCGAGCCAGCCGGTCGGGGCGCCCTCGTGGTACCCGTGCAACGACCGGCCCGCCGACAAGGCGTCGTACCAGATCTCGGTCACCACGCCGTCGGCGTACGCGGTGGTGGCGGGCGGCCGGCTGCTGACCCGGACGGCGAAGGCCTCGACGACGACCTGGGTGTACGAGCAGGCGGCGCCGACGTCGAGCTATCTGGTGGGGCTGTCGATCGGCAAGTACCAGACGGTGCTGCTGGGCGATCCGGGACCGGGCGGGGTGCCGCAGCACGGGCACATCCCGGCGCAACTGCTGCCGCAGTTCTCCCGGGACTTCGCGCGTCAGCCGCGGATGATGGAGGTGTTCCAGGAGCTGTTCGGGCCGTACCCGTTCGACGGTTACGCGGTGGTGGTGACCGAGGAGGAGCTCGATGTGCCCGTCGAGGCACAGGGGTTGTCGCTGTTCGGCGCCAACCACGTGGACGGGGCGCGGGGTTCGGAGCGGCTGGTGGCGCACGAGCTGGCGCACCAGTGGTTCGGCAACAGTGTGTCGATCGCGAACTGGCGGCACATCTGGCTGAACGAGGGGTTCGCGAAGTACGCCGAGTGGCTGTGGTCGGAGCGCTCGGGCGGGCGCAGCGCGCAGCAACTCGCCGCCTCCGCGCACCGGTTGCTCGCGGGGCTGCCGCAGGACCTGCGGCTGTCCGACCCCGGCCGCAAGCTGATGTTCGACGACCGGCTGTACGAGCGCGGCGGGCTCACCGTGCACGCGGTGCGCTGCGCGATGGGCGACGAGGCGTTCTTCCGCATGCTGCGCGGCTGGGCGGGGCTGCACCGGGGCGGGGCGGTGACCACGCAGACGTTCGCGGCGCATGTCGCCCGCTTCGCGAGCGAGCCGCTGGACGAGCTGTTCGAGGCGTGGGTGCACGGCACCGCGCTGCCCCCGCTGCCGGGGCCCGAGACCCGCGCGGCCGTCTAGCAGAATGGCCGCCATGAGCACGCGTACCTGCCCCTGCGGCCTGCCCACGTCCTACGACGACTGCTGCGGCCGTTCCCACACCGGTGCCGCCGCGGCGCCGACCGCCGAGGCGCTGATGCGGTCCCGCTACAGCGCCTTCGTGCAGGGGGACGCCGGGTATCTGCTGCGGACCTGGCATCCGCGGACCCGGCCCGCGCGGCTCGACCTGGACCCCGGGATGCGCTGGACGGGCCTGGAGATCCTCGCTACGACGGACGGCTCCGCGTTCCACACCACGGGCACGGTGACGTTCCGGGCGTCGTTCCGGGGCGGTTCGCTGCACGAGCGGAGCCGGTTCGAGCGGGTGGACGGGGCGTGGGTGTACGTGGACGGGGAGTTTCTCGACTAGTCGGCGGGGGTTCCGACGGGCTTTCCGACTAGTCCGCGGGCTTCTCCCAGATTGACACGTGGCGGGTGCTCTCGTTGGTGAAGGGGGCTCCTGACCAGTCCTCCCAGCGGGCGTGGAGGCGGAGTCCGGCGAGCCGGGCCATCAGGTCGAGTTCGGCGGGCCACACGTACCGGAACGGGATCGACTCGTGCTCGGCGCGGCCGTCGACGATGGTGACGTAGTTGCTGCTCATGGCCTGGGTGGCGGGCTCGTAGGTGTCGAACGCCCATTGGGTGGGGGTGATGCGGAACGGTACCGCGGTCTGGCCCGGCGGGAGCTTGCGCAGCTCGGGTACGCCCACCTCGACGACGAAGCGGCCGCCGGGCGCCAGATGGGCGGCGGCGTTGCGGAAGCAGTCGACCTGGGCGTCCTGGGTGGTGAGGTTGTTGATGGTGTTGAACACGAGGTAGGCGACGGTGAATCGGCCGTCCACCCGGGTCGTCGCGATGTCGCCGATGGTCACGGCGATGCCGTCTCCGCCGGGTTTCGCCCGCAGTCGGGCGACCATGGCCCGGGACATGTCGATGCCGTGCACGGGGACCCCGCGGGCGGCCAGCGGCAGGGCGATCCGGCCGGTGCCGACGGCGAGTTCGAGGGCGCTGCCGTCGCCGGCGAGGTCGGCCAGGACGTCGACGGTCGCCTTGACGACGTCCGGGTGGAACATCTCGGATTCCGAGGTGTCGTAGGTGGCCGCGATCTTCTCTCCGAAGTAACCGTCTTCGTCCGGCATGCGGGGACCGTACCGTCCGCGGGTGCCTGGGTGCGCGCGATTTTTCAGGGCGCGAGGATGTCCAGCTCCTGGAGGGCGCCGACGGTGATCTCGCGGGTGAGCTGCTCGGCGCCGGCCGCGTCGCGGGCTCGGACGGCCTCGGCGAGGCGGACGTGCAGGGTGACGGCGGCGGGGTCGGGGTCCTCGAACATGACCTCGTGGTGGGTGCGTCCGGCGAGGACTTCGGCGACGACGTCACCGAGCCGGGCGAACATCTCGTTGCCCGAGGCGGTGAGGATCACCCGGTGGAAGGCGACGTCGTGGAACAGGTAGCCCTCCAGTTGGTGGCCGCGGGAGTTGGCCACCATGCCGAGGGCGCACTCGGTGAGTTCCGCGCACTGCTCCGCGGTGGCGTTCCGCGCGGCGAGGCCGGCGGCCACCGGTTCGATCGCCGAGCGCAGCACGGTGAGCGAGCGCAGTTGCTGCGGGCGGTCGGTGCCGGCCAGGCGCCAGCGGATGACCTGGGGGTCGTAGACGTTCCACTCGGACTTGGGGCGGACCGTGACGCCGACGCGGCGGCGGGACTCGACCAGGTACATCGATTCGAGGACGCGGACCGCCTCGCGCATCACCGATCGGGACACATCGAACTGCTGGGCCAGTTCGTCCGTGCGCAGAACGCTGCCAGGCGGGTACTCGCCGGCGGTGATCGCGGGGCCGAGGGTTTCCAGTACACGGCCGTGCAGCCCGCGGCCCGTTGTGCTCATGCACACAGCGTACGGGGAGCGTCACGGGAACAAAAAGTCAGACTTATTTGTCACAGAGTCTTGAATTCGTCGTACCTAATCGGTTTCAGTGGCGTCGACATCATGTGTCGACGAAGACAGCAGACAGCGAGAGCAGCATGCAGCAGCCGCAGAACCCCGTAGTCGTGGTCATGGGCGTCTCGGGCACCGGCAAGACCACCATCGGTTCTCTGCTCGCCGCCCGGCTCGGCGTCCCGTACGCCGAGGGCGACGACTTCCACCCGCCGGCCAACATCGCCAAGATGTCGGCCGGTACACCGCTCACCGACGCGGACCGGTGGCCCTGGCTCGACGCCATCGGCACCTGGGCGCACGGCCGGGCGGGGCTCGGCGGCGTGGTGAGCTGCTCGGCGCTGAAGCGGGCGTACCGGGACCGGCTGCGGGCCGCTGCCCCGGACGTCGTCTTCGTGCACCTCGCGGGCGACCGCGCGCTCATCGAGGACCGGATGTCGCACCGGCAGGGGCACTTCATGCCGGCCGCGCTGCTCGACTCCCAGTTCGCCACGCTCCAGCCGCTCCAGCCGGACGAGGCGGGCGTCACGGTCGACGTCGCCGGCAGCCCCGAGGAGATCACCGAGCGGTCCGTCGCCGCCCTGCGTGCGCTCTCCGAGCCGACCGCGTAGACCGCACAACTCCCCCGCACGCGCTCCCCCACCCCCGTACCTGCAAGGGAAACCCCGTGACCGGACTCAGTGTCGAGATGCTGGCAGCGGACCCCGTCGAGCCCATCACCTCGGCCGGTCATGCCCAGTTGGGCATCGCCGTACTGGCGGGCATCGCCGTCATCGTCCTGCTGATCACCAAGTTCAAGCTCCACGCCTTCCTGTCGCTGACCATCGGGTCCCTCGCCCTGGGCGCGTTCGCCGGGGCCCCGCTCGACAAGGCCATCGTCAGCTTCACCACCGGTCTGGGCGCCACGGTCGCCGGCGTCGGCGTGCTCATCGCCCTCGGCGCGATCCTCGGCAAGATGCTCGCCGACTCCGGCGGCGCCGACGAGATCGTCGACACGATCCTCGTCAGGGCGGGCGGACGCTCCATGCCCTGGGCGATGGTGCTGATCGCCTCCGTGATCGGCCTGCCGCTGTTCTTCGAGGTCGGCGTCGTGCTGCTGATCCCGGTCGTGCTGATGGTCGCCAAGCGGGGCAACTACTCCCTGATGCGCATCGGCATCCCGGCGCTGGCCGGTCTGTCCGTGATGCACGGGCTGGTCCCGCCGCACCCCGGGCCGCTGGTCGCGATCGACGCGGTGGACGCCAACCTCGGTGTCACGCTGGCGCTCGGCGTCCTGGTCGCCATCCCGACGGTGATCATCGCCGGTCCGCTCTTCTCGCGCTACGCCGCACGCTGGGTGGACGTCCCGGCCCCCGACCGGATGATCCCCGCGCGCACCTCGGCGGAACTGGAGAAGCGACCCGGCTTCGGCGCCACCCTCGGCACCATCCTGCTGCCGGTCGTCCTGATGCTGTCCAAGGCGCTCGTTGACATCGTTATCGACGACCCCGAGAACATCACGCAGCGCGTCTTCGACGTCATCGGCTCCCCGCTGATCGCCCTGCTCGCATCCGTTCTGGTGGGCATCTTCACGCTGCTGCGCCCCGCCGGGTTCGGCAAGGAGCGGGTCTCCGGGCTGGTGGAGAAGGGGCTCGCGCCCATCGCCGGCATCCTGCTGATCGTCGGCGCGGGCGGCGGCTTCAAGCAGACGCTGATCGACTCCGGCGTGGGCCGGATGATCCTCGACATCTCCGAGGACTGGTCGATCCCGGCGCTGCTGCTGGCCTGGCTGATCGCGGTGGCGATCCGGCTGGCGACGGGCTCGGCGACGGTGGCGACGGTCTCCGCGGCCGGTCTGGTCGCGCCGCTCGCGGCCGGCATGTCCACCGGCGAGACGGCACTGCTGGTCCTCGCCATCGGCGCCGGCTCGCTCTTCTTCAGCCATGTCAACGACGCCGGTTTCTGGCTCGTGAAGGAGTACTTCGGTCTGGACGTCGGCCAGACCATCAAGACCTGGTCGGTGATGGAGACGATCATCTCGGTGGTCGCCGGTGCCATCGTGCTGCTGTTGTCCCTGGTGATGTAGCGGCCGAACGGCACGGCTGGGCCCGCCCGTTCCTCGGCATCGAGGAGGGGGCGGGCCCAAGTGTCTTCCTCGGCGGACGGCTTGGGCCCATGATGGGGGGACTTCTCGGGGGAAGCCCTTTCGGGAGCGATGACAAGCGATGACATCGGGGGTTGTCATGGCGATCTCACTCGGGGTGCGGATTACGGGGCTGCTCGTCGCGGGGACGCTGGCCGTGGGGACGGCGGCGGCCTGCGGCGGGGGCGGGGAAGGCGACCGGTCGGGCGGGTCCGGAGGTTCCGGGGGTTCCACGAGGGTCAGCGGTGGGCTCACCGGCGGGGAGACCGGAGGGGCCGAGGAGCCGGGCGGGGTCGATATGCCGACCTGGCGGCCGGACGAGGGCGGCGACGGCGGGTCGGGGGCCGGGGCCAACTCCGGGTCAGGGGGCTCGGGCGGGTCGGTAAGCTCCGGTGGGTCCGGCGGCTCGGGCGGCTCGGGCGGCTCGGGCGGCTCCGGAGGAAACGTTTCCGGAGGCTCGAACGGGTCGGGAGGATCGAACGGTTCCGGCGGAAACGTCTCGGGCGGCAACGGGGCGAGCACGAACAAGCCCGTGGACCCGCCGTCCTGGCTGCGTCCCGGGCCGAAATCGCCCAACCTTGAGCGATCGCCCGATCCCGAGAGCGTCTACGACGAACTCGGGGCCTCCCCCGGGAAGTGCTCGGCCACGCTGGGCGTCATCAAGGCGGAGGAGGCGTCGGCCACCGAGGAGGACGACCGATTCCGGTGGCAGGTGCTGCACGGCCTGGCCGAGGCGTGCATGGCGCTCCAGGGCCAGAACGGGAGTTGGGAGGAGGCCGCCAAGTACTTCGCCGCAACGGAAGGCCGGCTCGGCAGTTGCAAGAGCGTCGCCGCCCACGCCGTACTCGGCGAGGCACTGCGGTTCCACGCGCAACACCCTTCCGCCACCGTACGGTTGCGCGGCTCGGGAGGTGACGGGACGGGGGTCTGTGCCTTCCGGATCACCGAGGTGACCGCGGGCGGGCCCGGGGAGCGGATCACCGTCTCGGTCAGCGGCGCCCACTTCAGCACCGAGGACCTGATCTCCGCCACGCTCTGCATCGACGGCAAGCGTTCCAGCGGCGGACTCGAACTCGTCTCTCGGCAGAGCGACGGCTTCTCCTTCACCGCCGAGGTCCCGACGCTGGACGCCTACCCCAAGACGGTCGACGTCGCGTTCGTATACGGCTCCACGACCACCAAGGAGAACGCCCTCACCGTCGAGGATCCCGGCGTGACGGGCTCGCCTCCCGCTGCCGAACTCTGCGACGGCACGTCGTCGTCCTCGTGAGCACCGCACCCCCGGATCCGGAGCCCGAACCCCCTGACCCTCCTGCCCCTCCTCCTGAGCCCCCTGAACCCGCGCCCGCTCCCCCGCCCCGCAACTGGCTCGAAGTCATCGGCACCGCGGGCTCGCTCCTCTCCCTCTTCACGGCCGTGCTCTTCTACTTCGGCTGGGCCAGCACCGACGCCGAGACCCGGGCGCTCGGGCTGCGGGACACCCTGTTCCGGCTGTCCACCGCCGACTACCTGCTGCGGAGCGTGGACGCCCTGTACTTTCCCGTCCTCGCACTGGCCGCCGCCACGATGGTGGCCGCGGTGCTGCACCGCAGGGTCCAGGCCGATCCGGGCCGCGCCGAGCCCGTACTGAAGATCCTGCGGCACGCCTGGCTCCCCGCGCTGCTCCTCGTGCCGCTGTACTACGTCTCCCGGAGCCTGCTCGACCTGCTCATCCCGCTGGCGGCGATCATCGGTGTGCTGCTCAGCGCCTACGCCCGCACCCGGCCCGAACCCGGCGTGACCGAGGTACCCCGGCAGCAGCAGGCCCGGATCTGGGCACCCGCCCTCCTCGTGGCCGTGGTCTCGCTGTTCTGGGCGGTGTACGCGTACGCCGTGATCATCGGCGAGGCACGGGCCGCCGAGACGACCGCCACGGTGACCGACGAGTTCCCGGCGGTCGTCGTGTTCAGCGTGGAGGACCTGCTCATCCGCGGGAACGGCAGCTGTGTGTCGGCCGTCGCCGTCGAGGGCAGCCCGTACCGCTTCCGGTACGCCGGGCTGCGGCTGTTCCATGTCTCGGGCGACCGGCTCTATGTCGTGCCCCGGTACTGGGCGCCGTGGGACGGCCAGTTGTACGTGCTGCACGAAGGGGACGCCGGGCTGCGTGTGGAGTACGTGAGCGGGGCGGGGCGCCGGGCGGCCGAGTGCGGGTGAGTCAGGGGCGCCACAGCGGGTGTTCACTGTCCGCCCACTCCCGGCTCACCGACCCCGTGCGCATGCCCCGGCGGGCCTCCGGATCGGCCAGCGCCATGCCGATGTGGCCGGCCAGGACGATGCCGAGGGTGAGGGCCAGCCAGTCGTGGACGAAAGTCGCGCCGGTGCGCCAGACCAGGGGGGTGAGGTGGGTGAACCACATCATCAGGCCGGTGCCGAGCATGACCAGGGTGGCTCCGGCGATCCAGGCCGCGTAGATCTTCTGGCCCGCGTTGAACTTGGCGGCGGGCCGGGAGCCGGGGCTCCGGTCGCGGCGCAGGGCCGCGCGCAGCCAGCGCCGGTCGTGCGGGCCGAAGCGGTTCAGCCTGCCGAGGTCGGCGCGCAGGGCGCGGGAGGCGAGGCCTGCCAGGAGCGGGACGGGCAGGGCCAGGCCCGACCACTCGTGGACGCGGACCACCAGCGCGCGGCGGCCGACGAGTTCGGCGAGCTGGGGGACGTAGAGGCAGGCCGCGGTGAGGATGCACAGGCCCATCAGGGCGGCTGTCGTGCGGTGGACCCACCGTTCGGCGCGGCTGAAGCGGTGCAGCCGGGTGGCGGGCGGGGCGTCAGCTCGTAGGCTCATCGTCGCGTCCGTTCGAGCGGCCGACCCAGGCGTCGACGTCGTAGCCGCGCTTCTCCCAGTAGCCCGGCTGCACGTCCTCGGTGACGGTGATGCCGGAGAGCCACTTGGCGGACTTGTAGAAGTACATGGGGGCGACGTAGAGGCGGACGGGGCCGCCGTGGCTGTGGCCGAGGTCCTTGTCCTGCATGCGCAGGGCGACCAGGACGTCGGCACGGCGGGCCTGGTCGAGGGTGAGGCTCTCGCTGTAGGTGCCGTCGAAGCAGGTGAAGCGCACCGCCCCGGCCGTGGGCCGCACTCCCGCGGCGTCCAGCAGCCGGGACAGCCGCACTCCCTCGAAGGGGGTGTCGGGCACACGCCAGCCGGTGACGCACTGCACGTCCCTGACCAGGCGGGTCTGCGGCAAGGCGCGCAGGTCGGCCAGGGTGTAGGTGCGGGGGCGGGCGACCAGGCCGTCGACGGTGAGGCGGTAGTTCCCGGCGTTCTTGTGCGGGACCGAGGAGGCGACGGAGTAGTAGCGGAAGCCGCCGCCGTTGGGGAGCAGGCCCGTCAGGCCGGTGGGGTCCTTGTCGGCGGCGGCGCCGAGGAATGCCTCCAGGCCGCGTTGCAGGGTGGGCGCGGCGGCCACGCCGAGGGCGCCCAGGCCGAGGGTGCCGAGGAGCACGCGGCGGCCGACGGGGGTGCCGCGGTCCTCGGGCTGTTCGGAGTTCACCCGTTCATTCGAACACCCGCGGCCCGTGGTGGGCCAGGGTCCGCGGGTGCCCGTCAGGGTTCCGTAAGCAGTTGGCGGCCCCGGCCGCCTTCTCGTCCCTATCGGTCGGTGGTCCCGGCCGCCTTCTCCAGTTGGAACGCCTCGTTGCCCAGGCCGATGCGGGCGTGTGCCTCGGGTTTGCGGGAGCGCAGGACGAGGCCCTGGAGGAGGCCCACGGCGAGGGCGAGGGCGATGATGCCGGGCAGCAGCCAGTTGAGGGCGGAGTCGGGGCCGGAGCCGACGAGGACGTCGAAGTCCTTGACGGTGTAGCCGATGATGACGAGCAGCGCGATCGTGGCGAGCCCGGCGGCGGTGAGCCGCCACATCTGGGCGCCCGCGGCCCCCCGGCGGACGAAGAAGACGACGACGGAGACCGAGGCGGTCGCCATGAGGACGGTGACGCCGAGTGCGCCGACGTTGCCCATCCAGGTGAACAGGTGCAGGACGGGTGCGGTCGGGTCGCCGGTCGGCTTGTCGTCGGCGAGCGCGAAGGCGGAGACGACGGCCAGGGCGACCACCGTCTGGAGCAGGGAGCCGGTGCCGGGGGCGCCGCTGGCACTGCTGGTGCGGCCGAAGGCGGCGGGCAGCAGGCCCTCGCGGCCCATGGCGAAGGCGTAGCGGGCGACAACGTTGTGGAAGCTGAGCATGGCGGCGAACATGCCGGTCACGAAGAGCACGTGCAGGACGTCGGTGAAGGTGTCGCCGACGAGGCCCTCGGTGAGGAAGAAGAGCATGCCGGCGCTCTGTTCCTGTGCGGTGCCCACGACGGCGTCGGGGCCGGTGGCGACGGTGTACGCCCAGCAGGTGACGGTGTAGAAGACCGCGATGCCGCCGATGGCGAGGAACATCACGCGGGGCACCAGGACGTGCGGGCGGCTGGTCTCCTCGGCGTAGACGGGGGCCTGTTCGAAGCCGAGGAAGGCCGCGACGCAGAAGCACAGGGCGGTGCCGATGCCGGCGCCGCTGAGGGTGTCCGGGTTGAAGGCGTGCAGGGACAGGCCCTCGGGGCCGGGGTCGCCGAGGGCGGCCACGTCGAAGATGACGACGAGGACGACCTCGATGAGGAGCAGGACGCCGAGCACGCGCGCGTTGAGGTCGATCTTCAGCCAGCCGAGGGCACCGACCACGAGCGCGGCCAGCAGGGCCGGTATCCACCAGGCGAGGTCGATCTCCAGGTAGGTGGCGAACAGGCCGGAGACCTCGAAGCCGAAGATGCCGTAGATGCCGACCTGGAGGGCGTTGTAGGCGACGAGGGCGACCAGAGCCGCGCCGGCTCCGGCGGTGCCGCCGAGGCCGCGGGAGATGTAGGCGTAGAAGGCGCCGGCGTTGTGCACGTGCCGGCTCATCTCGGCGTAGCCGACGCTGAACAGGGCCAGGACGAGGCCGAGGATCACGAAGAGCAGGGGCTGTCCGACGATGCCCATCACCCCGAAGGTCGTGGGCATGACACCCGCGACGACCATGAGGGGTGCGGTCGCCGCGAGCACCGACAGCAGGAGGCCGGTCGTGCCGAGCCGGTCGGCTCGCAGGGCGCGGTCCTGGCCCTTGAACGTGCTGATGCCGCCGCTGTCGGTGGTGGGACTGCTCGTTCTCGAACTGCCCGTCGTCATCAGGGGGTTGTCCTTTCGGGGGTGGTGGGCGGGAGGGCCCGCGGGGCGTTACGCCGTGCCGAGTGCGCGGTCGCGGGCGGCACGGAAGGCGGAGTACGGCTCGCGGTCGGGGTACGACCAGGGGGCGGGGGTGACGTGCTCTCCGATGCGGTGGAAGAGGGCGGCGGCCTCGGCGCCGCGACCCTCGCAGCTCTTGGCGTGGGCGAGGAAGTTCAGGTCGACCAGGCGGCGCGGGTGACCTTCGTGCTCCCACTCCAGCCACCAGTCGAAGGCGGCCTTCATCACCTGGCGGGCCCGGCGGCCGACCCAGTGGCCGGAGGCGGCCGGGTCGGCGGGCTCGTGTCCGGCGGCGGCCAGGACGCGGTAGCGCTCGGCGTGCGCGATGACGGGCAGGATGGCGAGCGGGGAGTCGGCGGGGGCGCGTTCGGCGGCGGCGGAGGCGAAGTCGTAGACCTCGTGCAGCGGGTCCGGGCCGGAGGCGGCGCTGCGCTCGGCGAGCCGGGCGACCATCAGGTGGTGGGCGTGATGGTGGTCCGCGTGGCGCCGGCGGATCTCGTCGAAGAGGGCAAGGGCCTCGCGCTCGGTGCCGGTGCCTCGGGTCAGCATGAGCAGGCCCAGCCAGGGGGTGGGGTCGGCCGGTACGGCTTCCGCCGCGGCGTGGCAGGCCTCGCGGGCGCGGTCCGGCTTCTCCTTGCCGCGTAAGGAGCGCTGGACCAGGGCGAGGGCAAGCAGGACGCGGGCGTCGGCGGAGTCGGGGTCGGCGAGCAGCCACTCGCGGGCCCAGGGTGCGCTGTGCGGCTCCGCGGCGAGCACGGTCACGCGGTGGCCTCGGCGGTCCCAGTCGTCGGCGGTACGGGCGAGCAGGGAACGGGCGTTCTGCCAGCGCCCTTGCGTCAACGCCGCGCGGGCGGCGGCGAGTTCGGCGTCGTCCAGGGCCGGGTCGAGGTTCTGGGCCGCGCGTTTGCGGCCGCGGCCGAGGGGTGGCGGGGGTGGGGACACCGCGGGAACTTCCTCACGCGCATTCTGTTGGCTCGCGGCTCGTCGGTTTGATTTCGGTTCGCCATCGAGTGATCACTCACAGCCAACCCGCCACCAGCGCTTCACGTCAAGTCCTGCCTAGGTGTTACACGCGTCAACTCCTGTTACGGGTGGGGTACTTGTGAGATGGGGGTGGGTTGATCGTGGGATGCGCGCGTGTGTGAGACCGAGCGGCGTGAGCACCAAGATCACGCGTTGGTTCGGGACGGGCTCGCCGATGCCGTACGCCTCGTCGCGCGGAGGTTCGCGGGTTCGCCGGAGGACAGCGCCTCCCTCGCCACCGCGGCAATGAGGCCGCCGTGGCGAGGGGGGTTGCGAAGTCAGTGTCCGGCGACGACGCCCGACAGCTCATTGGTGCTCTTCGGCAGGGTGGCGGAGGCGATCTTCTTGCCCGTCTCCACGTCGATGGCGTGCAGCGCCTTCTTGCCGGGCTCGGAGACGTACGCGACGTGCCCGCGGACGAACAGGGTGGGCCGGGCCTGCTGCCAGTCCAGCGGCTCCTGCCACTTGCCCACGGCGGGGATCTTCTTCTCGACCTTGCCGGTGTTCGGGTCGATGACGTGGAGGGCGCCGTCGGTGCCGAGGACCAGGCCCTCGCCGTGCGGGCCGCGGCCCAGCGAGCGGAAGGAGTAGCTGGCGCCCAGGTCGACCAGGCGCAGCTTCTTCTTCTCGGTGTCGATGAGGGAGACGCGGGTGGGCCGCTCCAGCTCGGCCTCGGGGTCGGTCTTGTAGTCGCCCAGCAGGATCGGAGAGGTGTCGCTGCCGGCCTGGTTGCCGATGCGGCCGTAGTCGTCGGGGGCGTCGATCTTGGTGAACTCGCCGTCCTTGTAGATCAGGATGCCGTCCTCGCAGCCGATGCCGATGGCCTCGTTCTCGGCGGCCGCCTCGCCGTGGACACCGGGGCAGTCCTCGTTGCGCGCGATCTCCTTGTTGTCCTTGTCCAGCACCAGCGCGCCGGTGCGCTTCTCCTCGGTGCCCAGCGTGCTCACGAGTGTGCCGTCGGCCAGTTCGATGGCGACACCGTGGTGCGGCTCGGCGGAGGTGTAGGTGCGTCCCTCCGGCTTCTTTCCGCTGCTCAGGGCGGTGGGGTCGAAGACGTTGACCTCTCCGGTGCCGTCGGTGAAGAGCACCGTCCTGCCGGCGTGACGTACGACGTGGCCGGGCTTGGCGCCCTTGTACTCGATGTCGGTGAGGGCCTGGCCGGTGGCGTCCAGGACCCGGAATCCGCTGTCGGTGGAGACGACGACGTGGTCCTTGTCGCCCGCGGGGTTGACCCGGTTGAAGCCGGGCAGGTCGATGGTCGTGGCGAGCTTCAGGCTCTTGCCGTCGAGGATGTACAGGCCGCCGTCGAAGGTGGCGACCAGCGGCTCCTTGACCGCCACCGTCGGCGTGGCGCTCGCGGTCCCCTCGGACTTGGTACCGGTGGAGGAGGAGTCCTCCGCGCCGCAGGCGGTCAGGACGGTGGAGACCGCCAGGGCGAGGGCCGTGCCGGTGAGGGCTCTGCCGCGTATCGACTTGCTCATCAGTGTGTTCCTTTCTGCACCGCGTGGTGGCGGCTTGGGGGTACGGCGGGCCGGCGCCCGGTGGGCCGGGAGGCTCGGAGGGTCAGTCGCCGGTCAGGCCGGTGACCATGGCGGTGGTGTTGGCGCGCATCATCCGCAGGTAGGTGTCGGCGCCCTCGCCCTCGGCGGTCAGGGACTCCGAGTAGAGCTCGACGACGCGCACCCCGTCGCCCATCTCCGTTCGCAGTACCTCGGCGAGGCGTTTCGGCTGGGAGGAGTCGGCGAAGACGGTGCGTACGCCCGCCCGTTCCATCGCCTCGGTGAGGGAGCGCAGGTCCGAGGAGCTGGGTGAGGCCAGCGTGGTGCCGCTGGGGATGACCGCGCCGATCACCTCGAAGCCGAAGCGGTCGGCGAGGTAGCCGAAGACATGGTGGTTGGTGACGAGGGCCCGCCGGTCCGCGGGAACACGGCCGAAGGACTTCTCCATCCAGGTGGTGAGTTCCGTGAGTTGCTTCGCGTAGCGGTCGGCGTTGGCGCGTATCGTCTCGGCCTCGACGCCGTCGACGTGCGCGACGACCTGGTCGGCTATCAGGCCGGTGACCTTGCGCACCCGGTCGGGGTCGGTCCAGAAGTGCGGGTCGGGCTGCCCCTTCTCGCCCTCGGGGCCGCCGTCGTCGGCGGTGCGGAAGGTGAGCGGGTCGGCCGCCTCACCGGCCGCGAAGGTGGCGACCCCGGACTCGCGGGCGGCGTCCACGTGGCGCAGGACGTTCTCCTCCAGGCCCAGGCCGTTGTGGACGACCAGGTCGGCCTGTTCCAGCTCGGCCGCCTGCACCGCCGACAGACCGAAGGAGTGCGGGTCGGCGTTGGGCTTCATCAGAACGGTGACGTCGGCCTGGTCGCCGACGATCTCCCGGGTGACGTCGCCGAGGATGTTGGTCGTGACAACGATGCCGGGCCGGTCGTCGCCGGTGGTGGTGCAGGCGGTGGCGGTCGCGGCTGTCACGAGGGCGAGCAGGCCCGCGATCAGGTGGCGCAGGCGCGCGATGCCCACCCGCGCGCGCCGCTTCGCCTCGATGCAGCTCATCGTCCGGTCTCCGCCATGAGGACGGGCCTGACGTCCAGGTCGAAGGAGCGCGCGATGCGCAGGTCGTCGTTGTAGTCGATCTCGAACACCCTCTTGCCCTCTGGGTCGTTGACGTAGGCGCGGCTGCGGTCGACCTCGATGACGGGGGCGTTGCCGTCGGTGCCGGCCCGTTTCCCGTCCGTCAGCAGCGACTTGGTCCGCGCGGTCTGCTTGCCGGTTGCGATGTCGTAGCCGTGCAGCGCGCCGTCGCTCTCCAGAACGAGCAACGGGGAGCCCTCTCCGGCTGTGTTGGCCGCGACGACCGGTCCGGTCTCCACTCGCGTCCAGGTCCGCTCGGTGACGTCGAGGACCCAGACGGCGTCCTCTCCGGCCGCGGCGGTGAGGGTGTCGCTGCCGGGTCGATGGCGGAAGGCGGTGGCCCGCTCCTTCGCCGGGACGTCCTTGCCGTACGGGATCTCCTCGGCGGTGAAGGCACCGTTCCGAGCCCGGACGATCAGGGCGCCGTCGGCGCAGCCGAGGATCACACCGCGCCTGGTGACGGCGTCTCCCCGGGGCTCCGCGCACGTCACGTCCGGTGACGCGACGCGCGCTCCCTTGCGGTCGAGGACGACGAGTCGGGTGGTGCCGCCCTTGTTCTCGAAGGCGAGCAGGTGTTCCTCGTACGGGACGACGGCACCGGCGTGAGTGCCGGGCAGTGTCCGAGGAGATGCGATCTCCCCCTTCTCCAGCTTGCCGCGGTCGTAGAGGAGGGTGCGCCCGTCGTCGGTCACCGCGGTCACGGCGGCGTCGCTGCGCACCTGGGCGCGGCTGCCCGCGGGAAGCTCGCCCACGTCCCGTGTCGCCGCGCTGTAGTAGTGGACGTGGTCCCCGTGGTCCACCATCCAGGCGCCGCTGTCGAGGACATGCGTGCCTCCGGGCGTGTGGAGGTAGCCGAACCTGCCGTCCGTCCCCAGCCGAACGGCGTCCCGCACCTCGGCCGTCCTGTGCACCTTGCCGGTGAGGAGGTCGAGGATCCTGGTGTTGCCGCTGTCGGGGTCGTTCAGGAGGAGCCGGGACTGCTGCTCGGCGGCCTCCCGGGCTCCCTCGACGTAGCCGTGCGGGGTGGCTGACGAGGAACTCGCGGCGGCTCGGGCGGTGCCGCCCTTCTCTCCCGCGCAACCCGTGGCGAGCAGCGCGGTGAGCACCAGCGCGGCCGGCACCCATGGAGTGACGTTCCTGCGGACGGTCATGACGATCGCCTCTGGCTTCTTTCAGTGGGCTTCGAGTACGGAGGCCGGGGCGTGGGCGTGGCGCGTACGGCGGTCACGCAGGCCGGACAGCACGTGGGAGAGGAAGAACAGGCTCACCGCGAGGGCCGACACGGTCGCTCCGGCGGCCGTGCTCAGATGCCAGGACAGCAGCAGGCCGCCGAACGTGGCCGAGGTGCCGAGCAGGGCGGCGAGCGCCATGACCCCGTGCACGGAGCGGGCCCAGGGCAGAGCGGCCGCCGGCGGCGCGATGAGCAGTCCGAGCACCAGCAGCGTTCCGACGATGTGGAACGAGGCGACGATCGCCAGGCCGAGCAGGCCGAGCAGCACCGCGTGGGCCAGGCGCGGCCGCAGCCCCAGGGTGTGGGCCTTGCGCGAGTCGAACGCCAGGGCCAGGAAGGCCCGGTGACCGAGCACCGACACCGCCAGCGCGGCGAGCAACGCCACCGCGAGCACCAGGAGGTCCTGCTGCCTGACGGCGAGGACGTCACCGAAGAGGAAGCCGGTCAGGTCGACCGCGAAGGACTGCGAGCGCGACACGATGATCACGCCGAGCGAGAGCATGCCCACGAACAGCAGCCCGATCCCGGTGTCCTGCGACAGCCTCGGTGCACGGCCCAGCGCGGTGACGCCGGCCGTCATGACGGCGGCGCTGACCACCGCGCCCACCATCAGGTTCCCCCCGAGGAGCGCGGCCACCGCGACACCCGGAAGCAGCCCGTGGGACATGGCGTCACCGAGAAAGGCCATCCCCCTCAGCACCACCCAAGTGCCCGCCAGCGCGCAGATGGCGGATACGAGCATCCCGCCCCACAGGGCCCGCTGCACAAAGGTCGCCTCGAACGGAGCCGTCAGCCATTCCATGACCAGGACACTACAATGAAAATCATGTTCAATACACCGCACCCCCCTCCCGCGCCCCCCGTCGAGCGGACCGCTCGCATCCGTTTCTCGGGTCTGTGCGCCGGCTATCCAGGGCGCCCGGTGCTTCATCAAGTCAGCGCAGAAATAGCTGAGTTGACCACGACGGTGCTGATCGGTCCGAACGGCAGCGGCAAGTCGACCCTGCTCGGGGTGCTCGCGGGTGTGATCAAGCCGACATCCGGCGATCTCCTCCGCACCGGCGACCGGGCGCCCGCCTTCGTGCCGCAGCGCGGAGCGGTCGGCGACACTCTTCCGCTCACCGTGCGACAGACCGTGGAGATGGGGCGCTGGGGCGAGCGCGGGCCGTGGCGCCGGCTGACCGCACGGGACCACGCGACCGTGGACGCGACGCTCGACCGGCTCGGCATCGGCGACCTCGCCTCGCGTCAACTCGGCGAGCTCTCCGGTGGGCAGCGTCAACGCGCTCTCATCGCCCAGGGACTGGCCCAGGAGTCGGACCTCCTGCTTCTCGACGAGCCGACCACCGGCCTGGACCCCGAGGCGAGGGAGCGGATCGGAGCGCTTCTGACGGCGCTCGTCGCCGACGGGGTAACGGTCGTCCAGGCCACGCACGATCTTGAGGTGGCGCGCGCGGCGGACGCCTGCCTCTTGCTCCAGGACGGTCGGCTCGCCGGGCAGGGGCCCCCGGAGCAGGTCCTCACCACGTCGGCGCTGACCCGGGTCTGGCAGGGGCTCTGAGGAACCCGGGGGCACATGTCACGACCCGGCCGTGCCCTGCGGCACCACGGAGCGGCATGGCCTGGTTGGATCGCGTGCATGAGTTCGGCTGACGAGATTCTTGACGTCGTTGACGAGGGTGACCGTGTCCTCGGGCAGGCTCCGCGCGGGCGGGTGTATGCGGAGGGCCTGCGGCATCGGTGTGTGTTCGTCCAGGTCCGGGACGCCGAGGGCCGGCTCTTCGTCCACCGGCGCACCTCGACGAAGCTGGTCTTCCCCTCCCTCTACGACATGTTCGTCGGCGGAGTCGTCGGCGCGGGCGAGGCCTACGACGACGCGGCGCTGCGGGAGGCGGAGGAGGAGCTGGGGGTGTCGGGGCTGCCGGAGCCGGAGTTCCTCTTCAAGTTCCTCTACGAGGACGGCGCCGGGCACGGCTGGTGGTCGGCGGTGTACGAGGTGCGCTGCGAGCTGCCGGTCAGTCCGCAGGTGGCGGAGGTGGCCTGGCACGCGTTCCTGCCGGAGACCGAGGTGGAGCGGCGGCTGCCGGAGTGGGAGTGGGTGCCGGACGGGCTGGCGGCGTACGAGCGACTGAAGGCCCACCGGTCGGGGGCCTGAGCCGGACCTCGGCCCCAGTAGAGTCGGCCGCGTGATCGGATTCGTACGGAACGTCCGCCTGTGGTTCGCGCCCGGAGAGATCCGGGAGGAGGGCGGTACGCCCGACTACCGGTTCTCGCTGGCGAACGAGCGCACCTTCCTGGCCTGGCTGCGCACCGCGCTCGCCCTGGTCGGCGGCGGCTTCGCCGTGGACCAGTTCCTGCCGGACCTGCGCTGGGGCTGGCGGGTGGGTCTCGCGCTCGCGCTGCTGGGTGCGGGCGTGCTGTGTGCCCTGCGTGCGGTCAACCACTGGGTGCGCTGCGAGCAGGCCATGCGGCGCGGTGAGGACCTGCCGGTCTCCCGGTTCCCGGCGCTGCTGAGCGTCGTGGTCGCCGTCGTGGCGCTGGCGATGGTCGTGGTCGTGCTCGTCGGGTGGGAGGGGTGACGCCGGCGGCGCGGCCCGAGCGGGACCCCGGGCTGCAGCCGGAGCGGACCCGGCTCGCCTGGCGCCGTACGACACTGGCGGCGACCGTGGCCGCCGTACTCGCCCTGCGGAGCGCCCTGCAGTCCGGGCTCTCCGCGGCCGGTGTCGTCGTCGGCGCCCTGTGCCTCCTCCTCTGGCTGGGCTTCCTGTCCGTCGCCCAGCGCCGCGTCCTCGCCCTCTCCGCAACGGCACGCCCTCCGGCCCTCACCCCCCGGCACGCCACCGCGGCGATCCTGTGCACGGTGGCACTGGCGGCGTGCGGAGCGGCGCTGGTGCTTTAGCGCTCCGCCGGGTGCCGTGTTGTGTCGTCGTTCGGGTGCGGGCTCGTTGTGGCTGGTCGCGCCCCACGGCGGAGCCGCTTGTCGACACGGCCCCGCGCCTCTTTGGGGCGCTGCGGCCGGCGGCCGGTGCTACGACTCCGTCTCGTCCTCCCAGTCCACCGTCACCACGATCTTCCCGCGGGTGCGGCCCTCCTCGTTCAGGCGGTGGGCGTCCGCCGCGCGCTCCAGGGGGAACGTCTCGGAGACGTGGACGTCGATCACGCCCTGCTCGGCGAGTTCGGTCAGGTGGAGGAGGTCGGCGGGGTCGGGGCGGACGAAGTAGTAGCGGCCGCCGTAGTCGACGACGTCGCCGTCGGCGATGGAGGCCAGGCGGCCCTCGGGGGCCAGGAGGTTGGCCGAGGCCTTCAGTGCCTCGCCGCCGACGGTGTCGAAGACCGCGTGCACGCCCTCGGGGGCCAGCCCGCGCACCCGTTCGGAGAGGCCGTCGCCGTACTCGACCGGCTCGCCGCCGAGGCCGCGGACGTAGTCGTGGTTGCGTTCGCTCGCCGTGCCGATGACCCGGGCGCCGAGGTGGCGGGCGAGTTGGACGGCGACGGAGCCGACCCCGCCGGCCGCGGCGTGCACGAGGACGGTCTCGCCGCGTTTCACCCGGAGCACGCCGACCAGCACCTGGTAGGCGGTCAGCCCCACCAGGGGCAGTCCGGCGGCCTGCTCGAAGGTCAGGTTGCGCGGCTTGCGGGCGAGGGTGCGCACGGGGGCGGCGACGTACTCGGCGAAGGTGCCGCGGGAGAGGAAGTCCTCGCGCACGTATCCGATGACCTCGTCGCCGACGGCGAACTCCGAGACGGAGGCCCCCGGCTGGACCACCACACCGGAGACGTCCCACCCCGGTACCACCGGGAAGACGGTGTCGAGGATGCCGTCGAGGTAGCCCTCGCGGCACTTCCAGTCGACCGGGTTGACGGCCGCCGCCCGTACCTTGACCAGCACGGAGTCGGGTCCGACCTTGGGGTCGCGCACGTCCCCGTAGGCGAGGACGTCGGCGCCGCCGTAGCGTGAGTAACTGATGGCCTTCATGGCTTCGACCCTCCGGGGTACCCGAACGCCACGCAAGCCGAATGACCGGATATGGGCCGTTCGCGTGGCAGCCTGTCCGTCGTCATCATTCGCACCCTCGAAGGTGAGCACCATGACCACCCTCCACCAGGAACACCCTTCCCACACCCACGTCCACGGACCCGGCTGCGGGCACACGGAGGTGCCGCACGGAGACCACGTCGACTACGCGCACAACGGGCATCTGCACCGTGAGCACAGCGGCCACTGGGACGAGTGCGAGCCGGGTGGGCACACCGCCCACGAGGACCATGGACACCAGCACGGGGAGGCCTGTGGGCACGAGAGCGTCCTGCACGGAGACCACGTCGACTACCTGCACGACGGCCACCGGCACGCCGCCCACGACGGCCACTGGGACGACCACTAGAGCCCGCCCCGAGAGGGCCGGAAAGCGCCGCCCGACAGCTCCCCGACGTTCTCCCGCGGGGAGCTGTCGGCCTATCGTGGCTCCGATCACGTTGGGCTCACCCACTGGACGACATACCGACCGGTCGGCATCATTGGTCGGGTCCCGTTCACCTGCCCGTAGGAGCACCGATGAGCCCCGACCACCCGCCCGGACTCGATCTCGACCGGCTGCGCACGCTGCTCGACCGCGAGCGGCCCGGCCTGGTGCAAGGACCGCTGACCGGCCGGCTGATCGAGGGTGGACGGTCGAACCTCACCTACGCGCTCTCCGACGGCACCTCGCGCTGGGTGGTACGGCGGCCTCCGCTCGGCCACGTCCTGGCCACCGCGCACGACATGAAGCGCGAGCACCGGGTGATCAGCGCGCTGCACCCGACGGACGTACCCGTGCCGCGCCCGGTCCTGCTGTGCGAGGACGACGACGTGCTCGGGGCGCCGTTCTACGTCATGGAGTTCGTCGAGGGCACCCCGTACCGCACCGCCGACCAGCTCGCCGCGCTGGGCCCGGAGCGCACCCGTCAGGCGGTGCTCTCGCTGGTGGACACGCTCGTGGACCTGCACGCGGTGGACCCCGCCGAGGTGGGCCTCGCCGACTTCGGCCGCCCCGAGGGCTTCCTCGACCGGCAGCTGCGGCGCTGGGGGAAGCAGCTGGACGCCTCCCGCAACCGTGAGCTGGCCGGCATCGACGAGCTGCACGCCACCCTCGGGCGACGGCTGCCCACCTCGCCCGCCCCGGCGGTCGTGCACGGCGACTACCGGCTGGACAACGTCCTCATCGGTAGCGAGCCACCAAAGGGTGCCGACCGGATCAAGGCCGTACTCGACTGGGAGATGTCGACGCTCGGCGATCCGCTGACCGACCTGGGGCTGCTGGTGATGTACAGCCTGCCGCTGGGCATGGCCGACTCCCCCGTCTCCACCACCGCCGAGGCGCCGGGCCACCCGGACCCGGCCGAGCTGATCGAGCGGTACGCCGTGCGCTCGGGGCGCGACGTCTCCGCGGTCTCCTGGTACACGGCGTTCGCCTGGTTCAAGCTCGCCGTGATCCTGGAGGGCATCCACTACCGCTACACCCTGGGCCAGACGGTCGGGCGCGGCTTCGACCGCATCGGCGATCTGGTCCCGGTCTTCATCGACCACGGTCTGACCACTCTTCAGGAAGGCTGACGGGACATGGACTTCGCGTTCGACGCACGCACCGAGGAGCTGCGCGCCAAGCTGCTCGCCTTCATGGACGAGTACGTCTACCCGGCCGAGGCGGTGGCGGAGGAGCAGCGGGCCGCCCTGGCGTCGCCGTGGGACACGCCGGCCGTGGTGGAGGAGCTCAAGGACCAGGCGCGCAGGCAGGGCCTGTGGAACCTCTTTCTGCCGGACTCCGCGTACGGCGCCGGCCTGACGAACCTCCAGTACGCCCCGCTCGCCGAGATCACCGGCCGTTCCCCGCAGTTGGCGCCGACCGCGCTGAACTGCGCGGCGCCCGACACCGGCAACATGGAGGTGCTGTACCAGTTCGGCGACGAGCGGCAGAAGAAGCAGTGGCTGGAGCCGCTGCTGGCGGGCGAGATCCGCTCGGCGTTCGCGATGACCGAGCCGGACGTGGCCTCGTCCGACGCCACGAACATCACCACGCACATCGAGCGGGACGGCGACGAGTACGTCATCACCGGCCGCAAGTGGTACATCTCCGGGGCGATGAACCCGGACTGCGCGATCTTCATCGTGATGGGCAAGACGGACCCGGACGGTGCGGACATCCGCCGTCAGCAGTCCATGGTGCTGGTGCCCCGGGACACGCCCGGGGTGACGGTGCGGCGCGCCATGCAGGTGTTCGGGTACGAGGACCACTACCACGGCGGCCACGCCGAGGTGATCTTCGACCACGCGCGCGTGCCGGTGTCGAACCTGATCGGCGAGGAGGGCGGCGGTTTCGCCATCGCCCAGGCGCGGCTGGGTCCCGGCCGGATCCACCACTGCATGCGGCTGATCGGCATGGCCGAGCGGGCGATCGAGCTGATGTGCCGGCGGGCCGTCTCGCGTACCGCGTTCGGGAAGGCGCTGGCCCAGCAGGGTGTCGTGCACAACTGGATCGCGGATGCGCGCGTGACGGTGGAGCAGTTGCGGCTGCTGGTGCTGAAGACGGCGTGGCTGATGGACACCGTCGGCAACCGGGGGGCGCACACCGAGATCCAGGCCATCAAGATCGCCACGCCGCGTGCGGTCGTCGACATCATCGACCGGGCGATCCAGTTGCACGGCGCGGGTGGCGTCAGCCAGGACCTCCCGCTGGCCGAGCTGTACGCGGCTGCCCGGACGCTGATGATCGCCGACGGGCCGGACGAGGTGCATCAGCGGTCGCTGGCGCGGCGGGAGCTGAAGAAGTATCTGTGAGGTGATGGGCAAAGGGGCGACCACCCGGGGTGGTCGCCCCTTTGCACGTCGGTCTCAGGGCCGCAGCGCCCGCAGCAGCAGGTCCGCCAGGTGGTCGGCGACCTGCTGGGGGGTGAGGGGGCCGTCGGGGCGGTACCAGGTCGACAGGTGGTGGATCGAGCCGAAGTGGTAGTCGACCACGAGGTCGGCCGGGGTCGCCCGGGAGAAGACGCCCGCCTCCTGGCCCTCCTCGATGAGCGCGCGGAAGCGTTCGTGGTAGCGGCGGCGTTCGGCGCGCACCTGCTTGTTCTTCTCCGGGCTCAGGTGGTGCATGGAGCGGAAGAAGATGGACGCGTCGTCGAGGTTCTCGATCGTGGTGACGACGACGTCGGCCGCCGCGGCCCGCAGCCGCTTCTCGATCGGCTCGTCGGCGCCCGCGAAGGCGTCCAGGCGCTCCTGCTGGACGCGCAGCACGCGCGCGTACACCTCGTGCAGGAGGTCGTCCTTGGAGCCGAAGTAGTGGTAGAGCGCCCCCTTGGTGACGCCGGCCGCCTCGACGATCTCCTGTACCGAGGTGCGGTCGTAGCCCTGCTCGGCGAAGAGCCGGGTGGCGGCGGCCAGCAGCCGCTGTGGGACGGGGGTGCCGTCTCCGTCCGTCGTCCTGGGCACTGTGCCGCCACCTGCCTTCCGAAAGATGTCCACTAACAGTCTTGCGCTCGGGAACAGTGTCCCGCCGGAGGATCTTCCCACTTGCCGTCCCCGGCAGGTCGGGCAGTGTCTCCACCCGACGCGGTTTTTGCCGGCGGTCGGTCTCTCCTCGCCGTGCACGGCGAGCGCGTCGGGGTCAGTGTCGGCCTCGGGACGCAGGCCGACGTACGTCTTCACCGTCTCTGCGCGGTACCCGTCGGGCACCCGGACGACGGCCGCCTCGCGCGTCCCTCACCGCGCCGCCTCCCACTTCTGCTGGATGTGGTTCATGGTGGACAGCCAGCGGTCGGGGTCACCCGCCCTGGCCCGGTAGTACTCGGCGACCTCGGGGTGCGGCAGGATCAGGAAGCGGTCGTCCTCGATGCCCTTGAACAGGGCGTCGGCCACGTCGTCCGGCTCGATCGCGGTCGGCTGGAGCACCAGCTCGCCGGCGCTGCCGCTGGCGGTGAGCATGTCGGTGCGCACGCCCTGCGGGCAGATCGCGTGGACCTTGATGCCGCGGTGCCGGTACGTCAGCGACAGCCACTCGGCGAAGGCGTACGCGCCGTGCTTGGTGACGCTGTAGGGTGCGGCGCCGATCATGGTGAGCAGCCCGGCGGCGGAGACGGTGGAGACGAACCGCCCCTGCCCGCGCTCCACCCACCCCGGGATCAGCTCCTGCGCGGCCCGGACATGGGCCATGACATTGACGTCCCAGGCGAGCGCCCAGACGTCCGCGTCGGCGGCCTCGGTGCCACCGGAGGCGACACCGGCGTTGGCGCAGTACACGTCCACGCTCCCGCCGAGCGCCTCCCGCGCGGCCCCGACGACGGCGGAGGCGTCCCCCGGCACCGCGATCCCGCCGACCTCGGCGGCAACGGCCTCGGCCTTGGCCGCGTCCAGATCGTTGACGACGACCCGGGCCCCGGCGGCGGCGAACTTCCGCGCCAGCGCCGCCCCGATCCCACCGCCGGCCCCGGTGACGACCACTCCGGCATCCTGCAGCGCTTCCACCATCGGGGCTCCTTCGACGTACGGCACACGATTCGACGTCAGACTAACCGGTCGGTATGTTGATGAGAAGGGCAGGGAAGACGTGCTTTGGGGGCGCGAGGCCGCATCGATGTGCGGCTCCGCCGCGTGGGCGCGACAAGCCACAACGCGCCAGCAGCTTACGATCCACACCAACCACCCCCTACCGTTCCGTCATGCGCCTATCCAGACGAACTCTCCTGGCGGCAACCCCGGCCCTGACAGCGGCCACCACCACCTCCGCGGCGGCAGCCGAACAACAAGGCCGCCGCCTGCAAACGGGTTTCGAGCGCCTCCAGGCAACCGGCTACGCCCCGCTCAAGAACCAGCGCATCGGCATCGTCACCAACCCCACCGGCATCACCCGCACCGCCCGCCACATCGTCGACGTCATGCACGAGGACAGCAGGGTGGACCTACGGGCCGTCTTCGGCCCGGAGCACGGCTTCCGCGGCACCGCCCAGGCCGGCGGCTCCGAAGGCCGCTACGACGACCCGGCGACCGGACTCCCGGTCTACGACACGTACCTCAAGAGCGGCCGGCCCCTCGCCGACATCTTCACCGCGTCCGGCGTCGACACGGTCGTCTTCGACATCCAGGACGTGGGCGCCCGCTTCTACACGTACATCTGGACGCTGTACGACTGCATGGAGGCGGCCCGGCTCGCGGGGAAACAGTTCGTCGTGCTCGACCGCCCGAACCCCATGACCGGCCGCTCCGCCGAAGGCCCGGTGCTGCACAAGGAGTTCGCCACGTTCGTCGGCCGGGAGCCGATCGCGCAGGCGCACGGGATGACGGTCGCGGAGCTGGCCCTGCTGTTCAACGGGGAGTTCCTCACCACGCCCGTCCCGCTGGACACCGTGACGATGACGGGCTGGCGGCGCACGCAGTTCTACGACGCCTCGGGGCTGCCGTGGGTGCCGCCGAGCCCGAACATGCCGACCCCCGACACCGCCCTCGTGTACGCGGGGACGTGTCTGTTCGAGGGGACGAACCTCTCGGAGGGCCGGGGCACCACCCGCCCCTTCGAACTCCTCGGCGCGGAGGGCATCGACCGGCGCTGGGCCGCGGCCGCGAACGAACTGGGCCTGCCCGGCGTGCACTTCAGGGAGGCGTACTTCACGCCCACCTTCTCCAAGTTCCAGGGCAGGACCATCGGCGGCGTCCAGCTCCACGTCCACGACCGAGCGGCCTACGACCCCGTACGCACCGGGATCGGCCTCCTGGTGACCGCCAGGGCGACCTTCCCCGGCTTCGCCTGGCGCTCGGACAACTGGATCGACAAGCTCACCGGTTCCACACAGGTCCGCACCGCGATCGACGCGGGCGCGGACACCGACGAGGTGGTGGCCGGCTGGCGGGCCGAACTCGCGGCCTTCCGGCGCATTCGAAAGGAATACCTCCTCTACAGATGACTCGTGCCGTATGGCCAACTCTGCCCCGTGGCGGGACGATGCGACCCCATCGCACCGTCACGGGGGACGAGGAGAGCGGTCATGACACGACCGGCAGTGAGCGTGAGTCCCTACTGGGAGCTGACCTTCGACGCGGACGGCGACCCCGAGGCGCGCGGGCGGGACCGGCTGCTCACCGGAGTCGGCCGGCGGGACGTGCGCGAGCTGCTGGTCTTCGCGCACGGCTGGAACAACGACCGCTCCGGGGCGACGAAGCTCTACGACGGCTTCTTCGCGCCGGTCCGTGAGCTCGCCCCGCGGGCCCGGGTCGGGTACGTGGGCGTGGTGTGGCCGTCGATGCGTTTCTCGGACGAGCCGATCCCCGACTTTCCGCGGGCCGCCGTGGCCCCGCTGCCGGCGCGCCCGGTGCTCGACAAGGACACCCGGCACGCGCTGCTGGAGACGTTCCCCGGGCGGGCCACCGTCGTCGAGCGGATCGCGCGGCTGCTGGAGCAGCAGCCGCGCGAGGAGGCGGAGTTGGAGGAGTTCGGGCGGCTGGTGCGGACCCTGGTGGAACTGGTACCGCCGGGCCCGCAGGCGCTGTTCGCGGCGGACACGCTGTCGGAGGGCGTGCCGCAGGACGGTCCTGCCATGCTCCACGGGCCGACCGCCGAGGCGTGCGAGGAGTTCGCGCGGGCCCTGGCGCGCCTCGAAGCGCCGGACGGGGCCACGGGTCCTTCCTTCGCGCTGCCCAATCCCTGGCACGGGGCGCACGAACTGCTGCGGCAGGCCACGTACTTCGCGATGAAGCGGCGGGCCGGGACGGTGGGCGAGCGCGGGCTCGGGCGGGTGATCGGACAGCTCGCGGCGGGGGCGCCGGGGGTGCGGGTGCATCTGGTCGGGCACAGTTTCGGCGGGCGGCTGGTGTCGTTCGCGCTGCGCGGGCTGCCCCGGGGGGTGCGTACGGTGAAGTCCCTGACGCTGCTCCAAGGGGCCTTCTCGCACTACGCGTTCGCGGCCCGGCTGCCGCACGACACGCGCGCGGGAGGGGTGCTCCAGGGGCAGCACAACCGGGTCGACGGTCCTGTGGTGTGCTGTTACTCCCGCCATGACCAGGCGCTGAGCACCATGTATCCGCTGGCCTCCCGGATGGCGGGCCACGACCGTGAGCTCGCCGGGCTGGATGTCGGCCGGGCGCTGAGCGCCAAGTGGGGGGCGATGGGCCACGACGGGGTGCAGGCGGTGCCCGGCACCCGGTCGCTGACGCTCGCGGAGGCGCTGCGCGGCCCGCTGCCCGCGTCGGGGTGCGTGAACGTGGACGCCGCGGCGGTGGTCCGGCGCGGCGGGCCGCCCGCCGGGGCGCACAGCGACATCGTGCACCGGGAGCTGGCGCAGTTGGTGCTGGCGGCGGGCCGCGTGGGCTGACCCGCCGCCGTTGTGTCACCTGTGTGAGGTGAACTCCACGACCTGCTGGTAGGTCGGCCGGTTCTGCCAGCTGATCGTGGGGTGGGTGATGCCGCCGAGCGCACGCTGGACGATCGCGTCGGCACACCACTGGTTGCCCGCCGCGCACACGTCGTCGCCGGGGTAGACCTGGGCGGCGGTGCGGCCGGCCGCCTCCTTGAGGGTGCTGATCAGGGTGTCGCGGCAGGCGCTCAGGCTGCCGCCGCCGCAGTACGTGCGGGCGAGCGGTCCCTGCACCGACTCACCGAGCACGGCCCGCAGATCCTTGTCGACATAGCTCCACCAGCCGTACTGGAACGCGCTGCCGGCATGGGAGCCGGTGGGGCCGTGGGAGGCCGACGGGGACTCGTCGACCGGCAGGTTGCCCGTGAAGGCGGTGAACAGCTCGCTGCCGAGGCCCGGTTCGAACTCGGCCTTCACCAGCAGCGGCCACCACGCGTCCAGGATGCGGATCGCGTCGGCGTGCGCGTACGTCTTCGAGCCCGCCGACGTCTCGGTGCGCAGGGAGCCCGCCGAGACCCAGGCGGACAGCTTGTCGGCCGCGGCCTTGGCGGCGGAGTCGGTCACCGGTGAGCTGTTGACCACCTTCAGCAGGTCCGGCAGGACGTCCTCGGCGCGCAGGTCGGCCAGGCCCGCCTCGGCCATCGCCTTCACCAGGGAGGCCCGGGTCACCCCGCCCGCCGCGATCAGCTTCTTCACCCGGTCGTCGAGGAGGTTGCCGCGGTGCACCGAGCCGTTGCCCCAGGGTGCGGTGGTGTAGTCGACGGCCTGCTTGTTGTTCCAGGAGATGTAGTAGTCCTGGTCGACGGACTGGGGGTGCTCGGAGGGGGGTGTGTAGTCGGCGGTGTGGGTCGCGGGGTCCCAGTTGCGCCATTCGTGGGCCGGCCGCGCCCAGACCGGGAACTCGGCGTCGACGCCGTTCGCCCGCACCGGGTTGTCGCCGCTGTTGTAGTACGCGGTGTGTTCGGAGTCCACGTAGAACCAGTTGAAGGTGTAGTTGATGTGCTGCACCGCCTCCTGGAACGCGGCGGGGCCCTTGAGGTGGTCGGGGTCGTTCAGCATCTGGAAGCCGATGATCGAGTCGGCCTCGTGCATGAAGGACGAGCGCAGGGTGGTGTAGGCGACCCGCTTGCCGTCGACGGTCGCGCGGTGCGAGACGGGGCCGTACTTGGTGCGCCAGACCCGCATCGTGTACGAGCCGGCCGGCGTGCCGTCGGCGACCGTCGGCTTCCAGGCGTTCTTCTGCTCGACCTTCTCCATGGCCGTGCAGGTACCGCGGTACAGGTAGTGGTAGTCGTCCCGGCAGAGCTCGACGGCGTAGGTGTCGATGATGTCCTGGCCGGATGTCGTGGCGCTCCACGAGTAGTCCTGGCCGCGGCCGAGTTCGACGTACATGCTCAGGCCCGCGAAGGAGGCGCCGCGGGCGCTGATGCCCGGGCCCTGGAGCTCCTGCAGCATCAGGAGCTGCGGGGCGAAGTAGCCGGTCTGCGGGCCGAAGACGGCGACGGGGTGGCCGCTCGCGGTGTGCTCGCCGCTGACCACGAGAGCGTTGGACATGCCGCGCCGGGCCGAGCTCATGGCCGACTTGGCGGCCACGGTCGAGGTGGCGCCGGCGGCTGAGGTCGCCGCGCTGCCGGTGCGGTCGTACACCAGTGGCTCGGTGGTCACCGAGCCGGCGTCGGGCAGGGCCGCGCCCTGCGGGTCGGCGGGCCGGCCGCCGTACGGGAAGCTCTTGTCGTGGAGGGTGACGACGGCCTCGGGGTCGTTGCGCATCCGGAAGGACTCCCAGACCTCGGTGCCCTCGGCGACGCCGTACTTCTCCTGGGCGGCCAGCAGGGAGATCGCGTTGTTCACCTCGCCGCCGCCCCCGGAGCCGAACAGCGCGCCGATGACGGAGGCGAGCGCGACCAGGTCGGTGGGCTTGAAGTGCTCGATGGTGCCGGCGTTGGTGATGGAGTCCTTGTGGCCGGTCAGGACGTACTCGCCGGGGAAGTAGCGGCCGCTGTCGGAGGCGTCGATGTAGGCGTTGATGCCGGCGACGTAGGCGTCGACGTCGGCGAGGGCCTGTCGGCCGCGGGCGCCGGACTTGGCGGCGGCGCTGTCGATCTGGGCCTGGAGGTCGGCCTCGGTGTAGGGGGCGTGGCGCCAGAACTCCTGCTCCAGGCCCTGGTTGGAGGCGGCGCCGCCGGCGAAGGAGGTCAACTGACCGCGGCCGACGTGCCGGAAGACGTCCATCAGCCACAGCCGGTCCTCGGCCGCCGCCCAGCCGGCACCGAACTCCGTGCCGTACCGGGTCGTGCCTGTGATGTGCGGCACACCTGTCTTCTTGTCGCGGACGATCGTCACGTCGCTGCGTCCGGCCGGGCGGACGGTGGAGGCGACCTGGTCGGCGGGGACTCCGAAGGAGGCGTCGTTGAAGAAGTCGGTGAGGGTGGCGTTGGTGAGCGTCTGGTAGCCGGTGGCGAGCTTGGCGTAGGGGCCGAGCTGGTCGGAGGCGTGCGCGGGACGGGAGCCGAAGGCCTGGTGGAGCAGGATCTGGGCCAGGGTGGCGTTGCCGTTCTGGCCGGGCGGGAGGATGTCGGAGCACTGGCTCCCGCAGTGGTCCGTGACGGCCGTCGCCTGCGGGGCCGCGGCCTCCGTGGTCTCCGCGGTCTCCGCGGCGGAGGCCGTCTGGGCAAGCGGGGACAAAAGGCCGGCAATGAGGACGCATACGGATGCGGTCTTCAGGAACCCGGGGATCCTGCCGGGAGTTCTCAGTCTGACGAGTGCGGTGCGTGGGATACGCCGTGGCATGGCAGCTCCTACCGACGTGGGGTGAGCCGGACGTTACCGGCGGTATCCCCGGGATTGAAGATGAACATGCGTCAGGTTTTGTGATCGTGAGGAGGCGCGGACGGACGGCTTATGGGGGTCATCGGAAAACGGATGGAGCCGAATCGCTTGTCGATACGTCTATTCGTCAACGTCGTGCGAAGTCCCGACGACGACGCCGAAGTGACCGAAGTACAGGTGCAGGTGTGACGGAGGTGCAGGGCGATGGCCGGTTTCCGGAGTCTGGCGAGACAGGTGCGGGATCCGCGGTGCGATCTGGCGCTGCGGCGCTACTCACTGCGCAAGTGCCTTGAGCGTTTCGCTCCGTACGGGCACAGGGCGACCTGGGACCACTTGTGCTCCCGGGCGGGGTTCGGTCCGGAGGACCGCTCCCCCGATCCGGCGCGGCTCGTGGCCGCGTTGGACGAGTTGGAAGAGGCGCGTTCGGTGTGGCTGGCCTACGAGGTCGAGTTCGCGCTGCGCCGCAAGAAGGAGAAGCACGACGGACTGCGCAGGCCGGGGAGTGTCGACGACTGGCACCGGCTGACCTGGGGCGGGTTCGGCGTGGCGTGGTGCGACGACCCGCGGGTACACCCCCGTGAGCCGCTGGCCGAGGTACTGCGCCGGCTGATCTCCGCGCTGGAGCGCGATCCGGGTGCCGAATGCCCCGTGTGCGGCGGGGAGCGGCTGGTCTGGAAGTACGACCTGGCGCATGAACCGTCGTCGGGCCCGGTCTGCACGGACTGCGGAATCGTGGTGCCGCGCCCCGTGCTGACGCCGGAGGCCCTGGCGAACGCCAGGAGGGAA
Source organism: Streptomyces sp. TRM68416 (assembly GCF_014596915.1). GTDB lineage: Bacteria > Actinomycetota > Actinomycetes > Streptomycetales > Streptomycetaceae > Streptomyces. The sequence continues at coordinate 377,360 of NZ_JACVWU010000002.1, forward strand.
CGACGGCTGCTCGTCTCGGCCTAGTACGACGGGGGTGCGCCGGGGATGCCGCACCCCCCATGACGGTGAGCCGGTGCTCTGTGAGGGCTCGGGGCCGTTGTCAGTGGCGGCTGTCACCATCGGGGCATGGTGCAGGTCTGTCTCAACGGGGCCCGAGGGGCCGGCGACGGCGTGACGGTGCCGCTCTCGCCGGAGGCGCTGGCCGAGTCAGCGGCCGAGGCCGTCGCGGCCGGGGCCACCGAGGTGCATGTTCATCCCAAGACCCCCTGCGGGCAGGACAGTCTGTCGCCGCGCGCCGTCGCGCCGACGCTGGAGGCGATACGGGCGCGGGTGCCCGTGCCGGTCGGGGTGACCACCGGCGCCTGGGCGGAGCCGGATCCCGCGGCACGGCTGCGCCGGATACGGTCCTGGACGGTGCTGCCGGACCACGCCTCGGTCAACTGGCACGAGCCGGGCGCGGAGGAGGTGGCCGCCGCCCTGATCGACCTGGGCGTCGGGGTGGAGGCGGGGATCTGGTCCGGGACGGACGGGGTTGCCCGGTTCGCCCGCTCGCCGCTCGGGCCGAAGGTGCTGCGGGTGCTGGCGGAGGTGACGGACACCGCCCCGGACACCGCCGAGGACAGTGCGCGGGCACTGCTGTCCGACCTGGGCTCCGCCTTCGGCCGTCCCGTCCTGCTGCACGGCGAGGACGGCGGGACGTGGCCGGTGCTGCGGCTGGCGGGGCGGCTGGGGCTGGCGACGCGGGTGGGCCTGGAGGACACGCTGCTCCTGCCGGACGGGCAACGGGCCCGGTCGAACGCGCAGTTGGTGACGGCGGGGCTGGCCCAGTACGACCGGGCGGGACCGTAGCAGACGGTAAACCGGTCGCTCCACCCCTTTCGTATACGGACAGTTGGAGGCGATGAGACCGAACTGATCAGTCTTGGAACGAGGATTCCCATGTCGACGCTGCGCGTCACCGCCGAAGTGCTGACCGTCCACGAGCATCCCGACGCCGATGCGCTGGAGCTGGCCCAGGTGGGCCTGTACCGGGCCGTTGTGGCCAAGGGTGCGTATCGCACCGGCGAGGTGGCCGTGTACATCCCCGAGCAGTCCGTGCTGCCGTCCGGGCTGATCGAGGAGCTGGGGCTGACCGGGCGACTGGCGGGGAGCAACTCCGACCGGGTCAAGGCGGTACGGCTGCGCGGTGAGCTGTCGCAGGGGATCGTGTGCCGGCCGAAGGCGCTGGCGGACGTGGATCTGGTGCGGGCGGCCGCGGAGGGGACCGACTTCGCGGAGCGGCTGGGTATCACCAAGTGGGTGCCACCGATCCCGCCGACGATGTCGGGCGAGGTGGAGTCCGCGCCGGAGCTGCTGCCGTGGGTCGACATCGAGAACATCCAGCGGTACCCGGGCATCTTCGCCGCGGGCGAGCCGGTGGTACTGACCGAGAAGCTGCACGGGTCGGCGTGCCTGGTGACGTATGTCGCCGGGGAGGAGCGGGTGTACGTGTCCTCCAAGGGGTTCGGCTCGAAGTCGCTGGCCCTGAAGGAGGACCCGCGGAACCTGTACTGGCGGGCGGTGCGGGGGCACGGCGTCGCCGAGGTCGCGGCCCGGCTGGCCGAGCGGCTGGGGGCGCGGCGGGTCGGGATCTTCGGTGAGGTGTACGGGGCCGGGGTGCAGGACCTGACGTACGGGGCCGACGGGCGGCGCGATTCGCTGGGGTACGCCGTGTTCGACGTGTCGGCCGAGATCGACGGTGCGGTGCGGTGGCTGGACGCGGGTGAACTGATCGGCGGGGAGCTGCCGTTGGTGCCTCGACTGTATGCGGGGCCCTACGACAGCGAGCGGGTGCTGTCCGTCGCCACCGGGCGCGAGACCGTCTCCGGGCGGGAGTTGCATCTGCGGGAGGGCGTGGTGATTCGGCCTGCCGTGGAGCGGTACAGCCCGGTGACGGGGGGTCGGGCCATCGCGAAGGCCGTGAGCCCGGCGTACCTGACCCGCAAGGGCGGGACGGAGTTCGAGTAAGGGCGTGCCGCCTCTCTTTGGCAGCGGGTGCCGCTCCAGGCGGCACGCATGCCCGCAGGGTGACGCTACTCAGCCCGTCCGGCGTTTGAGGACGAGGCCGTTCAGGCCGAACGGGGGTCCAGGGGGCGGAGCCCCTGGGGAGGGGACGGGTAGGGGCGGCGGGGGCGAGTCACTTGCGTTCCACCAGGAGGCGGGAGCCGGTGAGGCGGTCGCCGAAGACGTCGTCCGGGTTGGAGAGGACGCAGGTGTCGAGGGAGAGACAGCCGCAGCCGATGCAGTCGGTGAGGTGGTCACGGAGACGGTTCAGCTGCGTGATGCGCTCGTCCAGCTCGGCCCGCCACGCCTGCGACAGCCGCGCCCAGTCCTCATGCGTAGGCGTCCGTTCCTCGGGCAACTCCGCCAGCGCCGAACGAATCGTCGCCAGCGGAATCCCCACCCGCTGCGCGGCCCGGATGAAGGCCACCCTCCGCAGCGTGTCCCTGCTGTAGCGCCGTTGGTTGCCCGCGGTGCGCCGACTGGTGATGAGCCCCTTGGACTCGTAGAAGTGCAGGGCGGACACGGCGGCCCCGCTGCGCGCGGCGACCTGCCCGACCGTGAGTTCGTGGATCTTCTCGGGAATCTGAGGCACCCCTCGGAGCCTACCGACCCCGACCGGCGCCCGTTCCGTTGACAGGAAGCTTCCACCCGAGCATGCTAAGCAGTCGCTTAGACTATGGGAGGCCAGGGACATGGCAGAGCCGAGGAGCTTCACTTCCGTCGACGACCTGAAGGCGGCGGTGGGCGAGCAGCTGGGGTACACCGACTGGCTGGAGATCGACCAGAAGCGGATCGACCTCTTCGCGGAGGCCACCGGCGACCACCAGTGGATCCACGTCGATCCGGAGAAGGCCGCCGCGGGGCCGTTCGGGACGACCATCGCGCACGGCTATCTCACCCTCTCCCTGCTGCCGCTCTTCGGACCGCAGCTGCTCAGGGTCGAGGGCGTGAAGATGGGCGTCAACTACGGCACGAACAAGGTCCGTTTCCCCGCCCCGGTACCGGTCGGCTCCCGGCTGCGCGCCACCGCCACCATCACCGGGGTCGAGGACGTGACCGGCGGCGTCCAGGTGACCGTCGCGTTCACCGTGGAGCGCGAGGGCGGCGACAAGCCGGTGTGCGTCGCGGAGTCCGTGGCCCGCTACTACGTGTAAGGGCACCGGTGCACGCGTAGAGCGCCACCGGCCCGCGGAGCGCTACTTCGCTCCCACCATCCGCAGCACGAGGTCGGCGTACAGCGCGCCGACCTCGTCGGGCGTCCGCGGCCCGTCGACGTTGAACCAGCGGGCCACGTCGATGCAGAGCGAGAGCACGGCGAGCGTGGTGCCCTGGACGTCGGGCACGTCGAACTCGCCCGCCGCCACGCCGTCCTCGATGATCCCGCGCACCTCGGCGTCCACCTGGCGGCGCAGCGCGAGGATCTCGGCGCGGGCGTCGGGGCCGAGCGAGTCCAGTTCGTACTGGACCACCCGGGCGGTGGTACGGCCTCCCGCGTGCCAGCGGACGAAGGAGCTGACGGCGTCGGCGAGCCGCTCGGTCGCGCTGCCCTCGCGGGCGGACGCGGTGCGCAGGATCTCCAGGGCCTTCTCGTGGCCGATCCGGCTGATCCGGTGGAGCAGCTCTTCCTTGGTCTTGTAGTGGATGTAGAGCGCGGCGGGGCTCATTCCGGCCCGGCCCGCGATGTCACGGGTCGTGGTGGCGTGGTAGCCGCGCTCGGCGAAGGCCTCCACCGCGGCGATCAGCAGCCGCCGGGCCGCGTCGGGCGTGACCTCGCCCCACGCCGCCGTCTCGCCGCCGGCCGTCTCCTCCGCCGTACTCATCGCTCGCTCGCCCCTCTCGATGCCAGGGGCACCACCATACAGCCGTCGGTGAGCGGTCGCTTAGCGTGCGGGGTCAGCGCTTCTCGAAGGGGCTGTACGCCCGGGCGGCCGTGTCGGCGTCCTGCCGGTCGCGGATGACCTTGGCGAGCGTGAAGGCGGAGGTGACCAGGTACAGCACGGCGATGGCGAGGAAGGCGCGCACCCAGACGTCGGCGTCGAGCTGGTAGATGCCGATGGCGGTGGCCGCCATGGCGACGGCGAAGGAGGCGACGGCCTGACCGTAGAAGGCGGCCGTGTTCTGCTGCTTGACCGGTGTGTCACTCATGGAGAAGAGCATCGGCGGACGTGGCCCGCGCCACATCCGCGCACCTACTCAGTCCGCGTACTCAGAACGCCGAGACCCCCGTCAGCGCCCGCCCGATGACCAGCTTCTGGATCTGGCTGGTGCCCTCGTAGAGGGTCATCACCCGGGCGTCGCGCAGCAGTTTGCCCGCCGGGTACTCGTCGATGTAGCCGTAGCCGCCGAAGACCTGGAGGGCGTTGTTGGCGGCCCGGACGGCGGCCTCCGAGGCGAAGAGCTTGGCCTTGGAGGACTCGGTGGCGAAGGGCAGCCCGCGGTCGATCAGGTCGGCGACCCGCCAGGTGAGCAGCCGGGCGGCGTCCACGTCCACGGCGATGTCGCTGATCAGCTCCTGCACCAGCTGGTGGTGGGCGATGGTCTTCCCGAACTGCTCCCGCTCCCCCGCGTACTTCACCGCCGCGTCGAGGGCGGCCTGCGCCAGGCCCACGCAGCCCGCGGCCACCGACATCCGCCCCTTGGCGAGGGCCGACATGGCGATCGAGAACCCCTTGCCCTCCTCGCCCAGCATCGCGGAGGCGGGCACGCGCACGTCCTCCAGGACGAGTTCGGCGGTGGCCTGGCCCCGCAGGCCGAGCTTGCCGTGGATCGTGCGGCGGGTGAGTCCGGGGGTGTCGGTGGGGACGAGGAACGCGGAGACGCCCTTGTGGCCGGGGGCGTCCGTGGAGCGGGCGAAGAGCAGGACCACGTCCGCCCAGGTGCCGTTCGTGATGAACATCTTGGTGCCGTTGATGACGTAGTCGTCGCCGTCGCGGACCGCGCGGGTGGCGAGGTTGCCCGCGTCGGAGCCGGTGCCGGGCTCGGTGAGGCCGAAGCAGCCGAGGTACTCCCCGGCGGTGAGGCCCGGCAGCCACTCCCGCTTCTGCTGCTCGCTCCCCCAGGCGGCGATCGTCTTGGCGACCAGGCCGAGGGAGACGGAGACGATGCCACGCACGGAGGAGTCACCGCGGCCCAGTTCCTCGGTCACCAGGCAGTACGCGAGGTGGTCGCCGCCCGAGCCGCCGTACTCCTCGTCGATGGTCAGGCCGAGGAAGCCGACCTCGCCGAGCTTCTTGACGATGCCCCGGTCCACCTCCTCGGCCCGGTCCCAGGCGACGACGTGCGGGGCGATCTCGCGGGTCACGAAGTCCCGGGCCAGCTGCCGTACGGCGGTCTGCTCCTCGCTGAGCTCCAGGTTCATGCCGAGTCACCCCACAGAGACGGATCTTGAAAGCCGTACCTTTAAATTAGCACTGCTAGTTTCTGGATGCAGCCCTACTATGTGCGCCATGGCCCGACCGCGCAAGCCCCTTCTCAGCACCGACCGGATCGTCGAGACCGCTCGCGCGCTCGTGGACACGGAGGGCCTCGCGGCCGTTTCCACGCGGCGGCTCGCGGCAGAACTCGGGGTGAGCGGGCCGTCGTTGTACAACCACTTCCGGACCAAGGACGAGATCCTGGAGGCGGTCGCCGACTCGGTGAGCGCGCAGGTCGACCTGTCGATGTTCGAGGACGGGAGGGACTGGCGGACCGCGCTGCACGACTGGGCGGTGTCGTACCGGGCCGCGCTGCGCGCCCATCCGAACATCGTTCCGGTGCTCGCCCGGGGGCCCGGGCGGCGGCCCGCCGCGCTGCGGCTCGCCGACGCGGTGTACGGGGCGATGGTCGAGGCGGGGTGGCCCGCGGCGCAGGCGACGTCCATCGGGGCGCTGATGCGGTACTTCATCATGGGGTCGGCGCTGGGGTCGTTCGCCGGGGGGTTCGTCGACGACGTCAGCGCGTACGACCCCGCGGACTATCCGCATCTCGGGCAGGCGCATCTTCTGGCCGAGCGGCAGGAGAAGATCGACGAGCGGGCCTTCGAGACGGGGTTGGCGGCGCTGCTGGAGGGGCTGGATCGGCAGTTCGAGGAGCTGCGGGCCGGTGGGGGCTTGCCGCGCAGTTCCCCGCGCCCCTGAAGGGGCGCGATACTTCGGCGTCCGCCGAAACGTACCGGCCTCATGCTGATGCCATGAACGACAGGGACGTACGGGCACCCCACCTCGCCCGGCTCACCGCGCTGCTCGCCGACGAGACCCGGGCCGCCTGTCTGCTGGCGCTGCTCGACGGGCGGGCCTGGACGGCGGGTGAGCTGGCCCGGCAGGTGGGGGTGGCCGCGTCGACGCTCAGCGAACATCTGGGGAAGCTCGTCGCGGGCGGGCTGCTCGCCGAGGAACGGCAGGGGCGGCACCGGTACGTACGGCTGGCCGACGCACGGGCCGCGCAGCTCGTGGAGGACCTGGCCGCGTACGTGGCGCCCATGGCCGTCGTACGACCCCGGAGCCTGCGGCAGGCCGGTGCCGCCTCGGCGATGGCCCGCGGCCGCACCTGCTACGACCACCTCGCCGGACGCCTCGGCATCGCGGTCACCGACGCGCTGACCGGCCTCGGGCTGCTGCGCCAGGACGCCGGGTTCGCGCTCACCGACGCGGGGCTGGCCTGGTTCGACTCCGCGGGCATCCGGCTGGAGCGCACCGGGCGGCGCCCGCTCGCCCGTGCCTGCCTCGACTGGACCGAGCGCCGCCCCCACCTCGGCGGCACCGCGGGCGCCCTCGGAACCCGCGCGACGGCTCAGAACACCACCAGCGCCCGGCCCCCCTTGCCCGCCAGCATGTTCTCGAATGCCGCCGGGATGCCCTCGAGGCCGATCCGCTCGGTCACCAGTAGGCCCAGGTCCAGGCGGCCCTCGCGGACGTGGTCGGCCAGGACGGGCAGGTCCTTCGCCGGGTCGCAGTTGCCGTAGACGCAGCCGGAGAGGGTGCGGCCCCAGTGGAAGATCTCCAGGGCGTTGAAGGTGACCTGCTGGTCCTTGCCGCCGATGCCGACGACCGTCGTACGGCCGCCGCGGCGGGTGGAGTCCCAGGCGGTGCGGATGGTGGCCGCGCGGCCCACGCACTCGATCGCCACGTCGACGCCCTGCTTCCCGGTGAGGCCGCGGATCTCGCGGGCCGTCTCCTCGGAGGCGACCACGTAGTCGGTGGCGCCGGCCGCCCGGGCGAGTTCCTCCTTCGCCGGGGAGACGTCGACCGCGACGATCTTCGACGCGCCCGCGATCCGGGCCGCCTGGAGCGCGGCGAGGCCCACTCCCCCGACGCCGTAGACGGCGACCGTCTCGCCGGGGCGCACCTGCGCGGAGTGGTGGACGGCGCCGTAGCCGGTGAGGACGGCGCAGCCGAGCAGGGCCGCGTCGGTGAGCGGGACGCCTGCGGGGGCGGGCAGGACGCAGGCGGAGGCGACCACCGTCTCCTCCGCGAACGCGGCGACGTTCAGGCCGGGGTGGAGGTCGGCGCCGTCGGAGGCGCGGCGGGCGTACACGTCGGCGACGCCGTTGAGCGCGTTGGCGCACAGCCAGACCTCGTCGAGCGAGCAGGCGTGGCAACTGCCGCAGGAGGGAGCCCAGTTGAGGACGACCTCGGCGCCGGGCGCGACATGGGTGACGCCTTCGCCGACGGCGACGACCGTGCCCGCGCCCTCGTGGCCGAGGACCGCGGGGACGGGGACCCGCATGGTGCCGTTGGACAGGGACAGGTCGGAGTGGCAGACCCCGGCGGCCGCGAGCCGGACGCGGACCTGGCCGGGGCCGGGGTCCGGGAGGTCGATCTCGGTGATCTCCAGGGGAGCACCCACGGCGGGGACGACAGCGGCGCGAACCATGTGCGAAAGGCTCCTCTTGGAACGGCTCGTAGAACGGCTTCAGAACTGGAGGGACTTGGTCTGGAGGTACTCGGTCAGGCCGTGCGTGCCGAGTTCCCGGCCGATGCCGGAGTGCTTGTAACCGCCGAAGGGGGCAAGGGGGTTGAAGCGGCCGCCGTTGATGTCGACCTGCCCGGTCTCCATACGGCGGGCGAAGGCGACCGCCTCCGACTCCTCGCCGGCCCAGACGGCGCCGGCCAGGCCGTAGACCGTGCCGTTGGCGATGCGGAGGGCGTCGTCCTCGTCCTCGTAGCGGATGATCGACAGGACCGGGCCGAAGATCTCCTCCTGGGCGATGGTCATCTCCGGGCGCACGTCGGCGAAGACGGTCGGGCTGACGTACCAGCCCTGCTCGCGCGGGGATTCGAGGCCGCCGGCGATCAGGCGGGCGCCCTCGGCGATGCCCTTGCGGATGTAACTCCGCACCCGCGCCTGCTGCTTGGCGTTGACGACCGGGCCGATGCGGTCGCCGTACTTGGCGGCGGCCGTGGCGGCGAGTTCGACGGCTTCCTCGTACTGCGAGGTGTGCACCAGCATCCGGGTCCACGCGCTGCACGTCTGGCCGGAGTTGGACATGACGTTGGCGACGCCGACGTTGACCGCCTTGGCGAGGTCGGCACTCGGGAGGATGACGTTCGCGGACTTGCCGCCCAGTTCGAGGGCGACCTTCTTGACGGCGCCGGCGGCGGTGGCACCGATCTGCCGGCCGACGGCGGTGGAGCCGGTGAAGGAGACCAGGTCGACGCCCGGGTGCTCGGCGAGGGCCTGCCCGGCGACCGGGCCGAGGCCGGTGACCAGGTTGAAGACGCCCGCCGGGAACTGCGCCTCGTGGACCGCCTCGGCGAAGAGCTGGGCGGTCAGCGGGGTGTCCTCGGCGGGCTTGAGGACGACCGTGCAGCCGGCCGCGAGCGCCGGGGCGGCCTTGGCGACGATCTGGTGCAGGGGGTAGTTCCAGGGGGTGATCGCGCCGACCACGCCGACCGGCTCGTGCAGGACGGTCGAGTTGCCGACCTTCTCCTCGAAGGAGTGGGTGGCCGCGAGCTCGGCGTAGGAGGCGGCGACCGCGAGGGGGACGGCGGCGTGGACCGCCTGCGAGAAGGCGAGGGGCGAGCCGAGTTCGGCGGTGACCGTCTCGGCGATCTCGTCCTTGCGGGCGGCGAGGACGTCCCGCAGCGCGGCGAGGCGCTCCGCGCGGTCGGCGGGCGGGGTGGCGGCCCAGGCCGGGAGTGCGGCGCGGGCGGCTCGGACGGCGGTGTCCACGTCCGCGGCCGTCCCTGCGGGGACCTGGGCGATGATCTGCTCGTCGGCCGGGTTGACGACGTCGATCGTGTCCCGGTCGGGGGCGGGGTGCCATGCGCCGTCGATGTAGAAGCCGTCGTGTGCCTTCATCTGGGTCCTTCCGGACATGATCTGCCTGCGGGTGCGTCGTGGTTGCTCGCGCCCGTGCGGCGGAGCCGCACATATATGCAGCCCCGCGCCCCTTACCGGCGCAGTCGAACCGCCCCCTAAACTAGCGCCGTTAGTTTTACGGCACCAGCCACTCGCCGCATGGCGCAGCTCACCCTGCCCCCGTCGGCGTCATTCCTCCAGGTCCGGCAGCCGGGCCGGGGCCGGGCAGATCCGTTCGCCGTGCTGGTCGAAGACGAAGAGGTGGGCGATGTCGACGAGGAGCGGCACCTGCATGCCGTGCCGGAGGTCGATGTCGGGGGTGGTGCGGACGATGAGGTCGCCGGGCAGGCGGCCCTCGGGCGGGGCGGGCTCGGGCCGCTCGGGTTCCGCGTCCGCGGGATGCTCCAGCACCACCACGGGACCGGCCCGCAGCGCTCCCGCCCGCTCCCGCAGCCGGTCCAGCACGGTGCCGCCCTCGCGGCGGCGGCGCCGGGGGCGGCGGACCGGGCGCGGGGCCTCAAGGTCGGGGACGACGGCGGGGCGGGAGCCGGTGTTGAAGTGGACGAGGACCTCGTGCCCCTGGAACTCCACGTGCTCCACCAGGCCGGTCATCGGCACCTCGCCGGGGCGGGCGGCGGCCGGTTTGGCGAGCCGTACGGCCTCCGAGCGCAGGCCCACGATGACCTCGCGGCCCTGCTGGACGCGGAGCAACTGGTGGTCCTGGGAGAGGGGTTCGGGCAGCCGCAGGTACTGCTTGCCGAGGCTGATGGTCATCGCCCCGTCGAGCGGGGCCCGTACGACGCCGCGCAGCAGGTTGATGCGCGGGGTGCCGATGAAGGCGGCGACGAAGACGTTGCGGGGCAGGGCGTAGACCTCGCGGGGCGTGCCGACCTGCTGGAGGACGCCGCCGCGCAGGACGGCCACCCGGTCGCCGAGTGACATGGCCTCGGCCTGGTCGTGGGTGACGTAGACGGTGGTGACGCCCAGCTCGCGGGTGAGCCTGGTGATTTCGGCGCGCAGGTGGTTGCGGAGCTTGGCGTCGAGGTTGGAGAGCGGCTCGTCCATCAGGAAGGCGGAGGGATGGCGGGCGATGGCCCGGCCCATGGCCACGCGCTGGCGCTCCCCGCCGGAGAGCTGGGCGGGGAAGCGGTCGAGCAGCTCCTCGATGCCCAGCATGCGGGCGGTGGCGTCCACCCGCGGGCCCGGGTCCTGGTCGGGCGCCTCGATGCGCAGCGGGAAGCCGATGTTGCCGCGGCTGGTCATGCTCGGGTAGAGGGCGAAGTTCTGGAAGACCATCGCCATGTCCCGGCCGGACGGCGGCAGCTCGTTGGCGTACTCGCCGTCGAGCAGCAGCTCCCCCTCGTCGATCTCCTCAAGACCGGCGATCATTCTCAGCACCGTCGACTTGCCGCAGCCGGAGGGGCCGAGCAGGACGAGGAACTCACCGGGCTCGATGTCCAGCGTGAGCCGCTCCACCACCCGGTTTCCCTTGGTGTAGCTCTTGCTGACGTCGTGCAGAGAGATGGCGCGTGACATGAGGGGTGCCCCCGGGGGCTCATTCGGGCGCTGGTGCTCCGCGGTCGGAAGCCCCGTGCGGGTCGTACGGGGCCTGTGGGTCACGGAAGTTAACGGAATGTGTGCGGCCGGGGGAAGGGAACGGGCAGGATCGGACGCGGCGGTCCAGCAGGTGAGAAAGCGGACGGCCGGATTCAGCCCCGGGCTGCGGGCCGGGGCGGCTCGCGGGTCTCCACGAGGTGGGCGAAGACGACGACGTTGCCCGAGTAGCCGGTCCTGCGGTCGTAGTCGCCGCCGCAGGTGATCAGCCGCAGTTCGGGGCGGCTGCGGGCGCCGTACACCTCGTCGTTGGGGAACTCGTCCTTCTCGTAGGTCCGGACCGCGTCGACGGCGTAGACGGCGGTACGGCCGTCCGCGCGCGTCATCTCGATCAGGCGGCCGCGTTCCAGTTCGGTGAGGCCGGCGAAGACGGCGGGGCCGGTGTCGGTGTCGAGGTGGCCGACGGCGACGGCGGTGCCCTGCTCGCCGGGGGACGCGCCGCCCTCGTACCAGCCGACCAGGTTCGGGTCGTCGTCCGGGGGTGCGGGCAGCCGCCGGTCGCGGTCGAGGCGGAGGTTCATCACCGGGGCGTCGACGTCGAGGAAGTCGATGGTGAGGCGGGTGGCGCGGGAGCGGGGCAGGGGGCGGGGCGGGGGCTTCGGCGCCGACGTGGGCGAGGCCTTGGGTGCCGGCCGCCGCGGGGCCTGCTGCCGCTCCCCCCGGGCCTCGGTGCTCCGCTCCTCGGCCGGTACCACTGCCGGGGGGCCCGGCCGGGCGGCTTCGGCCGCCCCGCCGGACTCCTCGCCCTGCGCCCACCAGACGCCGCCCGCCACCAGCGAGACGGTCACCACGACCGTTCTCGCCAGGCGGTAGGCGCGCGTCCGGCGCCAGGGCCTGCGTCGATGACTATGCGCCATGCGGGCGGCGACGGCGGAGCCACACCACCCCGGCGACCGCGGTCAGACCCACGGCGGCGGCACCGGCCACCGGGCCGAAGGCGTCGCCGCGGGCGAGTCCGCCACCGCCGGCGGGCGGCCCGCCGTTCGGTCCGGTCGGGGTGGAGGTCGGGGTGGGGGTCGGGGTGGGCTTGGGCGTCGGGCAGTCGACCCTGAACACCTTGAACTTGCCCGCGCCGTGGCCGAGGTCGGTCTTCCAGGTGAGCTTGTACTGGCCGTTGGGCAGGTCGAGCGGGATGGTCTGGGCCATGCCGTCCGGGCCGATCGTGATCGTGTTGTCGGGGACGCCGTTGGTGGGCAGTTCGGCGCCGCCCGGGACCGGCGGCTGGGTCTTGATGCTCCAGGTGACCTTCTCGCCCGGGTCGAAGTTGAACGCGGCGAGGTAGAAGTCGCAGACCTTGGGCTCGTTGCGCGGGTCTTCGAAGGGCGTCCCCACCGCGTGGATCTTGACGTCCCCGTTGTCACCGGGCGGCTGGGCGTAGGCGGCGGGCGCCCCGGCGACAACCGTGCCGGCGAGGGTCAGGGCCGCGAGGGCGGCGGCGCGGCGTGGAAGAGACGTGGTGGGCATGCAAGGTCCTCCGAGTCAGACGATTGTCGTACAAATCGCGCTTCACCTGACTCTCTGTCACACTTCCGCGGCCCGTGGTGAGAGGCCCGCCCTACGACACGTCAGTCATCGCCCTTCCGGCCCAATGCCACCCCCTGCCGACGCGACCGAGCCACCCCGCCGGAATCCTCGGCCGGCCGCGCCGGTGAGCGCAGCGCGACGGCTGAGGAGAGCAGCAGCAGCGCGCCGAGCATCACGAAGGGGGCCGCCGCGCCCGCGACGCCCGCGATCAGGCCGGCCGAGGCGGGTGCGGCGACCTGACCGAGGCGGTTGCCGGTCAGGCGCAGGGCGAGGGCGGTGGAGCGGGCGCCCTCGGGGGCGGCCTGGACGACCGTCGTCATCGACAGCGGCTGGCCCACGCCGAGGCAGAAGCCGAGGACGGCGAGGATCACGGCGAGCGCCCACACCGGCACCGGCAGCGCGATGCCGACGCACAGCACGGCCGCGAGCAGACAGGTGACGGTCAGCAGCGCCGTCCGCCCCAGCAGCCGCACCAGGGGCGTGAGCACCAGGCGGCAGGCGATGGTGGCCGCCGCGCGCAGGCTGAGCAGCGGGCCGATCACGGAGGGGGCGATGCCGCGCTGCTCGCCGACCACCGGAAGGTAGGCGGTGAGGATGTCGGTGGCGGACAGCACGCAGAGGCTGAGGAAGATGCCCCCGGGCACGCCCCGGGCACGCAGGATGCGGTGGACGGGGACGCGCTCGCCTTGCTGCGTACGGGACTTGGCCGCCGTAGCGCGGTGCTCGATGCGCCACAGCGACGTGACCGCGACGGCCGCGCCCGCCGCCGCGACCAGCAGGGCGAGCGCGCTGGTGCCGGCCATGTCCGGGCCGCCGATCAGGGCGCCCGCCGCGATCGGGCCGACGAGTTGGCCGAGCGAGGCGCCGATGGTGAAGTGGCCGAAGTTGCGGTCCTGTTCGTGCGGGGCCGACTGGCGGGCCACCAGCGACTGGGCGCCGATCACGAAGCACAGGTGGCCCAGGCCCATCACCCCGCTCCACAGGGCCATCGTCGCCAGGGAGTCCGCGATGCCGCTGAGCGCGCAGCCGCCGGAGATGAGGACCACTCCGGCGGGCAGCAGGGGCGCGCACCGGCCGTGGTCGGTACGGCGGCCCAGGGGCACCGCGGCGAACAGGGGCAGCAGGGCGTAGACGCCCGCGATCACACCGACCGCCCGCTCGTCCGCGCCCAGCGCGAGGGCCCGGTAGGAGACGGCGGGCCGGGCCATCGACACCGCCCCCTGCGCGAAGCCGAAGGCGATGACGAGGCGGAGCAGCCAGCCGCGGTTCCCACCGGGCCTCACGACGACGTTCTCCTTCACGGACGATGGGGTCGGACGGCAGGGGTCAGACGATGCCGAAGAGCAGGCCCGCCCCGAGGATCACCAGGCAGGTGAGGGCCGCCCACTTGACGACGAACCTGGTGTGGTCGCCGAACTCGACCTTGGCCATGCCGACCAGGACGTAGACGGCCGGGACGAGCGGGCTGGACATGTGCAGCGGCTGCCCGACCAGCGAGGCGCGGGCCATCTCCAGCGGCGAGACGCCGTGCGCGGCGCCGGCCTCGGCGAGGACCGGCAGGACGCCGAAGTAGAAGCCGTCGTTGGACATGAAGTAGGTGAGCGGCAGGCTCAACAGGCCGGTGACCAGGGCCATGTGCGGGCCCATGCCCTCGGGGATGACGTCCACCATCCACTTTGCCATGCTGTCGACCATGCCGGTGCCCTGGAGGACGCCGGTGAAGACGGCGGCGGCGAAGACCATGCCGGAGACGTTGAGGACGTTGTCGGCGTGGGCGGCGAGCCGGGCCTTCTGGTCGGGGATGTGCGGGAAGTTGACGGTGAGGGCGAGCGCGGCGCCGAGCAGGAACAGCACCGGGATCGGCAGCCACTCCATGATCATGGCGGTCAGCAGCGAGACCGTGAGCAGCGCGTTGAACCAGTACAGCTTGGGGCGCAGGGTGGGCCGGTCGGGGTCGAGTCCCTGCAGGCCCTTGTCGTGGTCGTCCTCGTCGGCGTCCGCGTCGGTGCCGGTGCCGCCTGTGACGGCGGGGGTCCTGGCGTCGCCGGAGCCGGAACCGGAACCGGCGCCTGAGCCTTCGGCGCCCACCAGGACCGTCTCCGTCTCCTTCTCCTCCGCCAGCACCTCGTCCAGCGTCAGCACGCCCAGCCGCTTGCGCTCGCGCAGGCCGAGCACGTACGACAGGACGAAGACGAAGAGCAGGCCCACGGCGAGGGCCGGGATCATCGGGACGAAGAGGTCGCTGGCGTCGAGCTTGAGCGCGGTGGCGGCGCGGGCCGTCGGACCGCCCCAGGGCAGGGTGTTCATCACGCCGTTCGCCATGGCGGCGACACCGGTGAGGATGACCAGGCTCATCTTCAGCCGCTTGTACAGCGGGTACATCGCCGAGACGGTGATCATGAAGGTGGTGGAGCCGTCGCCGTCGAGCGAGACGATCGCGGCGAGGAACGCCGTGCCGACGACGATCCGCAGCGGGTCGGCCTTGGCGAACTTCAGGATCCCGCGCACGATCGGGTCGAAGAGACCGACGTCGATCATCACCCCGAAGTAGACGATCGCGAACATCAGCATCGCCGCGGTGGGGGCGAGGCTGGAGACGCCCTCGATGACGTAGTCACCGAGATGGGCACCCTTTCCGACGAACACGCAGAACAGTGCCGGGATCAGCACGAGCGCCGCGATCGGCGACATCTTCTTCATCATGATCAGGACCAGGAAGGTCGCGATCATGACGAAGCCGAGGATGGTCAGCATGAGTGGATACCTAACGTTCGCCCTTGAACATCCCACCAGGGCCGGCGGTGCGACGACGTTAGGTCCGTCCGATCGGCGTTAACAAGACGTTGACGCGCGAGCAATAAGCGCAAAACTGCTGGTCACAGCTTTGCTGAGGTCACAGGGGTGAGCTGTACGGCGAATCCGTTGAGGACGGCGTTCCCCGAGAGGGGGTCGAGCAGACTGCCGTCGAGGAGCTGGTTGACGTTGACCCCGGGGTCCTTCGCGGCGTGGCCGAGTCGGGTGCCGGGCCGGTCGTGACCCCAGCCGTGCGGCAGGCTCACCACACCTGGACGGACGGTGTCGGTGACCTCCGCGGGGGCGGTGACCTCTCCCCCGGGGCCCTTGAGGCGGACGGCCGTCCCGTCCCCGATGCCGAGGCGCTCGGCGTCCTCGGGGTGGATGTGCAGGGTGCAGCGGTTGGTGCCGCCGGTGAGGGCGGGGACGTTGTGCATCCAGCTGTTGTTGGAGCGCAGATGACGGCGGCCGACGAGGACGAGGTCGTCGGGGCGCCGGTGCAGGGCCTGTCCGAGGCGCGGCAGATCGTCGGCGATCGGCCGCGGCAGCAGTTCGACCTTGCCGCTCCTGGTCTTCAGCGGCTGCGGCAGCCGGGACGCGAGCGGCCCGAGGTCGATGCCGTGCGGGTGGGCGAGCAGCTGGGTGAGGCTCAGCCCGTCCGGCCGTACGCCGAAGCCGTCGCCGTAGGGGCCGAGGCGCAGCATCATGTCGAGCCGGCGCTCGGGGCCGCTCTCGCCGGTGAGCTGGGCGGCGAGGTCCTGGGGGTCGCGGCCGTGCACGGGAGAGTGGGCCTCCTTGACGGCCTTGCCGAGGGTCTGGCCGATGACGAGGTCGTCGACGGCTCCCGGATCGGCGCCGTGCATGCCGGTCGCGGCGAGGATCAGCCGGGCGAGGATCTCCGTCTCGGCCATGCGGCCGGGCTCCAGGGGCACGGCGGGCCGGGTGTAGCGGACCTGGTTGCGGACGGCGAGGGTGTTGAAGGCGAAGTCGTGGTGCGGGCTCTGCGAGGGCGGCGGCGGGGGCAGCACGACGTGGGCGTGGCGGGAGGTCTCGTTGAGGTAGGGGTCGACGCTGACCATGAAGTCGAGCGTGCCGAGGGCCTTGTCGAGCCGGTCGCCGTCGGGGGCGGACAGGACGGGGTTGGCGGCGACGACGATCAGCGCGCGGACGGGTGCGCCCTCCTCGCTCACGGTGTCGATCTCCTCGGCGAGCGCGGAGAGCGGCAACTCGCCCTTGGCCTCGGGGTGTTTGCTCACCCGGGAGTGCCAGCGGCCGAGCGCGAAGCCGTGGCTGGGCCCGGCGGGCCGGGGTGTCCGGTCGGTGGCCGCCTGCGGGAAGAGGGCGCCGCCGGGGCGGTCCAGGTTGCCGGTGAGGATGTTGAGGACGTCGACGAGCCAGCTCGCGAGGGTGCCGTGCGGGACGGTGCAGCTGCCGATGCGGGCGTAGACGGCGGCGGTGGGGGCGGCGGCGAGTTCGCGGGCGAGGGTGCGGATCGTGCCGGCGTCGATGTCGCAGGTCTCGGCGACGGCTTCGGGGGTGAACTCCTCCAGGGCGGCCCGGAGTTCGTCGACGCCCTGGAGGTGCGGGGTCAGCTCCCCCGTGTCCACGAGCCCTTCCGCGAACAGGACGTGGGCCATGGCGGCCAGCAGCAGCGCGTCCGTGCCGGGGCGGATCGCGAGGTGGCGGTCGGCGAGCCGGGCGGTGCGGGTGCGGCGCGGGTCGACGACCGTGAGGCTGCCGCCGCGGGCCTTGAGCGCCTTGAGCTTGCCGGGGAAGTCGGGGGCGGTGCACAGACTGCCGTTGGACTCCAGAGGGTTGGCGCCGATCAGGAGGAGGTGGTCGGTGCGGTCCAGGTCGGGCACCGGGATGGCGTTGGCGTCGCCGAAGAGGAGCCCGCTGGAGACGTGCTTGGGCATCTGGTCGACCGTGGAGGCGGTGAAGACGCTGCGAGTACCGAGACCGGCGAGCAGCACCGGCGGGTAGAGGGCACCGGCCATGGTGTGGACGTTGGGGTTGCCGAGCACGACCCCGACGGAGTTCGCGCCGTACCGCTCGGCCACCGGCCGGATCCCGGCGGCGACCGCGTCGAAGGCCTCCTCCCAGGTGGCCTCGCGCAGCTCGCCGTCCTTGCGGACGAGGGGTCCGGTGAGGCGGTCCGGGTCACCGTCGACGGCCCCGAAGGAGGCGCCCTTGGGGCAGATGAACCCCCGGCTGAACACGTCGTCACGGTCACCGCGGGCGCCGGTGACACGGGTGCCCTCGATGGTGAGCGTCAGCCCGCAGGTGGCCTCGCACAGGGGGCAGATTCGCAGGGCGGTGCGGGGCACGGGTCCTCCCGGGGGCAGCGGTGCCTGTCCCGGGTGAGCATACCGACCGGTATGCATCGAGGCGAGGGGTCAGAGCCGGTCGAAGAGGATCGGGCCGTTGCGGGTGCCGACGACCAGTTCGCCGGTGGGGGCGACGGTGAGGGCCGTACAGGGGGAAGGGAGGTCGACGGTGCGGTGGACCTTGCCGTCGTGGGTGCCGAGAACGGTCAGGGTGGTGTGGTCGCCCACGGCGTAGGTGCCGCCGCCGGGGAGCAGGGCGGCGTGCTCGGCGAACACCGGCATCTCGTACTCGTGCGTGACGGGCGGCTCGGGGGCGGGGCGGCGGTCCGGCAGCCAGCGGCGCTCGGGGGTGCGGTGCCGGGGCGGCTCTTCGCCCGGGGTCGTGAAGCGTCTGCGCAGGCCGTTCCACGGGACGACCCTGGCACGGTACGCGCCGATCAGCAGCAGTTCGTCGCCGCCGGGGGCGTCGAGGGTGAACGCGCGAATCAGGCCGTCACCCCTCAGCCAGACGGAGGTCCAGCGGCGGGTCGTGGTGTCCAGGACCCGTACCACCTCGTAGCGGAAGGGCAGCAGAACCAGCAGACGGCCCGCGCACCGCACCAGGTGCGGCTCGGTCCCCTCGACATCCCCGTCCCCCCAGGTCCAGCACGGCTGGTCGGGGAGCGGTCCCCGGGCCACGTCGTGGATGCTGAGCCGGGCCCCCACGTGGACGGAGAGCAGCGACTGCGCACCCGTGCCGTCCGGCAGCACGGCCAGCCGCGCCCCTGCGTGATGGTGGGGCACGGGGGTGACCAGCGGCTTCCCCGCGGCGGCGACCGTGCCGCCGGTGCCGAAGTCCCAGTACTCCAACAGGCCGCGCTCGCTGCGCGAGAACAGCAGCGGCCGGACAGCCCGGCCGGGTGACCGCCAGGCCACGCAGGCCAGTTGCTCCACCCCGCTGTGGTCGACCGGCCGCAGCCGCCGCACCAGCTCGCCCCGCTCTCCGTCCCGGACCTGGAGCGACCCGTCGGCGGCGCCCACGACGACCGCAAGACCGTCGCCCCGGGGCACCGCGGCGATCGCGGACACGGGCCGCACCGCGTCGAGCGCCTCCGCCATGCGGCGCCCCTCGGCCGTGTCCGTCATCGACCAGACCTGGCCGACGCTGTCCCCGCACAGCAGCCCGTCCTCCGTCGCGTGCAGCGAGGCGGCGGACTCCGGCAGCCGACGCTCCCAGCCGTCGGCGTACGAGACCAGCCGGTGATCGGTGCCGAAGCCGACCAGACCCGTCGCGGTGTACGCCAGCCCGCACACCCCGCCCTGGTGCGCGCGGCGCGGCGGACCGAGGGGCCGGCACGTGGGCAGCGACCATTCGCGTACGGTCCCGTCCTGGCCGCCGACGGCGAGCCGGCCCGAGCCGTCGGGGGCGAGCGCGAGGGCGGCGGCCCACACCGGTACCTCGGGGGACGGGCCGTACACGTACATACGGGCCGCGCCGACGTCCCAGCAGACGATCCGGCCCGTGTCGGTGCCGACGACCAGCACGTCCCGGTCGCGGACGCGCCCGGTGGTCAGCGCGGTGACGATGTCGGGGACGGTGAACTCCTGCTCGGCGACGGGCAGTCCGTCGCGCAGGACGAGGATCCTGACGCGGCCGCCGTACTCGCCGGTGGCGACGTAGTCCCGGCCGTCGGCGGTGCGGCCGGTGGTGGCGCAGCCGAGCAGCGGGACCTGCCAGCGGCCCCGGTCCAGCACCCGGCGGCGCCACAGCTCGTTCCGGCGGGCCAGGTCCCAGCAGCGGATCTGGTAGTCCTCGCCGACGCTGACCAGGGCCGGGGCACCGGTCGGGCCGCGGATCTCGCCGAGGGCGAGGACACGGCCGTCGTGGGCGGTGACGTCGACGGAGTCCGCGGCGTGCGGGGTGGGCCAGAACCGTACGATCCCGTCCGAGCCGCCGACGCACACCGTGCCGCCCGCCCGGCACACCGCCGCGGCGGAGTGTCTGAGGACCTGGCCGCCGAGGCGGTCGCCGGTCACCAGGTCGTAGAGCTGGAGTCCGCGTGTGTCGCCCTGGACGGAGACGCAGGCGTGCGGTCCCAGGTCGAAGACGGCCAGCCGGACGTCCGGGCCCGCGTCCACGCGCAGCGGCAGGCCGATGGGGCGTGCGCTGTCCAGGTCGATGCGGTGGAGTTGTCCGTCCGAGGTCACCACGGCCACGATCCACTGGCGGCCGACGCGGCGGACGGCGAGCGAGGCGACGGGGTGGCCGCCGGTCAGAAGGGTGCGGACGGGAGCGCCCGTACTGAGGGAGGAGAGCCGGACCGTGTGGTCCGCGCCCGCGGTGACGAGAAGGCTCCCCTGGGGGTGGCCCGTTGCCAGGTCGATGTGGGTGACGGCGCCTTCGTGGCCGGTGGTCACGCGGTTGCCCGGGTCGACGGGCCACTCGAACCGCCCGACGCTGCCGTCCCCGTAGCCCAGCAGGTACGACATCGCGGGCAGCCCGGCGGGCGCCGCGCACACGGTGACGCGCGTCCCGAGGCCCGCCGGGGTGATGGCGGAGGGAACCAGGGCCGACAGCCAGTCCGCCCGCTCCTCCCACCGCTCGATCTCCCAGCTGTACAGATCCCTGCGCTGTCGGCGGGTGAGCGGCGGGTAGCGTCGGCCGCCCTGCCCGAGCGTGTGGACGAGGACATGTCCGCCGCGGAACCGCAGGACCGCCGCGGCGGGGGTGCGGTCGGCTGCCGCGACCACGACCAGTTGCTCCGGCATGTCCGGCCTTCGGCGTTCCGGCTCGTAGTCGAGGTCCGGGCTGGGCGGCAGCACGTAGGTCTGACGGCCGCGTGTGTTCCAGAGATGGAGCAGACGCACGTACCCGCTCCACAACTCTCTTCGCCGCCTCGCCACTTCGACCTCCGGTTCGGCCCACATCGCGGCGGCCACGCCGGGCAGTTGGGGCGGCGCGGTCAGCGTCGGGCCGGACCACTCGATACGAGTCCGGTCCGGCAGGCCCACGCTCCCGGCCGGCAGGTCGTGCCAGGTCGCTCCCTGCGGCGCCATGAGATCGAGGAACTCCGCACCGCCCGCCTCGGGCACCACGATCCCGTCCCCCACCCCGATCGACATCCCCGGATACGTCCGCACCCCCTCGTGCGGATTCCACGCCGCCCACCGCACCCGCCACGGGAGTTGTCCCTCCCCCGTGTCGCACGAGTCGGCCAGCGTGTGCGCCCTGCGGCACACGGCTGCCAGCCGCAGCCGGGCCCGCGACTCGGGGTCGGGGTCCGCTCCGCCGCGTTCGCGCAGCGTGCGCTCCAGGTCGCGCAGGGCCTGCCCCGCCCGGCGCCCCTCCGCCGTCCGCAACTCCGGCAGCGCGGCCAGCAGTTGGCCCGGCTCGGAGCCGAGCACGAACCGCGCGTCCTGCACCAGCGGGTCCAGCACCCCGCCCTCCCCCGCGTGCAGCGCCAAGTACCGCCACACATAGGGGTGTTCGACGTCCCGCAGCACCTCCGTCACCGTCCGCTGGACCTGCTCCGCGTCCCGGCCCTCCCGCAAGTACTCGATCAGCGCCCGGTGGTACACCCGGTACACCGAGCCGCCGTCCTCCACGCTCTCCACGACGTACGAGCCGGCCGCCTGCCGCAGCCATACGACGTCCTCGTCGCCGTAGGGCCGCCCGGTGATCGCCGAGGCCAGCCGGGGCCACACGCCCGCCCAGGGCAGGCCCGCGCCCTGGGCGTAGGCGAGCGGGAGGAGGAGGTCGCGGGCGCGGGAGGCCTCCGGGCCCAGCCGCTGCGTGAGGTCCCGTTCCATCGCCTCGCCCGGCAGCCGCGGGAGTTCCTCGCGCCACTGCCGGTCGTACGGGTCCGGCGGACACGGTTCGCGGGCGATCGTGAGGGCGGTGATGCGGGCCACCAGGAAGGAGCGGCCCGCGGCCTCCGCGACCGCCTCGGCAAGGGCGTCCAGCAGCTGCGGCTGCCAGGCGGAGCCCTGCGCGGACAGCAGCTTGCGGACGTAGGCGCGGACGGCGGCGGGGTCGCCGTAGCGCTCGGAGTCGAGGTCGATGCGCGGGGCAGCGGCGGGCAGGCGGCGGGCGATGTGCGGGCGGGCGCCGACCAACAGGCGGAGCGGCAGGCGGCGTTCGGGGTCGGTGAGCGGGGTGATCAGTTCGTCGACGGCCTCGTGCGGGACCAGGGCCTCGTCCAGGGAGTCGATGAGGACCACCAGCGGGGACGTCCGCGTCTGGAGGTGGGCCGTCAGCGCGCCCAGCGACTGCGCCGCGCAGCCCGCCGCCGCGGACAGGGCGTCCAGGAGCTGCCGGGTGGAGAGGTGACTGGCGTTGATCCGCTCGTCGACCGCGCCCGGGGCGGGCAGGGTGTCGGGCAGTCCGGCGCGCGGCACCGATGCCGTACGGACGGGGTCGGTGAGGACCGCGACCAGCCCGAGCAGGGAGGACTTGCCGGAGCCGGGGTCGCCCGTCACCACGCACAGCCGGTCGTCCGCGCGCTCCGGTGCGAGCCACCCCGTGACGTCGCCGATCGCCGCGTGCCGCCCGGTGAAGTTCCAGACGTCCTCGGTCGGTACGTCCGTGCCGCGCGCCCTCGGCAGGAAGAAGCCCCGCATGTCCTGCTCCCGGGCGTCCCGTTCGCGCGCCCCGAGCTCCACGATCCGGTCGATCTCCTCCAGCCGCAGTCCGTCGGTGTCCGGGATGTGGCGCGGGTTGGGCAGGAAGGCGGGGATGCGGCCGGTGGCGTGGGCGAGCGACCACACCGGGCGTTGGGCGTGCGGGACTTCGGGGTCGCTGCGGATGGCCGCCATGACGTGTTCGAGGCTGATGTGGGCGGGGGCGTGCCCGGCCGTGGCCTGGCGGCGTACCGCCCGGTCGAAGGCCGAGGACAGGGCGCCGGTGTAGGTCTCCTCCTTGCGGCGGGAGGAGGAGACGAGGACCAGGCCGGTGCTGCCGTGCTCGGTGACCGGCTCCCGGAACCGGCGGGCCTCCAGGGCCGCGCGCAGGGCGGTGTCGGCGCCCTCCTCGGCGTAGCAGGCGTCGATGAGGACCAGCAGCCGCTCGACGGCGGTGTCCTCCCAGAGGTGGGCGACCAGCTCCTCGGTGGGCAGGGCGGTGCCGCGCAGGTCGCGGGCGTCGCTGTCGTGCAGCAACAGGTAGTGCAGGCCGCTGTGTTCGGCGGTGACGCCGTGCGTGGCGAGGTAGAGCACGACGTAGTCGTCCGGGCGGCGGTCGGGTGCTCTGGCGAACTGGCGCAGGGCGGACAGGAGTTGGCCACGGGTCGGGTTCAGGCCCACGGCGGCGCCGCGCGCGTAGCCCAGCTCCCCCAGGAACAGCTCCTCCATCCGGCGTACGTCGTCGGCGAGTTCGGGTCGCTCCGCCTCGGGGTGCGCCGTCACGTCCGTGACGGCGGTGGCGATCAGATAGCGGCGGGCGGCCGTCTCAGAGGCCGCAGCCATCGGTCACCGCCCGGCCGGCCTGCGGGGTGTCGAGGTAGCGGGTCGCGTCGTGGGCCCGGCTGCCGTTGTGGACGAGGTGGCATGCCACGCGGTCGCCGAAGAGCGGGCGCAGGTCCTTCACCAGGGCCACGACGTCGCCCTCGTCGGCGATGTTCGTCCACGCGTCGACCCCGCCGGGCCAGGCGCCCGGCTCGGGCAGCCGGTCGTAGACGAGGTGACGGATGCCGAGCGGCGATCCCAGGGTGAGCAGGGCGCGCACCGGCCAGTCGGGGTGGGCGCACAGTGCCTCGTAGGCGACGACGCTGCCGAGGGAGTGGCCGACGACGACCCGGGTGCGGTCGGTGACCGCGGCCGCGACGCGCTCCTGTACGGCGCCTCGCACGGCCGGGTCGCACAGGTAGGCGCGGACCTGTTTGAGGTCGAGGACCAGTCCGCGCAGGGCGACACCGGAGAAGAACCGGGAGCGGCTGAGGGCGTTGAGGGCGCGCTGCACCGTCTGCGGGGTGCGGACCAGGGTGCGGGCGTCGGGCGGCAGGACGGCCTCGTCGGTGCGGGCGGCCTCCGCCCACAGCGCCAGCAGGAGGTCGGCCTCGAAGCCCTCGTCGACGTCGGAGGCGGTCAGCGGCGGGTCCTGTACGGCGAGGGTGCGGCCGGGCGGCCGGAACAGGTCGCCGTAGAAGACGCAGCGGACGTCGTCCGCGGAGAGTGCCCGGGCGGCGCCCGCGCGCAGCAGGCCGTCCGCGAGCACCGGATGCCAGGCCGCGTGCAACTGCCGTTCCCCGGCGTACTGCTGACCGATCCCGTGGATGCAGACCACCCGAGCCATGGCGTCCCCCCATACGCGCCTCAAGGGTCTGATCACCTTAGCAACGGGCGGTGCTCCGGACGCCGTTCGGGCCGATCCCTGTGGTCGCTGTGCGGACCGATCACCGGCGGAGGCCGGTCCCGGGCCGCCCCGGGCCGGTCAGTCGAGAACCCGCGCGAGATACGCCCGCAGCAGCTCCCGCGCCTCCTCGATGATCCGTTCGTCTCCCTCCGGGGAGACCCGGAAGGCGAGGTGGACCAGGGTGTCGGCGGTTTCGACGGCGACGAGGAAGACGCGGCGCAGGTCCTCGTCGGGGGTGCGGCCGAGGTGGCCGGAGAGGAGGTCGGTGAGGCGGTCGGCGACGCGGTGGTTGGGTTCGGAGCGGCGGTCGCCGACCGGGATCTGGTTGCCGAAGTCGACGAGGGAGAACCCGGGGGCGGTCCGCTTCATCACCAGGTACTCGTCGAGTACGGCGTCCATCGCCGCGCGCCAGCCCCCGCCGCCGTCGCCCCGCAGGCGCTCGGTGACGCGCGCGGCGTAGTGCTCCAGGTTGCGCTGGGCGAGGGCGTCGGCCATCTGCCGCTTGTTGCCGAAGAAGCGGTACACGGAGCCGATGGGGACGCCGGCGCGCTGGGCGACGGCGCGGGTGCTCAGGTCTTCGTAGCCGATCTCGTCGAGGATCTCGGCGCAGGCGTCGAGGATCCTGGTGAGCCGCTCGGCACTGCGCCGCTGCACGGGTGCGCGGCGGAGCGAGGTCGTGTGGGGCACGGGCTTCATGATGCCTTTCCGGAGCGGTCCGGTGAACCTTGCCCCCTGGTACGGATTCCGGTGCCCTCTGCACTCATCGCGCCGTACTCCGTGCGGACGTCGGCCCGGTCCCGGACGCCGTGATGTAGGCCGTGCTCTCCACGGGCTCGCCGTCCACCGCCCACACCGTGCCGTCGTCGGCGTACAGGCGGGCCGTGACCTGGTGCGTGCCGCGGGCGACGAGCTCGGCCGGGATGCGGTACTCGGGGGTGCGCAGCCGGGTGATCAGGCGGCCGTCGAGGTAGAGGTGGGCCAGGCCCCGGCCGGCCACGGCCTCGCTCTTCGCGCCCGGCGGCGAGAAGCGGAAGTTGCGCGCGGTCAGGGTCACGGCCCAGCTGTCGTCCTCCTCGGGCTTCACCTCGATGCCGATCCTGGGGGCGCCCCTGCCGTCCACTTCGCGATAGGCGCGGCCTTCGTCGTCGGTGTCGTCGAGCAGCTTGCCCACCGGTGAGAGCGACTCGCCGTTCGGCTGTTCCTGGGTGCCACTGGAGCCGCAGCCCACGGATCCGGTCAGCAGAAGGACACAGACCGCGAGCGCGGCGATGAGGGTCCGCGTCCACGACATGCCCGGGAGCGTAGAACACCGGTCCGACACTCGGATCCCCCTGGAGTCTGGTTCTCGTCCTCCGCAGTGAGGAGACCCGGGGCGGCGCCCCTGCCCTCTTGCACCCGCCGGGCCGCAATCCTACGGTGATCCATAGGATTCCGACAGCAAGGGAGCGATCATGAGCGACGGGGGCACTTCCGGCCCGAGCGCGTCCGAGGGCGGGAGCGGGGGCGAGCGCGGGGGCGGGGGCGGGGGCAGGAGCGGAGGCGGGAGCGAGGGCGTGCGCAAGGCCGCGGAGGCGCTGACGTATCTCTCCGGTTTCGGCAACGAGCACAGCTCCGAGGCGGTGCCCGGCGCCCTGCCCGAGGGCCGCAACTCGCCGCAGCGCGCACCTCTCGGGCTGTACGCGGAGCAGCTCAGCGGCTCCGCCTTCACCGAGCCGCGGGCGCACAACCGCCGCTCCTGGCTGTACCGGATCCGCCCGTCGGCCGCCCACCCGGCGTTCGTCCGCACGGACAACGGCGCCCTGCGCACCGCGCCCTTCGCCGAGACGGTGCCCGACCCGAACCGGCTGCGCTGGAACCCGCTGCCCGCGCCGCCCGCGGGCACGGACTTCCTGGCCGGCCTGTGGACACTCGGCGGCAACGGCGACGCCGCCCGGCGCGCCGGCATGGCCGTGCACCTCTACCACGCCGACTCCTCCATGGAGCGCGTCTTCAGCGACGCGGACGGCGAGCTGCTGATCGTCCCGGAGCACGGCGGGCTGCTGCTGCGCACCGAGTTCGGGCTGCTGCGGGCCGAGCCGGGCGAAGTGGCGCTGGTCCCGCGCGGGGTGCGCTTCCGGGTCGAGCTGCTGGACGCGACGGCCCGCGGTTACGTCTGCGAGAACTACGGCGCCCCCTTCCGCCTCCCCGACCTCGGCCCGATCGGCGCCAACGGCCTGGCGAACGCCCGTGACTTCAGGGCTCCGACCGCCGCCTACGAGGACGTCGAGGGCCCGGTGGAGGTGGTGAACAAGTTCTGCGGCAACCTGTGGCGGGCGACGTACGGCCACTCACCGCTGGACGTCGTCGCCTGGCACGGCAATCACGTGCCGTACGTGTACGACCTGCGCCGGTTCAACGTCATCGGTTCGATCTCGTACGACCACCCGGACCCGTCGGTCTTCACGGTGCTCACCTCCCCGTCGGACACCCCCGGCCTGGCCGGCGTGGACTTCGTGGTCTTCGCGCCGCGCTGGCTGGTGGGCGAGGACACCTTCCGGCCGCCGTACTTCCACCGGAACGTGATGAGCGAGTACATGGGCCTGATCGAGGGCGCCTACGACGCCAAGGCTGCCGGTTCGGGGGGCTTCGTGCCCGGCGGCGGGTCGTTGCACAACATGATGTCGGCGCACGGGCCGGACCGGGAGACCTTCGACCGGGCGTCGGCCGCCGAGCTGCGGCCGCAGAAGGTGGACGACGGGCTGGCGTTCATGTTCGAGACGCGGTGGCCGGTGACGCTGACCGCGCAGGCGGCGGGGGCGGAGCACCTGCAGCCGCGCTACGACGACGTCTGGGAGGGCCTCGAACGGCACTTCCGCCCGTTGCACTGAACGAAGCCGACCTGTACGGATAGCGCGTGACCTCCTTCGCCCCGGACTCGATCGTCCTGAACCGCAAACTGCCGCTCTGGTATCAGGTGTCGCAGTCGCTGCGCGCCTCGATACTGGGCCGCCGGCCGCAGGATCCGCTGCGGCTGCCGACCGAGGAGCAGCTGGCCGGGCACTACGGCGTGAGCGTGCTGACCATGCGGCAGGCGCTGAAGGAACTGGAGGACGAGGGGCTGATCACCCGCCACCGCCGCCGGGGCACGTTCATCGAGCCGCATGTGCGGCGGGGCGCGCCCGTACGGCTGCTCGGCTCGGTGGACGCGATCGTGGCCCAGCAGTCGGGCATGGTGACGGAGCTGCTCGACCACGGCAAGGCGGCGGTGCCGCCCGAACTGGCCGAGCACTTCCCCGACCTCGGGGAGGTGGCGACGTACCACCGGCTGCGCAGCGACGAGAAGACGGGCGAGCCGACGAACCACGCGCGCAACTGGGTGCGTCCCGAGTTCGCGGCGCGGGTCGATCCCGCGGACCTGGAGCAGTGGCCGATGACGAAGGTGCTGCGGGACGTCGTCGGGGCGGACATCGGCCGCATCACGGACACGGTCTCGGCGCGGCTGGCGAACCCGGAGACGGCACGCCTGCTCGACGTGCCCCTGCTGAGTCCGATCCTGCACTACACGGGCGTCACGTACGACACGGACGGGCGGGTGCTGGACGTGGCGGAGATCCACTATCGGGGGGACCGGTTCTCGTTCACGGTGACGCTGGATGCGTGAGCGCTCCGCTGGGGGCCGTGATGTGTTGTCGTTCGGCTGCGGGCCGTCCGTGGCTGGTCGCTCCCCCACGCTCGGCTTCGCTCGCGCGGGGGGACCCCCATCGCGGCGGAGCCGCATATCGACACAGCCCCGCGCCCCTTTGGGGCGCTCCCCTGAACCGGCGTTACAGGCACGACGACGTACCATGCCCGCGTGACGCTCGACGACGCTCCGCTCCTGGCGGACCTCATGCCGTGGTCCGTCGCACCGCTTCGGCTGGGCCGGGGGTGGCCGACGGGCCCCGACGCCGCCTGTCTGAGGGCCCGCTGGGACGCCTTCGTCAAGGCCGAGGGGCCGGACCGGGAGGCGCTGCTCGAACCGACCCGCTCGCGCACCCTGCACTCGGCGGTGGCCCAACTGCCGGGCGGCTCGGGCGGTACGGAGAAGCTGGCCCGCGCCTCGGGCCCGTGCCCGGAACCCGTACGGGTGCTGCGGGCGCCCTTCGACGAGCAGTGGCTGATCCCCGACCACCGTCTGATCGACGCGGCCCGGCCGGAGTTGTGGCGGGTGGCGGACGACCACCAGGTGTTCCTGGTGGAGACGGACGACGGGGTGCTCGCCACCTCCGCCCTCCCCCTCCTGCGTCCGGGCCGCATCCGCCCGCTGCACCGCCGCCCCGGCGGGACGGAGCCCAATCTGGCGCCGGGCCTGCTGGACCACCTGACCGCCCGCCTCGGCCTGCCCGTCACCCCCGCCGACGTACTGGCCTGGGTGCTGACGGCCACCGGCCCCGGCCTCGCCGTCCCCCTCACCGAGGACCCCGAACTCTGGACGCACGGCGTCGAGTCGGGCCACCGCACCCTCTGGCTCATGCGCCGCAACGGCGAGCGCCCCAGACTCCCCGGCGGCCGCCGCCCCTACGTCCGCGCCCCGCTCCCGAGCCGCCCGCTGACCCTCCACTACGAGCGCGAGGAGGAGACCCTGTACCTCGACGAGGGCCGCATCTCCCCGGTCCCGCCCGAGGCCTGGGACTACGAGGTGGGCGGCGTCCGGGTCCTGGAGGAGTGGTTCACGGCCCGCACGGCAGAGCCTGCGGAGCCGGGCACGCTGGCGGCGATCCGCCCGACGGCCTGGCCGCAGGCCTGGACCTCGGAACTGCTGGAACTCATCACGGTCCTGGCCCTGTTGGCGGCCGGCCGGGAGGACCTGACGGTGACGCGCCCGATCACGGCGGCCGACCTGACCGCGGCAGGCGTGCTGCCGGTCCCGGACGCGGCACGCAGGCCGGCCTCGGTGCTGGACCACCACGAGGAGGGTCCGGAGGGCCAGTTCACGCTCATCTGACGGCCGCGTAGCTGTCCAGCAGCCGGCCGATGATCCGGTCGAACGCCGCTTCCGGGTCCTCCTGCGAGGCCACCTCCCGACCTTCGACCCGCCGCTGCTGCCCGACATCTGCCTCCCGAACGACAACCGGGCGGGCCGCCCGCGCCGTACGCCGGTACGCCCATGGCCAAGGCCGACGCCCACGGGGCATGATCGCCCGCATGGAGTCAGCCCGCATGGATGCAGCCCGCACGGAGTCACAGCCGCCGCCCCTCGCGGGCCTCACCGTCGTCGCCGTGGAACAGGCCGTCGCGGCCCCCTTCGCCACCCGGCAGCTCGCCGATCTCGGGGCCCGGGTGATCAAGGTCGAGCGGATCGACGGCGGCGACTTCGCCCGCGGCTACGACACCGCCGCCCGCGGCCTGGCCTCGCACTTCGTGTGGTGCAACCGCGGCAAGGAGTCCATCGCCCTGGACCTGAAGGACCCGCGCGGCCTGGACGTCGTACGGCGGCTGGTCGACGGGGCGGACGTCTTCGTGCAGAACCTCGCCCAGGGTGCCGCGGCCCGGCTGGGCCTGGACGCGGCCACGCTCTGCGCGGCGCATCCGCGGCTGATCGCCGTGGACATCTCGGGGTACGGCGCGGGCGGCCCGTACGCGGACAAGCGGGCGTACGACATGCTCGTGCAGTGCGAGGCGGGGCTGGTGTCGGTGACCGGGACGCCGGAGCAGCCGGTGAAGGCCGGGATCCCCGCGGCGGACATCGCGGCGGCCATGTACGCCTTCTCGGGCGTGCTCGCGGCGCTGGTGCGCCGGGGGGTCACCGGGCGCGGCGGGCCGGTGGAGGTGTCGATGCTGGAGTCGCTGGCGGAGTGGATGGGGCATCCGCTGCACCATGCGATGCACGGGGGCACGGCCCCGGCGCGCACCGGGCTCGCGCACGCCGTCATCGCGCCGTACGACGCCTATCCGACGGCGGACGGCGGGCGGGTGCTGCTGTCGGTGCAGAACGACCGGGAGTGGCGACGGCTGGCCGAACAGGTGCTTGACCGGCCGGAGTTGGGTTCGGATCCGGCGTACGCCACGAACGCGGCGCGGGTGGCGCACCGGGAGCGGACCGACGAGCTGGTGGGCAAGGCGCTGGGGGCGCTCGGCACGGACGAGGCGCTGGCCCGGCTGGAGGCCGCCGGGCTGGCCTGCGCGCGTCTGCGCGATCTGCACGAGGTCGCGGAGCATCCGCAGCTGGCGGCCCGGGAGCGGTGGCGGGAGGTGGGGTCGCCCGTGGGTCCGCTCAAAGCGCTGCTGCCGCCCATCACGCTGCCGGGTGGGGCGGCGGCGCGCATGGGGGACGTACCCGCGCTCGGGGAGCACACCGGGGCACTGCTGCGGGCCGTGGGGATGACGGACGGCGAGATCGCAGCACTGCGCCGGGACGGCGTGGCCGCCTGAGCGCGGGGCCGGGGCGCCTAGTGGCCGCCGAACAGTGAGCGACGCAGTCGGCGCAGTGGCGCGAAGAGCGAGACGCGGCGGACGCGCGCTCCCCGGTCACTGTGCTGGCGCACGGGTTCGCGTGCGGTCAGCTCACGCATCAGCGAGGTCGCCTCGGCCGTCTTCTGCTGCGGCACGGCGGGGCCCGCCAGTACCGAGAGATGGCGGTCGAGGCGCGAACTGGTCGCGCTGCTCCCGCAGGTGATCGCAGGGACCCTGGCCCTGCTGCGCACTGTTATCTGTTCCATGTCACTCCCCACCCGTACAAGTCCACCCGGCCCGGGCAGGGTAACCCTATCGCCCCCTCGGGGCACTCGTGTATCGCGGTCACAGGATTCACCTTCCCCGTAAGGGTGTTGACGACGCGTCCTTGATTACTCTCCGAATCCAACCGATTTCAGGGCGAGTTGGACAACCGGCTGAGTAGTGGGCTGCGGCGAGCCGCCGTCGGGCTCGACGGTCACAGCCAGTGACGTCGCCGACTCGTCCAGGCCGGACGCCACCAAGGGCGTGTCGCCGTCGAAGAGCCCGAGGGAGCGCGGTTGTGCGCCGGGGCGCATGAGCCACAGTTGGTGCACGCGGTCGCCCGGCGGGTCACCGTAGCCCCCGAGGGTGACGACCGCGCTCCCCTCGGACGCGGAAGCGACCACACCGATATGCCGGCCGCTCGCGTCCTGCCCGGCGGTCGCCCGGGCATCGGGAGCGGCCAGAACGTGGGCGATCTCACGTGCCTGCGCCCGCTCGGCGTTCAACTGGTCCTGCGCCTCGTTCGCCTGTACGGCGAACAGGGCGGCGACGACGAGGGCCGCAGCGCCGGTGGCCGTGGCGAAGGGCACGAACAGCGGGACACGCCGGCGCACCCGCGGCGGCGGCTGCGCACCCCACACATGCGGCGGCAACTGCGGCGCACGCGCCCGCCCCCGCACCGGCTCCTGCGGAGTGGTCCGTACGGCGGCCAGCACCCGTTCGCGCATGGCGGCCGGCGCGGGGGCCGCCGTCGACCAGGCCAGGCGGACCGCGTCCTCGGACAGGGCGCGCACCTCGGCGGCGCAGCGGTCGCAGTTCTTCAGATGCTTCTCGAAGCGCACGCGTTCGGCCGGTTCCAGAGCGTCGAGGGCGTAGGGGGCTGCCAGGGAGTGCAGGTCCCCGCGGCGGAACAGGCTCATGCGGCGCCTCCCAGGCACTCGCGCAGCCGGGTCAGCCCGTCGCGCATCCGTGTCTTCACCGTGCCCAGCGGCAGCGAGAGCCGCTCGGCGACCTCACGGTAGGTGTAGCCCTCGTAGTAGGCGAGGGTGACCGACTGGCGCTGGAGGGCCGTGAGCCGGTCCAGGCAGCGGCGCACCCACTCGCGTTCCAGTCCGGCCTCCACCTCCTCGGCGACATGGTCGAAGGCGGGCTGGTTCGCGCGCAGTGCCTCGCGCTGCTCGCGTTCGCCGGCCGCGCGGGCGCTGCGCACCCGGTCCACCGCCCGGCGGTGGGCGAGGGTGAGGATCCACGACAGGGCGCTGCCCCGCCCCGGGTCGAACCGCCCTGCGGACCGCCACAGTTCGAGCAGCACCTCCTGCGCCACCTCCTCCGACTGCGCCGGGTCCCGCACCACCCGCCGCACCAGTCCGAAGACCGGCCCGGACACCAGTCCGTACAGCTCCTCGAACGCCTTCTGGTCGCCGCCTGCCACGAGCATCAGCAGCTCGTCCGCCTCCAACTCGCCTCCCCCTCCCGCGAGACCGCATCTGGGCCGTCCCGTCCCACGAGGTATTCGCAACGCACCCACCTCCGGATGGGGTTACGGATCAGGGAGCCGAAAACGCGGGTCGGGAGCGACCCAAATGAGTTTGCCGCCCCGCGCGCAGGGCCCGCGGGCCCCGTCGCAGAAATTTTTCCGCCCGGACCAATCCGCCCCGCGTCCCGTTCCGAATGCCGGTGCGTCAGGCAAGTTGAAACGAGGACGGACGGCATGACACCTATCTCCAGGAGCGGCCCGGGACGCGCGGGCATCGCCACCCTCATCTGTGGGGCGCTCGCCGCCGGAGGTCTCGCGGCCGCCGGCGTGACCGCGCTGGAACCGGGGGCGGCTGCCGCCTCCAGCCACCGGGAGGCCCCGCTGATCTCGGGGACCCCGCAGTACGACAACACGGACGTCTACGCGTTCGTCAGCCCGGACAAGCCCGACACGACGACGATCGTGGCGAACTGGATCCCGTTCGAGGAGCCGGCCGGCGGACCGAACTTCTTCACGTTCGCCGAGGACGCCCAGTACGACATCCACATCGACAACAACGGTGACGCGCAGGGCGACCTGGTGTTCCGCTACACCTTCGCCACGCACGTCAAGAACGAGAAGACGTTCCTCTACAACACCGGTCCGGTGGAGAGCCTGGACGACCCCGACCTCAACATCACGCAGACGTACGACATCGAGCTGCTCAAGCTGAAGAAGCAGAAGGTGGTCTCGACGACGAAGATCGCCAACGATGTGCCGGTGGCGCCGTCGAACGTGGGCAAGGCGTCGATGCCGAGGTACAACGACCTGCGCAAGCAGGCGATCCACAAACTGGCGGGCGGCGCACAGACGTTCGCCGGACAGGCCGACGACCCGTTCTTCCTGGACCTGCGCGTCTTCGACCTGCTGTACGGCGGAAACCTCTCCGAGGTCGGGCGGGACACCCTCAAGGGCTACAACGTCAACTCCATCGCCCTCCAGGTGCCTTCGCAGGCGCTCACGGAGTCGAAGGAGCAGCCGATCATCGGCGTCTGGTCGACGACCCAGCGCAAGAACGCCCAGGGGTACTTCACCCAGGTCTCCCGGCTGGGCAACCCGCTGGTCAACGAGGTCGTCAACCCGCTGAAGGACAAGGACAAGTTCAACGCCTCGTCGCCCAGGGAGGACGCCCAGTTCCTGGAGAACGTCACCAACCCCGAACTGCCGAAGCTGATCGAGGCGATCTACAAGATCCCGGCACCGGCCGAGCCGCGCAACGACCTCGTCGACGTCTTCCTCAAGGGCGTCGAGGGCCTCAACCAGCCGCCGCACGTCACCCCGTCGGAGATGCTGCGCCTGAACACCTCCATCCCGCCGGCCCACAAGCCCAAGCGGCTGGGCGTGCTCGACGGCGACAACGCGGGCTTCCCCAACGGGCGCCGGCTCACGGACGACGTGATCGACATCGCGC
The DNA here is from genome assembly GCF_014596915.1 of Streptomyces sp. TRM68416. GTDB lineage: Bacteria > Actinomycetota > Actinomycetes > Streptomycetales > Streptomycetaceae > Streptomyces. The sequence goes on from NZ_JACVWU010000002.1 coordinate 410,869, forward strand.
TCCAGGTCGTCGAGGGCGAGCTGCTGGGCGCGAAGAACGACCTGGGCGACGCGGTCGACGAGAACAACAAGAAGTTCCGCAAGAGCTTCCCGTACCTGGCCAACCCGACGGCCGGCTCGCGCGGCCCGCTGGCCAAGGGCACCTCCGGTGACGCCGATGTGCGCAGCCAGCTCGGGGACGCGCTGTCTCCTGCCGGGGCGGCTGGTTCCGGTTCCGATGACATGACGCTGATCGCGACGTCCGCCGGGGCCGGGGCCCTGGGTGTCGCCCTGGTCGGGGCGGGGTTGCTCTGGTGGCGGCGGATGCGGGAGCGGGCCTACTAGGCGCCGTTGTGGGGAGCGGTGCGGGCTCGGCTGCGGGTTCGTCGCGGCTTGTCGCGCGGTTCCCCGCGCCCCCCGAGGGGCGCTGTTCCACCGTCGGATTTCCAGTTCAGGAGAGGTCATGAGGAAGCCGGGGCTTCAACTCACCCTGTGTGTCGTGTTGCTGGCCGTCGCGATGACCGCCGGGTCGATTGCGATCGGGGCCGGGCGGGACGGGCGGGAGGTGTCCGGGCGCCGTGTCGCCGCCGTGTCCCCGGCGGTCCTCGCCTCCGGCGACCTCGATGCGAGCGTCTCCGCCCTGCAGCGGCATCTGCAGGAGCAGCCGCGGGACTTCACCGGGTGGGCGACGCTCGGGCTCGGGTATGTCGAGCAGGCGCGGACCAAGGGCGACCCCTCGCGGTACCCGCAGGCGGAGCGCGCCTTCAAGCGGTCGCTCGCGGTGCGGCCCGGCAACGACCAGGCACTCGCCGGGCGTGCCGCGCTCGCGGCGGCCCGGCACGACTTCGACGGCGCCCTGGAGTACGCCGACCGGGCCCTGGCGCAGAACCCGTACAGCGAGCGGGCGCTGGCCACCCGGATCGACGCGCTCGTGGAGCTCGGCCGCTACGACGACGCGTCGAAGGCGGCCGACACCGCGGACACCCGGCGGCCGGGCATCCCGGTGTTCACACGGTTCGCGTACGTACGGGAGCTGCGCGGGGACGTGGCCGGCGCCCGCCGGGTGCTGGAGCAGGCCCTGAACGCCGCGAGCGCGCCCGGGGACGTGGCGTACGTGGCCACGCAGCTCGGGCAACTCGCCTGGAACCAGGGCGACTACAAGGCCGCGCTGCTGCACTACGCGCGGGCGCTGGCGGCCGACGACGCCTACCTGCCGGCGCTGGAGGGCCGGGCCCGCGCGCAGGCCGCGCGCGGGAAGACGGCCGAGGCCGTGCGGGGCATGACGGACGTCGTCGCCCGTTCCCCGCTGCCCGGTCCGCTCGTCGGGCTCGGCGAGCTGTACGAGGCGGGCGGCGACCGGGACAAGGCCGGTGACCAGTACGCCCTGGTCGACGCCTGGACGGCGCTGGCCCGCGCCAACGGCGTCAACGCCGATCTCGACACCGCGCTGGCCGCGGCCGACCACGGCGACAAGGCCGCCGCCCTGCGCGCGGCCCGCGCCGAGTGGGACCGCCGCCGCACCGTGCACACCGCGGACGCCCTCGCCTGGGCCCTGTACGTCAACGGCCGTGCCGAGGAGGCCCTGCCCTACGCCCGCCGGGCCACGGCCACCGGCTACCGCAACGCCGCGTTCCTCTACCACCGCGGCATGATCGAGCACGCCGCGGGCCGGGCGCGGGAGGCGCGCACCCACCTGGCGGCGGCCCTGGAGCTGAACCCCGGCTTCTCGCCCCTGGGCGCGCGGGAGGCCCGTAAGGCTCTCAAGGACCTGGAGGCGGCCCGGTGACCCTCCGTCGTCCGCTCGCCTCCGGCGCGGCCGTCCTCACGGCCGTCGGCGCGCTCGTGCTCGTCGCTCCCCCGTCCGCGAGCGCGCACCCCCTCGGCAACTTCACCGTCAACCGCTACGACGGTCTCGTCGTCGCTTCCGGCGCCCTCCGCGTCGATCACGTCGAGGACCTTGCGGAGATCCCGGCGACGCAGGCGGGGCCGGACATCGCGGAACTCGGCATGGCGCGGTGGGCCGGGCGGCGGTGTGCGGCGGCGGCCGAGGGCAGCAGGCTCACGGTCGACGGGCGCACAGTAACGCTCACCGTGCAGAGCAGCCGGGCGCGGGTGCGTCCCGGCCAGGCCGGACTCGACACCCTGCGGGTGGAGTGCCGGCTGACCGCACCGCTGCCCGAGGGCGCCTCCGTCGGTCTCGACTTCCGGAGCGCGGGAGCGGACGCCGGGCCGGGCTGGCGGGAGGTCACCGCGCGCGGCGACCGGATGACGCTCGCCGAGTCGGACGTACCGGAGGAGTCGTCCTCGCGCGAACTGTCCGAGTATCCGGAGGAATTGCTCTCCTCCCCCGCCGACACCGCCTCCGCCTCCCTCCAGGTCCGGCCCGGCGGACCGGCTCTCGTCGAGGAACGGGGGGACGCTCCCGCGGCCTCCGTGCTGCCGCGCGGCGCCGACCGCTGGACCCGTGCCCTGGACTCCCTGGTCGCCCGCCAGAACCTCACCTTCGGCTTCGCCGCCCTCGCCGTGCTCATCGCGGTGGTCCTCGGCGCGATGCACGCGGTGGCCCCGGGCCACGGCAAGACGCTCATGGCCGCGGTGGCGGCGGCGCGCGGCGGGCGGGCCCGGATGAAGGACGTCCTCCCGCTCGCCGCCTCGGTGACGGTCACCCACACCCTGGGCGTGGTCGCCCTGGGGCTGCTGGTCACGGCCGGTTCGGCGGCCGCCCCCTCGGTCATCACGTGGCTGGGCATCGCGAGCGGGGCCCTGGTGGCGGCGGCGGGCGTGACGCTCCTCCGGAGGGCCTGGCACCACCGCGGCCACGGTCACAGTCATGCCCCCGTCCCCGCCCCTGCCCCGGAGCCCGCTCCCGTCCTGGTCGGGGCCCACGCCCACGCCCACGACGGCCACCACGGTCACGCCCACGGGCACGACCACGACGAGCAGCACAGTCACGCTCACGACCATGACCACCACAGTCACGACCACGACCACGCCCACCACAGTCACGACCACGACCACGCCCACCACGGTCACACGCACACCCACGGCGGTCGCACGCACACCCACGCCATCGCCCCCACCGTGCGCGGCACGATCCTCCTCGGCTTCGCCGGCGGGCTCGTGCCCAGTCCCTCCGCGGTCGTGGTGCTCGTGGGCGCGGCAGCGCTCGGACACGCCTGGTTCGGGCTGCTGCTCGTCGTGGCCTACGGCCTCGGGCTCGCCCTCACGCTCACCGCGGCCGGGTTCGCCGTGGTCCGGCTGGGGGCCGGGGCGAGCCGGCTGCTGGACCGGCGTCCCCGCTGGGCCGTCCACCCCTTGGCGGCCCTGGTCCGCAGGACGGCACCGCTGGTGTCCGCGGGGGTCGTCGTAGCCCTGGGGATCGGATTGGTGCTCCAGGGGGCGGCAAGCGCACTCGGCTGAGCTAGTTTTGTGAGGAAAGGGAGATTTCGCGCGCATGCGAATGGGGGCGCCCGTGTCCGACGCACCGGGCAGTGAACGAGTGATCGCGGGCCGCTACCGACTTCTGTCCCCGCTCGGCGAGGGCGGCATGGGAACCGTGTGGCGCGCCCGCGACGAGGTGCTGCACCGCGAGGTCGCCGTGAAGGAGGTGCGGGCCCCGCACGGGCTGCCCGCCGCCGAGGAACAGCGCATGTACGCCCGCCTGGAGCGCGAGGCGTGGGCGGCGGCTCGCGTGGCCAACCGCAATGTGGTGACCGTGTACGACGTGGCCACCCAGGACGGCCGACCGTGGATCGTGATGGAACTGGTCCGCGGCATCTCTCTGGCCGAACTGCTGGACGCAGAGGGCCCGTTGCCGCCGCAGCGCGCCGCACACATCGGCGCCGAGGTGCTGTCGGCGCTGCGCGCCGCGCACGAGGCGGGGGTGCTGCACCGGGACGTGAAACCGGCCAACGTCCTGCTGTCGAACGACGGCCGGGTGGTGCTCACCGACTTCGGCATCGCCATGGTGGAGGGCAGTTCGGCGCTGACGATGACGGGCGAGGTCATCGGCTCGCCCGAATTCCTCGCTCCCGAGCGGGCCTTGGGCCGCAGGCCCGGCCCCGAGTCCGACCTGTGGTCGCTCGGCGTGCTGCTGTACGCGGCCGTCGAGGGCAACTCCCCCTTCCGCCAGGACACCCCGCTGAGCACCCTGCGCGCGATCGTCGACGAGGAGTTGCCCCGGCCGGTCCGGGCCGGTGCGCTCGCCCCCGTCATCGAGGGGCTGCTGCGCAAGGACCCCGCCGAGCGGCTGTCGGCCGAACGGGCCGAGCAGGACCTGCGGGTCATCGGCGCCGGGGGCACGCTGCGCGCGGACACGCTCCGGGCGGCGCCGTACACCCCGACGATCGCCGCGCACCCCCAGCCGCCGGTCCCGCCCCCACCGACCGGCCGCACACCGACCGGCCCGACGACACCGGCACCGGCCGGCACCGGCCGCGACCCCCACCAGCGCGGCCATCGCGCCTCCGTGGCCGTCGTCGCGGGCCTGGCGCTGCTCTGCCTGGCCCTGGCGGGTCTGACGTACGCCCTGCTGAACAGGGACGGCGGCAACGGCGGCGACGCGGGAGGGGAGACCACCACCAGCCGGGCGCCGACGCGGAGCACCCCGAGCGAGACCGAGGACGACAACGGCGCCGGCGGGGGCGGGAACCCGACACCGAGCCCGAGCGAGAGTCGTACGACGAGTCCGCCGCCGCAGTCCGTGCAGGTCTACCTGACGGGGTCGAACACGGAGTACGAGGGGGCCTGCCCGCCGCCCGACGGCGAGGCGCCGCAGTTCACGGCGACGTTCACGGTGGGGCGGCTGCCGGCGGAGGTCAGCTACCGCTGGGTGTCGAAGGGCGAGGAGATGATGGATCCGCAGTGGCGGACGCTCTCGTTCCCCGAGGGCGGCACGCGGACCAAGCAGGACCGGGCCTTCGTGACCACGCGGAACGACAGCGGGGCCTTCGAGGGCGAGATCACCGTCGAGGTCCGCGACCCGGTCCGGACCGAGTCCGACCCCGTGGCGTACTCGGTCACGTGTGTGACGGAGGCCCCGACGGACGAGGCCTCCCCCACGTCATGACCGCTCACGCGGCACGGTTCAGGACGGGCAGATAGCCGCCGGACTGGCCGGCCGCGGTCGGGTGGTACGACTCGCCGATGTTGAGCCAGTTGACGCTGTGCAGCCAGGAGCTGCCGGAGCAGATCTCATGGCCGGTGAAGGTGGTGCGCACGTCGCCGAAGGTGAAGGAGTGCGCGGCGGCGCGGCGGGCGATGGCGGCGTCGAGGTAGTCGGCCGCGTCGTTGATTGCTTTCCGCTTGGTCTCGGAGAGACCGAGGCAGGCGGTGCCGAGCTTGTAGAAGCGCGGGTAGCCGAGCACGACGACCCGGGCGGACGGCGCCTTGGCGCGGATCGCCGAGTAGACGCTGTCGAGCTTGCCGGGGAGCGTGGAGTCGACGTACGCGCGGGCGGTGTTGATGCGCGAGAGGCACGCGCTGTCGGACTGCAGGACGCAGGTGGTCATGACGTCGGCGAAACCGGCGTCGTTGCCTCCGACGCTGATGGAGACCAGGGCGGTGGCGGAGTTGAGCGGACCCATCTGGCCGGCCAGGACATCACCCGTTCGAGCGCCCGAGCAGGCCGTGAAGGCGAACGACGAGGGTGAGTTGGCGGCCGCCCAGAGGTAGGGGTGGGCCTTCGTGCTGCGCTTGCAGTCGCCGCTGGAGCCGATGTAGCTGCCGGCGCCGACCCCGGAGGAGTAGGAGTCGCCGAGGGCCACATAGGGGCCGGTGGCGGCCTGCGCGGAGCCTGCCCCGGTGAGGACGGCACCGGCGGCCAGGAGGAGTGAGCTGACGTAAGCGGCAATTCGGGAACGTCTCATGGAACCTCCCTTTAGCAGGATCTCTGCCATAACTGTCGTAGCAACTACGCGTGTTGACGGGAAGTGTCCATGCCAAGACTTTCCGTTCGTTACCAGGACCCTTCCTGTGCGTTCACCATGCGTTCGATTACGTGCGCATGACAGATTTGTTGTTTGCTCGTCAACTGCCTTGATCCGCCGGCAGTTGATCGCCCACGCTGTACCCCGGCCCGGGGCGGAACGCGACGCTCCAGGGCTGTGCGCGCGATGCCGTGCGCACCCCCCACAGACGCGGGCCACACCCCGGCCCGCGCCGCCTATGAGGAGGACTCCCTCGTAATGGCACAACTGCGTAGCAAGAAGCTCCGGATCGCCGCGATAACCAGCCTGGCGACCGCCGCCCTCGTCGGAGGGCTCACCGCAGTTCCCGCCCAGGCCGCCCCGGCCGAGGGCAAGGTCCTGGCCGCCGACTCCCCCGCCGCGGTCAAGGACAGCTACATCGTCACGCTCAAGAAGAGCGCAGGCCTCAAGGCCTCGTCGAGCGCCGGCAAGAGCCTCATCAAGGGGTACGGCGGCAAGGTGAACAAGACGTTCGGCACCGCGCTGAACGGCTATGCCGCCACCCTCTCGGCGACCGAGGCCAGGAGACTCGCCGCTGACCCGGCCGTGGCCTCGGTCGAGCAGAACCAGCGTGTCCGGATGGACGCCACGCAGTCCAACGCCCCCTGGGGACTGGACCGCATCGACCAGACCTCCCTCCCGCTGTCCAGGACCTACACCTACCCGGACTCCGCGGGCAGCGGCGTGACGGTCTACGTCATCGACACCGGCGTCCGCGTCTCGCACAGCGACTTCGGCGGCCGCGCCCGCAACGGCTACGACGCCGTCGACAACGACAACGTCGCACAGGACGGCAACGGCCACGGCACCCATGTGGCCTCCACCATCGCCGGTTCCACCTACGGCGTCGCCAAGCGGGCGAACATCGTCGCGGTCCGAGTGCTGAACAACAGCGGCTCCGGCACCACGGCGGGCGTGGTCGCGGGCATCGACTGGGTGACGGCCAACCACTCCGGCCCCTCGATCGCCAACATGTCCCTCGGCGGCGGAGCCTCGACCGCCCTGGACACGGCCGTACGCAACTCCATCGCCAGCGGCGTGACCTACGCGATCGCGGCCGGCAACAGCAACACCAACGCCTCCTCGTCGTCCCCGGCCCGGGTCACCGAGGCCATCACGGTCGGCGCCACCACCAGCACCGACGCCCGCGCCAGCTACTCCAACTACGGCTCGGTCCTGGACATCTTCGCCCCCGGCTCCTCCATCACGGCGGGCTGGCACACCAGCGACACCGCGACGAACACCATCTCCGGTACGTCGATGGCGACCCCGCACGTCGCGGGCGCCGCAGCCGTCTACCTGGCCGGCCGCCCCTCGTCCACCCCGGCCCAGGTCGCCTCGGCCCTGACCGCCGGAGCCACCACCGGCGTGGTCACCAGCGCGGGGTCCGGCTCGCCGAACCGGCTGCTGAAGCTCGTGCAGTAACGCCGTAGCACCGCACTCGAACGACCGTTCCCCGGAGGCGTCCGCCGTCTCCGGGGAACACCCCTGCGACCGTCATCGGCATCTTGACGGCCGCCGCGGGGCTGCGCGACATTGAAGCCCGGCATCCGGCGCTTCGGGGGGCAAAGTCGCCAATGCAGACCTTAAGGCTCAAGACATCTTCATCAAGGCTCAAGACATCTTCATCGGACGGCGCCGAGCGCGCGCGACCAGGACCGCTCGGGGACCTGTCGGCGCTGCTCGCGGGCGCCGCGACGGCCGTGGCGGGCCTCGGCGCGTTCCTCGCGCTGACCGGCTCCGACTCGCCGCTGCGCGGCCCGTTCACCCTCTTCTTCCTGCTAGCGGCCCCGGCCGCGGCCATCGCCGCCGCGCTGCGCGGCCTCGAACCCTTCGGCCGGATCCTCGCCTCGGTGGCGGGCGCGGTCGTCATCAACATGCTGGTGGCCCAGGGGATGCTGGCTCTGCACCGGTGGTCGGTCACCGGCGGCATCGTGGTGGTGACCACGCTCAGCTCCCTGATGCTCCTGCTCGTCCTGGTGCGACGCGGGCGCGGCCGTACGGACAGAAGGCGGACAGACTGACGTGGACATCAGCGTGCACCGTCCCGGCGAGCTGACCGCCACCGACCGGACTGCCTGGACGGCGATGCAGTCCAAGGCCCATCTGCACGGCTCGCCGGAACTGGCGAACCCCTTCCTGTCCCCGGAGTTCGCGCTCGCCGTCGGCCGCTGCCGGCGCGGGGTGCGGATCGCGGTCGTACGGGAGGACGGCGAGCCCGCCGCGTTCTTCCCGTACCAGAGATCGGCGGCCGGTGTGGGCCGCGCCATCGGGCTCGGGGTCTCCGACGCCCAGGGCCTGGTGCACCGGCCCGGGTTCGACTGGGACGCCCGTGAGCTGCTGCGCGCCTGCGGACTCGCGGTCTGGGAGTTCGACCACCTCGTCGAGGGCCAGGCGCCCTTCGCCGAGCGGGCCACCGGCACCTTCCCGTCCCCGGTGATGGACATCGACCAGGGCTACGAGGCCTATCTCGGCCGGCTCCGGGAGCGGTCGCCGAAGTTCACCCGGACCACCCTCGCCAAGGACCGCAAGCTCGGCCGGGACCACGAGGGGGTGCGCTACGTGCACGACGAGCGCGACCCGGCCGCCCTGCGCGTCCTGATGGAGTGGAAGTCGGCGCAGTACCGCCGCACCGGCCGCAGCGACCGCTTCGCCCAGGACTGGATCACCCGGCTCGTGGAGCAGCTGTTCCACACCCGATCCGAGTCGTTCGCCGGGATCCTGTCGGTGCTGTACGCGGACGGCAGGCCGGTCGCGGCCCACTTCGGGCTGCGCTCCGAGCGGGTGCTCGCCTGCTGGTTCCCGGCGTACGACCCGGCCTTCTCGAAGTACTCGCCGGGTCTCGTGCTGCATCTGCGCATGGCCGAGGCGGCCGCCGCCGACGGCATCGCGTACCTGGATCTCGGCCGCGGGCAGAAGGAGTACAAGGACTCCCTGAAGACACGCGAACTCAGCGTGTCCGAGGGGTGGGTGACACGACGCCACCCCGTGGCCGTCGGGCACCGCGCCCGCCGTGCGCCGGTCCGGGCGCTGCGCAACACCGTGCAGTCCCGGCCGGAGTTCTTCGAACCCGCCGACCGGCTGCTCAAGCGGCTGGGGCACCTGCGGTCAGGAGGTCGGTAACGGGCCAAAACAGATAAAACCGTGAGACCAGGTTCCAGGTCTTGCCATACGGGCTCAATCATCAATACCGTCGTACATCTCACCCGCATCGGACTGTCACCCAGCGGCCCAGGGGAGGGCTCAGGACCGCGACGGTCCCGGCGCGGGGCGCGGTAGGGGGGTGCTCGGTGACCACAACCGTGACCGGGTCGTGCCGCGCGACCGGCTGCCGTGTTCCGGAGGCCGGCCAGACTTGCCAGCTCACCATGCGCGCACGGAGTTCATGGAGGTGTGCTTCCGCGTGCCATGAGTGAGAACCCCCCTTTCGAACCGGACACAGAGCCGGGCCGCCCAGGGGCGGGCGGCCCACCGGACGAGAGGGACCAGACTCATGAGCTCAGTTCTGCGCCCGGCGAGCACGGGTGACGCGCATCGCACGGCAGGGGCGTACAAGCCCGTGTCCTCGCATCTGGCGATAGCGCCGCCGGTGAGCGTGGTGATACCGGCCATGAACGAGGCGGAAAACCTTCCGTACGTCTTCAAGACCCTGCCGGGCTGGATCCACGAAGTGGTCCTGGTGGACGGGAACTCCACCGACGGCACCGTCGAAGTGGCCCGCGAGCTGTGGCCGGAGGTCAAGGTCGTCGAGCAGCGTGGCCGGGGCAAGGGGGACGCCCTGATCACCGGGTTCGAGGCATGCACCGGCGACATCATCGTGATGGTCGACGCGGACGGCTCGGCCGACGGTCACGAGATCGTCAGCTATGTCTCCGCGCTCGTCTCCGGCGCCGACTTCGCCAAGGGGTCCCGGTTCGCCAACGGCGGCGGCACCGACGACATGACCTTCATCCGCAAGCTCGGCAACTGGGCGCTGTGCACGATCGTCAACCGCAAGTTCGGCGCCCGCTACACCGATCTCTGCTACGGCTACAACGCTTTCTGGCGGCACTGCCTGGACAAGATCGACCTCGACTGCACCGGCTTCGAGGTGGAGACCCTGATGAACATACGGGTGGTCAAGGCGGGGCTGAAGGTGCAGGAGATACCCAGTCACGAGTACCTCCGCATCCACGGCACCAGCAACCTGCGCGCGGTGCGGGACGGGTTCCGGGTGCTGAACGTGATTCTCAGGGAGCGCTCCAACCGGCGGGACCTGCGCCGCCGCGCCGAGCGCTCGCCGATGCTCGACTCCGTCCGGGGAGAGCTGTCTTGAGCGGTCCCGGCATCTCCGTCGTGATCTGCGTCTACACCGAGGACCGCTGGGAGGACATCCTCGCGGCGGTCGCCTCGGTGCGGGCGCAGTCCCGCCCGGCCCTGGAGACCCTGCTGGTCGTCGACCACAACGAGGCCCTCCACGAGCGTCTGGCCAAGGAGTACAAGGAGGCCGCGGACGTGCGGGTGCTCGCCAACGCGGGCCCCCGTGGCCTGTCCGCCGGCCGCAACACCGGCATCGCCGCCAGTCGCGGCGAGGTGATCGCCTTCCTCGACGACGACGCCGTGGCCGAACGGGAGTGGCTGCGGCACTTCGCCAAGGCGTACGCCGACCCGCGCGTGCTGGCGGTCGGCGGGCGCACCGAGCCGATCTGGGCCTCGGGCCGCCGACCGCCGTGGTTCCCGGAGGAGTTCGACTGGGTGGTGGGCTGCACCTACCGCGGTCTGCCGCGCGGACGCGTGCGGGTGCGCAACGTCCTGGGCGGCAACGCCTCCTTCCGGCGTACGGCGTTCGACGCGGCGGGCGGCTTCGCCACCGGCATCGGGCGCGACGGCGACCGGCTGCCGCTGGGCTGCGAGGAGACGGAGCTGTGCATCCGGCTCACCCGGGCCAGACCCGACGCGGTCCTGCTGATCGACGACCGTGCGGTGATCCACCACCGGGTGCCCGAGGCGCGCGAGCACTTCGGGTACTTCCGCACGCGCGCCTACGCCGAGGGCCTGTCGAAGGCACTGGTGGCCCGAAGTGTCGGCGCGGACAAGGGACTTGAGTCCGAGCGCCGGTACGCCACGCGTGTCCTCCCGGCCGGGGTGGCACGCGGCCTGCGCGACGCCGTGCTGGCCCGGCCGGGCGGCGCGGGACGGGCGGGCGCGATCGTCGCCGGGGTGCTCACCGCGGCCGGCGGGTATGTGGTCGGAAGCGTGCGGGCCCGCAGGGGCGGGGCTACGTACGCGGTGGCGGCGATCGAGGGAGGCGAGGTGACCACGGATGCCTGAGCCGGACACGCCGCCCAGCGGCGCGGGCACGGCAGACGAACACGTGCCGACCAGCGAGGCCGACACGACCGGCCAACGCCCGCCGGCCAACGACACCCGCACGGCAGACGAACGCGTGCCGATTCTGATGTACCACGCGGTGTCGTCCGCGCCCGGCGACGCCACCCGCGCGCTGTCGGTGACGCCCGAGGCGTTCGGCGAGCAGATGGCCCTGATCGCGGACCTGGGCCTGACCCCGGTCCGCACGGCCGATCTCGCCGCCCACTGGCGCTCGGGCCGCCCGCTGCCCGCCCGGCCCGTCCTCATCACCTTCGACGACGGCTACGAGGGCGTCCACCGCCACGCGCTGCCCGTGCTCGCCAAGCACGGCTTCGCCGCCACCCTGTTCGTCACCACCGGCTGGCTGCGCGGCCCGCACGACAACGGCGAGGCCCTGGACACCATGCTGGACTGGGACCAGGTGCGCGAACTCGCCGCGGCGGACGTGGAGATCGGCGGCCACAGCCACACGCATCCGCAGCTCGACCAGCTCCCGGACGACGTCCTGCGCCGCGAGCTGATCTGGTGCAAGGAGATCGTCTCCGACCGGCTCGGCACCGTACCCGCCTCGTTCGCCTACCCGTACGGCTACTCCAGCCGCCGGGTGCGCGAGGCGGTGCGCGAGACCGGGTACGCCCAGGCGCTCGCCGTCGGCAACGGCCTCGCCCGCCGCCGACAGGGGCCGTACGCCCTGCGCCGGGTCACCGTGCGGCGCGCCACCGGCATCGAGGAGTTCCAGCGGCTGGTCGAGGGCCGCGCGATCACCCGTACGTTCGCCCGGGACCTGGCCCTGACCAAGGGCTACGCCATGGTCCGCAGAGTCCGACAGGTCCGCCGGAAGGCCATCCGTTCCCGTGTCTGACACGACGACCACGACCGAGACCCCGCAGCCCGGCGCCGAGCCGCCCGGGCCGTCGGGACGCCGCCTGCGCCTGCCCGGCCTGGGCCGCCCGCGCGGCGGCAGCCCGCTGTTCCGCAACGCCTACGCACTGATGATCAACACCGGTGTCTCCGCGGTGCTCGGTCTCGGTTTCTGGTTCGTCGCGGCCCGCTACTACTCCGAGTCGGCGGTCGGCCAGGGGTCCGCCGCGATCGCCGCGATGAAGTTCCTCGCGGGCCTGACCGCGGTCGCCCTGACCGGCGCGCTGGCCCGCTTCATCCCGGTCGCGGGCCGGGCCACCGGCCGGCTGATCTTCCGTACGTACGCGGGCAGCAGCATGGTCGTGGCGCTGGCCGCGGGCGTCTTCCTGCTCACCCTGGACATATGGGGGCCGTCCTTCCGTTTCCTCGACAGCCCGCTGCCCGCGCTCGGGTTCGTGGTGTCCGTCGTCGCCTGGAACCTGCTCACGCTCCAGGACGGAGTGCTGACCGGGCTGCGCAGCGCGCCGTGGGTGCCGGTGGGCAACACCGCGTTCTCGGCGGTGAAGCTGGGCCTGCTGGTGGCGATCGCGGCGGCCGTGCCGACGACCGGGGTGTTCGTGTCGTGGGTCGCGGCGATCGCGATCTCGGTCCTGCCGCTGGGCTGGCTGGTGTTCCGGCGGCTGGTGCCACGGCATGTGAAGGCCACCGCGGACCAGGTGCAACCGCCGTCGGTGAAGGAGATCGGGAAGTTCCTCGCGGGCGACTACACCGGCTCGCTGTTCTCGCTCGCCGTGGTCTATCTCATCCCGGTGATCGTGGCCACCCAGGTCAGCTCCGAGGACAACGCCTACTTCTACATCACCGCCACCATCGGCGGTACGGTCAACCTGCTCGCCATCAACATGGGCGCCTCCCTGACCGTGGAGGGCTCGCACGACCCGGGGCGGCTGGCCGCCAACACCCGGGCCGCGCTCAAGCGCATGGCCCGGATCATGCTGCCGGTCTCGACGGTCCTGTTCCTCGGGGCGCCGTGGATCCTCGGCGTGTTCGGCTCGGGCTACGCGGACGCGGCCACCCCGCTGCTGCGCTGGTTCGCCGTCGGCGCGCTGCTGCGGGTCGTGATGGAGACGTACTTCGCGGTGCTGCGCGCCCAGAGCCGCACCGCCGGACTCGCCTGGCTCCAGGGCCTGTTGTGCGCCCTGGTGCTCGGGCTGACGCTGCTGCTCCTGCCCCGCATGGGACTGACGGGGGCCGGCGTCGCCGAGATCTGCTCGCTGGCGGTGATCGTCGCCATCGCCGCGCCCAAGCTGTACCGGACGGTGTTGTCCGCGCCGGACCTGCCCGAGGACGCGGCACCCGACGGCGACCTCGCCGACCTCGGCGCGAGCAAGGCGGCCGAGGCGGCAGGCCGACGCGGGCCGGCCTGGGCGCCGGACACGGACACCCTCACCCTCGGCCTCCACGTCGACTTCGACCACCTGGAACGCCGCCCCGACGTCCGGCCCGGCCCCGGCACCCCGCCCACCGGGCTGCCCGTGGTGCGGCCCGAGCACCGGCCGACCTGGGCGGCGCGGCTGCCGGTCGAGAAGCGCGAGCCGGAGGTGGACGCACCGTTCGAGGCCGCGCCGAAGGCGGCCGTACCGGGCCCTTCTGCCGCACCGAACTCTTCGGCCGCACTGGAGCCTTCGGCGGTACGGGAGCCTTCGGCGGTACGGGAGGAGCGGCCCCCGGAGGTCTCCCCGCGCGAGCGTCTGCAGCCCACCCGTGTCGGTGTCGTCCTCGGCTGTCTGCTGATCGCCGCTCTGCTGCTGTACTGGGTGCCCGCGCTCCGGCTCGGCGAGGCCGACCTGGACGAGATGGGCGGGCTCGGGCTGATCTCGGTGCTGCCGACGCCGACGCTGGTCGGCGCCGGGCTGCTGGTCACCGTCTTCGCCTCGCTGCTCTGGCTGGGCCGCGAGCACCGGACGCTGCTGCTGGTCACCCTGCTGGCGACCGTCGTCTCGCTGCACTCCCTGCCGGCGCTGATCGAGACCGAGCCGCGGTTCGCCACCGCCTGGCAGCACCTCGGCTTCATCGACTACATCGACCGCACCGGGACCGCCGTACCGGACCTGGACGCGCGCTGGAGCTGGCCCGGGTTCTTCGCCGCGGCCTCGTTCGTGGCGCAGGCCTGCGGGGTCTCGGACCTCACCGAGGTCATCCGCTGGTGGCCGCTGGCCATGCAACTGCTGTACCTGGTCCCGATGTTCCTGCTGACCCGCTCGATGCGGGCGAGCTGGCGGGCCCGCTGGACCGGCATCTGGATCTTCGTGCTGAGCGGCTGGGTCGGCCAGGACTACTTCTCGCCGCAGGGCTTCACCTATCTGCTGTACCTGGTGTTCGCGGCGATCCTGCTGGTCTGGTTCCGGGCGCCGCGGGTGATCTGGACGAAGGTGCGGCCCGGGGAGCTGGAGGTGGAACCGGCGAACCGGCGGCAGCGGGCGGTGCTGCTGCTGGTCGTCATCGGGCTGTTCGCGGCGAGCGTCCCGGCCCACCAGCTCACCCCGTTCGTGATGCTGGGCGTGCTCACGGTGCTGGTCCTCGTCGGCCGCAGCGAACTGCGCGGCCTGCCCCTGCTGTTCGGGGTGATGGTGACGGCGTGGATCGGGTTCATGGCCGAGCCGTACTGGTCCGGCCACTTCGACGAGCTGTTCGGCGGGGTCGGCGGCGTCGGCTCCAATGTGTCCTCGTCCGTCTCCGGCCGCATCGAGGGCGGCAGTTCGACGCACAAGCTGGTGCTGTACACCCGCGTGCTGCTGGCCGGCAGCGTCATGGCCCTAGCCTGCTACGGCTGGTGGCGCCGCCGCGACCACAAGTACCGCGAACGCTCCCTGCTCGTCCTCACCTTCGTCCCGTTCCTCGGCTTCGGCATGCAGAGCTACGGCGGCGAAATGGCCCTGCGCGTCTTCATGTTCGCCCTGCCCGGCGCGGCCCTGCTCGCCGGACTCGCCCTGTTCCCGCGCACCGGCGTCACCGCCGAGGAGCGGGACAAGGACCGGGTGAGCCTCGCCCCGCTGGCCGCGTTCATGGCGGGCCTGGTCCTCATCGGCGGCTTCCTGGTGGCCCGTTGGGGCAACGAGCCGTTCGAGCGGGTCCGGCCCGGCGAGGTCGCGGCGATGGAGTACGTCTACGCCCACGACAAGCCGAGCGCGCGGCTGCTGTGGCTGAGCAACGACCCGGTCAACGTCGTGACGCCGTCGCTGCCGTGGGGTGCGAGGGACATGGAACGGGTCGAGTACCTGCCGACCCTGGCACCGGCCGACCCGGTGCTGGTGTCGGGCCTGGTCAAGGCGCTCAGGGACGCGGGGCCGAACTCGTATCTGATGATCAACCGCGGTCAGGTCACCTATCTGCAGATGGACGTCGGCTACGCGGAATCCTGGGAGCCGCGGCTGCTGCACAACCTCGACCGGCGACAGGAGCTGAAGAAGGTCTTCGTCAACGAGGACGTGACCCTGTACGCGCTGCGCGAGCAGCCGGCGGGCGAGGTCCCGGAGGCCGATCCGGGCGCGATCGGGCCGAAGGTGACGTGGACGCCGTGGTCGGTGGTCGGGGCGCTGGCGGCGCTGGCACTCATCGTGCTGCTGACGGCGCGCGAGGTGGTCCGGGTCGCGGTGCGGCCCGGGGTGCGGCAACTGCGCTGGTTGCAGAGCAGTTTCTGGTTCTCGCTGCCGCTGCTGGCGGTGCTGTTCGCGGCGCTGGTGCAGCGGTTCCTGACGATGAAGTGAGCAGGGCCGAGGGGGTCAGGTGGCCGGGCGTTCGAGCCACCTGACCTCGTAGGCCTGGAGCTTGACCGTCCTCCCGTCGATCTTCGTGCTGATCTGCCGGTCGCGGGTGTTGACCACGAGAGCGGTCTTGTCGGTGGCGAGGACACGGACGTCGGCGGACGCGGTCACCGGCCGGTGGGCGGTGCCCGGCGGGAACGTGGCGTTGAACCGGCTGACCAGGTCGAACATGGGCAGCTTCCGCCCGCCGTCGGCACTGTCGGTGGGCGTCCACAGACAGCCGGGGCAGTCGGTGCCCTGCTCGTTCTGCGGGTTCCAGTAGAAGCCCGAGGTGGCGCCGCCCCTGGCCAGGGCGATCATTCCGGCGGCCTGGACGGCGACCCGGCGGCTCTCGGACCAGCCCTCGCGCTCGTCGTCGGCGTCGGCGGGCTCGACGTAGTACTCGGCCCACCACAGCGGCAGGTCGTCGCCGGTCTGCCGCCGCACCCACTCCCCCACGGCCGTGAACTTGTCGGTGGCCGTGAACTCGTCGGGGAGCAGCTCGTCGTCCCGGGTGTAGCTGGAGCCGTCCACGACGACGAAGTCCGCGCCCGCCTTGTGCTCGTTCCAGTAGGCGAAGGCGTCCAGCACCCGCTGGTCCAGCGCGCCCCACCTGCCCTTCAGGGACGGGGAGGCGTGCGCCTCGCGCGGGTCGAGGCTGTCCATGACCAGGTAGGGCCCGCCGACCATGATGTCCGGGTCGACCTCCTTCAGGGCCCGGTAGACCTCGTTGTACAGCCGCGTGTAGCCCTCGTGGTCCCAGCGGGCCTCGGCGTCGTTCCAGAAGCCCTTGAACTCGTTCCAGACGATGAAGTGCCGTACGTCCGGGTAGCGCTTGGCGACGGTCGCGGCGAGGGCGGCGTAGTCGTCGAAGTGCTCGGGGTCCGGCGCGGTCTCCAGGGCGGCCTGGCTCCAGTCGGTGTGCTCGACGCCGGGCTCGCCGCCCTTCATCCAGTCCGGGGCGCAGCACAGCGTCACGACGGGGATGCTGCCGGAGGCGCGGACGAAGTCGATGCGGCGGTCCATCGCCGCGAAGTCGTAGCGCCCCTTGACCGGCTCGGGGTTGCTCGCGCCCCAGCCCATGACGTGCTGGATCTGCGGCAGCCCGCCGGCGTCCTCGATCCGTTTCTCGACGCGCGCCACCGCGGCGCCGTCGCCCTCGTCGGCGCTGTACTGGGTGTGGGTGAACCCCCAGCCCACCTCGGGCACGGACGCGGCCGGGGTGGCGGCCGGCGTGCCGTGCACCTTGTCGCCGTCGGGCGAAGTTCCCTTGGTGTCGCCGCCGTTGCCGGGCAGCGTGGCCAGCAGGGTCACGACCAGGGCCAGCGCGACCACGCCCACACCGAGCAGCGCGGTGAAGCGCCACCGCCGTGCCCCCGAATTCCACCCATGACGTCCCATTGAGGGCAACGGTAATGGGGCGGACGGGCGGACGGGCAGGTTTCGGCAGAGGGAAATCCCGTGCGCGACGGGCATGCGTGCCGGATCATGGCGCCATGTCTGCGAACCCGCACGAAGCACTGCCGATCCGGCTCAACGTCGACGACAGCGACTCCCCGTCCGACGTCGTCGACGCGCTGTTCCTCGGCCGCTTCGCCACGGGCGAGCAGCCGTACTCGCATGCGGCGAACATCGACCGCGTACGGTCCGGGGCGACGCTCCTGCCGCCGGGCGCCCGGGTGCTGCGCGTCGCCCGCGACGACGACCGCAGCGCCACCCTCGCGGAGGGCGACGGCTGGACCCTGCTGGTCTCCCGCTGGAACCGCGGCGCCGACGTCACCGTGACCGCGACCACCGCCGACCTGGCCCAGAAGGTCCTCGACCAGGCCACGGACGGCGCCGCGGACGAGCCCGAGCCGCAGCCGGAGAACGTGACCATGGGCTTCTGGTACGTCTCCCCCAGACGCGGCCCGCACCGCACGACCCGGCAGATCTCGGCGGGCACCTGGGAGGAGGTGCGGCCCAACTACACCGCGCCCGTGGCGGACGCGATGGACCGCCTGATGAAGACGACCCCCGAGGACATCGCGGGCCGGCTGCTGCTCCTGCACGGCCCGCCGGGCACCGGCAAGACCTCCGCGCTGCGCACGCTGGCCCGGTCCTGGCGGGACTGGTGCCAGGTGGACTGCGTCCTGGACCCGGAGCGCCTCTTCTCCGACGTCGGCTATCTGATGGACATCGCGATCGGCGAGGAGGACGGCACGGGCAAGGGCCGCTGGCGGCTGCTGCTCCTGGAGGACTGCGACGAGCTGATCCGCGGCGAGGCCAAGCACACGGCCGGGCAGGCGCTGTCCCGGCTGCTGAACCTCACCGACGGACTGCTGGGCCAGGGCCGCAATGTCCTGGTCGGGGTCACCACCAACGAGGACCTGGAGCGGCTGCACCCGGCCGTGGTCCGTCCGGGCCGCTGCCTGGCCCGGATCGAGGTCGGCCCGCTGACCCGGGCCGAGGCGGTCACCTGGCTGGGCACCGAGGAGGGGGTCGGCCGCGAGGGGGCGACCCTGGCGGAGCTGTACGCGCTGCGGCGCGGCACCTCCCCGACGGCGCTGCCGGAGCCGCGGGCCGGGGCGGAGGCGGGGCTGTACCTGTAGTGCCGCACGTGCCGTGACGGGGAGTGCTTCGATGGAGGTATGACCCTGTTCGTCGGCACGTCGGGGTGGCAGTACAAGGACTGGCGGGGCGTCCTGTACCCGGAGGGCCGCCCGGTGCGGCTCTGGCTGGAGGAGTACGCGTCCCGGTTCGCGACGGTCGAGATCAACAACGCCTTCTACCGGCTGCCCTCGCGGGCGAACTTCGAGGCGTGGCGGGACCGGGTGCCCGCGGACTTCGTGATCGCGGTGAAGGCCAGCCGGTACCTCACCCACATCAAACGCCTGCGGGACCCCGGGGAACCGGTGGACCGGCTCATGAGCCACGCCGCCGACCTCGGCGACCGCCTGGGCCCGGTCCTGCTCCAGCTCCCGCCGACCCTGCGCGGGGACCCGGGCCTGCTGGACGCGTGCCTCGCCTGCTTCCCCGCGGGCACCCGGGTCGCGGTCGAGCCGCGCCACGACTCCTGGTGGACGCGGACGGTGCGCGAGGTACTGGAGTCGCGGGGCGCGGCCCTGTGCTGGGCCGACATCCGGGCCCGCCCGGTCACCCCGCTGTGGCGGACCACCGACTGGGGCTACGTCCGCTTCCACCAGGGCCGGGCCCGGCCCTGGCCGCGCTACGGCAGCCAGTCCCTGGCGACCTGGCTGACCCGCATCGCGGACACCTGGCCCGACAGCCGCGACATCTACACCTACTTCAACAACGACCCGGGCGGAGCGGCGGTCCACGACGCGGCGGCCTTCGCCCGGGCGGCGACGAGGGCGGGCCTGACGGTGACACGAGCACCGGAAAACACACCGACCCGCTGAGCGCCCCAAAGGGGCGCGGGGAACTGCGCGACCAGCCACGACGAATCCGCGGACGAACGACGACACACCACTGCACTCCCGGCGGAGCGCTCAGCCCTCGTCGTACACCGCCCGCAGCGCATCCCGTACGGCGGCCAGGGCGTCCCCCTCGTCGAGGCCCAGCCGCCGGACCCGGTCCGCGTACGCCTGCGCGGCCGACGCGGCTTCCCGCTGGGCCGCCGAGCCCGCGGCGGCGACGAACGTGCCGTTGCGCCCCCGTGTCTCGATCACCCCGTCCGTCTCCAGTGCCCGGTACGCCTTGGCGACGGTGTTCGCGGCGAGGCCCAGCGACTCGGCGAGCCCGCGCACCGTCGGCAACCGGTACCCGACCGGCAGCACTCCGGCCCGCGCCTGTTCGGAGATCTGCGCCCGCACCTGTTCGTAGGGCGGCGCGCTGTCATCGATGTGGATCTTCAAGGTCACGAAGGTGATTGTCCCGCACCCCCCGGAAAATGAGAGGCACACGGACGGCCCCGCGCTTAACGTGCGGTCCCATGACTGTCATCGTGCGCGAGATCAGGCCCGACGTCCGGGCCGACCTGGAGGGCTTCGGCGCCGTACGCCACAGCGCCCTGCCGTTCTTCCTCATCACCCCGGACTCCGTCGCCTACGACCTGGCGCACACGCATCCCGACGCCCGCTTCCGGCCGCTCGTCGCCGAGGAGGCCGGTGAGATCATCGGCACCGCGCAGGTCGGCCTGCTGCACGAGAACCCGGGCCCGCTGCAGGGCTTCGTCAACGTGTACGTGCACCCCGAGCGCACCCGCCGTGGGGCGGGCACGCTCCTGGTGCGCGCCGCCGAGGAGTACCTGACGGGCCTCGGCGCGACCCGGCTGCTCGCCTGGGTCCTGGACGGGCCGGGCAACCGCTCCTTCGCCGAGGCGCACGGCTACCGCGCGGGCCGTTCCGCCCACTTCCTGCGGCTCGACCTCGCGAACGGCACGCTGCCGCTCCTCCAGGACCCGCCGCCCGGCGTCGAGCTGCGCACCGCCGCCGACTTCGCCGACGACCCGCGCCCGGTGTTCGAACTGGACGCGGCGACGACGGCGGACGAGCCCAGCGAGGCCGGTTCCGCCGAGCTCACGGACTACGAGGCGTGGCTGGAGGAAACCTGGCGCCACCCGCTCACCGACCTCGAACTGACCACCATCGCGGTCGTCGACGGCCGGCCCGCCGCCTTCAGCGCCGCGCACACCGACGGCGGCACCCGCTACAGCACCGGCATGACGGGCACCGCCCGCGACTTCCGCGGCCGGGGTCTGGCCAAGCTCGCCAAGAACGACACCCTGCACCGGGCCCGCGCGGCCGGGTACACGGAGGCGTTCACGGGCAACGACACCGGCAACGAGCCGATGCTCGCGATCAACAAGTGGTTCGGGTACGAGATCTGCGCGACGGAGGTGCGGTATGTCCGCGAACTCGGCTGACGCCGGGCCGGTGGTGGAGGTCGTCCTCCTCAAGGGCGGCCGTACGAAGATCCGTTACCCGGCGGAGCTGCTCGCGGACGACGGCACCCGCGTCACGGTGCGCGCGCCCTGGGCCGGCGAGGGCGTCCGCGACTTCGGCTTCGTCCGCTTCGAGCCCGGGGACGTGTTCGTCGAGTACTACTGGCGCGACCGCTGGTACGCGGTGAAGGAGGTCCGCGCCGGGGACGGCACCCTCAAGGGCTGGTACTGCGACATCACCCGCCCGGCCACGCTCTCCGGCACCGAGCTGGTCGTCGAGGACCTCGA
The DNA here is from genome assembly GCF_014596915.1 of Streptomyces sp. TRM68416. Classification (GTDB taxonomy): domain Bacteria; phylum Actinomycetota; class Actinomycetes; order Streptomycetales; family Streptomycetaceae; genus Streptomyces. The sequence continues at coordinate 431,999 of NZ_JACVWU010000002.1, forward strand.
CCTGGACCTGTGGCGCTCGGCCGAGGGCACGGACGTACGCCGCCTGGACGAGGACGAGTTCGAGGAGAGCAACCTCCTGGAAACGGACCCGGAGGCAGCATCCGCAGCAATGACGGCCCTGAACACCCTGGAGAACCTGGCCCTGGACAGCGGCTTCGAGGCCCTGCTGGCCTGACGATCACAGGCGGGCCAGCACCGCGTACCGCTCGTCGTCCACGGTTCTGCCCCACAGCAGCGGGTCGCCGGACAGCCGCTCCACGCGCACGTGCCCGGCGATCGGGGCGAGGAGGCCTGCGAGCTGCTCGGCCGGTATGCCGACCGGGCTGACGGTGCCCCACACGCCCTCGACGAGGACGAGCCGTCCGCCGGGGCGCAGCAGCCCCCTCCAACGGCGCAGGACCCGGGCAGGGTCGGGCAGGGCCCACAGCAAGTGCCGGGCGAGCAGGACGTCGTATCGCTGCGCCCCCACCGGGGGCGCCGTCGCGTCGCCGACCAGGAACACCGCGTCACGTCCGGCGAGCTTGGCGCGGGCCAGGTCGACCATGGCCGGGGACAGGTCCACGCCGGTGACGTGGTGTCCCTGTTCGGCCGCGAGCAGCGACAGGCTGCCGGTGCCGCAGCCGAGGTCGAGGACGTCGCCGGGGCTCTCGGGCAGCCAGTCGCGCAGCCGCTCCGCCCAGGCACCGCGCACCTCGGGGTCGCGCAGGCCGTGGTCGGGTTCGTCGTCGAAGGAGGCGGCCGCGGCGTCCCAGTCGACACGCGGTGCGGTCGTCCCGTCACTGTCGTTCGGCATGTGCTCAAGAGTGACACCCGCCACTGACAATCGAATCGTGACAGCGGCCACTGACAGACCTGCGCCGATGAGGAACGCTCGCCAAAAGCGTCTACCTCCGTGAGAACGCGGAACTCGGTAGGCACTGAAGGAGGCCGCCATGCGCCGTATGACGTTGCAGAAGCCCCTGAAGAAGACGGACTCCCGGCGAATCCGTGAGAAGGACGACGAACGCCCTGCCGGACGTCCGGAGGTCCGCAAGGACATCGCCCGAACGTGGTGGCCGGACGGCTGACCCGCCCGGCCGACTGCTGCAGCGTCAGCGCAGCGGCTTGCGGTAGTGGACGCGGTCGTACGGCCCGTCCGCACGACGCTCCACGACCTCGTACCCGAACCTCGGGTAGATCTTCTGGTTCTCCCACATCTTGGCGTTCGTACAGAGCCTGACCTCGGGCAGCCCCAGCGCACGCGCGTGTGCGTCCACGAACTCCAGTAGCCGCCGCCCCACGCCGGTGCCCTGGGCATCGGGGTGGACGGCGATGTTGTCGACGTACAGATGGTCGTCGTACGCCTCCACCACCACGAGCCCGACCACCGGCTCACCCGTCACGAACACCCGCCCCGCGGCCACGTACGCCGCGTGATCCCGCTCCATGGGCTGCGGCACCTGTCCGATGCGCTCGATGTAGTGGCGGTACGCGGCGTCGGTGACGGCCTTCACGGCCGGCACGTCCTCGGCTCCGGCGCGCCGGATCTCGTCTCCTGTCATGCCGCGACCGTATCTACCTCAGCGCAGTCTGAGCGCTCCCTTAACGCGACCATAAGGATCTCCCTCACCCGCCTCCAGCAGGCGTTTTCGCGGTTTCCTCGGGCTAGCTTGCTGATCGCCCCCACGGGCCGGCCAGCCATCACCGACCGCTTCCCAGGAGTTCCGCATGCCCGCACGCCGCAGGGTCGCCACCGCCGTTTCCGTCGCCGCCGTCGGCATGGCCCCGTTCGCCCTGACCGCGCTGGCGGCCGCGCCCGCGGTCGCGCACGGTTCGATGGGTGACCCGGTCAGCCGGGTCTCGCAGTGCTACGCGGAGGGCCCGGAGAGCCCGAGGTCGGAGGCGTGCCAGGCGGCGGTCGCGGCCGGCGGCACGCAGGCGCTGTACGACTGGAACGGCGTCCGCATCGGCGACGCGAACGGCCGGCACCAGGAGCTGATCCCGGACGGCAAGCTGTGCAGCGCGAACAACGAGCAGTTCAAGGGCCTGGACCTGGCCCGCGCCGACTGGCCGGCGACGAGCGTGAGCGGCGGCTCGTACACCTTCAAGTACCGGGTGACCGCGCCGCACAAGGGCACCTTCAAGGTGTACATCACGAAGGACGGCTACGACCCGGCCGGGCCGCTGGCCTGGGGCGACCTGGACCTGGCCGACCCGGTGGCGACGGCCACCGACCCGGCCGCGTCGGGCGGCTTCTACACGTTCTCCGGCACCCTGCCCGAGCGGTCCGGCAAGCATCTGCTGTACGCGGTCTGGCAGCGCTCGGACAGCCCGGAGGCGTTCTACTCCTGCTCGGACGTCACCTTCGGCGGCGGCCCGAGCAGCGACGAGACCGAGGCCGCGCCGACCGCCTCCGCCCCCTCCGAGGAGCAGATCGAGGACGGCGCCGACCGGTCGACGATCGAGCGCGGCGACCACGGCGACCACGGCGGCCACGGCGGCCACGGCGACCAGGACACTGCCACCTCCGCGGAGCCCGTCCCGCCGCAGGCCGAGGCCAACCGGCCCAAGGCGGCCGGTGCCGCGCAGAACCTCGCCGAGACCGGCGGCGACGGCAGCACCTCGTACCTCGCCGTGGGCGGTGCGGCCGCGCTGGCGGTCGGTTCGGCGGCGCTGTTCCTCTCGGTCCGCCGACGCGCCACCCGCTCCTAGCGGCACGCAGGGCGGGGCCTGTCCGGCGGCTCAGGCCGGACAGGCCCCGACGGCTGTCAGCTGAACGCGGAGGCGCAGGTGCTGGGCCTGGCGCGGGCCGGGTCGAGGGCGTTGGCGACCTCATGGAAGGCGATCCGGTCGAACAGGCCGATCGCCAGGTGCTCGGAGAGGTCGACCGGGCACAGGTCCTGGAGCAGGACGTTGCGCACGCCGGGACCGTCCAGGTACTGGCTGCGGTACGGCGTGACGACCTGGTCGTACTTGGTGGCGATGACCGTGTAGCGGACGCCGGGCACGGTGTCGCCGCCCTGGTTGAGCTTGGTGAGGAAGGCGGAGCCGGCGATCTGGTCGGCGAGGGCGGGCGTGGCGGTGGAGAGCAGGTCCTCGGCGCCCGGGAAGTAGGGCAGCAGCCGGGTGAGTCCGGACAGGGTCGTGCCGTGGTTGTCGGGGGCGATGCCGACGAGGGCGTTCACCTCGGCGGCTCCGCCGAGGAACTTCAGGTAGTAGCGGGGCATCATGCCGCCCTGCGAGTGGCCGACGAGGTCGGCCTCGGCGGCGCCGGTCGCGGCGAGCACCCTGTCGACGAAGGCGTCGAGCTGCTCCGCCGACTTGTCGATGGGGCCGAGGCCGTGGAAGAACGGCACGCCCGGCAGCTGTCCGTAGTCGAGCGAGAAGACGCAGTAGTCGCGCTTGGTCAGGTACGGGGCGAGACCCAGCCAGTTGTCGACGGAGTTGCCGAAGGTGCCGTGCACCAGGACGACCGGGCGGGGGTGGGCGGCGGACGGCTTGCAGGACCAGTTGTTCCAGCCCCGGCTCGGGGCGTCCGCGGCCTGCGCGGCGGTGGCGGGGACGAGGGCGACCGCGGCGGTCAGCAGCAGGGCGGCGAGGGGTCTGAGCACTCGTTTCCAGGGCAGCATCGGGTGATCTCCTTGCGGCTCAAGGGGAGGTACGACGGTCTTACGCCCTGTGATCCGGATCACGAGGATGCTGTTTCACTCGTCAAGTTACGGACGAGTAGTGCAACTGTGAAGTTACGTGTCGGCAAAAACTTCCAGTGGTAGCCAGTGACGGGTGTATTGGCACCGACGAATCGTCACCAGGCGGGCCTGATGGGACCATAGGGCGCGATGCGCATCAATTGGTCGCGCAACACCCGCACTTCACCCTCACCGAGCAACTCCACCCACCCCCGCACAGCCTCCGCGGCCGCCTCCTCCGCGGCCCGCGTGCAGGCCCACCCCCGCTCCGTCAGCACGACCAGCCGGGCGCGCGCGTCCTCGGGGTGCGGCCGGCGTTCGACGTACCCCTTGCGCACCAGCTCGTCGACGAGCTGACTGGCGGCCTGCTTGGTCACCCCGAGATGGGTCGCGAGGTCGGTGACCGTCGCGCCGTCCGGGGCGAGCCGGGTGAAGGCGAAGCCGTGCGCGGGCCTCACCCCCTCGAAACCACGGGCGACGACACCGTCGTTGATGCGCTGGGTGAGCTCACCGGCGACGGCGAGCAGGGCGGCGGACAGGGACAGGGCCTCGGAGTTCTGCACGCCTGATTGAAACACCCTTGACGAATTGGTCAAGCAGCTTGACCATGGATCCATATAGTCAATCTGCTTGACCATTAACCCCGGGAAGGACCCTCATGCCCGTCGTCCGCGCCTCCGAAGCCGTCACCCACGAGATCCACGGCGCCCGTTTCGTCTCGTACGCCACTCCCCGCACCGGCAGCAAGGAGCTGTGCGCCTGGCGCGGCGAGGTGCCGCCGGGGACGAAGGCGCCCGCCCACACGGTCAACCGGGAGGAGCTTCTCCTGGTGCTCGTCGGCAGCCTGCGCGTCACCCTCGACGGACGCACCGACGACCTCGCCGCGGGCGACCTGCTGATCGTCAACCCGGGCGCGACCCTCGCCGTCGAGAACCCGACCGATCAGACCGCGATCACCTGGGTCACCACGTCCGTCGGCCTGGCGGCGGACCTGGCCGACGGCACCCGGATCACTCCGCCGTGGGCCAACTGACCGAGGCCAGCAGCAGCTCGGAGCGGACCAGTTCCAGCAACCGGCCGACCCAGTTGCGGCCGCGGTCGTCGCGGGCGTCCGTCCAGTACGGGGAGTCGGAGAGGCCGGTGTAGCTGATCCGCGCGTCGCCGGTGGACAGCAGCACCTCGGTGAGCCCAGGATGCTGGGTGAACTTGGCGCGCAGCAACCCGGCCATCACGGCCAGGCGCAGCTCGGGCCAGTCGTCCCGGCGTACGGCCCGGCCGCCGAGCATCTGTGCCTCGTGGGGGGTGTCGGCGGCGCGGATACGGTCGTGGTCGTCGGCGTCGGCCGCGGACAGCGCCCAGTAGCCGTGCAGGACGGACGCATAGGTCCGGCCGGCGAACTCGACCGGCACCGGGTAGTCGTTGCGCAGTACGAACAGTCCGGGCTTCTCGGGCCAGCCGCGCGGATAGCCGACCTCGTTGGAGACGAGAGCCGGTTCCACGGGCCCCTCCGGATCGTCGGCGTGCCGCACGGCCCGCCACTCCCCCGCTCTCCGGACGCTCTCGTCCCGCCGACGGAAGTAGTCCAGCGCCTCCCGGTGCAGCGCGGCGGTCGCCACCGGCCCGTCCCCGTCCACGGGTTCGCCGAGGTCGGTGACGAGGATCCGCAGGGGCCGGTCCAGGGAGTCCATGTCACCCAGGACGTAGATCCGCAGATGCGGCGGCACCGCGAGATAGGCGTCCCGGAGCAGGGCGCGGCGGGCCTCGGACGGCTCCTCCTGGTAGCGTCCGATCGCCTCCTGCAGCCGGTCCCGGGTGGTCGGCCGACCGCTCAACTCCTCGACCTTGTCGGCGACTTCGAGGAGGAAGCTCTCCGATGTGCACGGTTCGGGGCTGCGGGAGCCCCACTTGGGCGCGTCGGCGTCGCGGGCGGGGGCGTCGGGGTTCCGCACGGAGATCCGGCCGGACCCGAGCAGCTTCTCCAGCCCCTCCAGGTCGGTCCGCTCCTCGCAGTGCACGGCACCGTCCGCGAACACGACCAGATCCTCGACGAAGTACTCCTCGTGGTACGGGCTCCGCCGCCACACATGGCACCAGGCCCCGTCGATCCGCTCCCCGCCCACGACCCGATGGGTCGGCCCACGCCAGCTCATGAACGCACCCTACCTGCGCCGTTGCACCCGCCTCACGCCGCCAGCGCCCCCGGCAGCACCGCGTCCGGCCCGAACTTCGCCCGCACCCGGTCCGCGACCTCCTCGATCCGCCGCACCTTCTCGTCCACCGGATCGAAGCTGAGCTGATGGGAAGCCCGCTCCGCGGAATCGAGTCCCTCCGCACGCAGGGCGATCGACCGCACCCGGGCCCGCTGGAGGCCCAGCGCCTCGTACATGCCGTACGCCACCCGGGTCAGGGCGGCGGAGTGTGCGGTCGGCTCCTTCAGGGAACGGCTGCGTGTCGTCGCGGACCGGTCGGCGTACCGCACCGTGAGGGTCAGCGTGCCGCAGACCTTGTCCAGGGCGCGCAGCCGGGCGCCCAGTTCCCCGGCCGCGGAGAGCAGGGCCCGCCGATGCCGGTCGGCGTCCAACTCGTCGCGCTCGAAGGGGCGTTCGGTGACAAGGGACCGTGAGACGCCGTCCGGCACCACCCGCCCCCGGTCGATCCCGTTCGCCTTCTCGCGCAGCTCGCGTCCCGCCTTCGCCCCGACCAGCCGCTGCAGCGTGGACAGCGGGGCGGCGGCGACCCGGCCGAGGGTGTCGAGGCCGTACTCGCGCAGCGTGCGGCCGGTCGCTGCGCCGACCCCGGGCAGCGCGGTGACGGGCAGGTCCGCGATGCCGTCCGGCCCTTCGGGCAGTACCCCGGTGACCCCGGGCCGGGCGTCCCGCAGCGCCATCCGCGCCAGCATCGGGCCCGGCCCGGCGCCGATCACGCAGTCCACCCCGTAGTGGGCGAGCGCCCGCACCCGGATCACGGAGGCCAGCTCGACGGCGCTGCGCCCGAAGTACCGTTCGGCGCCCCGCAGATCGGCCAGCGCCCCGTCCGGCGGCAGCGCCTCGACGACGGGCGTGAACTCCTCCAGCAGCCCGAGCAGCCCCGGCAGGGCCGTCTCGTACATCGGCGGCAGCTGGAAACGTACGCAGAGGATGGTCATCCCGCACTCCCCGGACTCTGGTGCCACAACTTCCGTATCTGCGAGGGCTCCTGACCCGCGGGTCGCAGATCGGCCCACGGATGCATTTCGTATCCGGTCGGCAGCTGGATGCGCCGGCCGTGCGTCGGATCCTCGCCCGACGCCCGGGGCACCGGCTCCGCCAGCCGTGCCGCCACCTCGTCCAGGCCGCCCTCGGCGCGCAGTTCGGCCAGCTCGGCGAGGTTCCAGGCGGCGGCGCCCACCACGCTGAGGCTGCGCGGCCCGCGCCGCTGCACGACCCCGCGCACCAGCAGCAGCCAGGAGTGGAAGACGGTGTGGGCGCAGGCCTCGTGGGAGTCGTCGAAGAAGGCGAGGTCGACCAGGCCCGTACCGTCGTCCAGGGTGGTGAAGACGACCCGCTTGCCGGACCGGATCGGCGGGGTCTGGGTGGCCGCCTTGGCGCCCGCGACCAGCACCGTCTCACCGTGCCGCAGCTCGCGCAGCCGACGCGCGCTGACCACGCCCAGCTCCCCGAGGAACTCCCGGTGGTCGTCCATCAGATTGCGCGAGGCGTCCATGGACAGCACGCCCAGCTCGGCGCTGAGCTTCTCTGCGGACGACAGGTCCGGCAGCCCGGCGGGCGCGGTCTTCCGCCCGCCGGACAGCGGCAGTTGACCGCCGCCGCCACCTCGCGCGCCCCGGTGCAACTCGGTCAGGTGCAGTTGCAGATCACGCCGGTTGGCACCGAAGGCGTCCAATGCTCCTACCTGCGCCAGTCGTTGGGCGAGCGGCCTGCTCGGCCGCGCCCGCTCCCAGAAGTCGAGCAGCGAGGCGTACGGCTGCCCGTCCGCGATCCGCGCCGCCTCGGCCTCGCTGATGCCGTGCACGTCGGAGAGGGCGAGCCGCAGCCCCCAAATACCGGACACCAGTTCGATACGGTGGGCGATTCCCGACTCGTTCACGTCCAACGGCAGGATCGGCACCCCCCGCCGCCGCGCGTCCGCCAGCAGCAGCCGCTTCGGGTACATCCCGGGGTCGTGCGTGAGCAGCCCCGCGTAGAAGGCGGCCGGGTGGTGCGCCTTCAGCCAGGCCGACTGGTACGTCGGTACGGCGAAGGCGACCGCGTGCGCCTTGCAGAAGCCGTACGACCCGAACGCCTCGACGATCTCCCAGGTCCGCCGGATCGTCTCCGTGTCGTACCCCTTGGCCGCGGCGGCCTGCGCGAACCAGAACCGGATCCGGCCCTGCGACTCCGGGTCGGACAGGCCGCGCCGCACCCGGTCGGCCTCGGCGCGTCCGCAGCCGGTCATGATGTGCACGATGTCGATGATCTGCTCGTGGAAGACGACGACCCCGTACGTCCCCTTCAGCGGCTCCTCCAGGTCCGGGTGCGGACAGCGCACGGGCGCCCGCCCGTGCCGGGCCTCGATGAACGGCCGCACCATGTCGGCGGCGACCGGACCGGGCCGGAAGAGCGAGATGTCCACGACTAGGTCGTGGAAGGTGGCCGGCTGCAGCCGCCCGACCAGGTCGCGCTGGCCCGGCGACTCGATCTGGAAGCAGCCCAACGTCTCGGTGGAGCGGATGAGTTCGTACGTCGCCGGATCGCCGGGCGGTACCGCGTCCAGGTCGATCTCGGCGCCCGTCGCCCGCTTCACCTCCGCGACCGCGTGCGCCATCGCCGACTGCATCCGCACCCCGAGCACATCGAGCTTGAGCAGCCCGAGGTCCTCCACGTCGTCCTTGTCGAACTGGGACATGGGGAAGCCCTCACCACTGGTCGGCATGACCGGCGTACGGGCGAGGAGGGAGGCGTCGGACAGGAGCACCCCGCACGGATGCATGGCGACTCCGCGCGGGAGGGCGTCGAGGGCCTCGACCAGCTCCCACAGCCGCCCGTACCTCTCCTTCTCCCCCGCCAGTTCGCGCAGTTCGGGCAGCTCCTCCAGCGCCGCGCGGGCGTCGCGGGCGCGGATGTGCGGGAAGGACTTGGCGATGCGGTCGATGTCGGCGGGGTCCATGGACAGGGCCGCGCCCACGTCGCGGACCGCGTGGCGCACCCGGTACGTCTCCGGCATCGCGACCGTCGCCACCCGCTCGGCGCCGAACCGACCGATGATCGCCCGGTAGACCTCGAGGCGGCGCGCGGACTCCACGTCGATGTCGATGTCGGGCAGCACCAGTCGGCGGGTGGACAGGAAGCGTTCCATCAGCAGCCCGTGCTCGACCGGGTCGGCGTGCGCGATGCCGAGGAGATGGTTGACGAGCGAGCCCGCGCCGGAGCCGCGCGCGGCCACCCGGATGCCCATCTCCCGTACGTCGTCCACCACCTGAGCAACCGTCAGGAAGTAGGTGGCGAAGCCGTGGTAGGCGATGACGTCCAGCTCCTGGTGCATCCGCTCCCAGTACGCGCGCTTCCCGGAGTACCCCCGCCGGACCATCCCCGCGGCCGCCCGCGAGGCGAGCACCCGCTGGGCGGTGCGGCGGCCGGCGCCGACGAGGTGCGGTTCGGGGAAGTGGACGGTGCCGAGCCCGAGGTCGCCCTCGGGGTCGACGAGGCATTCGGCAGCGGTCGCCCCGGTCTGCTCCAGCAGACGGTGGGCGGTGTCGCGCCGGTAGCCCGCGGCCTCGACGATCCGTTCGGCCGCGTGCAGCATGGCGTCCGCACCCTTGAGCCAGGCCTCGCCGGAGTCCAGTTCCTTGGTGGGGTCGACGGGGACGAGGCGGCGGGCGGCGTCCAGGACGTCGGCGACCGGGCCCTGGCCGGGGTCGGCGTAGCGGACGGCGTTGCTGAGCACCGGCCGGATCCGCTGTTCGGCGGCGAAGCCGACGGTACGGGCGGCCAGGCGCAGGGAGCCGGGACCGGTGCCCTTGCGGCCGTGCCAGACGGCCTCCAGGCGCAGCGCGTCGCCGTAGCGCTCCCGCCAGGGGGCCAGCAGCACGGCCGCGCGGTCCGGACGGCCGGCGGCGAGGGCGCGGCCCACGTCGGAGTCGGGGCCGAGGAGGACGGTGAGTCCGTCGCCCCGGTTGTCCTCCCGGGACAGCAGCGGGGAGCCGGGGTCGGCCTGCGCCGCCGTAACGATTCTGCAGAGGTCGGCCCAGCCGCGGGCACCGTCCCGGGCGAGGAAGGTGACCCGGGATGTCGATTCATCGACGAAGGCGCCCCCGCGCACGGGGGCACGACGCCGGTCCCGCCGTACGGGCTCGTGCTCCGCCACCGCCAGTTCCACGCCGAACAGGGGCCGCACCCCCGCCTTCGCGCAGGCCTTGGCGAAGCGGACCGCGCCGGCGAGGGTGTCGCGGTCGGTGAGCGCGAGGGCGTCCATGCCGCGCTCGGAGGCGCGCTCGGCGAGCCGCTCCGGATGGGAGGCGCCGTAGCGCAGGGAGAAGCCGGAGACGGTGTGCAGATGGGTGAAGCCGGGCATCCCGCACCTCCCACTGCCGCCGCTTTCGAACATGAGTTCCCAATGACCTCACCCCCACCATAGACCAAAACCCGAACACATGTACGACAACCGTTCGGCCGCCTCCCACCTGCGGAAACGCCCGCCACCTCGGACTGTGGGGACATGACACAGAACAGCTTTCTCGCCGAGGTGAAGGACGCGGTCACCCCGCGGGCCACACTGCTGGTCCTCGGGGTGGTCGCCCTCCAGCTGCTGTTCATCGCCTCCTACGTGGGGGCGCTGCACAACCCCAAGCCGAAGGACGTGCCCTTCGGGGTCGTCGCACCCCGGGCCGCGGCCGAGCAGACGGTGACCCGGCTGGAGCAGCTGCCCGGCTCACCGCTGGACCCGCGTGCGGTGGCCGACGAGGCGACGGCGCGGAAACAGATCATGAACCGGGACATCGACGGCGCCCTGGTGATCGATCCGGCCGGCACCACCGACACGCTCCTGGTCGCCTCCGGCGGCGGCACCGTCCTCGCCACCGCCCTGGAGAGCCTCACCACCACCCTGGAGGAGAGCCAGCAGCGCACGGTGAGGACCGTCGACGTGGCCCCGGCGTCCGCCCAGGACTTCGACGGCCTGTCGTCCTTCTACCTGGTGGTGGGCTGGTGCGTCGGCGGCTACCTGTGCGCCTCGATCCTGGCGATCAGCACCGGGGCCCGGCCCGCCAACCCGCGCCGCGCGCTGATCCGACTGGTGGTGATGGCGCTGGTGTCGATCGTCGGCGGGCTCGGCGGCGCGGTCGTGGTCGGCCCGATCCTGGACGCCCTGCCCGGCAGCGTGGCCGCCTTCTGGTGGCTCGGGGCGCTGATCACCTTCGCCGTCGGCGCCGCCACCCTGGCCCTCCAGGGCGTCTTCGGGATCGTCGGCATCGGCCTGGCGATCCTGCTCGTGGTGATCGCGGGCAACCCGAGCGCGGGCGGTGCCTTCCCGCTGCCGATGCTGCCACCGTTCTGGCAGGCGATCGGCCCGGCGCTGCCCCCGGGCGCCGGGACCTGGGCGGCACGCTCGATCGCGTACTTCGACGGCAACGACATGGCGGCCGCCCTGCTGGTCCTCTCGGCATGGGCGGCCGTCGGCATCGTGGTCACACTGGTGGCGGCGGGGCTGCGGCAACGGCGTGGGGACGACCCCCTGCCGACCCGAGCGGGCGCGGGCGAGCCCCGGCCGGCTCAGGCGCCGTAATACGCCCTCCGCATCAGCTCCTCCATCTCGTCGATCATCGGCATCCGCGGGTTGGCGGGCGCGCACTGGTCGGCATAGGCGTTCAGCGCCTGCTGCGGGATCGCCGCGACGAAGGCCTCCTCGTCGACCCCCTCCTCCTGGAAGGAGGCCGGGATCCCGCAGCGCCTGCGCAGGTCCTCGATCGCACGGGCGTAGGACTCCACGCCCTCCTCCGGAGTGGCGGCGGGCAGGCCCAGCATGCGGGCGATGTCCTGGTAGCGCTCGGGGGCGCGGTAGGTCTCGGCCTTCGGCCACGGGGTGGCCTTGTGGGTGACCGTGCCGTTGTGCCGGACGACGTGCGGCAGCAGCAGCGCGTTGGTGCGGCCGTGGGCGACGTGGAAGGTGTTGCCCAGGGTGTGCGCCATCGCGTGCACCAGGCCGAGGAAGGAGTTGGCGAAGGCCATGCCCGCGATGGTGGAGGCGTTGTGCATCCGCTCCCGGGCCCGGGGCGCCCTGGCGCCCTCCTTCACACAGGCCTCCAGGTTCTCGAAGATCAGCTTGATGGCCTGCAGGCACTGGCCGTCGGTGAAGTCGCTCGCGTAGACCGAGACGTACGCCTCCGTCGCGTGGGTCAGCGCGTCGAAGCCGGAGTCGGCGGTCACCGTCGGCGGGAGGTCCATCGCCAGCACCGGGTCGACGATGGCGACGTCGGGGGTGAGCGCGTAGTCGGCCAGCGGGTACTTCTGGGCGGCCTCGGGGTCGGAGATGACCGCGAAGGGCGTGACCTCCGAGCCGGTGCCGGACGTGGTCGGAATGGCCACCAGCTGGGCCTTCTCCCCCAGGTTCGGGAACTTGTAGGCCCGCTTGCGGATGTCGAAGAACTTCTCCCGGGTGTCGGCGAACTCCACCTCCGGCCGCTCGTACATCAGCCACATGATCTTCGCCGCGTCCATCGGCGAACCGCCGCCGAGCGCGATGATCGTGTCCGGCTCGAACTCCCGCATGGCGGCGGCGCCCGCGCGTACGGTGGCCAGCTCCGGGTTGGGCTCGACGTTGTCGATGAACTGCAGGGTGACCGGCTCCGCGCGGGAGTTGAGGATCTCGGTGACCTTGCGGACGAAGCCGAGCTGCTCCATCGTGCGGTCGGTGACGACGGTGACGCGGTGCACGTCCGGCATCGACTTCAGATAGCGGATGGCGTTCCGCTCGAAGTAGATCTTCGGCGGCACCTTGTACCACTGCATGTTGTTGTTGCGCCGTCCGATCCGCTTGATGTTGAGCAGGTTGACCGCCGAGACGTTGTTGGACACCGAGTTGTGTCCGTACGAGCCGCAGCCCAGGGTCAGCGAGGGCAGGAAGGCGTTGTAGACGCTGCCGATGCCGCCGAGGCTGGACGGCGCGTTGACGATCACCCGGATCGCCTTGACCCGCCTGCCGAACTCCTCGGCCAGTTCCTCGTCCTCGGTGTGGACGGCCGCGGAGTGCCCGAGACCGTCGAACTCGACCATACGGGCGGACAGTTCGAGTCCGTGCTCGGTGGACGTGGCCTTCAGTGCCGCGAGCACCGGCGACAGCTTCTCCCGGGTCAGCGGCTCGCGCTCGCCGACCTCCGCGCACTCGGCGACGAGCACGGAGGTGCCCTCGGGCACGGTGAAGCCGGCCTGCTCGGCGATCCAGGCGGCGGACTTGCCGACCACGGCCGAGTTGAGCTTGGCCGCGGCGCAGTTGGCGCCGTCCGCGCCGACTCCGAAGAGGAACTCCTCCAGCTTGGCCTTCTCGGCCTCGGAGACGACATGGGCGTTGAGCCGCTCCAGCTCGGCGAGCCCGGCCTCGTAGACCTCCCGGTCCAGGATGACGGCCTGCTCGGAGGCGCAGATCATGCCGTTGTCGAAGGCCTTGGACAGGACGATGTCGTGGATGGCGCGGCCGAGGTCGGCGTCCGCGGCGACGTAGGCGGGCACGTTGCCCGCGCCGACGCCGAGGGCCGGCTTGCCGCAGGAGTAGGCGGCCCGGACCATCGAGTTGCCGCCGGTGGCGAGGATGGTGGAGACGCCGTCGTGGTGCATCAGCAGCCGGGTGGCCTCCATGGAGGGCTCCTCGATCCACTGCACGCACCCCTCGGGCGCCCCGGCCGCGACGGCCGCGTCCCGCACCACGCGGGCGGCCTCGGCGGAGCACCTCTGGGCGCTGGGGTGGAAGGCGAAGACGATCGGGTTGCGGGTCTTCAGCGCGATCAGCGCCTTGAAGACGGTGGTGGAGGTCGGGTTGGTCACCGGGGTCATCGCGCACACCACGCCGACGGGCTCGGCGATCTCGGTGACGCCGTTCAGCTCGTCGCGGTGGACGACGCCGGCGGTCCGCAGGCCGCGCATCGAGTGGGTGACGTGCTCGCAGGCGAAGATGTTCTTGACGGCCTTGTCCTCGAACAGCCCGCGCCCGGTCTCCTCGACCGCCAGCCTGGCCAGCTCCCCGTGGGCGGCCAGTGCCGCGAGAGACGCCTTCTGGACGATGTGATCAACCTGCTCCTGGTCGTAAGCCTCGAACCGGCGAAGCGCGTCCAGCGCGCCCTCCACCAGTAGGTCCACCCGGTCTGCGACCTGCATGGCAGGCCTCCTTCACCCCAGCCTTCGCTAACACCTCCATTCGAACGCCACGAGGCGGGCGCCGGGGCACGAGAAGGGCCCTACCTGCGGGAAGAAGGTCCCGGGAGGGGCTGGGACGAAGGTCCCGGAAACAGAAAAGGGCCCCGAAAGGGGCGAGAGGCCGAGGGAGAACCCGCGGCCGCCGACGGCGCTCGGCCCCCACGGGCCATCCGCACCCGACCACGAAAGCAGCACGGGTGGTGCGGGTGGGAACGACCACGAACAACCCACCCGCACCCGGCACACAAACCTCAGCCGATCTCCGTGCCCGTCGCCGACAGCGCCTCCGTCACCGGCTGGAAGAAGGTCTCCCCGCCGGAGGTGCAGTCGCCGCTGCCGCCGGAGGTGAGGCCGACCGCCTTGTCGCCGGAGAAGAGGGAGCCGCCGCTGTCGCCGGGTTCGGCGCAGACGTCGGTCTGGATCAGACCGTTGACGATGTCACCGTTGCCGTAGTTCACGGTGGCGTCGAGCCCGGTGACCGTCCCGGAGTGCACCTGGGTGGTGGACCCGCTGCGGGTGACCTCCATGCCGACGGTGGCGTCGATCGCACCCGAAATGGCCTGCGCGGAACCGTCGTAGAGGTTCACCTCGCTCGGGTGGTCGACGTCCGCGGTGTACTTGACCAGTCCGTAGTCGTCGTCCGGGAAGCTGGAGACCTCGTTGCTGCCCAGGGCGTTCCCGTCCGCGTCCTGCCAGTCGGTGATGCCCTCGGTGCAGTGCCCCGCGGTCAGGAAGAACGGCTCCCCGCCCTTGACCACGTTGAAGCCGAGGGAGCAACGACCGGTGCCGCCGGTGATGGCGTCACCGCCCGCGACGAAGGGCTTGAACTCACCCTTCGTACGCTGGAGTTCGGCAGCGCCGCCGAGCCCGTCGACCACCTTCGTGAGCTTGGCCCACTCGGCGTCGGAGACCGTGCGGTCGGCGGTGACGACGACCTTGTTGGAGATCGGGTCGGTCACCCAGGACGTACCCGGGATCGTCGCGTCCTGCTTCAACGTGCTGCGCGCGCTCTTGAGTTCGGCGAGGGAGTTCGCCACCAGCCGGGCCTTGGCGCCGGCCTCCTCCACGGATGCGGCCGCGTCCTTGTCGACCACGTTCACCACGAGGTTCTTCGTCTGCGCGTCGTAGTACACGCCGGCCGTACCGGCGCCGAGATCCTTGACCAGCGTCGAGGCGAGCTTTCCGGCCGCCGTGACCGACAGGGTCTCGGGCGTGGCGGTCGTAGCGGGCTCGTCGGCGTTCGCAGTCTGGAAGGTGACACCCGCGGTCACCAGTGCGGCGATGCCCGCACCTGCCGCGGCGGCCCGCCGCTTGGGTATGCGTCGGTGCTTCAACTCACGTCCTCCTGTGGGGGGTCGGTCCGCGAGGTTGTGGGGACCTCAAGAACCGTAAGGTGTACGGCCGCAGAGGCGGCGCACAGCAAAAAGCCGCGTCCGTGCCGGTTGATCGGCGCCTACTATTCCGAGGCTCACAGGGGACACACAAGGTCGACTTCAGGACGTACACACGGTCGTCACGACCCAACCCCGACCTCTTGACCGTGCACAGTCACCCCAGGTGCATTCGCACTGCAAACACTACGTGCGAGTAACTTGCTGCACCGAGTGAGGTCTACTCCTGTCCTGAATCCGACCCTTCGGGGGCCCGGTCCAACAGGGGCTCCACAGACGGCAGTCGTTCCTGCTCGGCGGGCCGCTCGGCAGAACGCGCTTGCTGCACGGACGGCGGAGAACCCGCCTGCCCCACCCCCTGCGCCTTCTCCAGGAACCGCAACAACTCCACCGGGAACGGCAGCACGAGGGTCGAGTTCTTCTCGGCCGCGACCGCCACGACCGTTTGGAGCAGCCGCAGTTGCAGCGCGGCGGGCGTGTCCTCCATCTGCTGCGCGGCCTCGGCGAGCTTCTTCGACGCCTGGAACTCGGCGTCGGCGTTGATGACCCGGGCCCGCCGCTCACGGTCGGCCTCGGCCTGCCGGGCCATCGAGCGCTTCATTGTCTCGGGCAGGGAGACGTCCTTGATCTCGACGCGGTCGATCTGCACGCCCCAGCCGATCGCCGGGCTGTCGATCATCAGCTCCAGACCCTGGTTGAGCTTCTCGCGGTTGGACAGCAGATCGTCCAGGTCGCTCTTGCCGATGATCGAGCGCAGCGAGGTCTGCGCCATCTGCGAGACCGCGAACCGGTAGTCCTCTACCCGCACCAGGGCGTCCGCCGCGTCCACCACCTTGAAGTAGACGACCGCGTCCACCTTCACCGTGACGTTGTCCCGGGTGATGCCCTCCTGGGCCGGCACCGGCATCGTCACGATCTGCATGTTCACCTTGTGCAGCCGGTCCACCACCGGAATGATCATCGTGAACCCCGGTCCCCGCACCTCGGGGCGGAGCCTGCCGAGCCGGAGGACCACACCCCGCTCGTACTGCTTGACGACGCGCGCCGCCGCCATCACGTACACCGCTCCGACGGACGCGAGAGCGGCTCCCGCCGCCACCAGTTCCTCGACCATCACGGCCCCCAGGGTCCGAAGTGGGCGCATCAGGCGTGTCGGGCGCCACCTGGTGTGTCCTTCGACGGTAACTCCGCGGTCCGGACAAGGGCGAGCCCCCGCACGGCGGTTGCGTGCGGGGGCTCGCCTTCTGCTGGCTGCGCAGGTGCGGGGTCTACGACCGCCGGTACTACGGGCCGGCCTAGTAGACGCTCATGCCGTAGGCGTTCAGGGCCTCCACGACGGGCTGGAAGAAGGTCGTGCCGCCCCAGGTGCAGTTGCCGCTGCCGCCGGAGGTCAGGCCGTAGGCGACGCCGTTGCTGCCGTAGAGCGGGCCGCCGGAGTCGCCGGGCTCGGCGCAGACGTTGGTCTGGATCATGCCGTAGACGACGTCGCCGCCGCCGTAGTTGACGGTCGCGTTGAGGGCGGTGACACGGCCGGTGCGGGTACCGGTGGTGGAGCCGGTGCGGATGACGTTGGTACCCACGCTCGGGTTGGCAGCCCTGGTGATGTCCACGCTGCCCGCGGTGCCCGACTTGCTGATCGAGCCGTTGGTGTACCGGACGATCCCGTAGTCGTTGTTCGGGAAGCTGGAGCCGGCGGTCGGGCCGAGAACCGTCGTACGGCCGGAGTTGGAGTACCACGTGCCCGCGCCGTCGGTGCAGTGACCGGCAGTCAGGAAGTAGTAGGCACCCGCGCTGTTGCGGACGTTGAAGCCGAGGGAGCAGCGCCAGCTGCTCGCATAGATGGCGTCGCCGCCGCCGATGTACTTCTGGAACTTGCCCGGGGTCCGCTTGATCGTCAGCGCGTCGGCGTTGGCGCCGGCCTGCTGCCTGATCTTGTTGATCTCGGCCTGGGAGACCGTGCTGTCGACGGTGACGACGACCCGGTTGGTCTTGCTGTCGACGGCCCAGGCGGTGCCGGGGACATCGGCCTTGAGCACGGAGCCGCTCGCGTTCTTCAGCTGGGCGGAGCTGAAGGTGGTGGGGGTGTCGGCCGCGGTCGCGCTGGGGATCGCGACCGCTGCTGCGGCCACGAGGCCGGTGGATACGGCGATCAGCCGGGTCCGTCTCGTCATGCCACTGCGGGGGGTAGTGCGCTTGATCCTCACTTTTCGTTCCTCCACATGGGAAGTCGGGGGCCGTCGTGGGGTTCGGGCCCGTGAGGCGCAGCCAGGGGTTCGGGACTGTCCGGATTCCGAACATGCCGTGCCCCTGACAAGCGCTGTGGGGGAGTATTCGGCCACACGGCCGCCGGGCGCAAGGGCGCCTTTCGGCCGTACGGCCCTCAACCGACGGCGACGGGCGACCTTCAACCGACAGCGCGGGCGACCTTCAAGCGACGCGACGGGCGACCTTCAACCGACAGCGACGGGCAGCCTTCAGTCGACAGCGACGGGCAGCCTTCAAACCGACAGCGACGAGCGGCCGATCGCGCACGAACCCGTCGGCGCCCGTACAGCCGCTCAGCAGTTGCACCCGCAGTCGCAGCCGTCGCAGCCGCAGCCGTCGCCCCCACAGCAGTTGCTACAGCAGTCGCAGCAGCCGCAGCAGTCCCCGCACCCACCGTCGCAGTGCGTACACAGCCCCTGCCGCCGCTGCCGCGACCACGGATCGTCGTACTCCCCGCAGCACACCTGGCACGTACAGGCCAGCCCCATCCACACCGCGCACCCCGCCAGCAGCCCCCGTCGGTCCCGCCGCGGCGGTTCCGGCGGAAACCCACCCGGACCGCCCGGACCACCGGGAAAGCCGGGCGCACCGCCGGGCGGCGCATAGGGCCCCGCCATGTGCGAGCAGGACGCCGCCCCGAACGCCCGGTCCACCGACCGCCGCAGCTCGTGCACCAGCAGCAGATGGACCAGCCGCGCGTCGGCGAAGTCGGCCTCCCGCAGCGCCAACCGGATCCCGTGCAGCGCGTCGTCGGCGAGCCGTCGCGCCTCCTCCACCGGCGTCCCGGTCGCCGTCAGCGGGTTCCACGCACCCGACGCCGCGTCAGTTTCCTTGTCCTCCACGGCGTCCAGCAGATGTGCGAGCCGCCCGAAGAGCCGCCCCGCCTCGGCGAGCGGCTCGGCGTTGCCCGGCCGCCCGGCCAGCACGGCGGTGTGCGCGAACGCGGCCGCCGTCGCGGTCTCGGTCGGCTCGGTGACCGCCAGGATCGGCGTCCCCGGCCCGGCCAGCGCCTCGATGCCGACCTGCCGGTCCACGGCGTCCACCAGTACGGCCGTGTCGAACCCGACGGCCGCACCACCGCGCGCCCCGGCCGCACCCCAGCTCACCGCCACCCGCCGGGCCGCCGACGCCATCGGCCGGCGCGCCAGCAGCCCGTCGCGGTCGGCCACATGGTCGCGCACCTTCGCGGAGGCCAGTACCAGCGACACCGCGGCCGCGAGCCGCGCGCCCTCGCCGTGTGCCACGGACGCGGTGCGCATCCCGCGCAACGGGCACGGCCCCGCCGTACGCCGCCCCGCGTCCTCCCGTCCGGCCTGAGCCTCCGTCAGAACCGAGACGAGCAGCCCGTCGTAGTTGGTCACGACCCGCGCGAACTGGCCGTGGTCGCCGCGCAACGCGAGGCAGAGACCGCACAGATGGGCCATCCACTGGCCGGCCAGGCGCTCCCCGAGCCGATGCCGACAGGGCCTGACGATTCCGAACACGACGCTCCCCCGTGATTGATGCGCGTGATTGATACGACATGTGCGCCGCGGCATCGTATCGACCACCCCTGCGGCCCCTTGCGCACCCTCCGGGTTCACCCGGACGCACCGCACATCACCCATACGCCGCGAAGAATCATATTTCACTCACAGTCAGCAGCCGTGTGGGGCGCGGCCCTTGGGGTACCTGGGCTCTCGACGGATTCGCCGTGCACCAGTACCGTCACAAACCCCCCGCGCGGCGTCTATCCACTTGGCGCACCGTCCGCATCATGGATGACCATAGGGATGCGGAAAGCAAGAAAGACCGCTGTGAGAGGAGGCGTCCATGGGATCGGTGCGCAAGGCGAGTGCCTGGCTGGGCCTCGTTGACGACAACGATGACGAGCGTTACTACGACGACGACTACTCCGAAGGGACCGAGCCCGGGGAGGCCTGGGTCACCGATCCGCGGGTGAAGGTGGCCACGGACGTCGCCGAGGAGAAGGGCCGCCGGATCGGCACGGTCACCCCGGACAGCTTCCGGGACGCCCGCGCCATCGGCGAGCTGTTCCGGGACGGGGTCCCGGTCATCATGAACCTCACGGCCATGGAGGCGGGCGACGCCAAGCGTGTCGTCGACTTCGCGGCCGGCCTGATCTTCGGCCTGCGCGGTTCGATCGAGCGGGTGTCCACCCGGGTGTTCCTGCTGACCCCCGCCCACACGGAGATCGTCAACGGCGAACCGGCCGCGCACCGCACGGACGGCTTCTTCAACCAGAGCTGAGGCAGGGCCGCTCGCCGGCCCTGCCCCGCTCAGGGGTTCACCGGAAGGCGTCGATCCCGGTGAGCGCCTTGCCCAGCACGAGCTGGTGCATCTCGACGGTGCCCTCGTAGGTGAGCACCGATTCGAGGTTCGTCGCGTGCCGCATGATCGGGTACTCCAGCGAGATCCCGTTGGCACCGAGGATCGTCCGTGCGGTACGGCAGATGTCGATGGCCTCGCGGACGTTGTTGAGCTTGCCGAAGCTGACCTGCTCGGGACGCAGGCGGCCGGCGTCCATGCGCCGCCCCAGATGGTGGGCGAGCAGAATCCCCTTGTGCAGTTCGACCGCCATGTCGGCGAGCTTGGCCTGGGTGAGCTGGAACCCCCCGATGGGCCGCCCGAACTGCTCCCGCGTCTTCGCGTAGTCGACCGCGGCCTCGAAGCAGGAACGGGCCGCGCCCATGGAGCCCCACACGATGCCGTAGCGCGCGTGGGTGAGACAGCTGAGCGGTCCGCGCAGCCCGGTGACCTCCGGCAGGACGGCGTCGGCGGGCAGCCGCACCTCGTCCATCACCAGTTCGCTGGTGACGGAGGCGCGCAGCGACAGCTTGTGCTTGATCTCGGGTGCGGAGAAGCCGGGGCTGTCGGTCGGCACGACGAAGCCGCGGATGCCGTCCTCGGTCTGCGCCCAGACGACGGCGACCCCGGCGACCGACCCGTTGGTGATCCACATCTTCCGGCCGCTGAGCACCCAGTCGGAGCCGTCCCGCTTGGCGTAGGTGCGCATGTTGGCCGGGTCGGAGCCGTGGTCGGGCTCGGTCAGCCCGAAGCAGCCGATGACCTCGCCGGAGGCCATGCGGGGCAGCCAGTTCCGCTTCTGTTCCTCGCTGCCGAACCGGTGGATCGCGTACATGGCGAGGGAGCCCTGGACGGAGACCAGGGACCGGATCCCGGAGTCGGCGGCCTCCAGTTCCAGGCAGGCGAGTCCGTACTGGACGGCGGAGGCGCCGGCACAGCCGTAGCCGCTCAGGCTCATCCCGAGGGCGCCGATCCCGCCGAGCTCGCGGGCCAGTTCGCGGATGACGGGCAGCTCGCCCGTCTCGTACCACTCGGCGACATACGGCAGGACGCGGTCGGCGGCCCACCGGCGGACGGTGTCGCGGACGGCGAGGTCCTCGGGCTGAAGGAGGTCGTCGATCCCGAGCGGATCGGCGGGATCGAACGGGGGCAACGGCATGGGGGACCCTCCGGCAGCTCAAAACTAGCAGCGCTAGTCACGGGTTGAAGGCCGACGTTACGACGCAGTCTCCACCACGTCCACCCTTCTCAGGCCGAGACCCGGGACTCCGCGACCTCTCTCGGGGCCGGCAGTTCCACCGGCTGCGGCTCGCAGTTCATGGTCCGCGGCAGCCGCAGTGCCATCGCCGCACCCAGCAGCAGCAACCCGGCGCTCACCAGCAGGGTCACGTGCAGCCCGTGCACGAAGCAGTCCCGGGCGACCTCCCGCAGCGTCGCCCCGGCGGCCCCGCCCAGCTGTCCGGCCACCTCGTAGGCCTCGCCCAGCGAGCGCGCCGCCGCCGCGGAGGCCGAGGCGGGCACCCCGGGCACGGACGACAGCCCGGGCGCGTAGGCCGCGTTCATCACGCTGCCCAGCAGTGCGATGCCGATGCCCGCGCCCAGTTGGTAGGAGGTCTCCCCGATCGCGGCCGCGCCACCGGCCTGTTCCGGCGGGGCCTCGCTCAGCATCGACTCGTACGCCCCGAACAGCGTCGTCTCCAGGCCGAAGCCCAGCAGGACGAAGCCGGACAGCAGCAGCGCCGGGTTGTCCGTGCCGCCCATCGCCGTCAGCAGCACCACCGCGAACGCCGTCAGACAGAACCCGGCGCACACCATCCGCCGCGGCCCGAACCGGCGCAGCATCCGCGCCCCGGCGAGCCCCGCCGCCATCGCCGCGAACGTCAGCGGCAGCAGCCGCAGTCCGGTCTCCAGCGGGGACAGTCCGAGCACGAGCTGCAGGTACTGCGCGGCGATCAGTTCGAGGCCGACCAGCGCGAGCATCGCCAGCACGATGCAGCCCACCGAGGTGCTGAACGCCGGCCGCGCGAACATCTTCAGGTCCACCAGCGGATGGGTACGGCGCCGCTGGCGTCGTACGAAGAGCACCAGCAGGGCCACGCCCCCGAACAGGGGCAGCGCGGTGATCCAGTCGAGTTCCCCGCCGCCCAGGCGCTTGACGCCCAGCACGACGCCGAACAGCCCGGCCGCGGCCGTCAGGGCACCGACGACGTCCCAGGGGCCCTTGCCGTCACCCTTGGACTCGGGCAGCAGCAGCCGCCCCACCGGCAGGCTGACCAGCATCAACGGGATGTTGACGAGGAACACCGAGCCCCACCAGAAGTGCTCCAGCAGGAAGCCGCCGAGCAGCGGACCGACCGCGGCGCCGACCGCGGCCACCGCGCTCCAGACGCCGATCGCGAGCGCCCGCTCACGCCGGTCGGGGAAGACCTGGCGGAGGATCGACAGCGTCGCCGGCATGATCATCGCGCCGCCGACGCCGAGCAGCGCCCGTGCCACGATCAGCACCTGGGCGGTGTCGGCGAGCGCGGCCATCGCGGAGGCGACGCCGAACAGGCCGTATCCGAGGAGCAGGACGCGTCTGCGGCCCACGCGGTCGCCGAGCGTGCCGAAGAGGATCAGCAGCGAGGCGCAGACCAGCGGGTAGATGTCGACGATCCAGAGCAGTTCTATGGCGCCGGGCCGGAGGTCCTCGGTGACGGCGGGCACCGCCACGTGCAGCACGGTGGCGTCGACGGCGACCAGCAGCAGGCTGACGCAGAGGACGACCAGGACGACCCAGCGGTTGGCACCGGCCCCGGCCGCCCGACGGCGCAGCCCGACGGCGGCCGTGGTCGTCCCGGACATGTACGTACCTCCCAGATGTTCCCTCGCGATCGGCGGGTTCACGGGGTGGGGACTCCCCGTGACTCGGCCGGGGAGGAGCGGTGGTCCCCGGCCCGCGCAACGAAGCGAGTGACACGTCAGCGTACGCGAGTCCGCGCCAGTGCCGAGTGGCGGACCTCTCACAGTTCGGACAGAACCCGTGTGGCGTACGCCACTCCCCGCTTCCGCGCAGCGGACGGTCGGGGTTCGCCGCCCACCGATAATCGAGCCCGTGACCGATCTTTCCACGCGCCTTTCTACGCGCGTCCGGCGTGCGGCGCCCGCCCTGCTGGGATACGCGGCCGTACGCGTCCTGGGCCTGCTCGTGCTGGCCCTGTGGAGCGCGGCGCGCGACAAGAGCGCGTACACCCTGCTGACCGCCCGCTGGGACGCGCTCTGGTACACCAGGGTCGCCGAGTTGGGCTACGGCTACGAGGTGCGGCTGCCCAACGGCGACGTGCACTCGAACCTGGCCTTCTTTCCCCTGCTGCCCTGGCTGGAGCGGGGCCTGCACGCGGTGACCCCGCTGTCGTACGCCGACGCCGGCTTCCTGGTCGCCGTGCTCGCCTCGCTCGCCGCGGCCTGGGGGATCTTCGCGGTCACGGACCTGGTGTACGGGCGGCGGGCCGGGATCTGCGCGGTACTGCTGTGGGCGGTGCTGCCGGTCGGGATCGTGCAGTCGATGGCGTACAGCGAGTCGCTGTTCACGGCGCTCGCGGCCTGGGCGCTGTACGCGGTGCTGACCGGGCGCTGGCCGACGGCGGGCGCGCTGGCCCTGCTGGCCGGGCTGACCCGGCCGGTCGGTCTCGCCGTCGTGGCGGCGGTGTGGGCGGCGGGCATTGCCTCGTTCGTGCGGGACCGCAGCGCGGCGCCCGGCGACAGCGCACGGTCCCCGGGTCGCGCCCCCTCCCCCACCGGCGGTCCGGCCCCGCGGGGCGCGTCGGCTGCCCGGCGCGCCCTGGGCATGCTGCTCGCGCCCCTGGGTGCCGCGGGCTACGTCCTCTGGGTCGGTCACCGCACCGGACAGGGCCCGCTCGGCTATCTCGACGTCCAGGCCGGCTGGCGCAACGGCTTCGACGGCGGCTACGCCTTCGCCCGTTTCGTCGCCGAAAAGTTCACGTCGTTCCCGTCGGCCCTCGCCGGCGTCGGTCTGATCACCGGGGTCGCCCTCGTGGTGTGGCTGTACGTCGTCTGCGTACGGCAGGGCCAGCCGCTTCCGCTGCTGGTGTACGCGGGTGTCGTCACCGCCCTCGCCCTGTGCGCGTCGAGCTACTTCGGCTCGAAACCGCGGCTGCTGCTGCCCGCCTTCCCGCTGCTGCTGCCGCTCGCCCTGGCCCTGGCCCGGCTGCGGACGCGCAGGTCGGTCCTGGTGCTGGGGCTGGTGGCGGTGGCGTCGGCGGCCTACGGGGCGTTCTGGCTGAACGGCTCCGGTCCCCCGTGATCGTCCGGGTACGCGCGATGAGCCTCGGGAGAATTCCGGGCCAGCTTTCGGTGAACGAATTCAGAATCCGCATAAAGGCTCGATCCGGAATGATCAAAAGAATTGAAGGATGCGGCGGCCTTCCATTGCGGAACGCCAGGAAATAAGCCTCTCTCTGAGAGGAATCCCACATCACATCGTCATCACAAACCGGCCGAATCGCCGGGGAACAGAGCTCACTCGCTGTAACGTCGATTGGGTGCGTACCGAACGAAACCTCACCCGTCTGGACCGGGTGTTCGCCAGGCTGGACCGTGAGCCGGAACGACCGGCCCACATCGATGTGCCGAGGATGAGCCGGCACCGGGTCGTGCTGTTCTCGGCGACCCTGGCCTTCTACGGGGCCATCGTGTGGGCCGTTGTGATCACCTCGTGGCTGGTCCGCCTCGACTGGCAGGTCATGTTCTTCCGGCCGTACCAGCAGTGGTCGGAGATCCACGCATTCGTCGACTACTACGTGGTGCTCGGCCAGCGCGGCCCCACCGCGGTGATGATCGCGGCCTGGCTGGGCTGGCGCTCCTGGCGGCAGCACACGTTGCGGCCGCTGCTCGCGCTCTGCGTCTCCCTGCTCCTGCTGAACGTCACGGTCGGCGCCGCCAAGATCGGCATGGGCCGCCTCGGACCGCACTACGCGACCACCATCGGCGCCAACGAGATGTGGCTCGGCGGCGATATATTCCCCAGCGGTCACACCGCCAACGCCGTGGTGACCTGGGGAATCCTGGCCTATCTGGCCTCCACCCCGAGAGCCCGCCGCTGGCTGTCCGCCCTGTC
Source organism: Streptomyces sp. TRM68416 (assembly GCF_014596915.1). Classification (GTDB taxonomy): domain Bacteria; phylum Actinomycetota; class Actinomycetes; order Streptomycetales; family Streptomycetaceae; genus Streptomyces. Next base: position 457,125 of record NZ_JACVWU010000002.1, read on the forward strand.
GGCGGTGACCTCGCTCGGCGTCGGCCTGTCCACGGTCTACCTCGGTACGCACTGGCTGAGCGACGTCCTCCTCGGCTGGGCCGCCGGCCTGCTGATCCTGCTGGCGCTGCCCTGGTTCGAGCCGCTGATCGCCCGCGCCGAGTCGGCCGTCTTCGATCTGCGCGACCGCTGGCGCGACCGCGGCACCGTCCCGGCGCCGGTGCCCGCGACGGTTCCGGCTCCGGCCCCGGTGCTGCTCAAGCCGCGCGCGGCCGCCCAGGACGAGGCCGCCGTCCGTACCTCCAGAACGCCCGCCTACCTGGCGCCGGGCCCGCACACAGCCCGCTCCGAGCGCACCCCCGTCACGCCGGTCGGCAGCCGCCGGCCCCCGCACACCGACCGCGGAAGCCGCGGCACGACCTCGGCGGCCCGCCCCCTGACGGGCGGTTGACGGGCGCGGGACAGCGGGGCTCGGTACGCACAGCCCACCCCGCGGCGACGGCCCCGGTCCTCTTCACGAGGAGCCGGGGCCGTCGTCGTAGAGCCCTTTTCAGCCTTTCCAGGCCCGGGCCACCACGCCGCCCTTCACCTCGAAGTTGAGCCGGCCCGAACGGTATTCCATGGTGATGATCGCCCCCGGCGGCAGGGACCGCACGGTCGACCAACCCCGTTCGCGGGCGAGCCGCTCGGCCCGGTCGGCGGGGAGCCCCACATACGAGTCCGGGTTTTCGCTGGGTTCGGCGGAAGGTTTCGGAATCGGTGCCATGCCGCCACGCTAGGCCCTGCCCCGCGGACTCGGCCAGGGGGGCGGCCACCCACCGTCACGCATCCCCCTCCGGTCACGCTTTTGTCACAGGATCACGACACACGTTTCAGCACGGGTACGTCACACGTCCGAGCGGTTCCCTGCGCCTTTCGCGGGCAATCGAACGTAATTACCGCGTGTCGGACCGGCTCCCGGAAAAGCCCGTCGGAAAGTTCCCGGAGAACTGCCCCGGACTCCTTTTCCCGTCCGATTCCGCGTGCGGTCGGGGAGCCGACCTCCCACAGGAAATACACAGAACCCCGCGCACGCCCCCTGTCGGAGCCCACGGCGACGCGAGCATCATGGCGAGGGCTCGCGGGGAAGCGGCGCGGGCATCGGCGGACCCGGGGCGCGACGAGCGAAGGGGCGAGCGAGCGATGGGGACTGAGACCGTGCAGGCGCCGGCGCGACCCGCGCGGACCAAGGAGCGCGGCCGGCTGGTCGTCGACTGGCTGACCACCACCGACCACAAGAAGATCGGCCATCTCTACCTGATCACGTCGTTCGTGTTCTTCCTCGTCGGCGGAGTCATGGCGCTGCTGATGCGGGCCGAGCTGGCCCGGCCGGGGCTCCAGCTCGTCACCAACCAGGAGTTCAACCAGCTGTTCACGATGCACGGCACGATCATGCTGCTGCTGTTCGCGACACCGGCGTTCGCGGGCTTCGCCAACGAGCTGATGCCCCTGCAGATCGGGGCGCCCGACGTGGCCTTTCCGCGGCTGAACATGCTGTCGTACTGGTTCTACCTCTTCGGCGCCCTGATCGTGATGGGCTCGCTGCTGGTGCCCTCCGGGCCCGCCGACTTCGGCTGGTTCGCCTACGCGCCGCTGAACAGCATGGAGCGCTCCCCCGGCATCGGCGGCGACCTGTGGATCATGGGGCTCGCGCTGGCCGGCTTCGGCACGATCCTCGGCGCGGTCAACTTCATCACCACCATCATCGGGATGCGCGCGCCCGGCATGACGATGTTCCGGATGCCGATCTTCGTCTGGAACACGCTGTTCACGTCGATCCTGATCCTGATGGCGTTCCCGGTGCTGGCGGCCGCGCTGCTGTGTCTGGAGGCGGACCGGCGCTTCGGCTCGCACATCTTCGAGGCGGCGAACGGCGGGGCGCTGCTGTGGCAGCACCTGTTCTGGTTCTTCGGGCATCCCGAGGTGTACATCATCGCGCTGCCGTTCTTCGGCATCGTCAGCGAGATCATCCCGGTCTTCGCCCGCAAGCCGCTGTTCGGCTATCTGACGCTGGTCGCGGCGACGATGGCGATCACCGGTCTGTCGGTGGTGGTGTGGGCCCACCACATGTTCGCCACGGGCGCGGTGCTGCTGCCGTTCTTCTCCTTCATGAGCTTCCTGATCGCGGTGCCGACGGGCGTGAAGTTCTTCAACTGGACCGGCACCATGCTCAAGGGCTCGCTGTCCTTCGAGACGCCCATGCTGTGGTCGGTGGGGTTCCTGGTGACGTTCCTGTTCGGCGGTCTGACCGGGGTGATCCTGGCCTCGCCGCCGATGGACTTCCACGTCACGGACAGCTATTTCGTCGTCGCGCACTTCCACTACGTCGTCTTCGGCACCGTCGTCTTCGCGATCTTCGCCGGGTTCCACTTCTGGTGGCCGAAGTTCACCGGGAAGATGCTCGACGAGCGGCTCGGCAAGATCCAGTTCTGGACGCTCTTCGTCGGCTTCCACACCACGTTCCTGGTGCAGCACTGGCTGGGCGCGGAGGGCATGCCGCGCCGGTACGTCGACTATCTCGCCGCCGACGGCTTCACCGCGCTGAACACGGTCTCGACGATCGGCTCGTTCCTGCTCGGCCTGTCGACCCTGCCGTTCCTCTACAACGTCTGGAAGACCGCCAAGTACGGCGAGAAGATCGACGTGGACGACCCGTGGGGCTACGGCCGTTCCCTGGAGTGGGCGACCTCCTGCCCGCCGCCCCGGCACAACTTCACCGCGCTGCCCCGGATCCGGTCCGAGTCCCCGGCGTTCGATCTGCATCATCCCGAGCACGCGGCGACCGAGCCAGAGCGCGCGACAGCCGGTCCCGAGCGGTCCTGATCGTCTCCGTGAGCTCGGCGGGCTCCAGCACCTCGAACTCGAAGCCCATCAGCATGACGTGAATGACCATCACGTCCAGGCTCGCGGCCCCGGTGCGCAGCAGGCAGCTGCCGGGCCCCTCCGGCTCCAGCGTCCCGGCGGACGGCGAGATCTGCTCGGCGGCCTCCTCCAGGGGCACCAGCAGCCGGACGACGGCCTGGGCGGCGTACGCGCGCGTGGAGACGCCCTGGGAGACGTACGCGGCGAGGTCGTCGGCGGGCGGGCGGCGCGGGGTGAAGCGCGGCCCGTGCGGGGGCTTGGGGGTGATGCGGTCGACGCGGAAGGTGCGCCAGTCGTCCCGGTCGAGGTCCCAGGCGACCAGGTACCAGCGGCGTTCGGTGCACACCAGGCGGTGCGGCTCCACCGAGCGGCGGGTCGAGGCGCCGTCGTGGTCGCGGTACTCGAAGCGCAGGCGTTCGGCGTCCCGGCACAGATGGGCCAGCTCGGTGAGGAGGTTCGGGTCGACGGCGGAGGGCTGGGGCCCGCGCAGCAGCGGCACGGTGAAGGCGTTGAGGGCGCCCACCCGGCGGCGCAGCCGGTTCGGCAGGACCTGCTCCAGCTTGGCGAGGGCGCGGACCGAGGTCTCCCCGATGCCCTCGATGCCCTGCCCGGCCGCCGTGCGCAGCCCGACGGCCACGGCCACCGCCTCGTCGTCGTCCAGGAGCAGCGGCGGCAGCTCGGCGCCCGCGCCGAGCTGGTAGCCGCCGCCGGTGCCGGGGCTGGCGTTGACCGGGTAGCCCAGCTCGCGCAGCCGGTCCACGTCCCGGCGGACCGTGCGCGGAGTGACGCCGAGGCGGTCGGCCAGTTGTGCGCCGGACCATTCGCGGTGGGCCTGGAGGAGCGAGAGCAGGCGCAGCAGTCGTGCCGAGGTCTCCAACATGGGGCCGAGTCTGCCAGCCGACGCGGACAGAAACGGTCCTCGACAGTTACCCGACAGGCACCGGTGCGACAGAAACGAACACGCCGCGGTCGCACAGGCACCACGGCACGACGAAACGGCCCGCCCTCGCCACCCACCGCACACCGACGTGACGAAAACGAACAGACCGTCCTCCCACACGCAGCACACCCCGGCGGAACGGCCCGCCCTCGTCAACCGCCCGACACCGGCGCGACAGAAACGGACAGGTCGTTGAACCGCGCGCATCACGACACGGCGATCCTCAACCGCCGGACACCGGCGCGACAGAAACAAACAGACCGTCCCCCCACACGCAGCACACCCCGGCGGAACGGCCCGCCCTCGTCAACCGCCCGACACCGGCGTGACGGAAACGGACAGGTCGTTGTCGCGCGTGTAGCACGGCACGGCGTCCATCGGGCCGAACGGCGTCCGCACGCGTGCGTGTGGGCAGGTGAAGGCCGCGCTCTTGTCGGCGACGTCGTCGAGCAGCCGCGCGACCCGCACGCCCGGCCCGGCCTCCCCGCCGGGGCGCAGCCACAGGTCCCACAGGCCGGGCTCCAGGGTGCGGTACGCGACCGTGAGACGGAACTCCGCGTCCTCGTGGGTGAGGCCGACGCGGCGGACGGGCACCGGGGCGTGCCGGCCGCGCAGCTCCGCACGGCTGCCGGGGCCGAGGAGACAGCCGTACACGCGCCCGTGCACGGTCAGCTCGGCGTCCCGCACCCGCAGCTCACCGGCCTCCGCGTGCGGGGCGCGCAGCCAGCTGCGGACGGTGAGGTTGCCGTGCCGGGTGGCGTACGGAATCCGCACGGCGACATGGCCGCGGCCCGCGCTGGGCGTGCGAGCGGCGAGGGAGGACAGGTCGGTGACGCCCGGAGCCAGCCGCCGCGGTTCGCCGTCGGTCACGCGCGCGTACGCGTCCCAGCGGCCCTCGGACAGGGCGACGCTGCTGGGCAGCGCGGCGCGCAGCCGGCCGTCCGCTGCCGGGGCCAGCGGCAGGCCGACCTCCTCGTGGCTGCCGCGGCGGCGCAGCACCAGGTGCGCCACGTCGACGGCTCCGCGCGCGGCGACGTCGAACGTCAGACCGCCCGCGGAGTCCGCGATGCAGTCGGCGCGCAGCGGTGCGGTCCGCGACACGGGCATCGTCATGCGGCGGGGGTCCTCCTCGGGTCTGTGCTGTCCGGTTAGACCACCGAACGGCCCGTTCGGTTGCGTCTCAGGGCTCATAGGAGAGCTGCGGCACCTCGAAACAGGTACGGTCCATGTCCCCCTGGGAGACCCAGCCGCGGCCGTCCTCCCACCGGGCCACCGACAGACACGTCCGGCGCGACTCGGGTGGCTCGGCCAGCCGTTCGAAGCGGACGGGGAGCAGCAGGCCGTCGGCGGTGAAGCCCTGGCTGCGGCTCATCCATCCGTCGACGCACGCGCGCGTGACGCCCTCGTCCGCGCAGGACCGCGCCGCCTCGGTGAACCACATCGCGGCCGCCCACCCCTCCAGCTGCCACTGCGAGCGCGACTTCAGCCCTTCGGTGCCGTCCCGGAACTCCCGTACGGCCGGGTGGCCGGTGTCCTCGAAGTTGCGGCTGGACCCGGTCGCCCACAGCGCGTTGCGGCAGCGCGGGGCGTCCCGGTACGCGTCGGCGACGGTCGACGTCCAGTTCTGTACGTTCGTCACCTTGGCGGTGAGTTCGACGCCCGCCTCGTCCATCGCCCGGCACAGCCGCGCGTTGCCGTGGCCGTCGATGGCGTCGAAGACGAGGTCGGCGCCCCGCTCCTTCAGGTCGGCGGCGACGGCACGGAAGTTGGGCAGCGCGAAGTCGACCTGCTCGGTGACCACCTCGTAGCCCTCGGCCTTCAGGCCCCGCTCGACGAGCCGGGCGTAGGCGGCCGAGGCGGCCTGGTTGTAGGAGACGACGGCGGCGGTGCGGGCGCCGTGCTCGCGCTTGAAGTAGCGGTAGACCTCGGTGCCGCCGTACAGCTTGCCGTCCCAGCCGGGGGTGCCCGCGCGGGGCGCCAGGCTGCCGTAGATGCCGTACAGGTGCGGCCAGGTGTCGTAGGCGGCGCCGATGGGCTGGCCACCGATGTCGGGCACGCGCGCGCGGGAGACGCGGGAGGCGCCCGCGTAGTCGAGGGCGGTGGTCGCGACCAGGGCGACCACCTCGTCCTCGTCGATCAGCCGGTGCACGCACTCGTTGTTGCCGACGCCGCTGCCGCCGTCGTCGCACAGCCGCACCTCGACGGGGCGGCCGTCGATGCCCCCGCGCGCGTTGAGGCGCTCGAACCAGGCCTTCGCGCCGTCGCGCGGGCCGGTGAAGGCGCCGCCGCCGACCGGGCTGGTGGCGCTGGTGATGATGCCGACCCGGATCGGACCGGCCTGCGGGGCGGGTGCCGTACGGTCCCCGCGCTCGAAGTCGCTCTCCGGCAGGCGGCTGCCGCAGGCCGCGCTCAGGACGAGCAGCAGCACCGCGGCAGCGGCCTCAGCAGCCCGGAACCGGCGACGCCGAGCCATTGCCGCTCAGTTGCACCAGAGCGCACAGCGTCTTGGCGGACACCTTCCAGGTCCCGTCCTGCTCGACCGCGGTGCCGGCCGCGTCGGGCAGGGCGGTGGCGCCGTTCAGCGTGAGCGTGTACGTCACGTCCGCCTCGGTCGGCGAGGTGAAGGCCACCTCGGTGACCTGGGCGCCGACCTGTCCGCCGCGCTCGTCACCGCTGAAGGCCCGGAGCACCGGCGCCATCTGCTCGCCGTTCTCCAGGACGGTCTGCTTGTCCTCCAGGGAGGTCTTGGGGTCGAAGAACTTCTGCCAGTTCCGCTCGATCTCCTGTTCGGCCGCGGCCGCGTCGGCCGGTTCGGTCGCGGCGGGGGCGGTCGTCGTCCGTTCCACCGACGGGGAGGCGGTGGCGGTGCCGCTGCCCCCCTCGTCGTCGCTGCATGCCGCGAGGGCCGGGGCGAGGAAGAGGAGCAGCCCGGCCGCCAGTGCCGTGGCCCGTCCCGTGTTCCCTCGCCTGATGAGGTCGCTCCCGAGAACCATCTGGCTCACCACCGGGTGTCGGTCCGGGCCGTGCGCGCCCGGTGCTTTCAGGGTCGGCTTCCAGAAGGCATAGTGCAAGCCATTGGCTGACATGCACAGACACACGACGTGTGGGAGTCGACGATGCGGACAGCCCGACTGCGGACCGTGCACCCCGTCCTGTGGGCCGGCTGGGCCGCGCTCGCCGCGGGGGCGGTGCTGTGCGTCCTCGGCTGGTACGGCGTCTCCGGCGAGCGGTTCGCCGAGCGGCAGCTGCCCTACCTCGCCTCCTGCACGGTGCCCGGCGCCGCGCTGATCGTCGCCGGGGCGGTGTTGCTCACCCACGGCCGGGGGGCGCTCGCCGCCGCGCGCGTGGAGGAGCTGCACGGCCTCCTGGTGGCCGCCGAGCCGGCCGACGCCGAGGAGTCCGGTACGGCGGTGACGGCGCCGCTCGCGGCCAGCGGGGAGCTGCGGATGGTGCCGGGCGGGACGCTGCTGCACCGCGCGGACTGCCCGCTGGTCGCCGGCAAGGAGGAGGCGGTGCCGGTGGACGCCAAACTGCTGGCCGGCGGCGAACTGGGCCCCTGCCCGATCTGCGAACCGGCCGAAGAAACCGACTGATGGCCTCCCTGACCTACGACCTGACGCTGGCCGGCCTGTCGGTCGGCAGCGCGGCCGCGCTCACCGGGATCGGCCTGGTCGTGACGTACCGCGCGACCGGCGTCCTCAACTTCGCGCACGGGGCCGTCGCCATGGTGTGCGCGTACGCGCTGCGCCAGTGCGTGGTGGAGTGGGGCTGGCCGCTGTGGGCGGGGGCCGCGGTGACCCTGCTGGTGCTGGCCCCGGCGATCGGCATGGCGCTGGAACGGTTCGTCTTCCGGCCGCTGTCCGTGCTCGGCGGCGATCCGGCGCAGACCCTGGTGGCGTCCATCGGCGTGTTCGTGCTCCTGGTGGGCGGGGCCGCGCTGCTGTGGGGCCAGGGGGCGCGGGACGACGCGCCCGAACTGCTGGTGGCGGCGGACCCGTGGGGGCAGTTGGCGGTGGCCGTGGCGCTGGCCGGGACGGTCGGAGCGGTCATCCGGTGGACCCGGTTCGGCCGGGAGCTGCGGGCCGTGGTGGACGACCGGCGACTCGCCGTGCTGAGCGGGATCGACGCGGACCGGGTGGCGGCGGCGGGCTGGGCGTTCGGCTCGTTCACGGCCGGCCTGACGGGCGTCCTGCTGGCGCCCTACGTACGCCTGGACCCGTACGGCCTGCCGCTGCTGGTCATGGAGGTGGTCGCGGTCGCGGTGGCGGCGCGGATGCGGAGCCTGCCGGTGGCCGTGGTGACGGCACTGGGGATCGGCGTCGCGCAGAGCCAGTTGACCCGGCTGCACCCGTCGGGCTGGGGCGAGCCGCTGCTCCAGGCGGTCGGCGCGAACCTGTTCGTGGTGGCCCTGCTCGTCGCCGCGCTGGCCCTCCCCCGCGTCGGCACGCGCGACGCGCTCCCCCGCACGGCCACCGCGCGCGTGCCGACGCCACCGGGCGCCTGGATCGTGGCGATGGTGCTGTTCCTGCTGCCGCTGGGCTTCGCGGGCTCGGACCTGCACACCTCCGTCCAGGTGCCGGCGCTGGGCGTGGTGCTGCTGTCCCTGGTGGTCGTCACCGGCCGCGGCGGCCAGATCTCGCTCGGGCAGGCCGCGTACGCGGGTCTCGGTGCCCTGTTCACCGCCCTGCTGGCGGCGGACCGCTTCCCCGGCCTGCCGCGCCTGCCCGAACTGGCCGCGCTGGCGGTGGCGGTGGTCCTGGTGGCCCCGCTCGGCCTGCTGACCGGCTGGCCCGCCATCAGCCGCCGGGGCCTGGCCCTCGCCCTCGCGACCTTCGCGGTCGGCGTCGGGGTGAGCCGCTTCGTGTTCGCGCAGCCCTACGCCACGTCCGGCCTGACCCTGGACCGCCCGGCGGGCTTCGACGGCGACCGGGCGTACTACGTCCTGGAACTCGCCCTCCTGACGGTCGCCCTGCTCACCACGCGCGCGTTGCGCCGCGGCCGCACCGGCCGCGCCCTCGCCGCCCTGCGCGACCACGAGGCGGGCGCCTCGGCGGCGGGCGTACGCGTGCCGTCCCTCAAGCTCCTCGCCTTCGTCTCCGGCGCCGCCCTGGCCGCCCTCGGCGGCGGCATGCTCGCAATGGGCGTACGCGCCTTCGACCCCGGCGCCTACGACCCCGTCCGCGGCCTCCTCTGGTTCGCCGCGGTCGTCGTCCTCGGCGCCGACAGCACCCTCGGCGCCCTCACCGCCGCCGCCCTCCTGGTCGGCCTCGACGCGGGAACCCGGGGCGGCGTGGCCGCGGCGGTCATCGGCCTACTGGCGGTCCTGGTCGGCCGCTTCCCCGGGGGCCCCTACGAGGCACTGCGCACGGCGGGCACGCGGCTGCGGCTACGGCATGCAGCGAGACTCACACCCGCGGGTGCGACGGCCCGCAGAGGGCTGAGGCCAACAGAACGACGAGCGCCCCAACCGGAGCCCGGCAGAAGCCCGACCCCCACGCACCAGCCACCGCCCGAAGCCGGGTCACCCAGAAGCCCGAGCCCCACGGAGCGAAAACCGCCCCAGACCCGCACACGCTGGAGCCTGCCCCTGACGAAACGGCGACCACCCCAGACACACGCACGCTGGAGCCTCACCCCGACGAGACAGCGGCTGGCCCAGGCACGCGCACGCTGGAAACCGAGGCCAACCGGGCAGCCACCGGCACAACCCGGGGCGCGCTGGAGGCTCGGGCCCGGGGAGGCAGGGCCGGAGAGCCGACCCGAGCCTGCTCCCACCCCCCACCCCGCCGCGGCCGCCGACGGCGCCGAGCCCCGACAGGGGCCACCCGCACCCGACAACGAAAGTGGTACGGGTGGTGCGGGTGGGAAACCAAACCCGGCCGAAGGCCGGGTGCCCACCCTCACCACCCGCACCCTCCACGCCCACTACAACACCTTCAAGGCCCTGGACGGAGTGGACCTCGACGTACCCCCCGGCCGGATCACCGCCGTCATCGGCCCCAACGGCGCCGGAAAAAGCACCCTCTTCCACTGCCTGGCCGGCACCCTCCGCCCCACCCACGGCCAAGTCCTCTTCGACAACCACGACATCACCCACCTCACCCCCCACGCCCGCACCCGCCTCGGCATCGCCCGCACCTTCCAGCAACTCGCCGTCTTCCCCACCCTGACCGTGGCCGAAAACGTCCGCGTAGGCGCCGAACAAACCCACCGCACCGGCAACGAGACCGCCGTGGAACAGGCCCTGCGCCTCTTCGCCCTGGACGGCCCGGTACGGGACCTGCCCGCCGCCGACCTCCCCACCGGCACCCTCCGACGCGTAGAACTCGCCAGAGCCCTCGCGGGCTCCCCCCGCGTCCTCCTCCTGGACGAGCCCGCCGCCGGCCTGGACACCGCCGAGGTCACCGCGCTGGCCCGCGTGCTCAAGGCTCTCGCCGCCGACGGCACCGCCCTGCTCGTCGTCGAGCACGACCTCGACCTGGTCGCCGGCCTGGCCGACGTCGTGCACGTCATGGCGGCGGGCCGCATCGTCGCCTCCGGCCCGCCCGCCCACGTCCTCGACGCCTTCGGCGCTCAGGAGACCCCCGTATGACCATCTCCCTGCGCCACGCGCGCGTGCGCTACGGCCCCCTGGAGGCCCTGCACGGCGTGACCCTGGCGGCCCCGGCCCCCGGCCTGACCGTCCTGCTGGGCCGCAACGGATCCGGCCGTACCACCGTGCTGCGCGCCCTCGCGGGAGCCGTGCCGCTGTCCGGCGGCGCGGTGGTGTGGGACGGCACCGACGTCACCCGCGTCCCCGCCCACGAGCGCGCCCGCCGCGGGCTGTGCCTGGTCCCCGAACGGCAGGCGGTGTTCGGCTCCCTCACCGTCCGCGAGAACCTCGAACTCACGACCCCGGCCTACGACCGCGCCCTGGAGGCCTACCCGCCGCTGGAGAGCCTGCTGCCGCGCCGGGCCGGCACCCTGTCCGGCGGGGAGCAGCGCATGCTCGCCCTCTCCCGCGCCCTGCTGTCCCGCGCGCGCGTGCTGCTCGTCGACGAACCCGTGCAGGGCATGTCCCCCGCGGTCGCGACCCGCACGTACGAACTGCTGGCCGCGTCGGAGGCGTGCGTGGTCGTCGCCGAGCAGCGGCTGCCGCCGGTGCTGCGCGACCGTCCGGCGCTGGTGTACGAACTGCGCCGGGGCGCGGTCGTGTTCAGCGGCGAGGCGCGGGAGCTGCGGGCGTCGGCGTCGGGGGCGGGGTCGGCGTCGGCAGAGGAGGACCGAAGCGGGCGGTGGTCCGGGTCGAGGCCTTCGGGATGACGAGCAGCATGCCCGGCAACAGCCGGTCAGGACGGCCGCCGATCGTCTCCTTGTTGGCCTGGTAGAGCTCCTGCCAGCCGCCCTCGATGCCGTACTTGCGGGCGATCGCCCAGAGGGTGTCGCCGGGCTTCACCGTGTGCATGCGGCCCTTGAGCCCGTACCGCTTGGAGCACACGGGCCAGGCCTCCCACCCCTGCACGGCGAGCACCTCCTGGGCGACGGCGATCTGCTCGTCCCGGGTGGCGAGGTCCGCGCGCGGGGCGTACTTCAGGCCGCCGAACTCCTCCCAGGTGGGCTGCCAGAACTGCAGTCCGCCGTAGAAGCCGTTGCCGGTGTTGACGTGCCAGCGCCCGCTGCTCTCGCACTCGGCGATGCAGCCCCACGGCCACTGGTCCCGCGCGCAGTCGTGGGGCACGCGCGTGGGTGCCGGTCCGGGGGCCGGCGGCGGCGGTGCCGCGTGGGCCGTGCCGGGGGCGAGGGCGGTGAGCAGGGCGGCCGCGAGGGCCACGACGATCGGCGTGCGGTGGCGCATCGGCCCACGCTAAGCAGCGCGGCGTCCGCGGCCGTCCCGGCGCGGCGGTGCGCCGGAAGGCCCCACCCGGTCGGCGGACCGACGGGTGGGGCCGGTACCCGGCGAGGGGGAGCTGCACTCAGATGTCGAGGCGCTGGCCGGGCACGATCAGGTTGGGGTCATCGCCGATGGCGGCCCTGTTGGCGGCGTACAGGCGCTGCCAGGTGGTCCCGTGGCGGGCGGCGATGCCGCTGAGGGTGTCGCCCTGCCGGACGGTGTAGTCGCCGCGGGACGCGCTGCGGTCGGTGTGGCCCGAGGCTCGCTCCGGCGTCTTCGACGGAGTCGACGGGGCCGACGGGGCCGCTTTGGTGGTCGCCGAGCCGGCGGCGGGAGCCGTGGCCGCTGGTGCGCTGCCGTAGGCTCCGGCACGGGCCGAGCAGGTGGGCCAGGCGCCCCAGCCCTGGCCGCGCTGCACCTTGGTGGCCACGGCGATCTGCTGGGACTTGGTGGCCCGGTCGGCCGTGGGCGCGTAGGCGGTGCCGCCGTAGGCGCGCCAGGTGCTCGCGGAGAACTGGAGTCCTCCGTAGTAGCCGTTGCCGGTGTTGATGTGCCAGTTGCCGCCGCTCTCGCACTGGGCGATGCGGTCCCACACTCCGGGGTCGGCCGCCGCGGCGTTGCCGCTCGCGGCGAGCAGTCCGAGTGGGGCGAGCAGAGCCGCCCCGGCGAGAACCGCCGTGGTACGCGTCTTACGGGCGTTGTCGCGGTTGGTATCGGCACATTCGGACATGGAATTCCCTCCCGACGGACTCGGGGTCCCCCAAGGCGGGGCGCGCTCCGCGCACTGGGTCGCGGTCGTCGCGCTCCGCCCCGTCCGCCGGAGGCAGGTGCTGCGAGCTGGCTGTGGTGCGGCCGGCGGACGTACCCGAGCGGTGCTCGTTGCACACGGCCGAGGAATCTAGGGAGGGTGGGCGGCCGGTATCAACCAATTGCTTGTCATTCCAGGCCAGTTCGCCGTTACCCGAGGTATCGGCGAATTCCGGCCACCCACTTCATTCGCTGATTTCCTGATTTGTCGGGCAGCACCTCCGACAATCTGTGAGCCACTTCACGGAACCAACTTCCTTGGACTGCCCAGGGCTTGACCGTGAGTGCACGATTTCGGGCCGGGTGTGACCGTCCGCTACGGATGGTTCGATTCCGTTCGCCGTGGTGCGTGACTCCCGCCACAGATCGCCCGTTGTCTTCTTCATGAGCCCGGGACCCGCCCGGTTCACGGGCCGGGAGCCGCCCGGCCCCGCCACGCATCACATCCCGAGGGAGCCCCCCGTGCCGCGCATGCTCGACGTCAGCGACGAGGTACGCGCCGAGATCGGCGACGAAGAAGCCGACCGGCTGCTCGCCGGAGAGAACGCCCCCGGCAGTTACGACTGCACGTCCTGCCGCACTCCGGGCGACTCCGAACAGGAGCGCACCAGCACCGTCCTGTTCATCGGCGACGAGACCGCCGTCCTCGCCTTCGCCCACGCCACCTGTCTGCCCTCGCAGGTCGTCCAGGTCACCGAGGAGCAGCTCCAGGGAGCGGTGAGGTCCATCACCGGCGACACGGCCGGCCCGGAGCCCGACAAGGTCGCACCCGAGCAGGCGGTGCTCGGGGTGACCAGCGGACTGGTGCTGATCGCCGGGGAGTTGCACCCGGCGCTGGTCGTGGAGCCGACCGGACCCATCGTGCGGCCCGGTGCGACGGGGGTCGGCGACGACTTCCTGCCGCTGCTGATCGAGCAGGGGTTCATGCCGTTGACGGCGATCGAGTCGGTGCCGCCGGTGCTGCACGGCTGGTCGGTGCTGCTCGCCATGGGCCAGCTGCACGCGGTGCTCCAGCCCGGCACCAACGGCGGTCAGCCGGTGGCCTGGTGGCAGGCGCACCAGCCGCTCCAGGTGACGGAGGGGTGGCGGGCGGCCGCCAACAAGCACCAGCAGGTGCTGATGTTCGCGGCGCCGGTGGGCTCCATCGGACGTCAGCCGCGGGAGGACCTGCTGCGCGACGCGCTGGACAAGGCGGCCGCCAACGGCAAGCTCGTCGCCTCCGCGCTGCCCCTCGCCGGCACCTGAGCACCGACGGCACACCCAAACGCCCGCCGCCCGACCGCATCCCTTCCCGTGAGCGGTCGTTTGGACATACGTGCACGCATACGATGTTTCTCCCTCGGCCACGCCGATCTACGACGCGCTCTACGCCGAGTACGTCAAGTCCTTCCGTACGCTGCCGGGCGACCGCAGCGGCGAGGAGGACCTGGGGTTCACCGCCTTCGGGAACATCCCGCACAGTACGGACCCGTACGGCGGACATCGCCCGGGGTCCTTCAGCAGCTCCTACAGCGCCTACAGCGCCGGCGCCCACAGCGCGCGGCAGTCGCAGTGGCAGCGGGTCGGGCACATCGGGCCGCAGGCGACGGGGACGCACCCGGCCCTCCAGCCGGTTCCCCGCAGAGGCATCTGAACACTGAGGAGGGCGGCTCCCGTTGGGGGCCGCCCTCTTCTCATTCCGTACGCACCGTACGCGCTTACTTCTTCTTGCCGCGCTTCTCGCGCACCCGCACCGAGATGTGGATCGGCGTGCCCTCGAAGCCGAACTCCTCGCGCAGCCGGCGCTCGATGAAGCGCCGGTAGCCCGCCTCGATGAAGCCGGAGGCGAAGAGCACGAACCGCGGGGGCCTGGTGCCGGCCTGGGTGCCGAACAGGATGCGCGGCTGCTTGCCGCCCCGGATCGGGTGCGGGTGGGCCGCGACCAGCTCCCCGAGGAAGGCGTTCAGGCGGCCCGTCGGGACACGGGTCTCCCAGCCGGCCAGGGCCGTCTCGATCGCGGGGACCAGCTTCTCCATGTGGCGGCCGGTGCGGGCCGAGACGTTGACCCGGGGCGCCCAGGCGACCTGGCCGAACTCGGTCTCGATCTCCCGCTCCAGGTAGTAGCGGCGCTCCTCGTCGAGGGTGTCCCACTTGTTGTAGGCGATGACCATGGCGCGGCCCGCCTCGACGGCCATGGTGACGATGCGCTGGTCCTGCACCGAGATGGACTCCGAGGCGTCGATCAGGATGACCGCGACCTCGGCCTTCTCCACGGCGGCCGCGGTGCGCAGCGAGGCGTAGTAGTCGGCGCCCTGCTGGAGGTGGACGCGCTTGCGGATGCCCGCCGTGTCGACGAACTTCCAGGTGACACCGCCGAGTTCGATCATCTCGTCGACCGGGTCACGGGTGGTGCCGGCCAGCTCGTTGACGACGACGCGCTCCTCGCCCGCCACCTTGTTCAGCAGCGAGGACTTGCCGACGTTCGGGCGGCCGATCAGGGCGATACGGCGCGGACCGCCGACGCCGGTGCCGCCGAAGGTCTGCTCGGGCGCCTCCGGCAGCACCTCCAGGACGGCGTCCAGCATGTCGCCGGTGCCGCGGCCGTGCAGCGCGGAGACGGGGTGCGGCTCACCGAGGCCCAGGGACCACAGGTAGGCGGCGTCCGCCTCACCGCTCGGCCCGTCGACCTTGTTGGCGGCCAGCACGACCGGCTTGCCCGCCTTGCGCAGCAGCCGTACGACGGCCTCGTCGGTGTCGGTGGCGCCGACCTTGGCGTCGACGACGAAGACGACCGCGTCGGCGGCCTCGATCGCGTACTCGGCCTGCGCGGCCACGGAGGCGTCGATGCCGAGGACGTCCTGCTCCCAGCCGCCGGTGTCGACGACCTTGAAGCGGCGGCCCGCCCACTCGGCCTCGTAGGTCACGCGGTCCCGGGTGACGCCGGGCTTGTCCTCGACGACGGCCTCGCGGCGCCCGATGATGCGGTTGACGAGCGTCGACTTGCCGACATTCGGGCGGCCGACGACGGCGAGCACCGGAAGCGGACCGTGGCCCGCCGCCTCGATGGCACCCTCGACGTCCTCCAGGTCGAAGCCCTCTTCCGCGGCGAGCTCCATGAACTCCGCGTACTCGGCGTCGCCAAGCATCCCGTGGTCGTGCGCCTCGCCCGAGCCGTCGGAATGGATCTGGTCGTTCATGAAGTCCGTACCTCGTTCAGTGTGGTGATCGGTGGACCGCCCGGTATCGCCGGTTTGATCCACTACTCAGTGTCGCCTAGCGCTCTGTCAGGCGCCTGGCGTTTTCCAGATGGGCGGTGAGCTGCTTCTGGATGCGTTCGGTGGCCTCGTCCAAGGCCTTGCGGGTGCGCCGTCCGCTGCCGTCGCCCGCCTCGAAGGGGTCGCCGAAGACCACGTCGACGCGGCTGCGCAGCGGAGGCAGCGCCTTTATCAACCGTCCGGGCCGCCCGGAGCTTCCCAGAACGGCGACCGGGACGACCGGCGCGCCGCTGCGCACCGCGAAGTAGGCGAGCCCCGCGCGCAGGGAGGCGAAGTCGCCCTCGCCGCGGGTGCCCTCCGGGAAGATGCCGAGCGCGCCGCCGGCCGACAGGACGTCGAGGGCCCGCGTGATCGCCGTACGGTCGGCGACCGAGCGGTCCACCTTGACCTGGCCGATCGCGGTCAGGAACGGGTCGAGCGGGCCGACGAACGCCTCCTTCTTGATCAGGAAGTGCGTCGGCCGGGGCGCGACGCCCATGACCATGGGGCCGTCGATGTTGTGGGAGTGGTTGACGGCGAGGATCACCGGACCGCTCGCGGGCACCTTCCAGGCGCCGAGCACGCGCGGCTTCCACAGCCCGTACATCAGGCCGACGCCGATGCGCCGCCCGACCTCGGCGCCGCGCGCCGAAGGCAGTTCGGTCACTTCCCGGCCCGCTTCTCCTCGACGAGGGTCACGACGCACTCGATGACCTGCGCGAGCGTGAGCTCGGTGGTGTCCACCTCGACCGCGTCGTCGGCCTTGGCCAGCGGCGAGGTCTTGCGGCTGGAGTCGGCCGCGTCCCGCTTGATGAGGGCCTCGCGGGTGGCGTTCACGTCGGCGCCCTTGAGCTCACCGCTGCGCCGGGCGGCGCGGGCCTCCGCGGAGGCGGTGAGGAAGATCTTGAGGTCGGCGTCGGGCAGCACGGTCGTCCCGATGTCCCGGCCCTCGACGACGATGCCCCGCTCGGCGGAGGCCGCGATGGAGCGCTGGAGCTCGGTGATCCGGGTGCGCACCTCGGGCACCGCGCTGACCGCGCTCACCTGGGAGGTGACCTCCTGGGTGCGGATCGGGGCGGCCACATCGGTGCCGTCGACCGTGATCGTGGGGTTCGCCGGGTCGGTGCCGGAGACGATCTCCGGCTTGCCGGCCGCGGCGGCGATCGCGTGCGGGTCGTCGATGTCGATGCCGTTGTTCACCATCCACCACGTGATCGCCCGGTACTGGGCGCCCGTGTCGAGGTAGCTGAGGCCCAGCTGCGCGGCCACGGCCTTCGACGTGCTCGACTTGCCCGTGCCGGAGGGGCCGTCGATGGCGACAATCACGGGCTGGGCGGCGCCGTTTTCCACGGGGGGACACCTTCCTGGTGCGGTGTGGTGGGTGTGCGGGACGCGAAAGCGCCCCGCACAAGGTTACTGGCTCGCCGGAGGCCTCCTTACTGGCGGATGGCCCAGCCCCGCTCCCGCAGCGCGGCCGTGAGCACCGGCGCCGCCTGCGGCTCCACCATCAGCTGCACCAGACCGGCCTGCTGCCCGGTGGCGTGCTCGATGCGTACGTCCTCGATGTTGACCCCGGCCCGGCCGGCGTCCGCGAAGATCCGGGCGAGCTGTCCCGGCTGGTCGTCGATGAGCACCGCCACGATCTCGTAGACCCGCGGAGCGGAGCCGTGCTTGCCGGGGACGCGGACCTGGCCCGCGTTGCCGCGGCGCAGCACGTCCTCGATGCCCACGACGCCCTCACGGCGCTTGTCCTCGTCGGAGGACTGCAGCGCGCGCAGGGCCCGGACGGTGTCGTCGAGGTCGGCGGAGACGTCCGCGAGGAGGTCGGCGACCGGTCCCGGGTTCGCGGAGAGGATGTCGATCCACATCCGCGGGTCGGAGGCGGCGATCCGGGTCACGTCCCGGATGCCCTGCCCGCACAGCCGTACGGCGGCCTCCTCGGCGTGCTCAAGACGGGCCGCGACCATGCTGGAGACCAGGTGGGGCATGTGGGAGACCAGCGCCACGGCGCGGTCGTGGGCGTCGGCGTCCATCACGACCGGGACGGCCCGGCAGTGCGAGACCAGCTCCAGGGCGAGGTTGAGGACCTCGGTGTCGGTGTCCCGGGTCGGGGTCAGCACCCAGGGGCGGCCCTCGAAGAGGTCACCGCTGGCGGCCAGCGGGCCGGACTTCTCGCGGCCCGACATGGGGTGGGTGCCGATGTACGAGGACAGGTCCAGGCCGAGCGCCTCCAGCTCGCGGCGCGGGCCGCCCTTGACGCTGGCCACGTCGATGTAGCCGCGGGCCACCCCGCGGCGCATGGCGTCGGCGAGGACGGCGGCCACATGGGCGGGCGGGGCGGCGACGATCGCGAGGTCGACGGGCCCGTCGGGCGCCTCGTCGGTGCCGGCGCCCAGGGCGGCCGCCGTACGGGCCTGCTCGGGGTCGTGGTCGGCGAGGTGGACGGTGACGCCGCGTCCCGCCAGGGCCAGGGCGGCCGAGGTGCCGATGAGGCCGGTGCCGATGACGAGTGCGGTTCTCACTGGGCGATGTCCTTGCGCAGGGCGGCCGCGGCGCCGAGGTAGACGTGCGCGATGTCGGCGCGCGGCCGGTCGGACTCGATGTGCGCGAGGACCCGGACCACGCGGGGCATGGCGCCCTCGATGTCCAGCTCCTGGGCGCAGATCAGGGGTACGTCGGCGAATCCGGCGCCGAGCTTGCGGGCCGCGGCCGCCGGGAAGTCGCTGTGCAGGTCGGGCGTGGCCGTGAACCAGATGCTGATCAGGTCGTCGGCGGTCAGGCCGTTCCGCTCCAGGATCGCCGTGAGCAGGGCCCCGACCTGCTCGTCCATGTGGCCGGCCTCGTCCCGCTCCAGTTGGACGGCCCCCCGGACCGCTCGTACCGCCACGGCGCTGCTCCTTGCTGATGTACGGATCGCCTCTTCGACCCTCCAGCCTATGCGGCCCCGGTGGGCGGGGTGCGCGGCGCCCGCCCGCTGAGACGGCTGTTCACAGCCTCTGCTGCCGGACCAGCTCGTCGGGGGAGGCGGGCACCTGCCTGTTCCCGCCGCCGCCCGGGCCGGGGAGGCCGCCGAGCAGATCACCGAGGTTCGGTTCTCTTCCGGTCATGGTCACCATCTCACCGGAATGTCGCTGTTCCGCTATTTGGGGCGAGAACACCACCGTGCGCCTCTTTACGCCCGGCGCGAGGTCCGCTCTGATGGCACAGGAAGCTCGTCTCGGGGGAGGCCGTTCATGAAGCGTCCTGGACCGCTGCTCACCCTTCTCACCGGACTCGCGCTCGCCGTCCTGATGCTGTCGCTCAACGCCACGACGGGGACGCGGAGCACCTCCGCGGAGACCAGCCCGTCCCCGGCCCCCACGAGCACCCCGCCGCCCCCGACCGTCACCCCGTCAGCGTCCCCGTCCCCGACCCCCGTCCCGGACGGCAGGTATGCCGGCCGTACCGACGACGACTCCGCCGCGATCGCCCTCACCCTGCGCGACGGCGGCGCTGTCGCGTACTTCTGCGACGGCCGCACCCGGGAGTCCTGGCTGAAGGGCGACGTCGAGGACGACGGGTCGATGCGGCTGACCGGCAAGGACGGCTCGGTGCTGAACGGCACGCTGAAGGAGGACAACCGGATCAGCGGCACGGTCGACGTCGGCGACGGACAGCATGGCTTCACCGCCGACCGGGCGAAGAAGCCGTCCGGTCCGTACCGGGCGACCGCCACCGTGGACGGCACACAGGTCGACGGCGGCTGGATCGTGCTGCAGGGCGGACGGCAGGTCGGCATCGTCACCCGCGACGGCACCCCCTCGCCCGCCCCCTCGATCGACCCGGAGACCGGCGCGGTGACGGTCGACGGACAGCAGCTCACAGCCCGGCCCGCAACCCCCTGATCCCCCTGCCACGGGAGCCGATCATGACCGTAGACCCGAACGCCGTCACCCAGGACTTCCCCTCGCCCCGCCCCTCCCACGGCAGCCCGCACCCCGCCCGTTACCTGGTCCCGGCGCTCGTCGCGGGCGCGGTCGCCGTGGCCCTCGGGGTGTACGGCAAGGTCCACGACCCGGCGGGCACGGCCTTCAACCTCGCGGGCTTCAGCAGCACCCAGGCGGTCAAGTCCTGGCTGGCGACGGCCGCGATGTTCCTCGCCCTCGTGCAGCTCGTCTCGGCGCTGATGGTGTACGGGAAGCTGCCGGGCCCGAGCTGGTCGGCGCCGCTGCACCGCTGGTCGGGCCGGGCGGCGTTCCTGGTGGCGGTGCCGGTCGCGGTGCACTGTCTGTACGCGTTGGGCTATCAGTCGTACGACACGCGCGTTTTGTGGCACTCCCTCCTGGGTTGCTTCTTCTTCGGCGCATTCAGTGCCAAGATGCTGCTGCTCCGCTGGGAGCGGCTGCCCGGCTGGCTGCTGCCGTTCGTCGGCGGGCTGGTCCTCACCACCCTCACGATCATCTGGCTGACGTCCGCCCTCTGGTTCTTCCGCACGTTCGGAGTGACGACATGACCAACCGCCCGACGCGCCGCACCGTTCTCCTCGCGACCGGCGCGGCGGCGCTCGTCACGGGGTGCAGCGAGTACGGCGACGACAACGACGACTCGTCCTCGAACGCCTCCCCCGGCCAGGAGCTGGCCACCACGTCCGACATCCCGGTGGGCGGGGGCACGATCTTCAAGGACGAGGAGATCGTGGTGACGCAGCCGAAGGAGGGCGAGTTCAAGGCCTTCTCCAGCATCTGCACCCATCAGCGGTGCACGGTGGCCAACGTCGCGGACGGCACCATCAACTGCACCTGCCACGGCAGCAAGTTCAACATCACGGACGGTTCGGTGGCCAACCCTCCGGCGACGAAGCCGCTGCCCGAGAAGAAGGTCACCGTGGAGGGAAATTCGATCCGCCTGGCGTGAGGCGCCGCGTACGCTCCCCGGCATGCACCCCGAGAGCCTGGTACGCGACCACACGATCTACGCCTGCGTGATGGGTTCGCGCGCCTTCGGTCTGGCGACGGAGGGCAGCGACACCGACCGGCGGGGCGTGTTCCTCGCCCCCACTCCCCTGTTCTGGCGCTTCGACAAGCCGCCGACGCACGTGGAGGGCCCGGCCGAGGAGCAGTTCAGCTGGGAGCTGGAGCGCTTCTGCGAGCTGGCGCTGCGCGCGAATCCCAACATCCTGGAGTGCCTGCACTCCCCCGTCGTGGAGTACGTCGACGACACGGGCCGCGAACTGCTCGCCCTGCGCGGGGCGTTCCTGTCCCGGCAGGCCCACGACACCTTCGCGCGGTACGCCGTGGGCCAGCGCAAGAAGCTCCAGGCCGACGTCCGCAACCACGGCGCCCCGCGCTGGAAGCACGCGATGCACCTGCTGCGCCTGCTGACGAGCGCCCGCGACCTGCTGCGCACGGGCGAACTCACGATCGACGTCGGCGATCAGCGCGAGCCGCTCCTCGCGGTGAAGCGGGGTGAGGTGCCGTGGCCGGAGGTCGAGGCGCGGATGACCCGGCTGGCGGCGGAGGCGGAGGAGTCCGCGCACCGCAGCCCGCTGCCCGCCGCACCGGACCGGCGGCGCGTCGAGGACTTCCTCGTCCGCGTCCGCCGTACCTCAGCGCTCCAGCCGGATCCGTACGACGAAGTCGTGCAGGGCGTCGTACCCGGCCGGGTTGTCGGGCAGGGCTGACTCGGCCTGGGCCTCGTCCAGCACCCCCTGCAGCCGCTCGACGTCGGCCTTCACGCGCGCGTGGTCGACGGCGGCCGGCCCGTGCTCCCGCTCGACCTTCGCCTCGATCAACTCGGACAGGTGGGCCGGGGCCTCGGCCACCTCCCCGAGCAGCGTGGGCAGATGGGCCTGCACCTCCCCGCTGCGCATCAGATGGATGCCGGTGAGCAGGACCCGGAAGGTGTAGAGCAGCGGCTTGAGTTCGCCGGTCTTCGCGAACAGCCGCCACTGGGTGTTCGCGAACCCCCGGTAGTGGTGGGCGTGGTGGCTGGTGACGACCCCGGGCGCGAGTGCGGCCAGCTCCCGGTGCGCGTCGGTGGTGTGCACGACGAGCGGTGACAGCAACTGCTCCAGGACGTAGCCGTTGCGGCGCAGCATCAGCCGGACGAACTTGCGCAGGTCATGGGTGACCAGGTCCATCTCGACGCCGTCCCGGTCCCACATCCGGGACCGCGTCTCGTCCGGCTCGCGCAGGCCCACGAGGTCGGCGGCGGGCAGCAGGTGCACACCGCGCAGGTCCACGTCCGAGTCGCGGGACGGGAAGCCGTACAGGTGGGCGCCGGAGACGGTCGCGAACAGCAGCGGGTGGGGCTGCTCGGCGACCACCGGGGCGAGGTCGATGTCCAGGGCGTCGGTCATCGGTCAAGCGTCCCAGAGGGCACCGAGGGTGATCAGGTCGCCCCGGTACTCGATCCGGTCCGCCCACTCCCGGGGCCAGGCGTCGGCGCCGAGGTACGCCCCCGCGAAGGCGCCCGTCAGGCAGGCGACGGAGTCCGAGTCGCCGGAGGAGCAGGCGGCCCGGCGCAGCGCCGTCACCGGCTCGTCGACGAACAGCAGGAAGCACAGCAGCCCGGTCGCCAGCGCCTCCTCGGCGATCCAGCCCGCGCCGGTGGCCAGGCACGGGTCGGTCTCGACCGAGCGGTCCCGCACGGCCTGCTGAAGCCGTTCCAGGATCTCCAGGCACTCGTCCCAGCCGCGCGCGATGAAGTGCTCCGGGGTGGGGTCCTGGGCGCGGGTCCACAGGTCGCCGAGCCAGGCGTGGTGGTAGCGGGTGCGGTGGTCGTAGGCGTACGACCGCAGCAGGCCGACGAGTCCGGTCGGCTCCGCGCCCTGCGCGAGCAGCCGTACGGCGTGCGCGGTCAGGTCGGAGGCGGCGAGCGCCGTGGGGTGCCCGTGGGTGAGCGCGGACTGCAACTGGGCGGCGCCCGAGCGCTGTTCGTCACTCAGCCCGGGGGCGAGCCCGATCGGCGCGACGCGCATGTTGGCGCCGCAGCCCTTGGAGTGGATCCGGCTGGCGTCCTGCCACGGCAGGCCCGGGTCCTCCAGCAGTTCGCATGCGCGCAGGCAGGTGTTGCCGGGTGCCCGGTTGTTCTCCGGGGAGCGGTTCCACGCGATGAACTCCTGCCGCACGGGTCCGGCCAGCCCGGCGGGCCCGAGCACCCCCCGGTCCATGGCCGTCCGCAACCCCCTGCCCAGCGCCAGCGTCATCTGCGTGTCGTCGCTGACGATCGCGCGCCGCGGCAGCTCCATCTCCCGCCACGGCCCGCACTTGGCGAGGATCGACGGCACGTCGTTGAACTCGGTCGGGAAGCCGAGGGCGTCCCCGAGGGCGAGCCCCACCAGGGCCCCGGTGGCGGCGCGCTTCTTCACGAGGGCGGTCATGCGGAGGGTCCTTCCGGGGTCGGCCGGAGCAGCGGCGGGTGGAGGGCGGTGGCGGTGCCCGCGCGGTACAGCGCGGCGGGCTTGCCGCGGCCGCCGGTGAGGCGGGAGGCGCCGGGCACCGGCTCGACGAACCCCGGCGTGGCGAGCACCTTGCGCCGGAAGTTGGGCCGGTCCAGGGCGGTGCCCCACACGGCCTCGTAGACCTGCTGGAGCTCGCCGAGGGTGAACTCCGGCGGGCAGAAGGCGGTGGCGAGGCAGCTGTACTCGAGCTTGGCGCCGACGCGTTGACGGGCGTCGGCCAGGATCCGGTCGTGGTCGAAGGCGAGCGGCCCGGCCGTGTCGTACGGCACCCAGCGCGCCTGGGCCGCGTCGCTGCCGCCGTGCGCCTCGGGCGCGTCGGGCAGCAGCGCGGCGAACGCGACGGAGACGACCCGCATCCGGGGGTCGCGGTCGGGCTCGCTGTAGGTCCGCAGTTGCTCCAGGTGCAGTCCGGAGACGTCGGCCAGGCCGGTCTCCTCGGCGAGTTCGCGCCGGGCGGCCGTCTCGGCGGACTCGTCCGGCTGCACGAAGCCGCCGGGCAGCGCCCACTGCCCGGCGTACGGCTCCTGCCCGCGCTCGACGAGCAGCACGTGCAGGGCGCCGGAGCGCAGGGTGAGGACCGCGAGATCGACGGTGACGGCGAAGGGTTCGTGGGCGTACTTGTCGTAGTCCATGACCGCCTCCCTTAATAGTCACTACGACCATAAAGGGAGGTGTCTGCCGATGGCAAGGCCCGGCGGCGCCCCGACGGTCGGATCAGGACGCGTGGCGCCCCAGGAAGGCCAGCAGCCGGGCGTCCGGCGGGGCACCGACCGGCACGGGGACCTGAGCGGCGAAACGCACGCCCCGGTCCTCCTCCGCCACCAGCAAGCGCGCCACCCGCAACAGGTCCGCGGCCAGGGTGGCGGGGATGGGCCGGGGCCGGCCGCAGGCCTGTGCCACGTCCCAGCCGTGCACGGCGATCTCGACGGCACCGGCGGCCGCCACGATCCGTACGTCCAGCGGCCGTCCGCCGATCCGGACCTCGTCCGGCGGTCCGGCCGCCCAGGCGCCGAGCACGGCGCACGCGCGCGTACGGAAGCGGCAGGCGCGGTCGTCCCGGGGGACCAGGCCGATCCGCCCGCCCGTCAGGCCCTCGTACAGCGCGTCCATCGAGTCGTCGAGGTGCCCGAGCAGCTCCTCCAGGTCCCAGCCGGCACACGGCGTACCCCGCCCGAGGCTGCCGCCCCGGACCTCGGCGACGCTCCCCAGCGCGTAGACGAGCGACCGCTCCAACAGCTCCCCGCCGCTCATGACAGCCCCCGCAGCCGCGGAGCACCCGCCGCAGGGGCCCTCAGCGCCTCCTCACGCCCCCGCCGGGCCCCACCCGGCCCCGCCCGCCACCCGCGACGCTCCGGCGCCGCCAGACGCGCCCTGTCGCCGATCCCGTGGTCCGTCGTCACAGACATCCCCGCTCCCTCCGTCAGAGACAGAGACCGGCGGAGGGCCGAAAACCAATCGGCCGGCCCCCCGGAGGGGGAAACCCCCACCCCGGGAAACCGGCCGACAGCAAGCGTCCTCGACCCCCTGGAGGCCCTAGAAGCCCTCGAAGCCCTAGAGGTCGACTTCCTTCATCAGCATCCCGACCTCGGTGTTCGACAGGCGGCGCAGCCAGCCCGACTTCTGGTCGCCCAGGGTGATCGGGCCGAAGGAGGTGCGCACCAGCTTCTCGACGGGGAAGCCGGCCTCCGCCAGCATGCGGCGCACGATGTGCTTGCGGCCCTCGTGCAGGGTGACCTCGACGAGGTAGTTCTTGCCGGTCTGCTCGACCACCCGGAAGTGGTCCGCGCGCGCGTAGCCGTCCTCCAGCTGGATGCCGTCCTTCAGGCGCTTGCCCAGGTCGCGCGGGATCGGGCCGACGATGGCCGCGAGGTAGGTCTTCTTCACGCCGTACTTGGGGTGGGTCAGCCGGTGGGCCAGCTCGCCGTGGTTGGTGAGCAGGATGACGCCCTCGGTCTCGGTGTCGAGCCGGCCGACGTGGAAGAGCCGCGTCTCACGGTTGGTGACGTAGTCGCCGAGGCACTGGCGCCCCTCGGGGTCCTCCATGGTGGAGACGACACCGGCGGGCTTGTTCAGCGAGAAGAACTGGTACGACTGCGTCGCCACCGTCAGGCCGTCGACCTTGACCTCGTCCTTCTCCGGGTCGACCCGCTTGCCCTGCTCCAGCACGATCTCGCCGTTGACCTCGACCCGCGCCTGCTCGATCAGCTCCTCGCAGGCCCGCCGGGAGCCGTAGCCCGCGCGCGCGAGGACCTTCTGCAGCCGCTCGCCCTCCTGCTCGGCGCCGGGGAAGGTCTTGGGCAGCTTGACGTCCTTCTTGCCGGCGTACCGCTCGCGGTTGCGCTCCTCGGCACGGGTCTCGTACTCGCGGGAGCGGGCGGGCGCCGTACGGCCGCCGCGCTGCTGGCCCTGCTTCGGGCCGCCCTTGGCCCCGCCGCGCGCGGAGCCGCCCCGCCCGGACTTCGGACCGTCCTGCGTGGCCCCGGGGCCGACGTCGTAGCGCCGCTCCTCGGGGCGCGGCTTCTTCGGCCGGCCTCCCTGCTTGTCGTCGCGGTTGTTACCGGCACCGCGGTAGTTGCCGCGGCCACCGCCACTCCCGCCGCGGCCGCCGCTGTTGCCACCACGGCTCCCGCCGTTGTTTCCGCTGCTGTTCCTGCCGCTGCTGCTTCGCATCAATGTTCCGTCTTGTCGTCTGCGTCGGAATCCGGAGCGTCCGGATCGAACGACGGAACCCCTTCCGCGGTCTCGGCCTCGATCGCCTCCGCCTCCGGGAGGAAGGGCGCGAGCTCCGGGAGCTCGTCCAGGCCGCGCAGGCCCATCCGTTCCAGGAAGTAGTTCGTCGTCGTGTACAGGATCGCACCTGTTTCGGGTTCCGTGCCCGTCTCCTGGACCAGACCCCGCTGCAGGAGGGTGCGCATGACCCCGTCGCAGTTGACTCCGCGCACGGCCGAGACCCGGCTGCGGCTGACCGGCTGCCGGTACGCGACGACGGCGAGCGTCTCCAGGGCCGCCTGGGTGAGCCGGGCGGTCTGCCCGTCCAGGACGAGCCGTTCCACGGCCGCGGCGTTCTCGGGCCGGGTGTAGAACCGCCAGCCGCCGGCCACGTACCGCAGCTCGAAGCCGCGGCCCTGCCGGGCGTATTCGTCGGCCAGCTCGCGCAGGGCGTTCGCGATCTGCCGCCGGGGCCGTTCGAGGATCTTCGCCAGGCGCTCCTCGGACGCGGGCTCGTCCACGACCATCAGGACGGCCTCCAGGGCGGGCTTGAGCTGGAGATCGGCAACGGTCTCGGTCACGGCTTGCTCTCCTCCTTCGGCTCGTCCGGCGGCCGGTCGAACTCGTCGGTCACCCTCGGTGTCTCGTCCCCCTCGCCGCCGGTCCAGCGCACCAGCAGCTCCCCCAGCGCGGTCTCCTGCTCCAGCGCGACGGCCTTCTCCCGGTACAGCTCCAGCAGCGCCAGGAACCGGGCCACGACGGTCAGCGTGTCGCCGGTGTCCTCGACGAGCACCCGGAAGCTGGCCTCCCCCAGCTCCCTCAGCCGCGCGACCACGATGCCGGCCTGCTCCTGCACGCTGACCAGCGGCGCGTGGATGTGGTCGACGTACACCTGCGGCTTGGGCTTGGGCTGCATCGCCTTCACGGCGAGCTTGGCGAATCCTTCCGCCCCGATGCTGATGACGACGTCGGGCAGCAGGTCGGCGAGGTGCGGCTCAAGGCCGACGGTACGGGGATAGCGCCGGGCCTCGTCAGCCAGCCTCCGGTCGAAGATCTCCGCGATCTGCTTGTACGCCCGGTACTGCAGGAGCCGCGCGAACAGCAGGTCCCGCGCCTCCAGCAGCGCCAGGTCGGCCTCGTCCTCCACCTCGGCGGCGGGCAGCAGCCGCGCCGCCTTGAGGTCGAGCAGGGTCGCCGCGACCACCAGGAACTCGGTCGTCTCGTCCAGGTCCCAGTCCGGACCCAGGGCCCTGATGTACGCCATGAACTCGTCGGTCACCTTCGACAGCGCGACCTCGGTGACATCCAGCTTGTGCTTGGAGATCAGCTGGAGCAGCAGATCGAAGGGACCTTCGAAGTTGGCAAGCCGAACCTTGAAAACACCGTCGTCCCCGGAACCGGCTTCCTCGACGACGACCTCTTCGGCTACGCCCCTTTCGGCAGCGGGCACCCCGACGACGGCTCCCCCGACAGAGGGCTCCTCGGCGGCGGGCGCCCCGATGGCGGCCTCCCCGACAGCGGGCTCCCCAGCCGCAGCCTTCTCGGCAACGGGCCCCTGAGCGACGGCTTCCCCGACAGGGGGCTCCTCGGCGACGGCTCCCCCGACAGCGGACTCCTCAGCCGCGGCCCTCTCGGCAGCCGACCCCGAAGCGGCGGCTTCCCCGGCGACAGGCCCCCCGACAGCGAGTTCCCCAATGGCAGACCCCCCGACAGGGGGCTCCTCGGCGGCGGGCGCCCCGATGGCGGCTTCCCCGGCGGCGGCCTCCTCCGCAGCAGCCTCCTGGGCGGCGGCCTCCGCGGCAGCGGCAGCGTCCACCGGCTCCGCTTCGGGCTCCGGCCCGGCTGCCGCCCCCGGCCCGCGCCCCAGCGCACGCCGACGGCCACGGGAAACGTCGTTCGAGGTCATAGCCCCCGCAGGCTACCGCTACCGCCCGCGAAGCCGTCGTACGAGGATGCTGGCGTCCCCGCGGGTCTCCAGATCGGCGAGCACCACCGCGACCGCCTCCCGGACGATCCGCCCGCGGTCGACGGCCAGGCCGTGCTCGCCGCGGAGCACCAGCCGGGCGTGTTCCAGGTCCATCAGTTCCTCGGCGGAGACGTACACGGTGATCTTCTCGTCGTGGCGCTCGCGCCCGCTGGGCCGGCGGGCGGCCGCCCGCCCCCGCTTGCGCGGCGCCGCGGCAGAAGAACCTTCCTGCGCCCCCTGCCGCCGCCCGGAACCGGCACCGGCCCCGGACGCGGCGGACCGGCTGCGGGACTCCCCGTCGTCGGCCGCCTCCGGCTCCGCCGCCACGTGCTCCGCGCCCTCGCCGCCCTGCGCGGGCACCGACTGCGGCGCGTCCTCCGCGGCGGCGGGATCGCTCTCCCCCGCGGGGGACGGCACCCGGGCCTCGCCGTTGGCCGGGCGCCGGGGAGTGGACGGCTGGAGCGCCATTCCCCCTGTCGTACGGAACAGTTCGTCGGCCCCCGGCAGACTCACTCGGCGTGACACCGGGCGAGCACCTCCCTGGCGAGCTGGCGGTAGGCGGCGGCACCGACGGAGTTGGAGGCGTACGTGGTGATCGGCTCACCGGCGACCGTGGTCTCCGGGAAGCGGACCGTGCGCCCGATGACCGTGTGGTAGACGTGGTCGTCGAACGCCTCGACGACACGCGCGAGCACCTCACGGCTGTGCACGGTGCGCGAGTCGTACATCGTGGCGAGGATCCCGTCGAGCTCCAGCTCCGGGTTGAGCCGCTCCTGGACCTTCTCGATGGTCTCCGTCAGCAGTGCGACACCGCGCAGGGCGAAGAACTCGCACTCCAGCGGCACGATCACCTTGTGCGCCGCCGTGAGGGCGTTCACGGTGAGCAGGCCGAGCGAGGGCTGGCAGTCGATCACGATGTAGTCGTAGTCGTCCATCAGCGGCTTGAGCGCCCGCTGAAGCGTCGACTCACGGGCCACCTCGGAGACGAGCTGGACCTCTGCCGCCGACAAGTCGATATTGCTGGGCAGCAGGTCCATGTTCGGGACCGCGGTCTTCAGCAGGACCTCGTCGGCCGACATGCCCCGCTCCATGAGCAGGTTGTAGACGGTGAGGTCGAGCTCCATCGGGTTGACGCCGAGTCCGACCGACAGCGCGCCCTGCGGGTCGAAGTCGACGAGCAGCACCCGGCGCCCGTACTCCGCGAGCGCGGCACCCAGGTTGATGGTCGACGTCGTCTTGCCGACGCCGCCCTTCTGGTTGCACATCGCGATGATCTTCGCGGGACCGTGGTCGGTCAGCGGGCCCGGAATCGGGAAGTACGGCAGCGGACGCCCGGTCGGGCCGATGCGCTCACGGCGCTGGCGGGCAGCGTCGGGCGCGAGCGTGGCCGCGTACTCGGGGTCGGGCTCGTACTCCGCGTCGGGATCGTAGAAGTGCCCGTCGGGCAGTTCGTCGTAGTCGGCGAAGTGGTTGTGGGGCGCGCCACTTCCGTCGCCGGCCATGGCGTTCACGTGATGGCCATCCATGCTCTGGTGTGCTGGGCGAGTCAGTTCTGAGGTGTGACTCTGGTGGGCTGCGAAGGTGCGCACCGCAACGGAGCCGACAGCCTCGAACCCCGCGGGAACCTGACCCCGCGCAGGGCTTCCTGGTTGACCACCCCCGGGAGTAAATGTCGACTCATTCACAAGTCGTCTTACCTCCTTGGTGACCAGGAAACTTCTAGACAGGTCAGCGTGGCACCATGCCGACGGTTGGCGACTCTATGGCGTGTCGGCGGTCCGCAGCAACACAATCCGCCGGACCCGGCACGATGTGTCGGCAATGAAACATCCCTCTGTCAAGGGCGTACGGCCGTCGCACGGTAGGTTTCACCGGTGTGCGAATCGGTCGAAGGGTTACGTTCGAGGCGAGTTGATCGAGCGTCGCAAAGTGACCATACACACATCCGGCCGGACCTTGTCGGCAAGGTCCGGCCGGGTGGGCGACGTTGACGTCCAGTGTTGACGTATCGCCTTTACGAAAAGGTGACTTAGTCGCGAACGGTGGGCCTGCGGCTCAGCCGAGCAGCGACTCCAGCTCGACGTGCTCCAGCCCGTGCGCCTCGGCGACCTCGCGGTAAACGACCTTGCCGTCATGGGTGTTGAGACCCTTGGCGAGCGCCGGGTCGCGGCGCAGCGCCTCCACCCAGCCGTTGTTGGCCAACGAGACGATGTACGGCAGCGTGGCGTTGGTCAGCGCGTGGGTGGAGGTGTTGGGCACCGCGCCGGGCATGTTGGCGACGCAGTAGAAGACCGAGTTGTGGACCTTGAAGGTCGGTTCGGCGTGCGTGGTGGGACGCGAGTCCTCGAAGCAGCCGCCCTGGTCGATCGCGATGTCGACAAGGACACTTCCGGGCTTCATGCGCGACACCAGCTCGTTGGTGACCAGCTTCGGGGCCTTGGCGCCCGGGATGAGCACGGCACCGATGACGAGGTCGGCGTCGAGGACGGCCTTCTCCAGCTCGAAGGAGTTGGACATGATGGCCCGGACCTTGGTGCCGAAGACCTTGTCGGCCTCGCGCAGCTTGTTGATGTCGCGGTCGAGCAGCGTGACGTGGAAGCCCATGCCGACGGCGATCTGCGTGGCGTTCCAGCCGGAGACACCGCCGCCGATGACGACGGCCTTGGCGGGCTGGGTGCCGGGGACGCCGCCGGGGAGCACACCACGGCCGCCGGCCGAGCGCATCAGGTGGTAGGCGCCGACCTGCGGGGCCAGGCGGCCCGCGACCTCGGACATCGGGGCGAGCAGCGGGAGCGCGCGGGAGGGCAGCTCGACCGTCTCGTAGGCGATCGCCGTGGTGCCGGACTCGATGAGGGCGTCCGTGCACTCCTTGGAGGCGGCCAGGTGCAGGTAGGTGAAGAGCGTCTGGTCCTTGCGGAGGCGGTGGTACTCCTCGGCGATGGGCTCCTTGACCTTCAGCAGCAGGTCGGCGGTGGCCCACACCTCGTCGGCGGTCTCCAGGATCTGGGCGCCGGCGGCCACGTACTCGTCGTCCGTGATCGAGGAGCCGACGCCGGCGTTGCGCTCGATGACGACCTGGTGACCGTTGCGCACGAGCTCGTGCACACCGGCGGGGGTGATGGCCACCCGGAACTCGTTGTTCTTGACCTCGCGGGGGATGCCGACCTTCACGTCGATCACGGTCCTTGGCTCAGAGGGTATGGGGCACTACAAGACATACCCGGGCAGACACGGGCGCACCGGGAGACACCGCAGGAGAAGGTGCGGCAGAGCCAGTCTAATGAAGGTGTTCCCGCTGTCTAGCCTTTCATTGCATCAATCTTCAGCAGATGCACTACGGATTTCGCAGGCGTTAGGGCGCTGTATCGTCGCTGTCCTCGGATTCCGGCCCTGCAGCACCGTCCGGGAGCTCCTCCCCCAGCATGCGCTCGGCGGCCCCGCGCTGCAGTCGAGCCGCGGCGGAGTCGCCGAGATGCTCCAGGGTGTCGGCGAGCCGCAGATGCAGCGCGGCCTGCAGCCGTACGTCCTCGGCGCGGCGCGCCCACTCCACCGCCTCCTGGCAGGTGCGCAGGCTCTCCTCGGGCCGGCCCGCGTACTCCTGCACCCGCGCCAGCTCGCTCAACGCCCGCGCCTGTGCGGCCACATCACCGCTCTTGCGGTGCCCGGCGACCGCGGCCCGCCAGCCCCGCTGCGCCTCGCCGTACCGGCCCGCGAAGGTGTGCGCGGCGGCGATACGGCCGTAGAGGCGGGCGGCGTCCGCGCGCTCGTCGCGGGCCAGCCGCTGGGCGAGCGCCCGCCCGAACCAGTCGGCCGCCCGGTCGTAGTCCCCGAGCTCCAGGTGCGCGCCGCCTACGGATTCCATCGCGCGCCCGGTCGCATACGGGTCGTTCGCCGCCCGTCCGGCGTCCAGCGCGGCCCGGTAGCGCGCCAGTGCCTCCCGGGTCCGCCCGGTCCGGGCGTCGAGGTCGCCGAGGTTCAGCAGGGCAGCGGCCCGCTCCCGGGGCAGGTCGCGGCGGTCGGCCACGTCCAGGACGAGCCCGTGGATGCCGTACAGGTCGGGCGCGGCGGCCTGGGTGCCGAAGTGGGCGACCATGGCCCGCACGAGCTGGGACATCAGCCGCCGGGCCAGGGTGTCCAGCTCCCCGTCGGCGACGGCGAGCCGGGCCGCGGCGAGCAGGGCGGGCCTGCGGATCCGCAGCCAGTCGGCCGCGGCCCGCGGACTGGGAAAGCGCAGCGAGCGCGGCATCCCGAGGAGCTTCTCGCGCGCCTGCGGACTGTCGGTCTCGGTGATCGCCCGGCACGACTGGAGCAGCCGCACGGTCCGCTCCAGCATGCGGGCCCGGGCCAGCTGGAGCTCGGCGGGACGGTCCTGGGCCTCGGTGAGCGCCTTGAGCAGGGGGTACAGACAGCCCGGGACCTCGTACTGCGGCAGCGGCGACTCCACCGCCCGCAGCAGGCCGAGGGCGACGAAGTCGTCCAGGGTGGTGCGGGCGCCGCTGACCGAGCAGCCGGCCAGGGCGGAGGCCGTGTGCGGGTCGACCAGGCCGGCCGGGGCCAGGCTGAGCAGTCGCAGTATCCGGGCGGCCGGGGCGGGCAGCGCGGCGTGGGCGAGGCGGAAGATCCGGGTCAGCGGGGCGCCCGCGGTGTCCTCGTCGAGCTCGGCGTGCAGTTGCTTGGCCAGATCGGCCACGGCCGCCTTGGGGCGGGCGGCGAGCCAGCCGCCGGCCAGCATCAGGGCGGCCGGCTGCGCCTGGCACTCCTCGACCAGCCCCTCGGCCGCGCGGGGGTCCACCGTGATCCGCACCGACCCGGCGTGCCGGGACAGCAGCTCCACCGCCGACTTGGTGTCGAGCCCGCCGAGCGTGCACGGGCGGACGTCCGCGATCCCGGTCAGCGGCCCCGAGGAGACCGCGACGACCAGACAGTCCGGGCTGTCCGGCAGCAGCGCGTCCACCTGCTCGGCGTCGGCCGCGTCGTCGAACAGCAGCAGAAACCTGCGGCCGGCGAGCGCCTCGCGCAGCGCCGCCGTGAGGTCGTCCTCGGCGGCACCGGCCGGGACCGGCAGGTCCAGGGCGGCGAGCAGTTCCCGGGCCACGCGCTCCACGGGGACCGGCGTACCGTCGGGCTCGCCGAGCCGGGCACGCAGCACGCCGTCGCCGTACCGGTCCGCGACCTGTCGTACGAGTTCCTCGGCGAGCGCCGTACGACCGGAGCCGGGTCTGCCCGCGATGAGCAGCACGCGCGCGCGGGGCGCCTTCTTCCCGGAGAGCGTGTCCAGACCGGCCCGCTCGATATCGGCGAGCAGCTCCTTCAACTCCCGCGTCCGCCCCAGGAAATGGCCCTCCGCCGACAGCTTCACGCCGCCTGTGTCCACCACCTGATCCGTCACGGGCCACACTCCCGTCCACCGCACGCGCAAAGCCCGCCGGGACTCCGGTCCGGGCATTTCCAGAGCCTAGTTCACGCTCTGCGACGGTCCGGGATGAGCACGGCGAGCAGGTCCCTCGATCGGATCAACGGATCGTAGGACTGACGGCAAGGTGACGTACTTAAGGGGCGCGGGGCCGTATCAATTTGCGGCTCCGCCGCGTGGGCGCGACAAGCCACAACGAGGCCGCACCCGCCAACCAACAACGCGCCGCACCCCCATAGGCGCTACGCCACAAACGGCCGCGCCGGCCACTCCGCGTCCGCCACCCTCAACTCCTCCAGCCGGCCGGAGGCCCTCGCCGCGACCAGCGACAGCACCCCCACCACCAGACAGTTGTTGTGCAGCTCCCCCGCCAGCACCCCCCGCACCAGCTCGTCCACCGGCACGCGCGCGTACTCCAGGTCGATCTCCTCGTGCTCGACCTCGAACCGCTCCCCGTCGGCCTCGGACAGACCGCGGGCCAGGAAGATCCGTACGGCCTCGTCGCAGCCGCCGGGCGTGGTGTACACATCGGTCAGGACCCGCCAGTCCTCGGCCTTGACGTGTGCCTCCTCGTACAGCTCGCGCTGCGCGGCGTGCAGCGGGTTCTCGCCGGGGACGTCGAGCAGTCCGGCCGGGATCTCCCACAGCTTCTGGCGCACGGGGTGCCGGTACTGCCGGATGAGCAGGACCCGGTCCTCCTCGTCCAGGGCGAGGACGGCCACCGACCCCGGGTGGACCTGGTAGTCCCGGCGGACCACGCTGCCGTCGGGCATGACCACGTCATCGGTGCGCACGGAGGTCTTGTTGCCCACGAAGGGGGTCTCCGTCGCCCGGATCTCCCACTCCTCCGGCGTGTCCTTGATCGTCATGCCCTGCCCTTCCAGACGTACAGAAGTCATCCGCGGTCGTCCGCAGTCATCCGCGCGAAAAAACCGGGGTGCGCGCGCACTGAACGCTCGCACCCCGGCCACCGTACAACCCTCGTGTTACTTACCCGTCTTACGCTCCACGGCCGCCTTCACCAGGCCCGCGAACAGCGGGTGGGGGCGGGTCGGGCGCGACCGCAGCTCGGGGTGCGCCTGCGTGGCGACCAGGTAGGGGTGGACGTCGCGCGGGTACTCGACGTACTCGACGAGCTTGCCGTCCGGCGAGGTGCCCGAGAAGAGGATGCCGGCCTGCTTCTCCAGCTCCGCGCGGTAGGCGTTGTTCACCTCGTAGCGGTGACGGTGCCGCTCCTCGACGTACTCCTTGCCGTCGTAGACCTCGCGCACGATGGAGCCCTCGGCCAGCTTGGCCGGGTACATGCCCAGGCGCATCGTGCCGCCCATGTCGCCCTCGCCCGCGACGATGTCGAGCTGCTCGGCCATCGTGGAGATGACCGGGTGGGCGGTGGCCGGGTCGAACTCGGTGGAGTTGGCGTCGCCGATGCCGGCGAGGTTGCGGGCCGCCTCGATCACGATGCACTGCAGGCCCAGGCAGAGGCCGAGCAGCGGGATCTTGTTCTCGCGGGCGTACTTGATCGCGCCGACCTTGCCGAGCACACCGCGGTCGCCGAAGCCGCCGGGGATGCAGATGCCGTCGACGTCACCGAGCTGCGCCTTGGCGCCGGCCGGGGTCTTGCAGTCGTCCGAGGTGACCCACTTGATCTTCACGCGGGCCTTGTTGGCGAAGCCGCCCGCGCGCAGCGCCTCGGTGACCGACAGGTAGGCGTCGGGCAGGTCGATGTACTTGCCGACCAGGGCGAGGGTGATCTCGTGGTCGGGGTTGTGGACGCGGTCGAGCAGGTCGTCCCAGGTCGTCCAGTCCACGTCGCGGAACGGCAGGTCCAGCTTGCGGACGACGTAGGCGTCCAGGCCCTCGCCGTGCACGGTCTTCGGGATGTCGTAGATCGAGCGGGCGTCGGGGCAGGCGACGACGGCGGCCTCGTCGACGTCGCACATCAGGGAGATCTTGCGCTTGATCGCGGTGGGCACCTCACGGTCGCAGCGCAGGACGATCGCGTCCGGCTGGATACCGATGTTGCGCAGCGCCGCGACCGAGTGCTGGGTGGGCTTCGTCTTCAGCTCTCCCGACGGGCCGATGTACGGCAGGAGGGAAATGTGCACGACGAAGACGTTGTCCCGGCCGACCTCGTGACGGACCTGGCGGACGGTCTCCAGGAACGGCAGCGACTCGATGTCGCCGACGGTGCCGCCGACCTCGGTGATGACTACATCCACCTCGTCGGTCGCCATACGGCGGATGCGGTGCTTGATCTCGTTGGTGATGTGCGGGATGACCTGCACGGTGTCGCCCAGGTACTCGCCGCGCCGCTCCTTGGCGATCACCGTCGAGTAGACCTGTCCTGTAGTGACATTGGCGGAGCCGTCCAAGTCACGGTCGAGGAAGCGCTCGTAGTGTCCGATGTCCAGGTCCGTCTCAGCGCCGTCGTTGGTGACGAACACCTCGCCGTGCTGGAACGGGTTCATGGTGCCCGGGTCGACGTTCAGATACGGATCGAGCTTCTGCATCACGACGCGCAGGCCCCGCGCCTTGAGCAGCATGCCGAGGCTGGAGGCGGTGAGGCCCTTGCCCAGCGAGGAGGCGACACCCCCGGTGACGAAGATGTGCTTGGTCGTCGTGGCTGTGCTGTTTCGGAAAGCAGCGGGCGGCATGGCCAAAGGGGGGCTCCCGTGGTCGCGGTTTGGGGTGCGGTGCGGCTTCCTCGCCGGAGATGTCCGGAGTCGCCGTCGCTGCGGTTCGGGGGTTTTTCTCCCACCGGTCCACGGGCTACCAGGGTATCAGCGCCTCGGGCGGATGGCTTCCGGCCACGCTCCGCGCACGTGTCGACACGGGCCCGCACGCCCTCACCGGCCTCTCACCCGTTGCTCACCCGTTCGGCCCAGCCGCGTTGCCCGGAGCGGCACACAGATCATCTACGTGCGTCGTATCCTGCTCGGACACTCACTGCCGAGCCGGACCGGCAAGACGGCACCACCCCCGCCCGTACCACCGGAACAACAAGAGCTCGTCAGTTCGTTGAGCAACAATCATCGTTTTGCCTCACAGCGGGACGGCTGCTTTGCTTCACCGCTCAACGACGCATTACAACGACCCCTTGACCGCACTAGCGACCGCCCCCTCTTCCCCGGGGGGTGACGTGGCCGTTCGACTGGAGTTGCACGTGGCCGGGCGCATCGAAGACTACGCACTCATCGGAGACATGCAGACCGCGGCGCTGGTCTGCCGGGACGGCACAGTGGACTGGCTGTGCCTGCCCCGCTTCGACTCGCACGCCATCTTCGCCGGCCTGCTGGGCACCGAGGAGCACGGCTTCTGGCGCCTCGGCCCCGCCCACGCGGCCGACGCGGAGCCACCCACCGCCGCCCGCCGCAGCTACCGCGGGGACTCGCTGATCCTGGAATCCGAGTGGGACACCCCGCGCGGCACGGTCCGAGTGACCGATTTCATGCCCCCGCGCGACGGCGCCCCGCAGCTGATCCGGATCGTGGAGGGCATCTCGGGCCGCGTCCCCATGCGCTCGGCGCTGAGGATGCGGTTCTCCTACGGCCGTGTCGTGCCGTGGGTGCACAAGCACGACGGGCGCACGGTCGCGGTCGCGGGCCCCGACTCGGTGTGGTTCGACACCGACTGCGAGACCTACGGGAAGTCCCTGACGACGTACGCGGACTTCACCGTCGCCCCGGGCGACCGGATCGCGTTCACGATCTCCTGGGAGCCCTCGCACAAGCAGCCGCCCCCGCTGCCGGAGCCGGAGCAGTCGCTCCAGGCCACGGAGGACTTCTGGCGGGAGTGGGTGGAGCACTGCACGTACCACGGCCCCTACCGCGAGGCCGTGATCCGCTCGCTGATCACCCTGAAGGCGCTGACGTACGCCCCGACCGGCGGCATCGTCGCCGCGCCCACCACCTCCCTGCCGGAGGAGATCGGCGGCGTCCGCAACTGGGACTACCGCTACACCTGGCTCCGCGACGCGGCGATCACCCTGTCCTCGCTGCTGCGCACCGGCTACCGCGAGGAGGCCCGCGCCTGGCGCGAGTGGCTGCTGCGCGCGGTCGCCGGCGACCCGGAGAACCTCCAGATCATGTACGGCATCGCCGGCGAGCGCGAGCTCGGCGAGGCGGAGCTGGACTGGCTGCCCGGCTACGAGAACTCCGCCCCGGTCCGGGTGGGCAACGGCGCCGCCCACCAGCTCCAGCTGGACGTGTACGGCGAGGTCACCGAGGCCCTGCACCTGGCCCACATGACGGGCCTGGCGCGCAACGACTACGCCTCCCTGCTCCAGCTGAAGCTGATCCGCTACCTGGAGGACCACTGGGACGAGCCGGACGAGGGCATCTGGGAGGTGCGCGGCCCGCGCCGCCACTTCGTGCACTCCAAGGTCATGGCCTGGGTCGCCGTCGACCGCACCATCAAGCTCATCGAGTCCGGCGACGCCGACGGCCCGCTGGAGCGGTGGAAGGAACTGCGCGACGACATCCACCGGGACGTGTGCGAGAAGGGCTACGACAAGGAGCGCAACACCTTCACGCAGTCCTACGGCTCCAAGGAGCTGGACGCCTCGCTGCTGCTGATCCCGCAGATGGGCTTCCTGCCGCCCGATGACAAGCGCGTCATCGGCACCATCGAGGCGATCCAGCGCGAGCTGTCCACCGAGGACGGCTTCATCCTGCGCTACCCGACGCAGGGAGAGGACGAGGGCGTCGACGGCCTCCCCGGCGACGAGGGCGCCTTCCTGGCCTGCTCGTTCTGGATGGCGGACGACCTGGCGATGATCGGCCGCGTCGACGAGGCCCGCAAGCTGTTCGAGAAGCTGCTCTCGCTCCGCAACGACCTGGGCCTGCTGGCGGAGGAGTGGGACCCACGCCTCCAGCGCCAGGTGGGCAACTTCCCCCAGGCGTTCAGCCACGTCCCCCTGATCGACACGGCCCTGCGCCTGACGGCTTCGGGCGCGTACGGGGGCTAGCGCCCCAAAGGGCTGTGTCGCTATGCGGCTCCGCCGCGATGGGGGTCCCCCCGCGCGAGCGAGGCCGAGCGTGGGGGAGCGACCAGCCACGACGTGTCCGCAGGCGGACGACGACGCATCACGGCCTCCGGAGATGTCCCGGAGGCACGGGCGCGGGTAGCGTCCGGAGCATGGACAGCGGTATGGACAGCAGATTCGGCACCCACGGCGCCGGCATCACCGTGCAGCGGGCGCTGGAGCTGCCCGGCCTGCGCAGCGGGCTCCCGGAGATCCTGGCGGGCGCGGACCGGCTGGGGCGGACCGTGCGCTGGGTGCACGCGGGCGAGGTGCCCCACATCGCCTCCCTGCTGAAGGGCGGCGAACTGCTGCTGACCACGGGCTACGGCCTGGGCACCCGCCCGGCCGAGCAGCGGGCGTTCGTCCGCACGCTGGCCGAGCGGGGCATCGCGGCCCTCGTGATCGAACTCGGCCCGCGCTTCGCCCGGCTGCCGGCCGCCCTCGTCGACACGGCCCGTGCCGCCGGTCTCCCGCTGGTCCAGCTGCACCGCGAGGTGCCGTTCGTGGCGGTGACCGAGGAGATCCACACGGAGATCGTCAACGGCCACTACGCGCTGCTGCAACGCGCGGAGGAGGTGCACCGCCGCTGCACGGAGGCCCTGCTGGGCGGCGGCGGGATCCCCCAAGTGCTGGGCATCCTGGCCGACTTCAGCGGCAACCCGGTGTTCCTGGAGACGACCGACGGCCAACTGCTGTACGCCGCCGGGGCCGGTCCCGAGGGCGCCGAACCGCTCCAGGTGTGGGAGGGGATGCGCGGCCCGCACAAGGACGCGCCGCCGCCCGCGGGTTCGGTCCTGGTGGACGTGCCGGGCGGCGGGCCCGGCACGGGCTCGGTCCGCGCACGTCTGGTCCTGCTGCCCGTCCGGGCGCCGCTCGCGCCGGTGCACCGGATCGCGGGCGAACGGGCCGCCGGCATCCTGGCCGTGGTGCTGATGCAGGCGCGCCAGGAGGAGGAGCTGGCGGCACGGGGCCGCGGGGACTTCCTGACCGATCTCGCCGAGGGCAGGATCGCCGCGGAGGACGCGCCCGCGCAGGCACGCGTGCTGGGGTTCAAGCCCGGCGACAGCCCGCTGCTGCCGGTCGTGATGCGGCTGGGCGACGGTCTGTCCCCCGGCGGCGGCTGGGCGGTGCTGGCCCGCGCGGTCGCGGAGGAGCTGGCGTCGGTGGGCGTGCCGGTGCTGCTGGGCGTACGGCCGGTGGAGGGGCGTGTGCCGCTGCTGCTGGGCCTGCGCTCGGAGTCCGAGCGGTCGGCGGTCGCCGACCGGGTCGCGGCGGCGCTGCGGGCCGGGGTGGAGCGGGCCGGCATGCAGCGCCCGGGAGCCCAGCCGCCGGTCGTGGTCGTCGGTGTCGCGGGCGGTTGGGCGGCGGCCTCGGCGGGGCTCAGACACGCGGCGGAGACGGCGACGGCGGCCCAGGGCCTGACCGACCGCCCTTGGTACGACGCCCGCCGCCTCGACATCGACCTGCTGCTGTGGCGGCTGCGCGACCATCCCGACCTCGCCGCCTTCGTGGACCGCGCGATCGGCCCGCTGCGCGACCACGACGCCCGCTCCAAGCCGCCGCTGCTGCCCACCCTGCAGACCTATCTCGCCCACGCGGGACGCAAGGCGGAGACCGCCCGCGAACTGCACCTGAACCGGCAGACCCTCTACAACCGCCTCGCCCGCATCGGCGAGTTGCTCGGCACCGACCTCGACGACCCGCAGACGGTGCTGGCGTTGAGCCTGGCGCTGAGGGCGCGCCGGCACGTGTCCTAGATCAGCGGCCGGTGCTGGGTCAACTCGTCGTAGACACTGAGTACTTGGGCCACGGTCTCGTCCTCGGTCGGCCAGGTCGCGGCCTGCCGCACTCCCCGCTCCCTGAGCAGCTCCCGGCGCTCGGGATCCTCCAGCAGCCGTACGACGGCGTCCGCGAGCGCCTCCGGGTCGCCGTACGGGACGAGTTCGGCGGCGTCGCCGACGAGTTCCGGCACGCCGCCGACCGCGGTGGCGACGAGCGGCACGCGCGCGTGGAGGGCCTCCTGGGCGAGGACGGACCGTGACTCCCATCTGCTCGGCAGCAGCGCGAGATCGGCGGCGGCGAGCAGCTCGCCCACGTCGTCGCGGCGCCCGATCAGCCGGACGGGCAGCTCCTCGTCCTCGATCCGGCGCTGCAACTCCGCGCGCAGCGACCCCTCACCGGCGATCACGACCAGGGGGACGGGGTCGAGCCCGCGCCACGCCCGCGAGGCGTCGAGCAGGACGTCGTACCCGCGGTGCCGCTCCAGGGAGCCGACGGCCATCAGCAACGGGCGTCCGGTGGCACCGAGTTCGGCCCGCACCTTGGGGGCCGGCAGTTCGGTCTCGTCGCGCTCGCCGCGCCGGACGGGCAGCGCGGCGGCGGCGAGCCGCGCGTCCCGTGCGCCGGTCCGGCGGGCCCGGTCCACCAGCGCCGAGGTCGTGCCGAGCACCACCGAGGCCGCCTTGACGACGCGCCGCTCCAGCAGCCGCACCAGATGGGCGCGCGCACCCTCGGCGTGCGCGCGGTCGTGCCAGGTGACGACCAGCGGAGTGCGCCGGCCGCTCAGGGCGAGCACGGCGCGGAAGGAGGCGTGCAGCCCGTGCGCGTGCACCAGGTCGGCGCCCGTGCACGCCGCCCGCAGCGCGGCCACGGAGCCGGGGTCGCTGCTGCGCGGCACGTGCACGTGTTCGGCGCCCGCCCCGGTGAAATCGTAGAGGTGATCGGCCTCGACGGGGGCGCACACGACGACCCGCACGCCCCTCGCGACGAGCCCCGAGGCCAGCGAGCGCACGTGCGCGCTGCTGCCGGCGTTGCCTCCGCCCAGCACCTGGACGGTGCGCAGCGGCGACTGGCCGAGTGGTGAGTGGCTGCTCACGGGGGTCACGTGGCCGGGGCTCCTGGTTCGGACGTCGGGCGGTCACGAAGAAAGTACAGAAGGATCGTGCGGAGGGGGTGAACCGCGTGTATCCCTGCGCGTACGACGTGTACGGCCAAGGATGCCAGGACGTACGGGTGTTCCGGGAACGCCGCCGGGCGGACCTGGACACGCGATGTCACTCACACGAGTGAGGGGCGACGGTCGAACCCGTGCCGCGCCAGCTCGCTCACCCTGTCCCCGCAGACCGTCGCAGCGACGACCGCGACGGCGTGGGCCAGCAGCCCGGCGCGCCCGTTCCCGACGACGACGGCCGTGCCCAAGGCCGCGCCCAGCGCGTGTGCCCCGGTGTCGCCGAGCATCGACCGCTCACCGGCGTCGTCCGGCAGCACGGCCGCGGCGGCCCCGACGGCGGCGGCGGACAGCCGGCCCGCCGCACCGCGCCGCAGCAGCCCGGGCGCCCCGAGCGCGAGCACCGCGCCCGCCGCCCTCCCCGGCCGTACGTCCACCAGGTTGACGAAGTGCGCGGCCCCGGCGATCACGACCGCCGCGAGCACCTTGTCGGCCGGCCGCTCCTTCAGCAGCGCGCCCGCCACCAGTCCGGCCGCCCCGATCCCGAACAACTTGACGGCGCCGCTGGTGACTTCACCGCCCCGCAGGGCGGACAGATGCGCCCGGAAACCACGCCGCGGATCCCCCGCGCCGGCCACGTCGTCGTACGCCCCGCAGGCACCGGCGGCGAGCACCGCGGCTCCGGCGGCGGGGTGGACACGGCCGGCCCCGAGCGCGACGGCGAGGGCGGCGGCGGGACCCGCGCAGAGGTCGACGGTACGGCCCGCGTGGTTGGTCCGCTCCCAACGGCCGCGTCCGCCGGGGAACTTGGCGCGGAGAGCCGATATACCGACGCGGGTGAGGGTGGCGGTGAAGGCGATCATCCGCTCACCCTAGGGCCCCGGCGAGGGGGCCGGAGCCGCG
Source organism: Streptomyces sp. TRM68416 (assembly GCF_014596915.1). Taxonomy (GTDB): domain Bacteria; phylum Actinomycetota; class Actinomycetes; order Streptomycetales; family Streptomycetaceae; genus Streptomyces. The sequence continues at coordinate 499,257 of NZ_JACVWU010000002.1, forward strand.
GACCGCTCAGCGGCCAACACGGGGCCCCGGGCGGGAAATCGCCGCGGAGCGGCGGGGCACAGAGCGCGGCGCCGGGGGCACAGACCGCGGCGCCGGGGGGACAGACCGCGGCGCGGCGTGGCACAGACCGCGGCGCCGGGGGGACAAACCGCGGCGCGGCGGGGCCAGACCGCGACGGCGGGCGGAACGCACCCGCCGCGGCGGCGCGCTACCCGTCCCCCCGAGCCGCCGCCAGCAGCTCCTCCGCATGCGCACGCGCGGTCTGCGAGTCCTCCTGTCCCGCCAGCATCCGCGACAGCTCCCGCACCCGTTCCTCGCCCTCCAGCACCTTCACACCGGACCGCGTGACCGACCCGTCGTTGGTCTTCTCGACCAGCAACTGCCGGTCGGCGAAGGCCGCGACCTGCGGAAGGTGCGTCACGACGACGACCTGCGCGCTCTTGGCCAGCTTCGCCAGCCGTCGCCCGATCTCGACCGCCGCCTTGCCGCCGACACCGGCGTCGACCTCGTCGAAGAGGTACGTCGGCACCGGATCCGTTCCCGCGAACACGACCTCGACGGCCAGCATCACGCGCGACAGCTCACCGCCGGACGCGCCCTTGGCGATGGGCCGCGGCGGAGCCCCGGGGTGCGGGGCCAGCAGCAGCTCGACCTCGTCGGCGCCGGACGGCCCGTACGCCACCGTGCGCCCGCCGACCTCGACCCCCTCGGGGTCCTCGGTCTGCCGGATGTCGAAGGACACGCGCGCGTGCGGCATCGCGAGCGAGGCCAGCTCGGCGGTCACGGCGGCCGCGAACCGCTCGGCGGCCTCCGTCCGCGCGTCCGTCAACGCCTGTGCCAGTCCGCTCAGTTCGGTCCGCAGCGCGTCCCGTTCGGCGGTCAGCTCGCCGATCCGCTCGTCGTCGCCGTCCAGTTCGGTGAGCCGGGCGGCGCTCTGCTCGGCCCACGCCAGCACGGCGGTGACGTTCTCGCCGTACTTCCGGGTCAGCGCGGTGAGCGCGGCCCGCCGTTCCTCCACGGCCGCCAGCCGCAGCGGATCGGCGTCCAGATCGTCGGCGTACCCGGCCAACTCCCCGGCCACGTCGCCCAGCAGGATCCCGATCTCGCCGATCCGGTCGCCGAGCGCGGCCAGCGCCGGGTCGTGCGACCGTACGGCGTCCAGGGCCCGCTGCGCGCCCGCGACGAGGGTGGCGGCGTCGATGCCCTCGGGGTCCTCGGGGTTGCCCGCGAGGGCGGCGTGCGCGGCCGTGGCGGCGGAGGACAGGGCCTCGGCGTGACCGAGCCGCTCGGCCTCCTCCGCCAGCTCCACGTCCTCACCGGCGCGCGGCTCCACGCCCGCGATCTCGTCGAGCCCGAAGCGCAGCAGGTCGGCTTCCTGGGCCCGCTCGCGCGCGCGCGTGGTGATCTCGTCGAGTTCGGCTGTCACCGCGCGCAGCCGCCGGTAGGCCTCGCCGTACTTGGCCAGCGGCCCGGCGACCGCGTCACCGGCGTAACGGTCCAGCGCCTGCCGCTGCCGTGACAGCTTGAGCAGCCCCTGCTGGTCGGTCTGCCCGTGTACGGCGACCAGCTCGTCGGCGAGTTCGGCGAGCACTCCCACGGGCACCGAGCGCCCGCCCAGGTGTGCCCGGGACCGCCCTTCGGCGGAAACGGTACGGCTGATCAGCAGCGCCCCGTCGTCGAGCTCGGCCCCGGCCTCCTCGGCGCGCACCACGGCCGACGCGTCCGAGGGGACGGTGATCCGCCCCTCCACGACCGCTTTCTCGGCCCCGATCCGCACGAGGGCCGCGTCCGCCCGCCCACCGAGCAACAGCCCGAGGCTGGTGACCACCATGGTCTTGCCCGCGCCCGTCTCACCCGTGACAGCGGTGAACCCGGGCGACAGCTCGACGACGGCGTCGTCGATGACTCCGAGGGACCGTATCCGCATCTCTTCCAGCACGGACACGACCATACGAGGTAGGGCCGCCGGGACGCGAGGCACCCTGTCACCCAGGGGAGTGGTCCGCCCCGAAAGGGGCGCGGGACTGTGTCGATGTGCGGCTCCGCCGCGTGGGCGCGGGAAACCCCCACAAACCCGCACCCGCCGACGCTCCGAGAACCACCCACCCCAGTGGGCTAGTGAGGCGCCCCCCGCCACCCGGAAACCGGCAGCGCGAACTTCGCCACCAGCCGATCCGTGAACGAGGCATGGTGCAACCGAGCCAGCCGCACCGGCACAGCCCCCCGCCGCACCTCGACCCGCGCCCCCGGCGGCAGCTCCACCGTCCGCCGCCCGTCACACCACAGAACCCCCGGCGGAATATGAGGCAGCACCTCAACCGCCAACACAGAATCCGGCGACGTCACCAACGGCTTCGCGAACAGCGCGTGCGCGGAGATCGGCACCATCAGCAGCGCCTCGACCTCCGGCCACACCACAGGCCCACCGGCCGAGAAGGCGTACGCGGTCGACCCCGTCGGCGTGGACAGCACGATGCCGTCGCACCCGAACCCCGTCACCGGCCGCCCGTCGATCTCCAGCACGACTTCCAGCAGCTTCTCGGCGCCGGCCTTCTGCACCGCCGCCTCGTTCAGCGCCCAGTCCGTGTGCACGATGTCGCCGTTCTGGTGGACGACGACATCGACCGTCATCCGCTCCTCGACCTCGTACGCCTTGGTCACCACCCGGTCGACAACCTTGTCGAGGTCGTCCCGCTCGGCCTCGGCGAGGAACCCGACCCGCCCGAGGTTGACGCCGAGCATCGGCACCCCGGAGGCCCGCGCGAACTCCGCCCCCCGCAGCAGCGTCCCGTCGCCGCCGAGCACGATCAGCAGCTCGCAGCCGTCGAGGCACTGCGGCGTCGCCTCCTTGACCAGCTGCACCTCGTCCGGCAGCGGCAGATCGGCCGCCTCCGCCTCCAGCACCCGTACTCCGATGCCGGACCGCAGCAGGCCCCTCACGACCAGCTCGGCGCTGCGGATCGCCGCAGGCCGGCCGGTGTGGGCGAGCAGGAAAACAGTACGAGCTCGGTCTTGTGTCAACGCGGCCCCTCCGCCACTGCACGGTCAACGTCGGCCGGGTCCAGTTCCGGTGCCCCGGCCCGCAGCCACAGAAAGTACTCGACATTCCCGGAGGGGCCGGGCAGCGGACTGGCGGTGACCCCCCTCACCCCCAGTCCGAGCTCCCACGCCCGTTCGGCGACCCCGCGTACCGCTTCGGCCCGCAACTGCGGGCTGCGCACCACGCCTCCGCTGCCCAGCCGTTCCTTGCCCACCTCGAACTGCGGCTTGACCATCATCACCAGATCCGCGTCCGGCTTCACGCACCGCACCAGGGCGGGCAGCACCAGTCCGAGCGGAATGAAGGACAGATCCCCCACGACAAGATCCACCGGCTCTCCATCGATCGCGTCGAGCGTCAACTCGCGTACGTTCGTACGGTCCTTGACGGTGACGCGTTCATCGCTCTGCAGAGTCCAGGCGAGTTGTCCGTATCCGACGTCGACGGCGACGACGTGCGCGGCCCCGGCCCGCAGCAGCACATCCGTGAACCCGCCGGTGGACGCCCCGGCGTCCAGTGCCCGCCGTCCCTCGACGACGAGGCCCTGCGGTACGAAGGCCTCCAGCGCGCCGGCGAGCTTGTGCCCGCCCCGCGACACGTACTCGGGATCGCTGTCGTCGGTCGAGACGACGATCGCGGCCGCGGTCTCCACCTGCGTGGCCGGCTTGGTCGCGACGGTCTTGCCGACGGTGACCCGGCCGGCGGCGATCAGCTGGCTGGCGTGCTCGCGCGAGCGCGCGAGCTTCCGGCGGACCAGCTCCGCGTCCAGACGGCGGCGTGCGACTCCTGCCACGTTCGGTTCAGCTCCTGTTTCCGTACGTCGATGGGGGCACCGGAGGTCCCGGGCGGGCGTCGAGCGCGGTGAGCGCGTCGCGCAGCCCCCGGTGCACATCCTCGTACACCTCGACGTGTCCGTCCGTGGCGAGGTGGTCCGCGTCGGTCAGCCGCGCCAGCTGAGCGTCGACCTCGGCGTTGCCGGTGGGGGTGCGGGGGACGCCGAGCGGGGCGGGCGCGGCGGGGTCGTACTCCTGCTCGACCGCCTCCTGCGCCTCCTGGCGGGGCTCCGTCTCCGGCACTGCGTCGCTCATGCCCAGACGCTACCTCGAAGCGCTGGGGTACCGTCGATCCCGATGGCCACGATCGAAGAGTGCCGTGCCGCACTCGAAAAACTCTCGGACAGCATGCGCAACGCCGAGGGCGACGTCCGCGCGGCCGTCGCCCTGGACCGCTCGGTGAGCTGTCACCTCACCGACCTGGACGCCACCTTCGTGGGCCGCCTCCAGGACGGTCGGATCCTGGTGCACGACACCCTCCAGGGGCCGCCGCGGGACAAGGCCCAGATCCGGCTGGCCATGACCGGCGACGACCTGGTGGCGCTGGTCGACGGCGAGCTGCACTTCGCGAAGGCCTGGGGCGCGGGCCGGGTGAAGCTGCACGCGGGCGTGCGCGACCTGCTCGTACTCAGGAAGCTTCTGTAGCCGCCGCCTTCTGCCGCGCCCTGCGCGCGGCCGGCACCACCAACGGCGTGTCCGTCTCCGGGTCGTCGATGACCTGGCAGCGCAGCCCGAAGACCTCCTCCACCAGCGCGGCCGTGACGATGTCCTTCGGCGCGCCCTCGGCGATGACCGTGCCGCCCTTCAGGGCGATGAGGTGGGTGGCGTAGCGGGCGGCGTGGTTGAGGTCGTGCAGCACGGCGACCAGGGTGCGGCCCTGCTCCTCGTGCAGCTCGGCGCACAGGTCCAGGACGTCGATCTGGTGCTGGATGTCGAGATAGGTGGTCGGCTCGTCCAGGAGCAGCAGCGGGGTCTGCTGGGCGAGCGCCATGGCGATCCACACGCGCTGGCGCTGGCCGCCGGAGAGTTCGTCGACGTAGCGGTCGGCGAGTTCGGCGACGCCGGTCTGCCGCATCGACTCCTGTACGACGCGCTCGTCCTCGGTGGACCACTGGCGCAGGAGGCCCTGGTGCGGGTACCGGCCGCGGCCTACCAGGTCGCCGACGGTGATCCCGTCGGGCGCGATCGAGGACTGCGGCAGCAGGCCCAGGGTGCGCGCGACCTTCTTCGCGGGCATCGACTGGATGGCCTGCCCGTCCAGCAGCACACGGCCCTGGCTCGGCTTGAGCATCCGTGACAGCGCCCGCAGGAGCGTGGACTTGCCGCAGGCGTTCGGGCCGACGATCACGGTGAAGGAGTGGTCGGGGATCTCCACCGACAACTGCTCGGCGATGACCCGCTGGTCGTAGGCGAGGGTGACGTTGTCGGCGGACAGGCGGTTCACAGTGCTCCTTGGGGTGTTCTTGTGCGCAGTGCCGCTCATATCCGGCCCGCCCGGCGTTCGGTGACCAGCAGCCACAGCAGGTAGACGCCGCCGAGTACGCCGGTGACCACACCGACCGGCAGCTGGTCGGCGCCGAACAGGCGCTGCGAGGCCCAGTCCGCGGTGACCAGGAGGGCGGCGCCCATGCACAGGGACGGCACCAGGTTCGGCCCCGGCGACCGGGTCAGCCGGCGGGCGAGCTGGGGTGCGGTGAGCGCGACGAAGCTGACGGGTCCGGCGGCGGCCGTGGCGGTGGCCGTGAGCAGGACGGCGGCCACCAGCAGCAGCGCCCGCACCCGCTCCACGCGCACCCCGAGGGCGTGGGAGACGTCGTCGCCCATCTCCATCATCCGCAGCCCGCGCGCGTTGGCGAGGACGAGCGGTACGAGGACGGCGCACAGGCCGAGCAGGGGCCAGACCTGCGCCCAGTCACGTCCGCTGAGCGAGCCGGTCATCCACACGACCGAGCGGGCCGCGTCGACGATGTCGGACACGGTCAGCAGATAGCCGTTGACGGCGGTGAGGATCGCGGACACACCGATACCGACCAGGACCAGCCGGTATCCGTGCACCCCCTGCTTCCAGGCGAGCAGATAGATGGCCACGCCGGTCACCAGTCCGCCCACGAGCGCACCGACGGTGACCTGGGCCGCGCTCCCGGAGAAGAGCACGATCATCACGAGTGCCCCGGCAGTCGCCCCCTGTCCGAGGCCGAGGATGTCCGGACTGCCCAGCGGATTGCGGGTGATGGCCTGGAACAGCGCCCCGCCGAGTCCGAGTGAGGCGCCCACCAGCAGGGCGACCAGCACCCGCGGCAGCCGCAGCTCGTTGACGATGAAGTCCTGTCCCGCGTCACCGTGGCCGGCCAGCGTTCTGAGTACATCGCCCGCGGAGATCGGGAAGTCGCCGGTGCCGATGAGCAGGACGCTCGCGGCGAGCGCGGCGAGCAGCAGCAGGACGACGACGGTCAGGGCCCGGAGGTCCAGCCGGACGGAGAGCCCGCCCGGGGTCCGCACCGCACGGTTGGTCTTCACAGCTGCGCCGTCCTCCGCCGTCGTACCAGAAGAATGAACACCGGGCCGCCGATGATCGCGGTGACGATCCCGACCTGGACCTCCGAGGGCCGGGCCACGATCCGGCCGAGGACATCGGCGCCGAGCAGCAGCACGGGCGACAGGACGGCCGCGTAGGGCAGGATCCAGCGCAGGTCGGGCCCGGTGAAGGAGCGCACGGCGTGCGGCACCATCAGGCCGACGAAGACGATCGGGCCGCAGGCGGCGGTCGCGGCCCCGCACAGCACGGTGGCGGCGAGCATGGACAGCGCCCGGGTGCGGTTCAGGTGGGCGCCGAGCGCCTTGGCGGTGTCGTCGCCCATGGACATGGCGTTGAGCGGCCGGGCCAGCGCCAGGGCGAGGATCATGCCGCCCACGAGGAACGGCAGCACCTGGAGGATGGTCGAGTCGGTCGCCGAGGACAGTGACCCCACCGTCCAGAAACGCATCCGGCCCAGAGCCGCGTCATCCATGATCATCACGGCCTGGAGATAGCCGTAGAGCGCGGCACTGATCGCGGTGCCCGCGAGCACCAGCCGCACCGGCGTGGCCCCGCGGCCGCCGCCGAGGAACCAGACCATCGCCCCGACCGCGGCCGCGCCGAAGAAGGCGAACCAGATGTAGCCGTTGATCGAGGTGACGCCGAAGAAGGTGATGGCGGTGACGACCGCGGCGGAGGCGCCGGCGTTGATGCCGAGCAGTCCGGGGTCGGCGAGCGGGTTGCGGGTGAGCGCCTGCAGCACCGCCCCCGACAGACCGAGCGCGGCGCCGGCCAGCAGCCCCAGCACCGTCCGCGACACCCGGTCGTCGACCACGACGTCGCCGTACGTGCCCGTGTCCTGGAACAGACCGTGCCAGACCTGCGCCATGGAGAGGTCCTTCGCGCCGATCGCGATGCTCGCCAGGGCGACCAGCACCAGGACCACGACGGAGAGCAGGAGCCCAACCGGACGTATCGCCCGTCGGGTCGGGGGCGCGGCGGCGGCTTTCGCGCGCGCTTCAGGAGGGCTGTCGACCAACACGCAGTTAGGTTAGCCTACCCTCCCAACCCGCCTCGTTCCCGGACGGCCCGGTGCCGGGCAGCCAGGTGCCGGACGGCCCGGTGCCGGACGGCCCACCCGGATCCACCGCCTCACCTCCGGCGCCGCGGCTCACAGCCCCAGTCGCGCCAGCGCCTTCCCCCCGTCCAACGCGCAGGACCCCGCGCCGCCCGCCGTCCAGGCCACCGCGCACAACGCGCGCAACCCGTCCAAAGCCTCACCGTCACCGTCGAGTTCCAGCCGCTCACCCCCGGCCGAGGCCGTCCAGCCACCGCACCGGAAACCGTCCCCCTCCTCCGTGACCTCCGGCTGTCCGACGAGCATCCCGCGCAGATCGGCGTCCACATACGTCGGCCGGTGCTGCGGCGGCGCCGCGAGCAACTGCGCGCCGTCCGTCACGCCGGTCAGCACCAGCAGCGAATCGACCTCGCCGTTGAACGCCCCCTCGATGTCCGTGTCCAGCCGGTCCCCGACCACCAGCGGCCGCTCGGCACCGGTACGCAGGATCGTCTCGCGGTGCATGGGAGGCAGCGGCTTCCCGGCCACCTGCGGCTCGGCACCGGTGGCGATCCGTACGACCTCCACCGCCGCGCCGTTGCCCGGCGCTATCCCGCGGCCACTGGGAATCGTCAGATCCGTGTTGGACGCGAACCACGGCACCCCGCGCGCGACGGCGTACGACGCCTCCGCGAACCGCCCCCACGTCAGATCGGGCCCGCCGTACCCCTGCACGACCGCCGCCGGATCGTCGTCCGCCGACTCCACCGGCACCAGCCCGCGCTCCCGCAGCGCGACCCGCAGCCCCTCCCCGCCGATCACCAGCACCCGCGACCCCGCCGGCACCTGCTCGCTGATCAGCCGCGCGACCGCCTGCGCCGAGGTGATGACGTCGTCCGCCCGCGTCGGTATGCCCAGCTCCGTCAGGTGCGCGGCCACGGTGTCCGGCGTCCGCAGGGCGTTGTTGGTGACGTAGGCCAGATGCATCCCGCCCGCGCGGGCCGTCGCCAGGGACTCGACCGCGTGCACGATCGCGTGCCCGCCCGCGTAGACCACACCGTCCAGATCGAGCAGCGCCGTGTCGTACGCCTCGCTCAGGGCCCGCTCACTGCCCTCGGGCCTCGTCCTGACGCTCTGGCTCATTCCGCATCGCTCCTCGTTCGACGGCTTTCACCCGATCATCCCGCATGCCACTGACACACGTACGATGCCGGGATGAACACAGCAGGTCACTCGGAGGCAACGGTGCACCGAGGCCTCGAACTCACCCCGTTCCGAGGCCTCCGTTACGACCCCGACCGGGTCGGCAGTCTGGCCGCCGTGACATCCCCGCCCTACGACGTCGTCGTGCGCCCCGACGGTCTGCACCACCTCCAGTCCCTGGACCCGTACAACATCGTCCGTCTGATCCTTCCCCAGGCCGGCACCCCGAGCGCCCGCAACGAACAGGCCGCGCACACCCTGCGCCGCTGGCTCACCGAGGGCGTCCTGACCGCCGACACCGACGCCGGCCTGTACGTCTACGAGCAGGACGACGGCGACGGCATGATCCAGCGCGGTGTCATCGGCGCCCTGCGCCTGTCCGACCCCGCGGAACAGGTGGTCCTGCCCCACGAGGACGTCATGCCGCATGTCGTCGCCGACCGCGCGGACCTCATGCGCGCCACCTCCGCCAACCTCGAACCCCTGCTCCTCACCTACCGCGGCAACGGCTCGGCGGCCGACACCAGCGCCGTACTCGACCGCATCGCCCAGCAACCCCCGCTGCTCGCCACCACCACCGAGGACGGCTACCGCCACCGCCTGTGGTCCCTCACCGACCCCGCCGACGTGGCCCGCGTCCAGTCCGACCTGGCCCGGCACCAGGCCCTCATCGCCGACGGCCACCACCGCTGGGCGACCTACCGCCGCCTGCGCGCCGAGCACCCCTCCCCCAGCCCCTGGGACTACGGCCTCGTCCTCCTCGTCGACACGGCCCGCTACCCCCTGCGCGTCCGCGCCATCCACCGCCTCCTGCACCACCTGCCGGTCGCGGACGCCCTCGCGGCCCTGGACGGCCTGTTCCGCACACGCCGTCTGGAGGTCCCCCTCGCGGACGCCCTGGCGGCGCTCGCCGAAGCGGCCGACGCGGGCAACGCCTTCCTGCTCGCCGGCGACGGCGCCTTCCACCTCGTGGACCGCCCGGACCCCGCCCTCCTGGCCCGCACCGTCCCCGCCGACCGCCCCGCGGCCTGGCGCACCCTGGACGCGACGGTCCTGCACGCCACGCTCCTCGACCACGTCTGGCACATCCCCGAGGACGACCCAGCCCGCATCGCCTACATCCACGACACCGCGGCCACCGTCCGCAAGGCGGAGCGCGACGGCGGTACGGCCGTCCTGATGCACCCCGTGCGCGAGGAGGTCGTCCGCGACCTGGCCCGCCAGGGCGTCACGATGCCCCGCAAGTCGACCTCGTTCGGCCCGAAACCGGCCTCCGGCCTGGTCCTGCGCGCACTGGACCTGTAAACGCGGAAGGGGCGGATCCCGGCTGGGATCCGCCCCTTCTCGTCGTCACCTATTCCTTGTCGCCCTGGTCGCCCTGGTCGTCGTCACCGTCGCCGGAGGCCTCGGAGTCACCGTCCTGCACTTCGGCCTCGACCTCACCCTCACTCTCACTCTCGGTCTCGGTCTCGTCGAGGGCGTCGACGAACTCGACACCGTCCAGCTCCGCGAGCCGGTCCGAGGCGTCCGTGCTGCCGTCCTTGTCGGACTCCACGGCCTTCGCGAACCACTCCCGCGCCTCGTCCTGCCGTCCGGCCGCCAGCAGCGCGTCCGCGTAGGCGTACCGCAGCCGCGCGGTCCACGGCTGTACGGAGTTCGAGGCCAGCTCGGGGCTCTGCAGCGTCACGATGGCCGCGTCCAGCTGCCCCATGTCACGCCGGGCACCCGCCGCGACGAGCCGCATCTCCACCTGACCGGCCTTGTCGAGCTTGCCCACCTCGGGCGCCCCGGCCATGTCCAGCGCCTTCTCCGGCCGCCCGAGCCCACGCTCGCAGTCGGCCATGACGGGCCACAGCTCGACGGAACCGGTCATCCGCCGCGCGGCCCGGAACTCCGCGAGCGCCTCGCTGTACTTCTGGTTCGCGTACGCGGCGAACCCGGCGGCCTCCCGTACGGCGGCGACCCGCGAAGCCAGCCGCAGGGCCACCCTGGAGTAGCCGTACGCGCCCTCGGGGTCCTCATCGATGAGCCGGGCGACCATCACCAGGTTCCTGGCGACATCCTCCGCGAGCGTCTTCGGCAGGCTCTGCAGCTCCTGCCGTACGTCCTTGTCGATCTCGTCGCCCGTGACGTCCTCGGGGATCGGCAGCCGCTTGATCGGCTCCCGGTCCCGGTCCCGCTCGTCGCGGAAGCGCCCACCACCACGCCGGTCGTCGCGCCCGTCACGCCGGTCGTCCCGACCACGGAACCCACCGGGACGGCCACCGCGGTCATCCCGACGCGGCCCGCCACGCCCACCACGGTCGTCCCGACCACGGAACCCGCCCGGGCGGCCGCCACCACCACGGCTGTCGTCACGCCGGAACCCACCGCGGTCACCATCACGACGGTCGTCGCTACGACGGTCATCGCCACGGCGGTCATAGCCACCGCGGTCATCACGGCGACCATAGCTGCCACGGTCGTCGCGCCGGTCATAGCCACCGCGGTCATCGCGCCGGTCGTCACGGCGCTCGAAACCACCGCGGTCGTCACGGCGGAAGCCACGGTCCCGGTCCCGGTCATCGCGACGGAAGCCACGGTCCCGGTCATCACGACGGTCGTCGCGACGGAAACCGCCGCGGTCGTCACGGCGCTCGGGGCGAGCGTCCCGGCGGTCATCACGACGGTCGTCCCGGCGGTCATCACGACGGTCGTCCCGGCGGTCGTCGCGA
>NZ_JACVWU010000020.1 GCF_014596915.1 Streptomyces sp. TRM68416
TGCTCGGCCGCTTGGCCAGCGACTGCGGCTGCGGCTGCGGCTGCGGCTGCGGCTGCGGCTGCGGCAGGAGGTCATCGCGGGCCGGCTCCGTCCCGGCGGCCCTGACCGTCGTACGGCACCGTCGTCAGGCCCGCCTCCGTGGCCGCCGTGCGCAGCACCCCCCGCAGCATCTCGGGGGTCAGCCGGCCGGTGAAGGTGTTGCGCTGGCTGACGTGGAAGCAGCCGAAGAGGCCGAGCCCGTCGAGGGGGACCCGTGCCCCGTGGGCGAAGACCGGGCGCGGTCTCGGCACTTGCCGGCCCGCCTCCGCCAGCGCGGGCAGCGTCGCCTGCCAGCCGAACGCGCCGAGCGCGACGACCGCCCGCAGGGTCGGCCGGAGCAGCCGCAGCTCCTGGACGAGCCAGGGGCGGCAGGTGTCGCGTTCCCCGGGTGTCGGCTTGTTGGCGGGCGGCGCGCAGTGCACGGGCGAGGTGACCCGCACGCCGTGCAGCTCCAGGCCGTCATCCGCGGCCACCGATGTGGGCTGCGACGCCAGACCGAGGTCGTACAGCGCCCGGTACAGCACGTCCCCGGACCGGTCGCCGGTGAACATGCGCCCAGTGCGGTTGCCGCCGTGCGCGGCCGGGGCGAGCCCGACGATCAGCAGCCGGGCGTCGGGCGGCCCGAAGCCCGGTACCGGGCGCCCCCAGTACGTCTGGTCCGCGAAGGCCGCCCGCTTGGTGCGGGCCACCTCCTCGCGCCAGGCGACCAGCCGAGGGCAGGCGCGGCAGCCCGCGATCCGCCGGTCCAGCTCGGCGAGAACGTCCATGCCCCCACCGTAGGGCCCGGCCGGGCGCCGGGCTCAGCGGCTAAGGTCGGGAGCATGACGTTGCACGGTGACGAGGACAAGTCCGCGGCCGACCGGAAGAGCGCCGCAGCCGCTGCCGCCGACGCCGCCGGTCCGCAGTCCGGCGAAACCGTGCGCATCGACAGCTGGATCTGGGCCGTGCGGCTGATCAAGACGCGTTCGCTGGGCGCCGCCGCCTGCAAGGGCGGGCATGTGCGGGTGAACGGCGAGCGGGTCAAGCCCGCGTACGCCGTGCGCGTCGGCGACGAGGTGCGGCTGCGGCACGAGGGCCGCGAGCGGATCGTCGTGGTCAAGCGCCTGATCCGCAAGCGGGTCGGCGCCCCGGTGGCGGTCCAGTGCTACGTCGACAACTCCCCGCCTCCCCCGCCCCGCGAGGCCGTCGCACCGGCCGGCATCCGCGACCGCGGCGCGGGCCGCCCGACCAAGCGCGACCGCCGCGACCTGGAGCGCCTGCGCGCCCTGGAGAAGGGCGGCCGCCCCGGGGCACGGTGACGCCGGCCGGACACGCGATGACGGGGACGTACATGCGGTGACGAGGACGTACGTGCGGTGACGGGGACGTACGTGCGGTGACGGCCGCGCCCGCGGGACAAGTCCCCTGCCGGGCGCGACCGTCACCGTACGTACGCCGCTCACGCGCCGCGCCGCACCAGCCGCAGCAGCTCCGCGTTGTGGCCGCGCCGCGCCCAGGCGATCAGGGCGAGCGGGACGATCAGGATGAGCGGGGTGGCCGCGTTCTCCCCGTCGAGGAGGGAGAGCTGGACGACGAACGCGCCGACCATGAGCGCGCTGAGCGCGATCCCCGCCAGCGACCGCAGCACCGGGATCAACAGGGCGACGGCTCCGGCCAGTTCGAGCAGGCCGATGGTGTACATGCCCGCGCTGCCCCAGCCCATGTCGGCGAACACGTCGACGGCCGAGGAGTGCGCGATCAGCTTCGGCATCGCGCCCGCGACGGCGAAGAACAGCGCGAGCAGGATCTCCAGGCCGCGCAGGGCGATCCGGGCGCGGCGGCCGCGGGCGGTCGCGGACTCGGCGACGACGGTACGGGCGGGGGCGGGAGCGGTGGTCTCGGACATGAGGCTCTCCTGGGGCAGTCGGTCCGTGGTGCTGTCGGAGAGGTAGACCGTCCCCCGGGGCGGAACTCATCGCTGTCCGCCGGAAGTTGCTGACCCGTCCGACCGGGCGAGCGGGAACCACCCGTGTCCGACGTACCAGTGACCGCCCGCCCGCAGATGGTCTCCCACGGCCCGCTCGACGGCCGTACGCCGGGGCAGGCGCTCGACCGCCGACTCCGGGTCCCCGAACACGAATCCGACGGGATCGGTGTCGGCCGGTTCCGTGTCCTCGTGGGTGGGGCGGAAGCGCTCCTGGAAGCGGACGATGTTGGAGTCGGCCGGCAGATACCGCTTGAGCTGCGGATCGAGCAGCCAGGAGTGGCAGGTCACCACCCGGTGCTTCTCCTCCGGGTAGTACCGGGCGAAGAACTCCCCGGCCAGCGCCACGGACCGGTCGCAGGCGGCCGGGGACAGCGGTCCGTGGCAGTCGGGGACGTGCACGTTCAGACACGGCGTGCCGGGCGCAGAGCCCACTCCCGCCGCGGTCCGCCCGCCCAGCCGCGTCCGCTCGAACTGGAGCCGCCCCAGCTGGTACAGCTCCCCGCGGAAGTGATGCGTCAGCCAGCGCGGGACCAGCACGCCCGCGCTGCCGTGCCGCCTGCGGTGCAGCGCCATGTTCCGCCCGAGATCGGCGAGGGTACGCCGGGACACGTCGGCGGGGATGCCGCGCTCGCGGTGGTACGCGCGCGTGTACGGCAGCGTCGCGACGAAGACGTAGAGGGGGAAGCAGCGCTGCAGCGGGCCCGAGGGCCAGTCCGGCTCCAGCAGTTCGACGGCCGCGCCGGTCTCTCCCATTCCCCGGACGAGTTCCTCGACCGACGCCTCCAGAAAGCGCCGCAGCTCCGGATCGTCGGTGACGCGGCGGCCCATGCGGGCGAGTTCGTTGATGTCCTCGTGCGGGACGCCCAGGTCGATCAGGATCTCGGGCAGAGCGTCGCCGTCCGGCAGCAGCACGACAGAAGTCCCCTCTTTGTGAACGCCTCCTTCGCAGAGTACGGTCCACAGCAGGAGCGGTGACGGCGATGCGTACGGGCAGTGAGCCCAGGACCGCGCGCAGTGCCCTGCGGATGCGGTTCTGGCTGAGCGTGTGGGGGCTGGTCTGGGCGCTCTTCGGGACGGTGGCGTTCGCGCTGGCCGGGCGCATCGGCTGGGCCGTGGCCTGCGGGGTGCTGACGCTGGTGGTCACCGTCGACATGGCCGTGATCGTCCGGCACATCCGGCAGGGCCCGCACTACCAGCCGGGCCCGGACATCCCGCCGTACCGGCCGCTGGACGACCGATGACACCGCCCGCCGGAGGCCCACCGGCACCACCGCCCGACCGAGGTCCACCGGCGCCACCGCCCGACCGACACCACCGCCCCCCCGAGGCCCACCGGCACCACCACCCCGGGATGCCCGCCGGCACCACCGGCACCACCGGCACCACGGCCCTCCCCTCACGACTCGAACCGCGCCGCCTTCAGATACTGCGGGTTCGGGTCCAGCGCGGCGGCCAGCCGGAAGTGGCGTACTGCCTGCTCGTCGCGCCCCTGGCGCTCGTAGGTGCGGGCGAGCGCGAAGTGCGCGAACGCGTTGTCCGGCTCGCGCTCCAGCACGATCGTGAACTCCAGCTCGGCGGGCCGCAGTTGAGCGGCGGCGAAGAAGGCGCGCGCCCGCAGCAGCCGGGCAGCGGTGTTCTCCGGGTGCGCGGCGATCACGCCGTCGAGCAGCTTCACCGCACCCCGCGGGTCCCGCGCGGCCAGCAGGTGCTCGGCGGCACGGAAGTCGATGACATGCGTCTCCGGAGTACGTCCGGTCGAACCGCTGTTCTCGGGCACGGCAGAGTCCTTCCCTTGCTGGAAGGGTTCAACGCCCCGACGGGGTGCGGCTATTCCCGCCCGCCCCGGGGCCGTGCGCCCTGCGCACCAGCTCCGCCCACACGTCGTTCACCCGCTGCTCCAGCTCCGGCAGGGGTACGTCGTTGTCGATGACGATGTCGGCGACGGCCCGGCGCTGCTCGCGGGTCGCCTGGGCGGCCATGCGCGCGCGGGAGTCCTGCTCGGTCATGCCGCGCAGCCGGACCAGTCGGTCGAGCTGGGTCTCGGGGCTCGCGTCGACGACCACCACGAGGTCGTACAGGGGCGCCAGGCCGTTCTCGGTGAGGAGCGGGACGTCGTGGACGACGACGGCGTCCTCGGCGGCGGCCTCCTCCAGCTCGCGGGAGCGGGCGCCCACCAGGGGGTGCACGATCGCGTTGAGGACGGCGAGCTTCTCCGGGTCGGCGAAGACGATGGAGCCGAGCTTCGGCCGGTCCAGGCTGCCGTCGGCGGTGAGCACCTCCTCGCCGAAGGCGTCCACGACCGCGGCGAGGCCGGGTGTCCCGGGCGCCACGACCTCGCGTGCGATGCGGTCCGCGTCGATCAGCACGGCCCCGTGCGCCACGAGCAGCCGCGACACCTCGCTCTTGCCGGCGCCGATGCCGCCGGTCAGGCCCACTTTCAGCATGACCGGCAGCTTACGGCCCGGCCCGCGGGCGTCAGCCGTCGCCCTCCCGCTCCGCCAGGAACTTCTCGAACTCCCGCCCGATCTCGTCCGCCGACGGGATGTCCACGGGCTCGGCGAGCATGTTCCCCCGCGTCTCGGCCCCGGCCGCGGCGTCGTACTGGTGCTCAAGGCCCTGCACGAGCGCCACGAGTTCCTCGTCGCCCTCGCGGATCTGCCGGTCGATCTCGGTCTGCGTGCGGTGGGCGTCGGTGCGCAGGGCGTGCGCGACGCCGGGGAGCACCAGGCCGGTGGCGGCCGTGATGGCCTCCAGGACGGTGAGGGCCGCGTCCGGGTACGGGGAGCGGGCGATGTAGTGGGGCACGTGCGCGGCGACGCCCAGGACCTCGTGCCCGGCCTGCATCAGGCGGTACTCCAGCAGCGACTCGGCGCTGCCGGGGACCTGTGCCTCCTCGAAGGGGCTGCGGTGGCCCGGGACGAGGTCGACGCGGTTGCCGTGCGGGGTGAGGCCGACGGGGCGGGTGTGCGGGACGCCCATGGGGATCCCGTGGAAGTTCACGGAGAGCCGGACGCCGAGCCGCTCCACGATCTGCTGCACGGCGGCCGCGAAGCGCTCCCACTCCACGTCGGGCTCGGGGCCGGACAGCAGCAGGAAGGGCGCCCCGGTGGCGTCCTGGACCAGCCGTACCTCGATGGCCGGCACCTCGTAGTCGGTCCACTGGTCGCGCTTGAACGTCAGCAGCGGGCGGCGGGCGCGATAGTCCACGAGCCGGTCGTGGTCGAACCGGGCCACGAGCTGGTGGGGCAACGAGTCGAGCAGCCGGTCGACGATCTGGTCGCCGGTCTCGCCCGCGTCGATGTATCCGTCGAAGTGGTAGAGCATGACAAGTCCGGCCGACTCCTGGGCGAGCGCCATGTCGACGACGGCCAGGCCCTTCGGCTCCCAGGCGTACAAATCCTGCGGATCAAGCACAGTGACCGCTCCTCCTCGTGTTCACAGTGAACAACGCGGAGGACCGGACGGGCATTCCCGTGATCTTGGCCGTCGGGGACCTTCTTGACCGGAGTCGACCGGAGGTCGAGGGACTCTCCCGGGGAACGACCGAGGGGCCGCACCCTTTCGGGTGCGGCCCCTCAAGCCGTCAACTGCCCATCAGCCAGAAGCTGACGTCAGCTCTGACCACCGGCCAGCTTCTCGCGCAGCGCGGCCAGCGCCTCGTCCGAGGCCAGCGCACCGGAGTTGTCCGGGCCCTCGGAGGAGTACGAGCCACCACCGGACGCGGCCGGAGCCGCACCCGCCGCGTCGCCGCCCTCGGCCGCGGCAGCGGCGTCGGCCTCGCGGGACTTGATGACCTGCTGCTGGTGCTGCTCGAAGCGGGACTGCGCCTCGGCGTACTGGCGCTCCCACTCCTCACGCTGCTTCTCGTACCCCTCGAGCCAGTCGTTGGTCTCGGGGTCGAAGCCCTCGGGGTAGATGTAGTTGCCCTGGTCGTCGTAGGACGCGGCCATGCCGTACAGGGTCGGGTCGAACTCGACCGCGGCCGGGTCGGCGCCGAAGGACTCGTTGGCCTGCTTCAGCGAGAGGCTGATGCGGCGGCGCTCCAGGTCGATGTCGATGACCTTGACGAAGATCTCGTCGTTGACCTGGACGACCTGCTCCGGGATCTCCACGTGGCGCTCGGCCAGCTCGGAGATGTGGACCAGGCCCTCGATGCCCTCGTCCACGCGGACGAACGCACCGAACGGAACGAGCTTGGTGACCTTACCCGGGACGACCTGACCGATCTGGTGGGTCCGGGCGAACTGCTGCCACGGGTCTTCCTGGGTCGCCTTCAGCGACAGGGAGACACGCTCGCGGTCCATGTCGACGTCGAGGACCTCGACGGTGACCTCCTGGCCGACCTCGACAACCTCGGACGGGTGGTCGATGTGCTTCCAGGACAGCTCGGAGACGTGGACCAGACCGTCGACGCCACCCAGGTCCACGAAGGCACCGAAGTTGACGATCGAGGAGACCACACCGGAGCGGACCTGACCCTTCTGGAGGGTCGTGAGGAACGTCTGGCGGACCTCGGACTGGGTCTGCTCCAGCCAGGCACGGCGGGACAGGACCACGTTGTTGCGGTTCTTGTCCAGCTCGATGATCTTGGCTTCGAGCTCCTTGCCCACGTAGGGCTGGAGGTCGCGGACGCGGCGCATCTCGACCAGGGAGGCCGGGAGGAAGCCACGGAGGCCGATGTCGAGGATGAGACCACCCTTGACGACCTCGATGACGGTACCGGTGACGATCCCGTCCTCTTCCTTGATCTTCTCGATGGTGCCCCAGGCACGCTCGTACTGGGCGCGCTTCTTCGAGAGGATCAGGCGGCCTTCCTTGTCCTCCTTCTGGAGGACCAGGGCCTCGATCTCGTCACCGACGGCGACGACCTCGTTGGGGTCGACGTCGTGCTTGATCGAGAGCTCGCGGCTCGGGATAACGCCTTCGGTCTTGTAACCGATGTCGAGCAGGACCTCGTCCCGGTCGACCTTCACGATGACGCCGTCGACGATGTCGCCGTCGTTGAAGTACTTGATCGTCTCGTCGATCGCGGCGAGGAAGGCTTCCTCGTTACCGATGTCGTTGACCGCTACCTGCGGGGTGGTGGCGGTGGTCTCGGTGCTGCTCGTCATGTGGGAAAGGGCTCCGGTACGGACATTGAAGTCGTAGGTACTGCTACGCCGGGAGCCCGTATCGCTCTGAAGACGCCGGACAGCCAAGGAAGCGCCCCACCGGCGAACCGGTGATGCGCCTCGACAACCGAGGGGACATACAACAGATGCGAGCGCAGCCTGCTACGTCTGAGGTGCGCAGGCCCGCAGCGCAACTTGTAGCATACGGGGGCAGCCGGACAGGGTCAATGCGCGAAGGCGCACACCCGGGGCGGATCGCCGCATTCCCGGCACAAGAACCGTCTCTGGAGGCCGCACAGGCCCGAGACACCCCTCCCGTGACACCCCGTGGGAACGAGTTGGAGGGAAGAGTACGACGAGGGAGCCGATCATCCAAGAGCGTGAGTCGTTCGAACCGGAAGCCACCCGTCGGGCGGCCGACGTCGCCGAGAGCTCCCGGGCCAACCGGGGCTGGTGGGACCGGAACGCGGACGAGTACCAGGTCGAACACGGCACCTTCCTCGGCGACGACCGCTTCGTGTGGGGTCCCGAGGGTCTGGACGAGGTGGAGGCCGAGCTGCTCGGCCCGCCGGAGGAGCTGAAGGGCAAGGACGTCCTGGAGATCGGCGCGGGCGCGGCCCAGTGCGCGCGCTGGCTGGCCGCGCAGGGCGCCCGGCCCGTCGCCCTGGACATCTCGCACCGCCAGCTCCAGCACGCGCTGCGCATCGGCGGCTCGTTCCCCCTGGTGTGCGCCGACGCCGGCGCCCTCCCCTTCGCCGACGGCTCCTTCGACCTGGCGTGCTCGGCGTACGGGGCGCTCCCCTTCGTCGCCGACCCGGCGCTGGTGCTGAAGGAGGTGCGCCGGGTGCTGCGCCCCGGCGGCCGCTTCGTCTTCTCCGTCACCCACCCCATCCGCTGGGCCTTCCCGGACGAGCCCGGCCCGGAGGGGCTGAGCGTCTCCGGCTCCTACTTCGACCGCACGCCGTACGTCGAGCAGGACGACCAGGGCCGGGCGGTGTACGTCGAGCACCACCGAACCCTCGGCGACCGGGTCCGGGACGTGGTCTCGGGCGGCTTCCGCCTGCTCGACCTGGTCGAGCCGGAGTGGCCGGCCTGGAACACCTCCGAGTGGGGCGGCTGGTCCCCTCTGCGCGGGAACCTGATCCCGGGGACGGCGATCTTCGTCTGCGTACGAGACTGAGCGTGTGATCCGTTACGACGCCCTGGACGCCCTTCCCGTACGCAGTGCCCTTCCCGGGCTGACCGACGCCCTGGAGGGAGCCGGTGCGGCGGTCCTCGTGGCGCCGCCGGGCACGGGCAAGACCACCCTCGTCCCCCTGGCGCTCGCGGGGCTGCTGGGCGGTGACGTGCCCGCCCGGCGGGTCGTCGTGGCGGAGCCGCGCCGGACCGCCGCCCGCGCCGCGGCCCGGCGGATGGCGTGGCTGCTGGGCGAGAAGGTCGGCGAGAGCGTCGGGTACACCGTCCGCGGGGAGCGGGTCGTCGGGCGGCACGCGCGCGTGGAGGTTGTCACGACGGGTGTGCTGGTGCAGCGCCTCCAGCGCGACCAGGAGCTGGCCGGTGTGGACGTCGTGGTCCTCGACGAGTGTCACGAGCGGCATCTGGACGCGGACACGGCGGCGGCCTTCCTGTGGGACGTACGGCAGGCGCTGCGGCCCGAGCTGCGGCTGGTGGCCGCTTCGGCGACGACCGACGCGGAGGGCTGGGCGCGGCTGCTGGGCGGGGCGCCGGTGGTGGAGGCGGCGGGAGTGTCGCATCCGGTGGAGGTCGTGTGGGCGCCGCCGGCCCGCCCCGTACGGCCGCCGCACGGCATGCGTGTGGATCCGGCGCTGCTGGCGCATGTGGCGTCGGTGGTGCGGCGGGCGCTGGCCGAGCGGGAGGGGGACGTGCTGTGCTTCCTGCCCGGCGTCGGGGAGATCGCGCGGGTGGCGGGTCAGCTGGGCGACCTGGGCGGGGTGGAGGTGCTCCAGGTGCACGGCCGAGCCCCGGCTGCCGTGCAGGACGCGGTGCTGTCGGCCGGTGACCGGCGCCGGGTGGTGCTGGCGACTTCCGTGGCCGAGTCCTCGCTGACGGTTCCCGGGGTCCGGGTGGTCGTGGACTCGGGGCTGGCGCGGGAGCCTCGTGTCGACCACGCGCGCGGACTGAGCGCGCTGACCACGGTACGGGCCTCGCAGGCGGCGGCGCGGCAGCGGGCGGGGCGGGCCGGGCGTGAGGCGCCGGGGGCGGTGTACCGCTGCTGGTCGGAGGCGGAGGACGTGCGGCTGCCGCGTTTCCCGTCCCCGGAGATCAAGGTGGCGGACCTGACGGCGTTCGCGTTGCAGGCGGCCTGCTGGGGAGATCCGTCGGCCTCGGGTCTGGCGCTGCTGGACGCGCCGCCGGCGGGCGCGATGGCGGCTGCCCGCGCGGTGCTGTCGGCGATCGGGGCGGTGGACGAGTCGGGGCAGGCGACCGACCGGGGAGCGCGACTGGCCGGGCTCGGCCTGCACCCGCGCCTGGGGCGGGCTCTGCTGGACGCCTCCGGTGGCGGGGCGGAGGTCGTGGCCCTGCTGTCGGAGGAGGCGCCTCGGGAGTACGGCGACGATCTGGCGGCCGCGCTGCGTGCGGCTCGGCGTGGGGGTGATGCGTACTCGGGCCGGTGGCGGGCGGAGGTGCGGCGGCTGAAGGGGGTCGGCGGGGAGGCGGTTTCCGGAGGTTCCGGAGCGGGGGATGACGCGCTGGCCGGAACCGTCGCCGCACTGGCGTTTCCCGAGCGGGTCGGCAAGGTCGAGGGCGGGTCGGTGCTGATGGCCTCCGGGACGCGGGCCGAGCTGCGCGAGGGCTCGCCTTTGCGCGGGGCGCCCTGGCTGGCGGTCGCCGTGGCGGACCGTCCGGTGGGCAAGGGGCACGCGCGCGTGCAGCTCGCCGCGGTGGTGGACGAGGAGACGGCCCGCAAGGCTGCCGCCCCTCTCCACTCCGAGGGCGAGGAGGTCCACTGGGCGGACGGGGACGTGACCGCACGCCGGGTGGAACGCCTGGGCGCGATCGAACTGACCGTACGCCCCCTGCGGGACCCCGACCCCGCCCTCGTACGAACTGCGCTGTTGGAAGGGCTGCGGCAGGAAGGGCTGGGTCTGTTGCGTTGGTCGCCGGAGGCGGTCGTACTGCGGCAGCGGCTGGCGTTTCTGCGGATGCGGTTGGGCGCCCCTTGGCCCGATGTGTCCGACGACGCGCTCCACGCGCGCGTGGAGGAGTGGCTGGAGCCGGAGCTGAGCCGGGCGCGGCGGCGGAGCGATCTGGGGCGGATCGACGCGGGGGCCGGCCTCGGCCGCCTGCTGCCCTGGTCCTCCGGGGACGCGGCACGGCTGGACGAACTGGCACCCGAGCGGCTGACCGTCCCCAGTGGGTCCAGAATCCGAATCGACTACAGCGACCCCGAACAGCCCGTCCTCGCCGTGAAGCTGCAGGAGATGTTCGGGCTGCACGAGTCTCCGACGGTGGCGGGGCTGCCGGTGCTGGTACACCTGCTGTCCCCGGCGGGGCGCCCCGCGGCAGTCACCGCCGACCTCGCGTCCTTCTGGCGGGACGGGTACCGGGGCGTGCGGGCGGAACTCCGGGGGCGGTACCCGAAGCACCCGTGGCCCGAGGATCCGACGACGGCCGAGCCCACACGCCATACGGCGGCCCGGGCTCGGCGTCAGGGGGGCGGGAGCTGAAGGGCGAAGAGGCCGTTGGCGGTGGCTACGCCTATGACCTGGTCGTCCACGGGGGCCACGGACCAGATTTCCGAGCCGACGTAGACGTCTCCTACGGGGGTGGCGGAGCCCGGTGCGAACAGCAGGAGTCGTTCGTCCCGGGTGACGGCTACCAGGACGTCACGGGTGCCGACGAAGATCAGGTCGGTGATGTGCACGGCTGGGAGCTTCCAACCCTCCACGCGTCGGGGTTCGGCGAGGTCCTCGACGAGCAGTGATCCGCGGTCCTGGTCGCTCAGGTACGCAACGGAGGCTCTCCCCCGCCATTTGCCGAGGTCCAGGGCGCCTATGGATCTGTCCTCAAGGGGAATGGGATTCCCCCGCCGGACAGTGCTCTCTTCCGGGTAGCGGAAGACGGACACGACTCTCCTCGCTGTGATGAGCGGCCTCTGTACGTGGCACAGCCAAAGGACTCCTCCGGCTTCCACCGTGCGGAGGTCCGTGTCCCAGAGCGAAGCGTCTCCGGTCCACCGCTGGACCTCCTTGCCCTGGAGGTCCCACAGCACCACGGCCGCCCCTTTGTCCTTCACCCCGGCGAGCAGCCTACGCCCGCCCGAGCGAACGACGGTCAGGTGGGAGACGTTCGCACTCCTGCTCCCGTCGAGCCGGATCCGGCTCCCGCCGTCGGTGTCCAGCACCCTGGCCGCACATCTGGACAGGGTGCCACCCAGCGTGTCATGGAGCACCGGCGGCAGATCAGCGTCGGCGGTCCGGCCCAGCCAGTACGGTGCGCCATGGAACGCGCCCACTTGTCGGCCGGTGTACGCATCGTGGAACCTGACCCCCGCACCGCCGACAGCCAGCACCCGCTTGCCCTCGAACCGCGCGGCGACGCAGTGCGTTCCCAGACCTCGATGCACCCTGCGCGGCTTGCCTGCGGACTGTCCGATGCTCACGTCCCATACCCGCACGCCTCGGCCGTTGCCCACCGTCACCAGTTCCGTCCTGCCGGTCGGCGCCAGTGCCACCGCACACGCCTTGGTCGCGCCGCCTGTCGGTACACGGGCGGGCGGGCCGCCGTCAGGGGTTTGCAGCTCAAGAACGACGTCCAGGTCCCGGACGCACCACGTGGTGGCGCCGTCTCCTGCCACGAACGCCCGCACCTCATCGGTCGTTCCCGGGGAGTACCATTCCGTCACATCCGGGGCATGCCGAAGGTGTTTGTCCTTGTAGGACTCGAACCGGCGGTACTTGGCCGTAGTTGCCACGTGGACCGCGCCGCGCAGCACGGCGAGCGCCAGCACCTTGGGGCCGCGGCCCTTGAACCGATACCGGCGCGCGACGGACCAGTCGTGATGGGGGTCGAGCCACCAGGTGATCACACGACAGGGACGTCCGGAGTCGAGGACGTAGCGATCCCTCTGTCCCACGGCGGCAGCCAGAACCATCTGTCCATCCCGCCGCCCGAGCGCCACCTGGACCGTCTCGGTGCCCTCCGGTTCCGGCAGCTCACCGACCCGGGCGAGTTCCCGGCCCGTGAAGCCGTCCACCAGCCGCACCACGCTCGCCTCGCCGACCGCGACGACACAGGTGCCGTCCCACTCAGCCGCGGTCACCGCGTGCGCCGAGGCCGTCGTGTCCAGTCTCGGGCCCAGCGGCAGGCCCGTCTGCACGTCCATGACCAGGATGCCTCGCGCCGGACGTTCACACCGCACAAGCAGCCAGGGCTCTTCGGTATCGCCACAGGCAGCGATCGCCACCGGCGACACGGTCGGCGGCAGCGAGAACCCAGCCAGTTCCTCCCCGGTCGCCGAATCCCACACCCGTAGCCTTCCCCGCTCCTCAAGGGTCACGATCACCTCCCGCCCGTCCCGCTTGGCCACGACGACATCGCTGACCATCGCCTCCGGGTCCCCCAACGCCCGATAGGAAGCCGAAGCCGCAGTCATCCACAGCACCTGCCAGGGGCGGTCGGGGAACCGGGACATGATCGCCTTCGTAAGCGACTGCGCGTTCTCCTGCAGCGCCGCCATCTGAAGCTGAGCCGCCCGAGCCTCCACGCCCAGCCGCCGCGAAGCCAGAATCGGCGCGCAGCGCAGATACGCCGCACGGGCGGCCACGGACTCCGGCCGGGACACCGCAGGCAGGGCCCGCTGCAAGGCGACCGGCTCGGCGGTCAGCAGGAACTGTGGATCCAGGACCAGTTCGTCCAGCAGGCCCGCGCGAGCCGCGTGCGTGGCCGCGTGTGCCTTGAGGTAAGGGTCCGCGAGGCTCCAGTCGCGCACCCCCTTCTCCACCGGCACCAGCTCCAGCAGCGCCTCCGCGATCCGCTCTCCCGTCCCCGGGGCCGCCTGCTCGCGCAGTGCGTCCGCGAAGGACTCGTGGTACAGGCGATACACGGACCGGCCCGCCGCGTCCGTGTCCTCCACGATCAGCTCGGTGAGTTCGCCGTCCGCCGACAGCGCCCGCCGGATCTCCTCGGGGCTGACCGGGGCGCCCAGCACCGCTGTGGCCATTGCCTGCCACACGCCCGTCGCGGGTACGCCCTGGCCCTCGGCGAATGCCAGGGGCGTGAGGAGGGCGCGGGCGCGTTCCTCCTGGCGGGGCATGCGTTCGCGCAGGGCCCAGCCGAAGGCGGCCTCGACACCTGGACGGGCGATCTGCTGGGTGAGGGTGGGGAGTTGGCGCTCCCAGCCCTCCGCCGCCGTGTCCAGGGGGTGCGCCCTGCGCGCCAGCGGACGGGCTATCAGGCGGGCGCACAGGTAGTTGTCACCCGCCCGTGCGGACACCGCCTCCGCCACCGGAGCCGCCGACTCCGCCGTATACGGGCCGCTCGAACCCTCCCCGTCCGGCGCCAGCAGCAGCTTGCGGGCGTACCGTTCGATGTCGCCGGGGCCCAGCCAGCGGGGGTCGGCCAGGTCGATCCGGGTGAAGGACGGTCCCAGCGCGTCCGCGACGTGCGGGCGGGCGCCCACCAGGAGGCGTACGCAGGGTACTTCGGCCAGTTCGCGCAGGAACGAGCGGGCGATGGCCTGGGGTTCCTCGTCCGCCCCGGCCGTGCCCGCCTCGTCCAGCGCGTCCACGAGGACGACGAGCCGTTCCGTGCGCTCGCCGAGCGCCGCCAGCAGGTCGCGTCGCCCGGCCCCCGGCAGGCCCGCCGCGTCGGCCACTCCGGCGACGATGTCGTCCAGCAGCTTGTGCCGGGCGTGGATCGCGGTGTCGATGCCGGAGGCGGGGGCAGGAACCGAAGGGTCCACGTCGTCCAGGGCGGCCCTCGCCCGTGGGTCCGACAGCAGCAACAGCCGCCCGAGCAGGGACGACTTGCCCACCCCCGCGCCACCGGTGACCAGCACGCTGCGCCCCAGGTCCGGCGAGCCGTCGTCCAGCCATGCCGTCAGCTCGCGCAGCACAGCCGCGCGCCCGGTGAAGTACGACGCCGTCCCCGTCGTGACGTCGCTTCCCCGCCCCCGTGGGTCGAAGTGACTGGCCCGTTCCTCCTGGCGTCGTCGGGCCTCGCTGCTCAGCAGCCACACCCGTTGTTCCGCCAGGTCGAGCCCCGTCGGAGTGCCCGGCGCATAGCGCGGGTTGGGGAAGAAGGGGGTCTCGCCGTCCGCGATCAGGGTGCCGTGGACGGCTTTCTGGTGTTCGCCGCGGGTGCGCAGGGTGCCGTTGATGTGCTGGACGATGTCGCCCAGGTGCAGATGGCGTTGGTGCGGGCCGCCGAGGAGAGGGTCGGCCACCGCGTCGCGCAGTGCCGTGGCGAACGCCCCGTCCGTAGCCAGGTCCTGGGGTCTCGCCGCCGCGATGTAGGAGAAGTCCGTCATCCGGCCGGCGTCCACCGCGGGTGAGGCCAGGCTTCCGGCGAGGGCGCGCAGCGCATCCACGGCGCCCTGCCCGGCGTAGCACGTGTCGAGGATGAGGAGGATTCGCGTCAGGCCGTTCTCCGCCAGGATCTCCACGATCCGTTCCGACTCGACGGCGGAGCTGCGCAGTTGACCGGACTCGCTGTCACGGCACATCAGGAAGTGGCCCTTGTCATCGCGCTCGCCGTGGCCGGTGTAGTAGAGGACGACGACGTCCTCGCTGCGGTCGGCGCGGCGGGCCCAGTCGGCGAGGCCGCGTCTGAGGCCGTCGGCGGTGGGGTTGTGCAGGCGGTCGCCGTCCTCGTAGCCGAGGGTGCGGAACACCTCGGCGACGATGTCCATGTCCGGCAACGCGCGGGGCAGCGGGGGCAGTTCGTGGTCGTAGGAGTCGGTGCCGCTGACGACCACCGTGCGGCGGGTCATGGCAGGAGTCCGGCGGCCACGGCCGCTCCGGTGGGCGCGGCGGTGAGGTGGGGGACGAGGTCGTGGGCGTGGCTGCCGTTGTCGATCAGTACGTCGACCACGGCCTGGCCGTCGGGGGTCGTGAAGAGCGGGGAGAGTTGCTTGGTGAGGGCGACGACGTCCGCCCGGTCGCAGATGTTGGTCCAGTCGCGCAGGCCGGGGGGCCAGGTGGCGCTGGGGCGCAGGCGGTCCAGGACCAGGCGGGGGATGCCGAGCGGGGAGCCGAGGGTCACCAGGGCGCGCACCGGCCACTCGGGGTGCGCGCACAGGGCCTCGTAGGCGATGACGCTGCCGAGGGAGTGGGCGACCAGGACCCTGGTGTCGTCGGTGACGGATTCCGCGACGCTGCGCTGGACGCGTGCGCGGGTCTCGTCGTCGGTGAGGTAGTGGCGGACCTGCTTGAGGATGCCGATGAGGAAGCGGTCGGTGAAGCGGGAGGGCAGGAGGCGGCTGATCGCGTGCAGGGCGCGTTGCACGGTCTGCGGGGTCGCGGCCTTGGTGGTCCCGGCGGGGGCCGGTGGGGGTACTCGGTCGGGGGCGATACGGGCCGCCTCCTGCCACATGGCCATCAGCAGCTCGGTCTCGAAGCCGTCGGTCACATCGTGGTGGGTCCAGGCGTGGCTGTCGCTCTTCGCGCCCGGGGGACGGAACCAGTGGCCGTAGAAGGCCACTTCGATGTCCGTCGGCCTGAGCTGCGGGGCGCCGGCGACCTTCATGCCGTCCAGCAGTGCCGGTGCCACTCCCCCGTGCAGGGTGTGCGGTCCGAGGTACTGCTTCCCGATGCCGTGTACGACGACGACCTTGGCCATGGCGGCGGCCTCCCCCGATGCTGCGTACGTCATGCGGGATCGTACAACTCGGGGGTGGCTCGGGGGCCGGGCTCAGGCGTTGACGGGTTCCGTCGTGGTGGCCTGCGCCGGGGTGGGGTCCCCGGGGCGGCGGTTGCGGGCCTCCAGGTAGAGGGCCAGGGAGAGCAGGAGGATGCCGAGGGCCAGGAAGCCCCAGGGGAGGTACGAGGTCATCAGGAGGATGAGGGTGCGGTTGGTCTTGACCAGGTCGACCGTGTGCTCGATGTAGTCCTCGCGCATCTTCACGTGGCCGGCGAACGCCGTGACCTTGTCGCGGTCCCCGAGGAGGGTGCCGCCGCGCAGTTCCTCCTTGTGGATCTCCTCGCCGTAGACGGGGGCGCCGGTGAGGGGTTCCACCCAGAACCTGCGGACCGTGGTGTACCAGCGCGTCGTGCCGGTGTCGGCGAGCACCTCCGGGGTGATGCCCTCGACCGGGAGGGTCTTGGGGTACTTCACCTTCGTCCAGGGGACGGTCTGCTCGAAGTAGTAGACCTCCAGGCCGCGGAAGTCCTGGGTGCCCTTGTAGTGGATGGGGGCGGAGGTGCGGGTCTGGGCGTCGAAGTACTCGTAGTCCCGTTTCTCGGTCAGGAACGGCCACTTGAACTCGATGCCCTCGCGCCGCACGGGGTCGCCGTCGACCGATTCGCCGGGGGCGTGGACGGGGTCCTGGGTGTGGGCGTCGAAGATGTAGCGCTCGGGGATCCTGGAGACCATCTTCCCGTCGGGGCCCTCGACGTAGGACAGGCCGTCCCAGACGACCACGTCCCGGCCTGTCGTCCTCTCGATCCGCTCGGAGGCCTCCACGTTGCCCTTGAGGGTCTGCACGATGGTGACCTTGGGGACCTTGCGGGCCCGCATCGTGCCGTAGTCGAGGAGGGTGGCGTTCCTGGCCTCCAGGACCATGTCCTGGTACTCGTTGGCGGGGACCTTGGCCAGGCGCGGGAAGGCGTACCAGCGCAGCATCGGGGACAGCGTCGCGAAGAACACGGCGAAGGCGAGCAGGATCAGACTGGCCTTGCGGCGCATCTCGGCCTCCCTCCCGGGCGGTTACGGGTGTGCGGGCACCGTCGTCAGCAGCGGCTTCGGGGAGGTCTCGCCGGTCGGGGAGCCCAGTGCGGTGAGCGTGAACACCAGCGCGAGCGCTACGGCGAGACCGGTGGCGGCGGCGATCAGGGCACGCATGAGGCCTCCCCACGGGCCGGAGCTGATACCTCGTCAGATTCGGCACCGTAGCAACGGCCGGGCGAGATGAGAACACGTCGCGCACACACCGGCGGCGCCCCTCCGCGGGGAGGGACGCCGCCGGTGTCGTACGGGGTGTTACGCGCTCGGGCTCGGGCTCGCCGACTCCGAGGTGGACTCCGACGGAGTCGGAGTCGGAGTCGGGGTCGGGGTCGGCGACTCGGCCGCGGCCACGGTCAGTTCGACGGTGAGCGTGGCGCCGCCCGCGGTGTTGATGCGGAGCAGGAACGTGCCCGCGGTGTCGTCCGCGTACAGCTTCGGCAGGGTGAGCACACCCTCGGCGTTCGTCCTGAGCCCGGTCAGGGTGCGTACGGGGTTGCCGTCGGCGTCCTTGAAGTAGGGGCCCTCGGTGTTCTCGGCCGGGTCGTCCGCCGAGGTGATCAGCGTGGCCGTGGCCGCGACGCCGTCCGCCACGGCATCCTTGTACGTGGCCTTCACCTGCACCTGCTCGGCGAACTCACCGCCCGGCGTGCAGGTCAGCTCGGTGTCGCTGGTGCGGGCGAGGGCGTCGGCGACGCGCTCGGTGACGGTGGCCGTGTAGTCGAGGCCGGGCACCGAGCGGCCCACGACGGTGGCACGGACGACGAACGATCCGGTCCTCTCGCCCGCCTGGAGCGCGGGCGCGACGGCCGTGCCGCTGCTGTCGGTGAGGGCCGTGGCGTACCTCTCGCCGCCGGTGAAGGTGGCATCGGTGTTGCCGACGAGGGTGAACCGGATCCGCACCTTGGCGACGGCCTTGCCGGTCGAGGTCTCGGCGCGGATGCTGATCCGCTCCTCGAACGTGTCGCCCGCGACGGCGGAGAGCTTGTCGGTGCCGGCGTCCTCCAGGTGGTGCACCGTGTCGGTGGGGGTCTGCGGGGTCTCCGTGGCCGGCGGAGGGGTCGGCGACGGGGGCGGCGACGGGGGCGTCGGCTGCGGGCTGGTGGAACCGCCGCCGCTGGGCTTCGGGGGCTTCGACGCGGGGGGCGTCGGCGTCGGGGTGGGCGACGGCGTCGGGTTGGCCCCGTGTCCGTCGTCGCTGCGGTCCTCGGGGACCGTGCCGGTGCCGTCGGGGATCTCGTGGGTGCCCTTGCGGTAGTGCTCCAGCCACGCCAGGACGGTGTTCAGGTAGTCCGTGGAGTTGTTGTAGCTGAGGATCGCGCTCCTGAGATCGGAGGCCGTGGAGAGGTCCCAGCCGAAGCGGCACAGGTAGTGGCCGGCGGCGAGCGCGGCGTCGTAGACGTTGTTGGGGTCCTTCTTGCCGTCGCCGTTGCCGTCGCGTCCGGCCCACGCCCAGGTGGACGGGATGAACTGCATCGGCCCCACGGCCCGGTCGTAGGAGCTGTCCCCGTCGTAGGCTCCGCCGTCGGTGTCGCTGATGTTCGCGAAGCCGACGCCGTTGAGCTGCGGGCCGAGGATCGGCGAGGGCGTGGTGCCGTCGGCGTCGACGCGGCCCCCGCGCGCGTGGCCCGACTCGACGTGGCCGATGGCGGCGAGGAGTTCCCAGGGCAGGTTGCAGCCGGGCTTGGACTCCTGGAGCGAGGCGGCGGCCTTCTTGTAGGCGTCCAGGACGGTCGCGGGTATGCCGGACTCGCCGCCCGTGGATTCCGTCCCGCCACCGGCGCTCGGCGAGGGGTTGGGGCTGTCGAGGGGCGGCAGGTCCGTGTAGTACGGGGAGTTACCGGTCGCGCTCTCCTCGGCGGCGGCGTCGGGGCTGGGCTGGGAGTCGCCGGTGGTCCGTCTGCCCTGGTCGTCGACGCTCACTCCGGGAGCCTGGGACGCCGCCAGTGCCGCGACCGCCACTGCGGCAACGGCGGTGTTGGCCGCCCCCTTGCGCAGCCTCCTGCCGAAATGCGCCGACATAGAGTGAACCCCTCCCGCGGACGCCGAGCGCCCGTCTCTGCCTGTCCCGTCACTCTGTTGACGAACGACCCGCCGCGGTGGTTGCCCCCCGCCGGGCCGATCCCTGCTCGGCCCGCGCGGATCCGTCCGTATTTCTCCGCTCCTCGACGTGCTCCCCACGCCTCAACCCAAGTGACCCTACGACAACTTCCGCGCCGCGGGGACCCGTTCGCGCCCGATATTCACCGGTTGTGCATGCGTGATACTGAGCGGGTCGATCACGCCCCGCACAAGGAGCCGCGTTGCCGTTCACCCTGAGCCATGCGGCGGCGGTCCTGCCCGCCGTGCGCACCGACGGAACGGGCCGCGGCCGGCTGGTCCCCGCCGTCCTCGTCGCGGGCTCCTTCTGCCCCGACATGACCTACTACGCGGCGAGTGCGGTGCCCGGCGCGATGGAGTTCGGCGAGTTCACCCACTCCTTCCCGGGCGTCCTCACCTTCGACGTGGTCGTCGCCTGGGCGCTGGTGGGGCTGTGGCTGCTGGTGCGCGAACCGCTGGTGGCGCTGCTGCCCCGGGGGCGGCAGGGCAGGCCGGCCGCCCTGCTGCGCTGCGGGACGCCACGCGCGCGTGCGGCCGTCCCTGCTGCTGTGGTGGTACGTCTCCGCGGTCCTCGGCGCACTCACCCATGTGGTGTGGGACGCCTTCACCCACCTCGACCGCTGGGGCATGCGGCTCTTCCCGGTCCTGGGTGAGGAGTTCGCGGGCTCCCCGCTGTACTGGTACCTCCAGTACGGCGGTTCCGCGGTCGCCGCGGCCGTGATCGCGGTGTTCGTGGCGGCGGCGCTACGGCGGACTCCGGCGGCCCCCGTGGTCGGGGTGCCGGCGCTGTCCGTGCGGGACCGGTGGGTGGCGGGCGCGGTGCTCGGCGGCTGCGCGGTGGTGGGGGCGGTGCAGCGGGCGACGCGCTGGTGGGACTACTGGGGGTCGTCCGCGAAGCCGTGGGAGCTGATTCCGACGGTGTGCTTCGGGGCGGGCGCGGGGCTCGTGCCGGGGCTGCTCGTGTACGCCGTGGGCGTCAGGGTGTGGCGTCCGGTTCCTGCGGTGCCGGGCCGTTCCGGGGCGCCGGCTCGGGCGGTGCGCTGACGAAGACGGTGACCGTGCGGGTGCGGTCCGGCCGGGGCAGCCGGGCGAGGACGAGGTCGAGGCAGCCGCGGCCGACCTCGGTCCACAGGCGTCGGCGGGCGGCGACACGGAGGCGGGCGCGCCGGAGCGCGGTGGCTGTTCGGCGCAGGGTCGTTCTCAGGTCGGCGGGGACGCGGGCGGTGCTCGCGGCGGCGGCGAAGGCCGGGACCCGGAGGGGCGGGGCCGCGGCGGCGTCGGGGCGGGCCCCGGCGTGCGGCTCCGCGGGGGCCGTCCGGCGGTGGAGCAGACGTATACCCATGACCGCATCCTGACGGGGGGCGGGGGTGGGGGGCGTGTTTGCGGGGTCCACGCGGGTGACGGTTCCCTGCGGGGCGGGGCGGGGCGGGGCGGGCCGGGGCCGGGGTCGGGGCCGTGAGCGTCTGCCGGGTGCGGTTGTCGCGGGGTGCGGGTCGTGGGTGGCTGATCGCGCCCACGCGGCGGAGCCGCACATCGATACAGCCCCGCGCCCCCAAGAGGGGCGCGGGGAACCGCGCGCCGGCCATCACACCACCGGCGCCTCGGGCCAGGGCCTGTCCGGCGGATCAGGTCGCAGGAAAGCGGCGGTGACTCGTCGATGCCGGTGAGCGGGGCCATGGGGGTCCCCCGCGCGAGGCTGTTCGAGCGTGGGGGAGCGTGCAGCTGCAAGGCAGAGGAGGGCGTCGACGCGGAGCGTCGGCAACCGACGACAACGCGGCTGGGGGTCCCCCCACGCCTTTAGGGCAGTGGGGGAGGGCGTGCCAGGCCCCGCGTCTGCGGCATGATCCGCCGGACAGCACACCTAGTGCGCCGCCGACTCCCAGTCCGGGCCCACGCCCACCGAGACGCCCAGCGGGACGCTGAGCCGTACCGCGGCGGACATTTCACGGCGGACCAGGTCCTCGGCGGTGGCGCGCTCGCCGGGGGCGATCTCCAGGACGATTTCGTCGTGGACCTGCAGGAGCATGCGGGACTTGAGGCCGGCCTCGCGCAGCGCCTTGTCCACGTTGAGCATGGCGATCTTGACGATGTCCGCGGCCGTGCCCTGGATGGGCGCGTTGAGGGCCATGCGCTCGGCGGCCTCGCGGCGCTGACGGTTGTCGCTGTTGAGGTCGGGGAGGTAGCGGCGGCGGCCGAAGAGCGTCGCCGTGTAGCCGGTGGCCCGCGCCTCGTCCACGACGCGGCGCAGATAGTCCCGTACGCCGCCGAAGCGCTCGAAGTACGCCTCCATCAGCGCGCGCGCCTCGGCCGCCTCGATGTTCAGCTGCTGGGAGAGGCCGAAGGCCGACAGGCCGTACGCGAGGCCGTACGACATGGCCTTGATCTTGCGGCGCATCTCGGCGTCGACGGCGCCGGGCTCGACGGCGAACACCTGCGAGGCGGC
Organism: Streptomyces sp. TRM68416; assembly: GCF_014596915.1. Classification (GTDB taxonomy): domain Bacteria; phylum Actinomycetota; class Actinomycetes; order Streptomycetales; family Streptomycetaceae; genus Streptomyces. Next base: position 21,563 of record NZ_JACVWU010000020.1, read on the forward strand.
CGTGGTGTGCAGGTCCTCGCCGGAGGTGAACGCCTCGATCAGGCCTTCGTCCTCGGACAGGTGGGCCATCACACGCAGCTCGATCTGGCTGTAGTCGGCCGTCATGAGCGATTCGAAACCCTCGCCGACCACGAAGCCGCGGCGGATGGCCCGGCCCTCGTCGGTGCGGACCGGGATGTTCTGCAGGTTGGGGTCCGTCGAGGACAGGCGGCCCGTGGCGGCGACCGTCTGGTTGAAGGTCGTGTGGATGCGGCCGTCCGCCGCGATCGTCTTGATCAGGCCCTCGACCGTGACGCGCAGCTTCGCCTGCTCTCGGTGGCGGAGCATGATGACCGGCAGTTCGTTGTCGGTCTGGCCGGCGAGCCAGGCCAGGGCATCGGCGTCGGTGGTGTAGCCGGTCTTGGTCTTCTTGGTCTTCGGCAGGCCCAGCTCGCCGAAGAGGACCTCCTGGAGCTGCTTGGGCGAGCCCAGGTTGAACTCGTGCCCCGCGGCCGCGTGCGCCTCCTTCACCGCCTGCTGGACGGCGCCCGCGAACATCTGCTCCATGGCCTGGAGGTGGTCCCGGTCGGCGGCGATGCCGTGCCGCTCCATACGGGCCAGCAGGGCGGAGGTGGGCAGCTCCATGTCGCGCAGGAGGTCGGCCGCGCCGACGTCCCGCAGGCGGCCCTCGAAGGCCTCGCCCAGGTCGAGGATGGCGCGGGCCTTCACCATCAGCGCCTCGGCCTCGGCGGCGTCGTCCGCGCCGAAGGCCAGCTGGCCGTCGGCCGTCGCTGCGGGGGCCAGCTCGCGGCCCAGGTACTCCAGGCAGAGCGCGTCCAGGTCGAAGGAGCGGCGGCCGGGCTTGACCAGGTAGGCGGCGAGGGCGGTGTCCATGGAGACGCCGTCGACGCTCCAGCCGTGCTCGGCCAGGACGCGCATCGCGCCCTTGGCGTTGTGCAGGACCTTGGCGCGGCCGGCGTCGGCCAGCCAGGCCGCGAACGCCGTCTCGTCGGCCTCGTCCAACTGGGAGGGGTCGAACCAGGCCGCCGCTCCGCCGGCCGCGGCGAGCGCGACCTCGGCCACCGAGCCGGTGCCCAGCGCCCAGGTGTCGACCGTGGCGAGACCGAGGGGCTCACCGGCGTGCTCGGCCAGCCAGCCGGCCAGCTCACCGGTGCCCAGCACCGTGCCGTCCACGTCCACGCCGGGCGCGGCGGCCGGGGTCTGCTCGGCCTCGGCGGCGCCCGGGTCCACGGCCAGCAGGCGCTCCCGCAGGGAGGGGTTGCGGATCTCCAGGGTGTCGAGGACCAGCGCGACCGCGGTGCGGTCGTAGGGGGCACGCTCCAGGTCGGTGACCGTCTTGGGCAGATCGACGGTGCGCACCATCTCGGTGAGGCGGCGGTTGAGCTTGACCGCCTCCAGGTGGTCGCGGAGGTTCTGCCCGGCCTTGCCCTTGACCTCCTCGACGCGCTCGACCAGCTCCGCGAAGGACCCGAACTGGTTGATCCACTTCGCGGCGGTCTTCTCGCCGACGCCGGGGATGCCGGGGAGGTTGTCGGACGGGTCGCCGCGCAGGGCGGCGAAGTCGGGGTACTGCGCGGGCGTCAACCCGTACTTCTCGACGACCTTCTCCGGAGTGAACCGGGTCAGCTCGGAGACGCCCTTCGTCGGGTAGAGCACGGTGGTGTGCTCGCTGACGAGCTGGAAGGAGTCCCGGTCGCCGGTGACGATCAGCACCTCGAAGCCCTCGGCCTCGGCCTGGGTGGCGAGCGTGGCGATCACGTCGTCGGCCTCGAAGCCGTCGACCGCGAAGCGGGAGACGTGCATCGCGTCGAGCAGCTCGCCGATCAGCTCGACCTGGCCCTTGAACTCGTCCGGGGTCTTGGAGCGGTTCGCCTTGTACTCGGTGAACTCCTCGGAGCGCCAGGTCTTGCGGGACACGTCGAAGGCCACCGCGAAGTGGGTGGGCGCCTCGTCGCGCAGCGTGTTGGCCAGCATCGAGGCGAAGCCGTAGATCGCGTTCGTCGGCTGGCCCGTCGCGGTCGTGAAGTTCTCCGCGGGCAGCGCGAAGAACGCGCGGTAGGCCAGGGAGTGCCCGTCCATGAGCATCAGCCGCGGGCGGCTGCCGCCGGGGGCGCTGTCGGTCTTCTTCGATGCTGTCTCTGCCACGTCCCCGATCCTGCCACGTGCCACTGACACTCCGGGCCGCACGGCCCCTCCGGGGAGGCGGTGCGGCTCCGCCGGGGACGCGGTGCGGCTCCGCCGGGGACGCGGTGCGGCTCCGCCGGGGACGCGGTGCGGCTCCGCCGGGGACGCGGTGCGGCTCCGCCGGGGACGCGGTGCGGCTCCGCCGGGGACGCGGTGCGGTGGCCGTCGCGGGGCGCGCGGGCTGAGCCGGAGGCTGCGGCTGCGGCGGGATGCGGGGGCGGGAACGGCAGGTGCGGGGCGCAGGGGCGGAATCGGAAGCTGCGGCAGGTGCGGGGCGCGTCGAGTCCGGCGCCGCCGCCCCGCCGACACCACCGCGCCTCCCTCGCCGCGGGGCGAAGTGCGTGCCCTGGGCCGTGCGCGGCTCCGGGCCGCACCGCATGCCCGGCGCCCGCGCGAGCGGGGCCGCCTTCTGTGCCTTTCACCCGCGGGAGCCGAACATCACCGCGCCCCCGCAGGAGCCGAGCGTCACCGCCCCCGCGGGAGCCGAACACCACACCCCCCGCGGGAGCCGAGCATCACCGCCCCCGCAGAAGCCGAACGTCACCGCCCCCCACCCCCACGGAAGCCGAACCTCACCCCCACGGAAGCCGAACCTCCCCGCCACGGAAACAGGCTCGCAAACTCTGCCCGCGATCTCCGTCATCCCTCCCGGGATCGTTGTCACTGACACGTGCGAGGATCGGAGACGTACCTCACACACGCAGTCGCAAGGGAGAGCGTGCGATGGCAACGAAGCCGCCCAAGGGTGACCCGGTCCAGGACGCGCCGAGGGTCGCCGAGCCGAAGCACGCGGCTGCGGGACTGCCGGCCATCGGGCACACCCTGCGCATGGCACAGCAGCAGATGGGCGTGAAGCGCACGGCGCTGACCCTGCTGCGGGTCAACCAGAAGGACGGCTTCGACTGCCCGGGCTGCGCCTGGCCGGAGCCGGAGCACCGGCACACCGCCGAGTTCTGCGAGAACGGCGCGAAGGCGGTCGCCGAGGAGGCCACCCTGCGCCGGGTGACCCCGGAGTTCTTCGCCGCGCACTCCGTCGCCGACCTGGCGACCCGCAGCGGCTACTGGCTCGGGCAGCAGGGGCGCCTGACGCACCCCATGTATCTCCCGGAAGGGGGCGAGCACTACGAGCCGGTCACCTGGGAGCGCGCCTTCGACATCATCGCGGAGGAGCTCACCGCACTCGACTCCCCCGACGAGGCGCTCTTCTACACCTCCGGGCGCACCAGCAACGAGGCCGCGTTCCTCTACCAGCTGTTCGCCCGCGAGTTCGGCACGAACAACCTGCCGGACTGCTCCAACATGTGCCACGAGTCCTCGGGTTCGGCGCTGAGTGAGACCATCGGCATCGGCAAGGGCAGCGTCCTGCTGGAGGACCTCCACCGGGCCGATCTGATCATCGTCGCCGGGCAGAACCCGGGCACGAACCACCCGCGCATGCTCTCCGCCCTGGAGAAGGCCAAGGCGGGCGGCGCCAGGATCATCAGCGTCAATCCGCTGCCCGAGGCGGGCCTCGAACGGTTCAAGAACCCGCAGACCCCGCAGGGCATGCTCAGGGGCGCCGCGCTCACCGACCTGTTCCTGCAGATCCGCATCGGCGGCGACCAGGCGCTGTTCCGGCTGCTGAACAAGCTGATCCTGGAGACGGAGGGCGCGGTCGACGAGGAGTTCGTCCGCGAACACACCCACGGCTACGAGGAGTTCGCGGCGCAGGCCCGAGCCGCCGACTGGGACGACACCCTCACGGCGACTGGTCTGACCCGGCCGGAGATCGAGGAGGCCCTCGCCATGGTCCTCGCCTCCGAGCGCACGATCGTGTGCTGGGCGATGGGCCTCACCCAGCACAAGCACTCCGTCCCGACCATCCGCGAGGTGGTCAACTTCCTTCTGCTGCGCGGCAACATCGGCCGCCCGGGCGCGGGCGTGTGCCCGGTGCGCGGCCACTCCAACGTGCAGGGCGACCGCACGATGGGCATCTTCGAGCGGCCCGCGCCCGCCTTCCTGGACGCCCTGGAGAAGGAGTTCGGCTTCGCGCCGCCGCGCGAGCACGGCTACGACGTCGTACGGGCCATCCGCGCGCTGCGCGACGGCGAGGCGAAGGTGTTCTTCGCGATGGGCGGCAACTTCGTGTCGGCGTCGCCCGACACGGAGGTCACCGAGGCGGCGATGCGCCGCGCCCGGCTGACGGTGCACGTGTCGACGAAGCTGAACCGCTCGCACGCGGTCACGGGCGCGCGCGCCCTCGTCCTGCCGACCCTGGGGCGCACGGAACGCGATCTGCAGGACAGCGGCGAGCAGTTCGTGACCGTCGAGGACTCCATGGGCATGGTGCACGCCTCGCGCGGGCGGCTGGAGCCCGCGAGCAGGCACCTGCTGTCGGAGCCGGCGATCGTGTGCCGGCTGGCGCGCCGGGTGCTCGGCGAGGCCAGCGCCACGCCCTGGGAGGAGTTCGAGAAGGACTACGCGACGGTCCGGGACCGTATCGCGCGGGTGGTCCCCGGCTTCGAGGACTTCAACGCGCGCGTGGCCCGCCCGGGAGGCTTCGCCCTGCCCCACGCCCCGCGCGACGAGCGCCGCTTCCCGACCGCCACCGGCAAGGCCAACTTCACCGCCGCGCCGGTGGAGTACCCGGAGCTGCCCGAGGGCCGGCTGCTGCTGCAGACGCTGCGCTCGCACGACCAGTACAACACCACGATCTACGGGCTCGACGACCGTTACCGGGGGATCACCAACGGCCGCCGGGTGGTGCTGGTCAACCCGGAGGACGCCCGGCGGCTCGGGGTCGCCGACGGCTCCTACGTGGACCTCGTGAGCGAGTGGCGCGACGGCGTCGAGCGGCGCGCTGCCGGCTTCCGGCTGGTGCACTACCCGACGGCCCGGGGCTGCGCGGCCGCCTACTACCCCGAGACCAACGTCCTGGTGCCGCTGGACGCCACCGCGGACACCAGCAACACCCCGGCCAGCAAGTCCGTCGTGGTCCGTCTGGAACAATCGGCGGCCGACTGAGCGTTTGCTCAGTCGATCGATCCCGACGAATGGAGCCGGACCCCATGGGCGAGCAGCAGCAGGTGAAGTTCCCGCAAGAGGTCATCGACGAGTACGCCGAGCTCGGCGTCGACCTGCCCGCCCTGTTCTCCGCCGGGCACCTGGGCACGCGCATGGGCGTGCAGATCGTCGAGGCGTCGGCGGACCGGGTCGTCGGGACGATGCCGGTGGAGGGCAACACCCAGCCGTACGGCCTGCTGCACGGCGGCGCCTCGGCGGTGCTCGCCGAGACGCTCGGCTCCGTGGGGTCGATGCTGCACGGCGGCAGCTCCAGGATCGCGGTGGGCGTCGACCTGAACTGCACGCACCACCGCGGGGTGCGCTCCGGCCTGGTGACCGGAGTGGCGACGCCCGTGCACCGGGGCCGCTCGACGGCGACGTACGAGATCGTGATCAGTGACGAGGACGGACGGCGGGTGTGCACCGCGCGGCTGACCTGTCTGCTGCGCGAGGTGAACCGCGGCGACGCGGAGCGCGTCAGCGGCGGCACCGCCGCCTGAGAGGCCGCGCCGCCCGGCAGTCGCCCCGTTCCGCTGGCTCAACCCGCCCGGTACTGCCTAGCGTTGGGGCATGGCGATGGGACGGGTCCTACGGGCCGGGGCGGTGCTGCTGCCGGCGCTGCTGGCCGCCGGTGCGGTCACGGGCTGCGCCGCGGCGGGCCCGCCTGCCGCGAGCGCCTCGCCGTCCCCGCGGACCACACCGCCCGAGGAGCTGTGCACCCGGCTGGTCGCGCACTGGTCCCGGGAGGTCCTGGACGGCGACACCTACGGCGACTACCAGTCGATGGGGCTGTCGAACGGGCAGTACGAGATCCTGCGGGAGGTCGTGGACGCGGCGCGGGCGGAGCGGAAGCGCCGCGGCGAGCGGGCGGCGGAGGCGCTGATCGACCGCCGGGCCCGGGCCGGCTGTGTCGACTGGTACCGCACCGGCGGCCCGAGCAACGGCCCGTGGCAGTGAGCGGTGTCGGGCCCGTCGAGCCGGGCGAAGGGACGCACGCGCACGAGCCCGCCGAGGCGCCCGCGAGCGTGCCGCGCGGACGGGCGGCCTCGCCGCTGCGGCTGCTCGGCCGGGCGGCCCTGCCGTCCCGGCTGTCCCGGTTGTCCGACCGGCACCGCCGCGCCGCCGTCTCGGTCGCGACGGCGGCCGCGCTCCTCGCCGGCGGCGGCTATCTGTACGCCACCCGGCCGCAGCCCTCCCCCGTCCCCACACCGGCCCCCACCCCCACACCCAGCGTCACCGTCCCGCCGTATCCGTCCCAGGTCGTCGACCTCGTCTATCTGACCGAAACCGTCTCCCGCACCCCCGCCGGGACCGAGGGCTTCCGCTTCGACGTCCTGCTCAGCGTGGTGTCGGGACCGCCCGTGACCGTGACCCGAATCGCCCAGCCCTACGCCGGACTCTCCGTGATCTCCTCGCCGAGACCGCCCTTCCGGACAGCGGCGGGATCCTCCCGCGAGATCACGATCACGCTGCGAGTGACGGATTGCGAAAAAGCGCCGGGGAACCCCGGACTTCCTTTCCTGGACGTAACTCTACGTAATACGCGCGCAATACAAACCCACAGTTTCATCCTGGGATCCCGCTACGCGGAGCATCTCTCACAGGCTCTGCAAGTAGCCTGCAGCAACAAATCCGGGTAATCACCAAAACGCCCGAGACACCTGAACTACCCTTGCGGGGCCTGGGAATTCTCACCATGTGGACGGGGCGAACCATCCCCAATCCCACAGTTCTGCCCAGTCAGTACCGCTCTGCATTACGTCGTGTCATAACAAGAGCGTCACAGCCTTCGTCAGGTACTCCTCCACGTTCCCCTCACACGCTTAGAGTCACGCCCAGTCACCGCGCCGTCGGATTGTCACTTCGACCAGCGTTCGACTCGGCCGCTTCCAGAGGGAAGGGCTGTGCCAGGGAAAGGACTGATCGTGCGTCAACGTTCGCTCATCGCCATCACCGCCGCGCTGGCGGCGGGAGCACTCACCCTCACCGCCTGCGGCTCGCGCGACGACGACGGCGGCTCGGACTCCAGCAACGGTGACACCAAGGTCATCATCGGTGTCGACGCGCCCCTGACCGGTGACCTCTCCGCGCTGGGTCTCGGCATCAAGAACTCCGCCGACCTCGCGGCCAAGACGGCCAACAAGGAAAACTTCGTCGACGGCGTCACCTTCGAGATCAAGGCTCTCGACGACCAGGCGCAGCCGTCCTCCGGCCAGCAGAACGCCTCCACGTTCGTCGCCGACAAGAACGTCATAGGCGCGGTCGGTCCGCTGAACTCCAACGTCGCCGAGTCCATGCAGAAGGTCTTCGACGACGCCAAGCTGGTCCAGGTCTCCCCCGCCAACACCGGCCCCGGCCTCTCCCAGGGCGCCGACTGGCAGACCAAGAAGGCCCGCACCTACAAGTCGTACTTCCGCACCTCCACCACGGACGCCATCCAGGGCCCGTTCGCCGCGCAGTACGTCTACAACGACAGCAAGAAGTCCAAGGTCTTCGTCATCGACGACAAGAAGACCTACGGCGCCGGCCTCGCCGCCACCTTCACCGACGAGTTCAAGAAGCTCGGCGGCAAGGTCGTCGGCACCGAGCACATCAACCCCGACACCAAGGACTTCTCCGCGGTCGCCACCAAGGTGAAGAACTCCGGCGCCGACGTCGTCTACTACGGCGGCGAGTACCCGCAGGCCGGCCCGCTCAGCAAGCAGATCAAGGCCGCGGGCGTCAAGGTCCCGCTGGTCGGCGGCGACGGCATCTTCGACCCGAAGTTCATCGAGCTGGCCGGCAACAACAGCGACGGCGACCTCGCCACCTCCGTCGGCGCCCCCATCGAGGAGCTCGACTCCGCCAAGAAGTTCGTCGAGGACTACAAGGCAGCCGGCTACAAGGAGGCCTTCGCGGCCTACGGCGGCTACTCCTACGACGCCACCTGGGCGATCATCGAGGCCGTGAAGAAGGTCGTCGAGGACAACGACGGCAAGCTGCCCAAGGACGCCCGCGCCCAGGTCACCGCGGCCGTCCAGAACGTCAGCTTCGACGGCGTCACCGGCAAGGTCGCCTTCGACGAGTTCGGCGACACCACCAACAAGCAGCTCACGGTCTACGCCGTCGAGAACGGCGAGTGGAAGGCCGTCAAGTCCGGTACCTACACCGGCTGACCCACCCCAGCACCACCCCTTGAGCCGCGCGGGGCGCCGCACCACAGGCGCCCCGCGCGGACTCACATCCGGCCCCCATCCACTCGACATCCGAACGTCTCGGAGGACATGCGGTGAACGAACTGCCGCAGCAGCTGGTCAACGGCCTGCTACTGGGATCCATGTACGGGCTGGTCGCCATCGGCTACACAATGGTCTACGGCATCGTCCAGCTCATCAACTTCGCCCACGGCGAGATCTTCATGACCGGGGCCTTCGGCGCCATCACGGTCTATCTCTACATCCTGCCCGACGGCACCTCCATGGCCATCGCCCTCCCCCTGATGCTGATCGGCGCCATGATCGTCGCCGCCACCGTCGCCGTAGGAGCGGAACGATTCGCCTACCGGCCCCTGCGTGGCGCACCACGCCTGGCCCCCCTCATCACCGCCATCGGCCTCTCCCTGGCCCTCCAGCAGGCGGTCTGGGCCTGGTACCCCGAGGCCGACTCCCCCCTCAGGTTCCCGCAGATCGAGGGCGGCCCCTTCGAGATCGGCAACGTCACCATCCAGACCGGTGACATCTTCCTGCTGATCGCCGCCCCCGTCAGCATGGCGATCCTCGGCTACTTCGTCATGAAGACCCGCACCGGACGCGGCATGCAGGCCACCGCCCAGGACCCCGACACCGCCAAGCTCATGGGCGTCAACACCGACCGCATCATCGTGATCGCCTTCGCCGTCGGCGCCGTCTTCGCCGCCGTCGGCGGCGTCGCCTACGGACTCAAGTACGGCCAGATCGACTTCCGCATGGGCTTCATCCTCGGCCTCAAGGCCTTCACCGCGGCCGTCCTCGGCGGCATCGGCAACATCTACGGAGCCATGCTCGGCGGCCTCGTCCTCGGCATCGCCGAATCCCTCTCCACCGCCTACATCGCCGACATCCCCGGCATGGACAAGTTCGGCAGCCAGTCCTGGGCCGACGTCTGGGCCTTCGTACTCCTCATCCTCGTACTGCTGTTCAGGCCACAGGGCCTGCTCGGCGAGCGCGTCGCGGACAGGGCGTGACACCGATGACCACACAGACCACCGCACCCGAGAACGCCGGCACCCCCACCCCCGGCGCACCCACCGGCCTCATCGGCATCCCGCCGCACATCGGACGCGCCCTCGCCACCGGCGGCGGCGCCCTCACCATCGCCTCCACCTTCCTCGCCTGGACCTGGACCGCCGAATTCCCCGGCAAACTCACCATCTACGGCTACCCAGGCGGACTCCAAGTCCTCGTCCTCATCTGCGGCGCCCTCACCACCCTCTTCGGCCTCGCCTCCTACGGCATCAAGGGCCTCGGCTGGCTCACCCCCGCCGGCGCCGACAGCGCCCTCAAACTCTCCGCCACCGGCGCCTTCGCCGCCGCCTGGTACACCGTCATCGCCATCAGCACCAAACTCGGCGGCGTCGTCAACCTCGAACCCGGCGGCTACATCGTCGCCACGGTCACCCTCATCGCCCTCCTGGGCGCACTCGCCCTCCCCTTCGAGCGGCCCGAGCCCGACCCCATCGACCCCGACGACACCGCCTGGGAACACTTCCGCCACAACACCCGGCACAACCTCACCGTCCTCCGAGCCGCCTTCGCCACCGGCCCCGTCAAGGCCCCGGCCCGCACCCTCCCCGCCTACGCCGAGATCCTCGTCATCGTCGCCGCCCTCGCCGTCGGTCTGACCGTCTTCACCTACGGCATCGGCACCGAGTACGACGAACTCTTCATCGGCTTCCTCATCACCGCGGGCTTCGGCTTCGCCGCCGTCGCCAAGGCCGGACTCATCGGCCGCATCTCCGGCATCACCGCCAAGCACCGCAACATCACGATGATCGGCGCCTTCGTCGCAGCCGCCGCCTTCCCCTTCACCCAGTCCGACGACCGGTACGCCACCATCGGCGTCTACATCCTCATCTTCGCCACCGTCGCCCTGGGCCTGAACATCGTCGTCGGCCTCGCCGGCCTCCTCGACCTCGGCTACGTCGCCTTCCTCGGCGTCGGCGCCTACACCGCGGCCATGGTCTCCGGCTCCCCCTCCTCACCCTTCAGCCTCCACCTGCCGTTCTGGGCCTCCGCCCTCCTCGGCGCCGCCGTAGCCATGGTCTTCGGCGTCATCATCGGCGCCCCCACCCTGCGACTGCGCGGCGACTACCTCGCCATCGTCACCCTCGGCTTCGGAGAAATCTTCCGCATCACCGTCCTCAACATGGACGGCACCTCCGGACCCGACATCACCAACGGCTCCAACGGCATCTCCTCCGTACCCAACCTCAACATCCTCGGCTTCGACTTCGGCCAGCCGCACACCATCCTCGGCGTCGAAATCGGCCGCTTCTCCAACTACTTCCTGCTGATGCTCCTGATCACCCTCGTCGTCGTGGTGGTCTTCCGACGCAGCAGCGACTCCCGCATCGGCCGCGCCTGGGTCGCCATCCGCGAGGACGAGACCGCCGCCGAAGCCATGGGCATCAACGGCTTCCGCGTCAAACTCATCGCCTTCGCCCTCGGCGCCGCCCTCGCCGGCCTCGCCGGCACCGTCCAGGCCCACGTCACCTACACCGTGACCCCCGAGCAGTACCAGTTCGCCCACGTCGTCCCGCCCAACTCCGCCTTCCTCCTCGCGGCAGTCGTCCTCGGCGGCATGGGCACCATCAGCGGCCCCCTCGTCGGCGCCGCCCTGCTCTACCTCATCCCCGCCAAGCTCCAGTTCCTCGGCGACTACCAGCTCTTCGCCTTCGGCCTCGCACTCGTCCTCCTGATGCGCTTCCGACCGGAAGGCCTCATCCCCAACCGACGCCGCCAGCTCGAATTCCACGAAGAGGCAGAACCGCCCACAGTCCTCAGCAAGGCAGGGGCCTGACCACCATGACTACCGACACCACCACCCAGAACACCCAGGACACCGCCGACCCCGGCACCCCCGTCCTCGACGCACGCGGCGTCACCATGCGCTTCGGCGGCCTCACCGCCGTACGCAACGTCGACCTCACCGTCAACAAGGGCGAGATCGTCGGCCTCATCGGCCCCAACGGCGCCGGCAAGACCACCTTCTTCAACTGCCTCACCGGCCTCTACATCCCCACCGAGGGAGAAGTACGCCACCAGGGCAACGTCCTGCCGCCCAAGTCCTTCAAGGTCACCGCCGCCGGCATCGCCCGCACCTTCCAGAACATCCGCCTGTTCGCCAACATGACGGTCCTGGAAAACGTGCTCGTCGGCCGCCACACCCGCACCAAGGAAGGCCTCTGGTCCGCCCTCCTGCGCGGCCCCGGCTTCCACAAGGCCGAGGCCGCCTCCCGCGAACGCGCCATGGAACTCCTGGAGTTCGTCGGCCTCGCCGCCAAGTCCGACCACCTCGCCCGCAACCTCCCCTACGGCGAACAACGCAAGCTCGAAATCGCCCGGGCACTGGCGAGCGAACCCAGCCTGCTCCTCCTCGACGAGCCCACCGCCGGCATGAACCCCCAAGAGACCCGGGCCACCGAAGAACTCGTCTTCGCCATCCGGGACAAGGGCATCGCCGTCCTCGTCATCGAGCACGACATGCGGTTCATCTTCAACCTCTGCGACCGCGTCGCCGTCCTCGTCCAGGGCGAAAAACTCGTCGAAGGCGACAGCGCCACCGTCCAGGGCGACGAACGCGTCGTCGCCGCCTACCTCGGCGAACCCTACGAAGACGCTCCCGGCGCCGCCGAAGTCGCCGAAGTGGAGGCCGCCGAAGCACACGCCGACGCCCCCACGGACGCCGCGCCCGGCAAGGAGAACGACCGATGACCGCACTGCTCGAAGTCGAAGACCTCCGAGTCGCCTACGGCAAGATCGAAGCCGTCAAAGGCATCTCCTTCAAGGTCGAAGCAGGCCAGGTCGTCACCCTGATCGGCACCAACGGCGCCGGCAAGACCACCACCCTGCGCACCCTCTCCGGCCTCCTCAAGCCGGTCGGCGGCCAGATCAAGTTCAACGGCAAGTCGCTGAAGAAGTTCCCGGCCCACCAAATCGTCTCCCAGGGACTCGCCCACTCCCCCGAGGGGCGGCACATCTTCCCCCGCATGAGCATCGAGGACAACCTCCGCCTCGGCGCCTTCCTGCGCAACGACAAACCCGGCATCGAAAAGGACATCGAGCGCGCCTACGACCTCTTCCCCATCCTGGGCGAACGCAGGAAGCAGGCCGCGGGCACCCTCTCCGGCGGCGAACAGCAGATGCTCGCCATGGGCCGCGCCCTGATGTCCCAGCCCAAACTGCTCATGCTCGACGAACCCTCCATGGGCCTCTCCCCGATCATGATGCAGAAGATCATGGCCACCATCGCCGAGCTGAAGGCCCAGGGCACGACCATCCTCCTGGTCGAACAGAACGCCCAGGCCGCCCTCTCGCTCGCCGACCAGGGCCACGTCATGGAAATCGGCAAGATCGTCCTGTCCGGCACCGGCCAGGACCTCCTCCACGACGAATCGGTCCGCAAGGCCTACCTCGGCGAGGACTGACCCGCTCTACGCCTCGGGCCCGCACCCCTGACAAGGGGTGCGGGCCCGACTCGTACAACCGTCAGGGCTCAGCCCTTACCGGCCTTCTTCTCCTCGGCATCCTGAATGACGGCCTCGGCGACCTGCTGCATCGACATCCGGCGGTCCATGGACGTCTTCTGAATCCACCGGAACGCGGCCGGCTCGGTCAGCCCGTACTCCGTCTGAAGAATCGACTTCGCCCGGTCCACGAGCTTCCGCGTCTCCAGACGCAGGGTGAGGTCCGCGACCTCCTTCTCCAGCTCCTTCAACTCCGTGAAGCGGGAGACGGCCATCTCGATCGCCGGAACGACATCACTCTTGCTGAACGGCTTCACGAGATACGCCATGGCCCCGGCGTCCCGGGCCCGCTCCACGAGGTCACGCTGCGAGAAGGCCGTCAGCATGAGCACCGGGGCAATGCTCTCCTCGGCGATCTTCTCGGCCGCGGAGATACCATCCATCTTCGGCATCTTCACATCGAGAATCACCAGGTCCGGCTTGTGCTCACGCGCCAGCTCAATGGCCTGCTCACCGTCACCGGCCTCACCGACGACGCTGTACCCCTCTTCTTCGAGCATCTCTTTCAGATCGAGCCGGATCAACGCCTCGTCCTCGGCAATGACGACACGGGTCGTCAGCGGAGGCACGTGCGACTTGTCGTCGTCGGGCGCGTCTACGGGCTGGGGCGACTCGGGGGCGGTCACGGGGGCTCCTCGGTAGGGCAGGGGTGCTGCTCCCAAGAGCCTACCTAGCTGCGACGCACTAAGGTCACCCGGTACACTCCTCTGGGGTTGGCCAGCCGGGTTGGCGGAATGGCAGACGCTGATGTCTCAAACACATCTGTCCGAAAGGACGTGCGGGTTCGAATCCCGCACCCGGCACCTCTGATCCAGAAAGCGGATGTCCACGTTCTCGTGAACATCCGCTTTTTGCTGCGCACGGTCGCAATTTGGTAACGCAGAGTGTCCGCATGAACTCCCATGGCACTGAGGTGCGACAGAAGGCGCTGACGCTACTGCGCGGAGGCGCGAAGAACGCGGACGTGGCCCGCAAGCTCAACGTCCCCAAGGGGACGATCAGCTACTGGAAGCACATGGACCGAGCCAAGCGAGGCGAGTGCCCTGGCAGACACGACCCGAGGTGCCCCCGGTGCGATGGGTGTGAGCTCGACGAATCGGCGTACAGCTATCTGCTCGGCTTATACCTGGGGGACGGCCACATCAGCCACTACTCAGAGCATCGCGTACCTAACCTCATGATCACCTGCGCCGAATCATGGCCAGGACTCATGGACGACTGCGAGCGGGCCATGCGCGCGGTCTTCCCCGACAATGCCGTCTGCCGTGTCCGCAAGGTGGGCTGCCGCAACGTGAAGGTCTACTCGAAGCACCTCCACTGCCTCTTCCCCCAACACGGCCCCGGCAAGAAGCACGAACGACGCATCATCCTCGAACCCTGGCAACAGGAGATCGTCGACGTCCAACCCTGGGGATTCATCCGCGGCCTCATCCACTCCGACGGCTGCCGTATCACCAACTGGACGACCCGTATGGTCAGCGGTGAGCCCAAACGCTACGAATATCCTCGCTACCTCTTCGCCAACAAGTCGGATGACATCCGGAAGCTCTTCACCGACACCCTCGACAAGGTCGGTGTCGGGTGGACGTGCCTCGCGCGCGGCAGCGATCCTTTCAACATCTCCGTCGCCCGCAAGGCCTCCGTAGCCCTCATGGACGTGCACGTGGGTGCCAAGTACTGACAGTGGCTACCGGGGGCTGTCGTCCTCGCCGATGTGGTGCACTCGGACCATGTTCGTGGAGCCCGACACCCCCGGGGGCGAGCCGGCCGTGATCACCACGGTGTCGCCCTTTTGGCAGCGGCCGTATTTGAGGAGCAGTTCGTCGACCTGGTTGACCATCGCGTCTGTTGAGTCCACGTGGGGGCCGAGGAACGTCTCCACGCCCCACGTGAGGCTCAGTTGTGAGCGTGTCGCCGTCTCCGGGGTGAAGGCCAGGAGGGGGATCGGGGAGCGGTAGCGGGAGAGGCGGCGGGCTGTGTCGCCGGACTGGGTGAAGGCGACGAGGAACTTGGCGCCGAGGAAGTCGCCCATTTCGGCTGCCGCGCGTGCCACCGCGCCGCCCTGGGTGCGGGGCTTGTTGTGTTCTGTCAGGGGTGGGAGGCCCTTGGCCAGGATGTCTTCCTCGGCCGCTTCGACGATCTTGGCCATGGTGCGGACCGTTTCGATCGCGTACTTTCCTACGCTGGTCTCGCCGGAGAGCATGACCGCGTCCGTGCCGTCGATGACCGCGTTGGCGACGTCGCTCGCCTCCGCCCTTGTCGGGCGGGAGTTGTCGATCATTGAGTCGAGCATCTGGGTGGCGACGATGACCGGCTTGGCGTTGCGCTTGGCGAGTTTGATGGCGCGTTTCTGGACGATGGGGACCTGTTCGAGGGGCATTTCGACGCCGAGGTCTCCGCGGGCGACCATGATGCCGTCGAAGGCGGCGACGATGTCGTCGATGGCCTCTACGGCCTGCGGTTTTTCGACCTTGGCGATGACGGGGAGGCGTCGGCCCTCTTCGTCCATGATGCGGTGGACGTCCTCGATGTCCCGGCCGGAGCGGACGAAGGACAGGGCGATGACGTCGAAGCCGGTGCGCAGGGCCCAGCGCAGGTCGGCCTCGTCCTTTTCGGAGAGGGCGGGGACGGAGACGGCGACGCCGGGGAGGTTGAGGCCTTTGTTGTCGGAGACCATGCCGCCTTCGACGACCGTGGTGTGGACGCGGGGGCCGTCGATGTCGGTGACTTCGAGGCAGACTTTGCCGTCGTCGACGAGGATGCGTTCGCCGGGGGTGACGTCGGTGGCGAGGCCGGGGTAGGTGGTGCCGCACTGTTCGCGGTCGCCTTCGGCGCCTTCTTCGACGGTGATGGTGAAGGTGTCTCCGCGTTCAAGGAGTACGGGGCCTTCGGTGAAGCGGCCGAGGCGGATCTTCGGGCCTTGAAGGTCGGCGAGGGTTCCGACGCTGCGGCCGGATTCGTCGGAGGCCTTTCGTACGCGCTGGTAGCGCTCCTCGTGTTCGGCGTATCCGCCGTGGCTGAGGTTGAAGCGGGCGACGTCCATTCCGGCTTCGACCAGTTCCTTGATCTGGTCGTACGAGTCGGTGGCGGGCCCCAGGGTACAGACGATCTTTGCTCGGCGCATGTTTCGAGACTAGGGCTTACTTGCCGGTAACGAATTGGCCGCGCATGACTGTTCAACAACCTTTGAGTGAAGGGCTATTGACAAGTGTTGAATTGTGCGCCGGGGCGCTCTGATGAGCGAGTTTCGGAGAATTGCGCTACAACTGCGGCGGCCGCATGGTGAATCGGGCATTGACCTGTGCGTAGATGTGCTGGCGTTCCGGTTCGAGGTCGAGCGCGGTCGCGGTGTCTTCGGCGGATTCGGCGGATTCGGCGAAGGCCATGGTGCGCATGCGGCTCGCGGCCTGCATCGGGTGGGGGCCGCCGTCCTCCGTGCCGATGTCGGCGAGTTCGACGAGGGCGGCCAGTGAGGTGCCGAGTGCGGCGGCGTATTCGCGGGCGCGTTGGACGGCTTCGCGGACGGCCTGTTCGCGGGCTCGGCGGTGGGCGGGTGAGTCGGGGCGCAGGTCCCACCAGGGGCCGTCGACGCGGGTGAGGTCCAAGTCGGCGAGGCGGGTGGTGAGTTCGCCCAGTGCGGTGAAGTCGGTGAGTTCGGCGGTGAGGTGGACGGTGCCGTGGTAGGTGCGGATGCGTTCTCCGCGGCCGTGTTTGGTGAGTTCGGGGCGGACGGAGAAGGCGCCGGTTTCCAGGCGTTCCACGGCGTCTCCGTAGGATTTGACCAGGTCGAGGGCGGTGGTGTTGCGGCGGGTGAGGTCTTCCAGGGCGGAGCGGCGGTCTTTGCCGCGGGAGGCGACGGTGATGCCGATGCGGCCGATTTCGGGGTCGACCTCCAGGTGGGCTTCGCCGCGGACGGCGATGCGTGGGGCGTCGGGGGTGCCGTAGGGCAGGGCGGGTGGGAGGGCTTCGGTTCCGGGGGGTGTGGCCATACGCCCTACTGTGTCAGTTCTTGACCGGTTCAGGGTCAGGGACGCACGGCTTCGGTCATCAGATCGAAACCTGGGGGGCCTATTGCGGTTCGGCGTGCCCGGGTCAGAATCTACGCGCGTCGGTCTCTGTATCTACGCGCGTCATCGTCGCTTCCCGAGGAGAACCCGAACCATGCCCCTCAACCGTCGGAAGTTCCTGAAGAAGTCCGCCGTGACCGGAGCGGGGGTCGCGCTGGCCGGCGCGGCGGCGGCTCCGGCGGCCGAGGCCGCGGAGGCGAAGAAGGGTCCCAAGCCGGCCAAGCGGTACTCCCTGACGGTGATGGGCACGACCGACCTGCACGGCAACATCTTCAACTGGGACTACTTCAAGAACGCGGACTACACCGACGCCCAGGGCAACGCCAAGGGCCTGGCCCGCGTCGCGACGCTGGTCGAGCAGGTCCGCAAGGAGAAGGGCCGCCGCAACACCCTTCTCATCGACGCCGGTGACACGATTCAGGGCACCCCGCTGACGTACTACTACGCGAAGGTGGACCCGATCACCGCCCCGGGCGGGCCGGTCCATCCGATGGCGCAGGCCATGAACGCCATCGGCTACGACGCGGTGGCGCTCGGCAACCACGAGTTCAACTACGGCATCGAGACGCTGCGCAAGTTCGAGGAGCAGTGCGACTTCCCGCTGCTCGGCGCCAACGCGCTGGACGCGAAGACGCTGAAGCCGGCCTTCCCGCCCTACTTCATCAAGAAGTTCCACGTGAAGGGCGCCCCGCCGGTCAAGGTCGCGGTCCTCGGTCTGACCAACCCGGGCATCGCGATCTGGGACAAGGCCTACGTGCAGGGGAAGATGGTCTTCCCCGGTCTGGAGGAGCAGGCGGCGAAGTGGGTGCCGAAGCTGCGCTCGATGGGCGCGGACGTGGTGGTCGTCTCGGCGCACTCCGGCTCCTCCGGCACCTCCTCCTACGGCGACCAGTTGCCGTACATCGAGAACTCCTCGGCGCTGGTCGCGCAGCAGGTGCCGGGCATCGACGCGATCCTGGTGGGTCATGCGCACACGGAGATCGCCGAGTTGAAGGTGACGAACGAGCAGACCGGCAGGACGGTGGTCCTGTCGGAGCCGCTGGCCTACGCCGAGCGGCTGTCGCTGTTCGACATCGAGCTGGTCTTCAGCAAGGGGCGCTGGACGGTCGAGTCGGTCGCGGCTTCGGTGCGTGACTCCAAGACGGTCGCCGACGACCCGGAGATCACCAGGCTGCTGCAGGACGAGCACGACCTGGTCGTGGCGTACGTCAACCAGGTCGTCGGCACCGCCACGGAGCCGCTGACGACGGTCGAGGCCCGTTACAAGGACGCTCCGATCATCGACTTGATCACCAAGGTGCAGGAGGACGTCGTCAAGGCGGCGTTGGCGGGCACCGAGTACGCCGCGCTGCCGGTGCTCTCGCAGGCTTCGCCGTTCTCGCGCACCTCGGAGATCCCGGCCGGTGACGTGACCATCCGGGATCTGTCGAGCCTGTACGTGTACGACAACACGTTGGTCGCCAAGTTGATGACGGGCGCGCAGTTGAAGGCGTACCTGGAGTATTCGGCGGAGTACTTCGTGCAGACGGCGCCGGGTGCGGCCGTGGACGTGGCCAAGCTGACGAACGCGAACAACCGCCCGGACTACAACTACGACTACGTGTCGGGGCTTTCGTACGAGATCGACATCGCCGAGCCGGCGGGTTCGCGGATCAAGAACCTGACCTACGAGGGTGCCGCGCTGGAGGACGACCGGCAGTTCGTGTTCGCGGTGAACAACTACCGTGCGAACGGCGGCGGTGCCTTCCCGCATGTGGCTTCGGCCAAGGAGCTGTGGTCGGAGTCGACGGAGATCCGTACCCGGATCGCGGAGTGGGTCACCGCCAAGGGTGTGCTGGACCCGAAGGACTTCGCGTCGGTGGACTGGAGGCTCACGCGGAACGGTACGCCCGTGTTCTAGGGCTTGCGCAGGATGAGGTCGACGGCGTCGGTGCGAGGGTTCTCGCGTCGACGCCGTCGTCGTCAGCGGCCCTCGACGAGGGGGGTGAGGGCGGGGGCCTGGCGTGCGGGCGGGATCTGCGGCGGCTGCTGCTGTTCGAGGCCGAAGGTGGTGAAGGCGGTGCGGGTGGGGAGCGGGTAGGTCTCCTTGCCGGTGAGGGAGTTGAGGACGGTTGCGCTGCGCCAGGCGGCGAGGCCGAGGTCGGGGGTGCCGACGCCGTGGGTGTGGCGTTCGGCGTTCTGGACGTAGACGTGGCAGCCGGAGCCGGTGACGGACGGGTCGAGGACGAGGCGGAAGTGTTCGTCGACGCGGGGGCGTTCGCGGCTGTCGCGGCGCAGGTAGGGGTCGAGGCCGGCGAGGATGCGGTCGAGGGGGCGTTCGCGGTAGCCGGTGGCGAGGACGACGGCGTCGGTGGTGAGGCGGGAGCGGGTGTTCTGCTGGGTGTGTTCCAGGTGGAGTTCGACCTTGGTGGTGGCGACGCGTCCTGCGGTGCGGACGCGGACGCCGGGGGTGAGTACGGCGTCGGGCCAGCCGCCGTGCAGGGTGCGGCGGTAGAGCTCGTCGTGGATGGCGGCGATGGTGTCGGTGTCGATGCCCTTGTGGAGTTGCCATTGGGCGGTGACGAGGCGGTCCCGGACGGGTTCGGCGAGGGCGTGGAAGTAGCGGGTGTAGTCGGGGGTGAAGTGCTCCAGGCCGAGTTTGGAGTACTCCATGGGGGCGAAGGCCTCGGTGCGGCCGATCCAGTGCAGGCGTTCGCGGCCGGCGGGGCGGTTCTTGAGCAGGTCGAGGAAGATCTCGGCGCCGGACTGGCCGGAGCCGACGACGGTGACGTGTTCGGCGGCGAG
Organism: Streptomyces sp. TRM68416; assembly: GCF_014596915.1. Lineage (GTDB taxonomy): Bacteria > Actinomycetota > Actinomycetes > Streptomycetales > Streptomycetaceae > Streptomyces. The sequence continues at coordinate 41,402 of NZ_JACVWU010000020.1, forward strand.
GAGTGTCGCGCGGTGGGCGAGGTAGTCGGCGGCGTGCAGGACGGGGACGGCGGGTGCTTCGACGAGTGGTCTGAGCGGGTCGGGGACGTAGGGCTCGGTGCCGATGCCGAGGACGATGTTGCGGGTGTAGGTGCGGCCGAGGGCCTCGGCCTCGCCGTCGGTGTCGAGTTGGGTGAAGTCGACCTCGAACACGTCTCGTTCGGGGTTGAAGCGGACGGCGTCGACTTGGTGGTGGAAGTGCAGGGCGGGCAGGTTCTCGGCAACCCAGCGGCAGTAGGCGTCGTATTCGGCGCGCTGGATGTGGAAGCGCTCGGCGAAGTAGAAGGGGAAGAGTCGGTCGCGGGACTTGAGGTAGTTGAGGAAGGTCCAGGGGCTGGCGGGGTCGGCGAGGGTCACCAGGTCGGCGAGGAAGGGGACTTGGACGCGGGCGCCGTCGATGAGCAGGCCGGGGTGCCAGTGGAAGGCGGGGCGCTGTTCGTAGAAGACGGTGTCGAGTTCGGCGAGGGGGTGGGCGAGGGCGGCGAGGGAGAGGTTGAACGGTCCGATGCCGATGCCGACCAGGTCGCGGGGTGCGTCGGGCTCGTGGCGTGGGGGTCGGGGGGCGGGGGCGGGGGCGGGGCCGGGGCCGGTGGTCATCGGGGGGTGGTTCCTTCCACGAGTTTGAGGAGGGCGGCCAGGTCGTCGGGCCGGGTGTGGGGGTTGAGGAGGGTGGCCTTGAGCCAGAGGCGGCCGTCGAGCCGGGCCCGGCCGAGGGCGGCGCGGCCGTTGGTGAGGAGGGTTCGGCGTACGGCGGCGACGGTGGTGTCGGTGGCGGTGGTGGGGCGGAAGAGGACCGTGCTGATGGTGGGGCGGTCGTAGAGCTCGAAGGCGGGGTTTGCGGCGATGAGGTCGGCGAACTCCTGTGCGCGGGCGCAGACTTGGTCGACGAGGCGGCCGATGCCGTTGCGGCCGAGGGTTTTCAGCGTGACCGCGATCTTGAGGATGTCGGGGCGGCGGGTGGTGCGCAGGGAGCGGCCGAGGAGGTCGGGCAGGCCGGCCTCGGTGTCGTCGTCGGCGTTGAGGTAGTCGGCGTGCTGGTGGAGGACGGTGAGGTCGCGGGCGTCCCGGACGGCGAGTAGGCCCGCGGCGACCGGCTGCCAGCCGAGTTTGTGCAGGTCCGTGGTGACGGTGTCGGCGGCGTCGAGGCCGGTGAGCTTGGGGCGGTGGCGGTCGCTGAAGAGGAGCGGGCCGCCGTAGGCCGCGTCGATGTGCAGGCGTGCGCCGTGTGCCGCGCACAGGGCGGCGATCTCGGGGAGGGGGTCGATGAGGCCTGCGTCGGTGGTGCCTGCGGTGGCGGCGACGAGGTGTGGGCCGGGGAGGTGGGTGAGTGCCTCGTCGAGGGCGGCGGGGTCGAGGGTGCCGGCGGGCGCGGGGATGATCACGGGGTCGGGGAGGCCGAGGAGCCAGGTGGCGCGGGTGAGGGAGTGGTGGGCGTTGGCGCCGCAGATCAGCCGGGTGCCGGGGTGTGCCTCGCGGGCGAGGAGGAGGGCGAGTTGGTTGGCCTCGGTGCCGCCGCTTGTTACGAGGCAGTCGGGGGTGACCTGGGTGCCGGGCGTGGCGATCGCCGCGGGGTGGGACGCGCAACCCGGCGCTATCGGGGTGCCGCCCGCGCCCACCCGTGCCGCCCCAGGCGGCACGACTGCCCGCGGATGGGCGGGAGTTGCTGCCCGCGGGTCGGCGGGGGTGGCTGCGCGCGGATGGGTGGGGGTGGTTGGGTGCGGGTGGGTGGGGGTGGTTGGGTGCGGGTCAGCGGGGGTGTAGATCGTTGTTGCTAGTGCCTGGGTCAGTAGGTGTTCCAGTTCCGAGGTGCCTGGGGACTGGTCCCAGGAGTCCTGGGAGGGGTTGAGGGTGCTGGTGGCCAGGTCTGCGGCGGTGGCTGCTGCCAGGGGTGGGCCGTGGAGGTGGGCCGTGCAGTGGGGGTGTGCCGGGTCCGCCGCGGTTTCGGCGAGGGTTCGTACGACCGTGTAGAGGGCGTCCGGGGTGCCCTCCTGCGGGAGCACGTCGCCCACCGCGGACCGTACGCGTGCGGCGACTGCGTCCGGGCCGCCCGCGGGCAGCGGGCCGCCGCGGGCGAGCGTGCCGTCCCTGAGAGCCTCCAGGACCGTGTCGAGCAGCGGGCCGAGGGCGTGCGGGCCTTGGGGTCCGGAGGCGAGGGGTGGCGTGCTCATGGGTGCCAGCTTGTACGCCGATGGGGCGGCGTGTCCGAAAAGCCCGGCGATCGGAACCCGAAAGAGGTATGGAGGGGCGGGCGTCCCCGTCCCCTCCGTGCTCAGGTGGCTACGCCTTGCGCACGCGCAACGCCCGCCCCAGGTCGTCGAGTTGGTCGACGAGCTTGCGGCGCAGTGCCGGGATGGGTTCGGCTTCGCGCAGGCAGTCCTCGCCCAGGCGCAGTGTCTCCGGCTCCACCGCGTGCACCGGGAAGGCCCAGCGGCCCACGACGTCGGCGATGGCGGGGCCGCGCCGGGCGGCGACGGCGACGGCGTCCTCGTAGAAGCGTGGCACGTACTGCCGTACGAGGTCGGCCTGTTCCGGTTGCCAGAAGCCCTGGGCGGTGGCGGTGAGCAGGTAGTTGGAGAGGTCGTCCGTGGCGAACATCGACGCCCAGGCCCTGGCCTTGGCGTCCTCGTCCGGCAGTGCGGCGCGGCAGCGGGCGGCGCCTTCCTGGCCGGTGGCGCTCGGGTCGCGTTCGAGTTCGGCGGCGATCGTCGCCTCGTCGGTCGCGCCGAGGACCGCGAGCCGGGACAGCACGCGCCAGCGCAGCTCGGGGTCGAGTTCCGGCCCGCCGGGCACGGTGCCCTCGGCGAGCCAGGAGGCGATGGGCTCGGGGTGGGCGGCGACGTCGATGAGGTGGCGTACGGCGATCAGGCGCAGGCCGGGGTGGTCGCCGTCCTCGGTGCGGCGGACGAGGTCGCGGCAGAGGGAGGAGAGGGTGGCCAGGGCCGCCGGGCGCTGCTCGGGGGTGAGGTAGCGGTCGGCGATCTGTGTGGCGGCGAAGGCGAGGACGCCTTGGACGAGGGCCAGGTCCGTCTCGTGCGGGAGGTGGGCGCGGGCGGTCTCCAGGTAGGCGGTGGCGGGGAGTTCGCCGTCGCGGACGGCGTCCCGGAGGGCGTTCCAGACGACGGCGCGGGTGAGCGGTTCGGGCAGTCCGGACAGGCCGGTGCGGACGGCTTCGAAGGATTCGGGGTCGAAGCGGACCTTGGCGTAGCTGAGGTCGCCGTCGTTGAGCAGGAGCAGTGCCGGTCGCTTGCCGATGGGTTGGGGGGCGGTCTGCGGGATGTCGAGGTCGAGGCGCTCGCGCAGCAGGAGGTGGCGGCCCTCGTCGGCGACGTCCTGGTCGTAGAGGCCTACGGCGATGCGGTGCGGGCGGCTGCCGGTGTGTTCGACCTGGAGTGTGTACGTGCCGTCGTCGGTGCGGGAGACGTGTGGGGTGAGGGTGTCGACGCCGGTGGTGCGCAGCCAGGCGTCGGCCCAGGCGTGGACGTCGCGTTCGGTGTTGGCGGCGAGGGAGTCGATGAAGTCGGCGAGGGTGGCGTTGGCGAACTTGTGGCGGGTGAAGTGGGTGTTGATGCCGGCGAGGAAGTCCTTCTCGCCGAGCCAGGCGACGAGTTGGCGCAGTGCGGAGGCGCCCTTGGCGTAGGAGATGCCGTCGAAGTTGAGGAGGGCGGCGGCGGTGTCGTCGACGGCGTCGGGGGCGACGGGGTGGGTGGACGGGCGCTGGTCGGCGTCGTAGCCCCAGCCCTTGCGCATGACTCCGAAGTCGGTCCAGGTGTCGGTGAAGCGGGTCGCCTCGGTGAGGGTCTGGTAGCCCATGTACTCGGCGAAGGACTCGTTCAGCCAGATGTCGTCCCACCAGCGCAGGGTGACGAGGTCGCCGAACCACATGTGGGCCATCTCGTGGGCGATGACCATGGCGCGGGTCTGGCGTTCGGCGTCGGTGACGGCGGAGCGGTAGACGAACTCGTCGCGGAAGGTGACGAGTCCGGGGTTCTCCATGGCGCCGGCGTTGAACTCGGGGACGAACGCCTGGTCGTAGGAGTCGAAGGGGTAGGGCTCGGCGAACTTCTCGTGGTAGCGGTCGTAGCACTGCCGGGTGATCTCGAAGAGTTCGTCGGCGTCGGCGTCGAGGTGTTCGGCCAGGGAGCGGCGGCAGTGGATGCCGAAGGGCAGGCCGCGGTGCTCGGTGGTCACGGAGTGCCAGGGGCCGGCGGCGACGGCGACGAGGTAGGTGGAGATCAGCGGGGTGGGAGCGGCCTGCCAGTGTCCGTCGCCGAGGTGTTCGGTGATGCCGTTGGCGAGGACGGTCCAGCCTTCGGGGGCCTTGACCGAGAGGTCGAAGACGGCCTTGAGGTCGGGCTGGTCGAAGGCGGCGAAGACGCGCTGTACGTCGTTCATGAACAGCTGGGTGTAGACGTAGGTCTCGCCGTCGGTGGGGTCGGTGAAGCGGTGCATGCCCTCGCCGGTGCGGGAGTAGCGCATGCTCGCCTCGACGCGGAGTTCGTGCTCGCCCGCGGTGAGGTTCTTCAGGGGCAGCCGGTTCTCGTCCAGGGTCTCCGGGTCGAGGGGCTGTCCGTCCAGGGTCACGGAGCGCAGTTCGGCCGGCTTGACCTCGACGAAGGTGTCCGCGTCGGCGCGTGAGACGAACCGGATGACGGTACGGGAGTCGAAGGTGTCGTCCCCGGTGGTCAGGTCGAGTTCGATCGTGTAGTGGCGGACGTCGAGGAGCTGGGCACGGGTCTGCGCTTCGTCGCGCGTCAGTACGGACATGCAGGACATGCTGCCTGATGGCACCGGGCAGGCACAGGGGCGGATCGGTACGCGGCCTATGTCCGGTCCGGCGCCGGCTCGGTGCCCGCGGTGTCGCGCTGCGGCGGGACGCGGGGCTCGGGGTGGGGCAGGGCGCGGCGGGTGTCGGGGGCGCCGGCCTCGGCGGGTCCTTTGACGAGGGCGCGCAGTTCGCGCACCTCCTCCTCCAGGGCGTGGTGGCGGCGGTGGGCGTCGTACAGGTAGCGGACCTTGGTGCGCAGCGCCCAGGGGTCCACTGGCTTCATGACGAGGTCGGCGACGCCGAGCCGGAAGGCGGTGGAGGTCAGCTCGTGGTCGGGGCCGAAGCCCGTGAGTAAGACGACCGGGATGTGCTGGGTCTGTTCCAGGCGCCGCATGTAGCGGACCACGTCGAGGCCGCTGACGCCGGGCATGCGTACGTCGAGCACCAGGAGGCCGACCTGGCCGCGGAGCACCTGTTTGAGGGCCTCGTCGCCGGTGGTGGCGCGGCCCAGGCGGTAGCCCAGCGGGGCCAGCGCGCTCTCCAGCGCGTACAGCGTGTCCTCGTGGTCGTCGACGATGAGGATCTTTGCATCCGACGGCATGGCCCGACGTCCCTCCCGCATGGGACAACCAGCTTATGTCCGTGACGCTGACGGGGTGTGCCCGTCGGCTGACAAGGGGTGCACAGCGCAGCATGCCCCGCGCGGGCGCCGCTGTCACGCCCTCGGCGGGGGCGTGGGGGGTCAGTTCGCCGTGGGCGCAGAGCCGTTGACGGGGCTGGGGGCGTGCTCGGCGTGCTCGGCGTGCTCGGCGTGCTCGATGTTCTCCGGGCTGTCGGCGCCTTCGGCGTTCTCGGCCGTCTCCGCGATGCTCTCGTGGTGCCGGATCACCTCGGCGATGATGAAGTTGAGGAACTTCTCGGCGAAGGCCGGGTCCAGTTTGGCGTTCTCGGCGAGGGTGCGCAGCCGGGCGATCTGGCGGGCCTCGCGGGCCGGGTCGGCGGGCGGCAGCTGGTGCGCGGCCTTGAGGTGGCCGACCTGCTGGGTGCACTTGAAGCGCTCGGCGAGCATGTGGACGACGGCCGCGTCGATGTTGTCGATGCTGTCACGCAGCCGTGCGAGCTCCTCGCGGACGGCGGGGTCGACGTCACCGGTTCCGTTGTTGCTGGTGGTCATGGGGGACCACATTAGTGGTCATGGGGGACCACATTACGGGGGTGTGCCGGCGCGGTGGGAAGGGCGGGCGGGGTCGTCGTGGCCGGTGCCGCGCGCGGGGGCCGTTGCGGCGCTTCGGTGGGGGATGAGCCGCGGGCCGCCTCCGAGAAGGCCCGCGGCTCACGTCCCTACAGGGTCGAGGCGGCCCGGGCTATGTCCGCGGCGAACGTGTTCACCTGGGTGTAGACGCCCGGCACGCCCGCGCGTGCGCAGCCGTCGCCCCAGCTGACGATGCCGACCTGGATCCACTTGCCCGCGTCGTCCTTGCGGAACATGGGACCGCCGGAGTCACCCTGGCAGGTGTCGACGGAGCCGCGCGTCCAGCCGGCGCACATCTCTTCCTTCGCCACCAGCCGGTTGCCGTAGTGCCGCTTGCACACGCGGTCGGCGACGAAGGGCACGCTGGCCTTCTGGAGCTTGGTGGTGCCGGTGCCGGCGCCCTCCCGGGTGTCGCCCCAGCCGGCGATCGTGAACATGCCGCGGTTGTAGCGGTCGGTCGTGGCGATCTTCAGCGTGGGCTTGTTGATGGGCTTGGCCAGCTTGATCAGCGCCCAGTCCTTGCCGATGCCGTTGTAGCCGGGGGCCACCTTGACCTTGGTCGACTTCACCTTGATCGCGGCGGAGGAGTTGAGGTCGTTGGCGCCCGCGGTCACGGTGATGCGGCTGTTGTTGCCCGAGCCGGGCAGGCAGTGGGCCGCGGTCAGGACGACGTCCTTCTTGTAGAGCGCACCGCCGCAGCCCATGGAGAGATGGACCATGAAGGGGAACTCGTTCTGCACCGCGGGTGTGCCACCGATGACGCGGGCGTCGGCGGCGTGCGCGCTCAGCGGCTGGAGGGAGGCGACGGCGAGGGCGACGGCGCTGATGGCCGCGGCTCGCTTCGCCAGGGTCAGGCCGCCGTTTCTCTTCGGCGTGTTATGGGTCAACGCATATCCTTTCGTGGGGGGTTGGGCGGCCCGCAGTATGGGGATCAAGGAGGGTCCATGACAAGGACGGATCTCACGCCCCTCGCGTGGAACCTCGCCAGGGAAAATCCCCTCACATCCCCGTAGAGTGGAATCGGGTTCAGGCGTCTTGGGGGTTCAGGCGTGGCGAACGGCGGACCGGTCGAGCACGGCTACCCACACCTGGAGACGGTGCGGGCGGCGATCACCGCGCTGTACAGGCGGCTGTCGTACGACACGATCCAGACGTTCGCGGGCAGTGTGGTGCCCGCCGATGTCGCGTTCTGCGACACCGACGATCTGTATCTGGGCACGCAGCGGGTGGCTCGGGAGCTGGTGCGGCACTATCGACTGCCGGATGCCCGGATCATCGTGAGCTTCCGTGAGATGACGCATGCGGCGAATGTCGAACTCGCTGCGGGGCCTGAGTACTTCGTGGAGCTGAACGACCGGTTCCGGACGCATCGGCGGGATATCGGGGCGGCGCTCGCGCACGAGATCATGCATGTGTATCTGCACCGGCTGGATCTGTCGTTCGCGGGGACGCGGGACAACGAGATCCTCACGGACACGGCGGCGACGTATCTGGGGGCGGGGTGGCTGCTGCTGGACGCGTACCGGGAGGACGGGGCGTCGTCGCAGAAGCTGGGGTATCTGACGCCGGAGGAGTTCGGGTATGTGCTGGCCAAGCGGGCGCTGGTGTTCGGGGAGGATCCGTCGGTGTGGTTCACCAGTGCGCAGGCGTATGCGGCGTATGTGAAGGGGCGGGCGGAGGCGCGGCGGGATGGGGAGCAGCCGCCGTTGACCGCGGCGGGGTGGGCGGGGCGGCGGCGGTATGCGCGGGACCGGAAGCAGGGGGGTGGTGGGGTGGGGGTGGGGGTTCCGTATGCCTTCACTCCCGATGGTGGGGGGCGGCTTCGGGTCTCGTTTCCGTGTCCTACGTGTCTTCAGCGGATTCGGGTGCCGGTGCGGGGGCGGGTGCGGGCTCGGTGTGCGTTGTGTCGGACGGTGCTGGAGTGTGACACGTAGGTGTTCTTCGCCCCCGCCGCCCTTACCCGTCCCATCCCCAGGGGCTCCGCCCCTTCGACCCCGCCAGGGGGCTGCGCCCCCTGGACCCCCGCGGGGCTTCGCCCCTGCACCCCACCGGGCTCCACCCCCCTGGACACCGGCGGGGCCTCGCCTGCACCCCGCCGGGCTCCACCCTGAACACCGGCGGGACCTCGCCCCTGCACCCCACCGGGCTCCACCCTGAACACCGGCGGGACCTCGCCCCTGCACCCCGCCAGGCTCCACCCTGAACACCGGCGGGACCTCGCCCCTGCACCCCGCCAGGCTCCACCCTGAACACCGGCGGGACCTCGCCCCTGCACCCCACCGGGCTCCACCCCCTGCACCCCAGCGGGGCCTCGCCCACCCCGCCGGGCTCCCTCCTGGGCCCCGCGGGGCTTCGCCCCTGGACCCCCGTCGGCCTGGACGGCCTCGTCCTCATGCGCCGGACGGGCTGTTGCCCGAACCGGCGTTGGCGAGAGCGGCTAGAGCTGTTCTCCGTAGACGGGTTCCGGTGGGTCGGCCTGCTCTGTGAGTTTGCGGGCTGTTTTGCCTGCGTCCTGGGGGGTCCAGCGGGCGTGTTTCTCGGCGGTGGGGCCGCGTCGCCAGCCGTTCATGACGGTGATGCGGCCGCCCTCCGCCTCGAAGACCCGGCCCGTGACGCCCGCGCTCGCCTCGGAGCCGAGCCAGACGACCAGGGGGGACACGTTGTGCGGGGACATCGGGTCGAAGCCGGTGTCGGGGGCGGTCATCGACTCGGCGAATACCTGCTCCGTCATTCTTGTGCGGGCCGCGGGGGCGATGGCGTTGACCTGGACGCCGTAGCGGGCGAGTTCGGCGGCGGCGACCAGGGTGAGGGCGAGGATGCCGGCCTTGGCGGCGCTGTAGTTGGCCTGGCCCACCGAGCCCAGCAGTCCGGCTCCGCTGCTGGTGTTGACGATCCTGGCCACGGGCGGTCGGCCCGCCTTCGCTTCCGCCCGCCAGTGGGCGGCGGCGTGCTTCAGGGGGAGGAAGTGGCCGGTGAGGTGGACGCGTACGACGGCGTCCCAGTCGTCCTCGTCGAGGTTGACGAGCATGCGGTCGCGCAGGAAGCCGGCGTTGTTGACGAGGGTGTCGAGGCGGCCGTAGGTCTCCAGGGCGGTGCGGACGAGGGAGGCGGCGCCGTCGGTGGTGGCGATGTCGCCGCCGTGCGGGACCGCCTGTCCGCCCGCCGCGCGGATCTCCTCGGCCACCTGCGCGGCCGGGCTGTCGGGGTCGGGGGTGCCGTCGAGGCCGGTGCCGAGGTCGTTGACGACGAGCCGTGCCCCCTCGGCCGCGAAGGCGAGCGCGTGGGCGCGGCCGAGGCCGCGGCCCGCGCCGGTGACGGCCACGACCCGGCCGTCGCAGATTCCGGTCATCTCAGCTCCCTTTGTTGACGGTTGCCGCGTCCAGGAAGGCGGGGCGCTCTCCGCCGCCGTGCACCAGCAGGCTCGCCCCGGTGATGTAGGCGGCGGCGTCGGAGGCGAGGAAGACCGCGGCCGCGCCCACGTCGGACGGTTCGGCGAGGCGGCCCAGTGGGACCGTGCGGGAGACGGCCGCGACGCCGGCGGGGCCGCCGTAGTGCGCGTCGGCCGCGTCCGTGCGGGCCAGGCCGACGACCAGGGTGTTCACGCGGACCTCGGGTGCCCACTCGACGGCCATCGAGCGGGCCAGGCTCTCCAGGCCCGCCTTGGCCGCCCCGTACGCCGCCGACCCGGGCGACGGGCGGCCGCCGCTGACGCTGCCGATCATCACGACGCTCCCCCGGGACCGCCGCAGGTGCTCGTACGCGGCGAGCGAGACGGTGAGCGGGGCGGTGAGGTTGAGGTCGATCACGCGCACGTGGCGCTCGGCGTCCGCGTCGGCCAGGAGCCGGTAGGGGGTGCCGCCCGCGTTGTTGACGAGGACGTCGAGGCGGGGCAGGTCGGCGAGGAGGCGGTGTACGGCCTGGGGGTCCCGGACGTCGACCGCCCTGAACTCGGCGTCCTTCAGGGGTGTTTCCGGCGGTCTGCGGGCGCAGACGACGACCTGGGCGCCCGCCTCGGCGAAGGCGCGGGCGAGGCCGGCGCCGAGGCCGCGTGTGCCGCCGGTGACGACGGCGACCTTCCCGTTCAGCTCCATCCGCTGCTACCTTCCACCTAACAAACGTTAGGTGGAAGGTAGCTGATGCGGCCATGGGTGTCTCCACCTCGTCCCCGGAAAAGGGGATCCGTCTGGTCACGGTCGACTTCCCGCCGGTGAACGCCCTGCCGGTGGCCGGCTGGTTCGCCCTCGCGGACGCCCTGCACGCGGCCGGCCGCGACCCGCAGGTGCGCTGCGTGGTGCTGGCCGCCGCCGGGCGCGGGTTCAACGCGGGCGTGGACATCAAGGAGATCCAGGCGCGCGGGCAGAGCGCGCTGCTCGGCGCCAACCGGGGCTGCTCCGCGGCATTTTCGGCGGTCTACGACTGCGAGGTGCCCGTCGTCGCCGCGGTGCAGGGGCACTGTCTGGGCGGCGGAATCGGGCTGGTGGGCAACGCGGACGCGATCGTCGCGAGCGAGGACGCGACCTTCGGGCTGCCCGAGCTGGACCGGGGGGCGCTGGGTGCCGCCACCCATCTGGCCCGGCTGGTCCCCGGGCACCTCATGCGCGCCCTGTACTTCACCTCGCGCACCGTCACCGCCGCCGAGCTGCAGGCGCACGGCTCGGTGTGGCGGGTGGTGCCGGGTGAGCAACTGCGGGCGGCTGCGCTGGAGTTGGCCAGGGACATCGCCGCCAAGGACGGGGAGCTGCTCCGGCTCGCGAAGGCGGCCATCAACGGTATCGACCCGGTCGACGTCCGCCGCAGCTACCGCTTCGAGCAGGGCTTCACCTTCGAGGCGAGCGTGAGCGGGGTGGCCGACCGGGTGCGGGACACCTTCGGGGACCGGTCCGGGGCGTCCGCGGAGGAAGACCGGTCCGGGGCGTCCGCGGAGGAAGACCGGTCCGGAGCACCCGCGCAGAAGGAGGCGGGCAGGTGAGCGACAAGACGATGACCGCCGAGGAGGCCGTCGCGCGGCTGGCCGACGGCATGACCCTCGGCATCGGCGGCTGGGGCTCCCGCCGCAAACCGATGGCCCTGGTCAGAGCACTGCTCCGGTCCCGGGTCACCGATCTGACGGTCGTCTCCTGCGGCGGTCCGGACGTCGGCATGCTCGCCGCCGCCGGTCGGGTGCGCAGGCTGGTCGCCCCGTTCGTCACCCTGGACTCGATCCCGCTGGAACCGCACTACCGGGCGGCCCGCGAGCACGGCACCCTCGACCTGACCGAACTCGACGAGGCGATGTTCCTGTGGGGCCTGCGCGCCGCCGCGAACCGGCTGCCGTTCCTCCCGGTGCGGGCCGGCCTGGGCTCGGACGTCATGCGGGTCAACCCGGGCCTGCGCACGGTGACGTCGCCGTACGAGGACGGCGAGACGTTCGTCGCCGTGCCCGCCCTGCGGCTGGACGCGGCCCTGGTGCACGTCAACCGCGCCGACCGGCGGGGCAACGGCCAGTACCTGGGCCCCGACCCGTACTTCGACGACCTGTTCTGCGAGGCGGCGGACTCGGCGTACGTCTCCTGCGAACGGATCGTGGACACCGCCGAGTTGACCAAGCAGGGGCCGCCGCAGAGCCTGCTGATCAAACGGCACACGGTCACCGGCGTGATCGAGGCCCCGAACGGGGCGCACTTCACCTCCTGCGCCCCGGACTACGGCCGGGACGAGGCCGTACAGCGGGAGTACGCGACCACGCCCTGGGCGCAGTTCGCCGAGCGGTACCTCGACGGGAGGACGCCATGAGCGCGACGCGGAGCGAGTACTGCGTGATCGCCTGCGCCGAGGCCTGGCGCGGCGCGGGCGAGATCCTCGCCAGCCCCATGGGCCTGATCCCCTCCGTCGGCGCGCGGCTGGCCCGGCTCATCTTCGCCCCTGAACTGCTGCTGACCGACGGCGAGGCGATGCTCGTCGGCGCGGACGGCACGGTCGAGGGCTGGCTGCCGTACCGCCAGCACCTCGCCCTGGTCACCGGCGGGCGGCGGCACGTGATGATGGGCGCGAGCCAGATCGACCGCCACGGCAACCAGAACATCGCCTGCATCGGCCCCTGGGAGCAGCCGCGGCGCCAGCTCCTGGGCGTGCGCGGAGCGCCGGTCAACACGCTGAACAACCCGACCAGTTACTGGATCCCCAAGCACTCCCGGCGGGTGTTCGTCGAGCGGGTCGACATGGTGTGCGGGGTGGGCTACGACCGGGCCGGCGGCGCGCGTTACCACCGCATCCCGCGGGTCGTCTCCGACCTCGGCGTCTTCGACTTCGCGACCCCGGACCGGTCGATGCGGCTGGCCTCGCTGCATCCGGGGGTGACGGTCGAGGAGGTCCGGGAGGCGACCGGTTTCGCGCTCACGGTGCCGGACGAGGTGCCGTACACCCGCGACCCCACCCCGGCGGAACTGCGGCTGATCCGCGAGGTGATCGACCCGGAGAACACCCGCGCGCGGGAGGTGGACCGCTGATGGAGACCGCGCTCACCCGGCTGGTCGGGGTCCGGCATCCGATCGTGCAGACCGGGATGGGATGGGTGGCCGGTCCCCGGCTGGTCTCCGCGACGGCCAACGCGGGGGCGCTCGGCATCCTGGCCTCCGCGACGATGTCGGTGGACCGGCTGCGCGAGGCGGTCCGCGAGGTCAGGTCCCGTACGGACGCGCCGTTCGGGGTCAATCTCCGCGCGGACGCCGCGGACGCCGGCGACCGCGTCAGGGTGATCGTCGAGGAGGGGGTGCGGGTGGCCTCCTTCGCCCTCGCCCCCTCCCCCGGGCTGATCGCCGAGCTGAAGGAGGCCGGCGTGGTGGTGATCTCGACGGTGGGCGCCCGGCGGCACGCGGAGAAGGTCGCGGCCTGGGGCGCGGACGCGGTGATCGTGCAGGGCGGGGAGGGCGGCGGGCACACCGGCGAGGTGGCGACGACGGTGCTGCTGCCGCAGGTGGTGGACGCGGTGCGGATCCCGGTGGTGGCGGCGGGCGGCTTCTTCGACGGGCGGGGCCTGGTGGCGGCGCTGGCCTACGGGGCGGCCGGGGTCGCCATGGGCACCCGCTTCCTGCTCACCTCGGACTCGACCGTCCCGGACGCGGTGAAGGCCCGCTATCTGGCGGCGACGGTCCGGGACGTCACCGTCACCACGGCGGTCGACGGTCTGCCCCACCGCATGCTCCGCACGGACCTGGTGGAGTCACTGGAGAACGCCACCCGCGCGCGGGCCCTGGTTCAGGCCGTACGGCGGGCGGCGGCCTTCCGGAAGCTGTCCGGTCTGACCTGGCGCCGCATGCTCCAGGACGGCCGCGCCCTCAAGCACGGCAAGGACCTGACCTGGAGCCAGGTCCTGCTCGCCGCGAACACGCCGATGCTGCTCCGGGCCTCGATGGTCGACGGGCGGACCGACCTCGGGGTGATGGCCTCGGGGCAGGTCGCCGGCGTGATCGAGGACCTCCCGTCCTGCGCCGAGCTGGTGGAACGGATCCTGGCCGAGGCCGGGGAAGCCGTGGCCGCCCTGACCGCGACCACAGCCACCACCACAACCACAACCAGCTGACGCCCCTCGATCGGCCCCTCACAGCCTCTCGATGATCGTCACGTTGGCCTGGCCACCGCCCTCGCACATCGTCTGCAGGCCGAACCGGCCGCCGGTGCGCTCCAGTTCGTGCAGCAGGGTCGTCATGAGGCGTACGCCGGTGGCGCCGAGGGGGTGGCCGAGGGCGATGGCGCCGCCGTTGACGTTGACGCGGTCGGGGTCCGCGCCGGTTTCCTTGAGCCAGGCCAGGACGACCGGGGCGAAGGCCTCGTTGATCTCGACGAGGTCGATGGCGTCGAGGGTCATGCCGGTCTTCTTCAGGGCGTGCGCGGTGGCCGGAATGGGGGCGGTGAGCATGCGGATGGGGTCCTCGCCGCGCACCGAGAGGTGGTGCACGCGCGCGCGTGGCGTCAGCCCGTGTTCGCGTACCGCCCGCTCGGAGGCGAGCAGCATGGCCGCCGCGCCGTCGGATACCTGCGAGGAGCAGGCGGCGGTGATGGTGCCGCCGTCGATGACCGGTTTCAGGGCGGCCATCTTCTCCAGCGAGGTGTCCCGGCGCGGCCCCTCGTCGGCGGTCACGGAGCCGTACGGCACCACCTCGCGCGCGAAGCGGCCCTCGTCGATCGCGCGTACCGCCCGCTCGTGCGAGCGCAGCGCGAACTCCTCCTGGTCGCGCCTGCTGATCCCCCACTTCGCTGCGATCATCTCGGCGCCGGCGAACTGGTTGACCGGCTTCGTCCCGTACCGGGCCCGCCAGCCCTCGCTGCCCGCGAAGGGCCCGGCCGTCAGCCCGAGCGGTTCGGCGGCCTGCCGGGTGGCAAAGGCGATGGGGATCATCGTCATGTTCTGCACGCCGCCCGCGACCACCAGGTCCTGGGTGCCGGACAGCACGGCCTGCGCCGCGAAGTGCACGGCCTGCTGCGAGGACCCGCACTGCCGGTCGACGGTCACGCCCGGTACCTCCTCGGGCAGTCCGGCCGCCAGCCAGCAGGTCCGGGCGATGTCCCCGGCCTGCGGTCCCACGGCGTCCAGGCAGCCGAACACGACGTCCTCGACGGCGGCCGGATCGATGCCCGCACGTGTGACGAGTTCCGTCAGCACCCGCGCGCCGAGGTCGGCCGGGTGCACCCCGCCGAGCCCTCCCCCGCGCCGCCCCACGGGCGTACGGACCGCTTCGACGAGGTAGGCCTCGGCCATGGCAACTCCCCAGAATCGTCAGTGGGTTACGTACGTACGGCGATCCCGTCCAGCACCATCGACAGGTACTGCCGGGCGATCTCCTCCGGGCTGTGGTGTCCGCCGGGCCGGTACCAGGACGCGGCGACCCACACCGTGTCCCGCACGAACCGGTAGGTGAGCCGGACGTCGAGGTCGGCGCGGAAGACCCGGGCCGCGACGCCGCGCTCCAGCGTGGACAGCCACGCCTTCTCGAACCTGCGCTGGGACTCGGCGAGGAACGCGAACCGCTCCTGCGCCACCAGCTGCCTGCTCTCCTTCTGGTAGATCGCGACGGCGGCGCGGTGCCGGTCGATCTCCCGGAACGACTCGGTGACCAGTGCTTCGAGGGTCTCGCGGGGCCCGAGCCCTGCGCCCAGGACGGCGTCGTAGCCGCTCCAGAGCTCGTCGAGGAAGGTCCGCAGGATCTCTTCCAGCATCGACTCCTTGGAGTCGAAGTGGTAGTAGAGGCTGCCCGCGAGCATGCCCGCGTGGTCCGCGATCTTGCGTACGGTGGTGGCGTTGTAGCCCTGTTCGGCGAAGACCTCGGCGGCGGTGTCGAGGAGTTCGCGGCGGCGGGCGGGCGCGGCGGTCACCTGGGGCTTCTTCTTGGTCGGCACGGACACATTGTCGTCCTACGGGTGCCGGTCGCTGACGGAGACGACCTCTCCGGTCAGGTACGAGGAGTAGCCGGAGGCCAGGAAGACGATCACGTTGGCGACCTCCCAGGGCTCGGCGTACCGCCCGAAGGCCTCCCGCGCGGTCAGTTCCGCGAGGAGTTCGGCCGAGGTCACCTTCACCAGGTGCGGGTGCATGGCGAGGCTCGGGGCCACGGCGTTGACGCGTACGCCGTACTCGGCGGCCTCGACGGCCGCACAGCGGGTCAGGGCCATCACGCCGGCCTTGGCGGCGGCGTAGTGCGCCTGCCCGGCCTGGGCGCGCCAGCCGACGACGGAGGCGTTGTTGACGATCACGCCGGACCGGGTCTCCCGCATGGCGCGCAGGGCGGCCCGGGTGCACCGGAAGGTGCCGTTCAGCGTGACGTCCAGGACGCGGGACCACTGGTCGTCGGTCATGTCGACGAGGGGTGCGGTCCCGCCGAGTCCGGCGTTGTTGACGACGACGTCGAGCCGGCCGTGCAGACGGACGGCCGTCTCGAACAGGGTCCGCACCTGGGGCTCGTCGGTGACGTCGCAGGGGACGGCCGCCACGGCTCCGGGGAACTCCCGGGCCAGCGCCGCCTCGTGCTCCTTGAGGCGGCGCTCGTGGGCGTCGCTGATCAGGACGCGGGCGCCCTCCTCCAGGAAGCGGCGCGCGGTGGCCCCGCCGATGCCCGCGCCCGCGGCCGCCGTGATGACGGCGGTACGGCCTCTCAGCAGCCCGTGCCCGGGCTCGTAGGCCGGGCTCTCGACGCCTGTCATAGGGGCACGCTAACCTACCAAACACTTGTTAGGGAAGGAGCGGCGGTCGATGGATCTCACCCTCACGCCGGAGGAGACGGCGTTCCGCGCCGAGGCCCGCGCCTGGCTGCGCGCGCATGTGCCGTCCGCCGCGCTGCCTTCCCTGGAGACCGAGGAGGGCTTCGCGGCGCACCGCGCGTGGGAGGCCGAACTGGCCGCCGCGCGCTGGTCGGTGGTGAACTGGCCGGCGGCGTACGGCGGCCGGGACGCCACGCTCGTGCAGTGGCTGCTGTTCGAGGAGGAGTACTACGCGGCGGGGGCGCCGGGCCGGGTGGGGCAGAACGGCATCAGCCTGCTGGCGCCGACGCTGTTCGACTTCGGCACCGAGGAGCAGCGGGCCCGGGTGCTGCCGGCGATGGCCACCGGCGAGACGGTCTGGGCGCAGGCCTGGTCGGAGCCGGAGGCGGGTTCGGACCTGGCCGCCCTGCGCTCCAGGGCGGTGCGCACGCACGGCGGTTGGCTGCTGAGCGGCCAGAAGACCTGGTCGTCCCGGGCCGCCTTCGCCGACCGCGCGTTCGGCCTGTTCCGCAGCGATCCCGAGGCCGGGCGCCACCGGGGCCTGACGTACCTGATGTTCGATCTGCGCGCGCCGGGTGTCACGGTCCGCCCGATCCGCAGGCTGGACGGGAAACCGGCCTTCGCCGAGCTGTTCCTGGACGAGGTGTTCGTCCCGGACGAGGACGTGATCGGCGAGCCCGGCCAGGGCTGGCGGATCGCGATGTCGGCGGCCGGGAACGAACGGGGGCTGATGCTCCGCTCCCCCGGCCGCTACCTGGCCGCGGCGGACCGGCTGGCCGACCTGTGGCGGGCGCAGGGGAGCCCGGCGTCGGCGCGGGACCGGGTCGCCGACGCGCTGGTCGGGGCCCGCGCCTACCAGCTCTACGCCTACGCGGCCGCCTCCCGCCTCCTCGACGGCGAGACCGTCGGCCCCGAGTCCAGCCCGAACAAGGTGTTCTGGTCCGAGTACGACATCGCGCTGCACGAGACGGCGCTCGATCTCCTCGGGCCGGAGGGCGAACTGGCGGACACGGACTGGGCCGAGCGGTACGTGTTCGCCCTGGCGGGCCCCGTCTACGCCGGTACGAACGAGATCCAGCGGGACATCATCGCCGAGCGGCTGCTGGGGCTGCCGAAGGGACGCCGGTGATGCGGTTCCTCCTCGACCCCGAGCAGCGGGCGTTCACCGACTCGCTCGGCGCCATGCTCACGGCCGCGGACACCCCGTCGGTCGTACGGGACTGGAGCCGCGGCGACCATGCGAGCGGGCGCGCGCTGTGGGCCCGTATCGCCGAGGCGGGTGTGTTCGCCCTCGCCGTCCCGGAGGCGTACGACGGGGTCGGTCTGCGGCCCGTGGAACTCGCGCTCGCCTTCGTGGAGTTGGGGCGGCATGCGGTGCCCGGCCCGCTCGTCGAGAACGTCGCGGCCGCGGTCCTGCTCGGCGGGTGCGGGCTCGTCAAGCCGCTCGCCTCGGGAGAGACCCTGGCGACCGTGGCCCCCGACGGCCGGTACGCCCTCGACGGCGACGCGGCCGGTGTCCGCCTCGCCCTCACCCCCCAGGGCCTGTTCCTCTCCCCCGGCCACGGTCCCGTGCGCCCGTCCCTCGACCCCGCCCGCCGGCTCACGGCGCTGGAGCCGGGTGGTGAACTCCTCACCCGGGAACCGCCGGTCGACGACGCGCTCGCCCTCGCCCGCCTCACCACGGCCGCCCAGGCCCTCGGTGTCGGCCTCGCCCTGCTCGACCGGACCGTCGCCCATGTCCGCAGGCGCACCCAGTTCGGTGTCCCCGTCGGTTCGTTCCAGGCCGTCAAGCACCGGCTCGCCGACGCGCGCATCGCCCTGGACTTCGCCCGCCCCCTGGTCCTGGGCGCCGCGCTGACCATGGCGGCCCCCGACATCGCCGCCGCCAAGCTCACGGCCTGCGAGGCGGCCCACACCACCGCCCGCACGGCCCTCCAGCTCCACGGCGCGATCGGCTACACCGCCGAGTACGACCTCTCGCTCTGGCTGACCAAAGCCCGCGCACTGCGCACCGCCTGGGGCACCCCGGACGAGTGCCGCGCCACGGTCCTCGACGGCGACCGGCGCTGACGCGGGAGCGGTTCAGGCGCGCGGGACGATCCCCAGCGCCCGCGCCTCCACCAGCCACTTCGGGAACTCGCCGACGAGCCGGTCGTACAGCTCGGCGTCGGACACCTTCCGCGGATCCGAACCGGCGTGGAAGAACCCGGCGTTGTCGACGACCCGCTTGTCCGGCACGGAGAGCTCGTCGAGCTTGCGCAGATAGTCGAACTGCTTGCTGGAAGGGTCGCCGAACCCGATGAACTGCCAGAACAGCGGCAGCCGTGCCGCCTTGCACAGGTACCGCTCCGCGGCGAGCTTGTTGATCGGCCCGCCGTCGGTCTGGAAGACGACGAGGGCGGGTTCGCGGGAGCCGCTGTCGAGGTAGTGGTCGATGACGGCGTCCATGGCGAGGTGGTAGCTGGTCCTGCCCATGTGCCCGAGCCCGGCCACGATCCGCTCGATGCGCCCCTGGTGATCGGCGAGGGCGATGTCGGTCTCGGCGTCGATGTCGGTGGAGAAGAACACCACCGGCACCCGGCCGTCGTCGTCGAGGTGCGCGGAGAGCCCGAGCACCCGGTCCGCGAGGGCCTGCACACTGCCGTCCTTGTAGTACGGCTTCATCGACCCGGAGTAGTCGATCACCAGGTAGACCGCGGCCCGCAGTCCGTCCAGCCCGTTCTTCGCGAGCGAGACGCCCGCGCTCTTGTACAGACTGACCAGCGCGGGCGCGGTCTCCTCCACCTTGCTCAGACTGATGGCGGCCATCCGTTCTCCCCCTCGACTCCCCGGACCGAATGCCGAGATTACGCCACCCTGGACCCACGTCTCCCGGCATCCACAGGTCTCCGCTATTTTGTTCGCCGCCGTCCCCACCGGCTCACCGTCCGTCCCACGCCCGAGGAGCCGGCTTGGAATCCGAGTACGCGGTCCGTGCCGCAGGCCCGCGCGACCGCCGGCGGCCGGATCCCGGCGACGCCAGTGGCGACGTACGCGGGCTGCTGACCGGCGGGGCGGCCGCGCTGGTGTTCGCGTACGCTCCCCGGGGGCCGCGACGCGGTCCGGTCCAGGCGGCCGCGTACGCGGACGCGCTGGTGGTGCTGGTGGTGGCGGCCGTCGTGAAGGTCGGCGAGCTGACGAGTGGAGGGGTCCTGTGAGACGCGGCGGAGTACTGATGTTCGCGGCCGTGCCGGTCGCGATCACGGCGGGAGCCTTCTTCCTGATGCCGACCGACTCGGCCGAGAGCCCGGCCGGGCCGTCCGTGTCGGCCGCCCAGCAGGCCCGCGAGGAGGCCAAGGAACGGGCCGAGACGGAGCGGGCCGAGGACGAGAAGACGCTCGCGAGCCTTCCGCCGGGCCTGGCCGACCCCGCCAAGAAGGACCTCGCCCTCAAGATCACGGCCACGGCCGAGCTGTCCAGCCTGGACTGGCGCCTGGGCTACGCCAGCATCAAGGACAACGGCAACGGCTGCGGCTACACGGCCGGCACCGGCGGCTTCTGCACCGGCACCCACGACCTGCTGGCCCTGGTCGAGCGGTACACGAAGGCCCACCCGGACAACGGCCTGGCCCGCTATCTGCCCGCCCTGCGCGAGGTCGACGGCACCGACTCCCACGAGGGCCTGGACCCGGGCTTCACCGCCGCCTGGAAGGCGGAGGCGGAGAAACCGGCCTTCCGCAAGGCCCAGGACAAGGAGCGCGACCGGGTCTACTTCAACCCCGCGGTCCGCCTCGCCAAGCTGGACGGCCTGGGCACGCTGGGCCAGTTCGTCTACTACGACGCGATGGTCTTCCACGGTCCCGACCCGAGCCCGAACGGCTTCTACGGGCTGCGCGAACGCGTCCTGAACGAGGCGAAGCTGCCCTCCCGGGGCGGCTCGGAGAAGGCGTACCTCGACATCTTCCTCGACCTCCGCAAGAAGGCGATGAAGGCGAAGCAGCCGGACGCCGACACCAGCCGCATCGACACGGCCCAGCGGCCGTGGCTGTACAACGGCAACCTCGACCTGAGCACACCGCTGAGCTGGCGGATGTACGGGGAGCCGTACCACCTGCCGTAGCCCCGGCCCGGGCCCTGCCGGAACTAGGAAGCCCCCCACTTCTCGCGCAGCACCTCCTCCGCGGGCTTGCCGTGCGGGGTGTAGGCCAGGCGGGCCGGCGTCTCGCCGCTGTCCGGCCAGTCGTCCCACATCCACCAGCAGACGCCGGCCCACCAGT
This sequence comes from Streptomyces sp. TRM68416, assembly GCF_014596915.1. GTDB lineage: Bacteria > Actinomycetota > Actinomycetes > Streptomycetales > Streptomycetaceae > Streptomyces. The sequence goes on from NZ_JACVWU010000020.1 coordinate 61,944, forward strand.
CCCGGCCCGTGAAGGTCTCCAGCAGCGCCCGGTAGGCGGCGGCCTGTTCGTCCTGGCCGGGCCGGGAGCTGACGGTCCAGGAGTACGGTGCTGTCGTCGCCCCGCGCTGGCTGACGTAGCCCGCCTCGGTGAACAGGATCGGCCGGTCCTTGCGGCGGGAGAAGTCGGCGAGCTCCTCGCCGATCGGCCGCCAGGCGCGGCGCAGCGCGTCGGCGTCCCGCGTGGGGCGGTCGGACAGCGGCCAGTAGGCGTCGATGCCGATGAGGTCGAGCTGGGGCCAGAAGCCGATGTTCCGGTACTCGTCGTAGTTGGCGGCGTAGGTGAGCGGGCCGTCGTAGCGGTCGCGGACGGCCTCGATGATCCCGGCCCACTCGGCGGTGCGGCGGGAGACGCCGGCCAGCTCGGTGCCCACGGCGAACTGCTCGGCGCCGGTGCGCGCGGCGAGGTCGGCGTAGTGGGTGATGAAGGTGCGGTAGGCGGTGAACCAGGCGGCGCGGTCGCGCGGGCGGATGTCGGCGCGGTCGCCGTCGCCGGGCAGGTCGACATGCGGTTTGATCATCACCTTCAGGCCCGTGGCGTGGGCCCGGTCCACGATCCGGCGCAGTCCGGCGTCGCTCGCGGTCTCCTCGGTGGGCCGCATGACCGAGTCGCCGGTCCGCTGTTGGTACCAGGTCGGGGTGAAGGTGACCCAGCGCGCCCCGGTGGCCCGGATGTCCCGCAGATAGCGGTCGGCGGCGGGGCTGTCGTAGTCGGTGCGGGACCACGCGGGCAGGGTGATGCCGCGCATCACGGGTGGCGGCTCGGTCGTCCGGGTGTTCTCGATCTTCTGGTTCCCCTTGTCCCGCTCGCTCGACGTCGTGCAGGCGCCGACGGCGAGGAGGACCGCCGCCAGGACGGCGGCGGTCCTCCCCCTCACTTCCTCCTCACAGGCTTGCGGGGCTGACGAAGGTGTAGCCCAGGGCCTTGATGCCCTCGACCGTCTCGCGCAGCGGCTGGACCGGGAAGTACGGGTGGTAGAAGAAGCTGGCGAAGCCGTCCCGTACCGCGAGGTTGGCCTTGGCCGAGGCGATCAGATCGGCCGGCAGCCGTGGCGGGTGGTTGTTGAATTCCTCCGGCTCGTAATTCCCGATGTTTTCCGGAATCACCTTCGTCCCGTACACATCACGCACCACGTAGGGGAAGAACTGTCCGATGAAACGGTTCGGGTCCGACGGGACTCCGCTGAGAGTTCCGGCGAAATACAACGACCGTTCGAGGCGGGCCGAGAAATTAGAACTGAAGACCCGGTAATCGGTGGCGGAACCCGCGTAGTGCGGGGTGGTCCACAGGTGCGGCCTCGGCAGCCCCGCCGCCGCGAACTCGGCGAGAGCGCTGTCGACCCGTCCCTGCGCCCAGGCGGTGGAGTCCTCCGCGACCGGACCGTCGTAGATCACGCTGTCGTTGGCGTCCACGTGCGCCCGGTAGAACTCGAAGTCGTCGCCGCTGACGCCGTTGTACGGGTTGGCCGCGTTGCCGTACTGGTGCGTGTAGCCGTGGTTCATCAGCACCGCGCCCCTGGCCAGCATGTACTTCAGGGTGTTGACCAGCTGAGGCCGCTGCGAGAGCCGGATCGTCTCCGGGACGCCGTTGTTGTAGGCGCCGTTGGGGTCGGTGTAGACCGGGATCACGTTGATGCCGTAGGGGATCCGCTGCGCGTACAGGTAGTCGGCGATGGCCCGCAGCTCGGCCGGTTCGGACTTGGGGCTGATGTCCTCCAGCCGGACGACCGCCCGGTGCCGCTCGGCCGTGTCCGGCGCGAGGGCGTCGAAGAGCAGGTCCTCGAAGACGATGACCCGGTCGCTCTCGGAGACGTAGGCGAAGGGGATCTCACCGATGTAGGTGAGGTTGGACGAGCGGACCGCCCATCCGAAGGTGTTCCCGTTGGAGGTGTCGAGCCCCTCCGCGAGCCGGGTGACCGGCGGATACCCGGTGCCCGTCAGGACGTTGGGGCGCAGCACGCCGCCGTCCTGCCCGGCCGGGATCTTCCGGGTGAGCGTCTGGCCCTTGTACGTCACCTGTGTGACGGTACCGATCGAACCGCCGTCCTCGTAGTACGACGACGTCGGGTCCCAGCCGTACTTCGTGGCGAACTGGGTCACCCCGACGGCGTTGGCCATGTTCCAGATGTTGGCGCCGATCCAGGTCACGGGCTTGGTGGTGGCCATCGCGTCCTGGTAGAAGGCGGCCGGGACCGCGTCCGGGATGTCGCAGCAGTAGTAGGTCGACCCGATGTAGATCGTGGCCGTGTACTGCTCGACGGCGCCCGCGGTGTACTGCGAGACGGGCTTCGCCGTCACCGTGCCGAAGTGCCCGGCGAGGTTGGCGGCGGCCATGGCGTACAGCTCGCCGAGGTGCCCGTAAGGGCCGGCGGTGTCGTAGAGGACGAGGGTGGCGGGCTCGGCCGCGGGGCCGACCGCGGCCGGGGCGAGCAGTTCCGCCTGGCGGGTGACGGCGGAGGCGAGCGAGGTCACCGTCGTGCTCGCCGGGGTGACGGCCGCGGACGTGCGGGCGCGTACCCGGTCGTGGCGTGCCCGGTCCGCCTTGAGCTGGGCCTTCGCCCAGGCCTTGAGGTCGACGCGGTTGAGTCCGGACCGGGTGCCGGTGGACTCGCCCCCGTGCCGGTCGGGTTTTCCGGCGGCCTGGGCGCCGGCGGCCAGGAAGGAGCCGCTGAGCAGCGCGGCTACGAGCAACAGCAGGACGGAAAGCCTGGAGATTCTGGTTCTGCGCGGTCGGATCACTGGTCTCACGATCATTCCCCCCACCCCGCCGTTTTTCGGCCGGGGCGTTTTCCGACAAGAAGGCACCGATTGTTCTCGGCGATCAAGAAGGGTGTCAATGGGCCGAAGGGTGAATTCCTGCGGGGCCGGTGGACCCCTGCGGCGATCGCCCATCCCCCTTTTTTCGAATCCTCTTCTTGCGCGGCCCGGCGGTCTGCTACGTTCACCTTCGCGCGATGGGGACGCGCTGCAAAATATGGGGGGACAATGTACGGACGACCCGCTCTGGGGGCACTGCTGCCCCTCGCCGGGGCCATGGCCGCACCGGAAGCGATACCGGGTCTACCTTTGGCCAAAGCGTTGCAGGCAACGGCGGGAGCGGGATTCCTGCTCTACTGCCTGATCGCCTGCCTGATACTCGCCGCCCGGACCAGACTGCGCAGACAAGCCAGAAAAGCGCAGGTCAGCGCCGGGAGCATCCATGATCACTGACCTTCTCCTGTGGGCGAGCGTCTGCCTGATCGTGCTGGCCGGCTGTTACAACACGAGCCTGTTTCTCCTCTCCCGGCGCAGAATTCGCCGTACCCGCACGGAGCGGAGAGAACGTTTCTATGTATTTCTCCTCGCGTGCCTCAACGAGGAGAAAGTGCTTTCCGAATCCCTGGCGCGCATCACCTCTCTGCCCGCCGGGAATTTCATGGCGCTGGTCATCGACGACGCCTCCGACGACCGCACCTCCGAGATCGCGCTGGCCGCGGACCCCGACCGGGTCCGGCTGCACCGGCGCACGCTGCCCGACGCACGCCGGGGCAAAGGGGCCGCGCTCAACGACGGAGTGCGCCACCTCAGACGGTCCGGGCTGCTCGCCGGTCACCACCCCGACGACGTGATCGTCTGCGTGGTGGACGCCGACGGCCGCCTCGACCCGCATGTCGTGCAGTCGGTCGACCCCTACTTCGACGATCCCCGTACGGGCGCCGTTCAGGTCTGCGTCCGTATGTACAACCGGGGTCAGGGGCTGCTGGCCCGGATGCAGGACATGGAGTTCGTCGTCTACGGCGACGTGTTCCAGAGCGCCCGCCGCTTCATCGGCAGCGTGGGCATGGGCGGCAACGGGCAGTTCATGCGGCTGTCCGCGCTCGACACCCTCGACGGGGAGGGGCCGTGGAGCGACAGCCTCACCGAGGACCTCGACCTCGGCGTGCGGCTGATCGCCAAGGGCTGGACCAACCAGCACTGCACCACCGCCTCCGTCTCCCAGCAGGCCGTGCTCAGTCTGCGCCGGCTGGTCCGGCAGCGGTCCCGCTGGTTCCAGGGGCATCTGCAGTCGGCCGGCCTCGTCCCGCTCATCCTGCGGGACGTGCCCACCCGTCCGGCGCTGGACCTCCTCTACCACCTGTCCAGCCCGGTGCTGATCCTGCTCACCTCCCTGCTGCCGATGTCCTTCCTGGTCGCCGTGGGCGCCACCACCGTGGCCTCGGTCCAGGGTGGCGAGGTGCTGGTGTCGCCCCTGTGGCTGCTCGGCCCGTATCTGCTCTCGTTCACCGCCGCCTACGCGTACGGCTTCGTGTACGCCAAGCGGGAGCGCGATCTCGGACTGGTGCGCTCGGTGCTGCTCGCCCATGTCTTCGTGTTCTACGGCTACATCTGGTTCGCCGCCGGCTGGTGGGGCTTCTGGCGGATGCTCACCGGCAAGCGGACCTGGCTGAAGACCGCGCGCACCTGATCTCTCCTCCCACCCCGCCACTGCCGTCTCTCACTCTGCGCGCGGCCTCACGCGACCGCGTGCGCCCAAGGGGGGCTTTCCATGTCCACATCTCCGTCAGCCGTGCCGGTACGCGCCATGCTGGTACTCGGTACCCGGCCGGAAGCGATCAAACTGGCCCCGGTGGCCCGCGCGATGGCCGCCGTCAGCCAGTTCGAACCGGTCGTCGTCACCACCGGGCAGCACCGCGAGATGCTCCACCAGATGCTCGGACTCCTCGGCGTCGACGCCCGGATCTCCCTGGACGTGATGCGCAGCCGCCAGCAGTTGTCCGACCTGACCGCCCGGCTGGTCGGCGAGCTGGGCGAGGTGATGCGGCTGGAGCGGCCGGACCTGGTGGTGGTGCAGGGGGACACCACGACCGCGCTGGCCGGCGCCCTGGCCGCCTTCTACGAGAAGATCCCGGTCGCCCATGTCGAGGCCGGACTGCGCACCGGTGTCATGGACAACCCGTTCCCGGAGGAGCTCAACCGCAGCCTGATCGGCCGGATGGCCCGCTGGCACTTCGCCCCGACCCCGCGCGCCGCACGCCATCTGACCGACGAGGGAGTGCCGAAGGAACAGGTCTTCGTCACCGGCAACACGGTGATCGACAACCTGCTGTGGGTGCTGGCCGAGGGCGCCGGCACCTCCGCCTTCCGCACCCCGGCCAAACGGATCCTGGTCACCCTGCACCGCCGGGAGAACCAGGGCGAACGGATGCGCGGCATGGGGCGGGCGCTGCGCCGGCTCGCCGGGCGCGGGGACGTGGAGATCCTGCTGCCGCTGCACAAGAGCCCGGCCGTACGGGAGGTGCTGCTGCCCGAACTCGACGGCCACGAGGGCATCGCGCTGGTGGAGCCGCTCGGCTACCTGGACTTCGCGGCCACGCTCGCCGAGTGCGACCTGGTGCTCACCGACTCCGGCGGCATCCAGGAGGAGGCCCCGAGCCTGAGCAAGCCCGCGCTGGTGCTGCGCACGACCACCGAGCGCCCGGAGGCGGTGGAGGCGGGTGCCGCCCGGCTGATCGGCACCGACCCGGAGGCCATCGTGGACGCCGCCGCGGAACTCCTGGACGACGCGGAGCGGTACCGGCGGATGGCGGGCGCGGGCAACCCGTTCGGCGACGGCCGGGCCGCGGGCCGCGTACTGGCCCAGCTGGCCGAGGACTTCGCGGCGGATGTTCCTGTCGGTGCGACCGCCGTGGGGCCATACTCGACCGCATGACGCCGTCACCCCTGCGCACGCGCCTCGCGTCGGTTCCGCGGGGGCGCAGGCGACGACTGCTCACCACCGCCGCACTGGCTCTGGCGTTGACGACCGTCCTGACCGTCACGCTGAACCAGTGCGGCGCGCAGGACGACCACTCCCCGCCCGCCACCGCCGCCTGGCGCGACGGCTCCACGCACGGCCGCTGGTACTCGGTGTTCAACGGCCACGGCCTCAACACGGGCGACGACGACACGCTCACCCTGTCCCCGAAGCCCGCGGAGGATCCGGGGACCACGCATGCCGGCCTGGTGGTGAGTACGGCGTCGTACGGGGACGTCCGCTTCGAGGCACGGATGCGGACGGTCGAGCAGTTGCGCGAGCCCGCCCCCAACCCCTGGGAGGTGCCGTGGCTGGTGTGGGCCTACACCGACCCCGAGCACTTCTACTACGTCACCCTCAAGCCCAACGGCTGGGAACTCGGCAAACGCGACCCGGCCTACCCGGGCGGCCAGCGCTTCCTCGCCACCGGCCACGAGACGTACGAGGTCGGCAACTGGCACAGCGTCCGGGTGGCCCAGCGCGGCGCCGAACTCACCGTCGAGGTCGACGGCAAGCAGCTGGTGAAGTTCACCGACACCGAGTACCCGTACCTCCAGGGCCGGGTGGGGGCGTACACGGAGGACGCGACGGTGGAGTTCGAGGGGCTGAAGGTCGAGTGAATGCGGCGGCGCCTGCCCATGTCCGGTCGGGGACGGGGCAGGCGCCGTCTGTGTTCCGTACGCCTTTGTACGGGACGTCTTTTCAGGTGTGCCGTCAGACCGTCAGCGCGCGGTCCGTCGGGCGGATCGGCGCCGGCAGGTCGCTGGCGCCGGTCAGGAAGCGGTCCACGCCGCGCGCGGCCGAGCGGCCCTCGGCGATCGCCCACACGATCAGCGACTGGCCACGACCGGCGTCACCGGCGACGAACACTCCGGGCACGTTGGTCTGGAAGTCGGCGTCGCGGGCGATGTTACCCCGCTCGTCGAGGTCCAGACCAAACTGCTCGACCAGGCCGTTCTCCCGGTCGGTACCGGTGAAGCCCATGGCGAGGGTGACCAGCTGGGCGGGGATCTTGCGTTCCGTGCCCGGCTTCTGGGTCAGCCTGCCCTCGACGAACTCGACCTCGACCAGGTGCAGCCACTGGACGTTGCCGTCCTCGTCGCCCTCGAAGTGGGTGGTGGAGACGGAGTAGATCCGCTCGCCGCCCTCCTCGTGGGCCGAGGTGACCTTGTAGAGCATCGGGAAGGTCGGCCACGGCTGGGAGACCGGGTTCCGCTCGTCGCCCGGGCGGGGCATGATCTCCAGCTGCGTCACCGAGGCCGCGCCCTGGCGGTGGGCGGTGCCCACGCAGTCCGCGCCGGTGTCGCCGCCGCCGATGACGACGACGTGCTTGCCCTCGGCGGTGATGGGGGGCGCCACGAAGTCGCCCTCCTGCACCTTGTTGGCCAGGGGCAGGTACTCCATCGCCTGGTGGATGCCCTTGAGCTCGCGCCCGGGAACGGGCAGATCACGGGCGGTCGTGGCACCGACGGCCAGGACCACGGCGTCGTACCGCTTCTTCAGGTCGGTCGACTTCAGGTCGCGGCCGATCTCGATCCCGGTACGGAAGCGGGTGCCCTCCGCGCGCATCTGCTCGATACGGCGGTTGATGTGCCGCTTCTCCATCTTGAACTCGGGGATGCCGTAGCGGAGGAGGCCGCCGATACGGTCCGCGCGCTCGTAGACGGCGACTGTGTGGCCCGCCCGGGTCAGCTGCTGGGCGGCGGCGAGGCCGGCCGGGCCGGAGCCGACGACCGCGACCGTCTTGCCGGACAGGCGCTCGGGGATCTGCGGCGCGACGTCACCGGTCTCCCACGCCTTGTCGATGATCGAGACCTCGACGTTCTTGATGGTGACGGCCGGCTGGTTGATGCCGAGCACACACGCCGACTCGCACGGAGCCGGGCACAGGCGGCCGGTGAACTCCGGGAAGTTGTTGGTGGCGTGCAGGCGCTCCTGCGCGGCCGACCAGTCCTCGCGGTAGGCGTAGTCGTTCCACTCGGGGATCAGGTTCCCCAGCGGGCAGCCGTTGTGGCAGAAGGGGATGCCGCAGTCCATGCACCGGCTGGCCTGCTTGCTGATGATCGGCAGCAGCGAGCCGGGGACGTAGACCTCGTTCCAGTCCTTCGTGCGCTCCTCGACGGGGCGGGACTTGGCGACCTCGCGGCCGTGGTTGAGAAAGCCCTTGGGATCAGCCATTGGTCGCCGCCTCCATCATCTTCTCGGTGATCTCGGTCTCGGAGAGACCGGCTCGCTCGGCGGCGTCCTTGGCGGCGAGCACTGCCTTGTAGGTGCTGGGGATGATCTTGCTGAAGCGTTCGACCGACGCGTCCCAGTCGACGAGCAGCTTCTCGGCGACCGTGGAGCCGGTCTCCTCAGCGTGGCGGCGCACCACGTCGTGCAGCCACTGCCTGTCGTCCTCGGACAGGGCCTCGATCGCGTCGAGGTTGCCGACGTTGACGTTGTCCCGGTCGAGGTCGATGACGTAGGCGACACCGCCGGACATGCCGGCCGCGAAGTTGCGGCCCGTCTCGCCGAGCACCACCGCGTGACCGCCGGTCATGTACTCGCAGCCGTGGTCGCCCACGCCCTCGGAGACGACCAGCGCGCCGGAGTTGCGGACGCAGAACCGCTCGCCGGTCCGGCCGCGCAGGAACAGCTCGCCGCCGGTCGCGCCGTAGGCGATGGTGTTGCCCGCGATGGTGGAGAACTCGGCGAGGTGGTCGGCGCCCCGGTCGGGACGGACGATCACCCGGCCGCCGGAGAGGCCCTTGCCGACGTAGTCGTTGGCGTCGCCCTCCAGGCGCAGCGTGACACCGCGCGGCAGGAAGGCGCCGAAGGACTGGCCGGCCGAACCCGTGAAGGTGATGTCGATGGTGTCGTCGGGCAGGCCCGCGCCACCGAACTTCTTCGTCACCTCGTGGCCGAGCATGGTGCCGACCGTGCGGTTGATGTTGCGGATGGCGACCTGGGCGCGCACCGGCTGGGCGTCGGTGGCGGAGTCCGCGGACAGGGCGTCGGCGGCGAGCTTGATGAGCTCGTTGTCGAGCGCCTTCTCCAGGCCGTGGTCCTGCGCGATCAGGTGGTGGCGGACCGCGCCCTCGGGCAGCTCGGGCACGTGGAACAGCGGCTCCAGGTCCAGGCCCTGCGCCTTCCAGTGGTCCACGGCACGCTCGACGTCCAGCGCCTCGGCGTGGCCGACGGCCTCCTCGATGGAGCGGAAGCCCAGCTCGGCGAGGATCTCGCGGACCTCTTCGGCGATGAACCGGAAGAAGTTCACGACGTACTCGGCCTTGCCGGTGAACCGGTCGCGCAGCGTCGGGTTCTGGGTGGCGATGCCGACCGGGCAGGTGTCCAGGTGGCAGACGCGCATCATGACGCAGCCGGAGACGACGAGCGGCGCGGTCGCGAAGCCGAACTCCTCGGCGCCGAGCAGCGCGGCGATGACGACGTCACGGCCGGTCTTGAGCTGGCCGTCGGTCTGCACGACGATGCGGTCGCGCAGGCCGTTGAGCAGCAGGGTCTGCTGGGTCTCGGCGAGACCGAGCTCCCAGGGACCGCCGGCGTGCTTCAGCGACGTCAGCGGCGAGGCGCCCGTACCGCCGTCGTGACCGGAGATCAGGACCACGTCCGCGTGCGCCTTCGACACACCCGCCGCGACCGTGCCGACGCCGACCTCGGAGACCAGCTTGACGTGAATCCGCGCCTGCGGGTTCGCGTTCTTCAGGTCGTGGATCAGCTGGGCCAGGTCCTCGATGGAGTAGATGTCGTGGTGCGGCGGCGGGGAGATGAGGCCCACGCCGGGCGTCGAGTGACGCGTCTTGGCGACCCACGGGTAGACCTTGTGGCCGGGCAGCTGGCCGCCCTCGCCGGGCTTGGCACCCTGGGCCATCTTGATCTGGATGTCGTCGGCGTTGACCAGGTACTCGGACGTGACACCGAAGCGGCCGGAGGCCACCTGCTTGATGCTGGACCGGCGCGCCGGGTCGTACAGGCGCTCCGGGTCCTCGCCGCCCTCACCGGTGTTGGACTTGCCGCCCAGCTGGTTCATGGCGATGGCGAGGGTCTCGTGCGCCTCCTTGGAGATGGAGCCGTACGACATGGCGCCGGTGGAGAAGCGCTTGACGATCTCGGAGACGGGCTCGACCTCGTCGATGGAGATCGGCTGCCGGTCGGACTTGAAGCCGAACAGGCCGCGCAGCGTCATCAGGCGCTCGGACTGCTCGTTCACGCGGTCCGTGTACTTCTTGAAGATGTCGTAGCGGCCCGCGCGCGTGGAGTGCTGGAGGCGGAAGACCGTCTCCGGGTCGAACAGGTGCGGCTCGCCCTCGCGGCGCCACTGGTACTCGCCGCCGATCTCCAGCGCGCGGTGGGCCGGCGCGATGCCGCTGGCCGGGTAGGCCTTGGCGTGGCGGGCGGCGACCTCCTTGGCGATGACGTCGATGCCGACGCCGCCGATCTTGGTGGCGGTGCCGTTGAAGTACTTCTCCACGAAGGCCTGGTCGAGACCGACGGCCTCGAAGACCTGGGCGCCGCGGTAGGAGGCGACGGTGGAGATGCCCATCTTGGACATGACCTTCAGTACGCCCTTGCCGAGGGCGTAGATCAGGTTGCGGATGGCCTGCTCGGGCTCCATGCCGTTGAGGAAGGTGCCCGCGCGCAGCAGGTCCTCGACGGACTCCATCGCCAGGTACGGGTTGACGGCGGCGGCGCCGTAGCCGATGAGGAGGGCGACGTGGTGGACCTCGCGGACGTCACCGGCCTCGACCAGCAGGCCCACCTGGGTGCGCTGCTTGGTGCGGATGAGGTGGTGGTGGACGGCCGCGGTGAGCAGCAGCGAGGGGATCGGCGCGTGCTCGGCGTCGGAGTGGCGGTCCGACAGGACGATCAGGCGGGCGCCGTTCTCGATGGCGGCGTCGGCCTCGGCGCAGATCTCCTCGATGCGCGCGGCGAGGGCGTCACCGCCGCCGTGCACCCGGTACAGGCCGGAGAGGGTGGCGGCCTTGAAGCCGGGCATGTCGCCGTCGGCGTTGATGTGGATGAGCTTGGCCAGCTCGTCGTTGTCGATCACCGGGAAGGGCAGCACGACGGTACGGCAGGAGGCGGCCGTCGGCTCCAGCAGGTTGCCCTGGGGGCCGAGCGAGGAGCGCAGGGAGGTGACCAGCTCCTCGCGGATCGCGTCCAGCGGCGGGTTGGTGACCTGCGCGAACAGTTGGGTGAAGTAGTCGAAGAGCAGGCGCGGACGCTCGCTCAGCGCGGCGATCGGCGAGTCGGTGCCCATCGAACCGATCGGCTCGGCCGCGGCCTTGGCCATCGGCGCCAGGATGACGCGCAGCTCCTCCTCGGTGTAACCGAAGGTCTGCTGGCGGCGGGTGACGGAGGCGTGGGTGTGCACGATGTGCTCGCGCTCGGGCAGGTCGCCGAGCTCGATCTCACCGGCCTCCAGCCACTCCGCGTACGGCTTCTCCGCGGCGAGCTCGGCCTTGATCTCGTCGTCCTCGATGATGCGGTGCTCGACGGTGTCGACGAGGAACATCCGGCCGGGCTGCAGGCGGCCCTTGCGGACGACCTTGGCGGGGTCGATGTCGAGGACGCCGACCTCGGAACCGAGGACGACCAGGCCGTCGTCGGTGACCCAGTAGCGGCCGGGGCGCAGGCCGTTGCGGTCGAGGACCGCGCCGACCTGCTTGCCGTCGGTGAAGGTGACGCAGGCCGGGCCGTCCCAGGGCTCCATCATCGTGGAGTGGAACTGGTAGAAGGCACGGCGGGCCGGCTCCATGGAGTCGTGGTTCTCCCACGCCTCCGGGATCATCATCAGCACGGAGTGCGGCAGCGAACGGCCGCCCAGGTGCAGGAGTTCGAGCACCTCGTCGAAGGAGGCCGAGTCGGAGGCGTCCGGCGTGCAGATGGGGAAGATCCGGTCGAGCTGCTGCTCTCCGAAGAGGTCGGAGACGAGCTGCGACTCGCGGGCGACCATCCAGTTGCGGTTGCCCTTGACGGTGTTGATCTCACCGTTGTGCGCGACGAACCGGTACGGGTGCGCGAGCGGCCACGACGGGAAGGTGTTGGTGGAGAACCGGGAGTGCACGAGCGCGATCGCGGAGGCGAAGCGGCGGTCGGACAGGTCCGGGAAGAAGGGCTCCAGCTGGCCGGTGGTCAGCATGCCCTTGTAGACGATCGTCCGCGCGGACAGCGACGGGAAGTAGACGCCGGCCTCGCGCTCGGCGCGCTTGCGCAGCACGAACGCCTTGCGGTCGAGGGCGATGTCCGTAGCAGGCACTGCCGCGCCGTCGCTGACGAAGATCTGCCGGAAGGCGGGCATGGTGGACCGGGCGGTGGCGCCGAGTAGTTCGGGCGCGACGGGAACCTCGCGCCAGCCCAGGACGGTCAGCCCTTCCTCACCGGCGATCGTCTCGATCTGTGAGACGGTCTCGGCGGCGGAGTCCTCGGGCAGGAAGGCCATGCCGACGGCGTAGGCACCGGCCTCGGGCAGCTCGAACCCGGCGACCTCACGGAAGAAGGCGTCCGGGACCTGGGACAGGATGCCCGCGCCGTCACCCGAGTCGGGCTCGGAGCCGGTGGCACCCCGGTGCTCCAGGTTGCGCAGAACCGTGAGCGCCTGCTCGACCAGCGCATGGCTCGCCTCGCCGGTGAGGGTGGCCACGAAGCCGACGCCACAGGCGTCGCGCTCGTTGCGGGGGTCGTACATACCCTGCGCAGCAGGGCGAGCATCCATGAAGGACCACTTCTGGCCATTCGTGGAGTGCTGGGACGGCTGGCGCGGCGTACGCATCGGCTCTCCCGTCGTCGTCAGTGGCATGTGGCAAGTGCCGAGGGACGACGTTGGCCCTCTGCGTGAGATCTGCGGTGAGATCAAAATTTCGTGCAGGTTACATGATGGAGCGGTTCTCGGGAACCGGATACTCCGTTCCAACATGTGGACGCCACGCCGGGGCGACAAGGGGTCTCGCGCACGTGGCTTGAAGTGTGCGGGACCGAACAGGACAGATCGATGCCCATCGGCCCGAGGGGCGGTGCGGGCGTCTTCGCCCACCCCGCGAGTGCGCCGCAGGCGTCATTGCCCACAGCGCTTACGGCTCATGCCCGGTGGTTAAGCATTCGAAACCAGCGAGTAACGGCTACTTATGCGGCCCAACGCATAAGTTCCAGTCGAGCTATCCTACGGCCGTTCCGAACAGGCTGCCCAGGGCGTACGTCACACCGGCCGCGGCACCACCCAGGGCGAGCTGCCGCAGGCCGCTGTACCACCAGGTGCGCGCGGTCACCTTGGCCACGACGGCACCGCAGCCGAACAGCCCGAGGAGGGCCAGCAGCACGGCCGGCCACAGCGAGGTCGCACCGAGCAGATACGGCAGTACGGGGAGCAGGGCGCCCAGCGCGAAGGAGCCGAAGGACGACACGGCGGCGACCGTCGGAGAGGGCAGGTCGCCCGGGTCGATCCCCAGCTCCTCGCGGGCGTGGATCTCCAGGGCCTGTTCGGGATCGCGGGACAACTGCCGGGCGACTTCCCGGGCCAGCTCCTCGTCAACACCACGCGCCCGGTAGAGGGCGGCCAGCTCCTCCTCCTCGTCCTGCGGGTGCTTGCGCAGCTCCCGCCGCTCCACGTCCAGCTCGGCCTCGACGAGCTCGCGCTGCGAGGCCACGGAGGTGTACTCGCCGGCGGCCATGGAGAAGGCGCCGGCGGCCAGTCCGGCGAGGCCGGTCAGCACGACGGTCTGATGGCTGACCGAACCGCCCGCGACACCGGTCATCAGGGCGAGGTTGGAGACCAGTCCGTCCATCGCCCCGAAGACCGCCGGGCGCAGCCAGCCACCGTTCACATCCCGGTGGGTGTGATTGTCACGGTGCGCCTCGTGCAGCGTCGCCTCGGTCTCGATGATGGCCACGACGATCCCCTTTACAACTTAGGAAAGGCTAAGTTTAGACAGATTCCATTCTTCGACAACCGGAAATCTACGCCACTCGTTCCGTGATCGCCAGCAAGGAAAGGCTGCGCTAACCTGCACCTTTACCCTCACGCGCTCATTCGAAGCAGGGTCCGCACAGATGTCGACCGGGTGACACTGTGTTCGCCGAGGCTCTCCCCTCCCCCTCCCGTGGGACACATCCGCAAAGGGTTCCGCGCCCTGGGAGCCCCCCACAGGAGAGGCCGCGTATGGCATCGATCGCCTGTATTCCCCCGGTCCCGGCGCCGGGGAACGCCGCCGAACTCCGCGACCGGGCGCGCGGCGCGCTGCTCGGCCTGGCCGTGGGAGACGCCCTCGGGGCCCCCGCCGAGAACATGAAGCCCTCGCAGATCCGGGCCCGCTGGGGCCGTATCACGGGCTACGTCAGCGACACCCCCGCCGGCACGGACGACACGGAGTACGCGATCTTCTCCGGCCTCCTCCTCGCCCGCCACGGCTCGGCCCTCACCCCGGCCCATGTGGAGGCGGCCTGGCACGAGTGGATCGCCGACCGCGACGAAGGCCCCTTCCGCGGCGCCGGCTTCAGCGAACGCGGCACGCTGGAGAACCTCCGCCGGGGCCTGGCCGCCCCCATCTCCGCCCAGCACCGCCACGCCTGGAGCGACGGCCTGGCCATGCGGGCGGCCCCCTTCGGCGTCTTCGCCACCGGCCGCCCCGCCGAGGCCGCCCGCCTGGTCGCCATCGACGGCTCGGTCAGCCACGACGGCGAGGGCATCTACGGCGGCCAGGCGGTGGCCGCGGGCGTGGCGGCGGCGATGGCGGGAGCGCCCACGCTCGCGGTGGTCGCCTCCGCCCTCGCCGTCATCCCCGACGACTCCTGGACGGCCCGCTCCCTGCGCCGGGCGGTCGCGGTCGCCCACCGGGGCGAACGCGCCGTCCGCTCCGCCGTCGTCATCGGCGGCTACCCCTGGACCGACCTCGCCCCCGAGGCCGTGGCCCTCGCCTTCGGCGCCTACGCGGCCGCCGACGGCGACTTCGTCCCGGCCGTACTGACAGCCGTCAACATGGGCCGCGACGCCGACACCACGGCAGCGGTGGCGGGTGCGCTGGCGGGAGCGACCCGGGGCGCGTCCACCATCCCGGCGGAATGGGCGCAGGCAATCGGCCCGGCACAGGGAAGTTGCCTGCCGGCGATGCGCGGCCACCACGTACTGGACGTGGCGGACCTGCTGACACCGGGGGACTACGTCCTGGCAGCGGACGGAGACGGCACGGAGGCCGGCCAGTGACCCTGGAGAACGCAGGCCCGCACCCCTCAGCCCGTCCGGCGCTTGAGGACGAGGCCGTCCAGGCCGAACGGGGGTCCAACCGCCCCATGCCCCTCAACCACTCAGCCCGTCCGGCGCTTGAGGACGAGGCCGTCCAGGCCGATGGGGGTCCAGGGGGCGGAGCCCCTTGGGCGGGGTCGAAGGGGCAGCGCCCCTTCAGGATGGGACGGGCAGGGGCGGCGGGGGCGAAGAACCACCCCCGCCGCACCGAAGGCCTCCTGCTCGGCCTGGCCGCAGGCGACGCCGCCGGCTGGCCCGCCGCCCGCCACAGAGCCGCCCGCATGCCGGACTGGACCCGCCGCCTCACCCGCGAACTCGACACCTTCGCCGAACAGAACGCCACCACCACCCTCCCCGTCCCCATCGCCCTCAACCAGCCCCCCGAACCCCTCCGCCTGGGCCCCTCCGACGACGCCGAATGGGCGGCCTTCACCGCCGAATCCCTCCTCCGCGCCGGCGACGACACCGCCCTCGCCGACCTCAGCCGCGAACGCCGCACCAGAGCCGCCCTCGACCTCACCTGGACCGCCCTCGCCGGCGAAATCGCCGCCGCCGCCGACCGCGCCCCGGAGGTCGAATCCGCCGTACTCCCCCTCCGCGCCCGCATCTCCGTCCGCGCGGGCCTCGGCAACCTCGCCACCGGCCTGCGCCCGCCCGCCACCGGCCACGACAACCCCCACTACTTCGACGACGCCGCCTGCGTACGGGCCTGCGTCCTCGCCGTCGCCCACCCCGGCCACCCCGAACTCGCCGCCGACCTCGCCGAGTTCGACGCCCGCTACACCCAGGACGGCGACGGAGTCCACGGCGCCCGTGCCATGGCCGCCGCCCTCGCCCTCGCCCTGACCGGCGCGGACGTCGACGCCTGCGTCACCGCCGCCCTCGCCGAACTCCCGCCCGGCACGGAGATCGGCCGCAACGCCCGCCACGCCCTCACCCTCGCCCAGGCCGCCGACAGCGCCTTCGCCCTCGTCCCCCACCTGGAACACCAGATCGTCGACCACGTCTACAGCTACGGCATCGCCGCCGCCGAGACCGTCCCCGTCGCCCTCGCCCTCGCCACCGCCGCCCGCGGCCGGATCGCCGAAGCCGTACCGGCCGCGGCCTGCCTCTCCCGCGTCGCCGACTCCGCCCCGGCCCTCGCTGGCGCCCTGACCGGCGCGCTGGGCGGCGGCGCGTCGATCCCGTCCTCCTGGCGCGACGCCTGCCGCGTCCTGTCCGGCTGCGCCCTGCCCCGGCTCACCGGCACGGACCTGGTCGAACTCGCCGGACTCCTCGAAGCCACGCAACCGGCGCGATCAGGAGGATGATTCGCCCCATGACGGCCAAAACCACCGAAAACCAAGGGACGAGCCTGGACGAACGGATCACCGGAGCCCTCGTCGGAGCCGCCGTCGGCGATGCGCTCGGCGGCCCGGTGGAGGGCTACTCCCCCGAGCAGATCCTCGAACGCCACGGCGGCCGCGTCCACGGCATCGTCGGCCCCTGGAACGGCGACGCCTGGCGCACCGCCCGCCCCATCGCGCCGTACCACAAGGGTGACGGCCACGTCACCGACGACACCCTGCTGACCCACGCCCTGGTCCGGGTCTACGCGACGGTCCGCGATCACCTGGACGCGTACGCGATCGCCGACCACCTGGTCCCGGACCTGATGACGAACCCGCGCTGGATCCCGGAACTGGAGGCGGAGGCCCTCCCCCTGCAACGGATCTTCCTCGCCGAGAAATGGCTCGTCACCCGCCTCCACTACGGCCATGTCGACCCCCGCGAGGCCGGCACCGGCAACATCGTCAACTGCGGTGCCGCGATGTACATGGCCCCGGTCGGCCTGGTCAACGCGGCCGACCCGCGCGGCGCCTACACCGAGGCCCTCGACATCGCGGGCGCCCACCAGTCGTCGTACGGCCGTGAGGCAGCGGGCGTCTTCGCGGCGGCGGTGGCGGCGGCGACCACCCCCGGCGCGACCCCGGACTCGATCGTCTCGACGTGCCTGGGCCTGGCGAAGGACGGCACCCGGGCGGCGATCGAGCGGGTCTGCGAAGTGGCGTCCCGGCACACGGAGTTCGAGTCGGCGCTGGCTCCCGTGCGGCAGGCGGTCGCCCCCTACGACACCGTGGGCCCGGACTACCGTTCCCCCTCCCTCGGCGCCCGCCGCCCCTCCCGCCTGCACGCGATCGAGGAACTCCCCGTCGCGCTCGGGATGCTGCTGGTCGCGTCCGGCGACTACCGCCACGCGGTGCTGGGCTCGGTCAACTACGGCCGTGACTGCGACTCCATCGCCACCATGGCCGGCGCCCTGGCAGGCGCCCTCGGCTCCCCCGTCCCCGAGGACTGGTCGAAACAGGTCGCCGAGGCCAGCCGCCTGGACCTCTGGGCACCACCCCGCACCCTCACCGAGGTCACCCACGAGATCTTCGAACGGGACGTCCAGCGCCGCCGCACCCGCGAACAGGCCTTCACCACCCTCGGAGGCCCGGCGTGCTCCGACTGACCTGGGTCCAGCCAGAGGACCTGATCGGCCACGAACTCCACCAGGCAGCCCAGGACGGCCGAGAACCCTCGGCCGTCGCAACCCGCTGGAAGGCGGCGGGCGGCCAGGACGCCCCCCTCCGAGCAGGCGCCTCCCCGAAACCGGCGTCGCGCTACCTGCGCCGGCTGGCAGCGGACCTCCTGGACGAACTCGCCGACCTGCCGAGCAAGTTGACGGATCAGGAACCGACCGACCTCACCACGATCAAGGCCTCCTGCCCATCCTGGCCCACACCGCTCAGCCCGCGGGCATGCGTGCCGCCCGGGGCGGCTCCCGTCCCGCCGAGAGGCGGCACCCCGCAAGCTCGGGCAAGCGCACCGGCCCCCACGCCACCCCCCACCCCCGCCCGCTACGAAGCCGCCTGGCTGGGCAGAGCCGTGGGCTGCCTCCTCGGCAAACCCGTCGAGAAGCTCCCCCTGGACGCCATCCGCGGCCTCGCCCGGTCAACCGGCAACTGGCCGCTCACCACGTACTTCACCGCACACGGCGTCCCCGAAGCCCTCCTCGCCGCCCACCCCTGGAACCGCCGCTCGGCCACCACCAGCCTCGCCGAGAACATCGACGGCATGCCCGAGGACGACGACCTCAACTACCCCCTCCTCAACCTGCTCCTCCTCCAACGCCACGGCCGCACCTTCACCACCCAGGACGTGGCGGCACTCTGGCTCGACGAACTCCCCGCCGGCCGCACCTTCACCGCCGAACGCATCGCCTACCGCAACCTCCTCCTCGGCCTGGACCCCCCGCACACGGCCCGCCACCGCAACCCCTTCCGCGAATGGATCGGCGCCCTGATCCGCGCGGACGTGCACGGCTGGACCAACCCCGGCGACCCGGCCGCCGCGGCGGAACAGGCCCACCGGGACGCCACCCTCACCCACACCGCCAACGGCGTCTACGCGGCCATGTTCACGGCCGCCACCATCGCGACCGCCGCGACCGGCACGTACGACATCCACGCCTGCCTGCGCACCGGCCTCACGGTGGTGCCCCCGGCCTCCCGCCTCGCCGCGGCGGTCACCCACGCCATCCAACTGGCCCGGGAACACGAGGACTTCGACACGGTCGTGGACCACCTGCACGCCACCCACCCCCACCACTGGGTCCACGCGATCCCCAACACCGCCCTGATCACCGCCGCCCTCACCCACGCGAACGGCGACTTCACCGGCTCCATCTGCCGTGCGGTGAGCGGCGGTTGGGACACCGACTCCAACGGCGCCACCGTCGGCAGCATCGCCGCCCTGCTCGCCGGCACCCCGTCCGCACTCCCCGACCGCTGGACGGCCCCCCTGAAGAACCGTCTGTCCACCTCCGTCGGCGACTTCGACGGCATCGGCTTCGACACCCTGGCCCACCTCACCCACCGGGAGGCAGTCCGCCCATGACCCACATCGCCGTACTCGGCAGCACGCACACGGACCTCGCCGCCTCCGCCGGAAGGGCCGCGCAGCGGACCGGGGCGCCGGACTCGCTGCCGTACCGCTCCGGGACCGTCGCACGGTACGCCTCATGACCGCCGCACCCCTCAGCGGCCTGCGGGTCCTCGACTGCGCCACCCTCTTCGCCGGTCCGCTCGCCGCAACCCTGCTCGGCGACTTCGGCGCGGAGGTCATCAAGATCGAGCATCCGACGCGGCCGGACCCGTCCCGCGGCCACGGCCCGTCGAAGGACGGGATCGGCCTGTGGTGGAAGCACCTCGGCCGCAACAAGCGCACGATCACCCTGGACCTCTCGACCCCGGGCGGCCGCGCCACGCTGCTGCGCCTCGCCGCCACCGCGGACGTGGTCATCGAGAACTTCCGCCCCGGCACCCTGGAGAAGTGGGACCTCGGCTGGCCGGAGCTGTCCGCCGTCAACCCCCGTCTGGTGCTGACCCGGGTCACCGGCTTCGGCCAGTTCGGTCCCAGCGCCCACCGCCCCGGCTTCGGCACCCTCGCCGAGGCGATGAGCGGCTTCGCCGCGCTCACCGGCGAGCCGGACGCCCCGCCGACGCTCCCGCCGTTCGGCCTCGCCGACTCCGTCGCGGGCCTGGCGACGGGGTACGCCGTGCTCACGGCCCTCGCCGCCCGCGAGCGCACCGGCCGGGGCCAGGTCGTCGACCTCTCCCTCATCGAGCCGATGCTGTCGCTCCTCGGCCCCCAGCCCACCTGGTACGACCAACTCGGCTACGTCCAGCGGCGCACCGGCAACCGCTCCGCGAACAACGCCCCGCGCAACCTCTACCGCACGGCCGACGGAAGCTGGGTCGCCGTCTCCACCTCGGCCCAGTCGGTGGCGGAACGCGTCATGCGCCTGGTGGGCAGGCCGGACCTGATCGACGAGCCGTGGTTCGCCACGGGCGCCGACCGGGCCCGCCACGCCGACGTGCTGGACGAGGCGGTCGGCGGCTGGATCGCCGAACGCCCCCGGGACGAGGTCCTCGCGGCCTTCGAGAAGGCGGAGGCCGCCATCGCGCCGGTCCAGGACGTACGGGAGGTGATGACGGACCCGCAGTACCGGGCCCTCGACACCATCACCACGGTCGACGACCCGGATCTGGGCCCGCTGCGCATGCAGAACGTCCTCTTCCGGCTCTCCGCCACCCCGGGCGCGATCCGCTGGGCGGGCCGCCCGCACGGCGCCGACACGGACGAGGTCCTCACCGAGCTGGGCCTGACCCCGGCCGAACTGACCGCCCTGCGCGCCGAGGGAGCCGTATGACGACCCCCCTGACCTGGCTCTACGTCCCCGGCGACCGCCCGCATGTGGTGACCAGGGCGCTGGCGGCCGGCGCCGACGTCGTGGTGATCGACCTGGAGGACGCGGTCGCCGCCGACCGCAAGGAGTACGCCCGCGCCGCCACCGCCGAACGCCTCGCCGAGCCGCAGCCCCTCCCGGTGCACGTGCGCGTGAACGCCCTGGACGGTCCCCTGGCGGCGGCGGACCTCCGGGCGCTCGCCGCCCTCCCCGGCGTCGCGGGCCTGCGCCTGCCGAAGGTAACGTCCGCCGACCAGATCCGCCGGGTCGCCGCCGCCACCTCCCACCCGCTGTACGCCCTGCTGGAAACCGCCCTCGGCATCGAGCACGCCCACGCGATCGCCCGCGCCCACCCCGCCCTGCACGGCATCGCCCTCGGCGAGGCGGACCTACGGGCCGATCTGGGCGTACGGGAGGACGCGGGCCTGGACTGGTGCCGCTCGCGCGTGGTCGTCGCCGCGCGGGCGGCCGGTCTGCCCTCCCCACCCCAGTCGGTCCACCCCGACACCCGCGACCTCGACGGCCTCGCCGCGTCCTGCGCCCACGGCCGCGCCCTGGGCTTCGTCGGCCGGGCCGCCATCCACCCCCGCCAGCTCCCGGTCATCGAACGCGCCTACCTCCCCACGCGGGAG
This sequence comes from Streptomyces sp. TRM68416, assembly GCF_014596915.1. Taxonomy (GTDB): domain Bacteria; phylum Actinomycetota; class Actinomycetes; order Streptomycetales; family Streptomycetaceae; genus Streptomyces. The sequence goes on from NZ_JACVWU010000020.1 coordinate 82,894, forward strand.
GAACTGGAACAGGCGGAGACGATCGTCAAGGCGGCCTCGACCGACGAGTCCGCCCAGGCCCTCCCGGACGGCACCTTCATCGACGCGGCGGTGGTGGCGGCGGCCCACAGAACCCTGTCCCTGGCCCGCCGCCCCTCTCTTTCCTCCGCCACGGCGAGCACCCGCGCGGCGTGTCCCGGCGGTGCCGAACTCGACGACACCCTTCGCTGACACACGAGGGGGGCGCCCCGGAATCCCGGGGCGCCCCCCTCGTCGTACGTCCGACCGGTCAGCTCTTCTTGGCCGACCCGGCCTCGTCGTTGGCCTCGTCCTTCACTTCGGCGGATTCGGCCTCGTCACCGACGGCCTCGGCCTTGTCCTTGCCCTCGGCCTTGTCATCGCCTTCGGCCTTGTCGTCGCCGTCCGCCTTCTCGTCCTCTTCGGCCGAGCCGTCGGAGACACCCGGCTCGACCACGGCCTCCCGCCCCGGACGCTTCTTCGCCGACAGCGCGATGTAGAGCACCGCGAGCAGGAACACGAACAGCGAGGTCCAGTTGTTCAGCCGCAGACCGAGGATGTGGTGGGCCTCGTCGACCCGCATGTACTCGATCCAGAAGCGACCGGCGCAGTAGGCCGCGACGTACAGCGCGAACGCCCGCCCGTGGCCGAGCTTGAACCTGCGGTCGGCCCAGATGACGAGCACCGCGACGCCGATGCACCACAGCGACTCGTACAGGAACGTCGGGTGGTAGGTGCTCGGGACCCGGCCGTCCGAGGAGGACGTGATCTCCACGGCCCACGGCAGGTCCGTGGCCTTGCCGTACAGCTCCTGGTTGAACCAGTTGCCCCAGCGGCCGATGCCCTGCGCGAGGGCGATGCCGGGGGCGACGGCGTCGGCGTACGCGGGCATCGGGATGCCGCGGCGCCGGCAGCCGATCCAGGCGCCCAGCGCACCGAGCGCGATGGCGCCCCAGATGCCGAGGCCGCCCTCCCAGATCTTGAAGGCGTCCACCCAGTCACGGCCCTCGCTGAAGTACAGCTCGTAGTCCGTGATCACGTGGTAGAGCCGGCCGCCGACGAGGCCGAAGGGAACGGCCCAGACCGCGATGTCGGCCACCGTGCCGGCCCGCCCGCCCCGGGCGATCCAGCGCTTGTTGCCGAGCCAGACGGCAACGAAGACGCCGATGATGATGCAGAACGCGTAGCCGCGCAGCGGGACGGGGCCGAGGTACAGCACTCCGCGCGACGGGCTGGGAATGTAGGCAAGTTCCATGGCAGGGTCGACGCTACCGTGCCGCGCCGGGCGCGCGGCGGGCGCCCCGGCTACGGCTCCATAACGGGCCGGTGAGAATCTCTCACCCCTTGGCCGCCTCCTGCACCTGCTGCTTCAGCTTCGCGGGGGTCATCGACTGGTCCTGGTAGATGTTCTCGCCGTTGAGCAGGACGGTCGGCGTGCCGGTGAAACCGCCGTTGCGGAAGGCGTCGTTGGACTTGGCGACCCAGCTGTTGTGCGTGCCCTCCTCGACGCAGGTGCGGAACGCGGGCGTGTCCAGGCCGTCGACCTTGGCCGCCAGCTCGAACAGCTTGGCGTTCTTGGCGAAGGCGTCGTCGGTCTCCGGCGGCTGGTTCTGGTACAGCACGTCGTGGTAGTCGGCGAACTTCCCGGCGTCCTGGGCGCAGGCCGCGGCGTTGGCGGCGTTGCGGGAGCCGGTGCTGCCCATGTTGCCGTCGATGATCGTGGCCAGGTGGTACTCCACTCTCAGCTGACCGGCGTCCGTCAGCTCGTGGATCGTCGAGCGATAGGCGTCCTCGAAGGACTTGCAGGCGGGGCAGCGGAAGTCCTCCCAGACGACGAGCGTGGACTTGGCGTTCTCCTCGCCGACGGGCAGCGCGAGGCCGTCCTCGCCCTGCGCCCCCGAGGGGGCCACGACCGGGCCCGCGGAGTCGCTGCCGTCGTCCTTGCCGGCGTTGGCGGCGACGACCCCGATCACCGCCGCGAGCCCCAGCACGCAGACGACGCTCGCGCCCACGATCAGCGCGCGCCGGCGCTTCTCCGCGGCCTTCTGCTTCTCGCGCTCTTCCGCCAGCCGCTCCCGGGCGGTGCGCTTTCCCTCACGGTTCTTCTCGCTCACACCCCGGAAACGAACCGGGGAGGCGCCCGGCGCCTCCCCGATCCCAGGTCCACCCGTTCGAGTGACCGCTTCCGTGGCGTCGTCCCGATTACGGCGGGACGGGCGCCGTCATGCCGTGCCGCGTACGCCCTTCGCGAGGTCCCCGGCGAGCGCGCGGACGGCCTCGACACCGGCGGCGTCGTCCGGCGCGTCCAGCATCCGCTTGACGAAGGCCGAGCCGACGATCACCCCGTCGGCGAAGCCCGCGACCTCGGCGGCCTGTTCGGCGTTGGAGACGCCGAGGCCGACGCAGACCGGCAGCTCGGTGCCGGTGGCCCGGGTGCGCTCGACCAGGTCCTGCGCCTGCGCGCCCACCGAGGCGCGGGTGCCGGTGACGCCCATCAGCGAGGCGGCGTAGACGAAGCCGCTGCCCGCCGCGGTGATCTGCGCGAGGCGTGCGTCCTTGCTGCTGGGCGCGACGACGAAGACCGTGGCGAGCCCGTGCTTGTCCGCGTGCTCCCGCCACAGCGCCGACTCCTGCACGGGCAGGTCGGGCAGGATGCAGCCGGCGCCACCGGCTTCGGCCAGCTCGGCGGTGAAGCGCTCGACGCCGTAGCGGTCGATGGGGTTCCAGTACGTCATCACGAGCACCGGCTTGCCGGTGGCCTCGTGGGCCTCCCGGACCGTCCGCATGACGTCCGCGATCCTGACTCCGCCGCGCAGGGCGATGTCGTCGGCGGTCTGGATGACGGGGCCGTCGAGGACCGGGTCGCTGTGCGGCAGCCCGACCTCGACGATGTCGGCTCCGCCGTCGAACGCGGCCTTGATCGCCTCGATGCCGCCGTCCACGGTCGGGAATCCGGCCGGGAGGTAGGCGATGAGGGCCGAGCGGCCTTCCGCCTTGGCGGCGGCGAGGGTCTCGGACAGCAGCTGGATGTTCCCGCTCACTTGGCGTCCCCCTCGATCTCGGCGGTGCCGGAGGCGTTCTCGGCGACCTCGGCGTCGGTGTCGTACAGGCCGAAGTAGCGGGCGGCCGTGTCCATGTCCTTGTCGCCGCGGCCGGACAGGTTGACGACGATCAGTCCGTCCTTGCCCAGTTCCTTGCCGACCTCCAGGGCGCCGGCCAGCGCGTGCGCGCTCTCGATGGCCGGGATGATCCCCTCGGTGCGCGACAGCAGGCGCAGGGCCTGCATGGCGGCGTCGTCGGTGACCGCGCGGTACTCGCCGCGGCCGCTGTCCTTGAGGTAGGAGTGCTCCGGGCCGATGCCCGGGTAGTCCAGACCGGCCGAGATCGAGTACGGCTCGGTGATCTGGCCCTCGTCGTCCTGGAGGACGTAGGAGCGGGAGCCGTGCAGGATGCCGGGCTCGCCCGCGGTCAGGGTCGCCGCGTGCTCGCCGGTCTCGACGCCGTGGCCCGCGGGCTCGCAGCCGATGAGGCGTACGTCGGTGTCCGGGATGAAGGCGTGGAAGAGGCCGATGGCGTTGGAGCCGCCGCCGACGCAGGCGACGGCGGCGTCGGGGAGGCGGCCGGCGCGTTCCAGGATCTGGCGGCGCGCCTCGACGCCGATGACGCGGTGGAAGTCGCGGACCATCGCGGGGAACGGGTGCGGTCCGGCGACCGTGCCGAAGAGGTAGTGCGTGTGGTCGACGTTGGCGACCCAGTCGCGGAAGGCCTCGTTGATCGCGTCCTTCAGCGTGCGGCTGCCGGACTTCACGGCGATGACCTCGGCGCCGAGCATGCGCATCCGGGCCACGTTGAGGGCCTGGCGCCGGGTGTCGATCTCGCCCATGTAGATCGTGCAGTCGAGGCCGAACAGGGCGCAGGCGGTCGCCGTGGCCACGCCGTGCTGGCCGGCGCCGGTCTCGGCGATGACGCGGGTCTTGCCCATGCGCTTGGTGAGCAGGGCCTGGCCGAGCACGTTGTTGATCTTGTGTGAGCCGGTGTGGTTGAGGTCCTCGCGCTTGAGGAACACCCGGGCGCCGCCGGCGTGTTCGGCGAACCTCGGTACCTCGGTGAGGGAACTGGGCCGGCCGGTGTAGTTGACCAGCAGGTCGTCGAGTTCGCGGGCGAACTCGGGGTCGTGCTTGGCCTTGTCGTACTCGACGGCGACCTCGTCCACGGCGGCGACGAGGGCCTCCGGGATGAACTTGCCGCCGAAGGCCCCGAAGTAGCCTTCGGGGCTGGGGACTTGACCCTCCGGGTCGGGGATGAAGAACTCGCTGGGCATGCGGATACCTCACGGTGAGTGTGTGTTGGACGCACTAATCGCCGTGGGGGCGGGGATGGTCAGGCGGCTGCGGGCCCGATGTGGCTGGTCGCGCAGTTCCCCGCGCCCCTCACGGGGCGCTCAAGCCATCGCATGCCATTTACCTGGCCCGGCTCGTCACCGATGACGTACCGCACCCGGCGGCCGTGCACCCTGCGCGCGGGCGCACGGCAGCCGCGGGGGCGGCAGCCGCGCGCGAGGCGGGCGTGCCGGTCCACGGTCGTCGCAGTGAGAGTCATCGGGGCCAACCCTACCGGGTGATCATCCGCGGCCGTGTCGCAAGGCCGGGTGCTCGCCCGCCGCCACCAGGTCGGCGACGGCCGACTTGGGGTCGCGGCCGGTGACCAGGGACTCGCCGACCAGGACCGCGTCGGCGCCGGCGTTGGCGTAGGCGATGAGGTCGTGCGGGCCGCGGACGCCGGACTCGGCGACCTTGACGATCCCGGCGGGGATCTCGGGTGCGACGCGCTCGAACGTCCCGCGGTCGACCTCCAGCGTCTTGAGGTTGCGCGCGTTGACGCCGATGACCTTGGCGCCCGCGTCCACGGCGCGCTCCACCTCGTCCTCGTCGTGCACCTCGACGAGGGGCGTGAGGCCGATGGACACCGCGCGCTCGATCAGCGACTCCAGGGCCGGCTGGTCGAGGGCCGCCACGATGAGCAGCGCGAGGTCGGCGCCGTACGCCCGGGCCTCCCACAGCTGGTACGAGGTGACGATGAAGTCCTTGCGGAGCACGGGGATGTCCACGCGTGCGCGGACCGCCTCCAGGTCGGCCAGCGAGCCGCCGAAGCGGCGCTGCTCGGTCAGTACGGAGATGACGGCCGCGCCGCCCGCCTCGTAGTCCGCGGCGAGGCCCGCCGGGTCGGCGATCGCGGCCAGGGCGCCCTTGGAGGGGCTGGACCGCTTGACCTCGCAGATGACCTTGACGCCGTCGCCCTTCAGCGCGGCGACCCCGTCCTTGGCCGCGGGAGCCTTGGCCGCGCGCTCCTTGAGCTCGTCGAGGCTGACGCGCGCCTGCCGCTCCGCGAGGTCGGCACGGACTCCGTCGATGATCTCGTCGAGCACACTCACGCGAGCGGCCCCCTTCCAGACGGTTGACTTCTTGCGGACAAAACCGATGGTCACTGCGATGGTATCCGCAGGAGGGCGTAGGCCTCACATCCGGTTGACGCCAGTCTCTCTACCTGGACGTTCGCCCGTTGATCAAGGATGCAGCCAGTCACCGAACGGCAGGTTCCGGACAACGGTGAAGACCAGCAGCAATGTGCCGGCCGCCCACAGGTGCACGGGCCCGAGGTCGAGCCGCAGTGGCCGGCCGCGCGCCGCCCGGACCACCCAGACGGTCCACAGCACGGCGAACCCCGCATAGCCCAGTACGGCCATCGCGTTGTCCTGGAGCGCCCCCGCGAAGTCCCCGTGCACGACGGCGTGCGCGCTGCGCAGCCCGCCGCAGCCGGGGCAGAAGACGCCGGTGTACTGCAGGAGCGGGCAGGCCGGGTAGTGACCCGGTTCGTTGGGGTCCACGGTGCCCACGTAGGCGAAGGCCCCCGCGACGGCCGCGAGCACCCCCGCGGGCACGGCCAGTCGCCGCAGCGGGGCGACGCGGGGCAGGACGCGCTGACGGTCGGCGTTCACATCTCGCATTGTGCCCCGGGGCGGCCCCGAACGCGCCCGAGGGGCGGCACCGGGCCGCCCCTCGGGAAGTCGTACGGAGATCAGCTCTCCGCGCCCGCCGCCTCGCGCTGCGCGGTGACCGGCGCCTTGTGGGCGTCCTTGGGCTGGCCCATCCCCATGGCGCTCATGATCCAGCCGACGAGACCGCCGACGACCACGATGCCCATGCCGGCCCAGAAGCCCGCCGGCTGGGCCATCACCATGAAGGCGCCCGCGACGCAGAAACCGATGAAGGCGATTGTGACACCGGTCCAGGCGGCCGGGGTGTGACCGTGGCTGCTGCCCGCCATGACTTGCTCCTCGTTGCTGTGTGTACGTCTCCGAGCCGGACGCTCGCCATCATTGTCCCGCACGCGCGCGGGGGAGGGACTCGGGGGTCGCTCTCGCGCGTCGCTCAGGCCCCGGTCGGATCCTCGCCCCGGTCCAGCGCCTTCCAGAGGTCCTCGGGCCGGTCGGGGTCGACCGCGGGGGCCTTGCGCGCGCGGGGGGCGCCGTTGCGCTCGTACCGGCCGGACATCGCCGGCCAGGCGGGCGCGTACCGCAGCGCCAGCAGCCCGGCGAGGAGCAGCAGCAGGCCGCCGACGGCCGCCACGTACGGCCAGGCGGTGTGGCTGAGCGTGCCGACGGTCGCCGCGGTGTCCCCGGTGGCGCGGGCCGCCTTCTCGTCGAGCGCGGAACTGTCGTCCGCGCCGATCAGCGACGCCGCGACGATCCCCGCGCCGGACAGCGCGAGCAGCCCGGCGACGAACACCCGTCCGAATCGGTGGACGGCGAAGACGGCGACGAGCGCGGCGAGGCCCACTATCGCCAGCGAGGCGGGCACGCCCGTGACGTCGCTGCCCCGGGCGGTCAGGGGGAAGTCTCCGCCGGCCACGGTCGCGGTGCCCTCCGACCACCGCTGACGCGTGGCCAGCAGCGCCACGGCCGCGCCGAGCGCACCGGACAGGAGGGCTACGGCGAGGCTGACGCGGCCGGCCCGGGCGGGGCCTGCGGCTTGGGCGTGGGGGTGAGGTACAGCAGTCACGTACTCCACTATCGCCTGAACCCCGGGCGAACCGTCACCCGGGGTTCATATGAGAAGCGCCCTATTTCTTCAGACGGTTCGCCGTGTGCACCGCGCGCAGGACCGCCGCCGCCTTGTTGCGGCACTCGTTGTCCTCGGCGACCGGGTCGGAGTCGGCGACGATGCCGGCGCCCGCCTGGACGTAGGCGGTGCCGTCGCGCAGCAGGGCGGTGCGGATGGCGATGGCGGTGTCGGAGTCGCCGGCGAAGTCGAGGTAGCCGACGCAGCCGCCGTACAGGCCGCGGCGGGAGGGCTCCAGTTCGTCGATGATCTGCATCGCGCGCGGCTTGGGGGCGCCGGAGAGGGTGCCGGCCGGGAAGCAGGCGGTGAGGACGTCGAAGGCGGTGCGGTCCCGGGCGACCCGTCCGGTGACCGTCGAGACGATGTGCATCACGTGCGAGTAGCGCTCGATGGACATGAAGTCGACGACCTCGACGGAGCCGGGCTCGCAGACGCGGCCGAGGTCGTTGCGGCCGAGGTCGACGAGCATGAGGTGCTCGGCGCGCTCCTTGGGGTCGGCGAGGAGTTCGTCGGCCAGGGCCTGGTCCTCCTGCGGGGTGGCGCCGCGGTGCCGGGTGCCGGCGATGGGGTGGACCATGGCGCGTCCGTCCTCGACCTTGACCAGGGCCTCGGGGGAGGAGCCGACGACGTCGAAGGCATCTCCGTCCCCGTGGGGGAATCGGAACAGGTACATGTACGGGGAGGGGTTGGTGGCCCGCAGCACCCGGTACACGTCCAGGGCGCTGGCCGTGCAGGGCGTTTCGAAGCGCTGGGAGGGGACGACCTGGAAGGCCTCGCCGGCCCGGATGCGCTCCTTGATGTCCTCGACGGCCGCCTGGAAGTCCGCGCCGCCCCACAGCGCGGTGTACTCGGGGAGTTCGGAGGGCGGGAGCACGGCGGGCGGCTGCGCGACCGGCCGTGACAGGTCGGCCTCCATGGCGTCGAGGCGGGCCACGGCGTCGGCGTACGCCTCGTCCACGCCCGTGTCGAGGTCGTTGTGGTTGATCGCGTTGGCGATCAGCAGGACCGAGCCCTCCCAGTGGTCCATGACGGCGAGGTCGCTGGTCAGCAGCATGGTCAGCTCGGGGAGGCGCAGGTCGTCGTGGTCGCCGGGGCCGATCTTCTCCAGGCGGCGCACGATGTCGTAGCCGAGGTAGCCGACCATGCCGCCGGTGAAGGGCGGCAGGCCTTCCTGGTGGGGGGTGTGCAGGGCCTCGATGGTGGCGCGCAGGGCGGCGAGCGGGTCGCCGTCGACGGGGACGCCGACGGGCGGGGCGCCGAGCCAGTGCGCCTGGCCGTCGCGCGCCGTCAGCGTCGCGGCCGAGCGCACACCCACGAAGGAGTACCGAGACCATTGAAAGGCTGTGCGGCCGTTCTCCGCGGACTCCAGCAGGAAGGTGCCGGGGCGCTCGGCGGCGAGCTTGCGGTAGAGCGCGACCGGGGTGTCGCCGTCGGCGAGGAGCTTGCGCGTGACCGGGATGACGCGCCGGTCGGTGGCGAGCTTGCGGAAGGTCTCGAGGTCCATGGCCGGTGACCTTACTGATCTCCGGCCGGTGTGCCGGAGTCCTTGAGGAGTACGTCCGCGTCGAAGCAGGTGCGCGCGCCGGTGTGGCAGGCGGCGCCGACCTGGTCGACCTTGACCAGCACGGTGTCGGCGTCGCAGTCGAGGGCGACGGACTTGACGTGCTGGAAGTGCCCGGAGGTGTCGCCCTTCACCCAGTACTCCCGGCGGCTGCGCGACCAGTAGGTGCAGCGGCCGGTGGTCAGGGTGCGGTGCAGCGCCTCGTCGTCCATCCAGCCCAGCATGAGCACCTCTCCGGTGTCGTACTGCTGGGCGATGGCGGGAAGGAGCCCGTCGGCGCTGCGCTTGAGCCGCGCGGCGATCTCGGGGTCCAGCTGGCTGGGCCGGCGGGGCGTGCTGGTGGTCATGGGTGCCATTGTGCCGCGCCCCACTGACAGTCCTGGCGCCGCGTCCACTGTGCGGACCGGTTCGACGGTCGTAGGCTGACGGCATGTCGACTTTCGCCAAGCGTGAACGACTTCTGCTGGCCGACCTCCTGGAGGCCGAGGGCCCCGAGGCCCCGACGCTCTGCGAGGGCTGGACGACCCGTGATCTCGCCGCACACGTCGTGGTGCGCGAGCGCCGCCCCGACGCCGCCGTGGGCATCCTGATCAAGCCGCTCGCCTCCCGCCTGGAGGGGGTGATGGCGGAGTTCGCGGACAAACCCTACGAGGAGCTGATCCAGCTCATCCGGACCGGTCCGCCGCGTTTCTCGCCGTTCTCGCTCAAGCAGGTCGAGGAGATGTCGAACACGGTGGAGTTCTACGTCCACACCGAGGACGTCCGCCGTGCCCGCCCCGACTGGACGCCCCGCGAGCTGGACCCGGTCTTCCAGGACGCCCTGTGGTCCCGGCTGGAGCGCTCCGCGCGGCTGATGGGCCGGGGCGCCCCGACCGGCCTGGTGCTGCGCCGCCCGGACGGCCAGACGGCGGTCGCACACCGCGGCACCCCGGTGGTGACGGTCACCGGCGAGCCGTCGGAGCTGCTGCTGTTCCTGTACGGCCGGCAGAACGCGGCCGAGGTGGAGCTGGACGGCGACAAGGAGGCCGTGGCCAGACTGCACGAGGCCAAGCAGCTCGGGATCTGAGCGCTCACCTGGGGAGCTCGGCGCGGCGCAGGTCGCGTACGCCCAGCGCGATCACCCCGCCGAGCCCACACACCACCGCACTGACCACGAAAACCGGACCGGTCCCCCAGCCCCCGATGGCCGCGGCGAAGAGCGGCAGCTCAGCGGGGCGACGCCGAGCACCATGGATACCGCGGTACGCCAGCCGCTACCACAACCACTACCACGAGCGATAGCCCGAACTACCGCACGGGGTGTCCCGCCTCCCGCAGCGCCTGCTTCACCTCGCCGATGCGCAGGTCGCCGAAGTGGAAGACCGAGGCGGCCAGGACCGCGTCCGCGCCCGCTTCGATGGCCGGGGCGAAGTCGGTGAGCTTGCCGGCGCCGCCGGAGGCGATGACGGGGACGGTGACGTGCTTGCGGACCGCCTGGATCATCTCCAGGTCGTAGCCGTCCTTCGTGCCGTCCGCGTCCATCGAGTTGAGCAGGATCTCGCCCGCGCCCAGCTCGGCGGCCCGGTGCGCCCACTCCACCGCGTCGATGCCGGTGCCCTTGCGGCCGCCGTGGGTGGTCACCTCGAAGCCGCCGGACGGGGTGCGCCGCGCGTCCACCGACAGGACCAGCACCTGGCGGCCGAAGCGCTCGGCGATCTCCCGGATCAGGTCAGGGCGGGCAATCGCGGCCGTGTTGACGCCCACCTTGTCCGCGCCCGCCCGCAGCAGCCTGTCCACGTCCTCGGCCGTGCGGACGCCGCCGCCGACGGTCAGCGGGATGAACACCTGCTCGGCGGTGCGGCGCACCACGTCGTAGGTGGTCTCCCGGTTGCCCGAGGACGCGGTGATGTCCAGGAACGTCAGCTCGTCGGCGCCCTCGGCGTCGTACACCTTCGCCATCTCGACGGGGTCGCCCGCGTCGCGCAGGTTCTGGAAGTTCACGCCCTTGACGACCCGGCCGTTGTCCACGTCCAGGCAGGGGATGACTCGTACTGCCAGGGTCATGACTGTTCAGGCTCCTCGGTACCGTCCAGGGCGGCCGTTGCCGCCGCCCAGATTGCTGCTTCGTCCTCTTCGGGGCGCGTGTCGAAGGCTTCCAGCTCCACTTCGACCAGAAGGCGGGGGTCGACGAAGCCGGACACGACCACCATGGTCGTCACCGGGCGTACGGACTCGAAGAACTCGCGGTGCGCCCGGCCCACTTCGTCCACATCGCGCGCGTGGGTCAGATACATCCGGGTGCGGATGACGGACTCGGGCCCGAGCCCGAACTCCCCGAGTGCCTCCAGGGCGTTGGAGAACGCGACCCGCGCCTGCTCGTACGGGTCGCCCTCGCCGTACAGCACCGGGCCCTTGAAGGACGTGGTGCCCGCCACCAGCACACGGTCTCCCGCCGCGACGGCGCGCGCGAAACCGAAGGACTCTTCCCAGGAACTTCCGCTCTGCACACGCCGTACGGCTTCGGACGTCATGACGACACAGCCTCCAAGGCCTCTTCCAGGGTGAACGCCTTCGCGTACAGGGCCTTCCCGACGATCGCGCCCTCGACACCGAGAGGTACCAGTTCGGAGATCGCGCGCAGGTCGTCCAGCGAGGACACACCGCCGGAGGCCACCACCGGGCGGTCCGTCGCCGCGCAGACGTTCCTCAGCAGCTCCAGGTTCGGGCCCTGGAGCGTGCCGTCCTTGGCGATGTCGGTCACGACGTAGCGCGCGCAGCCCTCGCCGTTGAGGCGCTCCAGCGTCTCGTACAGGTCGCCGCCGTCACGCGTCCAGCCGCGCCCGCGCAGGGTCGTGCCGCGTACGTCGAGGCCGACGGCGATCCTGTCGCCGTGCTCGGCGATGACCTTGGCGACCCACTCGGGGGTCTCCAGGGCGGCGGTGCCGAGGTTCACCCGGGTGCAGCCGGTGGCGAGGGCGGCGGCGAGGGTGTCGTCGTCGCGGATGCCGCCGGACAGCTCCACCTTGATGTCCATGGCCTTGGTGACCTCGGCGATCAGCGCCCGGTTGTCGCCGGTGCCGAACGCGGCGTCCAGGTCGACCAGGTGCAGCCACTCGGCGCCGGAGCGCTGCCAGGCGAGGGCGGCCTCCAGGGGGGAGCCGTACGAGGTCTCCGTGCCGGACTCGCCGTGCACCAGGCGGACCGCCTGGCCGTCACGGACGTCAACGGCCGGGAGGAGTTCGAGCTTCGAAGCCATCAGAGGGTTCCGATCCAGTTGTTCAGCAGCTGCGCTCCGGCGTCGCCGGACTTCTCGGGGTGGAACTGCGTGGCCCACAGGGCGCCGTTCTCCACGGCGGCCACGAAGGGCTTGCCGTGCGTCGACCAGGTGACCTTCGGGGCGTGCATCGCCGCGTTGTGCGTCTGAAGGGTCCAGTCGTGGACGGCGTAGGAGTGCACGAAGTAGAAGCGCGCGTCCCCGTCCAGGCCGGCGAACAGCTCGGAGTCGGCCGGGGCCTCGACGGTGTTCCAGCCCATGTGGGGCACGACGTCGGCCTGGAGCGGCTCGACCGAGCCGGGCCACTCGTCCAGGCCCTCGGTCTCGACGCCGTGCTCGATGCCGCGCGCGAACAGGATCTGCATGCCGACGCAGATCCCCATCACCGGACGCCCGCCGGACAGCCGGCGGTCGACGATCCAGTCACCGCGCGCCTCCCGCAGGCCCTGCATGCAGGCGGCGAAGGCGCCGACGCCCGGCACCAGCAGGCCGTCGGCGTTCATGGCCTTGTCGAAGTCACGCGTTATCTCGACGTCGGCGCCCGTGCGGGCGAGGGCACGCTCGGCGGAGCGGACGTTTCCGAAGCCGTAGTCGAAGACGACGACCTTCTTCCGGCTCTTCGGTGAAGCGCTCAATTCCACACCTCCAGCCTCAGCACACCGGCGACGAGACACATCGCGGCACCGATGGAGAGCAGCACGATCAGGCTCGCGGGCATCTTCTGCTTGACGAAGGAGATGATCCCGCCGACCAGGAACAGGCCGACGACGATCAGGACGGTCGACAGGCCGTTCACAGCGCGCCCTTCGTGGAGGGCAGGATGCCCGCCGCGCGCGGGTCGCGCTCGGAGGCGTACCGCAGGGCCCGGGCCAGCGCCTTGAACTGGCACTCCACGATGTGGTGGGCGTTGCGCCCGTAGGGCACGTGCACGTGCAGCGCGATCTGCGCCTGGGCCACGAAGGACTCCAGGATGTGCCGGGTCATCGTGGTGTCGTACTCGCCGATCATCGGCGCCATGTTCTCGGGCTCGGTGTGCACCAGGTACGGGCGGCCGGAGAGGTCGACGGTGACCTGGGCGAGGGACTCGTCCAGCGGGACCGTGCAGTTGCCGAAGCGGTAGATGCCGACCTTGTCGCCGAGGGCCTGCTTGAAGGCGGCGCCCAGCGCGAGGGCGGTGTCCTCGATGGTGTGGTGCGAGTCGATGTGCAGGTCGCCCTCGGTCTTCACGGTCAGGTCGAACAGACCGTGCCGGCCGAGCTGGTCGAGCATGTGGTCGTAGAAGCCGACTCCGGTGGTCACATCGACCTGGCCGGTGCCGTCGAGGTTGATCTCGACGAGGACCGAGGTCTCCTTCGTCACCCGCTCCACGCGTCCTACGCGGTTCATGCGTTCATCTCCTTCTTCAAGTCACGGACCGCGTCGAGGAACGCGTCGTTCTCCTCCGGCGTCCCGGCGCTGACCCGCAGCCACCCCGGAATGCCGTTGTCCCGGACGAGGACGCCCCGGTCGAGGATCTTCTGCCAGGCCGTGTGCGCGTCCTCGAACCGGCCGAACTGCACGAAGTTCGCGTCCGACTCGACGACCTCGTAGCCGGTCGCGCGCAGTTCGTCCACCAGCCGGTCCCGCTCGGCCTTCAGCTGCTCGACATAGCCGAGCAGCGTGTCGGTGTGCTCCAGGGCGGCCAGCGCGGTCGCCTGGGTGACGGCCGACAGGTGGTAGGGCAGCCGTACGAGCTGGACGGCGTCGACGACGGCCGGGTGCGCGGCGAGGTAGCCGAGGCGCAGGCCCGCCGCGCCGAACGCCTTGGACATCGTGCGGGAGATGACGAGGTTCGGGCGGCCCTCCAGCAGGGGCAGCAGCGAGTCGCCGTGGCTGAACTCGATGTACGCCTCGTCGACCACCACCATCGACGGCTTCGCCGCCTGCGCGGCCTCGTACAGCGCGAGGACCGTCTCGGGCGGGACGGCGTTGCCGGTGGGGTTGTTGGGGGTGGTGACGAAGACGACGTCGGGCCGGTGCTCGGCTACGGCGCGCTCCGCCGCCGCGAGGTCGATGCCGAAGTCGTCGCGGCGCGGCCCGGAGATCCAGCCGGTGCCGGTCCCGCGCGCGATGAGGCCGTGCATCGAGTACGACGGTTCGAAGCCGATCGCCGTGCGGCCGGGTCCGCCGAAGGTCTGCAGCAGCTGCTGGATGACCTCGTTGGAGCCGTTGGCGGCCCACACGTTGGCGAGGCCGACCTCGTACCCGGACGTGTTCGTCAGGTACTCGGCGAGCTTCGTGCGCAGCTCCACCGCGTCCCGGTCGGGGTAGCGGTTGAGGTTCCGGGCCGCGTCGCGCACCCGCTCGGCGATGCGCTCGACCAGCGCCTCGGGCAGCGGGTAGGGGTTCTCGTTGGTGTTCAGCCGTACGGGGACGTCCAGCTGGGGCGCGCCGTAGGGGGACTTGCCGCGCAGCTCGTCCCGTACGGGGAGATCGTCAATGCCTGTCACTTGCTCTCGGGTACCTTCCAGCCGAACCTCGCCTTGATCGCCGCACCGTGCGCCGGAAGGTCCTCCGCCTCCGCCAGCGTCACCACGTGATGCGCCACGTCCGCCAGCGCGTCCTTCGTGTAGTCGACGATGTGGATGCCGCGCAGGAAGGACTGGACGGACAGGCCGGAGGAGTGGCAGGCGCAGCCGCCGGTGGGCAGGACGTGGTTGGACCCGGCCGCGTAGTCGCCGAGCGAGACCGGGGCCCAGGGGCCGATGAAGATCGCGCCGGCGTTGCGCACCCGGTCGGCCACGGCGGCCGCGTCGGCCGTCTGGATCTCCAGGTGCTCGGCGCCGTAGGCGTCGACGACCCGCAGGCCCTCCTCGACGCCGTCGACGAGGACGATCGCGGACTGCTTGCCCGCCAGGGCCGGGCGGATCCGGTCCTCGATGTGCTTGCTGGCCGCGACCTGCGGCTGAAGCTCCTTCTCGACCGCGTCGGCGAGCTCGACGGAGTCGGTGACCAGCACGGCGGCGGCCAGCGGGTCGTGCTCGGCCTGGCTGATCAGATCGGAGGCGACGTGCACCGGGTCGGCCGTGGAGTCCGCGAGGATCGCGATCTCGGTCGGGCCGGCCTCGGCGTCGATGCCGATCCTGCCGGTGAAGTAGCGCTTGGCGGCGGCGACCCAGATGTTGCCGGGGCCGGTGACCATGGTGGCGGGCGGGCAGGACTCGGTGCCGTAGGCGAACATCGCGACCGCGGTCGCGCCGCCGGCCGCGTACACCTCGTCGACGCCCAGCAGCGCGCACGCGGCGAGGATCGTCGGGTGCGGCAGGCCGTCGAACTCGGCCTGGGCCGGGGAGGCGAGCGCGATCGACTCGACGCCGGCCTCCTGGGCGGGCACGACGTTCATGACCACGGAGGACGGGTAGACGGAGCGGCCGCCCGGGGCGTACAGCCCCACCCGGTCGACCGGAACCCACTTCTCGGTGACCGAGCCGCCGGCCACGACCTGGGTGGTGTGGGTCGTACGGCGCTGTGCGCGGTGGACGAGACGGGCGCGGCGGATGGACTCCTCCAGGGCCGCGCGCACGGCGGGGTCGAGTTCCGCGAGCGCCTTGTCGAGCGCCGCCGCCGGGACCCGTACGGAGTCCAGCCGCACCCCGTCGAACTTCTCGGCGAAGTCGATCAGCGCCGCGTCGCCACGATGATGCACGGCCTCGCAGATCGGACGCACCTTCTCCAGGGCGGCCTGAACGTCGAAGTCGGCTCGGGGCAGCAGGTCGCGCAGGGCGGGGCCCTCGGGAAGGGCGTCGCCGCGCAGATCGATTCGGGAGATCACGTGGTCAATTCTCTCAGACCGGGATCGGGCCCTGTTCGCGCGTATCAATGGCTGATACAGACCCCGGAGGATCACCTTCACCGACAGCTTTCGGCGCGTCACGGAACGGGCATGAACAGTTGTACGAAACCACTGAGTAGCCGAGGGGGAAGAGAGCACCGTGACCGAGGGTGCCGGCGTGCACGACGGAAACCTTCCGGACGATCTGACCGCCGCCGAGGCCGGCATGTGGCAGGCCTTCCGCAACGGCACCATGTACGACCTGAGCAGCGGCGACATGCTCGTGGACGATCCGCACGGCGGGCATCCGTGGGGCCCCGAGCGGACCGTGCGGGCCCGCATCGTGTGCTGGCTGCTGCTGGACGGGCCGCCCGCACTGGCCGGCCGGGTGTCCTCGCTGAAGCTCGCCGGGGTGCAGATCAGCGGCAGCCTGGACCTGGCGGGCGGCATCGTCGTGCCGTACGTCGAGATGCGCGGCTGCCGTTTCGAGCGGGAGGTCCTGCTGCCGGAGGCGCGCTTCACGACCGTTCGGCTGGTGGACTGCTCGGTGCCGCGGCTGGAGGCGGCCCGGGTGCACACCGAGGGCGACCTGCATCTGCCGCGCTGCCGCTTCCTGGGCGGCATCCGGCTCACCGACGCGCAGATCGGCACCGACCTGCTGCTCAGCCAGGCCGTCGTGTACCGCGACCGCACCGGCAAGTCGATCGCCGGGGACGGCATGACCGTCGGGCAGGACGTGCAGGCCGAGCTGCTGGAGTCGCACGGCGAGTTCAGCCTGCGCAGCGCCAAGATCGGCGTGTCGCTGAGTCTGAGGGGCGCGCGGCTGGTCAACCCGTACACCCGTCACGCGCTGAACGCCCCCCAGCTGACCGTCGAGCGCTCCCTGTACCTGACCCCGGCAGGCCTCGGGAATCCGCTGCTCAGCGGTGTCACCCCGGCGCGCGGGACCCGGGTCCAGCGGTTCGAGTGCCAGGGCGGGGTGCGGCTGGACGACGGGCGGTTCGGGGACGCCGTCGACCTGGAACAGGCCCGGTTCACCTTCACCGACGACCAGGAGCTGTCGCTGCGCCGGATCCAGACGCCGGAGCTGCGCTTCCTCGGGGAGCGGCCCGCCCGGGGCAAAGTCGTGCTGTCGGGGGCGCGGATCGTCAACCTGATGGACCGCGCGGACGCCTGGCCGGGCCCCGGCCGGCTGCACATGGGCGGCTTCGTCTACGAGAACCTGGTGCCCCGCGGCCCGTTCCCGCTGACCGAACGGCTGGAGTGGGTGGCCGCGGCGACCGCCGAGTACAGCCCGGAGCCGTACGAGCGGCTGGCGGGCGTCCTGCGGGAGGGCGGCGAGGACGAGGACGCGCGCGAGGTGCTGCTCGCCAAGCAGCGCCGCCGCCGCGAGAGCCTGCCGATCGCCGCCAAGCTGTGGGGGTACGTACAGGACTGGACGGTCGCCTACGGGTACCGCCCCGGCCGGGCCGCGATCTGGATGGCGGTGCTGTGGGCGGCGGGCTCGGTGAGCTTCGCGCAGGCCGGTCATCCACCCATCAAGCACGGCGAACATCCCGAGTGGGACCCGACCCTCTTCGCCCTGGACCTCCTCCTGCCGGTCATCGACCTCGGCCAGGTCGGCTTCTGGCAGCTCAAGGGCGCCTGGCAGTGGCTGGCGGCGGTGCTGATCCTGCTCGGCTGGACCCTGGCCACGACGGTGGCGGCGGGGGCGACCCGGATGCTGCGCAGAAACTGAGCCGACCGGCCCTACAACCTTCACCTACCGACACGGGTCTCAGACCACAACCATCGATCAGTTCGCTGGCCATTGAGCAATGACGACGGCGAGTACCCGCTCCGCGAGAGCGGCGCCGGTTCAGGCGCAAGGAGGCATGTGTCCTATGGCCCTGCTGCTGCCGTTCGTCCGCGCGCCCCGGCTGACCAGGACCGCGCCCCGCCCCGCCGCCGGCCCCTCGGCCGACGACGAGGTGCTGCTCGACGTGCCCGACCGGCGCCTGGGCCCGGCGCTGGTGGCCGCCGCCCAGGACGATCACGGCCCCGCCGCCGGACTGCTGGCCGCCACCCGCACGGCCGCCGAGTGGGACCACCGCGACCGGTACGCCGCCCGGCTCGCCGCCTTCGCCCACGCCCGCCCCGACTGGTTCGAGGCCTGGCGTGCCGCCGCGCCCGACGACCCCGACGGCCTCCTGGTCGAGGCCCAGCTGCGGGTGGACCGCGCCTGGCTGTCACCGGCCCGGGCGGAGCTGCTGCGCGAGGTGAGCCCCCTGGTCACCGCGGCGGCACACGGCGACGAGCGCGACCCGGTGCCCTGGCGGATCGCGCTGGACCACGCGCGCGGGGCGCAGGCCGGGGCCCGTTACGTCGAGGAGCTGTGGGAGGCGGCGGTGCGCCGCGCCCCGCACCACTACGGCTGCCATGTGGCGGCCCTGCGCTATCTGGCCGCGTCCTGGCACGGCTCGCACCGCGAGTGCCTGGACTTCGCCGACCGGGCCGCGCAGGACGCGCCGGCCGACTCGCTCGTCCAGGCCCTTCCGGTGCGAGCGGTGTTCTCCTACCTCACCGACGGCTGCGGCCCGGAGCTGCCGCGGGCTCGGCTGGACGCGGCGGCGGACCGGGCGGTCGCCCTGTCGGCCCGCCTTCCGCTCGCGGATCCCTGGCCGGCGGAGATCCGCAACCTGCTCACGTTCGTCCTGGTACGCCTGGGCCGCCGCGCCGACGCCCTGGAGCAGCTGCGGCTGACCGGCCCGTACGTGACGTCCTTCCCCTGGGACCGGTTCTCGGACGATCCGCTGGGCCACTGTCTGCGGGTGCGGGAGGAGATCCGGGACCCGTCCGTGCATCCACGGAGCGGGCACACCGGACGCACACACTCCGGCGACCATTAGGCTTCTGCGTCGTGACCACCGTCCGGCTCCCGCTCTTCCCCCTGAACTCGGTTCTCTTCCCGGGCCTTGTGCTGCCTCTGAACGTCTTCGAGGAGCGCTACCGCGCGATGATGCGCACCCTGGCGAAGACCCCCGAGGACGAACCGCGCCGCTTCGCCGTCGTGGCGATCCGCGACGGCCACGAGGTGGCGGCGACCGCGCCCGGCATGCCCGACCCGACGGCGCTGCCGGAACGCGGGCCCGCGGCCGGCTTCGGCGCGGAACCGGTCAAGTCGTTCCACTCGACGGGCTGTGTGGCCGACGCGGCGACGATCCGCGAACGCGCGGACGGCACCTTCGAGGTGCTGGCGACGGGCACCACGCGGGTGCGGTTGCTGTCGGTGGACGCCTCGGGCCCGTTCCTGACGGCGGAGCTCGAAGAGCTGCCGGAGGAGCCGGGCGACGAGGCGGGCGCGCTGGCGGAGGGCGTGCTGCGGGCGTTCCGCCAGTACCAGAAGCGTCTGGCGGGGGCGAGGGAGCGGTCGCTGACGACGGGAGCGGACCTCCCGGACGAACCCTCCGTGGTCTCCTACCTGGTGGCGGCGGCGATGATGCTGGACGTCCCCACCAAGCAGCGCCTCCTCCAGGCCCCCGACACCGCCTCCCGTCTCCGCGACGAACTGAAACTCCTTCGCGCCGAGACGTCGATCATCCGTAGCCTGCCCTCACTGCCGGCGTCGGACCTGACGCGCGGCCCGACGAGTCCGAACTGAGGCCGGGATCCTCGATGGCGAAGAAACCGAAGAAGCAGCAGCCGGGAGGCACCCCGGCAACGGTGGCCCTCACGGCCGCGGGGGTGTCCTTCACCACCCACTCCTACGACCACGATCCCTCCCACCCCTCCTACGGCGAGGAAGCCGCGGAGGCGATGGGCGTCTCGCCCGACCGCGTCTTCAAGACCCTGGTCGCCGACGTCGACGGCAGGCTCACGGTGGCCGTGGTCCCGGTCGCGGGCCAGCTCGACCTCAAGGCCCTGGCGACGGCGGTGGGCGGCAAGCGCGCGGCCATGGCGGACCCGGCCCTGGCCGAACGCACCACCGGCTACGTCCGGGGAGGCATCTCCCCCCTCGGCCAGCGCAAGAAACTCCCCACGGTCGTGGACGCCTCCGCCTCCGCCCACCCCACGATCTGCGTCTCGGCCGGCCGCCGCGGCCTGGAGGTCGAACTCTCCCCCACCGACCTCACCCACCTCACAGAGGCGGTACTGGCCCCCATCGGCCGTGCATGACCCCTCGACGGACGCCCCTTCCTCCGTTAAGCACAGGGGACATGTCGAAGAAGACCCGCAAACGCAAATGGCGCACCAAAAAGGGCCGAGCCAACCACGGAAGGCGCCCGGCATAGCGACTGTCAGCCCGCCCGGCGTCCGAAGCCGAGTCCGCAACCATCCCAGAGGGCGCAGCCCTTGGGCCCCTTATCGGCGCCAGTCGCTAAATCCAGCCCGTCCGGCGTTTGAGGACGAGGCCGTCCAGGCCGATGGGGGTGCAGGGGCGAAGCCCCGGTCGGGTGCAGGGGCGGAGCCCCGGTCGGGTGCAGGGGCGGAGCCCCGGTCGGGTGCAGGGGCGGAGCCCCGGTCGGGTGCAGGGGCGGAGCCCCGGTCGGGTGCAGGGGCGGAGCCCCGCGGGGATCCAGGGACGAAGCCCCGGTCGGGTGCAGAGGCGAAGCCCCGCGGGGATCCAGGGACGAAGCCCCGGCCGGATGCAGAGGCGAAGCCCCGCGGGGGATCCAGGGGGCGAAGCCCCGGTCGGGTGCAGAGGCGAAGCCCCGCGGGGGTCCAGGGGGCGGAGCCCCCTGGCGGGGTCGAAGGGGCGGAGCCCCTGGGGATGGGACGGGTAGGGGCGGCGGGGGCGAGAAAACGAACTACGCCGGCGGCGCCCCGTACCCGCCCCGCTCCCACTGCTGCTGCTCGTACGGATCCGGATCCCGCGGCCCGAACAGGCCCGTCAGCCCGAGATGAACGACCAGCGCCGCCACCGACCACACCAGCAACGCCCCCTTCGCCGCCAACTCCAACGGCGCGGAGAACGTCACCCCCTGCCCCACCTCCTTGGCATGGGCGAGCACATCCTCGGCAGGCCCCAGCCACACCCCGATCCGCCACGCCAGCAGCGACCCGAGCAGGCCGCCCACGGCAAGCCCCACCACCAGCGGCACACCCCCACGCCGCCGCACCAGAAAGACAATCACCGCGCTCACGAGCCCGAACGCCAGCGCCAGCAGCGCGAACGTCCCGTCCACGCCCACCGCCTGCTCCCCCTCGGTGTCCTTGAGATAGACGACCCAGCTGTCGTCGACGACATCGCCCACCAGCGGCACCCGCGGCGCGAGCCACCACCACAACACCCCGAGCAGCACCCCACCGAGCGCCACCGCCACCGTGACCACGGCGGCCTCGCGCACCTCGGTCTTCATGCCAGGACCGTCCTGTCCGTACAAATCCTGCGGGCCCGGAAAGCCGTACGCGCCGGGAATCCCGTGCGAGCCGAGAGAACCATGCGAGCCGGGAGAACCGTGCGAGCCGGGAACGCCGTACCCGCCCCCCGCAGCAGACGACTGCTGAGAGGACTGGTCACGCGGCGGCGGTGGAGGAGTCAGCGGTGCGGTCACCCTGACATCGTGCCAGGCCCGCCTGTGCGACGCGTCACCGGACGGCCGCCCGCCGATACGCCCACGTCGCGGCGGCCAGCGACACGACCCCCACGCCCGCGCACACGGCCAGATCCCCGAGCACGAACGCCCAGTCCGGCCGCGCCCCAAAGGTCCGCGCGAAGGCCTCGACGCCGTACGTCGACGGCAGCAGGTCCCGCGCGAACCGCACCGCCTCCGGCATCCGCTCGGCCGGCAGCACCCCCAGCAGCAGCGCCGCCGACATACCCAACTGCCCGAGCACCGTCGCCAGTTCCGGCCGCGGCGCGAGCAGTCCGAGCGCGGCCCCCAGCCCGGCGAGCGCGGCCCCGGCAAGCGGGATCACCGCGGCCAGCACCCACAGATGCGCCAGCGGCAGCCCGAACAGCACGCACCCGAACACGGCCGTCACCACGGTCCCGGGCACGGTGAAGGACGCGTACGCGCCCGCCGCCCCCAGCACCACCGCCGCGGGCGGCACCGGCAACGTGGCGTAGTGGTCGAGCCCGCCGCTGGCCCGTAGCTGCCCGAAGTACTGGGCGAGCAGGTTCAGCGCGACGAAGGCGACGACGAGCACCGAAGACCCGGCCACGACGGCCCGCGCCTCCTCCCCGCCGTCCACGACCCCGCGCATCAGGACCATGATCCCGACCGACTGGAAGGTCGCCACGAACAGCAGCGGGATGCGCGCGACCCGGGCGCGGGACAGCTGCGCCCGGTACACGGCGCACAGCGACGGCCACAGCCGCGCCCGCGGCCCGAGCTCGGCCGCGTCCGTGGCGGCCGTCTCGTCCGCGGCCAGGGCGCCGCCCGGCAGAACCTCGGCGGGTACGACACTCACGTGGCGCTGCTCCTCTTCGCTCCTGCGGTGGTCCCGTTCCGTACGGATGCGACGGCCTGTGTACTCAAGCCCTCACCGGTCGTGCTCAAGCCTTCACCAGCCCCTGCTGCGCGGCCCCGCCCAGCGCCAGATAGACGTCCTCCAGGCTGGGCGTGGCGAGAGTGAAGTCGTCGAGGGCGGCGAACGCGGCCCCGCCGGTGACGGTGGCGACGACCGCGCGCGCCTCCTCGGGGGCGAGCCGCAGGGTCCACTTGCGCCCGGATTCCAGCACCCGGTCCTGGAGCGCGGCGACCTCGGGAACGTGCAACGGCGCCGCCTCGCGCCACACCAGCTCGACCCGGACCTCCCCGGCCACCTGCTCCTTCAGCCCGACGGGCGTGTCGCAGGCGATCACCCGGCCGCGGTCGAGCACGGCGACCCGGTCGAGGACGGTCTCGGCCTCGATGACGTTGTGGGTGACGAGCAGCACGGTCGCGCCCTGTTCGGCCCGCCGGCGGTCGACGGCGGACCAGACGGCCCGCCGCGCCACGGGGTCCATCCCGGTGGTCGGCTCGTCGAGGACGAGCAGCGGCCGCTCCCCCACCAGGCTGGTGGCGAAGCAGGCGAGCCGCCGCTGACCGCCGGACAGCTTCTTCAGGGGCCGCCCGGCGAGCTGGGTCAGCGCCAGCTCCTCCAGGACGGCGTCCCGCTCGGCCCGTGCCCGCCGTACGTCGAGACCGCGCAGCCGCCCGGTGGTCTCGGCGGCGAGGGAGACGGTGAGCTCGTCGAGGGCGGTCGACTCCTGGCCGAGGTAGGCGAGGATCCGTGCGGCCCGTTCCGGGTGGCGCACGATGTCGTGCCCGAGGATCTCCACGCTGCCGCGGTCGGGCCGCATCAGCCCGGTGAGCTGCCGGACGAGGGTGGTCTTCCCGGCGCCGTTGGGTCCGAGCAGCCCGAAGATCTCACCGCGCCGGATGTCCAGCCGTACGTCGTCGGTGGCCCGCACCTCGGGGGTGGCGGGGGTGCCGCGCCGTCCGCGTACCGCCGGATAGGTCTTGGTCAGTCCGCGCACCGCGCACACGACATCACCACTGGGCCGAAGTGCCTGTGCCGCGCGCGTACTCACAAGGGACGAGGGTACGGGGTCGGGCGGCTCGGCTCGTCCTTGGGGCGGCTTTGTGCCGTTTCAGTCCCCGGCCGGAGCGTGCTCCGCGGCCGTCCGCACATCGATCTCCCGCCAGAACCCGGCGCGGATCGCGTACCGGTCGTGCTCGTCGATCTGGTCATCCTTGTGCGCGAGCAGCCCGAACCGGGCGGCGTACCGCAGCAGCTCGCCGTCGATGCGGTGCGGGATCCGTGGGTACATCCCGGACAGCTTCTGCAGGTGGCTCTGGTCGCCCAGCCGCTCCATCCACCGCCGCGCGAAGACCTGCCCCACCTCGTAGGGGTCTCCGCCGACGGTGGTGATGTCCTCCTCCCGGTCGGCCCAGCGCTGCTCGGCGGTGGTCAGCTGGGCGAGGGTCGGCATGGAGGCGACCTCGGGCGGCTCGGCCGCGGTGCCGGGGCGGTCGACCCAGCCTTTGTCGGAGGACCAGCGCAGGGTCGCGTTGGCCGGCTGCGGTGCGGGGTGGGCGCTGGCGGCGCGCAGGGCCGCGAGGTCCTTGGGGGTGGGCACGCCCTTGGGCGCGGGCACGCGCTCCTGTGTGTTCTCCGCGGCGGCCGGCGCCCGATGCTCGCGCTCCTCGGCGGGCCGTTCGGCGGAGGGGGCGAGCGCGGAGTCGGGCAGCGGCGCGGAGAGGATCGCGGCGATCTCGGGCCGCGGCGCGGGCGGCGGCGCGCAGATCCCGCCGAGTTCCTTGGCGCGTACGGCCTTGGTGATCCACGTACGGTCGAGCACGCGCCGCTCGTCGGCCTCGGCGACGAGGTCCTCGGACTGGTTGTAGTCGCCGTCGGCGGCCTGTACGGCCCACAGGTGTACGGCGACTCCGTGCTCCTTGGCGGCCATCATGCCGGGCAGCAGGTCGCCGTCGCCGGTGACGAGGACGACGTCGGAGCAGGCGCGGTTGCGGGCCAGCTCGGTGAGTTCGGCGTGCATGGCGGCGTCCACGCCCTTCTGCGCCCAGCGTCCGTCGCTGCGGGTCAGGGCGCCCAGGCGGACCGTGACCCGGGGCATCACGCGCAGCCTGCGGTGCTCGGGCTGGGGGACGCGGTCGGGGGCGCCGTCGAACCAGTAGATGCGCAGCAGGGGCCGCTCCGTGTCCGACTCGGCGCGTTCGCGCAGGCCCTGGATGAGGGCGGTGTGATCGACGGTGATCCGGGAGCGGGAGGGCTCTCCGGCGAGGAGCGAGGCGGCGGCCCCCAGCAGATACCCGGCATCCACCAGGACGATGCAGCGGTCCACGCGATCCACCCTCTTTCCGGGAGGTTTGCTTCGGGCTTCCTTCGAGTCTGCCCGACCGCGCGAAGGTTAACGGCCGGAACTCGATCTTCGGCGTGGCGTTTCGGTGCATCGCCGTCCGGCGAGCGCCGCTACAGACGGTAATCATCCGAAATGCGCTCTTTGTCAGCCTATGTGAGTCTGGTCGCGTCTCTGGCCCCCAGATCCCCCACAGGAGGCAGATCACCATGGCCAAGAACAAGAACCGTGAGCGAAAGCAGCCGCAGTCGGAGCGCGGGCAGCAGCAGGCCCAGCAGTCCTCGATGGAGGCGCAGGCCGAGCAGCGGCTGTCCCAGGTGACGCCGGCGGATGTGGCGCGCAAGGGCAAGCAGAAGCGCTTCGGTCACAACTGACATCTTCATAACGGGCCGTTGAAGCCCAGGCACATGCCGAGGGGCGCACCCAGCACAGGGTGCGCCCCTCGCACGTGCGTCGGCGGCTCAGCCGGCCAGGCAGGACGGCCCGAGCAGCACCTTCAGGTCGCCGAAGAGCGCCGGGTCCGGCTTCACCCGGTGCCGGTCCAGTCGCAGCACGGTCGTCTTGGTCGGCCCCTGGAGCCTGATCCGGACCTCGCTCTCGCCCTTGTGGTGGCTGAGGATCTCGCCGAGCCGGCTCACCATCGGCGGAGTGACCCGGGTGGCCGGGATGGTGAGGACCACGGGCGCGTTGGTGCCCGCGTTGGACAGGTCCGGGACCTGGAGCTCCATCGCGACCAGCCGGGGGACGTCCTCGCGCTTGTCCAGGCGGCCCTTGACGAACACGACGGCGTCCTCGACGAGCTGGGTCGACACCAGCTGGTACGTCGCCGGGAAGAACATGCACTCGATGGAGCCGGCGAGGTCCTCGACGGTGGCGATGGCCCAGGCGTTGCCCTGCTTGGTCATCTTGCGCTGGAGGCCGGAGATGATGCCGCCGATGGTGACGACCGCGCCGTCGGCGTGCTCGCCGCCGGTGAGCTGGGCGATGCCCGCGTCGGCCTTGTCGGAGAGCACGTGCTCCAGGCCGAAGAGGGGGTGGTCGGAGACGTAGAGACCGAGCATCTCCCGCTCCTGGGCGAGCAGGTAGGTCTTGTCCCACTCGTCGGTGGTGAACTCCACGTCGAGTCCGAAGCCGGGCTCGCTGCTCTCCTCCTCGCCCATGCCGCCGAAGAGGTCGAACTGGCCCTCGGCCTCCTTGCGCTTGACCGCGACCACATTGTCGATCATCGGCTCGAAGTGGGCGGTCAGACCCTTGCGGGTGTGCCCGAGCGAGTCGAAGGCGCCCGCCTTGATCAGCGACTCCGTGGTGCGCTTGTTGCAGGCGACCGCCTCGACCTTGTCCAGGTAGTCGGGGAAGGAGGCGTACTTGCCCTTGGCCTTGCGGCTCTTGATGATCGACTCGACCACGTTGGTGCCGACGTTGCGCACGGCCTCCAGGCCGAAGAGGATCACGTCGTCGCCCTGGGCGGCGAAGTTGTGCACGGACTCGTTGACGTTCGGCGGGAGCACCTTGATGCCCATGCGGCGGCACTCGTTGAGGTAGACGGCCGACTTGTCCTTGTCGTCCTTGACCGAGGTGAGCAGCGCCGCCATGTACTCGGCGGGGTGGTTGGCCTTGAGGTAGGCCGTCCAGTACGAGACCAGGCCGTACGCGGCCGAGTGCGCCTTGTTGAACGCGTATCCGGCGAACGGGACCAGCACGTCCCACAGGGCCTGGATGGCCTCGTCGCTGTAGCCGTTCTTCTGGGCGCCGGCCTGGAAGATGGTGAAGTTCTTCGCCAGTTCGTCGGGCTTCTTCTTGCCCATGACGCGGCGGAGGATGTCGGCCTCGCCGAGCGAGTAGCCGGCGATGATCTGGGCGGCCTTCTGCACCTGCTCCTGGTAGACGATCAGGCCGTAGGTGACGTCCAGGACCTCCTTGAGGGGCTCTTCGAGCTCCTTGTGGATCGGGGTGATCTCCTGGAGGCCGTTCTTGCGCAGGGCGTAGTTGGTGTGCGAGTCCATGCCCATCGGGCCCGGACGGTAGAGCGCGGAGACGGCGGAGATGTCTTCGAAGTTGTCGGGCTTCATCAGGCGCAGCAGCGAGCGCATCGGGCCGCCGTCGAACTGGAAGACGCCGAGGGTGTCGCCGCGCTGGAGGAGTTCGAAGGTCGTCGGATCGTCGAGCGGGAGGCTCAGCAGATCGATGTCGATGCCCTTGTTGGACTTCACCATCTTGACGGCGTCGTCCATGATCGTCAGGTTGCGCAGGCCGAGGAAGTCCATCTTCAGCAGGCCGAGCGACTCACAGCTCGGGTAGTCCCACTGCGTGATGGTCACGCCGTCGGTGTGCCGGACCCAGACGGGCACGTGCTCGGTGATGGTCTCGCTGGACATGATCACGCCGGCGGCGTGCACGCCCATCTGCCGGACCAGGCCCTCGACGCCCTTGGCGGTGTCGATGACCTTCTTCACATCCGGTTCGTTCTCGTACATCGACCGGACCTCGCCCGCCTCCGAGTAGCGCGGGTGCGAGGGGTCGGTGATGCCGTTGAGGTCGATGCCCTTGCCGAGGACGTCAGCGGGCATGGCCTTGGTGATGCGGTCGCCCATCGCGTACGGGTAGCCCAGCACGCGCGCGGAGTCCTTGATCGCGTTCTTGGCCTTGATCTTGCCGTAGGTGCCGATCATGGCGACCTTGTCGGCGCCGTATTTCTCGGTGACGTACCTGATGACCTCGACGCGCCTGCGCTCGTCGAAGTCGATGTCGACGTCGGGCATGGAGACGCGCTCGGGGTTGAGGAACCGCTCGAAGATCAGGCCGTGCGGGATCGGGTCGAGGTCGGTGATGCCCATGGCGTAGGCGACGATCGAGCCGGCCGCGGAGCCTCGGCCGGGGCCGACCGCGATGCCGTTGTTCTTGGCCCACATGATGAAGTCGGCGACGACGAGGAAGTACCCCGGGAACCCCATCTGGATGATGACGTCCATCTCGTACTCGACCTGCTTCTGCCGGTCCTCGGGGATGCCGCCCGGGAAGCGGCGCTCCATGCCGCGGCGGACCTCCTCCTTGAACCAGGTGACCTCGGTGTAGCCCTCGGGGATGTCGAACTTCGGCATGAGGTTCTTGGCCTCGAACATGCCGGTGGTGTCGACCATCTCGGCGACCAGGAGCGTGTTGGCGCAGCCCTCCTGCCAGGCGTCCGAGGAGTCGATGGCGTACATCTCCTCGGTGGACTTCAGGTAGTAGCCGGTGCCGTCGAACTTGAAGCGGTCGGGGTCGGAGAGGTTCTTGCCGGTCTGGATGCACAGCAGGGCGTCGTGGGCGGTCGCCTCGTGCGCGTAGGTGTAGTGCGAGTCGTTGGTGACCAGCGGCGGGATGCCGAGCTTCTTGCCGATCTCCAGGAGGCCGTCGCGGACCCGGTGCTCGATCTCGATGCCGTGGTCCATCAGCTCCAGGAAGTAGCGGTCCTTGCCGAAGATGTCCTGGTAGTCGGCGGCGGCCTTCAGGGCCTCGTCGAACTGGCCGAGGCGCAGCCGGGTCTGGAGTTCGCCGGAGGGGCAGCCGGTGGAGGCCACGATCCCCTCGGACCACTGGGCGATGGTCTCCTTGTCCATCCGGGGCCACTTCTGCAGCCAGCCCTCGGCGTAGGCGTCGGAGGAGAGCCGGAAGAGGTTGTGCAGGCCCGTCTGGTTCACGGCCCACATCGTCTTGTGGGTGTAACCACCGGAACCGGAGACGTCGTCGCGCTTCTGGTGCGGCTGGCCCCACTGGATCTTGCGCTTGTTGCGCCGGGACTCGGGGGCGACATAGGCCTCGATGCCGATGATCGGGGTGACCCCGGCCTTCTTCGCGGAGTGGAAGAAGTCGTACGCGCCGTGGAGGTTGCCGTGGTCGGACATGGCGATGTGGGTCATGCCCATCTCGTTGCACGCGTTGAACATGTCCTTCAGCCGCGCGGCACCGTCCAGCAGCGAGTACTGGGTGTGGACGTGCAGGTGCGTGAACGGCGGCTTTGACACGGTGGGGCCCTCCAGGGGAAACACTCGGCGACGGGCTGGCGGACAGTTCTGGGGTCAGCGTCGAAGTCTAAGCCTCGCCACTGACAAGCACCGGGCACTCCCGCGTACGGTCGTGCGTTGGAAGGGTGAGAAACGCTGTCGTACACGTTCAGGCACCAGGAGGCACCCAGCGATGTCGGTCCACCGGCTCAATGACGAGCAGCGCGGCGAGGAGATCCTCACCGTCTTCGGCACCGCCTTCGGCGAGCTCCTGGCCGCCGACCCGGCCGCGTTCCGGGTGAAGTTCCGCAAGATGGCGGCCTCCGCCTTCGCGTTCTACCGGGGCACGGCGTGCCTCTTCTACCACGACCTGGACGCCGAGAACGCCGGGCGGGGCGGCGGGAGAATAATCACCGGCCCGTACCTGGACGAGCGCACCTCGCGCGTGTGGATCCACGGCGACCTGCACGCGGAGAACTTCGGCACGTACATGGACTCCACCGGCCGCCTGATCTTCAACGTCAACGACTTCGACGAGGCCTACGTCGGCCCGTTCACCTGGGACCTGAAGCGCTTCGCCGCCTCCGTGGCGCTCATCGGGTACGCCAAGGCGCTCAGCGACGAGCAGATCACCGATCTGGTGGAGGTGTACGCGGGCGCGTACCGCGAGCGGATCCACGCCCTGGCCACCGGCGCCAAGAGCGACGAGGTGCCGCCCTTCACCCTGGACACCGCCGAGGGCCCGCTGCTGGACGCGCTGCGCGACGCCCGCTCGCTGACCCGGTTCGGGCTGCTGGACTCGATGACCGAGATCCGTGACTTCGAGCGCCGCTTCGCGCCGGGCGGCGGCTCCGTCGAGCTGGACGCGGCCACCCGCTACAAGGTGCTGGCCGCCTTCGACGGCTATCTGGAGACGCTGCCGGAGTCGTCCCTGGCCCGCCCGGACTCCTACCGCGTGAAGGACGTCGTGGGCCGTCGCGGCATCGGTATCGGCTCGGCCGGCCTGCCCTCGTACAACATCCTCCTGGAGGGCAACAGCGACGCCCTGGAGAACGACGTCGTGATCTACATCAAGCAGGCCCAGACCCCGGCCGTCTCCCGGCACATCACCGACCCGGCGATCGCCGGCTACTTCCAGCACGAGGGGCACCGCACGGTGATCTCCCAGCGCGCGCTGCAGGCGCACGCCGACCCGTGGCTGGGCTGGACCGAACTGGACGGGGCGGGCCAGCTGGTCGCGGAGGTCTCGCCGTACGCGGTGGACCTCGACTGGGGCGACATCGACGACCCGGAGGAGATCGCGGCGGTCGTCGCGGACCTCGGCCGGGCCACGGCCGCCATGCACGCGGCGGCGGACGACACCTCCGGGGAGTCCCTGGTGCCGTTCTCCACCGAGCGCGCCATCGACGCGGCCATCGCCGCCGACGAGGACGGCTTCGCCGGGCTCCTGGTGAGCTTCGCGCACGACTACGGCGCACGCGCGCGTGCCGACCACCAGATCTTCGTGGACCTGTTCCGCAACGGACGGATCCCGGGTCTGTGACGGAACGGCCGCTCACAGGGAACCTTTAGGGTTCCCTTACAGGCCTCCGTGCCAGACTCTTCACCGCTATGGACATATCCGGAACCCCGCTACGAGCCCTGCGCGCGGCGCTGTTCACGGCATTGGTCGTGACGCTCAGCACCGCGTCGCACGTGCTGCTGTCCGGGGTCCCGCTGCCGCTCAACACGGTGGCGCTGGTCGCCGCCGCCGTGTTCGCCGTCGCCTACGCACTGGCCGGCCGCGAGCGGAGCTTCGGGCGGATCGCCGCCCTGCTGATCCCGCTGGAGCTGGCCGCCGACACCGTCTTCACCACCGGTCAGCACGCCTGTTACGGCGCCGCGGGCGGGCCTGTCGCGGGCCCGTTGCGCTCGGTGGGCCTGAATGTGCTGTGCGGCGACGGCACCCATGTCGGCGGCGCGCTGACCGCGGTGTCGGCGGTGTCCGAGCAGACCGGCACCGCCCGGCTCGCCGCCCTGCTCGCCCACGCCGACCCGGAGACCGCCTGGCTGCTGCTCGCCGCGCACCTCGGTATCGGTCTCCTCGCGGCCGTCTGGCTGCGCCGCGGCGAGCGGGCGCTGGCCCAGCTGCTGCGGGCGGTGGCGGCCACCACCTTCCGTCCGCTGCTGCTGGCGGTCGCCGCGGTGACGGTACGGCCGGCCCGCACCTCGCGCCGGCTGCCGCGCCCGCACAACCCTGTGTTCGCCGCGCGCGAGCGGATCCTCGTGCACTCCCTGGGACGGCGTGGACCGCCGTGCTCGGCCTCCTTCGCCTGAGCACGGCCCGTTCACCCCTACGCATTTCCGCACACCAGGTGTGTGCGCGTCCCCATGGAG
The DNA here is from genome assembly GCF_014596915.1 of Streptomyces sp. TRM68416. GTDB lineage: Bacteria > Actinomycetota > Actinomycetes > Streptomycetales > Streptomycetaceae > Streptomyces. Next base: position 113,778 of record NZ_JACVWU010000020.1, read on the forward strand.
AGAAACCGAGATGAGCAAGCGAAACAGCCAGGCGGCGAAGTCGGCGGCCCGCGAGCGGCTGCGTGCCGAGCGCGAGCGTGAGGCCAAGAGGGCCAAGGTCAAGCGGCAGGTCGTCGTGGCCGGCACGGTCGTCGGCGTGCTCGCCGCGGCCGGCGGCATCGGCTACGCCGTCGTCCAGTCCAACAAGCCCGGCCACTGGGAGGCCGTGCGGGACGAGAAGGTCGTCGCCCCGGCCAACACCACGGGCACGAACGGCACGACCGTGGTCATCGGCAAGGACAGCGCGAAGAAGACCCTGAAGCTCTACGAGGACCCGCGCTGCCCGGTCTGCGCCTCGTTCGAGCAGGTGGTCGGCCCGACCGTCGAGAAGGACGTCGAGGACGGCAAGTACAAGATCCAGTTCGTCGGCGGCACCTTCCTCGACGGCGACTCCCTCGCCGACAACCGGATCGGCAGCAACGGCGAGGGCTCGAAGAACGCGATGAGCGCCCTCGGTGCCGCGCTGAACGTCAGCGGCGAGGCCTTCCTCCAGTACAAGGCGGCGCTGTACTCGGCGGAGTGGCACCCGCAGGAGTCGGAGGACAAGTTCAAGAGCGACGACTACCTGATCGAGATCGGCGACTCGGTCGACGCGCTCAAGAACAACACCAAGTTCCAGAACGCCGTGAAGAACGGCACCTACGACGCCTGGGCGCTGGCCATGTCGAAGACCTTCGACACCAACAAGGACGACGTGACCGGCACGCCGAGCCTCGTCATGGACGGCAAGAAGCTCGTCACCGAGCAGGGCAACCAGCCGATGACGGTGGAGGACTTCAACAAGGTGGTCGACGCGGCGCTCAAGGCCTGATCAGAGCGACCGGCACACGAAGAGCGGGCGAACTTTCACGAGTTCGCCCGCTCTCGTTCATACCGATCAGTAACCTGATCGCTCGTGACCAGTCGATACAGATCATCCGAGCCGCTCAACTCCCTCTCCCCCCGCCGCCGTACGGTCGTCAAGGCCGCGGCGGCCACCGCGGTCCTGGCCGGACCGCTCGCCGCCGCCACGACCGCCCGCGCCGCCGAGGCCCCCGCCTTCCTGCACGGCGTGGCCTCCGGCGACCCGCTGCCCGACGGCGTCCTGCTGTGGACCCGCGTGACCCCGGTCCCCGAGGCGACACCCGGCTCCGGGATCGGCCCGGACACCGAGGTCCGCTGGACCGTCGCCACGGACAAGGCGTTCACGAACGTCGTCGCCAAGGGCTCCACCACCGCCACCGCCGCCTCCGACCACACGGTCAAGGCGGACATCCGCGGTCTGCGGCCCGCCACCGACTACTGGTTCCGCTTCTCGTCCGGCGGTACCGACTCCCCCGCCGCCCGCACCCGCACCGCGCCCGCCGCCGACGCGTCCGTGGCGAACCTCCGCTTCGGCGTGGTCTCCTGCGCCAACTGGGAGGCCGGCCACTTCTCGGCGTACCGCCATCTCGCCGCCCGCGGCGACCTGGACGCCTGGCTGCACCTCGGCGACTACATCTACGAGTACGGCACGGGCGAGTACGGCACCCGCGGCACCGTCGTACGGCCGCACGCGCCCGCCCACGAGATCCTCACGCTCGCCGACTACCGCACCCGGCACGGGCGTTACAAGACCGACCCCGATCTCCAGAGCCTGCACGCGGCCGCGCCCTGCGTGGCGATCTGGGACGACCACGAGATAGCCAACGACGCCTGGTCCGGCGGCGCCGAGAACCACACCGAGGGTGCCGAGGGGGCGTGGGCGGCGCGCCAGGCGGCCGCCAAGCAGGCCTACTTCGAGTGGATGCCGGTGCGTCCGGCGGTCAGCGGGAGCACCTACCGCAGGCTGCGCTTCGGCAGGCTCGCCGACCTCTCCCTGCTGGATCTGCGCTCCTACCGCTCGCAGCAGGTCTCCGTCGGCAAGGGCTCGGTCGACGACCCGGAGCGCACGGTGACCGGCCGCGCCCAGCTCGACTGGCTCAAGGCGGGCCTGAAGTCCTCCGACACCACCTGGCGGCTGGTCGGCAACCCGGTGATGATCTCGCCGTTCGCCATCGGCTCGCTCACCGCGGACCTGCTGAAGCCGCTCTCCGAGCTGCTCGGCCTGCCGAAGGAGGGCCTCGCCCTCAACACCGACCAGTGGGACGGCTACACGGACGACCGCCGCGAACTCCTGGCCCATCTGCGCGCGAACGCGATCCGCAACACCGTGTTCCTCACCGGCGACATCCACATGGCCTGGGCCAACGACGTTCCGGTGAACGCGGGCACCTACCCGCTGTCCGCCTCGGCGGCCACGGAGTTCGTGGTCACCTCGGTGACCTCCGACAACCTCGACGACCTGGTGAAGGTCCCCGAGGGCACGGTCTCCGCGGTCGCCGCGCCGCTCATCAAGGCCGCCAACCGGCATGTCCGGTGGGTCGACACCGACCGCCACGGCTACGGCGTCCTGGACATCACGGCCGACCGCGCACAGATGGACTACTACGTCCTGTCCGACCGTACGAAGGCGAACGCGACCTCCTCCTGGGCGCGCTCGTACCGCACGCGCACCGGCACCCAGAAGGTCGAGCGGACGTACGACCCCGTGTAAAACCCGCGTTTCAATGACGACTTTCGGCCAACCGCGTGTGGCGCGATCCGCGCGCTGTTACGGGCGCGCCACCTCGCGGACATCGGCATTCACCCCGTTTGTTCGAGATCTCGATTGGCCGAAACGTTTCTCTGTCGATGTAGGCATGTACACGTAATCTCCGGGCGGCGGCCAGGAAACCCCTGCGCCCCTTCTCCCCAACGCATCCTCCAGGAGTCAGCATGCGTGCGCTCGCCCGGATAGCCCCCACTACGCGCAGACGCCTCATCGGCACAGCCGCGGTGGCCGGAACCCTGATGCTCTCCCCCCTGTCGGCACCCGCCGGCGTCGCGGCGGCCCAGGCTCCGGCCGCCGAGTGCGTCGAGGAGACCGGCCACTCCGCGGCCCGCGAGGCCAAGCCCGGGCACGCCCACGAGGAGGGCCTCGCCGAGCCCAACGAGATCAGCGCCGCCAAGGCCCAGGCGATGGACGCCGACCTGCGCAAGAAGCTCGACAAGCTGCCCGCCTCCGGCAGCCGCAGCCTCGCCGCGGCCGCCGCGTCGACCAGCATCCCGGTGTACTTCCACGTCATCCACGACGGCGCCAAGGGCAAGCTCGACTCCGGCGACATCAGCGCCCAGATGAACGTGCTGAACGCGGCGTTCGGCGGCCAGGGCACCGGAAACCCGGACTCCGGCTACCAGTTCACGCTGGCCGGCACCGACTACACCGACAACGCCGCCTGGTACACCGTCAGCCACGGCTCGGCGGAGGAGAAGGCGATGAAGTCCACCCTGCGCAAGGGTGGCGCGAACGCCCTCAACGTCTACACCGCCAACCTCGGCGGCGGCCTGCTCGGCTGGGCCACCTTCCCCAGCAACTACAAGTCCAGCCCGTCCATGGACGGCGTGGTCCTCCTGGACGCCTCGCTGCCCGGCGGATCGGCCGCCAACTACAACGAGGGCGACACCGCCACCCACGAGGTCGGCCACTGGATGGGCCTCTACCACACCTTCCAGGGCGGCTGTAACGGCAACGGCGACTACGTCGACGACACCCCGGCCGAGAAGAGCGCCGCCTACGAGTGCCCCGAGGGCCGTGACACCTGCACCCGCAAGGCGGGCGTCGACCCGATCCACAACTTCATGGACTACACGTACGACTCCTGCATGTACCAGTTCACCGCGGGTCAGGTGACGCGCATGCAGCAGAACTGGGCGGCCTACCGAGCGGCCGGCTGAGCCGTCCGGAACCCCGGCTACAGCGTGTCGAGGAAGCCGAGCGCCACCCGCCAGGTGGCCTCGGCCGCCTCCGCGTCGTAGTCCGGCAGGTCGGGGTCGGTGTACAGGTGACCGGCCCCGGCGTACCGGTAGATCTCCACGTCGGCCCCGGCTCTGCCCATCTGCAGGTACCAGGCGCTCAGCCAGTCGTCCGTCTCGAACGGGTCCGGCTCCGCCACGTGCAGCTGGACCGGCAGCTCGTCCACCGAGGCGTTGGCCGCGATGTCGGAGGTGCCGTGCAGCAGGAGCAGCCCGCGGGCCTTCTCGTCGCCGAGGGCGAGGGTCTGCGCGACGGAGGCGCCGAGGGAGAACCCGGCGTAGACCAACCCTCGCTCGGAATAGGGCGCGGCGGCCAGCACCGCCCGCTTCAGCAGCTCGTCCTTGCCGATCTCGTCCTGGTGGGCCATGCCCTCCTCGACCGTCTCGAACGTACGGCCCTCGAAGAGGTCGGGCGTCCACACCTCGTGTCCGGCCTCCCGCAGCCGGTCGGCGGCCCGGCGCACCGCGGGGCGCGGTCCATAGGTCGAGTGAAAGAGCATGATGTTCATGGGGCCATGGTGCCAGCCGGGTACGACAGCGCCGTGAGCGGCGCCTCACCGGGTCGCATGTTCATCACCCCCCTGAGCCGGTTACGTTCGGAGGCATGGAGAACGTACTCCGCCCGCTGATCGTCATCGGCGGCTCGGTTCTGCTCACCCTCGTCATCGGGTGGGCCACCGACCGCCTGCTGCGCAAGGCCGACTCGCGGCACTCCGAGACGCCCCTGTGGGGCCTGCTGCGCCGGGGCCGCGTCCCCTACCAGCTCGTGCTGTGCGCGGCCCTGCTCAGAGGGTCGTACGACTCGGCGAAGGTGCTGGAGGAGCACCAGGTGGGGATCGGCCGGTTCCTCACGCTGGTGCTGATCGGCTCGGCGGCCTGGCTGGTGATCCGGATCGCGGCGGCGGTCGTGGAGACCACGTACACCCGCTACGCCCGCGCGAGCCGCGACCCCGCCCGGGTCAGGCGCGTACGCACCCAAGTGACGCTCATCACACGCGTGGTGGCGGCGGTCGTCGGCGTGGTGGCCGCGGCCGCGATGCTGCTGACGTTCCCGGCGATGCGCGCGGCCGGCGCCTCACTGCTGGCCTCGGCGGGCATCCTCGGCATCGTCGCCGGTGTCGCCGCCCAGTCCACGCTCAGCAACATGTTCGCCGGGCTCCAGATCGCCTTCGGCGACATGGTCCGCATAGGGGACACGGTCGTGGTGGACGGCGAGTGGGGCACGGTCGAGGAGATCACGCTGACCTTCCTGACCGTCCGCACCTGGGACGAGCGCCGGTTCACGATGCCCGTGTCGTACTTCACGGCACAGCCCTTCCAGAACTGGTCGCGCGGCGGCGCCCAGCTGACCGGCACCGTCTACCTCCACGTCGACCACTCGGCCCCGATGGAGAAGATGCGCGAGAAGCTCCGCGACATCCTGCGCGAGTGCCCGGCCTGGGACGGCCGCGACTACAGCCTGGTCGTCACGGACTCGACCCCGAGCACCATGGAGGTACGGGCCCTGATGACGGCCAAGGACGCGGACGACGCCTGGACGCTGCGGGTCACCGTCCGCGAACAGCTGATCGGCTGGCTGGCCAAGGAGCACCCGTACGCGCTGCCGCGCGTCAACGCCGCGGACGCGGTCCTGCCGCCGGGCTTCCCGGTCCAGGACCGCCTCCTCGCCCGCCGTGCCCACCAGCACCAGCCGAACCACCGCGCGGACGGCGGCTGACCGGCCTCAGCGACCGCGCTCCGCGCCTCCGTTGACCTGGATGACCTGCGAGGTGACGTGACCGGCGCCCGGGGACGCCAGCCAGCGCAGCGTCTCGGCGATGTCCCCGGGCGTACCGGCGCGGCCGTTGAGGGCCTGCGCCAGGAGCCCCGCGCGCCGCTCCTCGGTCATCGCGTCCCCGAAGAACTCGGTGTCCTCGACGTACCCGGGCGCGACCACGTTCACGGTGATGCCCCGCGGCCCCAATTCGCGGGCCAGATCATGGGCGTACGGATGCAGCGCGGCCTTGGCCGCCGCGTACGCCCCGCTCCCGGACCCGCGGAAGGCGGCGATGGAGCTGAGGAACAGCACCCGCCCGCCGGGTTCGGCGAGCCGGTCCTTCAGCGCCTCGGTGAGCAGGGCGGCCGTCAGCGTGTTCAGCCGGAAGTTGACGGTCCAGTGGTGGGCGACGGCGTCGAGGGGGTCGGTGCCGTCGACGCCGGGTTCCAGGGAGCCGTTGCCTCCGGCGCTGTGCACCAGCACGTCCACGGCGCCCAGTTCACGCCCGACGAAGTCGGCGACCCGGCGCACCTCCCGCGGATCGCTCAGGTCGGCGGCACACGTGAGCGCCCCCGGCACCCCGGCCTTCTCCAGCACCTCCGCGCGCCGCCCGAGCAACAGCACCCGGTCTCCGTCGCGCGCGAAGGCATGCGCCGCGGCAAGCCCGATTCCGGTTCCGCCACCACTGATCACTACGTTGCGAGCCATGATCCACACCCTACGGAGGACAGCGCGCCGGCGGAACCGGGTCAGCGGAGACTGCGCACGTCGAGATGGCGCAGCACCCGGTCCACCACCTCCGGGTCGGCCCCCGGCTCACTGCGCGCCGCCAGCACCTCGTGCCGCGCGGCGCTCAGCATCTCGGCCTGGATGTGCCGCACCCGTTTCCATCTGCGCTGCATCTCCCGGCGTTCGTCGTCACCCATCTCGGGCGAGATCCGCACCCCGATGTCGAAGGCCCGCCGCAGCATCTGCTCGGACAGTTCGTCCGGCAGCTCCTCCACGGCCTCGATCTCCCTGAGCCGGCGCTTGGCCGCCTTGGCCGCGCGCACCGCGAGCGCCTTCTCGAAGGCCTTCTCCCGCTCGGTGTCCGCCCGCACCCCGAGCCGCCGCACCAGCCACGGCAGGGTCAGCCCCTGGAGCACCAGCGTGGCCATGATCACCCCGAACGCGACGAACACGATCTCGTCCCGGTCGGGGAACGCGGACCCGTCGTCCACCTCCAGCGGAATCGCCAGGGCCAGCGCCACCGAGGCGACCCCGCGCATCCCCGACCACCACATCACCACGGTCTCCCGCCAGCTCGTCGGGATGTCCTCGTCGTGGTCGCGCCGGGAGTGCAGGCGTTTGGTCAGCCAGGTCGCCGGCAGCAGCCAGGCCAGCCGTACGAGGACCACGACGGCCACGACCGCCGCGGTCCACCCGAGCAGCTCGCCCCACCGCCCGGACGCCGTCCGCACGGCGTTGTGCAGTTCGAGCCCGATCAGCCCGAAGGCCACCCCGGTGACGAGCGTGTCGACGACGTCCCAGAACGTGTGCCCGGCGAGCCGGGTCATCACGTCGTCGGCGTCGGTGGCGTACTCGGCGAGGAACAGCGCGGCGGTGAGCACGGCCAGCACCCCGGAGCCGTGCAGCTCCTCGGCGAGCACATAGGCGGCGTACGGCACCAGCAGCGTCAGGCCGATCTGGAGCGTGGGGTCCCCGAGCAGCCCCATGAGCCGGTTGGCGCCCCAGCCCAGGGCGAGTCCGACGGCCACCGCCACGACCGCGGAGAGCACCAGGTCGAACCCGGCCCGCCAGGGCGAGAAGGTGCCGGTCACGACCGCCGCGATCGCCACGTGGTAGAGCACGATCGCGGTGACGTCGTTGAAGAGCCCCTCCCCCTCCAGGATGGACACCAGTCGGCGGGGCAGCCCCAACTGGCCGGCGACGGCGGTGGCGGCGACCGGGTCGGGCGGCGCGACCAGCGCGCCGAGCGCGACGGCGGCGGCCAGGGACAGCCCGGGAATCACCGCGTTGGCGACGACGGCGACACACAAGGTCGTCACGAACACCAGCGCCACGGCCAGCAGCAGGATCGGCCGCACTCCCCCACTGCCCTATGGCGTGGGGGGACCCCCAGCCGCGAACTGCCGCCAGGAGGTGCGCCGTACGGCGGCGTAGAGCAGCGGCGGCAACAGCAGCGGCAGGATCAGCTCGGGCGGGATGTCGACGTACGGCACGAAATCGAGCAGCGCGAGCACGATCCCGAGGAGCGTCATCAGCACGGGCGCCGGCAGTCCGAGCCGGTTCCCGACGGGGACGCTCACCACGGCCCCGAGCAACAGCACGAACAGCAGGGCCAACTGATCCACGGTCAGCGCTCCGGTGTCTGGACGATCAAGAAGCCCCCGACGCCCAGAGTGCCACGCGGCTCCCTAGAGAACGCGCCGCATCGCCCGGTGCGCGATCCCCGCGTCCGGGAACTCCGGGCCGTAGGCCTCGTAGCCCAGCCGCTCGTAGAACCCCAGCGCATGCGTCTGCGCGTGCAGGTCCACCGCCTTCAGCCCCCGCGCGCGTGCCGCGTCCTCGACCGCACGCACCAGCGCGATGCCGACCCCGAGCCCGCGGGACGCCTTCGTCACGGCGAGCCGCCCGAGCGAACCGACGCCCGGGTCGTCCACTCCCTTCGCCGCGGCCGCCTCGCCGTACAGCAGCCGCCCGGCGCCGAGCGGCACCCCGTCCTCCCGGACGGCCAGCACATGCACGGCCACGGCGTCGTAGGCGTCGTACTCCAGGTCCTCGGGCACGCCCTGCTCGCCGACGAAGACCTCCCGGCGCACCGCGAAGCAGGCCTCACGGTCGGCGGCCTCCTCGGCGACCCGCACGACGTACGACGGGACACTCATCCGTAGGTCTCCTCGCGCACCCGGTCCAGGGCGTTCTGCAGGTCCTCGGGGTAGTCGCAGGCGAACTCCACCCACTGGCCGTCGCCGGGGTGCTCGAAACCGAGCCGGACCGCGTGCAGCCACTGGCGGGTCAGCTTCAGCCGCTTGGCGAGGGTCGGGTCGGCGCCGTACGTCAGGTCGCCCACGCACGGGTGCCGGTGGGCGGCCATGTGGACGCGGATCTGGTGGGTGCGGCCGGTCTCCAGCTTCACGTCCAGCAGGGAGGCCGCACGGAACGCCTCGATGAGGTCGTAGTGGGTGACGGACGGCTTGCCGTCGGCCGTGACCGCCCACTTGTAGTCGTGGTTCGGGTGGCGGCCGATGGGCGCGTCGATGGTGCCGCTGGTCGGGTCGGGGTGGCCCTGGACGAGCGTGTGGTAGCGCTTGTCGACCGTGCGCTCCTTGAACTGGCGCTTGAGCGACGTGTACGCGTACTCGGACTTCGCCACGACCATCAGGCCCGAGGTGCCCACGTCGAGGCGGTGCACGATGCCCTGGCGCTCGGCGGCGCCGGAGGTGGAGATCCGGTACCCGGCGGCGGCGAGCCCGCCGATGACGGTGGGCCCGGTCCAGCCCGGCGACGGGTGGGCGGCGACCCCGACCGGCTTGACGATCACGACCACGTCATCGTCGTCGTGCACGATCTCCATGCCCTCGACCGGCTCGGCGACCACCTGCACCGGCGCGGGCGCCTGCGGCATCTCGACCTCCAGCCAGGCACCGCCGTGCACGCGCTCGGACTTGCCGACCACCGTGCCGTCGACCAGCACCTTGCCCGCCGCGGCGAGCTCCGCGGCCTTGGTACGGGAGAAGCCGAACATGCGGGAGATGGCGGCGTCGACGCGCTCGCCCTCCAGACCGTCCGGCACGGGCAGGGTACGGATCTCGGGAATCGTGCTCACCCGTCGAGTATGCCGGACGGGTGAGACAGTCCCGCACGCGCGCCCCGAGGGGCTCAGTCCTTGTGGACGGTGCCGTCCGGGTCGAGCCCCTTGAACGACAGCAGCACGATCAGGATGCCGCCGCACACGATCGCCGAGTCCGCGAGGTTGAAGACGGCGAAGTGCTTGGGCGCGATGAAGTCGACGACCGCGCCCTCGAAGACGCCCGGCGAACGGAAGATCCGGTCGGTGAGGTTGCCGAGCGCACCGCCGAGCAGCAGGCCGAGCGCGATCGCCCAGGGCAGGCTGTAGAGCTTGCGGGCGAGCCGGACGATCACCACGATCACGGCCGCCGCGATCACCGTGAAGATCACGGTGAAGGCCTCGCCGAAGCCGAAGGCCGCGCCGGCGTTCCGGATCGCCTCGAACCTCAGCCACTCCCCGATGATCTCGATGGGCTCGTGGTGCTCCAGCTTGGCCACCACGATCATCTTGCTGATCAGGTCGAGGGCGTACGCGAAGGCGGCGACCGCGAACAGGACGGCGATCCGTCGCTTGCCCCTGGGGCGCGCCTCGGAGCCATCCTGCCCCTCCGGGCCGGATGACTGCTCCGGCTCGGCCTCAGCCCCCTCTGGGGTGTCCGGCGTACCGATGATGCGCTCCGCCTCTGCCACGTGAGTCCCTCAACCCTAGGTACCTGACTGAGGACGAGGGTACGGCACGCCCGACACCACCCTCAGTACCGGCGTTCCTGCTTCTGCTTGCACTCCACGCACAGCGTCGCGCGCGGGAATGCCTGCATACGGGCCTTGCCGATGGGGTTCCCGCAGTTCTCGCACAGACCGTAGGTGCCCGCGTCGAGCCGTTCCAGGGCCCGCTCGGTCTGGGTGAGCATCTCGCGCGCGTTGGCGGCGAGCGCCATCTCGTGCTCACGCGTGATGTTCTTGGTGCCGGTGTCCGCCTGGTCGTCCCCCGCGCCGTCCCCGGAGTCCCGCATCAGGCCGGCCAGCGATTCCTCGGAGGAGGTGATCTCCGTCCGCAGCCGCAGCGCCTCGGCCTGCAGCTCCGCCCGCGCCTCCTCGACCTCCTCCGGGGTCCACGGATCCTCACCGGGACGCACCGCGAGCTCGCCGGGCTCCACCGCGGCGACACGCGCCTTGGGAACGGCGGCCTTGTCCGCCGTGGCCGTGCCAGGAGTCTTCTTCGCAACCACCGTCGTGGCTCCCGTCTGCTCCGCGGCCTGGGCCGCACCCGCCTTCTTGGCCGTGCTCTTCTTGGCCGTGCTCTGCTTGGTCGTGTTCTGCTTGGCCGTGCTCTTCGCGGCGGCGGCCTTCGGAGCCGCCTCGGTCCCGGCCTTCTCGGTGGCCGCCTTCGCCGCTACGGCCTTCTTCGCGCCGGTCCTCTTGGCGGCCGTCTTCTTGAGCGCCGCCTTGTCGGCGACCGCCTCCTCGACCGCCACCGTCTCGGCGCCCGTCTTCTTGGCGGCCGACTTGGCGGCCGTCTTCTTGACCGCTGCCTTCTTGACCGCCGCCTTCTTGACGGCCGTCTTCCTGGCCGCCGCCTTCTTCACCGCGGCCGCCGGTCTCGCGACCTCCGCCTCGGCGTCCGTCTTCGACGGAACCGCCCCCGAAGCCGTCGCCTGCCGGACGGCGGTCTTCTTGGCCGCGCTCTCCTTGGCGGCCGTCTTCTTGGCGGCCGACTTCTTGGCGGCCGTCTTCTTGGCGGCCGTCTTGGTGGACGTCTTGGCGGCTGTCTTTGTGGCCGTCGACTTCGTGGCCGCGGTCTTGCCGGCCGTCTTCCCAGCGCTCTCCCCCCGCGCCGTCTTCACCGGTCTCACCGCCTCGGCGGCCCGCTTCGCGGACCCGCCGTGCGTGCTCTTCTTGCCCGTCACGTCCTTGGCCGCACCGCCGGAGGCACTCGTGGACCTGCCGGACGCCGACTGCTGTACGGCGGTCTTCTTCGCCACCATGGCCGCGGCCCCTTCACATATTGTGATCTTGCACGCGAATCGTGCTGGGACGATAAATCGACTTGAGTCCCGCGGCAATGGGGCACACCGCCCGATTCGCCCGCCCCGCGGATGCCGCGCGGCAGATCTGCAAGCGTTGTGCCCAGCTCCCCGCCGGGTAATCCGCCCAGTCGACCGTCCCGGAATCCGAACACCCGTACCGCTCCATTCGGGTCACCGCAGACCGTGTACCCCCCGCGCCCCATGGCCCGGCCCCAGGCGCCGGAAAAGCGGTCGGCCGCTGTCCCCGCGGCGCCGTACACTGGGCGAAGCGAAAGGCATGGATGGGGACGAGTAGCGCCGTACGCAGCCCAGAGCGACCCGGGGACGGTGGAAGCCCGGGGGCGAGCGCGACGTGAACATCACCCCGGAGCCGCCGGAAGAACGCCCCGCAGGGGTCAGTAGAACCGGCTCGCGACCCCAATGAGGGGGCTTACCGGCGTGTGCGGCACACCGGGGAGCCAAGGAGGGTGGTACCGCGGGAGCGCGCCGAAGGCGGCGCAGGAAATGACGTAGCTCTCGTCCCTCCGGACGGAAGGCAGCAAGTCCGCCGGAGGAAGCTCGCTGATGACAACGCCGACGTACCGCCAAGTGCCCGCACAGGTCGACCTGCCCGCCCTCGAGCACGCCGTGCTCGACTTCTGGCGCGAGCAGAAGATCTTCGCCAAGAGCCTGGAGCAGTCCGAGGGCCGCCCCGAGTGGGTGTTCTACGAGGGCCCGCCCACCGCCAACGGCATGCCGGGCGCCCACCACATCGAGGCCCGCGTCTTCAAGGACGTCTTCCCGCGCTTCCGCACCATGCGCGGCTACCACGTGGCCCGCAAGGCCGGCTGGGACTGCCACGGCCTCCCGGTGGAGCTGGCGGTCGAGAAGGAGCTCGGCTTCTCCGGCAAGCAGGACATCGAGAAGTACGGCATCGCCGAGTTCAACGCCAAGTGCCGCGAGTCCGTGACCCGGCACACCGACGCCTTCGCCGCGCTGACGACCCGCATGGGCTACTGGGTCGACCTGGACGACGCGTACCGGACGATGGACCCGGAGTACGTCGAGTCGGTCTGGTGGTCGCTGAAGGAGATCTTCAACAAGGGCCTGCTGGTCCAGGACCACCGCGTCGCCCCCTGGTGCCCGCGCTGCGGCACCGGCCTGTCCGACCACGAGCTGGCGCAGGGCTACGAGACGGTCGTCGACCCCTCGGTCTATGTCCGTTTCCCGCTCACCTCCGGTCCGCTCGCCGGCGAGGCCGCGCTCCTCGTCTGGACGACGACCCCCTGGACACTGGTCTCCAACACCGCGGTCGCCGCGCACCCCGACGTCACCTACGTCGTCGCGACGGACGGTGAGGAGAAGCTCGTCGTCGCCGAGCCGCTGCTCGCCAAGGCGCTCGGCGAGGGCTGGGAGAGCACCGGCCAGTCCTTCACGGGCGCCGAGATGGAGCGCTGGACCTATCAACGACCGTTCGAGCTCGTGGAGTTCCCGGCCGAGGCGCACTTCGTCGTCAACGCCGAGTACGTCACGACCGAGGACGGTACGGGTCTGGTCCACCAGTCCCCCGCTTTCGGTGAGGACGACCTCAAGGTCTGCCGCGGCTACGGCCTGCCGGTGGTGAACCCGGTCCGCCCGGACGGCACCTTCGAGGAGGACGTCCCCCTGGTCGGCGGCGTCTTCTTCAAGAAGGCGGACGAACGGCTCACCGAGGACCTCCAGCAGCGCGGTCTGCTCTTCCGGCACATCCCGTACGAGCACAGCTACCCGCACTGCTGGCGCTGCCACACCGCGCTCCTCTACTACGCGCAGCCGTCCTGGTACATCCGCACCACCGCGGTCAAGGACCGTCTCCTCCAGGAGAACGAGAACACCAACTGGTTCCCGGACACGGTCAAGCACGGCCGCTTCGGCGACTGGCTGCAGAACAACATCGACTGGGCCCTGTCCCGCAACCGCTACTGGGGCACCCCGCTGCCGGTCTGGCGCTGCGAGGACGACCACCTCACCTGCGTCGGCTCCCGCGCGGAGCTCAGCGAGCTGACCGGCGCGGACCACTCCGGGCTCGACCCGCACCGCCCGTTCATCGACGCGGTCACCTTCGCCTGCCGCCACGACGGCTGCGGAAAGACGGCCACGCGCGTGCCGGAGGTCATCGACGCCTGGTACGACTCGGGTTCGATGCCGTTCGCGCAGTGGGGCTACCCGTACAAGAACAAGGAGCTGTTCGAGAGCCGGTACCCCGCGCAGTTCATCAGCGAGGCCATCGACCAGACCCGTGGCTGGTTCTACACGCTGATGGCGGTCGGCACGCTGGTCTTCGACAAGTCGTCGTACGAGAACGTCGTCTGCCTCGGCCACATCCTCGCCGAGGACGGCCGCAAGATGTCCAAGCACCTGGGCAACACGCTGGACCCGATCCCGCTGATGGACCGGCACGGCGCGGACGCGGTGCGCTGGTTCATGGCGGCCGGCGGCTCCCCGTGGGCGGCGCGCCGCGTGGGCCACGGCACGATCCAGGAGGTCGTCCGCAAGACGCTCCTCACGTACTGGAACACGGTCGCCTTCCAGGCCCTGTACGCCCGTACGTCGAACTGGGCGCCGTCCGCCGCGGACCCGGCCCCGGCCGACCGCCCGCTGCTGGACCGCTGGCTGCTGTCCGAACTGCACGCGCTGACCGACCAGGTGACGCAGGCGCTGGAGGCCTACGACACCCAGCGCGCCGGAAAACTGCTCTCGGCGTTCGTCGACGACCTGTCCAACTGGTACGTCCGGCGCTCCCGTCGCCGCTTCTGGCAGGGCGACAAGGCGGCGCTGCGCACCCTGCACGAGGTCGTCGAGACGGTCACGCAGCTGATGGCTCCGCTGACCCCGTTCATCACCGAGCGGGTCTGGCAGGACCTGGTGGTGCCGGTCACCCCCGGCGCCCCGGAGTCCGTCCATCTGTCGCCGTGGCCCGAGGCGGACCTGTCGGCGATCGACCCGGAGCTGTCGAAGCAGATGCTCCTGGTCCGCCGGCTGGTCGAGCTGGGCCGTGCCACGCGCGCGGAGTCGGGCGTCAAGACCCGCCAGCCGCTGAAGCGCGCGCTGGTCGCGGCGGCCGGTTTCGAGGCCCTCTCCCCCGAGCTGCACACGCAGATCACGGAGGAGCTGAACGTCGAGTCGCTGGCCTCGCTGTCGGAGGTGGGCGGTTCGCTGGTCGACACGACGGCGAAGGCCAACTTCCGCGCGCTGGGCAAGCGCTTCGGCAAGCGGGTGCAGGACGTGGCGAAGGCCGTGGCCGCCGCCGACGCGGCCGCCCTGTCGCTGGCCCTGCGCGAGGGAACGGCCTCGGTCGAGGTCGACGGCGAGACCGTCACCCTGGCCCCCGACGAGGTCATCATCACCGAGACCCCGCGCGAGGGCTGGTCGGTGGCGTCCGACTCCGGCTCGACGGTCGCCCTGGACCTGGAGATCACGGAGGAGCTGCGCCGGGCCGGCCTGGCCCGTGACGCCATCCGCCTGATCCAGGAGGCCCGCAAGAACAGCGGCCTGGACGTGGCCGACCGGATCGCGCTGCGGTGGGTCTCGACCGACCCGGCGACGGTCGCCGCCCTGACCGAGCACACCGGCCTCATCGCCGACGAGGTCCTGGCCACGGACTTCGCCCAGGGCGAGGCGGACGACACGTACGGCTCCGCCTTCACCGACGAGGGCCTTGCGCTGACGTTCCGCCTGCGCAAGGCGTAAGCCACACGCAACAGAAGGCCCGGCCCCAGAAAAGAAGGGGGACCGGGCCTTCTCCGCAGCCTGCGGCCCGGTGGGGGCTGATCGCGCAGTTCCCCGCGCCCCTTCGGGACGCTCCCCCACCCCGCCACCCATCCTGCGGGCAGTCGTGCCACCCGAGGCGGCACCCACCCACCCCACTCACCCCGCTCAGCCTGCGGGCACGCGCGCCACCCGAGGCAGCACCCACCCACCCCACCCACCCCACTCACCCCACTCACCCCGCTCAGCCTGCGGGCATGCGCGCCACCCGAGGCGGCGCCCCCCCACCCCACTCACCCTGCAGGCACGCGCGCCACCCGAGGCGACGCCCACCCACTCCGCTCAGCCTGCGGGCATGCGTGCCGCCTGGGGCGGCACGGGTGGGCGCAGGCGGCACCCCGACAGCGCCGGGCCGCGCGACCCACCCCCGCGCCGGCCCCACCCCGCCCACCAGTACAAGCACCGGCCGCCTCCACCCCCGTAGCAACGCGCGTAAAAAGGGCGAGGCCCCGGGAAAATCCCGGGGCCTCGCCCTGAACGCTGCCGACGCCTACGGCGTACTACTGGCCGTGCCGGCCGTCAGTTGTCGTCCTCGTCGATGAGGAACCCACGCATCGGCGAGGGAGCCTGCCCCATCGGAGAGGGCCCCTGCGGACGGACCGGAGCCATCGGCTGGGTCATCGCCGGCGACATCTGCTGCTGACCGCCGTAGGAGGGGGCGGACGGCGCCGGAGCCCCACCCATGCCCTGATTGCCCCCGTAGGACGGCGCACTCGCACCGGCCGGAGCCATCGACGGCGCCGGGGACGGCGGCAGCGAGGCCGTGGCCGGGGTGCGCGGCGGAGCCAGCGAGTCGTCGGCCTGGGTCTCCAGCTGACGCAGCTGCGACTCCAGGTAGGACTTCAGACGCGTACGGTACTCGCGCTCGAAGCCGCGCAGGTCCTCGACCTTGCGCTCCAGCGTCGCGCGAGCGGACTCCAGCGAGCCCATCGCGACACGGTGCTTCTCCTGCGCGTCCCGCTCCAGCGCGTCGGCCTTCGCCCGGGCGTCGCGCTCAAGACCCTCGGCACGCGAACGCGCCTCGCCGACAATCTTGTTGGCCTCGGAACGGGCCTCGGCGATCGCCTGGTCGGCGGTCTGCTGGGCCAGCGAGAGGACACGGGCGGCGCTGTCGCCACCGGGGCCCTGACCGGGGCCGCCCATCGGACCGCCCATGGGGCCGCCCATCGGACCGCCCATCTGCTGCTGCATGGGGGGCTGACCCATCGGGCCGGGACCCTGGCCCATCGGACCGGGACCCTGCGGGCCACCCTGACCGCCGGGACCGGCGGGCAGCTGCGGGGCACCGCTCGGCAGCTGGGGCGGGCCACCCATGGGGCCGCCCATCTGCTGCTGCGGCGGGCCCGATATGCCGGCCGGCACCGGGGCGCCCGGACCGCGCATGCCCTGCTGCGGCATGCCCTGCTGCTGCGGCGGCATGCCCTGCTGCTGTTGCTGGTCCTGCGGCTGTTCCGGAGGCTTGCGCATGTTCTGCTGGTTCTGGGCAGCAGCGCGCGTGGCCGCGGCCAGTTTGGCGCGCAGGTCCTCGTTCTCGCGGAGCAGGCGGGTCAGTTCGGCTTCGACCTCGTCGAGGAAGGCATCGACCTCGTCCTCGTCATAGCCTTCTCGGAGGCGGACGGTCGTGAACTGCTTGTTCCGCACGTCCTCGGGGGTCAACGGCATCTCTTCACCTCAACGTAGTCGTCGGCATTCGGCAAGACGGTAGTTCACATCGCTCACAGCCGGCTCACGATCGAGATCAGGATGTAGACGATGATCATCAGTACGAAGAAGGACAGGTCGAGCGCCACGCCCCCGAGACGCAGCGGCGGAATGAACCGCCGCAGAAGCTTGAGCGGTGGATCAGTGACAGTGTAGGTGGCCTCCAGAACGACCACCATCGCCTTGCCGGGTTGCCACGAGCGGGCGAACTGGAAGACATAATCCATGACCAACCGGAAGATCAGCACGATGAGGAAGCACATCAGCGCGATGTAGACGACATCCAGGACCACGCTCATGACCCGTGCTTCCCTCTCCCCTGTTTCCGTGCTGCTGTGTGTGCTGCTTTTTGTACTGCTGGTGCTGCTGGTACTGCTGTTTCCGGCTGCGCGTCTCAGCTCTGGTTGAAGAACCCGCCCTCTGCGATGCGGGCCTTGTCCTCCGCCGTGACATCGACGTTAGCAGGCGACAACAGGAACACCTTCTGCGTCACCCGCTCGATGCTGCCGTGAAGACCAAACACCAAACCGGCCGCAAAGTCGACAAGTCGCTTCGCGTCTGTGTCATCCATCTCAGTCAGATTCATGATCACCGGGGTGCCCTCACGGAAGTGTTCCCCGATGGTACGGGCCTCGTTGTAGGTCCGCGGGTGAAGCGTGGTGATCCGGTAAGGCTCTCGTTCCGACACGACCTTGGGCATGATCACCGGTGCGTTCTTCTCCAGGCTCTGACGTTCTTGTGTGATGGATGCCACGGGCGCGATACGCGCCGGACGCCCGGATTCCGCGGCAAGCGAAGCGGAATGCGGCACCGGGTCACGCGACGCCGACGGCTGCACCACTCGTACCGATTCGTCCCTTTGGGACTGATGTGAACCGTGCGACTGGTGCGCCGGCTCGTGCCGCCGGTGGTCCCGCTCGGGCTCGGGGTCGAGTTCGGGTTCGAAGTCGTCGTCGGGGTCGAATCCGCGGCCGTCGTACCCATCGTCCTCCACGAGGCCGAGGTAGACCGCCATCTTGCGCATCGCGCCGGCCATGCTCTGAGTCCTCCGCTCTGTGGTGGATCGGCTGACGACTGCCAATTGCCTGCGATCCACGAGGTCGTTACGCCCGCCGTTCAGCGGTAATGACCATATTTTCTGCTGTGGTCCGACTTCCTGGCGACGTTACCCGAGCCTCGGGCGGACTCCGAGTACCGCGGTGCCGACGCGTACATGTGTCGCTCCGGCCGCCACGGCCTGTTCGAGGTCCGCACTCATTCCTGCCGAGACCATGTTCGCAGCCGGATGGGCTCTGCGCAGGTCGGTCGACAAATCCATCAACCGCTCGAACGCCGCCCGTTGGCGCCCCGCGTACTCGCCGGTGAGCGGGGCGACGGTCATCAGTCCGTCAAGCCGCAACCCCGGGGCGTCGGCGACCAGATCGGCCAACTCCCCGATTCCGCCGGGGGCGACGCCACCGCGCTCCCCCCGCTCGCGCTCCCCGGCGTCGAGCGCGACCTGGATCAGACAGCCCACCTCGCGCCCGGCCCGGACGGCCTCCTTCGAGAGGGCCGTCACCAGCTTGGCACGGTCGACGGACTGCACGAGATCCGCGTAACCGACCACGGATCGCACCTTATTGGTCTGCAACTGGCCTACAAAGTGCCACGCAAGGGGCAGATCCGAGCATTCCGCGGCCTTGGGTGCCGCGTCCTGGTCCTTGTTCTCGGCGACATGCCGCACGCCGAGCTCCGACAGGATGCGCACATCGCTCGCGGGGTACGTCTTGGTGACCACGATCAGGGTCACCTCCTCGCGCTTGCGCCCGGCGGCCGCGCACGCGGCGGCAATGCGCTCCTCCACTTTCGCCAGGTTTCCGGCGAGTTCGTCCTTACGGTCCGTCATGCCCCATCAGTCCAGCCAGACATAGCCCGCGAGCCGTCCCGTGGTCCGGTCGCGGCGGTACGAGAAGTGGTCGCCCGATTCCCGGGTGCACACCGTCGACCGCTGCCGGTCGCGCACCCCGAACCGGTCGAGCTGCGCGTGCACCCCGGCGGTCACGTCGACCGCGGGCGTGCCGCAACTCGTCTCGGCGTACGCCGCCGGCTCGACCGCGGACACCTCGGCGCGCATCGTCTCGGGCACCTCGTAGCACCGGCCGCACACGGCGGGCCCGGTGCGGGCGACGATCCGGGACGGCTCGGCGCCCAGGTCCGTCATCGCGCGCAGTGCCGCGGGGACGACCCCGGCGACCATGCCGGGGCGGCCCGCGTGGACCGCGGCGACGACCCCGGCGACGGGGTCGGCGAGCAGGACGGGGGTGCAGTCCGCGGTGAGGACGGCGAGGGCGAGTCCGCGTTCGGCGGTGACGATCGCGTCGACCCGGGGCACCGGCCGGTCGCCCCAGGGCTCGGAGACCACGGCCACGTCCGCCCCGTGCACCTGGTTCATCCAGACGACCCGGCCCGGGTCGATCCCCAGCGACTTGGCCGCCCGTTCCCGGTTGGCCGTCACGGCGTCGGCGTCGTCCCCGACCGCCCCGCCGAGATTGAGCTCCTCATACGGAGCGGCGCTCACCCCGCCCCACCTGTCGGTGAAGGCGAAGTGCGCGCCACTCGGCGAGGTCACAGCGTCGTGCTGCCCTATCACTTCAGGAAGTCCGGCACGTCCAGCTCCTCGGCCGCGCTGTCCGAGTAGGTCCGCGACGGCGGGACCGGCGGGGCGACCGGGAGGTCGGCGGCCGGCTCGGGGGCGGGCGCCGGGTCCTCCTTCGGCGTGACGCTGCCGAGGGAGCCGAAGGACGGACGGCTCTCCGGCTGCCGTACCGGAGTGGGCTCCTCGCGCTTGGCCGAGGCCGAGCCGAGGATGTTGTCGCGCTTGGCGGGCGGCTGGCCGCCGTCGAAGCCGGCCGCGATCACGGTGACCCGCACCTCGTCGCCGAGGGCGTCGTCGATGACCGCACCGAAGATGATGTTGGCCTCGGGGTGGGCGGCCTCGCTGACCAGCTGGGCGGCCTCGTTGATCTCGAACAGACCGAGGTCCGAGCCGCCGGAGATGGAGAGCAGCACCCCACGGGCGCCGTCGATGGAAGCCTCCAGCAGCGGCGAGGAGATCGCCATCTCGGCCGCGGCCACCGCGCGGTCGTCGCCGCGGGCCGAGCCGATGCCCATCAGGGCCGAACCGGCCTCGGACATGACCGACTTCACGTCGGCGAAGTCCAGGTTGATCAGACCGGGCGTGGTGATGAGGTCGGTGATGCCCTGCACACCGGAGAGCAGGACCTGGTCGGCCGACTTGAAGGCGTCGAGGACCGAGACCTGGCGGTCCGAGATGGACAGCAGCCGGTCGTTCGGGATGACGATGAGGGTGTCGACCTCTTCGCGGAGCTGGGCGATGCCGTCCTCGGCCTGGTTGGCGCGGCGCCGTCCCTCGAAGGTGAACGGGCGGGTGACCACGCCGATGGTGAGGGCGCCCAGATTGCGGGCGATGTTGGCCACCACGGGGGCGCCGCCGGTGCCGGTGCCGCCGCCTTCACCGGCCGTCACGAAGACCATGTCGGCCCCCTTGAGGACCTCCTCGATCTCCTCGCGGTGGTCCTCGGCGGCCTTGCGGCCGACGTCCGGGTTGGCTCCGGCGCCGAGTCCGCGGGTGAGTTCGCGGCCGACGTCGAGCTTGACGTCGGCGTCGCTCATCAACAGAGCTTGCGCGTCGGTGTTGATGGCGATGAACTCGACGCCCTTGAGACCGACCTCGATCATCCGGTTGATGGCATTGACACCACCGCCGCCGACACCGATGACCTTGATGACTGCGAGGTAGTTCTGCGGTGCTGCCACGTCGAAGGCCTCTCGCCTCGAATTACGTTGTCGCCGCTACGCGGTTGCCCGCGTCCCGACGACAGATGCCGAATGGGACGGTCCTGAACGCCGACCCGAACCCTAACGCTGAAGTTTAGGGTTACCAGTGTGTCTGTTCCTTGAAGTCTTCTGAACCTGACACTAAGTCGACAAGTGGCGCGCGTTCAACGAACACGCCGAACCTCCCGTTTTTCTTTTCACCCTATGTGATCAGCCGTGTCACTGCCCAACCAGGGTGCTGGCCTGCGCGGATGTGCGTCAACTCCCCGATGACGCCGGGGCGGTGGGAACGCTGACGTCGAAGTACCGCGCATCCGGCGAGGCTTTCATGAGAGCGGTGAGCGTACGGGCCTTCGCCGCACCCTTCTCGCCACTCCCCCAGACGACGGTCCGGCCGTCGGTCAACTCCAGCGAGATGTCGTCGTAGGAACGGACCTTGACAGTCCGGGTGCGGTCGGCGACGGCGGCCGGAACGGCACCCGCGACCCGCACCGCCTCGCGTACCAGGCGGTCCTCGCCGAAGCGGCGCAGACTCGCGGCGGCGGAGCCGGACCGGGAGGGCGACAATTCCAGCGCGGGAACACCTTTCGGCGCCTCAGAAACCGTGGCGAAACGGACACCTTCCTCGTCCACTTCGACGAACTTTTCGCCCTTTTGCACAATCAGGACCGGGGTTCGCTCGGTCACTTTCAGCCCGATTCCATGGGGCCAGGAACGAACCACGTCGACCGTGTCAATTCGGGGCAGTTTCCCGCGCAGTCGCGACTCGATCCCGTCGGTGTCGACGGAGACGAGCGGCGATCCCACGGGTACCTCGGCGGCCTCGCGCACCTGCGCGGGCGTCAGCACCCGGGTCCCCGATACCGAGACGCGCTCCACGCGCAGCCAGTTCGATCCGTACAGCACCCAGACGCCACCGGCACCGAGCAGGACGAGCGCCACCGCGAGAATGATGATCGTACGAAGCCGGGGCGGGCGCCTCCGTGGAGCGGGGAGCGGGCCGGACGACTCCTGCTGACGTTCACCGCGTTCGGCGGTAGTCGATCCGGCCACGCTTCCAGCCCTCCGTCATACGGTCCTAACGTCGGTGCGAGGCGATCGCCTCGTACACCATGCCGACGAGCAGGTCGTCGGCGTCCCGGCGGCCGAACTCGGCGGCGGCGCGGGACATCTGGTACAGCCGGTGCGGGTCGGCGAGCACGGGCAGGACGTTGTGCTGCACCCACTCCGGGGTGAGTTCCGCGTCGTCGACCAGCAGGCCGCCGCCGGCCTTGACCACCGGCTGGGCGTTCAGCCGCTGTTCGCCGTTGCCGATGGGCAGCGGGACGTAGGCGGCCGGGAGTCCGACGGCGGAGAGTTCGGCGACGGTCATCGCGCCCGCGCGGCAGAGCATCATGTCGGCAGCGGCGTACGCGAGGTCCATCCGGTCCAGGTAACTTACCGGGATGTACGGGGGCATCCCCGGCATCTGGTGCACCTGCGGCAGTTCGTTCTTCGGGCCGACCGCGTGCAGGATCTGGATCCCGGCCTGCTGCAGCCAGGGCGCGACCTGCTGGACGACCTCGTTGAGGCGGCGGGCGCCCTGGGAGCCGCCGGAGACCAGCAGCGTGGGCAGGTTGGGGTCGAGGCCGAACATCGCGCGGGCCTCCGGGCGCACGGCGGCCCGGTCGAGGGTGGCGATGGTGCGGCGCAGCGGGATGCCGATGTAGCGCGCGTCGCGCAGCTTGCTGTCCGGGGTGGAGACGGCGACCCGGGCGGCGTACCGCGAGCCGATCTTGTTGGCGAGACCGGGGCGGGCGTTGGCCTCGTGGATGACGATCGGCACGCCCAGGCGCTTGGCGGCGAGGTAGCCGGGCAGCGCCACATAGCCACCGAAGCCGACGACGGCGTCCGCCTTGGTGCGCTCCAGGATCTGCTCGGCGGCCTTGATCGTGCCGCGCAGCCGGCCCGGCACGGTGATCAGCTCGGGGGTCGGCTTGCGCGGCAGCGGCACGGCCGGGATCAGCGCCAGTTCGTAGCCCCGCTGGGGAACCAGCGTGGTCTCCAGGCCGCGTTCCGTGCCCAGGGCCGTGATCCCCACGGTCGGGTCCTGCCTGCGCAGGGCGTCCGCGAGGGCGAGCGCGGGCTCGATGTGGCCCGCGGTTCCTCCGCCGGCGAGTACGACATGCACCGAAATTCACCGCTCTCCGGACGAGCGCGCCGCCGAGGCACGCCGTCGCATCGTGTTCCATCTCCGGGGCTCCCCGGTCCGAGCAGAGCCCCCAGCCCCCCGTTTTCTACCAAAGCGGGGTTGCCGCATCGAAAGCGCCGCCCGCGCAGCGGGCTCGTCGCGTGCGAAGGCGATCAGCAGCCCGATGGCGAACATGGTCGGCAGCAGCGCGGACCCTCCGTAGGAGAACAGCGGGAGGGGGACGCCGGCGATCGGCAGCAGGCCGAGCACCGCACCCATGTTGATCACCGCCTGAGCGGTGATCCAGGTGGTCACACCTCCCGCGGCGTACCTCACGAAGGGGTCCTCCGTGCGTCCGGCCACGCGGATACCCGCATAGCCTAGAGCCGCGAAGAGGGCGAGCACCGACAGCGTCCCCGCCAGGCCCAGTTCCTCACCGGTGACGGCGAAGATGAAGTCGGTGTGGGGTTCGGGGAGTTGGCCCCATTTTTCCACACTCGCACCGAGCCCGGATCCAAAGATTCCGCCGGACGCGAGCGCGTAGATCCCGTGCACGGCCTGCCAGCAGCTGTCCCCCGGACCGGGCTCGGTGGCGCCGATGCACTGCAGGCGGGCCATCCGGTTCTCGCTGGTCTTGATGAGGATCAGGCCGATCACGGCCGCGACCGCGAGTACCCCGGCGAACAGCCGGGTCGGCGCCCCCGCCAGCCACAGCAGGCCGAACAGGATCGCCGTCAGGATGATCGCCGTACCCATGTCGCCGCCGAGCATGATCAGCCCGAGCAGCATGAAGGCCACCGGCACCAGGGGCACCAGCATGTGCTTCCACTGCGTGAGCAGCTTCTTGTCCTGCTTGCGGGCGAGCAGGTCGGCGCCCCACAGCACCAGCGCGAGCTTGCCGAACTCGCTGGGCTGGAGCTGGAAGGGGCCGCCGACGGAGATCCAGTTCTGGTTGCCGTTGACCGCCACCCCTATCCCCGGCACCTGCACCAGCGCCATCAGGAAGACGGCACCCGCGAGGATCGGGTAGGCGAGCGCGCGGTGCAGCTTCACCGGCATCCGCATGGCCACGCACATCAGACCGGCGCCGATGAGGGCGGCCAGGAACTGCTTGCGGAAGAAGTACGACCCCGGCAGCGACAGCTGGAGCGCCTTGATCTGGGAGGCCGAGTAGACCATCACCAGGCCCAGCACGGTGATCAGCAGGCTGCCGCCGAGGATCAGGTAGTACGCGGTCAGCGGCCGGTCCCAGGCCTTGCGGGCGCGCGTGTACAGCCGCAGCACCGGGTTGTCGCGCGGCGGCCGGGGGGCGGCGGGACGTCTGACGGTCCGCTGCACGGGCGGTCGGCCGGTACGGCTACTGGGCATCAGCGCCTCCGCTACGTCGGTCAGGAGCCGAGTTCGCGAACCGCCTCCGCGAACGCGTCACCGCGCTTGTTGTAGTTGGCGAACATGTCCATCGAGGCGCAGGCCGGGGCCAGCAGCACCGTGTCGCCGGGTCGGGCGAGCCGCTGCGCCTCCTGGACAGCCGCGAGCATCGCCCCAGTGTCGGTCCGGTCGAGGTCGACGACGGGT
Organism: Streptomyces sp. TRM68416; assembly: GCF_014596915.1. Taxonomy (GTDB): domain Bacteria; phylum Actinomycetota; class Actinomycetes; order Streptomycetales; family Streptomycetaceae; genus Streptomyces. Next base: position 138,313 of record NZ_JACVWU010000020.1, read on the forward strand.
ACTTCCGGGGCGTGTCGCGCCAGGGCGTCGCGGATCAGCGCCCGATCGGCACCGATGAGGACGGCTCCCCGAAGTCGCTTCGCCGACTTGGCGACCAGCTCGTCGAAGGTGGCTCCCTTGGCGAGCCCGCCCGCGATCCACACGATCGACTCGTAGGCCGCCAACGAGGCTTCCGTGGCGTGGGTGTTGGTGGCCTTGGAGTCGTCGACGTAGGCCACCCCGTCCACGTCCGCGACGTGCGCGATGCGGTGGGCGTCCGGGGTGAAGGCCCGCAGACCGTCCCGTACGGCCGTGGCGGGCACGCCGAAGGCGCGGGCGAGGGCCGCTGCCGCAAGGGCGTTGGCGATGTTGTGCGGGGCCGGCGGGTTGACGTCCGCGATCTCGGCGAGCTCCTGGGCGTTCTTGTGCCGGTTCTCGACGAAGGCGCGGTCGACCAGGATGCCCTCCACGACGCCGAGTTGGGACGGCCCGGGCGTGCCGAGGGTGAAGCCGATCGCCCGGCAGCCCTCCTCGACGTCCGCCTCGCGCACCAGTTCCTCGGTGGCCTTGTCGGCCACGTTGTAGACGCAGGCGACGCGATTGCCCTCGTAGATACGGCCCTTGTCGGCGGCGTACGCCTCCATGGAGCCGTGCCAGTCGAGGTGGTCGGGGGCCAGGTTGAGGACGGCGGCGGAGTGGGCGCGCAGGGAGGGCGCCCAGTGGAGCTGGTAGCTGGAGAGTTCGACGGCGAGGACGTCGTACTCCTCGTCCCCGAGGACCGCGTCCAGCAGGGAGACGCCAATGTTGCCGACGGCGGCGGTGCGCAGTCCGGCCGCCTTCAGGATGGACGCCAGCATCTGGACCGTGGTCGTCTTGCCGTTGGTGCCGGTGACGGCGAGCCAGGGGGCGGCCGGCTTTCCCGCAGGGGTTCCGCGCAGGCGCCAGGCGAGTTCGACGTCGCCCCAGATCTCCACACCGGCCGCGCGGGCCGCCTCGAACAGCGGCTTGTCCGGCTTCCAGCCGGGGGCGGTGACGACGAGTTCGGTGCCCTCGGGCAGGGTCGCGCCGTCACCGAGCCGCACGGTGACGCCGAGCGCCTCCAGTTCGGCGGCCTGCTCACGCGCGCGTGCGTCGTCGCCGTCGTTGACGACCGTGACGAGCGCCCCGCGCGCGTGCAGCGCCCTGGCCGCCGGGATCCCGGAGACGCCGAGCCCGGCGACGGTGACGTGCTTGCCCTGGAAGTCGGAGGACACCGAGGAGGTCACTTGTCTGCTGCCCATCCCGCGTAGAAGAGACCCAGGCCGACGATCACACAGATGCCCTGGATGATCCAGAAGCGGACCACCACGAGCACTTCGGACCAGCCCTTGAGTTCGAAGTGGTGCTGGAGCGGCGCCATGCGGAAGACGCGCTTGCCGGTGAGCCGGAAGGAGCCGACCTGGATGACGACGGACATGGTGATGAGGACGAACAGACCGCCCATGATGGCCACCAGCAGCTCCGTGCGGGAGAGGATGGCCAGGCCGGTGAGGACACCGCCGAGCGCGAGCGAACCGGTGTCACCCATGAAGATCTTGGCCGGCGAGGTGTTCCACCACAGGAAGCCGAGGCAGGCGCCCATCAGCGCGGAGGCGACCACGGCCAGGTCCAGCGGGTCGCGCACCTCGTAGCAGGCGCCCGGGTTGGTCAGGGTCTGCGCGTTGGCGCAGGACTCCTGGAACTGCCAGACGCCGATGAACGTGTAGGCGCCGAAGACCAGCACGGAGGCGCCGGTGGCGAGGCCGTCCAGACCGTCGGTGAGGTTCACGCCGTTGGACATGGCGAGGATCATGAACAGCGCCCAGAGCACGAACAGCACCGGGCCGAGCGACCAGCCGAAGTCGGTGATGAACGACAGCTTGGTGGAGGCCGGGGTGTTGTTGCGGCCGTCGGGGAACTGGAGCGCGAGCACCGCGAAGGCGATGCCGACGATCAGCTGGCCGGCCATCTTCGCCTTGGCCCGCAGGCCCAGCGAACGCCGCTTGACGATCTTGATGTAGTCGTCCAGGAAGCCGACCAGGCCCATGCCGACCATCAGGCCCAGCACCAGCAGACCGGAGTAGGTCGGGGTGTAGCCGGTGATCACCTTGGACAGGAAGTAGGCGGCGACCGTCGCCAGGATGAAGGCGATACCGCCCATGGTCGGCGTACCGCGCTTGCTGGCGTGCTCGCGCGGGCCGTCGTCACGGATGTACTGGCCGTAGCCCTTGCGGGCCAGCAGCTTGATCAGCAGCGGGGTGCCGACCAGGGTCAGGAACAGGCCGATGACCCCCGAGAACAGGATCTGCTTCATCATCGGGCGGCGACCTCACCCTCGGCACCGGTCTCCAGCAGCGCCTGGGCAACGCTCTCCAGACCGACCGAACGGGACGCCTTCACGAGTACGACGTCTCCCGGGCGCAACTCGCTGCGCAACAGGTCGACCGCCGCCTGTGCGTCGGACACGTGCACCGACTCCTCACCCCACGAACCCTCGTTATATGCGCCCAGTTGCAGCCAGGACGCTTCCCTGCCCCCGACCGCGACGAGCTTGCCGACATTGAGCCGGACGGCGAGCCGTCCGACCGCGTCGTGCTCGGCGAGCGCCTCGTCCCCGAGCTCGGCCATCTTGCCGAGCACCGCCCACGTACGGCGCCCGTTGCCCATGGCGGCCAGCGCCCGCAGGGCGGCTCGCATGGACTCGGGGTTCGCGTTGTAGGCGTCGTTGACGATCGTCACGCCGTCCGGGCGCTCGGTGACCTCCATCCGCCAGCGGGAGAGGGAGCCCGCCTCGGAGAGCGCGGTGGCGATCTCTTCCGCGGACATGCCCAGCTCATGGGCGACGGCGGCCGCGGCGAGCGCGTTCGACACGTGGTGCTCACCGTACAGGCGCATGGTCACTTCGCTGCACCCGGAGGGTGTGTGAAGCATGAAGGAAGGCTGTCCGCTGTCCGTGAGTCGCACGTTCTCGGCGCGTACGTCCGCTTCGCCGGACTCTCCGAAAAGGAGCACCTTCGCCTTCGTACGGGAGGCCATGGCCCGTACGAGGGAGTCGTCCGCGTTGAGGATCGCGGCGCCGTCCTCCGGCAGGCCCTCCACGAGTTCGCCCTTGGCCTGCGCGATCTGCTCCCGACCGCCGAACTCGCCGATGTGGGCGGTGCCGACGTTGAGCACCAGGCCGATCCGCGGCGGCGTCAGGTCGGCGAGGTAGCGGATGTGGCCGATGCCGCGGGCGCCCATCTCCAGCACGAGGAACTGCGTCTCCTCGGTGGCGGAGAGGGCGGTCAGCGGCAGCCCGATCTCGTTGTTGAGCGAGCCCGGCGTCCACACCGTCGGCGCCTTGCGCTGGAGCACCTGCGCGATCAGGTCCTTGGTGCTGGTCTTGCCCGCGGAGCCGGTGAGCGCCACGAGGGTCGCGCCGAGCCGCGTCACGACGTGCCGGGCGAGGGCGCCGAGCGCGGCCTGGACGTCGTCCACGACGATCGCGGGCACGCCGACCGGACGCGCGGCCAGCACGGCCACCGCGCCGGACTCGACGACCGCGGCCGCGAAGTCGTGGCCGTCGACGCGCTCACCGGCGAAGGCGACGAAGAGGCTGCCGGGGCCCGCCTCGCGGGAGTCCCGGACGACCGGCCCCGTGACCTGCACGGACGGATCCGGTATGTCGTACGTCTGCCCGCCGACGACTTCAGCGATCTCGGCGAGAGAGAGGGCGATCACAAGTTCATCCCTGGGTCTTCTGGATGGCTTCTCGAAGCACCTGGCGGTCGTCGAAGGGACGCACCACCCCGGCGATGTCCTGGCCCTGCTCATGGCCCTTGCCCGCGACGAGCACGGTGTCGCCGGGCGCTGCCCGGGAGACGGCCGCGGCGATCGCGGCGGCCCGGTCCTCGAAGACCTGGACCTCGCCGCGCTCGTGCGCCGGCACGGACGCCGCGCCCTGGAGCATGGTGGCGAGGATCGCGAGGGGGTCCTCGGAGCGGGGGTTGTCGGAGGTCAGTACGGCGGTGTCGGCGAGGCGGGCCACGGCGGCGCCCATCGGCTCGCGTTTGGTGCGGTCCCGGTCGCCGCCGCAGCCGAGCACGACGTGCAGCCTGCCCTCGGTGACCTTGCGCAGCGCGCGCAGGACCGATTCCACGGCGTCCGTCTTGTGGGCGTAGTCCACGACCGCGAGGTAGTCCTGGCCCGCGTCCACCCGCTCGAGACGGCCCGGGACGCCCGGTACGGCGGCGATGCCGTCGGCGGCGGCCTGCGGGTCGAGGCCGGCGGCGGCGAGGGCGACGATCGCGGCGAGGGTGTTGGCGACGTTGAAGGGGCCGGCCAGCGGCGAACGGGCGCTGATCCGCTGCCCCTCGGGGCCGATGACGGTGAACGTCGAGTCCATCGGCCCGACCTGGACGCCCTCGGCCCGCCAGTCGGCGTCGGGGTGGCCCTCGGCGGAGAAGGTGACGACCGGGACCGTGGCCTCCTTGGTGAGCCTGCGGCCGTACTCGTCGTCGAGGTTGACCACGCCGAATCTGCTGCGCTCGGGCGTGAACAGCTGTGCCTTGGCCCGGAAGTAGTCCTCCATGTCGGAGTGGAACTCCATGTGTTCCGGGCTGAGGTTGGTGAAGACGGCGATGTCGAAGACGCAGCCGTCGACCCGGCCGAGCACCAGCGCGTGGCTGGAGACCTCCATGGCGACCGCCTCGACGGCGCGCTCGCGCATGACGGCGAACAGGGCCTGGAGGTCGGTGGCTTCGGGCGTGGTGCGCTCGGACTTGATGCGCTCGTCGCCGATGCGCATCTCGACCGTGCCGATCAGACCGGTGCTGCGCACCGGCTTCAGGCCGCCTTCGACGAGGTAGGCCGTCGTGGTCTTGCCGGAGGTGCCCGTGATGCCGATCTGGAGCAGGTCGCGGCCGGGGTGGCCGTAGATCGTGGCCGCCAGTTCGCCCATCCGTCCGCGCGGGTCCGCCACGACCAGGACCGGCAGGCCGGTCGCCGCGGCGCGCTCGGCGCCGGTCGGGTCGGTCAGTACGGCGACCGCGCCGAGGCCCGCGGCCTGGGTGACGAAGTCGGCTCCGTGCAGCCGGGCGCCGGGCAGGGCGGCGTAGAGGTCTCCGGGGCGGACGGCGCGCGAGTCATGGGTGATGCCCGTGACCTGCGCGTCGCTTTCCGGCCGTGCGGCACCCAGTTGGTCGGCGAGCTCCGCGAGGGGTGCGGCGGAGACGTGGACCGGCCTGGGCGGCCCGGGATATGTCACGGGTGCGCCCTTCTGAGTGGTTTGGGACTGATCAGCGTGTGGCACGGCGGTGAGCGTACCGGGCGTACCCGCCTGGGAGCGAAAAGAGGGCGGCGGGGTGCTCTGGTTCCCGGGATCGGGGGTGATCGTTGTCACGAGGTGGTTCCTGGCTGCTCGGTGCTGATCAGGGCTGGAAGGAGACCGGAAGGCTGGCGGCCTTGGCGCCGGTGGGCGGGACCTGGAGGGTCTTCAGGGCGAACTCCATGACCTGCTTGTAGACGGGGCCGCAGATCTGGCCGCCGAAGTAGCTGCCCTTCGTGGCGTTCTGGATGGCGCAGTACACGGTGACGCGCGGCTTGTCGGCGGGCGCGAACCCGGCGAACGACGAGGTGTAACCGCGGTACTTGCCGGTGGCCGGATCCACGCGGTTGGCCGTACCCGTCTTGCCCGCCACCCGGTAGCCGGGGATGCGCGCCTTGGTGCCGGTGCCCTCCCGGTCGTCCACGACCGACTCCAGCATCTGGGCGAGGGTCTTCGCCGTCCTGGCACTGACGACCCTTGTCCGCTCGGGCTTCGGGGCGGGGGTGAAGCGTCCGTCGGGTCCCTTCGTGCCGCGCACGAGGGTGGGTTCGATGCGTACGCCGCCGTTGGCGATCGTCGAGTAGACGGACGCCGCCTGCATCGCGTTGATCGACACGCCCTGGCCGAAAGGAATCGTGTACTGCTGCGAGGTCGACCACTGGTCCGGCGGCGCGAGGATGCCCTTGGTCTCGCCGGGGAAGCCGAGCCCGGTGTAGCTGCCGAGGCCGAACTTACGCAGGTAGGAGTAGAGGACCTGGTTGGCCTCCTGCTGGGTCTTGCCGAGCTGCCCGGTGGCCAGGATGGTGCCGATGTTGCTGGACTTGGCGAGCACGCCGTTGAGCGTCAGGTACCAGGTGGGGTGGTCGATGTCGTCCCGGAAGAGCCGGTCGCCGCGGTGCAGCCGGTTGGGCACGACGACGTGGGTGCCGGGCGTGGCCGCGCCCTCCTCCAGGACCGCGGCCATCGACATGACCTTGGCCGTCGAGCCGGGCTCGTAGGCGTCCTCCAGACTCCAGTTGTGCAGGGAGTTCCCGTCCGCCTTGGAGAGGTCGTTGGGGTCGAAGCCGGGCGAGTTGGCCATGGCGAGGATCTCGCCGGTCCTGGTGTCCTGCACGATCACATAGCCGCGGTCGGCCTTGGACTTGCGCACCTGCTCGCTGATCGCGTCCTGCGCCGCCCACTGGATGTCGCGGTCGAGGGTGAGCTCGACGTCGCTGCCGGGCACGGCGGGCGTCTCGGTGGAGCCGGCCGTGGGCACCTGGCGGCCGCCGGACTGGGCGTAGCGGATCTTGCCGTCCTGGCCGGCCAGCTCCTCCTCCAGCTGCCGCTCGATGCCGCCGCCGCCCTTGCCGTCGTAGTTGACCCAGCCCAGTATCCCGGCGGCGAGGTCGCCGTTCGGGTACACGCGCTTGCTGCTGGCGACCGCGAAGACACCGGCGAGGACGTTGACCGTGCTCGGGTCGGTCCTGGCCTTGGTGGCGAGCGCGGACTTCAGGTCCTTGATCTGCCGCCAGACCTGCGGGGTCTGGCGGCGGGAGAGCAGGACGTACTGCCCCTTCGCCTTGAGCTTCTCGGTGAGGACGGCCTGCTCCTGGCCGAGGATCGGCGCGAGCAGGGCGGCGGCCTGCTCGGGCCCGTCGCCGGCCTTGAGCGCCTTGCGCGTGAACATCGTGGGGTCGGCGGTGATGTCGTACGCGTCGACGCTGGTCGCGAGGGCCACGCCGTTGCGGTCGGTGATGCCGCCGCGCTCGGCGGCCAGGGTGTAGACGACGTACCGGTTCTTCTCCGCCTTGGCGGCGTAGGTGCTCGCGTCGACGGCCTGCACCTGGAGCAGGCGTACGGCGAAGGCGACGAGCACCAGGGTCAGCGCGAGGCTGATCATGCGCAGCCGGGGGCGGGGGCTGCCCAGCCGGAGGGCCTGGGGGGCCGCGGGGCGGGGCGGTGCCGGGCGGCGGGCCGGGCGGGCGCCGGGGCCCGGGGTGCGGCGGCCGCCGGGGCGGGCGGGCCGTGCGGGTCCTGGCACCCGGCGGCGCGGCGGTTCCCTGTCGGACACTTCCGTCACCTGCCGGGGGTCGTGGTCGGGGTCGGGGTCGGGGTCGTGGGACCGGGCGGGCCCGTGGGACCGGGCGGATCCGTGGGACCGGGCGGGCCCGCGGGGCCCGCGGGGCTCTCCGGGATCTCCGGGGTCTCCGGGCTGTCCGGGCTCTGCGGACTCGGCGGGGCTGTCGTGGGCGGGGGCGCGAACGCCTCCGGCGCCAGGACGAGGGGGTGGTCCACAGAGGTCTGGCGGGCGTTCGCGGGCGCCGGGGCGGGGACGCCCTTGACGGTGCCGTCCAGGTCGAGGAAGGCGGGGTCCCCGCCGGGCACCATGCCGAGTTCGCGGGCACGGCGCTGGAGGGCGTCGGGGGCGGAGTAGGCGTCGACGTCCCGCTGGAGGGCCTGTTCCTCGTCGGTGAGGCTCTTGGTCTCCTTCTGGAGGTCGTCGAGACGGAACGCCCCTTCGCTGAGGGCCGAGTTCAGCACGAGGAGCCCGATGAGGCCGCCGCCGAGGAGGAGGACGACGAGCAGGACGAAAGGCGTACGGGCCGCCTGCCCGGGACCCGCCGGGAGGAGACGCGCCAGCCGGGCCGCCCTCCCCTTCAGTTCGGGTTTCCTGCTCACGCGCCCCTCCAGTGAGTTCGGCTTCCCAACTCACTCACGCCCGTCACTCGATGTCCTCCCTGATGCGCTGGGCCCCGCGCAGTCGCGCCGGTGCCGCCCGCCGGTTCTCGGCGACCTCTTCCTCGGTGGGAAGTTCGGCACCACGGGTGAGCAGCTTGAGCCGCGGCTGGTACTGCTCGGGCACGACCGGCAGTCCGGGCGGCGCGGTGGTGGCGGCGCCCGCCGCGAACACCTGCTTCACCAGCCGGTCCTCCAGCGAGTGGTACGACAGCACGGCGATGCGCCCGCCGACGTCCAGCGCCTTCACGGCGGCCGGGATCGCCCGCTCCAGGACGGACAGTTCGCCGTTGACCTCGATGCGCAGGGCCTGGAAGGTGCGCTTGGCCGGGTTGCCGCCGGTGCGCTTGGCGGCCTGCGGCAGCGCGTCCCGGATCAGCTCAACGAGCCGCGCACTGTTGCTGAACGGCTCCTTCTCGCGCTCGCGCACGACGGCGGCCACGATCCGCTTGGCCTGCTTCTCCTCGCCGTACGACCGCAGGATCCGCACGAGTTCGCCCGCCGGGTAGGTGTTGAGGACCTCGGCGGCACTGATGCCGGTCGTCTGGTCCATGCGCATGTCCAGCGGGGCGTCCTGGGCGTAGGCGAAGCCCCGGTCGGCCTCGTCGAGCTGCATGGAGGAGACGCCGAGGTCGAACAGGACGCCCTGCACGCGCGCGATGCCGAGCCGATCGAGGACGTCCGGGAGCTCGTCGTAGACCGCGTGGACCAGGGTCGCGCGCTCACCGAAGGGCGCGAGCCGCTCGCCGGACAGCCGCAGGGCCTCCTTGTCGCGGTCGAGGGCGACGAGCCGGGCCTCGGGGAACTGCCGGAGCAGCGCCTCGCTGTGGCCGCCGAGGCCGAGGGTGCAGTCGACGACGACCGCTCCGGGGGCCTGGAGGGCGGGGGCCAACATGTCCAGACACCGCTGGAGCATCACCGGGACATGTCGACTCTGGCTCAAGGGGCCCTCTCAGGTCCGGCGAGGAGTACGCACCGCCGGGTCCCCCACCCTCTCGTGAAGGGGAGGCCTGCCGGCGCCGGAAGCGTCAGCCGGCCGGGAGCGGAAGGGAGGCCGAGCCGTGCGTACGCGCCGCGCACGCGGGGAGATCGCCGGCAGGTGTGCCGGGTCCTACGGAAGTTCAGTCCAGCAGGGAGGCCTCGCCTCCCGCTTCGCGTCACTTTAGTCCACCCTGTCTCGCGGTCAATCAACCGGCCTGCGCGGCGCGGCCCGCGCCGGGCCCGAAGCCGCGAGGCGGGATGAATCACTCGTACGGCGGCACTCGCGCCACCCTTGTGGGTTAGCTCACAACAAGGCTCAATGACGTTCTTTGTCCCCTCTCACAGCGGGCCCGGATCGAGGGTGACCAGTAACGTCATGGGTATGACGACTTCTGCATCGGTTCCCGCAGGTCCCCAAGGCGCCATAGCCGGCGGCGGCACGGTCACCGACCGTCTGGTCGAGGCGAACGAGCGCTACGCCTCCGCGTTCACCGATCCCGGAATGGACGCCCGCCCCGTTCTGAACGTCGCGATCGTGGCCTGCATGGACGCCCGTCTCGACCTGCACAAGGCGCTCGGCCTGCAGCTCGGCGACTGTCACACCATCCGTAACGCGGGCGGTGTCGTCACCGACGACGTGATCCGCTCCCTGACGATCAGCCAGCGGGCGCTCGGCACCCGCAGCGTGGTCCTCATCCACCACACCGGATGCGGCCTGGAGAGTCTCACCGAGGAGTTCCGGCACGAGCTGGAGATGGAGGTCGGCCAGCGCCCCGCCTGGGCCGTGGAGGCCTTCCGGGACGTCGACCAGGATGTGCGGCAGTCCATGCAGCGCGTGCGGACCTCGCCGTTCCTGGTGCACACCGACGACGTGCGCGGCTTCGTCTTCGACGTGCAGACCGGGCTCCTGCGCGAGATCGACCCTGCGTAACCTCGCGCCGAAGCTGTCGTTTCGCTGTTGATTTCCTGCTGGACGGTGCCCAGAAGACAGTAAACCCCGACATATCGCCGCCGGTTGTCCACAGGCGAGTGACACGAATCGGTAACGGCAGCAAGAATGCGGGGGTGGCGTCACGCGGAACCTTTCACGCGTGGTGTCCGTGTTCCAGGGGAGGGCCGGTCCGCAACGCAGAGCGTCGGCCCGGCAAGGACGGGCCGAGGAGGGCCGGGTGACGACCTATGACGATCGAGCGAGCCTCACTGATCTGACCGCCACTGTGGAGCGTGTCCGCAGTTCGGTGGAGGGAGTGATCGAGGGCAAGCCCGAGGTCGTACGGCTCTCATTGACCGTGCTGCTCGCCGAGGGGCATCTTCTGATCGAGGATGTCCCCGGCGTGGGCAAGACGATGCTGGCCAAGGCGCTGGCACGGTCGATCGACTGTTCGGTGCGGCGTATCCAGTTCACCCCCGACCTGCTGCCCTCGGACATCACCGGCGTGTCCATCTGGGACCAGCAGCGCCGGGACTTCGAGTTCAAGCCGGGCGCGATCTTCGCGCAGATCGTGATCGGCGACGAGATCAACCGCGCCTCGCCCAAGACCCAGTCGGCGCTGCTGGAGTCCATGGAGGAGCGGCAGGTCACCATCGACGGGCAGACCTACGAGCTGCCCAGCCCCTTCATGGTGGTGGCCACGCAGAACCCGGTGGAGATGGAGGGCACCTACCCGCTGCCCGAGGCCCAGCGCGACCGCTTCATGGCCCGGGTCTCCATCGGCTACCCCAGCGCGGACGCCGAGCTGCAGATGCTCGACATCCACGGCGGGGTGAACCCGCTGGACGACCTCCAGCCGGTGGCCCACGCGCACGAGATCGTGAAGCTGATCGACGCCGTCCGCGGTGTCCACGTCGCCGACGCGGTCCGGCGGTACGCCGTGGACCTCGTCGCCGCCACGCGCACCCACCCCGACCTCCGACTCGGCGCCTCCCCGCGCGCGACGCTGCACCTGCTGCGCGCCGCCAAGGCGGCCGCCGCCCTCGGCGGGCGGGACTACGCGCTGCCGGACGACGTGCAGGCCCTCGCCGTGGCCGTCCTGGCCCACCGGCTGCTGCCCACCGCCCAGGCCCAGCTCAACCGGCGCACCTCGGAGCAGGTCGTGCAGGAGATCCTCCAGCGCACTCCGGTGCCCCAGCAGCAGGGCGGTGCCGGCGTCGGCCACGGCACGCAGGCGTACGGCCAGCAGCCGCCGCGGAGGCTGTGATGGCCTCCGCCGCGGGGCCGGGCCTGCCGGAGGCCGACCGGGGCGGGCAGGGCGGCGTGCGCACCGCGCTGTCCGGTCTGACCACCCGCGGCCGCTCCTTCCTGGCCGCGGGCATCGCCGCCGCCGTGTGCGCGTACGTCCTCGGGGAGAGCGATCTGCTCCGGGTCGGTCTGCTCCTGGCGGTCCTGCCGCTGGTGTGCGCGGCCGTGCTCTACCGCACGCGCTACCGCGTCGCCGGCAGCCGCCGCCTCTCCCCCGCGCGCGTGCCCGCCGGCAGCGAGGCCCGGGTGCACCTGCGGATGGACAACGTCTCGCGGCTGCCCACCGGCCTGCTCATGCTCCAGGACCGGGTCCCCTACGTCCTCGGCCCGCGCCCCCGCTTCGTGCTCGACCGCGTCGAGGCGGGCGGACGCCGCGAGGTCTCCTACCGGGTCCGCTCCGACCTGCGCGGCCGCTATCCGCTGGGCCCCCTCCAGCTCCGCCTGAGCGATCCGTTCGGCATGTGCGAACTGACCCGCTCCTTCTCCACGTACGACACCCTCACGGTGATCCCGCGCGTGGAGCCGCTGCCGCCGGTCCGGCTGACCGGCGAGGCCAAGGGGTACGGCGACGGACGGCTGCGCGCGCTCGCGCTGGCCGGCGAGGACGACGTCATCCCGCGCGGCTACCGCTACGGCGACGACCTGCGCCGCGTGCACTGGCGGTCCACCGCCCGCTACGGCGAGCTGATGGTGCGCCGGGAGGAGCAGCCGCAGCGCGCCCACTGCACGGTGCTCCTGGACACCCGGGGACTGGCCTTCCGGGGCGCGGGCCCGGACTCGGCCTTCGAATGGGCCGTGTCGGGCGCCGCCTCGGCGCTCGTGCACATGCTGGAGCGGGGCTTCTCCGTGCGCCTGCTGACGGACACCGGCAGCTCGGTGCCCGGCGAGGGGGCCGACGGTTTCGCCGGTACCGGCCAGGAGTCGGCGGACGCGGCCGGCCTGATGATGGACACCCTCGCGGTGATCGACCACTCCGACGGCACGGGCCTGTCCCGGGCCTACGACGTGCTGCGCGGCGGGAACGAGGGGCTGCTCGTCGCCTTCTTCGGCGACCTCGACGAGGAGCAGGCCACGGTGGCCGCCAAGATGCGCCAGCGCAGCGGGGGCGCGGTCGCCTTCGTGCTGGACAGCGAGACCTGGGGCCGGGAACCGACCGATGTGGCCCGGCCGTTGGACAGGAGCGGGGAGCGGCTGCGCATGCTGCGCGAGGCCGGCTGGACGGCCGTGAGCGTGCCGCGGGGCGCTTCCCTGACCGAGCTGTGGCGCCAGGCGGACCGTGAGCGCACGGGCGTCGTCGCCGCGAGTCGTGGGGAGGGACCGGCATGAGCGGGCGGGCACGACTGGCGCTGTGCGCCTGGGTGGCCACGCTGGCGGCGGCCTGCGCCCTGCTCCCCCTCGTCGACGAGCCCACCTGGCTCTTCCAGGCGGCTCTGATGCTGGCGGTGCAATCGGGTGTGGGCATGGCCGCGCGGCGGGTGCCGCTGGCCCGGGCGCTGACCGTCGGGGCGCAGGCCCTGGTCACGCTGGTGCTGCTGACCCTGGCCTTCGCCCGGGAGCAGGCACTCTTCGGGCTGCTGCCGGGACCGCAGGCGTTCACGCACTTCGCCGACCTGCTCCAGGCCGGCACCGACGACGTGGGGCGGTACGCGATACCGGCGCCGGTGTCCGACGGCATCCGGCTGATGCTCGTCGGCGGTGTCCTGGTGATCGGTCTCGCCGTGGACACCCTCGCGGTCACCTTCCGCAGCGCGGCCCCGGCCGGGCTGCCGCTGCTCGCGCTGTACTCCGTCGCCGCGGGGCTGTCCGACGGCGGCGCCGACTGGCTGTGGTTCCTGGTCGCGGCGTCCGGCTATCTGATGCTGCTGCTGGCCGAGGGCCGGGACCGGCTCTCGCAGTGGGGACGCGTCTTCGGCGGCGCCCCGCGCACGCCGGCCGGCGAACCGAGCGGCGCGGTGGCCCCCGTGCGCGCCGGACGGCGCATCGGCGTGGTCGCGCTGGGCATCGCCCTGGTGGTGCCGCTCGGCCTGCCCGCGATGAACGGCGGCCTGCTGGACGCGGCCGGCGCCGGAGTGGGCGACGGGTCCGGGAGCGGCGGCACGATCTCCGCCGTGAACCCGCTGGTGTCGCTGCGCGACAGCCTGAACGTGGACGAGGACCGCGAGGTCCTGACCCTGCGCACCACCACCGACAACCTGTCCGACATGTATCTGCGGATCGTGTCCCTGGACGACTTCGACGGCACCACCTGGAAGCCGTCCAAGCGGAAGATCACCGCGGTGCCGGAGGAGTTCCCCACCCCCATGGGTCTGGGCCCCGACATCAAGCGCACCGAGATCGAGACCCGTGTCTCGGCCGCGAACTGGTACGCCCAGGACTGGCTGCCCATGCCGTACCCGCCGAGCGGCGTGGACGTGGAGGGCAACTGGCGGTACGAGCCGCTGGGCATGACGCTGGTCGGCGATCACGGCCAGAACACCCGCGGCGCGACCTACACGGTGCGCAGCCTCGACCTCCAGCCCACGGCGGAACAGCTCGCCTCGGCGCCGGAGCCGTCGGCGGCCCTGAAGCGCGAGTTCACCAAGCTGCCGTCGTCGCTGCCCAAGGAGGTGGCCGACACCGCGCGCCAGGTCACCGACGGCGCGACGAGCCACTACGAGCAGGCGGTCAAGCTCCAGGAGTACCTCGCCGTCACCGGCGGCTTCCAGTACGACACCCAGGTGCAGGTCGGCAGCGGGTCGAAGGCGATCGCCCGGTTCCTGCGGGACAAGCAGGGCTTCTGCGTCCACTTCTCCTTCGCCATGGCGTCCATGGCCCGCTCACTGGGCATACCGGCCCGGGTGGCGGTGGGCTTCGCGCCCGGTACCCCGCAGGGGGACCGGATGGTGTCGGTGGGGCTGAGGGACGCCCACGCCTGGCCCGAGCTGTACTTCGAGGGCGTCGGCTGGACCCGCTTCGAGCCGACCCCGACCCGGGGTTCGGTCCCCGAGTACACCCAGACGGATTCGTCCGGCAGCACCCTGCCGGATACAACCCGGCCGTCCCAGACGTCGAGTGCCGCGCCCTCGGACGAGCCGTCGGCGAGCGACAGCTGCCCGGCCGGGCAGAAGCCGGAACTGTGTGCGAGCGAGTCCCCGCAGGCGGTGGTGGTCCCGAACGACCAGGGCCCCAAGTGGTACGTCGCCCTTTCCTGGGCCCTGGGCGGCCTGGCCGTCCTGCTGGTGCCCCTGGCGCCGCTGCTGTGGCGGACGCGGACCCGGGCGGTACGGCTGGGCGCGCACGGCCGCGGTGAGGCGGACGTGGCCGCGCACACGCTGGCTGTCTGGCAGGAGCTGACGGACACGGCCTGGGACTTCGGCATCGCCCCGGACGAGTCGCAGACGCCGCGCAAGGCGGCGGCGCGGATCGTGCGGCTCGGGCATCTCGATCCGACGGCCGCGGCCGCGGTGCACCGGGTGGCCGACGCCGTGGAGCAGGTTCTCTACGCTCCGCGGCCGCGCCCGACGGCCGGTCTCGCGGAGGACGTGCGCCGGGTGGCCGCCGCGCTGCAGGGCACGGTCAGCCGCGGCACGCGGCTGCGGGCACTGTTCGCGCCCCGCTCGTCCGTCCGTGTGGTGTGGGCGGCCTCGGCCTGGTGGGACGGCGTCAAGGCGCGGGTCTCCGCGGGACGCCCGACGTTCGGCAAGCCGTCCCGGCAGCAGGGCTGAGGCGAACGCGGGAACGAGGACGCGAGCACAGACCGGCCCGGGCGGGTACCCGCCCGGGCCGAGGTCTTCCTGCCGTCAACGGACTTCCTGCTTTCGACGATCTCCATGCCCCTCGACTCGACGGCCTTCATGGCCGACTGTCCGCATGGCCGACTGTCCTACGGCGTGCAAGCCTGCGGGCAGGCGGGCGCGCCTGAAGGCACGCGTGAGGGGGTGACCACCTTGCTGGTGCTGGTGGTCACCCCCTCACGTCTGTCTGTGCGGGAGCTGCGGCTCTTCGAGCTAATGGCCCTGCTCGTCGCGGCGCCGCTGCCAGCGCTGCTCGATGCGGTCCATCATGGAGCGCTTGGGTCGACTCTGACGGTCGGCCTGCTGGCCACCAGCGGGCTGCTCGCCCGGCTTGGGGGCCTTGCGCCAGCCGGTCACGGCGAGTACCGCGCAGCCCAGCATGACGAGGAAGCCCACCACGCTGAGCCAGACCTGCTGGGCGACCATTCCAGCCATGAGGAGCGCGATACCCACGAGGAAGCCCGCGACTGCCTGGTAGACCCGTCGCCGGGTGTACGTGCGCAGCCCGCTTCCCTCAAGCGCTGTCGCGAACTTGGGATCTTCGGCGTACAGCGCTCGCTCCATCTGCTCGAGCATGCGCTGCTCGTGCTCCGAGAGCGGCACGGAGTCCTCCTCATCGTGCAGTCGCCGGGGCGACCCGGGGGGTCCCTTCAGGATAGGCAGGGAATCGCCCCCGTGAAACCCGCCCCTCTACGCCAATTGGCCAACCGGGATCCGCCATGGGCGGTCCGGCCCGCTGAGGTCTGCATTCCCCAGCAGCCGACCCGTCATGCCGGGCGGTCTCCCTCGATCATACGGCGCTGAGCGCCCGATCGGGGGGCCTGTGGCGTACTCCATGTGCAGCCAAGTCCCTGATCAGCGGTGCATCACAGGAGGCGGCTCAGGCCTCGGCGGCCCCTTGCGTCTCTCCGAGCACATGAAGCTGTGTGGCAACGGAGTGGAAGGCGGGGAGTTCGGCCGCCGCTTCCTCCAGCTTGAGCAGCGCCTCCAGGGCCCCGGGCTCGGTGTCCACCAGGACGCCGGGGACCAGGTCGGCGAAGACGCGGACGCCGTGCACGGCGCCGACCGTGAGGCCCGCGCCCTTCACCAGTGCGGTGAGCTGCTCGGCGGTGAAGCGGTGCGGCACGGGGTCACCCTCGCCCCAGCGGCCGTTCGGGTCGTCGAGGGCCTGCTTCGCCTCCTTGAAGTGCCCGGCGAGGGCGCGGGCGAGCACGGCACCGCCGAGACCGGCGGCGAGCAGGCTGAGGACGCCCTCGGAGCGCAGGGCCGCCACCGCGTTGCGGACGCCTTCGGCCGGGTCGTCCACGTACTCCAGGACGCCGTGGCACAGCACCGCGTCGTAGCCGCCGCGCTCGACCACGTCGAACAGGCCGTGGGCGTCGCCCTGGACGCCCGTCACCCGGTCGGCGACACCGGCCTCGGCGGCGCGGCGCTCCAGCGCGAACAGCGCGTTGGGGCTGGGGTCGACCACGGTGACGCGGTGGCCCAGGCGGGCGAGGGGCACGGCGAAGTTGCCGCTGCCGCCACCGGTGTCGAGGACGTCCAGCGCCTCGCGGCCGGTGGCCTTGGCCCGGCGGTCCAGGGCGTCCTGGAGGACTTCCCAGACCACCGCGGTACGGAGGGAGGCGCGGGGGCGGGAGGGGTCGGAGCGAAGCGGCGTCGGGTGAGGGTGGCGGTGGGCGACGGGCGGGCGCATCGGGTCCGACACGGCAGTTGACTCCTCGGCGCGGCACCGCCGCGTGCGACGGCGGAGCGAACGGGCTGCCGCCCGGTCCGGGGTACCGGAGCTGAGCGGCTTCAGGCGTGTCCCACCCTATTGCCTCCGGTCCCGTACCTGGTCATGGCGCCCGGGGTCAGCCGACGTCCGGGAAATCGCGTCCCGGGTCCTCCCCCTCCGGCCGGTCGGTGTCCTGGCGCTGCTGGGGCAGGACCGGCTGGAGCACCAGCATCCGCTCCACCAGGCGCAGGAACATCGCCACGTCGCGCATCAGGTCGTCGGCGTCCCGGCGGGTGGCCGCGCCCTGGATACCGGCCTCGGCCCGGGCGCGGCGCCGGGCCCCGGCAGCGAACAGCGCGCTCCACTCGGCGAGCTCGGGCGCTATTTCGGGGAGCACTTCCCAGGCGCTCCTGATGCGGGCCCGGCGTCGGGGTGTGGTCTCGGGGCGCCCGCGCGCGGCGAGCACGGCGGCGGCGGTGCGCAGGGCGGCGAGGTGGGCCGTCGCATAGCGCTCGTTGGGTGTCTCCAGGACGGCGGCCTCGTCCAGTCCGGCGCGGGCCTGGGCGAGCAGGTCGAGGGCGGCGGGCGGGGCCGTGGTCCGGCGCAGCACGGGGTGCACGTCGCTCGCCGGGCCGGTCAGTGAGGGGGCAGGGCCGGTGGCGCGGCGCCGGTGGGCGGCGGCTGCGTGGTAGCTGGCCATGACGAACCTCCTGTCGTCTGTGTGACGGCACGGGTGCCGTATGTGCCCATCGTGCGGTATGGCACTGACAATCCGTTCTGACCTGGGCTTTTGCTTCGATCGAAGGTTCGGGCTAGTTTTTGCACTGACCAGTCAGTTCAAAAACAGGGGATGGGGTAGCCGTGACCGGAGTCGGTGTCACGGCCCGGGGTCTCGGGCTCGAAGGGCCTCGCGGATGGGCGTTCCGCGGGGTTTCCTTCGAGGCCGGGCCGGGCTCGCTGATCGCGGTGGAGGGGGCGTCCGGGTCCGGGCGTACGTGCCTGCTGCTCGCGCTGACCGGGCGGATGAGGCCCACCGAGGGCCTGGCCGCCGTGGGCGGGGCCGCGCTGCCCAAGCACATGGGGGCGGTGCGGCGCCTCAGCGGCCTCGCGCACGTCCCGGGTGTGACCGACCTCGACCCCGCCCTCACCGTCGCCGAGCACCTGCACGAACGGGCGCTGCTCCAGCGGCGCTTCGGCGGTTCGCTGCGGGGCCTGCTGCGGCCACGTGCCGAGCGGGTGGCCGAGGAGCGGCTGCGCGTCGACGCGGCGCTGGAGGCGGCGGGGCTGGACCGCGACGCCCTGCCCAAGGGCTCCCGCACGGCGGTGCGTGATCTGGAGCGGGTGGAGGCGCTGCGGCTCTCCGTGGCCCTGGCCCTGATCGGCCGGCCGCGGCTGCTCGGTGTCGACGACACCGATCTCAAGCTCGCCGATGCCGAACGGGCCGAGGTCTGGGCGCTGCTGAGGTCGGTCGCCGAGGCCGGAACGACGGTCATGGCGGTGTGCAGCGAGGCTCCGGAGGACGCCGTGGTGGTTTCCACCGCGTCGGAGGGGGTGACGACGGATGCGCTCACCGAGGCTGGCCGCGCTTGAGATCCGGCGCTTCGGCCGCGGGAAGCTGCCGCGCGCCGCGCTGGTCGCGCTGCTCGTGCTGCCGCTGCTGTACGGCGCCCTGTACCTGTGGTCGTTCTGGGACCCGTACAGCCGTCTGGACCGGATCCCCGTGGCGCTCGTGAACGACGACAGGGGCACGACCGCCGACGGGAAGAGGCTCGCGGCGGGCGACGACATCGTGGCGGGGCTGCGCGAGAGCGAGGTCTTCGACTGGCACGAGGTGAGTGCCGCCGAGGCACGCGCGGGCGTGGAGGACGGCCGGTACTACCTGTCGCTGACCATGCCGGCCGACTTCAGCGAGCGGATCGCCTCCAGTTCGGGGGACTCCCCCGAGACGGGCGCGCTCCAGGTGCGCACCAACGACGCCAACAACTACATCGTCGGGCAGATCTCGCGGACGGTCTTCGGCGAGGTGCGCGAGGCCGCGTCCACGAAGGCGTCGCGGTCGTTCCTGGACCGGATCTTCATCTCGTTCTCCGACATCCACGGCGCGACGGTCAAGGCGGCCAAGGGAGCCGACGACCTGGAGAGCGGCATCGGCACGGCGGAGCAGGGCTCGCGGGACCTCGCCGACGGGCTGAAGGACGCCAAGGCCGGCAGCGGCAAGCTGGCCACGGGCCTCAAGAAGCTCGACAAGGGCGCCGGAGACCTGGAGAACGGCTCCCGGAAGGTCGCGGAGGGCACGCGGAAGCTCGCGGACAAGGTCAACGCCACCGCCGGGAAGGTCGGCCCGTTCCTGAAGGACAACGAGAAGGCCATCGGGGACACCGCCCAGCTGGTCGCCGACGGTTCCGCGGCGGTCCGCGACAACCTCGACGCCCTGGTGAAGCGGGCGCCGACCGCGGCCGAGGACGCCCGGAAGGCCTCCGACGACCTGAACGACGTCTACGCGGCCCGCTGCGAGGACGCCCTGCCGCCGGACGCCGCCTGCTCCGACCTGAAGACCGCCAAGGAGGCGGCCGCGGACGTGGCCGGCATCGCCGACGACGTCAACACGCTGATCGCGGACCAGGACGGCGGCCTCGACGAACTCGACCGGCACCTGGCCACCCTGCAGAAGCAGGCACAGGCCCTCGCCGACCGCGCGCCGCACCTGTCCGAGGACCTCGACGACGCCGTCACCAAGATCAACGACCTGAACGAGGGGGCCGCGAAGGTCGCCGCCGGCGCGAAGTCGCTGCACAGCGGGCTCGGCACGGCCAAGACCGGCGCCAAGAACCTCGACAAGGGCGTCGGCGACCTCAAGGTGGGCGCCACGGACCTCAAGGACGGCCTGTACAAGCTCGTCGACGGCTCCGGGGAGCTCTCCGACGGGCTGCACGACGGCGCGGAGCAGATCCCGGACTACGACAAGCGGGACCGCGACGAGCGCACCGAGGTGATGGCGGACCCGGTCCGGCTCGTCTCGCAGGACCTGCACAAGGCGCCCAACTACGGCACCGGTTTCGCCCCGTACTTCATCCCGCTGTCCCTGTGGGTGGGCGCGATGGTGGCGTACATGCTGATCGCGCCGATGAACCGGCGCGCGCTCGCGGCGGGCGCCTCTGCGTGGCGGATCGCGCTGGCGGGCTGGCTGCCGGTGGTGGTGATCGGCGTGCTCCAGACGACGGCCCTGATGGCGGTGCTGCACTGGGCGGTCGGGCTGCAGATGGCCCGCGCGGCCGGCACCGTGGGCTTCCTGTTCCTGGTCACGGCGTGCTTCGCGGCGATCGTTCAGTGGCTGAACGCGCGCTTCGGACCGGCCGGCCGCATCCTCGTCCTGGCCCTGCTGATGCTCCAGCTCACGTCCGCGGGCGGCACGTACCCCGTCCAGACCAGTCCGGGCTTCTTCAACGCGCTGCACCCGTTCCTGCCGATGAGCTACGTCGTGGAGGCTCTCAGGCGGCTCATCACGGGCGGGGGTCTGACTCCGGTGTGGCACGCGTGCGTGGTGCTCGTCGCGTTCACCGTGGGCGCCCTGGCGCTGACCGCGCTGTCCGCCCGCCGCCGGCAGGTGTGGACGCTCGACCGGCTGCACCCGGAGCTGAGCCTGTGAGCGCGCGCGGGACAATCATGGTCATGGACAGCAGCAGTGCCGCGTCGGGCGGCAGAACGCGCCGTGAGGCCACCCGGCAGAAGCTCTACGAGGCGGCCGTCACGCTCATCGCCGAGCAGGGCTTCTCCGCCACCACGGTGGACGAGATCGCCGAGCGGGCCGGGGTCGCGAAGGGCACGGTCTACTACAACTTCGCGAGCAAGTCCGTGCTCTTCGAGGAGCTGCTGCGGCACGGGGTGGGCCTGCTGACCGCCTCCTTGAGGGATGCGGCCGAGCGCACCGCCCGGGAGGGCGGCAGCAAGGTGGACGCCCTGGACGCGATGATCCGCGCGGGGCTCGGCTTCATCGCCGCCTACCCGTCCTTCACCCAGCTCTACGTCGCCGAGCTGTGGCGCACCAACCGGGCCTGGCAGTCCACGCTCATGGTGGTCCGGCAGGACGTGGTCGCCGTCGTGGAGGGCGTGCTGCTCGACGGCGTGTCGAACGGCGAGTTCAGCGAGGAGATCGACATCCCGCTGACCGCGGCCGCCCTGGTCGGCATGGTCCTGGTGGCCGCCCTGGACTGGCAGTCCTTCCAGCCGGAACGCTCCCTGGACGACGTCCACGCGGCGCTGTCGCGGCTGTTGCAGGGGCGGGTGACCGGCCGGGGTTAGGCACGCCAGAGCGCGCCGGACACGCAAAAGCGCCGGTCCGTCGGTGGCCACGTCCCCCGCGTGCCACCGCGAACCGGCGCTTTCGCCGTACTCCCCCGTTCCCCCGTTGGTCCCCCGTGCGGTCGTTCCCCCGGGTTCCCCCGTGCCTCGCTTCCGCCGACGCGCGGGCCGACGGAAGGAGCGGATCCGGGGCCGCTCCGTTCCGGCGCCCCGTGTCGCCGGTGCCGGAGCCGGGCCCCTTTTCCGTGTCTCCACTGTGTCGTTCGCGCAGGTCGGCCCCCATCCGTGCGCGTACTCATCTCCGTGACTAGGTACGCGTACTCAGACCTGTGTGCTCATCCCCAGGCCGTGCCCCTGCCCGTCTGGCTACGATCACCTCCGTGTCCGTACTCCCTTTGATCTTCACCAGCGGCTGGGCCAGCGGCATCAACGCCTACGCGGTGGTGCTGCTGCTCGGCGTCTTCGGCGCGACCGGGCTGAGCGACGAGGTGCCCGAGGCGTTGCAGCGCCCCGAGGTGCTGATCGTGGCCGGCGCGCTGTTCCTCTGCGAGGCCGTGGCCGACAAGGTGCCCTACGTCGACTCCCTGTGGGACGCGGCACACACCGTGGTCCGCCCGGTCTGCGGCGCCTGGGTGGGCGCGCTGCTCGCGGGGCAGAGCGGGTCGCTCAACGACCTCGCCGCCGGTCTCGTCGGCGGTTCCACGGCGCTGGTCAGTCACCTGATCAAGGCGGGGACGCGCATGGCGGTCAACACCTCGCCGGAGCCCATGAGCAATGTGGTCGTGAGCCTGGCCGAGGACCTCGGGGTCGCCGGCCTGGTCACGTTCGCGATCTTCAACCCGGAGGCGGCGGCGATCATCGCCGGGGTGCTGCTGCTGGCCGGTCTCGCGCTGCTGTTCTTCCTGGCCTCGCGGATCCGGCGGTTCCTGCGGCGCCGGGCCCAGCGACGCGAGGAGCGCCGGCTCACCGCGCACGTCGGGGGGCCGCCGGGCGGGCCTCCGGCGCCGTGACTGTCAGTGGCGGCGGATAAAGTCCCTGGCATGGCACGGATTGCGGTGATCGGCGCCGGGATGGGCGCGATGGCGACCGCTGCCCGGCTGGCCGTCGCGGGCCACCGGGTGGCGGTGTACGAGCGGACGGCGACGTACGGCGGGGCGGTGCGCCGCTTCGAGCGCGACGGCTTCTCCTTCGACACCGGACCCGGCCTGCTGCCGCTGCCCGCCGTCTGGCGGGACCTGTTCGTCAAGACCGGCAAGGAGCCGCTGGAGGACCTCGTCGACCTGGTCCAGGTCGACCCGTCCTCGCGGCACGTCTTCGCGGACGGCACCGAGGTCCGGCTGCCGAACGCCTCGCGCGCGGGGGTCGTCGCGGCCCTGGACGAGGCGCTCGGAGCGGGCGCGGGCGCCCGCTGGGGCGACTTCCTGGTGCGGGCCCGCGAGGCCTGGGACCGCAGCCGCAGACCGCTCCTGGAGGAGCCGCTGTGGCCGAACTGGTCGGTGCTGGCCGAGCGCGAGCCCTACCCGGCCGTCCCGCACAAGCGTCTGCTGCGCACCCGCCGCGCGGGCACGCTCGCCGAGGTCGGCGCCTGGGAGCTGCGCGACCCGCGGCTGGCCGCGCTGCTGGACAGCCACGCGCTCGGGTACGGCCTGGATCCCGGCGCCGCACCGGCGAGCGCGGCCGTCCTGCCATACATGGAGTTCGCGTTCGGGACCTGGTACGTGCGGGGCGGCATCAGGGAGTTGGCGCGTGCCGTGTACGAGCGGTGCGTGGCGCGAAGGGTCGAGTTCCACTTCGGCGCCGAGGTGACCGGCGTGCTGGAGAAGGACGGCCGGGCGGCGGGGGTGGAGCTCGCGGGCGGGACGGCGGCCGAGGCGGACTTCGTCGTCGGTTCCGGGCCGTGGCGTCTGGACGATCTGGTGCGCGGCCGGGAGCTGTACGGCGACGAGGACGTCGAGCCCGGACCGGAGGGCATGGCCATGGGCCGGGTCGTGGTCTGCCTGGCGCTGCGCGGTGCGCGCGAGGCGGGTGCCGCGCACCGGACGGTGGTGCACGCCCCGGACCGGCAGGCCGAGATCGACGCGTTCGGGCTCGGTGAGCCGCCGGTGCGGCCGACGGTCCGGGTCGACCGCCCGGACGACCCGGCCCTGCGCCCCGACGAGGGGCACGAGTCCGTGGTCCTCACGGCGACGGTTCCCTCACAGACGCGGTACGACTGGACGGCGTCCGGCGCGGCCGATGCCTTCGCGGACCGGATGACCGAGGCGGCCGAGCGCGCGATACCGGGGCTGCGCGAGCGGGTGCTGTGGCGCGAGGTCCGGACGCCGGTGCACACCTACGAGGAGACGGGCGCCGAGGGCGGCGGGGTGCCCGTACCGGCGCTGGCCGCGGCCGACGGGGCCTTCCTGCTCCCGTCGAACAGCACCCGTGTCCCAGGTCTGTACGCCGTCGGCGGCTGGTCGCACCCCGGTGGCGGGCTCCCTCACGCGGGCATGTCCGGCGCCCTGGTCGCCGGGCTGATCGTGGAGGGGCCGGACTTCCGGGGCTCCCAGTGAGCACCGGCCCCCGTCAGAAGCGGTACTGCTCGCCGTAGCCGCTGCCCTGCTGCCCCTGGCCGCCCTGGTACGGATAGGGCTGCTCCGGCGGGAGTTCGCCGCCGTAGGGGTCCTCGGTGCTGCGCTGCTGCGGGACCCACACACCGTCGGGCGGGGTCTCGCCGGGGTAGGTGCCGGTGGCGTACTGGTCCTGGCCGTAGTCCTGCTGGCCGTACTGCTGCCCGTAGCCGGTGTCGTACCCGGCGCCGCCGTAGGTCTGGGGGCCGATGTACGGGTCGGAGTAGGCGGCGTACTGCTGCTGGCCGGAGGTGTCGTAGCCGTACTGCTGCTGGTCGTAGCCGGTGTAGCCGTCGTAGCCGTAGGACTGGTCGGCGCCCTGGGCGGCCGTCGCGTACTGGTCCTGCGGTTGGGCCGCGGCGTAGGACGGGTCGGCGGCGGGGTACGCGGAGGTGTCGTATATGCCGTAGGAGCCGGTGTCGTCCGGCATGGGCTGCGGCTCGTACACCGCGGTGGTCTGGGCCGCCGTGTCGGGGCGGGGCGTGGGCGTGAACACGTCGTCGCGGTCGTAGTCGTCGTCCCGGCCGTAGGCGGAGGCGTCGGGGGCGTACCCCTGGTCCTGGCCGTATGCCTGGTCGTCGCCGTAGGCGCCGTCGGCCGCCTGGAGGTCGGAGACCTCCAGGGTGGGCTCCTGGCGGTCCCGCCCGCCGCGGCGCCGCAGGGCGCTCAGGGCCGGCGCGTTCACCGCCCAGCCGGCGGCGAAGCCGCGGCGGAAGGACAGGGTGACGTAGGTCTGGCCGACCGCGAAGCCGCTTGCGCCCAGGCCGATGACGATGGGTGACGTGATCAGCACGCCGAGCACCACGACGAGGAAACCGACGAAGGCGACCAGCCGCCAGCGCAGACGCGCCTTGTACTGCAGCAGCACCTCGGCCAACAGCCACAGCGCGACGAAACCGAACGCGATGTAGAGGACCGTCATCAAGCCCATGTACGCCCCTCTCCCAATGACCGTTACGCAGTGTGTCGTACAGCGGTGCGGCCGGTCTAGGCCTGCGGCGGGTGGTGCAGGCCCAGGTTCTCGTAGATCTCCAGGGTCGCCGTGGAGTTGTTGAGCGTGATGAAGTGCAGACCGGGCACTCCCTCGGCCAGCAGCCGGGCGCAGAACTCCGTGGCGAACTCGATGCCAATGGAGCGTACAGCGGCCGGATCGTCTTGCGCTGTGAGGATCCGCTCTTTCAGGGAGTCGGGGAAGGCGGCGTTGGTGAGGGAGGGCACCCGCGCGAGGGTCTTCACGCTGGCGATCGGCATGATCTCGGGAATGATCGGGGTCTCGCAGCCGGCGGCCGCGACCCGGTCGCGCAGGCGCAGGTAGTCCTCGGGCTGGAAGAACATCTGCGTGATGGCGTAGTCCGCGCCGGCCCGGCACTTGTCGACGAAGTGCCGGACGTCGGTCTCCCACTCGGCGGAGCGCGGGTGCATCGCGGGGAAGGCCGCGACCCCGACGCAGAAGTCGCCGGACGCCTTGATCAGCTCGACGAGTTCGGCGGCGTAGGTGAGGCCCTGCGGGTGCGGCACCCAGTCGCCCATGGGGTCGCCGGGCGGGTCGCCGCGCAGCGCCAGCATGTTGCGGATCCCGGCGTCGGCGTACTGGCCGATGATGTTGCGCAGGTCGGCCACCGAGTGGTCGACCGCGGTGAGGTGGGCGATCGGCGTGAGCGTGGTGTCGGAGGCGATGGCCTCGGTCGCCTTGACCGTGCCGGCGCGGGTGGAGCCGCCCGCGCCGTAGGTCACGGAGACGAAGTCGGGTGCCACGGCCTCGACCCTGCGCAGCGCGTTCCAGAGGTTCCGCTCGCCCTTCGGGGTCTTCGGGGCGTAGAACTCGAACGAATACGTCGTCTTGCCGGTCGCGAGCATGTCGCGAACGGTAGGGGCGTGGTCCGACCTGGTGGATGCGGTGCCGAGGGCCATACCCGCAGGTTAGCCAGGGGTCGGCGGTCCCCCAACCGGATGACGGAAATTTGCCCGATTTGTCGCGCTGTTGTCCAGTCCGTGGACAGACGGCGATTTTCGGGGCCCTCCGGGACCTCCTCCCGTCCGGTCCGTGGACGCCCGGTGGGCGGATGTCCCGCGGTGGCCCTACACCTCCCGCAGCCGCTTCGCGAACTCCGCCGCCGCGGCGCCCGGGTCGTCCGCCTCCGTGATCGCCCGGACCACCACGACCCGGCGGGCGCCCGCCTCGATCACCTCGTCGAGATTGCCCAGGTCGATGCCGCCGATGGCGAACCAGGGGCGGCCGGTGCCCAGGCCCGCGGTGTACCGGACCAGGTCGAGGCCGGGGGCGTGGCGGCCGGGCTTGGTCGGGGTGGGCCAGCAGGGGCCGGTGCAGAAGTAGTCCACGCCCTCCTGGACGGCGGCCGCGGCGGCCTCGGACCCGGCGTGCGTGGAGCGGCCGATCAGGACCTCGTCGCCGAGGATCGCGCGGGCGGCGGGGACCGGGAGGTCGCCCTGGCCGAGGTGCAGGACGTCGGCCCCGGCGGCGTGGGCGACGTCCGCCCGGTCGTTGACCGCGAGCAGCTTGCCGTGGCGGGCGCAGGCCTCGGCGAAGACCTTCAGGTGCTCCAGCTCCTCGGCGGCCTCCATGCCCTTGTCGCGCAGCTGCACGATGTCGACCCCGCCCGACAGGGCCGCGTCCAGGAACTCGGCGAGGTCGCCCTGGCGCCTGCGGGCGTCGGTGCAGAGGTAGAGCCGGGCGTCGGAGAACCGGGCTCGTGCGGTCGCGGGCATACGTGTCCCCCCGTTGTCGGTGCGTACGGGCCGCGGGCGCCCCGCGACCCGTACACCTGGTGTCGATCGGTGATCAGACGGCGAGCGCCTGGGCGCGGCGCTTCACCTCCGTACCGCGATTCTCGCTGAGGGCCTGCGCGGGGGTGCCGGGCAGGCTGTCGTCGGGGGTGAAGAGCCACTCCAGCATCTCTTCGTCGGTGAAGCCGTCGTCCCGCAGGAGTGTCAGGGTCCCGGACAGGCCCTTGACGACCTTGTCCCCGTCGATGAAGGCGGCGGGGACGTGCAGCGCCCGGTTCTCACCACGGCGTACGGCGATGAGCTGGCCCTCCTTGACCAGCTGCCGCACACGCGTCACCTCGACACCGAGCATCTCTGCGATGTCGGGGAGGGTGAGCCAGGCGGGGACGAGAGCATCGATCTTTGCGTCAATCTCGGTCACGATGACAAGCCTGCCATCCCGCACTGACAGTCGGAAGCCGGGCCCGTCCGACCAGGGACGACACGGGGGCGGCGTGGAGACGCCACGGGGGCGGCGCGGGGCCGACACAGGGACGTCACCCGGACGAAAGCCCGCTACGCCACCGCGACCTTCAGCGGCCTCGCCGGGTCCGTCAGCAGTTCCGGGTCCATCCGTGCACCGGCCTCGATCAGCCGCCGCCCCTGGGCCAGGTCCCGGGGCCGCCCCACCGCCAGCAGGGCCACCAGGCGGCCCTCGCGCAGCCAGCAGACCGTCCAGGCCGGGCCGGACGGGTCGCCGCGCCACAGGGTGCTGTCGGCCGACGCGTGATGACCGGCGTACTGGACGAAGCGGCCGAACTGCTCCGACCAGAAGTACGGCACCGGGTCGTAGCCGGACGGGGTCTCCCCGATGATGTTCGCGGCCACCGTGCGCGGGCCCTGGAGGGCGTTGTCCCAGTGGTGGACGAGGAGGCGCTCGCCGTACCTCGCGGACGGGAAGGAGGCGCAGTCGCCGACGGCGTAGACGTCCGGCACGGAGGTGCGCAGGTGGTCGTCGGCCACGACCTCGCCGTGGCGGCCGAGCTCGATGCCCGAGCCCGCGAGCCAGGCGGTGGCGGGGCGGGCGCCGATGCCGACCACGACGGCGCCCGCGGGCAGCCGCGAGCCGTCGTCGAGGACGACCGCGCCGGGCTCGACGTGCGCCACGCGCGCGTGGGTGCGCAGTTCCGCCCCGCTGTCGGCGTACCAGCCGGTCATCGGGGCGGCCACCTCGGCGGGCAGCGCGCCCGCGAGCGGCCGGTCCGCGGCCTCGACGACCGTCACCGCGCAGCCCGCCTCGCGCGCGGCGGTGGCGAACTCGGCACCGATCCAGCCCGCGCCGACGACCACGATGTCGTGCTGTCGGGCGAGCACGGGCCGCAGCCGTTCCGCGTCGTCCAGGGTGCGCAGCAGATGCACCCCGGGCACGCCCTCGGCGCCCGGCAGCCGGATCGGTTCGGCACCGGTGGCCAGCACCAGCACGTCGTACGGGACGGGCCCGGCCCCGGTGCCCAGCTCGCGGTCGGCGGGCCGCACGCCCAGCACCTCGCGGCCCAGCGCGAGGTCGATGTCGAGCGCCTCGAAGTCCACGTCGAAGGCGGAGCCCTCGGCCTTGCCGAGCAGCACAGCCTTGGACAGCGGAGGCCGGTCGTAGGGCTGGTGCGGTTCGGCGCCGATCAGCGTCACCGGGCCGGCGAATCCCTGTTCCCGCAGGGCGACCGCGGTCTGTACGCCGGCCATGCCCGCGCCCACCACGACCACCCGCCGCTGCGCCTGCCTCTGCTCGCTCACCTGATCACCATAGACAACTGACAATCTGTCAGTCAGCCGTCGTGCTCCGTGACCTGCTCCACAACGCTGGTCCCGCTGCCCGGCTGCGACTCCCACTCCCAGCTCTCCTCCAGGCGCAGCCGCCCGTCGGGGAGTTCGACGACCGTGGACGCGCAGTGCCCGGACGACGTCGTCCCGTCCCGCTTGAGCTGCACGTACCGGAAGTCCAGCCGGTCCCCCTGTCGCGTACCGACCAGATGACCGCGTACGACATCGCCGCCCGCGTACTCGGCCCAGATCTCCCCGTCCTTCTCGTGGTAGGTGAAGCGGGTCCGGGTGCCCACCTGACCCGGCGCCTGGTCGGCCACCGGGGCCAGGACGAGATTGTCGAGCGAGCGGGCCATGGGCAGAGGCTCCCTTACTGAGACATACGACGTCGGGCTAGGGTGGCCAACGTAAAGCACTCGCGGGAGCCCGGACGCACCGGGCTGAGAGGGAGGCTGGCGGCCTCCGACCGTACGAACCTGATCCGGGTCATGCCGGCGAAGGGAGGGGCTGGACGCCCATGTCGCCTACGCGTACGTCAGACGTTCTCGTCCTGGGGGGCGGGATCATCGGGCTGGTCACGGCCTGGCGGGCCGCCCAGCGCGGGTTCGCCACGGCGGTGGTGGACCCCGAACCGGGCGGGGGTGCCGCCCAGGTGGCCGCCGGGATGCTGGCCGCCGTCACGGAACTGCACTACGGCGAGCAGACCCTGCTCGGCCTGAACCTGGCCTCGGCCCGCCGCTACCCCGACTTCGCGGCCGAGCTCGGCGAGCTCACCGGCCACGACCTCGGCTACCGCCGCTGCGGCACGCTCGCGGTCGCACTGGACGCCGACGACCGGGCCCACCTGCGCGAACTGCACGTGCTGCAACAGCAGTCGGGCCTTGAGTCGGAGTGGCTGTCCGGGCGGGAGTGCCGGCGCCTGGAGCCGATGCTCGCGCCGGGCGTGCGCGGCGGGCTGCGGGTGGACGGCGACCACCAGATCGACCCGCGGCGCCTGGCCCGGGCTCTGATGGCCGCCTGCGAGCGGGCCGGTGTGGTGTTCCACCGGGTGTGGGCCGAGCGGCTGTCCGTCCTGCGGGGCCGGGCGGCCGGGTGCGTGACGCGCGACGGCACCGCGCTGGGCGCCGGTCAGGTGGTCCTCGCCGCCGGCAGCCTCAGCGGCCGCCTGGCGGGCGTCCCGGACGATGTGCTGCCTCCCGTACGGCCGGTCAAGGGGCAGGTGCTGCGGCTGACCGTGCCGAAGCGCCACGCGCCGTTCCTGAGCCGCACCGTGCGGGCCGTGGTGCGCGGCAGCCAGGTCTACCTGGTGCCGCGGGAGAACGGCGAGCTGGTCGTCGGCGCGACCAGCGAGGAGCTGGGCTGGGACACGACGGTGACCGCGGGGGGCGTGTACGAGCTGCTGCGCGACGCGCACGAGCTGGTGCCCGGCATCACCGAGCTGCCGCTGACGGAGACGCGCGCGGGGCTGCGTCCCGGCTCCCCCGACAACGCGCCGCTGCTCGGCCCGACGGAGCTGGAGGGGCTGCTGCTGGCCACCGGGCACTACCGCAACGGCGTGCTGCTCACCCCCGTCACCGGCGACGCCATGGCCCACGCCCTGGCCTCCGGCGAACTCCCGGACGAGGCCCGCCCCTTCACCCCGAAGCGTTTCAGCACCACGGCACTCACGGAGCAGCCCGCATGAACATCTCGGTCAACGGGGAGCGGCGGGAGATCGCGCCGGGCACGGCCCTCGACACACTCGTGCAGTCCCTCACCGCGGCCCCCTCCGGCGTGGCCGCCGCCCTCAACGAAACCGTCGTCCCGCGCGCGCAGTGGCCCTCGACCCCCCTCTCCGAGGGAGACCGCGTCGAGGTCCTCACCGCCGTCCAAGGAGGCTGAACCATGGCCGACGATCCCTTCGTCCTCGCCGGTGCGTCCTTCACGTCCCGGCTGATCATGGGCACCGGCGGGGCGCCCAGCCTGGAGGTCCTGGAGCGCGCGCTGGTGGCCTCCGGTACGGAGCTGACCACGGTCGCGATGCGGCGGGTGGACCCCTCGGTGCACGGCTCGGTGCTGTCGGTGCTGGAGCGGCTGGGCATCCGGGTGCTGCCGAACACCGCGGGGTGCTTCACGGCGGGCGAGGCCGTGCTGACGGCCCGCCTCGCGCGCGAGGCGCTCGGCACCGATCTGATCAAGCTGGAGGTCATCGCCGACGAGCGGACCCTGCTGCCGGATCCGATCGAACTGCTGGACGCGGCGGAGACGCTGGTGGACGACGGGTTCACGGTGCTGCCGTACACCAACGACGACCCGGTGCTGGCGCGGAAGCTGGAGGACGTCGGCTGTGCGGCGATCATGCCGCTGGGGTCGCCGATCGGGTCCGGGCTCGGGATCCGCAATCCGCACAACTTCCGGCTGATCGTGGAGCACGCGCGCGTGCCGGTCATCCTGGACGCGGGGGCCGGTACGGCGTCGGACGCGGCGCTCGCGATGGAGCTGGGGTGCGCGGGTGTGATGCTCGCCTCGGCGGTGACGCGGGCGAAGGAGCCGGTGCTGATGGCCGACGCGATGCGGCACGCGGTGGAGGCGGGGCGGTTGGCGTACCGGGCGGGACGGATTCCCAAGCGCCATTTCGCCGAGGCGTCCTCTCCTGCGGAGGGCCGGGCCGTGCTTGATCCTGAGCGTCCTGCGTTCTGAGCGGCGCTGCGGTCCCGCTGCGTCTCCGATCCGCACACCACCCGTTTCCAGTGGGTCGCGAAGTGGGCCCCTCTCCTGTGGGGGTTGAACGCCGTCGGCGGCCGGCCCCGCGTGGGTTGCGTCACAGGTCGGCTGCAGTCCCGGTGCAATCCTGCCCGAACCGGCGGGGCTGTCAGTTGCTGCTCGTACACTCACCTGCGTGGATACGACCCTTCAGGACCCTCTGGTCGGGCAGGTGCTCGACCGCCGCTATCGCGTCGAGGCGCGGATCGCCGTCGGCGGGATGGCCACGGTCTACCGGGCCGTGGACACCCGCCTCGACCGGGTCCTCGCGCTGAAGGTGATGCACCCCGCTCTCGCGGCCGACGGCACCTTCGTGGAGCGGTTCATCCGGGAGGCCAAGTCGGTGGCCCGGCTGGCGCATCCCAACGTCGTGCAGGTCTTCGACCAGGGCACCGACGGGTCGTACGTCTACCTCGCCATGGAGTACGTGGCCGGCTGCACCCTGCGGGACGTGCTGCGCGACCGGGGGGCGCTGCAGCCGCGGGCCGCGCTGGACATCCTGGAGCCGGTGCTGGCCGCGCTCGGCGCCGCGCACCGCGCCGGTTTCGTGCACCGGGACATGAAGCCCGAGAACGTCCTCATAGGGGACGACGGCCGGGTCAAGGTCGCCGACTTCGGGCTCGTACGGTCCGTGGACACCGTGACCAGCACCACCGGTGCCGTGCTCGGCACCGTCTCCTACCTCGCGCCCGAGCAGATCGAGCAGCCCGGCGCCGCCGACGCCCGCGTCGACGTGTACGCGTGCGGTGTCGTGCTGTACGAGATGCTCACCGGCGAGAAGCCGCACGACGGGGACTCCCCGGCGGTGGTGCTCTACAAGCATCTGCACGAGGATGTCCCACCGCCCTCGGCCGTCGTGCCGGGGCTGCCGTACGAGCTCGACGAGCTGGTCGCGTCGGCCACCGCGCGCACCCCCGAGGTCCGCCCGCACGACGCGGTCGCGCTGCTCGGCGAGACCCGCCGGGCGCGCGGTGCGCTGAGCGCGGACCAGCTGGACGCGGTGCCGCCGCAGGCGCTGTCCACGGAACACGACAACGCCGACGACCGCACCAGCGTGATCCCGCGTTCGCTGACGGTGCCCCGTCCGCTCCCGGTCAACGAGGACGAGGAGCAGCAGCAGTTCCACCGCACCAGCCGGCTGGAGACCCCGCCGCCGCTGCCGCCCCGGCGCCGCCGGGTCGCCGTACCGCGGCGCGGCCCCCTCGCAATCGTGGTCGCCGTCCTGCTGGTCCTCGGCGTCGGAGCGGGCGTCTGGTACATCAACTCCGGCCAGTTCACCCAGGTCCCGGCACTGCTGACGAAGACGGAGGCCGAGGCGAGGGACCGGCTGGGCGAGGCCGGTCTGGACGTCGGCAAGGTCGAGCGCGCCTACAGCGACACCGTCAAGCGCGGCCGGGTCATCAGCACCGACCCCGCGGCGGGCAGCCGCATCCGGGACAACGGCTCGGTGAACCTGGTCGTCTCCCGGGGCCCGGAGGTCGTGAAGGTCCCCGACCTGGAGGGCTACCGCCTGGACAAGGCGAAGGCCGTGCTGAAGAGCGAGGGCCTCGAGCCGGGCATGGTGACGCGGGAGTTCAGCGACAGCGTCGCCAAGAACGCCGTGATCTCCACGAACCCCGAGGCCGGTACCGAGCGCCGTTCGGGCTCCGCGGTCGCGCTGGTCGTCAGCAAGGGCATCCCGGTCGACGTGCCGGACGTCACCGGCGAGACCCTGGCGGACGCGAGGGCCGAGCTGGAGGCGGCCGGTCTGCAGGTCCGGGTCGCCACCGAGCAGGTCAACTCCTCCGAGTACGACAAGGGCGAGGTCGCCCAGCAGACCCCGGAGGCCGACAGCCAGGCGGTCAGGGGCGACACGGTGACGCTGACGCTGTCCAAGGGCCCGGAGATGGTCGAGGTGCCGGACGTGGTCGGCGACAGCGTCGGCGACGCGAAGGCGGCGCTGGAAGCCGCCGGCTTCGAGGTCGACGAGGACCGCGGCCTGCTGGGCCTGTTCGGCGACACCGTCAAGAGCCAGTCGGTCGAGGGCGGTCAGACGGCTCCCAAGGGCTCGACGATCACCATCAAGATCCGCTGAAGGCGCACCTGGAGATCCGCCGACGGGGCGCTCCCCAGGCCATGGCACCCTGATCAGGTGACCATCGAGCAACTCCGCAACCCCGTCGGCGGCCATGTCCCCGTGGCCGGCGGTCTGAACTCCGTGGGCCTGGCCTACGCCCGTGACCTCAAGGCCGAGACCGTGCAGGTCTTCGTCGCCAACCCGCGCGGCTGGGCCACGCCCGCCGGCAACCCGCGGCAGGACGAGGAGTTCCGCGCGGCCTGCGCGGCCGAGTCGATCCCGGCGTACGTCCATGCCCCGTACCTGATCAACTTCGGTTCGCACACCGAGGCGACGGTCGAGAAGTCGGTGGAGTCGCTGCGCCACTCGCTGCGGCGCGGACGAGAGATCGGTGCGCGGGGTGTGGTGGTGCACACGGGCAGCGCGACCGGCGGACGGGACCGCTCCGTCGCCCTGAAGCAGGTGCGCGAGTACCTGCTGCCGCTGCTCGACGAACTGACCCACGACGACGACCCGTACCTGCTGCTGGAGTCCACCGCCGGGCAGGGCTCCTCCCTGTGCTCGCGCACCTGGGACTTCGGGCCGTACTTCGAGGCGCTGGACGCCCATCCGAAGCTGGGCGTGTGTCTGGACACGTGCCACATCTTCGCCGCCGGGCACGACCTGACCGGCCCGGACGGCATGCGTCAGACGCTCGACCTCCTCGTCGACACCGTCGGCGAGGGCAGGCTGAAGCTGATCCACGCCAACGACTCCAAGGACGTGGTGGGCGCGCACAAGGACCGGCACGAGAACATCGGCGTCGGCCACATCGGCGAGGACCCGTTCCGCGCCCTGATGACCCACCCCGCCACCGAGGGCGTACCGCTGATCATCGAGACGCCCGGCGGCAAGGAGGGGCACGCGGCGGACGTGGAGCGGCTGAAGAAGCTCCGCGAGAGCTGACTCAGAGCTCGGGCCCGTCCCCGGGCTGCTCCTGGTACGAGTAGCGCTGCTCCCGCCACGGGTCGCCGATGTTGTGGTAGCCGCGCTCCTCCCAGAAGCCGCGGCGGTCGGCGGTCATGTACTCCACGCCGCGGACCCACTTGGGGCCCTTCCAGGCGTACAGGTGGGGGACGACGAGGCGGAGCGGGAAGCCGTGCTCCGCGGTGAGCAGTTCGCCGTCCTTGTGGGTGGCGAAGATGGTGTCCGCGGCGGCGAAGTCCGCGAGGCGCAGGTTTGAGCTGAAGCCGTACTCGGCCCACACCATCACATGGGTGACGGCGGGCGCGGGCGGGGCGATCTCCAGGATCGTCCGCGCCGGAATGCCGCCCCACTCGGCCCCGAGCATGCTGAACTTCGTGACGCAGTGCAGATCGGCCACGACGGTCTTGTACGGCAGGGCCGCGAACTCCTCGTGGTTCCAGCAGTGCTTCTCGCCGTCGGCGGTGGCCCCGAAGACCCTGAACTCCCAGCGCTCGGGGCGGAACTTGGGGACGGGCCCGTAGTGGGTGACCGGCCAGCCGCGCTGCAGTCGCTGCCCCGGCGGAAGCTCCGGCTGTCCCGCTCCTCCAGATTCGCTCTCCACCGGCTGACCCATGTCTCCATCCTGACAGACCCGAAGCAGTGCACAGGACCAGCCCCACTCCAAACCGTGCAAATTGGACTAAGCATGCACTTACTTACTAAGTGAAGACTTACTGGACGATCTTCGATGCCGGTGCAAGGATGCGGCGCATTCCGCCACTTCCCCCGCTTGGAAGGAGCCTCTGCGATGCAGGGCGACCCCGAGGTCATCGAATTCCTGAACGAGCAGCTCACCGGCGAGCTCACCGCGATCAACCAGTACTTCCTGCACGCGAAGATGCAGGAGAACTTCGGCTGGACGAAGCTCGCCAAGTACACGCGGCACGAGTCGTTCGACGAGATGAAGCACGCGGAGGTGCTCACCGACCGGATCCTGTTCCTCGAAGGGCTGCCCAACTACCAGCGGCTCTTCCACGTCCGGATCGGGCAGACGGTCAAGGAGATGTTCGAGGCCGACCGGATGATCGAGGTGGAGGCGATCGACCGCCTCAAGCGCGGCATCGAGGTCATGCGCGCCAAGGGCGACATCACCTCGGCGAACATCTTCGAGTCGATCCTCGAGGACGAGGAGCACCACATCGACTACCTCGACACCCAGCTGGAACTGCTGGAGAAGCTCGGCGAGCCGCTCTACATCGCGCAGCTGATCGAGCAGCCGGAGAGCTAGGCGGCCGCGTCCGGGCGACGTGTCTAGGCGGCTTCGTCGAGCTCGGCGAGGACCGGCTGGCCCTGGTCCGCGAGCTCACGGCGAGGGCACGCGCCCCGGCCCAGGATCGCCTGGATGCGCCGTACGCACGACCCGCAGTCCGTACCCGCCTTGCAGGCGGAGGCAATCTGGCGAGGGGTGCAGGCACCGTCCGCCGCGTGCTTCTTGACCTGCTGCTCGGTGACGCCGAAGCAACTGCAGACGTACACGCGGTTCACCTCCCGCCGGGATTGAAAGGCCGTGCCATCCCGATTGATCGGTGAGGCTAACCTAACCTTACCCGGCATGCAGGAGCCATAAAAGTGGCGTGGGGCGCGGATCGTATGTGATCCGCGCCCCACCGCGCTCTTGCGTAACAGCCGAACCGGCTACTGGTCCCTGTACATCTCCGCGACCAGGAAGGCCAGGTCAAGGGACTGGCTGCGGTTCAGCCGCGGGTCGCAGGCCGTCTCGTAGCGCTGGTGCAGGTCGTCGACGAAGATCTCGTCGCCGCCGCCCACGCACTCGGTGACGTCGTCACCGGTGAGCTCGACATGGATGCCGCCCGGGTGGGTGCCGAGGCTCTTGTGGACCTCGAAGAAGCCCTTGACCTCGTCGAGCACGTCGTCGAAGCGGCGGGTCTTGTGGCCGGAGGCCGCCTCGAAGGTGTTGCCGTGCATCGGGTCGGTCACCCAGGCCACCGTGGCACCGGACGCCGTGACCTTCTCGACCAGCTCGGGGAACTTGTCGCGGATCTTGTCCGCGCCCATCCGGACGATGAAGGTCAGCCGGCCCGGCTCGCGCTCCGGGTCCAGACGGTCGATGTACTGCAGCGCCTCCTCGGCCGTCGTCGTCGGGCCGAGCTTGATGCCGATCGGGTTGCGGATCTTCGAGGCGAACTCGATGTGCGCGTGGTCCAGCTGCCGGGTGCGCTCACCGATCCACACCATGTGCGCGGAGACGTCGTACAGGCTGCCCGTGCGGGAGTCGACGCGGGTCAGCGCGGTCTCGTAGTCGAGCAGCAGCGCCTCGTGCGAGGAGTAGAACTCGACCGTCTTGAACTCCTCCGGGTCGGCCCCGCAGGCGTGCATGAAGTTCAGCGCGTTGTCGATCTCGCGGGCGAGCTGCTCGTAGCGCTGGCCGGACGGGGACGACTTCACGAAGTCCTGGTTCCAGGCGTGCACCTGGCGCAGGTCGGCGTAGCCGCCGGTGGTGAAGGCGCGCACCAGGTTCAGCGTGGAGGCGGAGGCGTGGTACATCCGCTTCAGCCGCTCGGGGTCCGGGACGCGGGCGGCCTCGGTGAAGTCGAAGCCGTTGACGGAGTCGCCGCGGTAGGTCGGCAGGGTCACGCCGTCGCGGGTCTCGGTCGGCTTGGAGCGCGGCTTGGAGTACTGACCGGCGATCCGGCCGACCTTCACGACCGGCACGGAGGCGGCGTACGTGAGGACGGCGCCCATCTGGAGCAAGGTCTTCAACTTGTTGCGGATCTGGTCGGCCGACACCGCGTCGAAGGCCTCGGCGCAGTCGCCGCCCTGGAGAAGGAACGCCTCTCCCTTGGCGACGGCCGCCATCCGGGCGCGCAGCTGGTCGCACTCGCCCGCGAAAACGAGCGGCGGATACGACTCGAGGTCCGCGATCACTGCGCGCAGAGCCTCGGTGTCGGGGTACTCGGGCTGCTGCGCCGCGGGCAGGTCTCGCCAGGTGTTGCCAGCGCTCGCGCTGGTCTTAGCGTTCACGGTCACGACGTCAACATTACGGGCTTGTGTCCGCGGTCCATTCCCTGGCTCACCAAGTGAGACACAGCTCGCTCACCCGGAGTCCCTCATGCGCTAGAGTCGGCGCATGTTCGCGCACTCGACCCAGATCCAGAACTGGTGGTGGACCGCTTCTCCGGCGGCCCACTGACTGCGCGTACGCAAGACTTCGCGAAGGCCGCCCGAGGGGCGGCCTTCGGTGTTTCCCGGGGTCCGTTCCTCCCAGTGAACTCTCACGAGAAGGAAACGGACCCATGCAGCTGCTCGACCTGCTCGACGATCCCCGCCCGTTCGCCCTGTTGCGCCGCCGCACCCCCGGCCGCGACCACGACGTGATCGAGGTGCTGATCGGCGAGGTCACCGCCCACGACCGCCTCGCAGACCTCCCCGACGAGGGCCTCGCGCTCGTCCCGTTCCGCCAGATCCGCGAGCGCGGCTTCGACGTCCGCGACGACGGCACACCGCTGTCGGTGCTGCTCCCGGAGGAGACGTACGAGGTTCCGCTCGCCGATGCCCTGGCGCAGCTCCCGGCCCATGACGTGCGTGTCGAGCGGGGTGGTTTCGACGTCGGTGACGAGGAGTACGGCGAGATCGTCGGGCGGGTGCTGCGGGAGGAGATCGGGCGGGGCGAGGGCGCCAACTTCGTGATCCGGCGGACGTACGAGGGGGAGATCGCGGGGTTCTCCCGTAGCGATGCCCTCGCCCTGTTCCGGCGGCTGCTGGACGGCGAGCGGGGCGCGTACTGGACGTTCGTCGTGCACACCGGGGACCGGACGCTGGTCGGGGCCAGTCCGGAGGTGCACGTCCGGATGTCCGGCGGGACCGTCGTCATGAACCCGATCAGCGGGACGTACCGCTATCCCGCCGAGGGCCCGACCCCCGAGCATCTGCTCGGCTTCCTCGCCGACGGCAAGGAGATCGAGGAGCTGTCGATGGTCGTCGACGAGGAGCTGAAGATGATGTGCACGGTCGGCGACATGGGCGGAGTCGTCGTCGGGCCGCGGCTGAAGGAGATGGCCCACCTCGCGCACACCGAGTACGAGCTGCGCGGGAAGTCCTCGCTGGACGTCCGGGAGGTCCTGCGGGAGACCCTGTTCGCGGCCACCGTCACCGGCTCCCCCGTGCAGAACGCCTGCCGGGTGATCGAGCGCCACGAGGTGGGCGGGCGCGGCTACTACGCGGGCGCGCTCGCGCTGCTCGGCCGGGATTCCGGCGGCGCCCAGACCCTCGACTCCCCCATCCTCATCCGCACCGCCGACATCTCCGCCGACGGCCGGCTGCGCGTCCCGGTCGGCGCGACCCTGGTCCGCGGCTCGGACCCGGCGGGCGAGGTCGCCGAGACCCACGCGAAGGCGGCGGGGGTGCTGGCGGCGCTGGGCGTACGGCCGTCCCGGCCGCGTGCGGAGGGCAGCCGCCCCCGGCTGGCCGACGACCCGCGCGTGCGGGCCGCACTCGACGGGCGCAGGGCCTCGCTCGCCCCCTTCTGGCTGCGGATGCAGGAGCGGGCCGGGGAGCTGACCGGGCACGCCCTGGTCGTCGACGGCGAGGACACCTTCACGGCGATGCTCGCGCACGTGCTGCGCTCCGGCGGTCTTGAGGTGACCGTCCGGCGCTACGACGAGGAGGGGCTGCGGGAGGCGGTCCTGGCGCACGAGGGGCCGCTGGTGCTCGGTCCCGGGCCGGGCGACCCGTCCGACACCGCCGACCCCAAGATGCGGTTCCTGCGCGCCCTGACCGCCGAGGCCCTCCGCAGCCACCGGCACGGCGTGCTCGGGGTCTGTCTCGGGCACGAGCTGATCGCGGCCGAGCTGGGGCTGGACATCGTACGGAAGGAGGTGCCGTACCAGGGGGCGCAGACGGAGATCGACCTGTTCGGGCGGGCCGAGACGGTCGGCTTCTACAACAGCTTCGTGGCGCGCTGCGACGACGAAGCGGCCGCGGAGCTGGCCGCGCACGGCGTGGAGGTCAGCCGGAGCGCGTCGCACGAGGTGCACGCGCTGCGCGGGGCGGGGTTCGCGGGGGTGCAGTTCCACCCCGAGTCGGTGCTGACGCTGGACGGCGCCGCGATCGTCCGGGAGCTGGTCGGTCAGCTGCGCGGCACCAGCACGTTCTCCGAGCGGCGGCCCTCCGTGTAGTCGAGGACGTTCCGCACCGTGGTGTCGATGATCTGGCCTACGGCGTCCGCGGTGTAGTACGCCTGGTGGGACGTGACCAGGACGTTGGGGAAGGTGACCAGGCGGGCCAGGGTGTCGTCCTCGACGGCCTCCAGGGACTTGTCGAGGAAGAACAGGCCCGCCTCCGCCTCGTAGACGTCGAGGCCGACGCCGGTGAAGCGGCCGGCGCGCAGTTCGGTGACGAGGGCCATGGTGTCGATGAGGCCGCCGCGGCTGGAGTTCACCAGGATCGCGTCGCTCCGCATCGCCCTGAGCGCGGCCGCGTCGATGAGGTGCCGGGTCTCCGGGAGCAGCGGGACGTGCAGGGTGATCAGGTCGGACTCGGCCAGGAGCTGGTCCTTGGGGACGTACTTCATGCCGAGTTCCACGCAGGCGGGGTTCTCGGCGACGTCCCAGCCGAGCAGTCTCATGCCGAAGCCGTGGGCGATCCGGGCGAAGGCCTCGCCGATCTTTCCGGTGCCGAGGATGCCCGCGGTGCGGCCGTGCATGTCGCGGCCCATCAGCCCGTCGAGCCGGAAGTCGAAGTCGCGGGTGCGGGTGGAGGCCCGGACGATACGGCGGTTGACCGCCATGGCGAGGGTCCAGGCGAACTCGGCGACCGAGTACGGCGAGTAGTACGAGACCCGGGCCACCGTCATGCCGACGCGCTCGGCCACGTCGAGGTCGATGTTGTTGAAGCCGGTGGAGCGCTGGGCGATCATCCGGGTGCCGCCGGCCGCGAGGATCTGCAGGACGCGCGGGCCGAGGTCGGCGTTGACGCTGGTGGAGACGATCTCGTAGCCGGCCGCGATCGGGGCGGTGTCCTCGTTGAGGAAGACGTCCAGGCAGCGCACGTCGTGGTGACCGGCGAAGGCCTGCTCGATCAGGGGCTTCTCGTCCGCCTGGACACCGAAGGCGAGGATCTCCACGGCTGCTCCCGTTTCATAGGGTTATGGGCCGAATATACGGCCCACAACCCCCGGGTGCCGTGTCAGCCGAAGAACACTCCGACCTCGTCGTAGAGCTTGGGGTCCACCGTCTTCAGCTTCCTGGTCGCCTCGGCGATGGGCACGCGCACGATGTCCGTGCCGCGCAGGGCGACCATCTTGCCGAAGTCGCCGTCGTGGACGGCCTCGACGGCGTGCAGTCCGAACCGGGTGGCGAGCCAGCGGTCGAAGGCGCTGGGCGTGCCGCCCCGCTGGACGTGGCCGAGCACGGTCGTACGGGACTCCTTGCCCGTGCGCTTCTCGATCTCCTTGGCCAGCCACTCCCCCACGCCGGACAGCCGCACATGCCCGAAGGAGTCCAGCGACTCGTCCTTGAGCACCATGTCGCCGTCCCTCGGCATGGCACCCTCGGCGACGACCACGATCGGCGCGTACGAGGCCTTGAAGCGGGAGGTCACCCAGGCGCACACCTGCTCGGTGTCGAAGCGCTGCTCGGGGATGAGGATGACGTTGGCGCCGCCCGCGAGTCCGGAGTGGATGGCGATCCAGCCGGCGTGACGGCCCATCACCTCCACGACCAGGACGCGCATATGGGACTCGGCGGTGGTGTGCAGCCGGTCGATGGCCTCCGTGGCGATGCCCACGGCGGTGTCGAAGCCGAAGGTGTAGTCGGTGGCGGAGAGGTCGTTGTCGATCGTCTTCGGTACGCCGACGCAGGGCACCCCGTAGTCCTGCGACAGTTGTGCGGCCACGCCCAGTGTGTCCTCGCCGCCGATCGTGATGAGGGCGCCCACCTCCTGCTTGGCGAGGGTCTCCTTGATGCGGCGGATGCCGTTGTCGTGCTTGAGCGGGTTGGTGCGCGAGGAACCGATGATGGTGCCGCCGCGCGGCAGGATGCCGCGCACGGCGGGGATGTCGAGACGCACGCTGTCCCCTTCGAGCGGACCGCGCCAGCCGTCCCGGAAGCCGACGAAGTCGTAGCCGTACTCCTGCACGCCCTTGCGGACGATGGCCCGGATGACGGCGTTGAGCCCGGGGCAGTCGCCGCCTCCGGTCAGTACTCCGACCCGCATGGAAATATCCCTTCGCCGCGGTTGCCTGACACGGCTCACGCTAATGGTGATCCAGGTCACATTGGGATGGGCGGGAAGGGCAATTCCGGTGAAACGTCGGGCTGTTGGTTTACCCGACGTCAAGTCCGAGGGGCGCTCACTCCTCGTCGAGGCCGCGCTCTATGGCGTAACGCACCAGCTCGACGCGGTTGTGCAGCTGCAGCTTGCCGAGCGTGTTCTGGACGTGGTTCTGCACCGTGCGGTGCGAGATGACCAGGCGTTCGGCGATCTGCTTGTAGCTCAGGCCCTTGGCGACCAGCCGCAGCACCTCGGTCTCCCGGTCGGTGAGGCGCGGGGTGCCCGGCTGGTCGGCGTCCTGCGCGGCGGGCGCGGGCTCGGAGGCGAGGCGGCGGTACTCGCCGAGGACCAGGCCGGCCAGCCCCGGGGTGAACACCGGGTCGCCCAGCGCCGTACGGCGCACCGCGTCCAGCAGCTCCTCCGTCGAGGCCGACTTCAGCAGATAGCCGGTGGCGCCCGACTTCACCGCCTCCAGGACGTCGGCGTGCTCGCCGCTCGCCGACAGGACGAGGACGCGCAGGGCGGGGTTGTGGCCCACGAGTTCCTTGCAGACCTGGACGCCCGGCTTGACGGGCAGGTTCAGGTCGAGGACGAGGACGTCGGGGGCGGCGGCCTTGGCGCGGCGCACCGCCTGCTCGCCGTCGCCGGCGGTGGCGACCACGTCGAAGCCGTGCTCGGCCAGGTCGCGGGCGACGGCGTCGCGCCACATGGGGTGGTCGTCGACCACCATCACCTTGATCGGGCCGCTCGGTCGCTCGCTCATCGCATCCCCCGTGACATCTGCTTCGGTACCTTCAGTTCGACTTCGGTGC
This sequence comes from Streptomyces sp. TRM68416, assembly GCF_014596915.1. GTDB lineage: Bacteria > Actinomycetota > Actinomycetes > Streptomycetales > Streptomycetaceae > Streptomyces. Next base: position 180,338 of record NZ_JACVWU010000020.1, read on the forward strand.
CCTGCCCGGGCACGGAGATGAGGTCGGCGCTGCCGCCGAGGTCGCGCAGCCGTCCCCGGATGGAGAGGGCCACCCCGAGCCGTCCCTCGCCCTCGGCCTGCGCGAGCCGCCCCTCGGGGATGCCGGGGCCGTCGTCGCGGACGGTCACGATCACCTCGTCGGGCTCGTCCTCCACGAGGATCCACGCGCGCGCGTGCTCCCCGGCGTGCCTGCGGACGTTGTCCAGGGCGGCCCCGACGGCCGCGGCCAGCTCGCGCGCGGGGGCCGGGGGCAGGAGGACGGGGGCGCCGGGCTCGGCGAGGTTGACCCGCGATCCGGCGTACGGGGCGAGCAGCGCGCGCAGGTCGAGCGGGCCGTCGGCGTCGTCCGGCTCGTCCGGCTCCTCCACGGCCCGTACGACCGCCCCCTCGGCCACGTCCTCCGACACCCGGGAGACGGGCGTCAGGCCGCCGGAGACCAGCGTGCGCAGCGCCACCTCCTGCTCGCCGGCCAGCCGGCCCAGCTCGGCCGCCTCACCGCCGATGACGGCGCCGCGCCGCTGGACCATGGCGAGGACCTGGAGCACGCTGTCGTGGATGTCCCGGGCCAGCCGCTCGCGCTCGCGGGTGGCGGCCTCGATCTCCAGGGCGCGGGCGAGGGTGCGCTCGGAGGCGCGGGCGACCTCGACAACGTAGCCGATGGCGATGGAAGCGACCCAGACCAGGATCACGGCGTGGACGGTGTCGCGGGCCGGGGAGCCGCGGTGCACCAGGTTGGCGACGGCGACCAGCGTGGAGGCGAAGGCCGCCCAGCGCCAGCCGCCCTTGATGGCGAACGCCAGCACCGAGCCGGCCGTCCATATCGACGGCAGTGTCGGACTGCCCGTCTCGATGTGTTCGGCCGAGTCGGCGACCCGGGTGAGCAGGATGCCGACCAGCGCGATGGTCAGGTCGGCGGTGAGGAACCGCTTGGTGCAGGCGGCGGCGCCGGAGACCTTGGGCAGCGTCGCGAACGTCCATACGGTCAGGACGGCGAAGTAGGCGATCGCGACCCAGGGCCGGGCGAACTCGTCGTAGGCGCTGACGAACAGACCGATCGCGTACAGCAGGGTCAGGACCCGGTATCCCCTGAGCGCACGCCACAGCGGCTGCTCGACCGACATCCTCGTCACCGTCTCGCGCTTGGCCACACCTGGCTCCCCCCGGCCCGCCCCGTCCCGCCCCGGACTGGCGCGTCTAGGACTCGGACTTCTCCTTTTCGGCCGGATTCTTCCCGGCCTTCGCGAGCGCGGCCTTCGCCGCCTTCTCGGCTTCCTTCTCGGCCTTCGCCGCCTCCGCGATCTGCCGTTTGGCGGCGGTCGCGTACATGTCGACGTACTCCTGGCCGGAGAGCTTCATGATCTCGTACATGACCTCGTCGGTCACCGCGCGAAGCACGAAGCGGTCGTGCTCCATGCCCTGGTAGCGGCTGAAGTCCAGGGGCTTGCCGATACGGATGCCGGGCCGCATCAGCTTGGGCATCACCTGGCCCGGCGGCTGGATCTTCTCGGTGTCGATCATGGCGACCGGGATGACCGGCGCGCCGGTGGCGAGCGCCACGCGCGCGAGGCCGCCGGGCTTGCCGCGGTACAGACGGCCGTCGGGCGAACGGGTGCCTTCCGGGTAGATCCCGAACAGCTCACCGCGCTCGATGACCTCGATGCCGCTCTTGATGGCGGCCTCGCCCGCGCCGCGCGCCCCGGAGCGGTCCACCGGGAGCTGGCCGACGCCCTTGAAGAAGGCGGCGGTCATCCGGCCCTTGAGGCCGGGGGTGGTGAAGTACTCGGCCTTCGCGATGAAGGTGACCTTGCGGTCGAGGACCGCGGGCAGGAAGAACGAGTCGGAGAACGAGAGGTGGTTGCTCGCCAGGATCGCGGCGCCCTCGGCGGGAACGTTCTCCAGGCCCTCCACCCAGGGCCTGAAGGCGAGCTTCAGCGGCCCCCCGATGGATACCTTCATCGCGCCGTACAACAACCGAGTGCCTCCTGTGTCTGTCGATCAGACCTTAACCCGGAGCACTGTCAAAGACTTCGACGGCCCTGGTCGGTGTCAGTGCGGTCGCGTACGGTGAAGTACCTGCAATCGACCTCATGAACAGGAGACCGAAGGTGCCGGTCCTTCCTGGAGCCGAGCCGTACCGCCATGAGGGCGGGGAGGTCGGAGTCCTCCTCTGCCACGGCTTCACCGGTTCCCCGCAGTCGCTGCGCCCCTGGGCGGAGTACCTCGCCGAGCGCGGCCTGACCGTCTCGCTGCCCCTGCTGCCCGGGCACGGCACACGCTGGGAGGACATGCAGCTCACCGGCTGGCAGGACTGGTACGCGGAGGTGGACCGCGAGCTGCGCGCCCTGCGTGAGCGCTGCACGCGTGTGTTCGTCGCCGGGCTCTCCATGGGCGGCGCGCTGGCCCTGCGGCTGGCCGCGAAGCACGGCGGCGCGGTCGACGGCGTGGTGGTCGTCAACCCGGGCAACAAGGTGCACGGCCTGGCCGCGCACGCCCTCCCGGTGGTCCGTCACTTCGTCCGGTCCACGAAGGGCATCGCCAGCGACATCGCCAAGGAGGGCAGCGTCGAGCTGGGCTACACGCGCGTGCCGCTGCACGCCGCGCACTCGCTGCGGGTCTTCTTCCGGATGCTCGACGGTGAGCTGCCGCAGGTCACCCAGCCGCTGCTGCTCCTGCACAGCCCGCAGGACCATGTGGTCCCGCCGGCCGACTCGGCCCGCGTCCTCAGCCGTGTCTCGTCGACGGACGTGACGGAGATCGTGCTGGAACAGAGCTACCACGTCGCGACGTTGGACCATGACGCGGACCGGATCTTCGAGGAGAGCTACGCGTTCATGAACCGGATCGCCCCCAGTCTCGGCAAGGAAGGGACGGCCGTAGGTGGCTGAGCACGACTCCGACCGCGAGGACCGCGAGCCGGACGATCAGGGTGCCCGGTTCGACGAGGACGCGGCCTGGGCGGCGATCGTCGCGGGCTACGGCGAGGAGCCGCCGGACCCGCCCGGTGCCAAGCCGTTCAAGTCCGTCGAGGATCTGGCGCTGCTGGAGGCCGAGCCGAACGACGGTCCGGAGGAGAAGCCGGAGCAGGACAAGCCCGCCACCACCAAGTCACTGGGCAGCTCCGTCGCCTTCGCGCCCGGCGTCGGACCGCGCGACTACACCGTGGCCGAGCCGCCGAACGAGGTCCACCGCGGCGACGACGAGGACGACGAGGGTCACTTCGTCCCGCCGGAGCCGCCGCCCCTGCCCGAGACGGACACGACGGCGAAGTTCGCCTGGCTGGCGGTGATCGGCGGACCACTCCTGCTGCTGATCGCCGTCCTCCTGGGCTGGGACATGGTCTGGTGGCTCACCACCCTCGGCATCGGCGGCTTCCTGGGCGGTTTCGCCACGCTGGTCATGCGAATGCGGACGGGCGACGAGGACGACGACGACCCGGGGCGGGGGGCGGTGGTGTAGCCCGGCGGTCGAACGGCCCGCCACCTGACAGCCCGGCGAACCGGCGAACCGGCGGGCCGACAGCCCCGCAGGCACGGAGACCGACAGCCGGGCAGAGCGACGGGCCGACAGGCCCGGGGCACTGGCAGCCTCGGCCGACCGACGGAACGGCAGGCGGGGCGCACTGGCGGCCTCGGCCGACCGACAGGCCAGCAGGACGCACCGGCAGCCTCGACCGACCGACGGACCAGCACACCCGGCAGCCCTGCGGACCGACAGACCCGCAGACAGGGCGCATCGGCGCACCGGCAGCCTCGGGCGAACCGGCGAGTCCGCGCACCCGGCAGTCCAGCAGGCCCGCGGGCGGGGCGGACCGGCAGGTCCGGCGGATCGGCGGATGTGCGGATCGGTGGATGTGCGGGCGGGTCGGCCGGTCGGCCGGTCGGTGGAGCCGTGGCTCCCCCCCCCCCCCCCCCCCCCCCCCCGGCCCCC